>NZ_ASRX01000025.1 GCF_000601485.1 Chondromyces apiculatus DSM 436
CTCCTCCTCGATGGGCGCGAGCCCCTGCCGTATGAATGAGGACACAAAAAGCGGACGGCCACGGGGCCGAAGCCACCGTGGCCGCTCGGGATTAGCTGCTCAGGTCAGCTCAGTTGCCGCACGACGGGAGGTCGTAGATGCCCTTCACGTCGTCGTTCACGCACAGCTGGTAGGCGCTGATCGCCTGGCGCATGAACTCGATGGTGGGCACGTACCTCTCAAGCTGAGCGCAGGCGCGGTTCGCCTCGCACTCGCAGTTTCCGTACGCGGCCTCGTCCGTCATGGTGCCCGTCTTCGGCTGGCAGCCGGGCTTCGTGGGCGCCTCGTTGCCTTCCGGGGTGATGTTCTTGATGGTGGCATCGTACTTCACGATCGGCTTGCCCTGGCTGGACAGGACCGGCTCGTACCAGTTCGTGCCGTTCAGGGTCACGGACTGGGTCACGTACGCCTTCGCCATCAGCTCGTTGGCGTACTCGAGCATGCGCGCCGCGATGCCGCGCTGCACGGACTTGCCGAAGATCGTCTCCTTGCCCTCGGTCCGCGCCAGGTAGACGGCGCCGTCGGGGTAGTGGAGCTCGATGCGGTTCTGCCATGCCGGTTCCACGTCCGTCTGGCGCTCCCAGATCATCATCTGGTTGAGCCAGGTGCGCTTCTGGTTCTCGGGCAGGTACCCGAGGGTCATGGCGATCAGGAACTTCTGCTGCTCCCAGCCGACCTGCGGGTCGAGGATCGCGGTGTTCGCAGGAGCCTGCGGGTTCCACGGGTCGCTCGACGGCTGCGCGTAGACGCTGCACACCGTGGTGCCGTTGCTGGGGAAGCAGGACTGCGGACCACCGTCGGTCCACCAGGACGTCCAGCCCATGGCCATGGAGGGGAAGCCATCGCCATCCTTCTCGGGGACCCCTGTGGCGCTGGCGGCGACGCGGACGCCCTTGATCTCGTCGTCGAGCGTCAGGTTGTTCGCGAGCCAGCGGCGGTAGCCCTCGGGGAAGAGATCCGCGAGCGAGACCGAGCGGTAGCGCGCGTCGAGGAAGTCGGTGCGCGAGTCGCTGATGAAGTTGTCGACCGACTCGGTCATCAGCATCGGCGTCCAGACCTTGTCGTAGTAGGCGCCGGCGTTCATCGTGTACTCGGAGTCGTACTCGCCGTACTGCTCCGCGAGCGCGTTCCCGAGGGGCTTGCCGCCGTAGGAGACGTCGCCGTAGTAGCCGGTGGCGCCGTTGGGCACGGTGACCGTGGGATCCAGGGTGCCGGGGCTCCCGTACGCATCCTGCGCGGCGCGGTACACCGTGTCGTAGCTCGGCCTCCAGTGCACGCCGGGCTCGGGGCGCGCCATCATCCGCGTGAAGTGGTCGAACGCGAGGCCCGAGGCAAGGATGTTGTCCTTGTAGTTCGCGGAGGCGATGAACGGCCAGAGGGTGTTGAACTCGTACGAGCTCTCGAGCGCGAAGTCCTTGTAGATGTTGTAGAGCAGCCCGAGGCCCTTGGCGCCGTCACGCATCTTCGCGTTGTAGCGCTCGAGGGTGCGGTTCGCCGCGCCCCGGACGCTGAACGTGTGCCGCCCGCGGCGGTAGTTGTCGAAGATGTGACCGACTTCCTGCTGCGTGATGAAGAAGCTGAACAGCTCGTAGGCGTCCGCGCCGTTGTCGTGACGGTACACGGAGAGGTTGCCGAGATCTGCCCAGCGGTCGGTGGCGAACCCGTAGGGCACGCGCACGCGCTTGTTGATGTCGACCGCGGGGCCGCCGCGGTAGAACTGGCCGGCCTCGCCGCTCGTGGGCATCCGGAGCGAGCGGTAGGGCACGTAGTCGACCTGCTGCTGCTTGCAGCGGCTGTACTGTCCGTCGACCTTGACGATGTGCCCGTCGATGACGGGGTGCCACACGCCGTCCTTCTCCTCGTCCCAGGTGGCGGGCTTGAACATCTGGACGGCGGTGTCGTCGCCCGACCAGTAGCCGTTGCCGCCAGGACCGCAGTCGATGACGTCGTAGTTCTTCTGGATCTGCGAGTAGTGGATCGGCTGCCCGTTGGCCTCGGGCGAGATGCCGACGATGCCGCCGAAGTTGTCCATCTTCCAGGACATCAGGCTCTTCCCGCGGGTCTTGTTGGCGGCGTAGTTGTTGGTGTCGTTGAACACCGCCACCGCGTCGCCGTAGAACATGCGCGCCGCCGCGAAGTCGTACGCGCCGAGGCCAAGCATGTCCTGGCTGCTCTCACCGGCGTAGTCCATCGTGGAGGAGCTCATGAACATCCACAGGAGGTTGTCGGTTTCCTCCTGGGTCATCGGGTCGAAGTACCGCGGCCCGACGCAGCCCGCGCCGTCCGTGACCAGGTCGGTGCACTCGGCGTTGACCTTGCCGTTCCTGGTGCGGAGCTGCCAGTACTGCGGGCGGTAGTTGAAGGCGTCCGACGAGCTGACGAAGTTGTGGCGCTCGCCGATGGAGTGACCCATCTCGTGGCCGATGACCGCGAAGTGCGCGCGCTGCGCGAGGTAGCGCCGCATCTTCTCGGCGCGCGCCTGCTGCGTCGCCTTGTCGTCCTCGGCGTTGAATGCGCCGAACTTCGCCTGGAGGGCGTCGCCGAGGCCCACCATGGAGATCGGCGCCTCGGCCATCTCCGTGCCCATCGCGCAGGAGCCACGCTCGGCGAGCGCGAGCTCCTTCATCTGCTTGATCTGGCGCATCACGCTCGGGTTCATGCCCCGAAGCGGCGAGGCCATGTTCATCATCCCGTCGGTGGCGGGCATGCCGTCCACCCCGGCGTACTGCTGCATCGCCGGCGTGAGGAGCTGCGCCTCGAACTGGGTGTCGCGCGCGTTCTGGCGGCGCACGTTGTAGATCGGCTGCGAGGTGGTCGCCGCCTTCGCGTCGGCCGCCACGCCCTGGAGCTGCGCCTTGAGCTCGCCGATCTTCGCCTTCAGCGTCGCGTCGTTGATCGCCGTGGGGATCGCCGTCGTCGCGCTGGTGAGGGCCTCGAGCTTGCTGTCCAGCTCCGCCCGGCTGACGTGCTGGAAGCCGCCGCTCTTGGCTGCCTCGCTCGCCGCCGACCAGTCACGGACGTTGGTGCCGTTGGTCACTTCCTCGGTCTTCAGCTCGCCCTTGATGTAGCGGAGCTGATCGACGACGCCCTGGCTCCAGAGGTCGTTGATGTGCGTCCACACGTTGATGGATGCGCTCACCTTCTCGCCGGTCAGCGGGTCCTCGGAGTCCGTGTAGATACCCCACGCCGAGGGGGTCTGCGGCGCCGTGAAGAGGTTCACGGTGTGGTAGCGCAGGTCGCCCATCCGCACCGACTTCGCCTGACGGCACAGGAAGGCCGTGCCCTTGTCGCCGCTGGTGATCGCCTCGCTGCAGTCGGCGGCGGTGATGTGGGGCGGAAGGCGCTCGGACTCGTTGCCGCAGGCCTCGGGGTCGTTGAACTCGACCGGGCTGTGGCAGAGCACCAGCATCTCGGGCCTCTTCGCCAGGTCGATCACGGCCGGGTCGTAGCCTCGCTCGCCGCCGATGCGGTCCGCGACGGCGTTGCAGTCCTCGCCCGCGTACGCCTTGCCGTTCCGGCAGTCGTCGACCTCACGCGAGAGCGCCACGGCGTCCGCGTTGTCGTCGTGCTGCCCGTGCCACACGGGGAAGCGCGTCGCGCAGTCAGGTCCGCCGGTGCGCGCGCACTCGGCGTATTTCGCGACCTGGACGGCGCTGCGGAGCGCCACGTCCCACTCGTGGGTCGCCCAGTCGGTGCCGTCGAAGTACTCGTAGTTCGAGCCCTCGGTCACGTACCAGATCTGCGGGACCTCCGTGCGCGCCTGGTAGGGCAGGGTGCACTTCTGGTTGAAGGTGTCGCAGCGCGCGCCGGCGAACCCGGTGGCCTCCGTGACCGCCTCGCACTCGTCGGAGGTGCCGTTCCCGTCGTCGTCACGGTTCGGATCGGCGCCGTACGCGGTGGTCTCGGGGGTGAAGCACTCCACGGCGCCCGTCATCTGCGCCGGGCTCTTGTAGTAGTGGCTCCGCTCCCAGATGTTGTAGAGCGTGGCGAAGCGGTGCCACTTCTCGTCGGTCATCCCGTAGTTGCGGGAGTAGCCCTTCCGCTCCTTGAGGAACGGCCCGTAGGCCTGGAACTGGTAGCCGTCCCAGTCCTTCGGTTCGTAGTCGCGGTTCTCCACGCGGCGGAACGAGTGGCGGATGGTGAGCTCCACCGGGTTGCAGGTCGCCGTGGGAGCGCCGCCGCCCATGAAGTCGTTGTCGAGGTAGCAGGCGGGGAACTTGTCGATGCCCCAGCCGAGGCTCGACAGGTCGATGAGCTGCGGCTTGGCGAAGGCCTTGGTGGTGATGTCGAAGTAGCCGCTGCCCGAGTCGAAATGGGGAGCGTCGGCGTCGTTCGGGTCGTTGACGTAGTACGCCAGCGGCTCGTACTCCACGCCGCCGTAGAGGCCGATGAGGCTGAGGGTGTCGAAGTCGTACGAGTCGGTGTTGAGGTTCTCCGAGAAGTCGACCCTCATGTACTCCCGCTCGTTCCAGGCGCGATCGCTGGTGTTCTCACCGACGATGTTCAGCTCCTCGCCCGTGGTCGGGTTGTACTCACGGCGAATGTCGAAGTGCGACAGGATCTTGAAGGCCACGGCGACGACGCCTTCCTTCGCCTTCCCGCCGACGCCCTTGCCGTCGGTGCCCTCGATGCGCTCGTAAGAGATGCGGCCGATCAGCACGTCCTCGGTGATCTGCCACTTGATGCGGGTCATCTCCGCCTGCGCGTAGGAGGCCGAGAAGAGGCCGTCCTGCGCCGCGCCGTACCCCACGTCCACGACCATCGCGCGCGTCCAGAACTCCGGATCGTCATCCGGGCTCTGGAGGTTCGCGCCGACGAAGAACGACTTCGCCAGTGCGTTGGGCTGCACCCTGTTGATGGGCTCGCGCTCTACCGCGCACCCTGACGTGCTCCCGGCAGCCAGGCCGAGAGCGCCGCAGAGGAGCGCCCGTGTCCACATCCATCTCATCGAGGTTCCTCCTTCACGGCCGAACCATGGGTCCAACCACGAAAAGCCTTCAGCGCCCGCGGGGCGCCCGTATCCCAACTCTGAAGCAACACTGATGCCATCATGTAGATCGATGAAATCACTCAGTTTGTATGTCAATGCCGAGCGATGACGCGAGTCAGCCGTTAGCTCTTTGACCCCCCTTGTTAACGATCCTCCATCTCCACGAGGCCGGGTCGGGTGGCCGTGCAGCAAGTAGCGGCGGCGCAGCGAGCCGGGCAGCCCGCTGCCAGGAAGGCCTGGCTCGCCGACGCGATCGCGTGCGTACCCGCCCTGACCACGAGGCCAGCGGTGGGGCGACGCACAAGGTGGAAAGGCAGCGTCAAGGTCAAGATGACGGCAGGTAGATCCTGATCAGCCCTCGGGCCGCACCCGTAAGCGCGTCGTCAGTCTCTGACCTTACGTAACACACGGACTTACCCGTGGGAACGGTGGCAAGTGAGCACCACTGCTGGAAAGTGCCTTCTTCTCCGGGATTTCCTTCGCCGAGAGCGTTGGTCGGAGCGTTGGTGCTACGGTCGCGCTCGATGCGCTCACTCGGCTCCGATCCCTCGGTTTCAAGGCTCATCCACGCGCCCCGCAGCATCCTCCGCGCGGCAGTCCTCACGGCCTTCGCGGCGACTGCGGTCGTCGCGGCGGTGGCGGGATGCCGGGGCGACATGTGTTTTCTCAAGGTCTGCCAGGGGAAGAACTGCCGGTGTTCGCTGTCGTCGTGCGGTGAAGGCGCCGCCTTCGACACGCAGCAGAACCGCTGTCGCTGCCTGAAGGGCCACAACCCCGTCGCAGGTCAGTGCCTCACCAAGCAGGAGGCCGACGCCTACTGCGGCCGGGGCCGTCACTGGGAGGACACCGGGTGCGCGCAGGACCAGTGCCGCCCGGGAGACGAGATCGATCAGAGCACAGGCCTGTGCGTCCCCCGCGAGCAGGTCAACCAGGTTGCGAGCGGGATGGGCGTCTCCGTGGGGCAGGGCGAGGTGCTCGGCTGCCCCGAGGGCACCCGCCTCGTCGTCGACGGACCGACCGCTGCCTGCGTCCCCCTCTCGCAGACCTGCGCCCCGGACGAGACCTGGAACGGTCAGGCGTGCGCGAAGTCCGTGCGCTGTCAGACCGGATCCATCTGGGACCCGCAGCGCGGTCAGTGCGTGCAGTACGCCCAGGGGTCGGGCTCCGACGAGCTGACCATCGACGTGGCGAGCTGGGTCTCGGCGAGCTACGGGCCCCCCGGCGGCGCGGGAACTGCCGCGTTCTGCAGCGGGTTCGCGAACAAGCCGCTGAGCTTCGGGATCCTGGAGGGATCGACCGCGATGGTGCGGGTCACGGTGACGCTCTCCTTCCCGGACCGGGAGATCGCGCGCGGGGTGACGCAGACCCTGTCCGCGTTCGACATGAGCGGCAACCCTGTGCCCGCGAAGGGCGCCGCCGACGTGGACGCCGCAGCGCGGCAGATCGCTTCCCCTCTGCTCCTCGGCGGCGGCCGCGCCAGCGCTCAGTCGGCGACGACCACCGTCAAATGCGGTGTGACCCACGCCGCCAAGCCCCGCCCCATCCCCGCCGTCGGCGGGATCTGAGTCTCCACGAGGGGACTCGCGTCCCCTCACCCCGCCGGGAGTGAATCCCGTCGGGGCCCCACTCCCGCGAACCGCTCTCGCCAGCCGTCACGCAGTGCTTCCTGGCAAGGCGTCGCGCTTTGGAGGTTCAAGGACGCGTAAGCACGCTGAGGACCCGGGTCGCCTTGAGGGCGCCCAGGCCGCGGCAGCTCACCACCTTGCCCCCCGTCACCAGGAAATTGGTGCTCTCCGGCTCGATGCGCGCGAACTCCACGCTGAGGCGGCTGCCGTCGTAGCGCGCGCGCAGGGGCCGATCCTCGGCGCTGCTGCGCACGTCCTGGCAGGTGCCGCGGGCGCGCATCGCGTCGAAGCTCAGCCCCACCGGCGGAATGAAGCGCAGGTGATCCTCCACCGCGAAGACCTCCGGCTCCTGCGGCAGGGCCCGCAGCGAGAAGCGGACCTCGCCGGCCTCGTAGTCCTGCGGCGTGAATTGCTCGGCGTCGTGGACGCGGAACTCGAGCACGTCACCGCTCATCACGGCGTCGAAATCCCGGCTGTTGCTCGTCCAGGCGCCCTCCAGCGTTGCGAGCGTGGGCGTCGTCGACACCCGGCCCGCCTCCGGCGCCGCGGTCACGCTGCTCCTGGGCGCGGGCGTCGCGGGGACGACGGCGGGCTCCGGCTGTGCCTTGTCCGTCGCGGGGAGGAGCCCTCCCACGACCAGGATCCCGGCCGCTCCGGCCGCGAGCACGACGATGGCCAGGAGGACGGCGAGCGCGCGCCTCCACCCCGGCTTGCGCGCCTCCCTGGGAGCAGGCAGGTGGATCTCGGGGGCGGTGGTCGAGGCGGTCGCGTCCGTCTTCGAGGGCGCCTGCTCCAGCGCCACCGCCGCTCCCGTTGCCATCGTCGCCGCCGTCGCCGCCGTCGCCGCCGTCGCCAGCGGCCCCCCCGCCCCGCCGCGCGCAGCCGTCGCGCCGGTGGCCACCGTGAACGTCGGCGCATGCGTCGGGGGTGACGGCGCGACCGCGTACCCGAGCGCGTCGAGCGCCGCGATCAGCTCGTCGCAGCTCGAGAACCTGGCCGCCCGGTCCTTGGCGCATGCGCGCTGGAGGAAGGCGTCGACCGTGGCCGGGACCTCGGGGCGCTCGTCACTCACCCGGGGCAGTGGTGCGTCGAGCTGCTTGCGCATGATCTCCACGTCGCTGTCCGCGTCGAACGGCACGTGCCCCACGAGCATCTCGTAGAGCAGGACCCCGAGCGCGTAGATGTCGACCCGCTTGTCGAGATCGCGCCGGCCGACCACCTGCTCCGGAGACATGTAGTAGAGCGAGCCGATGATCCCGCGCGTCATCCCGCGCCCCGCGATCGCGTCGGCCTCCTCCTTGGCGATCCCGAAGTCGGTGACCTTGGCGACCCCGTCCTTCGCGCGCACCATCACATTGGCGGGCTTCAGATCGCGGTGGATCACGCCCTCCCCGTGCGCGGCGCCGACACCTGCGGCGATCTGCCGGAACAGCCGCAGCGTCTCGTCCACCCCGAGCGGGCGCCCCTCGTGCGCGCGCCGGCCGATGAGCCGATCGAGGCTCTCGCCCTCGATGTACTGCATCACCAGCCACAGGGAGCCCTGCTCTTCCACGACGGCGTTGAGCCGCACCACGTTCGGGTGGTCGATGTGCGCGAGCGCGCGCCCCTCGGCCAGGGTGCGGGCGCGCGTGTCGCGGCGGTGCGCGATCTCCTGCCGCACCGCCTTGAGCACCACGTGGAGCCCGGTGTGCACGTCGCGGGCGAGGTACACGACCCCCATCCCGCCCTCGCCGAGCACCCGCTCGATCTCGTACTTGTGGTCGACGACCGTCCCCGCGCCGAGCCGCGCCGCGCGCCGGGGCAGGGAGCCCGCGAGCGGAGCGAGGGCGCGCGCTGCTTGCTCTGCCTGCGCTGCCTGTGACGTTTGCAGCGCCTGCGCCTGCGCCTGCGCCTGTGCCTGTGCCTCGTGGAGGGGCGGGGGCGGCGCATCGTCGTCGCGGGTCGTGGGCGTGGAGGGGGCGTGCGCCTTCTCCGGCGTCACGGCGACGGGCAGCGGCTCCTGAGGCACGGTCGCGCCTGGACCGGCACCGGCCGTCGTGCCGTGAGCCTCGGGCGGCTCGTCAGGGGTGCCAGTGGGGTCCCGCACGACGCGGATCGGCGCTCACGTCCAGTGGCCGGCCCGGAGGGCGGCGGAGTCGATCGTCTTGATCTTCGGCGCGAGCGCCTCGCGGAAGATCGACTCGTCCTCGTCGTCGAGGCCCGTCTCCCCGAAGCCCATCGCCACCTCCATGGAGGTCGCCAGGATCCGCAGGAACTGCTGGAAGCTCGACGCACACAGCTCCGGCTTGAGCGACTCGGTTCCCGTCATGCAGGTGAAGACCGGGCAATCTCCTTCGGCGTCCAGCTTGGAGACATCCAGGAAGTAGGGGTCGCCGAGCAGCGCGCTGCGGGCGATGAGCACCCAGCTCTTGCGCCACCCCGGGACTGCGCCCTCACCCGTGCCGTCCACGATCTGCTCGGCGGCGAGCCTGCTGGCCGGGATGAGACGCACCCGCTCCACGGGGGTGACGGTCTCCACGTCGACCGGGTCGGCCTCCTGCAGAAATGCACGGTAACGAGAGGGAACCCGCAGCGTCTTGCGCAGCTCGTCGATGATCGGCGGGTCCGTCTTGCCAAAAGTCGCCGGGATGCCTCGCCGGGCGAAGATGTCCTTGAGCGCCGCAACCGACTCGGCCAGGTCGCTATCCACAGATCCCTTCCTTCTGCGAGTCCAATGAAGATCCACTCCTGGCGGACCTTCGCGTGTTCCGAGCGCACCGTCAGCCCTGGCACCACCCGCTGTGGTCCCAAGCTCGATCGGAGCCCCAGTGGACGCTGGGGGTCCTGGCACGCGCCCCAACGCATACCGCGCGCCGGCTCAAGTAGTGTAACAGAAAAACGATGATCGACGTCGCGTACGCTGAGAGCCGGTTCAGGGCCCCGGAGCTGGCCCACGGGTACGGGCCGGGCGTTCACCTGCTCGACGACCCCCTGGCCTGGACGCTGCTGGCTCGCGTCTGCTCCCCGGAGACGGCTCAGCCAGATGTCGGGCGTCTCGTCGCCATGCTGTACCAGGTGCTGGCCCGCGTCGTGCTTGCGGCCGAGTTCCCGCGCGCAAGGGTGGACGTCCCCACCCGGATGATCGCCTCTCACCCCGAAGCCATCTACCGCGGCACCGCCCTCTCCCGCTCCACCAAGGCCGTCACGGTGGGCATTGCCAGGGCAGGGACCATGCCATCCCAGGTGGTCTACGACCTCATGAACGAGGTGCTCGATCCGGCCCTGGTCCGCCAGGACCACCTCTTCATGAGCCGTCAGACCAACGCCGAGGGCACAGTGACCGGAGCAACCTGGCACGACGCCAAGATCGGCCGCGACGTCGACGAGCGCATCGTCCTCTTCCCCGACCCGATGGGAGCCACCGGCTCCTCCATGGTCAGCGCCGTCTCGTATTACAAGACGGCGCTCGAAGGGCAGCCGTCGAAGTGCATCGCGATGCACCTCATCGTCACGCCCGAGTACATCCGGCGCGTGCACGAGTCCCACCCGGACCTCCAGATCTACGCCCTCCGCCTCGACCGCGGCCTCTCCCCGACACGCGTGCTGCGCACCGAGCCAGGCACCCACGTCGAGGAGGAGCGGGGCCTCAACGAGCACCAGTACATCGTCCCCGGCGCCGGCGGCGTCGGCGAGATCCTCAACAACGCCTGGCTCTGAGTACTGCGTACCCTGGATCAGGGGCCTGTCGGCCCCTACGCTCCCGCTGGTCGCTACCCCCGTTGCCTACAGAGAGCGGCTCGCCAGGGACCCGCAAGGGACTTGCCAGGGACCAGAGACGCACCAGGGGCTTATCGGCGCTTGTGCCGTCGCACCCGCGGGTTGTGCACCGTCGCCAGCGCCTCGTAGTCCACGGGCTGTGAGGGCCGCTCCACCGGCGGGCGCAGCTCCGCGGCCATGCGCTCCAGCTCCGCGACCATCGCCCGCAGATCGCTCGCGCCCCCCACCCGCCGCTGCGTCAACTCCTCGTACGCCGCGACGATCTCCGGGATTCCCCGCCCCGAGACGTGCCCGCGCCGCGATAGGTCCAGGTAGCTCCGCGCCAGCGCCGCCCCGTCGAAGTTGTGGGCCACGACCAGATCCTGCGCCACGCGCAGCACCCCGAAGGGCGGGATCCGCCCTCCCTCGTGGAGCACCAGCGCCGCCTGCAGGTAGTTGTAGAACGGCACCACGCGCCCGCCGAAGATCCGGAAGTCGGACGGCGACGACTGCCGGTCGAGGTGGATCAGGATCCTCTCCACCACCGGCCCCTTCTCCACGTAACTCGCGAAGCGCCGCGCATCGAGGATGGTGTCCCCGTAGGCGTGCCCGAGCCGCATGATCCGGGTGAGATCCTCCAGGCTCACCTTGCCCTCGCACACGTCGGCGTAGAGCGAGTACACGAAGGCGTCGGCCTCGGCGTCGTCACCGAGCAGCACCTCCCGCACCAGCGCCCCGGATCCATCGCGCTGGGCGACGAGCTCGCACCGACCCCGCAGGAGCGCCGGCAGCTTGTACCCGAGCTGCCCGCGCAGCGCCCGGAAGCGCAGCCTCAGGAGGTTCTGGAGGTTCGGCTTGAGCGTCAGGCTCGCCCAGCGCACCCCGTCCAGGCGGAGCTTCTGCACGATCCGCGAGCGGAGCTGATCGGGGCTCCCCGACAGGATGTGCGTCTCCACCCCCGCGCGCCCCAGCTCCCGCAAGAGCGCCGCCGCGCCGGGCACGGTCCGCTTCTGGTCCGGCCGCTCCACCGCCGTGCGCAAAAGGTCCCGCAGCGTGTCGAAATCGGTGCGCAGGTAGGTCTTGTCGAGATCCCACCGCGCCACGAACGTCGGCCCCGCCGGGCCCGAGCCCGCGGCGACCTTGTCCTCGCGCGTATCGTCCGTGCTCACGACGCCCCGTTCACCGCGCCAGCCACTCGCGGCGCATGGTGTCCAGGGAGTGCACGAGATCCGGCTCGGCGCTCTGCCGCGCGATCTCCAGCGCCTCCCGCAGGTAGACGGACGCTTCGCTCGTGCGCTCGCGCTCCCGCGCCACGAACGCCAGCGACCCCAGCACCATCGCCCGGTCCGTGCCGCCCGGCCCTGCCAGGTCCAGCGCCTCGCGGAGCACCCCGTCGGCGTCGGTGAGATCCCCGGCGCGGGCCAGCGCCTCCCCGAGCTTCCGGCTGAAGATCAGCACCGCCCGCAGCGGGTCGTCGATCTCGCCCCGGAACATCTCCTGCCGCGACAGCTCCAGCCCCCGCCGCAGCGCGCGCACCGTCCCGCCCTGATCGCCCCGCGACGTCGCCCGGTCCGCCATCTGCTCGATGAGCATCAGCGCCTCGAACGAGTTCTGCGCGTGGTAGGCATGCAGCGCCTGCACCTCGATCGGCAGGGGCAGCGGATCGCCCATGTCGTCCACGGGCGCCCGCGCGTGAAGCTCACGCCGCACCCCGGCCGGGATCGTCGCCAGCGTCACGTCGCGCACCAGCGGGTGGCTCGCCCGGAACCGCGACGCTCGGCTACCGCCCCCTCCGCGCAGCGGCGAGG
The DNA here is from genome assembly GCF_000601485.1 of Chondromyces apiculatus DSM 436. Lineage (GTDB taxonomy): Bacteria > Myxococcota_A > Polyangia > Polyangiales > Polyangiaceae > Chondromyces > Chondromyces apiculatus. Next base: position 12,198 of record NZ_ASRX01000025.1, read on the forward strand.
CACCGACCCTCCCGTAGCGGGCCACGTCGGCCGGATAGGCGTCGATCATCCCCGCGGAGGAGAGCGCCGACAGGAGCGGCTCGAAGCTGCCGATGTCCGGCAAGAGGCGCGAGAGCGTCGGCGGATCGGCCGCGTCGCCCACCACCGCCAGCGCCTGCAGCGTGCGGCGCGCATCCTGCGGCAGCCGCTCGATGCGCGCCGCCAGGAGATCGGCGATGCCCGCCGGCGGGTTGCTCCCGCCCTCCATGCCGAAGCGCACGAGCTGGTCGACGTAGAGCGGCAAGACCCGCGGCTCCTCGCCCTCTGCCGCCTGGAGCGCCGCCCGCAGGTCCGCGTTCGGCGAGCCCTTGAGCAGCGCCGTCGCCGTCGCCTCCGGCAGCCCCTCCAGGGTGCGCACCCAGCCCCCCCAGTCGGGATCGAACTCCGGCGGGTGCGTCGCCAGCACGAGCAACGGCACGAGCGGCGGCTCGGTCACCGCGTCGATGAAGGCCCCCCGGCTCGCACCATCGACCGCGTGCAGATCGTCGATGGCCAGGAGCACCCGCCGCCGCGGCGCTGTCTGGTGCGCGGCCGAGATCGCCCAGCGCAGCGCCTCCGCCGCGATGAACCGCCGGTCCTCCGGCGACAGCATCCCCGCGGGGGGCTTCGACCACATGTGGAGCCGCCGCGAATCGTTCGACCGCTCCCCGCGCCCGAAGACCTCCAGCAGCCCACGCCGCGCCTCGGGCGAGGCCCCGGCCCACTCCGCGGGCGTCCCGCCATCGAGCGGGAGCCCCGCGAGCCCGATGATCGCCCAGCGCAGCGCGTAGTAGCTCACGTCGGCCGACCACGGATCGGGGCCGGTCTGGATGACCACGTCCCCCTCCGCCTCGCAGAGGCGCAAGAACTCCTGCGCGAGCCGCGTCTTGCCCACCCCGGACTCGCCCACGATCCGCGCCGCGATCACCGCGCTCTGCACGTCGATCCGGCACGACTCCAGCCACTCCAGGTCCGCCTCGCGCGCCGAGAACGGCAGCGGCAGGCGCGTCCCGTTCGACGCCGGCGCCACCTCCTTCCGGTTCACTGGCTGCGGCAGCGGGCGCGCCCCCGCGGCCGGCGGCGGCGCCACGATCCGCGCCCCGCACTCCCCGCAGAACTTCTGCCCCCGCGGCACCACCGCGCGGCAGGCCGTGCAGGTCACCGTCGCCTCGCTCCAGATGAAGCGCCCCGACGGCGTGTCGAACGTCGCTTGCGCCCCGCGCAGCGCCTCCGCCAGCTCCTCCGCGTCCTTGTAGCGGCGGTTCGCGTCCTTCTGCAGTGCCCGCAGGCACACCTCGATGAGGGCCTCCGGGATCTCGCGATCGGGTGAGAGCAGCGCCGGGTTCGGCGGCGGCAGGGACAGGTGCATCAGCACCACCTGGGTCGGCGACTCGGCCTCGAACGGCAGCCTCCCTGTGAGGAGCTGGAACAGGATCACCCCCACCGCGTAGAGATCGCTGCGCGCGTCGATGGGATCCCCGCGCCCCTGCTCCGGAGACATGTAGTCGGGCGTCCCGCACACGATCCCCGGGCTGGTGATCCCGGTCGAGGTGATGTCGGCGAGCATCTTGGCCAGCCCGAAGTCCACAACCTTCACGAAGTCGCCCCCGGAGCGCATCGGCTCCAGGACCACGTTCTCCGGCTTCAGATCGCGGTGGATGATCCCGAGGTGGTGCGCCTCCCCGAGCGCCGCCAGCACCTGGCAGAGCACGTCCACGATCCGCTTGAACCCGAGGGGCCCGTCCTCGTAGATGACCCGCGCCAGGTCTCGCCCCCGCAGGAACTCCATCACCAGGTAGAGCTGCCCGCCGTTCTTGCCGAAGTCGATCACCCCGACCGAGTTCGGGTGATTCAACCGGCTCGCCGCGCGCGCCTCGGTGATGAACCGGACCGACGCGCTCTCATCCCCGAGCAGGTGCGGGTGAATGATCTTCACCGCCACCGTCCGGCCCAGCGCCTTCTGCTCCGCCCGGTAGACCCGACCCATGCCGCCGACGCCCACCAGCTCCAGGAGCACGTAGTTGCCCGGCAGGGTGGTACCGATCAGCGGATCCTCCGTCCGGCGGTTCAGCTCCGAGACAGGAAACCCGCAGACGGGGCAAAATTTATGGGTCTGCTCGCACGGGTTCGCACACTGCGGGCAGATCACCGTCGACACGCGCCCGACCTTATCACGATCGGCATTCCTGTGGTGAGGGGGTGTAGGGAGCGACCGAGTCCCCTTTTCGGCCTGTCGAGGCGGTTCTGGCCCATCTCCGACCCCTGGCCGATCCTTCCTGGAGAGCCCCTCGACCCCTCTCTGGTGGCCCAGAGGAACCTGGAGTTGCCCCGCGTTGGGCCAGGTATTTGCACTTAGGATAACCTCCCCCCCCGATGTCGACGCCCCGGATACGCCTCGGTCAGCTCCTGGTCGATGCGCGCATGATCACGCAGGAGTCTCTCGACGCCGTGCTCGCGCTTCAACGCACCGACGGCCGACGGCTCGGGACGCTGCTCGTCGAGAAGGGCTACATCAACGAGATCCAGCTCACCCAGATCCTCTCGCATCAGCTCGCCGTCCCCTGGGTCTCCCTGCTGCACATCGAGTTCTCGCGACAGCTCCTCGACCTCGTCCCCACCGAGGTGGTCGAGCGCTACTGCCTCGTCCCCATCTACGTACGCCGCGTGCGCCGCCAGGGCGACACCCTCTACGTCGCCATGGACGACCCCACGAACGAGGAAGCCCTCCGCGAGTGCTCCACGTACTCGGGCCTGCCCGTGCGCGCGATGATCGCTCCCCCGAGCGACATCGGCGACGCCATCCGCGCCTATTACGGCGCGAGCGTCCATCCCCCGGTCCCGGTCGCCATCTCCGATCCGCCCTCCACGCTGCCCGATCTCCGCGACCTCGCGCGTCCCTCCGTCGAAGGCCCCGAGATCGCGCTCGGCGAGGAAGAGGACGTCGACGATCTCACCGCTGCCGAGCTCGAAGAGGCCACCTCGCGCCAGACGCTCGAGTCCCTCCCGAGCGACGATCTCCTCGAGGCCTCCCGCACCGAGCCCCCCGCGGCTGCAGCGGAGCCTCCCGCGCCCGTCGTGCGCCGCAGCCGTCGCGCCATCGAGCCCGACCCCGAGACGCTGCCCAGCAGCGAAGACACCCAGGACGCCGAGCCGCCGCCCGAGCCGCCTGCCGAGCGCCCCTCGACCCCCGACACCATCCCCGCCACCCGCCGCGCGGGGAGCGCAGCCGCGCTCCGCCCCCAGGTTGCGGCGCTCATCGGTGCCGTCCTCGGCGCCCCCACCTCGACCCGCAAGGCCGAATCCGAGCCCGGGCCCGAGCCTCAGCCAGAGCCTCAGCGCGACGTCGAGGCCGCGGGCATGCCGGCCCCGCCCCCGTCCGATCCCGAGGTCATTTCCCCCGCGGAGATCCCCGCGCCGCGCGGCGGCGGCAAGCGCCGTCGGATCACCCTCACCCTCCTCGACGGCACCACCATCACCTTGCCGCTCCGCCCTCGCCGCGATCCGCAGGCGCAGGTGCAGGTGCAGGTGCAGGTCGTCGAGGAGGTCCCCGAGCCCGTCGTCCAGCGCGAGGAGAGCGCCCCGCCCGAGGAAGCTCCCCCGCCCGAGGAGCCCGTGCTCACGGCGCGCGACATCGTCGCCGCTCTGCGCGCGGTGTCTCACGGCGCCGACGCGAACGACGTCTTCGGCAACGAGGTCCGCTGGGAGGCCATGTTCGCCGCCCTCCTCTCGCTCCTCCTCCGCAAGCACGTCATCGCCGACTGGGAGTTCGTCGAGGAGCTGAAGAAGATCTGATCAGCCGGCGCCGTCTTTGGCGGCACCCTGCTGGATCAGCGCGTCGATCTCGGCGTCGGACAGGCCGCCTTCGCGGAGGATGGCGCGCGTGTGCTCCCCGGAGCGTGGCGCCGGCGTGAACGACCCATCCCGCGGCGTCACGGGCATCCGCACCTGAGGCGTCGCGCCCCGCGCCGACGGGATCTCGAAGAACACCTCGCGCGCGGCGAGCTGCGGATCGGCGGGTACTTCGCGCGGATGCAGCACCGGCTCCAGGCAACAATCGTGCTCGGCCGCGAACGCCACCCACGCCTCCCGCGTCCGGCTCCGGAACAGCGCCGCGACCTGCTCCTTGAGCGCCGCCTGGTGCGGCCCAGCCAGGAGCGCGCTCATGTCGGGCGCGATCCCCACGCCGGTGCAGAACGCCGTCCAGAACTTGGGCTCCAGCGCTGCCAGCGCCATCGCTTGCCCGTCGCTGGTCAGGTACGTGTTGTACGGCGCGATCCCGCCCGTCAGCGTCTCCGTTCCTTGCCCGAGCGGCGCGGCCGGAGACCCTCCCGCGGCCTTGGGCCCCAGCGCCTCGGCGAACATCGACCCCAGCGTCACCGTCCCGAACCCGAGCACGCTGTCGCTCATCGCGATGTCGAGCACCGCCCCCTGTCCCGTCCGCTCTCGCTCCCGCAGCGCGGCCAGGATGGCGATCACGCACCACATCCCCCCGCCCACGTCGGCGAGCTGGAACCCGGGCGGCTGCGGCGGACCGCCCACCGGCCCTTGCGCGCCGAGCAGCCCCGCGCGCGCCAGGTAGTTCAGATCGTGCCCCGCGCGCTGCGCGAGCGGCCCTGACTGCCCGTAGCCCGTCAGCGCGCAGATGACGAGCCGCGGGTTCTCGGCCCGGAGCGCCTCGTGGCCGAGCCCCAGCCGATCCATCACCCCTGGCCGGAACTGATCGAACAGCACGTCGTACGACCGCACGATCTTCCGCAGCGCCTCCCGCCCTTCGGCGCGCTTGAGATCCAGCACCGCGCTCCGCTTCCCCCGGTTCAGCAGGTGGAACGACGCCGATTCCCCCGCCACCTCGGGCGGCATGTGCCGCATGTAATCGCCGCCGCCGGGGTCCTCCACCTTGTCCACTTGCGCCCCCAGATCGGCGAGCACCAGCGTGGCGAAGGGCCCGGGGAGGAGCCGTGACAGGTCCAGAACCTTGATATCGGAGAGAGGGCGCATGGGTACTGCGTACCCTGGATCAGGGGCCTGCGGCCCCTACGGTACTGCGTACCCTGGATCAGGGGCCTGCGGCCCCTGCGCTCCCGTTGGTCGCTACCCCCCTGGGGTAAGCGTCGCAGAGCGCGAGGCCGCCGTGTCTCTCACTTGAGCTCGAAGAGCTTGGAGAGCTTCATCGCGAGCATCTGGTTGCCGGCCACCTTCAGCTTGCCAGCGAAGAAGAGCGCCATCCCGTTCTTGCCCGGATCCTCGTAGAGCTTCTGGAAGTCTTCGCTCGCCACCGTCATCGTACAGTCGGCGCCGCCGGGGTTGCCCTTCTCCACCGACGGGCCCGAGTCGGACACGTTGATGAACCACTCCCCGCCGCCGTCGCCGGTGACGTTGAGCTGGTACTTCGCGCCGATCTGCTTCGCAGCGTCGCCGTGCTTCGCGAGCGCAGCGGGGAGTTCCTCGTTGAAGAGCTTCTGGATGTCGACGGCCATGGTTCGTGCCTCCGAAGAGTGGAATGCACCGGCCACACGCCGGCGCGCAGCGCGGGTTTAGCCGCGCTCGCCGGCGCGCGTCAAGCGCGGTCAGCCGGCCCCGCGGGGGCGCTCAAGCCTGCGCGCGCGGCGTCGGGACGCCGGACCGCGGCGCCCTGTCGAGCGCCGAGCGGATCGGCAGCATCACCAGCCGATCCACCGCCACCCGCTGCGCCTGCGCAGGGGGCGCCTCCGGCCTGCCCTGCATCAACCGGAGATCGCGCAGCGCTTCGCGATCCAGCGACGACAGCGGCACGCCCTCGCCCTCAGGCCGTGGTGTCAGCGCCGGCAGCAGGCACACCAGCACGATCTCGCTCGACCCTTGCCGCACCCAGGTCCCCTGGTAGAGCGCCACCGCCTGACCGAGCGCCTCCTGGAACACGAACGCGCGCCACTCGAGCGCCGTGTCGAGGTCGAAGCTCCGCCCCCCGGCGCGCATCTCCCGACCTTCGAGGCCCACCGGGGCGCCGCGCGCGTCCGTGAGGAGCACCCGATCCTGGCACCCAGGCGCCATCGCCATCAGCGCCTCGACCAGCGCCGCCAGCGATTCCGGGGCGAGGAACAGCGGCTCGCCATCGGGACCGATGGCCGCGAGGCCCACTTCGTCGGCGGCCACGATGGTCGTGCGCCCCAGCATCGGCGCGAAGGCCCGCTGCGTCGCCGCGTCGAACACCGCGCCCACATAGAACGCCCCGAGCGGTGAGCTGAGGAGCGCCACCACCCGGTCGCGCCGCGGCGACGAGAGCAGCGTCACCCCGAACGGCACCTCCGCGTCGAGCAGCAGCGAAGGCGACGTGCCTTCGCGTCCCTGGTAGCTCAGGCGCCCGCCTCCCAGCCGCAGGCCGCGCCTTCCCGCGCGCGGAGCCTCTCCCTTGCGCGCGAGCTTGCGCGCAAGCAGCTCCGGCCGCGCCATCCACGCCATCCGCCGCAGCAGCAGTCCCCCGGCGCCCATCAGAGGCAGGGGCAGGAGGACCCGCATCGCGAGCCCCTTGCCCACGGCCGTGAGGCCCACCGCCGCCACGCAGAGCAGCGCTGCGAACACGAACGAAGGCCACGACCACCGCCGCGGCTCTGCTGGAGGAGCGTCCGGGTCGACCACCTCGAACCACCGCTCTGGCGTGCGCCCCACGCGCCCGCGAAGCCCACCTCCAGCAGCCGAGAGGGGGACGCCTGCTCCGGGGAATTTTCCCTCGCGCTTGGCCTCGAGTCGCATACCACCTCCCGTGCCGAGCTGCGCGTACCTCCACGAGGCTAGCATGCGGCAGACCCGGGAGAAGCCCCTGCGCACGTTCCACCCGGGCGCTTCTCCCGCCCTCCTCTGGCACCCTCCACCGTGGCCTGTGGGGCAGCTATCATCCCCCGGAGCATCTCGCCCGCTGTCCTCGCCTGCCCTGTGCGCCAGCGGGGCGCGTGTGCCGCCTGTGGCGCGCGCATGGCTGTGGCCCCGGGAACCCTCGCCCCCGAGCGCCCCTGGGCGCCCCGATGCGTCCCCGAGCGCCCCGATGCGTCCCCGAGCGCCCCGATGCGTCCCCGAGCGTCCCGGTGCGCCCCCGAGCGTCCCGGTGCGCCCCCGAGCGCCCCACGCGCCGCGGTCGCTGCCCCGGCTTCTTTGCACGTCGTGGCATCGAGGACGAGGACGAACCTTGAGAGCTGGCTTAGACTTCGGTCACTTTGCACACGATTCCGGCCACGCGGCTCACTGCTCCCGCAGATCCGACGCGTCCGCGCGCAACCATCCTGGGCTTCGGCGCCTGGGGCCCGCTCGGCGTCGAAGCGCTCCAGATTGCGATGAGCGCCCGCGCCGGCCGCATCGAGCCGCGCCCCACGCGTTTCTTCGACCAGCGCGGCCACCGGATGAGCGTCGCGCGCGCCCTCGCCCTCTCCGATGATCTCTTCGGCAGCAAGCGCCTCCCGGCGCTCGGCGCCCCCGCCCTCCGCGAGGCGGCCCTCGCCCTCGACCAGCAGCTCCCCGGCATCGTCCAGGTGGGTCTCGCATCCTCTCCCCAGGATCCTGGGGGCGGGCCCCCTGGCCTCCCCCTCCTCCTCGCCATCCCGGACCGCCCCGACGCGGCTCCCGACGACGAGCTGCTCGCGACCCTCGCCGCGGACAGCACCGTCAAGGTCGACCTCGCCCGCTCCACCGTCGTGCGCGGCGGCCACACCGGCTTCGCCACCGTCGTCGCCCGCGCGCTCACCCTCCTCGATCAGGGCGTCGCCCCCGCCGTCATCGTCGGCGGCATCGACACCTACTACGACGAAGCCGTCCTTCACGCCCTCGACCGCGCCGACCGCCTCAACGCCCTCGACCACCGCGGCGGCATCACCCCCTCCGAAGGCGCCGCGTTCCTCGTCCTCGGCTGGGATTCCTTCAGCGGCTCGGCCCACGGCTGGGTACACTTCGTCGACCACGCCGAGTCCGGCCCCGAGTCCCGGGGCGGCGGCGCCATGGCCTCCCTCATCGACGCCGCGGCGAGGACCTCCGGCTCCATCGAGTGGGTCCTCAGCGACGTCAACGCCGAGCCTGCGCGCGTCGAAGCGTGGAGCGCCGCCGAGCGTCGAGGCGCCGCGGCGCTCGCCTCCACCGTGCGCGACGACCGGTGGATCGAGGAGTTCGGCGAGGTCGGCGCTGCGACCGGTGCCCTCCTCGCCGTCATGACCTGCACGTACTGGAACGCGGGATGTGCACCGGCGTCGACCGCCCTCCTGGCGCTCCACGACGACACCGCCGAGCGCGCCGTGCTCGTGCTCCAGGAAGCGCCCCGCGCCGAGCTCCAGGAAGCGGCCGCCGCGGCCCCCACCTCGGCTTCTGCGGCCCATCCCTTCTCTGCGTCGACGACGTCTCCCTCCCCGTCGACGACATCTCCCTCCCTGTCGATCACGGCTGCACCCATCTCGGGGGCCCCTCCGACCGAGGTCTCCGCGCCGACGCCGCCATCCTCCCCCGCGCCGCTCTCCGCCTCCGCTCCGCAGTCGGCATCTGCCCCGCAGTCATCGCCGCGCTCGGCACCTGCTCCGCAGTCGGCACCACAGTCCACCGCAGCACCCAGGTCCGCACCTGACCCGCAGTCGTCATCGGCGCCTCTGTCGTCATCGGCGCCCCTGTCGTCACCGGCGCCCCTGTCGTCACCGGCGCCCCTGTCGTCACCGGCGCCCCTGTCGTCACCGGCGCCCATCTCGGGTGGAGGCTCCGGGCCGCTCTCCATCCGCTATTCCGCGCCGCCCTCCTCGAACCCGCTCTCCACGCGCTCGCGCCGCTCTCCGAGCCTCGTGCCTTCCTCGTCCGCCGTCCTCCCCACGCCTCCCTTCCAGGCGAGCGTGGGCGTCCCGGCCCTGCACCGCTTCGCCCCCGCGACCGGAGGCGAGGCGCCCGACGAGGAAGTGCGCCCCCAGCTCCGCCGCCTCGCCCGTGACTGCATGGAGGACATCGCCATCTTCGGCGACCTCTGGCGCCAGCGCGAAGAGGAGCCCGCCTCCCTCACCGCCAGGCTCGAACAGCAGGTGCTCGACAACCTCGACGCGCTCGTGGCGCTGGTCCGCCGCCGGCCAGCCCCCGAGGCCGTGAAGGAGATCTCCCACTGCGCGCAGGAGATCTCGTTCCCCGATCGCGGCCGCGGCTTCGCGCTCGCCGTGACGCTCGGCTGCATCGACGACGAGGAGGGCGCCCGCGCCGCCATCTCGGCCATGCGCAAGGCGCACCCCGGCACGCTCCCCGCGTGGGAGGCCGGCCTCCGCCTCGCGTCCAGCCCGGAGATCGAGGCGGCCGCCGCGCGCTTGCTCCGCAGCGAGCGCACCCCGCTCGTGCGCGTGGCGCTCGAAGTCCTCCGCTTCCGTCGCGCCGGCGACCTCGCCACCATCACCCCCCTCCTCACCCACGCCGAGGCGCGGGTGCGCGCCGCCGCCGCCCGGTGCGCCGCGAGCATCGAGCCTGCCGAGCAGGTCATCCCCCTCCTCGAAGATCGCCTCACCGACACCGACGACAGCGTGACCCTCGCCGCCGCGGAGGGCCTGCTGCTCCATGGCGCCGCGGCCGGCCTCACCTGGCTCCGCACCCGCCTCGACGCCGACCTCGCCTCGGGCAGCATGGGCCGCGACCACCGCGCCCACGCCACGCGCCTCCTCGCCCTCGGCGGCGGCGCCGAGGACCTCGACCTCCTCGTGCGCGCCGCAGCCGGCGACCCCCGCCTCGCCGAGGTGCTCGGCTGGTACGGCCACCCTGGCGCCGTGGAGCCGCTGCTCGACCTCCTCGACCAGGTGCACCGCGCCCTCGAGAGCCGCGAGCCCGTGCGCGGCTCCGACCTCTCCGTCACCCGCGCGCTCCAGCGCATCACCGGCGCCTCCCTCGACCCGCACCCCGCCGTCTGGCGCTCCTGGTGGTCCCAGATGCGCGCCTCGCTCCCCGCCGAGCGCCTGCGCTTCGGCGAGCCCTACACGCCTTCGCTCAGCCTCGAAGAGCTGGCCCTCGACATGACCCCGCTCCGCGTCCGGCGCGAGTGCGCGCAGGAGCTCCTCCTGCAGCTCGGCCCCGTCGCGCGCATCGACATCGACGGCTGGTCCGCCCACCAGCGCGACGCCATCGCCCGCCTCCGCGCCAACCTCTCCCGCGGCGACCTCCCCCCCGCCGGCTCCTTCCCCGCCGACCACCACGCCCGCTCCCGTTGAAGCGAAGCGTCACCTCCCGGTGCGCTGCGCGTTGACCGAGAGACCGCGCCCCCTCGGGCGTCGACACGAACCGGGGAGCGGGATTAACTACCGACGAAGATGGACTACATTCGGAAGCTCCAGCTCGCTGGATACAAATCGATCGAGCACATCGATCTGGAACTCCGGCCCTTCAACGTCCTGATCGGCGCCAACGGCGCCGGAAAGTCGAACCTGCTCTCGTGGTTCCGGTTCCTGAACTGGATCACGGCGGAGCGCCTGCAATTCCACGTGGCCGACCAGGGGGATGCGGAGTCGGTGCTGCACCACGGCGTGAACCGGACGCAGCACCTCACATGCACGCTCGGATTCAGCAGCCAGAGCGGCACCAACGAGTACGAGATCCGCCTCCAGAACACCGAAACGGGGAGCCTGGTGTTCGAGCATGAGCGGCTCCGCTACCAGGCGCAGGGAAGCTCCCAACCGCATGTCGTGGACCTGGGTGCGGAGCCCCGCGAGACTCGCCTCGGCTCCGCCATCCGCAAGAAACAGCCAGGCTACACCACGGCGAAGTTCATCAAGTGGAAGCTGGACCGGTTCCGCTACTACCACTTCCACGACACCTCCAAGAATGCCGCGGTCAAGCAGACCAAGAGCCTCGATGGGGAGCGGTTTCTCACCCATGATGGCAGCAACCTCGCGGCTTTCCTGTACCGAGTCTCGCAGGACGAGCCTGCGACGTTCGAGGCCATCGAGGACACCGTGCGGCTGGTGGCGCCCTTCTTCGATCGCTTCGTCCTGGAGCCTTCAACCTCTGACACCATCAAGCTCCGCTGGCGGGAGCGCGGTGCAGGTTCCGTGTTCGGTCCGCATCAACTCTCCGATGGAACGCTGCGGTTCATCTGTCTCGCCACCCTGCTCATGCAACCGAACAAAGAGGCGTTCCTTCCTCCGGCGCTGATCGTACTGGATGAGCCCGAGCTCGGGCTTCACCCCTATGCCATCTCGATCCTGGGAGCACTGCTGCGCAGGGCTGCGGGATGGAGTCAGGTGCTCATCGCCACCCAGTCTCCGCTGCTGCTCGACGCGGTGATTGAGGAGCGCGGGCAGGTGGAGGACCTGCTCGTCGCCGAGCATGAGCACGGCAAGTCGACCTTCCACCGGTACACTCCGGAGCAACTCAAGGACTGGCTCGCGGACTACAGCCCAGGGCAGCTCTGGTTGAAGGGGGTGCTCCGGGGGAGTCCGATCACATGAGCATCATCAAGGTGGTGTGCGAGGGACAGACCGAGCAGGCCTTCGTGAACCGGGTGCTGAAGCCTGCGCTGGAGGCGCAGAGCATCTTCGTCAAGGCCTCGTGCGTGGGAGGAGGCTTGAGCTACAAACCTTACCGTAAAGACATTGAAAACTCGCTTCGGGAAAAGCCGGCGTACGACGTCGTGACCTCAATGATTGATTACTACCGGCTCCCCTCGAACTTCCCGGGCTGGACTCTACCCACCAGAGCGAAGGGCGACCCGTATGCACGCGTCCGCAAGCTCGAAGAAGCCTTCGCCGAGAACATTGCAGACGAGCGCTTCCTGCCTGGCATCGTCCTGCATGAATACGAGGGATTGCTTTTCACTTCTCCCGAAGCCATCGCCGATGTGGTTGCGGAGGGAAGACTCCTGCCGCGGATAGAGAGGATCCTCAAGGAGTTTCACGGCAATCCCGAAGCGATCAACGAGCGGCCCGAGAAGAGCCCCGCGCTACGTTTGAAAAAACTCTACCCCGCCTACGACAAGCGGGATCACGGCCCACGCATCGCGGAGCGGATCGGGCTGAGCACGCTTCGCGCGAAGTGCCAGCACTTCAACGCCTGGCTCACCGAGATCGAGCGGCGTTGCGCCTCCGTGACGACGTGACGTCCTCCAGAGGGGAGCCGCGCCCCCTCCCTTCTCGCTCACCGGAACGCGCGGTGCGCGTACACCCAGGGCGACACGCCCTTGCCGCCTGACGGAGGCGCGATCGCCGTCGCTGCGCGCTGCTCGGCGCGGGCGGTGGCCACGGCCATCGCGACCGCGAGCCGCTCCTCGTCCTCGGTGGGCACCTGCGTCGGGCCGCACAGCGCCTCGGTGTGCTCGCCGATGAAGCCGGTGTGGTAGCGGCCCGCCTGGAACTCCGGGTGCGCCATCAGGTGCTGGTGGAACGAGAGGTTGGTCTTGATCCCCGTCACCACGTACTCCGAGAGCGCCCGCTGCATCCGCGAGAGCGCCGCGCGCCGGTCGACGCCCCACACCGACAGCTTCGACACCAGCGGGTCGTAGTGGCTCGGCACCTCCGACCCCTCGTAGAACCCGCCGTCGTCGCGCACCCACGGCCCCGACGGCGCGCGCAGCGCGGTGAGCTTGCCGGGGCTCGGCAGGAACCCCGAGCCGGGATCCTCCGCGTAGATGCGGCACTCGATCGACGCCCCGCGCCGCGTGAGCGTCTCCTGCTGCACGGAAAGCTTCTCGCCCGCGGCGACGCGCACCATCTCGGCGACGAGGTCGACGCCCGTCACCCACTCGGTGATCGGGTGCTCCACCTGGAGCCGGGTGTTCATCTCCAGGAAGTAGAAGCTCCCGTCCTCGCCGAGCAGGAACTCGAACGTCCCCGCCGAGAAGTACCCCACCGACAGCGCCCCGCGCACCGCCACCTCGCCCATGCGCCGCACCAGATCGTCGTCGGCCACCGGGCACGGCGCCTCTTCCACCACCTTCTGGTGGCGCCGCTGGATGGAGCAGTCGCGCTCGAAGAGGTGCACCATGTTCCCGTGCCGGTCCCCGAGCACCTGGATCTCCACGTGCCTCGGCCGCACGATCGCCTTCTCCAGGTACACCGTCGCGTTGCCGAACGCGCGCTGCGCCTCGCTCTGCGCGCGCTCGAACGCCGAGGCGAGATCCTCGGCCCGCTCGACGAGCCGCATCCCCTTGCCGCCGCCCCCGAACGCCGCCTTGAGCATCACCGGGTACCCGAGCCGCTCGGCCGTCGCCAGCGCCTCCTCCGGCGAGTTCGCGTCCCCGCCCGGGGTGATCGGCACGCCCGCCGCCATCATCCTGGCGCGCGCCGCCGTCTTCGAGCCCATCGCTTCCATGGCGCTCGCCGGCGGCCCGATGAAGGTCACCCCCGCCGCCTCGCACGCCGCCGCGAAGTCCCGGTTCTCCGAGAGGAACCCGTAGCCCGGGTGGATGGCGTCGGCCCCCGAGCGCCTCGCCACGTCCAGGATCTTGTCGATGCGCAGGTAGCTCTCCGACGCCAGCGCCGGCCCGATGGCATACGCCTCGTCGGCCAGGCGCACGTGCAGGCTCCCCCGGTCGGCCTCGCTATACACGGCGACCACCTGGATGCCCATCTCGTGGAGGGTGCGGAGGATGCGGACGGCGATCTCGCCCCTGTTTGCGATGAGGACCTTACGGATCACGGTCCGACCCTTACCACGTCGTCGCTCTGGCGTGCGCGCCGAGGTGCAAGGCGTCTATCCTCATGCAGCAGATCACACGTCGAGACGCAGCACGCCACTCCCCGATGTCCATGCCCCTCTGCCACCTTTCGGTTTTACTCGGCGTCACCCCCGCGCTGCTCGCGGTGTCGCTCCCTGCGCGCGCCGACGCGCCTCCGACGGCACTCCAGCCCATGCCCCCGAGCCCCGGTGCGCAGCCGGCGCCGAAGCCTGGCACCCAGCCGCCGCCTCCCGGTGCGTTCTTCCCGCCACGGCAGCCCGTGGGCCCTGGTCCTTCGCCCTACCCTGACCCGCGCGATTACGAGGCGTACGACGAGAACCGCCCGGAGAACACGCCCGCACGTCGCTGGTATGGCTGGCAGACGCTGCTCGCCATGGGCGCCAGCAGCGCGACCTTCCCCCTCGCGTTCGTCACCACCGACGGTTCCTTCCTCGGCCTCCCGATCAGCGGCTTCCTGCTCGGCGGTCCCATCGTGCACTGGAGCCACGGCCACGTGCGTCGAGGCTTCAACGTCCTCGGCATGCATTTCGGCCTCTCCGCCGCTGGCATCTTGCTGGGTCTCGGCCTGGACTGCGCCATCGACGTGTGCACGGGCCATGGTAAGGTCGAGAACCTCCTCTACGCGGGCATGGTCGGAGCGGGCCTCGGTCTGCTCACCTCCAACATCATCGACGCCACCGTCATCGCCTACGAGGACCGTCCCGGCGAGGTGAATGCCGCACGCCAGCCAGGACTTCAGCTCTCCCTCGTTCCGACACTCGACCTGCACCAGGGCCGCGCCACCCTCGGCATCGGCGGTACGTTCTGAAGCCAGCTCTCCCCGCTGCCTTGGCGTGCGCATCGAGGTGCGACCCGTCTATCCTCGTCCTCCCAGGCGTTCCGCTGCGCACTCTCTCCCAGCCTCCACGCCCCCTTCCATCGTGCCGCGACGGCACGTGGAGCCACTCCGGAAGCAGAAGGTGACTCCAGATGGCCCTCTCATCCCGCACCCTCCCCACGCTCCTGGCGCTGCTGACCTCCACGCCGACGCTGCTCACAGGATTGCCATCCGCACTCGCCGACGTGCCTCCGCCGCCAGCCCCTCCGGCGAGCAGCGCGCCGCCAGCCCCGCCAACGAGCAGCGCGCCGCCAGCCCCTCCGACGAGCAGCGCGCAATCCGCCCCGCCAACGAGCAGCGCGCAGTCAGCTTCCCCCGGTGTTTCCCCCGGTGTGCCGGCGCAACCCGCCTCCGCCGCTAGGACCTCGCAGTCTCCACCGCCACCCGGGCAGGCCGCAGCGCCGCCCGGGTCTCCGCCAGGTACTGGCCCTGGCCCTAATCCCGATCCCGCGGCGTACACCGCCTACTACGAGCCCTCCGAGGGTTCGGAGCGCACCTGGTACGGCTGGCAGACGCTGATCGTGATGGGCGCCAGCAGCGCCTTCTTCGTGGTGCCGTTCGCCACGGGCGACACCCTCCTCGTCGGCGTCCCGGTAATGAGCTTCGTCTTCGGCGGCCCCATCGTCCACTTCGCGCACGGCCGCATCGGGCGAGGCTTCGGGGTCCTGGGGATGCACTTCGGCATCGCCACGGGCAGCGCCTTGCTCGGTGCCGGTCTCGCCTGCGCTGGCGGACGATGCGGCTCGGGCGAGTTCAGCGGCGTCGCTGCCTTCCTCGGGGCAGCCGCAGGAGCCAGCCTCGGGCTCCTGGCCTCCAACATCATCGACGTCGCAGCCCTCGCCTACACCGACCCCCAAGAGGAGAGGAAGAAGGTGCGCGAACAGGCCTTCCAGCTCTCCATCGTGCCCCAGCTCTCCATCTCCCCCGACCACTCCTTCATCGGCCTCGCCGGCACCTTCTGAATCAGGGACCCGAGGTCCCTACGCTCCCGATGGTCGCTACCCCCGGTTCTTCGCTCGAACACCGAGCTGAGGACTCGGGGCGAACCTGAGAAACGCAGTGCCGGGAGCAAGCAGTCAGCGGTTCCGCATGCGCCAGAGCAGGCGGTCAGCGGTTCTGCATGCAGAGAGGGAGCGCGGTAGCGCCTGCTCCATGCGCCAGAGCAAGCCGGCAGCGTTTCTGCATGCAGGAGACGCAGCGCGGTAGCGCTTCTGACATGCGGAGCCGGAGCGTGGCAGCGTTCCTGCATACGGGCATGCGAGGGACGGAGCGGGTAGCACCGGGGCAGCGCAGCGGGGCCGCGCGGCATCGGTCTTGCTTGGGCCATCCGGGAGGCACGCGACCCTGACGGATGTCGTCCTCCGACAACGCCGCCCCACGGTGGTGGCGGCCCGCACGATTGCTGGTGAGCCTACCGTGCCTACCTTTCACCCCCTGAACCAGGAGCACTCCTCATGACCCTTCTTTGCGCTCGTGCTGGCCTCGGCGCCGTCGCGCTGGCTTCTATGATGCTCGCGGCGTGCAGCGGCGATGACTCGAAGAGAGCAGCCTCCGGCGACGTGACGTCCGGGGGCGCGGCATCCAGCCTGCCTCACTTCGACGATCTCCCCGAGGGGGCGGTCTCCGTGCTCCGGCCCGGCGGCGAGACGACGTGCTCGCGGGGAGGGGAGTACGCCTTCATCGTGCGCCCCGGGGACAGGGACAAGGTGATCCTGGAGTTCGAGGGCGGCGGCGCATGCTGGGACGAGCAGACCTGCTCGTTCGCGGGATCCATCTTCAAGGAGACCGTCGACGCGGATCAGTACACCGAGCACCTGCAGCGCGGCTGGTACGATCAGTCGCGGCCCGGGCACCCGATGAAGGGGTGGACGCACGTGTACATCCCGTACTGCACGGGCGACATCCACTGGGGCGACAACGTGAAGACCTACGGTCAAGGCGACAGCGCCGTGACCATCCACCATAAGGGTGCGGTCAACGTGCGGGCGGCCCTCGACTGGGTGTACCGGGAGCTGGCGGCGCCGCAGAAGGTCTTCGTGACCGGGTGCAGCGCGGGCGGGTACGGGAGCATCTGGTGGGCGCCCGAGGTGCAGCACCATTACGCCGTGGCGCGAGTCTACCATTTCGCGGACAGCGCGGCAGGGGTGATCACCAGTGATTTCTTCCAGAAGAGCTTTCCGTCGTGGAATGCGGAGGCGACTTTCCCTTCATTCATCGGGGACTTCCGGCAGGCGACGTCGCTTCCGGTGCTCTACCAGATGATTGCAGCGGCCTATCCGGACAACGTGTACTCGCAATACAACACGGTGAACGACGACAACCAGACGTTCTACTTCGTGGCCATGGGCGGGGGCGACAACGCGCAGTGGTCGGCGCAGATGAAGGCGAACGTGAAGTCCATCGAGGATGCGTCCCCGAACTTCCACGCCTTCCTGGCCCCAGGCGAGCAGCACTGCATCCTGCCCTACGACAACTTCTACACGGTGGAAGCCGGGGGGAAGAAGCTCACCGAGTGGCTCTCGGACATGGTGAACGACAGGCCGATCGAGAGCGTGTCCTGCGACGGCTGCGCGCCGTGAGTGCGTGAGGCGGAGGGAGCCAACACGCGTTCGTCTCGCCTCGGAGCGCTGGTCGCTTCGGAGCGCTGGTCGCCTCGGGGTGCTGGTTCAGGCAGCGCGTGGGGCGGGCCTGCGCAGGCGCAGGCTGTGGGTGTCGTGGCGGTCGGTGGGGCTCTCGACGGCGAGCGTGTCGACGTGCACGCCGTCCGCGCGCAGGGTGTCGCACAGCGCGTCGAGGCGGGGATAGGGGGTGCGGGCAGAGTCGTTGAGCGGGTGGACGCGCACCTCGTCGGCGACGCGGAGCAGCTCGCGCAGGGCGCGGAGGTGAAACGCCAGGTCGAAGTGGTCGGGGTAGGTGAAGAGCAGGAAGCCGCTGGTGGCGAGGGCGAAGGCGCGGTCGGGGAAGGGGAGGGTGGGCAGGAGGGCCGGCAGGTAGTGGCCGGTGGCCTCGTCGCGGTCGCGGCGGTAGTCGTCGAGGAAGGTCTGGGCGGCGCTCTGCCAGCGCGGAAGACGCTGCCACCGACCGTCGGGGCCGGGAGGGAAGCGGTCAGGGCGGGTGGCCGTCCAGGCCGTGACCCGGTGGAAGTCGGCGCGCAGCCGCTGGTCGACGTGCTCCGGAGGCACGCCGTAGGCGGGATCCACGCTGACGGCCCGTCCGCCGAGCGCGCGTACGTGGACGCCGAAATCGCTGGCGCCGCCGGGGCAGTCCAGCACCGGTCCGCGCAGCAGATCGGGCTCGGTGAGGGCGAACTGAGCGAGGTAGTCGTCGGCGGGGCGGGCGCTGATGATGATGTCACCGATCGGCGACGAGGCGGCAGTGCAGGGCATGGTCGGATCTGATGAGGCGGCAGTGCGGAGCATGATCGGGCCTTGTTCAGAGGGTGGAACGGGTCATGGTCCGGCGTTCATTGGGCGGAACGGGCCATGGCGCGGGCGACCGTCGCCGAGGCAGGGTTGAGGTACTCCGGGTCGATGTGCAGGTCGATGAGGGTCGGGCCGGGCGCGGTGAGGGCCTCCCTGAGGCGAGGCAGGTCCTCGGGGCGGGTGATGCGGTCGCCGGCACAGCCGCAGGCTCGGGCCAGGGCCGCGAGATCCGGGGCGGGGTGCTCGGCCAGGTCGCGATCGCCTCCGGCGCGCGCGAGGTTGTGACGCTCCTGGCCGAAGCCGTGATCGTTGAGGACGACGATGGTCAGGGGCAGGCCATAGCGGGCAGCGGTGGGCAGCTCGGCCAGGGACATGAGCAGATCGCCGTCGCCCGTGACGTGGACGACGCGCTCCCCGGGGCGCGCGAAGCAGGCCCCCAGGGCGACAGCCAGGGCCTGGCCGATGGCGCCGAAGTCGGTGCTGACGCAGGTGAAGCGGTCGGGAGCATCGGGGGTGAGCACCTGGCAGGCCGACAGCGCGGCATGGCCGCCGCCGATGACCAGGTTGCACGGGCGAGGCAGCAGCGCCTCCAGCGCCTCCAGCGCCGCGATGGGATGCACCGCGCGCCCGCGACCACCCGCCGGTGCGATCCGGCAGGAGCGCGGCTGCCACAGCGGCGGCTTTCCTACCGCGAGGACGCGCGGGCGCGGGCGTCGCTCGCGCAGGCGCCGCAGCAGCAGGGTGGTCATGAGGGCCGCGTCGCCGCGCAGGTGGATATGGTTTCCGTGGTTCCTGTGGCTCCCGTGGTCTGCGTGGTTCCCATGCGGCCGGAGGGCCTGAGGTGCCGGTGCGGTGTCGATGCGCACGAGGGGGGGGCGGTGGGGGCGCTCGTGCAGGGCGGCGGCGGACAGGGGGTGCATGGTGGTCCCGACGGCGATGACCAGGTCCGCTGCGGCCAGGGCGTCGTCGGCGCGGCCGTCGCCCATGCCGCCAGTGATGCCGATCTCGGCGCGGTCACCGGCAAACAGGCCGGCGGCGCGCAACGTGGTGGCGACGACGGCGCCTGCCTCCCGCGCCAGCTCCAGGAGCAAAGGGCCGGCGTGCAGCGCGCCGCGTCCCGCCACGAGCACGGGCCGCGCGCTGCCCGCGAGCAGGTCGACGGCGGCGTCGAGGGCGCGCGCGTCGAGGCGGGTCGAGCCGTCGTCCGTGACGTCGGCGCGCGCGCCGTCGACGGCGGAGGCAGGCTCCGCGTCGGGAGCCGGCATCTCCTGCACGTCGGCGGGCAGGTGCAGGGCGAAGGGACGGCCGTCCGCCATGGCCAGGGAGGCCTGGGCGAGGGCTTCGTCGAGCTGCCCGGGATCGTCCAGCCGCAGGCCGGTCCCGGCGCAGAGCCGGGTGAAGGACGGCTGGTCGAGGTACTGGGGGTTGTCCCGGTTGCCACCGGGCACATCGCCGGCGAGGAGGAGCACGGGCGAGCGGTGGGCCGCGGCGACCGCCAGGGCCGTCGCGGTGTTGGTGAGCCCCGGTCCGGCGGTGACCGTCGCCACGGCCAGCCCGCCGCCAAACCTGGCGTACCCGTCGGCCATTCCGACCGCGCCGCTCTCGTGCCGGGCGTGGACGAGCCGCATGCCGAGCCGGCCGCTCAGGTCGTCGATGAGGTGCTGGTTGGTGGCGCCCATGAGGCAGAACACCATGGTCGCGCCGCTGTCATGGATGGCCGTGGCCACCGCCTCGCGCACCCTGGTGCGGCCCGTCGTCGCGCACCGTTCCCGGTGCTCAGGGGCCGTCTTCCACGGGCGCGGTCCGCAGGGACCCGGCAGCGCGCCGTCGCATTTCATGGGGGCGAAGAGAGGCTCTCCTGGCTCAGGCCCAGCCAGGGGCGACGCGTCGAGACGCATCCACGGAGCTTAGCGGCTGGCGCGCGTCACGCCTCGTCGACGATGCGATTCCGGAGCGTGCCGATGCCGTCCACCTCGACCTCGAAGACGTCGCCGGGCTTCAGGAAGACCGGCGGCTGCCGCACGAAGCCGACGCCGCCCGGGGTACCCATGGCGATCACGTCGCCGGCATCGAGCGTCATCGCCTCGGACAGGATGGCGATGGCCGAGACGACGTCGAAGACCATGTCGGCGGTGCTCGCTTCCTGCATCGTCTCGCCGTTGAGCCGACCGCGGATCGTCAGCCCGCGCGCCCCGGGCGGGAGTTCGTCGGGCGTGACCAGCTCCGGGCCCATGGAGCCGGTGCGGTCGAAGTTCTTGCCGACCGTCCACTGCGAGGTGCGCGTCTGGTAGTCGCGGATCGTGCCGTCGTTGAGCAGCGCGTAGCCGGCGACGTGATCGAGCGCGCGCTCCGCGGGGATGGCGCGGCCCCGGCGCCCGATGACGACGAGGAACTCGGCCTCGTAGTCGAAGTGGGTCGACTTGCGTGGCCGCACGAGCGGGACGTCGTGGCCGACGAAGCCCGTGGCGAAGCGGCTGAACACGACCGGGTAGTCCGGCTTCTGGATCGACGCTTCCTTCGCGTGGTCGGCGTAGTTCACGCCGAGGCAGAGGATCTTGCCGGCGTCGGTGACGAGCGGGCGGTAGGCCGCGTCGCGGACGAGGAGGCCGTCGATCGACGTGAGCGCCGCGAGCTCCGCGAGGCGATCGAGGAGCCCGGCCCGGAGGGCGGCGCCGAGGTCGCGGGGCAGGTCGGGGAGGGCGGCGTTCGCGTCGAGGTAGCCGTCGCCGCGGCGCACGCCGAGGAAGGGGCCGCGCTGGTTCTGGAGGGAGGCGATTCTCATGCGTTCACGATCTCCGAGAGGTTGGCCGTGATCCGGCCGCTGGCGATGGGCACGCACTCCGGCGGCAGGTCCTGCGTGAGGTCGTCGCCGCGCGCGAGGAGCGCATCGAGGAACGCCGGCAGGCCGTCGAGGCAGGCGCTGGGGACGTCGTGGAGGACGACGACGGCGTGGTCGCGCGCGGCGGTCTGCGCGAGCGCGGTGGAGACCCACCCTGGGTCGTCCCAGTCGCGCGGGACGGCGTTCCAGAGGATGCAGGAGTAGCCGTGGGCGACGAGGTAGTCGCGTGCAGCGGGGCTGAGGAGGTGACGCCCGAGGAGGCCGCCGCCGCCGAAGGGCCGGAACCGTCTGGGGCCGGGCACGAGCGGCGCGAGCAGGGCCTCGGTGCGGACGATCTCCTGCGCCACGGCGTCCGGGCGAGGGTCGGCGCCGAGCGGGGTCTCGTGGGTGTACGAGTGGTTGCCGATGAGGTGACCCTCGTCGCGCGCGCGCTCGACGAGGCGGCGCCCGGCCGGGGTCGCGAGGTGCTTGCCGAGCACGTAGAAGTGCGCCCGGAGCTCGCGCTCGCGGAGCAGGTCGAGGACATGCGGGGTGACGTCCGGATCCGGGCCGTTGTCGAACGAGAGGGTGACGCGCCTCATGGGCCGGAGTTACCGGAAGGTGTTGTTCGAGGTGTGGTCGCCGGCGAGCCAGCGCGAAAGCTCGCGCCGCGCGTCCTGCTCGCGCCCGCGCACGAGCTGCTCGGTGATGGCCTCCGGCGCGTCGCACGTCAGCTCCAGGGTCATGCCGTTGGGATCCACGACGTAGAGCGACTGGCAGTAGCCGTGCTCGAGCACGTAGGTCTGCGGCTCTTTGTAGCCGGCGTCGGCGAGCTTTCTCTGCACGCGTTCGAGCGTGGCGCGGTCGACGTTGAGCGCGATGTGGTGGAACGGCGAGGAGGGGATCTCCGGGCCGAAGAGCTGCTGGTCCTCCTCGTGCGCGAACTGGAAGAAGGCGAGCGCGCTGCCGTCTTCGAGGCCGAAGAAGCAGTGGCAGTAGGTGCGGACCTTGCCGAACAGCTCGTCGGACTCGCACCACGTCGCCACCAGCGGCAGGCCGATGAGGTCCTCGTAGAATGCGCGGGTCTTTTCGAGATCCCGGGAGACGTAGGCCGTGTGGTGGAGCCTCGTGGGGCGTCGTTCGGTGGTCATGGCGATCGCTCCTCGACCGTGAGGTTAGGGAGGTCGGGTGAAGGGGGGAACCGGTTTCGTCGGCATCCATCCCGTCGCGACGTCGACGTTCACGACCTCCCGGACGCCCGTGGAGAGCACCATGGTCACGCAGAGGCAGCTCCCCCGGCGGAGCTGCCCCTCGGGCCGTCAGCAGGTCACAGGGTGGGGGTGCCGACGCGGTTCTCGCAGTAGCCGCTGGAGCCGCAGGTGGTGCCGACGCTGGTGTACCAGGCGCTCTTCCTGGTGCCGTACTGGCGGTTGTCCGCGTGGACGTGGGCGCCGTAGGACTGGCCGGTGGAGCCGACCAGGCCGAGGGCACAGCGGTCACACGACTTGGTGGCGGAGCTCGTGTTGGTGTTGATGTGGAGCTGGCGGAAGTCCCAGCCGCTTGCGCCGCTGACGACGTAGTAGTTGCCGGCGCCGCCGTTGCAGTTGGGGTTGGGGGGCGGGTTGGCGCAGTTGTTGGCGCAGCCGCTGTAGAGCTTGTAGTTGACGGTGCCGAGGATCATGCCGCGGGCGTTCCACTCGCTGCAGGACTGGTTGCTGATGTCGAGCGCGGTGTGGGAGCTGCCGTTGCACGAGTAGTAGGTCGTGGAGCCGACCTTGGCGATGTTCTCGCAGATGGGGCCGCGCGCGGTCGCCGCTTCGAGCGGGGCAGGCATGGCGGCGGAGAGGGTCGCGAGCGCGGCAATCGCCGCGATCCTGGTGACGATCTTAGTGATCCTGGTCATGGCCATCTCTTCTGTTCTCCTTCTGGACGGTGGTTCGACGTTCCCCGGATCCGGTGGCAGCGCGTGATCATGGCGCGAGGCGCTGCTTCTCCCGCAGGATGAGGGTCCACTCCTGCAGGTGCATGGCGAGCACCTTGAGCCAGGCGTCGATCTCCAGGGCGAGCGTGGGGTCCACGCTGCGCAGGGACTGGAGCGTGGGCGCGGCGCCGGAGAGGCGGAGGTGGACGAGGCCTTCGAGGATGGCGGCCCGCACGGCGTGCTCGCTCTCGGCGGGGTAGCGGGAGACGAGGGCGCGCTGGGCGGTGTCGGCGCTCGCGGCAGGGACACCGCCGAGGGCCTTGGCGGCGGCGGCGCGCAGCTCGGGGCTCCGGGAGGCGAGCTGGGAGACCAGGGTCTGCACCGCCTCGGGGCCCACCTGCTCCATGGAGGTACCGGTGAGGAGCCTGGCAGCGGTCGCGGGATCGGGGCTCGCGGCGGCGGCCTTGATGGCGGCCTCGGAGACGCCGCGGTCGTGGCCGAAGTGGACCTTGTCGTTCTCGTGGAGGAGGTTGTCGACGGCGGCAGTGCGGACCTCGGGCGAGGGATCGCGGATGAAGTCCTCGTAGGAGACGCCGCCCTTCTTCTGCAGGACCTCGACGGAGGCGGTGCCGCGCATGCCCGCGAGGGAGGCGGCGCGGAGCCTGGGGTCGGCCTCGGAGCGGGCGCGGTCGAGGATGGGGTCGACGAGGGAGAGGTCCTCGCTGTGGCTGGCCTTGGTGGCGAGCGCGGCGCCGAGCGCTTCGAGCATGGCGGGGTCGCGCTCGGCGGCGAAGAGGGCGCGCAGTTCGCCGGCGGGGAAGGAGAGGGCGGCTTCCTTGATGTGGAGCTGCATGTAGCGGCGGAGCGCGGGGGAGCCTTGCTGGAGCGCGCCGCGCAGGCTGTCGACCATGGCGGGCAAGGCGCAGTCGACCCGCTCGGGGAGGGGCTGGCCCTGCGGCTCGGCAGCCCCGAGCACGAGGAGGAGCGACGCGGCAGCGAGGGCGCGAGCGGCGCGCGGAGCGCAGGTGGAGACGGCGCGCGGCATCAGTGGGGCATCCCTTCTTCGAGGACGCACTGGTGACGCTCGGCCTTGCCCATCCAGATGCGGGAGAAGTCGACCGTGCCAGTGGCGTAGAGGGTCATGAAGTCCTGGTGGTCTTCCTTGAAGCGGGCATCGAGGGCGGCGAAGTCGGCGAGGAGGGGAAGGGCGGCGGCGCCACCGACGCGCGCGGCGAAGCGGAAGATGGCCCAGCGGACGCACTCGTCGCGCTCGGCGGGGAAGGCTTCACGGTAGACGGCGAGGACCTTCGTGGCCTCGCGGGTGACGGAGAGGCGGTGGGCGGCCATCTCGCGGACGCTGCGGTCGGGGTCGTTCTTGAGGAGCGCGGCGAGGGTGTCGATCTCGCTGCCGGAGAGCACAGGGTCGGCGTAGGAGGGCATCTCCAGGGCGAGGAGCTGGACGGCGGTCTCCTGCGACTCCTTGCCGACGGAGAGCAGCTCTTTCCAGTAGGGCTCGTAGCTGCCGGTGCGCTTGAAGTCCTCGGTCATGACCCGGCCGAGGGTGCGCGTGGCGAGCCAGGCGGCGGATTCGGCGTCGTCGTCGAGGGCGATGGCCTTGATGCGGTCGATGGCGGCGCTGTCGAAGCGGTGCTGGGTTTCGAGGGCCTCCAGGGCGGCGCCGCGCAGGGTGAGGTCGGCGCTCTTCTGCTCGCCGGTGGCGAGGAGCTTGCCGGAGACGCGCGGGTCGCGGACGGCGTCGGAGAGCTTGAGGGCGCCCATGAGGATGCCGAGTTCGGGGCCGGAGGCAGTGGTGGCCCAGTCGAGGACCTGGAGGGCGCTGTCGACGTTGCTGCCGATCATCTCGGCGAGGCGCTCGCGCAGGTAGTCGGCGAGGAGGGGGTCGCCGTTCGCGACGGCGCTGGCAATGGCGGCGCGCATGTCGGCGAGGGTGGCTTTCTGGTCGAAATCGAGGAGGCCCTGCCAGCAGCGAGGCATGGGGACCTTGTCGTCGGGATGAGGGCCCTCGGGGTGGGAATCCGTGGGTCCTTCCGGGGAGGACGCGCGATCGTTGCGCTGGCGCGCGGTGGCCTCGTCGGCGCTGGAGGGGCCGGAGGTCCGGGCGTCGGGAGAGGTGGGGGCGCGCTTCGGCCAGACGATGATCCAGAACGCAATCAGCAGGAAATTGCTGCGATGGTGGCGACCCAGCGTCGACGCATGCTCGTTTGCAGAACAATCACGAGCAGCGTCGTGCCGTCAACGCAGGCCGCGCGCGTCGATGGCGAATGAGGTGCGATGCACCGCGGGCCGAACGATGCAAGTGTACGCGGCGGATAAGTGCACCGGGAAAGATGTGCACATCCATGGGGATGCACGAGGCGGCGCGGAGGTAGGCATTGGTGTCCGCACGGAGTGCTTCAATGGTGGTCACACCAGGGGACATTGCTGGCGAGAGGGCAGGGCCATGGTGAAGCGCCCTGGACCGGCGACCATGGCGGATCTTCGGGAGGCGGTGGCCGTTGGTGCAGCGTCAGGGCCGGCGTCCCTGGCGGAGGTTCGGGGCCTGCAGCAAGGCGCACGAGGGGGGACATGGAGCAGGTAGACGTGGCCTCTGGGCCGCAAGACAGGGCAGGGCAGGGGAGGGAAAGCGAGCTGACGGTGACCCCCGGATTCAGGGGATGCGCTACTAGGCAGGCGACGCGCGCCAGGGTAGTGGTCAAGTGTGCAGCGTCGTGACCCATCTCCCGAGTCAGCCTCTGCAGCCCGGTTCGAGGGGGGCGATCTCGGGTGGGAACCGCCTTCCGTGCCGCCCTCGGGACCTGCCTCCTGGCCCGTCTCCTCGTCGCCGGCGGGGCAACGGCCGCGGTTCGAGGGGGAGTCGGAGGTGCTGTCGGTCAGCGAGCTCGATCGGCGCCTGAAGCGGCTCCTGGAGGGCTCCACGGCCAACCTGCGGGTGGAGGGGGAGGTCTCGGGGCTGAAGCGGGCACCGAGCGGGCACGCTTACTTCGCGCTGAAGGACGAGCGGGAAGAGGCGTGCATCGAGTGCGTGATGTACCGGACGGCGGGGCCGCGGTCGCTGCGGGCGCTCCAGGACGGGGAGCGGGTGGTGGTGACGGGGAAGGCGTCGCTCTACGTGCCCCGAGGGCGGCTGCAGTTCATCGTGGAGAGCGCGGCGCCGGCAGGGCGGGGGGCGCTGCTCGAGGCGCTGGAGCGGCTGAAGGAGCAGCTCGCGGCCGAGGGGCTGTTCGCGCTGGAGCGCAAGCGGCCGCTCCCGCGGGAGCCACGGGTGATCGGGGTGGTGACGAGCGGGAGCGGGGCGGTCATCCACGACATCGTGAAGGTGGCGTTCCGGCGGGGAGGAGCGCGGGTTCTGCTGGCGCGGGCGCTGGTGCAAGGGCCCGGGGCGTCCGCGCAGATCTGCCGGGCCATCGGGCTGCTGGAGCAGGTGCCGGAGGTAGACGTGATCATCGTGGGGCGCGGCGGGGGGTCGGCCGACGATCTGAGCGCGTTCAACGACGAGGCGGTGGTGCGGCGCGTGGCCCAGGCGCGGGTGCCGGTGGTGAGCGCGGTGGGGCACGAGGTGGATGTGTCGCTCACCGATCTGTGCGCCGATGCGCGGGCAGCGACGCCCTCGCAGGCCGCGGAGCTGCTGGTGCCCGACGCGGGGGCGCGGCGGCGGGAGCTGGGGCTGCTCTCGGTGCGGCTGTCGCGGGCGGTGGGGCACACGCTCGCCGCGGCGCGGGCGGATCTCGATCGGCGGGTGGCGGCGCTCGGGTCGCCGGAGCGGCTGCTGGCGGAGCCGCAGCAAGAGGTGGATGAGCTGCGGGGGCGGCTCGAACGGGCCATGGAGCGGCGGATCTCGGGGGAGCGGGCGGGACTCGCGCAGATCGAGCGGCGCCTGGCCGGGAGGCACCCGCGGGCGGTGATCGCGGGGGCGCGGGCGGATCTCGGGCCGCTCCTCGTGCGGCTCGGGGCGGCGACGCGGCGGTACGTGCGGGGGCTGCGGGGCCGGTTCGCGGAGGACGTGGCGCGGCTGTCGGCGATGTCGCCGCTGTCGGTGCTGGCGCGCGGGTACGCGATCACCACGGATGCGTCGGGGAGGGCCATCCTGGATGCGCGGACGGTGGCGGCGGGGGAGCGGATCGTGGTGCGGGTGCACGAAGGGTCGCTGCGGGCGACGGTGACGGCGAGCGCGGGGCCCGGAGAGCCGCTCGGCGAAGGCACGGAGGCGGATGGCGGTGGGAGCAACGGCGGCAGCGGTGGCGGCGGCATGAGCGTGGGCGGGGTCGGGAGCAGCGGGGGGCGGGCGCGTGGGGTGAGGGCGCCGCGGCGGCGGGCGGCGCGGATCGAGGGAGAGCAGCTCCGGCTGGGGCTGGAGCCTTCAGAGGAGCCCCGGAGCGATGGCTGAGCGGCGCCTGTTCGTGCTCATCGGGCACCCGGTGAGGCACTCGGTCTCGCCGGTGATGCACACCGCGGCGTTCAGGGCGCTGCACCTGCCCCACATCTACAGCGCGTTCGACGTGCCGACGGAAGACGATCTGCGGCAGATCGTGGACGAGGTGCGGAGCGGCGTCATCGCAGGGGCGAACGTGACGGTGCCGCACAAGCAGCGGGTGCTGTCCATGGTCGATGCGGTGGACGAGAGCGCGGCGTCGATCGGCGCGGCCAACGTGCTGGTGCGGACGCCGGACAGGCGGGTCATCGCCTACAACACCGACGCGCTGGCGCTGCAGGACGAACTCGACGATCTGCTCAAGGACACCTCGCCGCCCTCGGTGCGGGGGAAGGCCGGGGCGCCCCCTGCGCCGGTGCGTTCGTCGCCGGGGCAAGCCTCGGGGCAGGCGTCGTCGTTCCAGCCGGCCGCGGCGCTCGGCGTCATCCGGGAGCCTCACCTGCAGGCGCTGCCTTGTCCGCGGGGGAGGGCGGTGATCATCGGGGCCGGGGGGGCAGGGCTCGCGGCGATCATGGCCTGCAAGCGGCTCGGGTTTCACCTGATCAGCGTCACCACGAGGTCGTGGGCGAGCTCGGCGGAGATGCTGGACTCGCCCTCGGCGGAGCGGGCGCGCGCGCTCGGTGCGCTGACGGCGCCGTGGCCGGTGCGGAGCACGCCGATCCTGAGCAAGGCGTCGCAGATGCTGAAGCTCAACTGGAGCGAGACCGCGGCGACGGCGGATCTGATCCTGCAGGCGACGAGCGCGGGGATGCTCGGGGGACCTCCGGGGGAGGACGTGACAGGGATCGTCCCCTGGGACATGCTCGCGCCGCATGCGCGGGCGTACGATGTGATCTACAACCCACCTGTGACGCCGTTCTTGAGGATGTCGGGGCTGCGTGGGCTCAAAGCGAGGGATGGTCTGGGGATGGTGGTCGGGCAGGCGGCGCGGTCGTTCACGCTGTGGACCGGGATGGAAGCGCCCGTGGAGCTGATGCGATCGGCGGCGGAAGAGTCGCTCGAGAAGGCGACGAGCGTTCGATGAGGAGCACGGCTCCCGGGCTGTCGCTCGGCCCCGAGGTGAAGGCGGCGCTGGCGAAGGGGATGGAAGGGCCGTCGCCCTGGCCGCATGTGGAGGTGGGAGGGGAGCTCGGTCGGGCGGCGCGGGAGTGGCTGCACACGAACGGGGCAGGGGCCTACGCGAGTTCGACGGTGGCGGGGATGCACACCCGCCGCTACCACGGCATGCTGGTGGCGGCCCTGGATCCGCCGCGGGGGCGGCACGTGCTCCTGTCGCACGTGGACGTGGGGCTGGACCTCGCGGAGCCAGGAGCAAGGCGGAGGCCGCGGTGGGAGCTCGGCAAGCACCAGTTCCCTGGCGTGGATCCGGAGGCGACGCCGTTCTACCTGGCGCGGTTCGATCAGGATCCGCTGCCCCGCTGGACCTACGAGGTCGCGGGCGGGGTGCTGGAGATGCAGCTCGGGCTGGTGCGGAGGGAGAACGCGGTGGTGCTGCGCTACGAGTGGCGCGGGGAGCAGGCGGCGCGGCTGACGCTCCGGCCGCTGCTCGCGGTGCGGCACATGCACGGGCTCCTGCGCGAGAACGGGGGGATGTCGAACCGGGTGGAGATGCGGGTGGACAGCGGCCCCGACGGCGCGACGTACCACGAGGTGCGGGTGCAGCCGAACCGGAGCCTGCCGCGGCTCTGCTTCCGCTACCAGGGGACGTTCGTGGGGTCGCCGGACTGGTGGCGGCGGTTCGAGTACCTCGCCGAGCAGGAGCGCGGGCTGGATTTCCACGAGGATCTCTGGACGCCAGGGCACGTGGACATGCCGGTGGAGCCAGGCGTGCCGGCGTACCTGGTGGTCGCCGCGGGATCGCTGCCCGAGGGGGCGCCCGAGGCGCTGCTGGAAGCGGCGAGCGCGGCGATCCTGGCGGAGGATCCAGGGCCTTCGGTGTCACTCGCGGAGCGGAAGCTCTCCATCGCAGCGGCGAGCTTCCGCTGCGATGGGTGCGCGAGCCCGGGGGTCGTGGCGGGGTATCCGTGGTTCGAGGTGTGGGGGCGCCACGCGCTCATCGCGCTGCCGGGGCTGTACCTCGTGCCGGGGAAGGTCGAGGGGGCGATGCGCGTGCTGCGGGCGCTGATCGGGGAGATGCAGGGGGGGCTCGTGCCCAACCGGCTGCCCGACGCCGGGGGTGCCTCGGAGTACCACTCGGCCGACACGACGCTCTGGCTGTTCGAGGCGGCGCGCCACATGATCTGCGTGCTCGGCGACGGGCACCCGTTCGTGCTGGGTGAGCTGTTCCCGGCGCTGCAGGCGGCGTTCGAGGCGGTGCTGCGGGGGACGCGGCACGACGTGCGCCTGACCGCGGACGGGCTGTTCGCGGCGGGCCGCGAAGGCGAGGCGCTGACCTGGATGGACGCGCGGGTGCAGGGGGCGGCGGTGACGCCGCGGGTGGGGTGCCCGGTCGAGCTGTCGGCGCTGTGGGCGAAGGGGGCCGAGACGCTGGCACGGCTCAGCCGGGCGGCAGGGGACGAGGCTCTCGCGGCGCGGGCCGAGCGGGCTGCGAAGCGGGCACGGGAGGCGTTCCGGGCGCGGTTCTGGTGCGAGGAGACGTCCTATCCCTACGACGTGATCTCGGAGTCTCCGGAGGGGCCGGGGTCGTTCCGCGATCCGGTGGTGAGGCCGAACGCGCTGATCGCGCTGGCGATCGATCCGGACTGCTTCACCGAGGAGCAGGCCAGCGCGCTGCTCGACCGGGTGCGGCTCACGCTGGTGACGCCGGCGGGCGTGCGCTCGCTCGCGCCCGGGGAGCCGCGCTACGCGGCGCGCTACGTGGGGGACGCGGAGGCGCGGGACGCGGCATGCCACCAGGGGACGGTGTGGCCCTGGCTGCTGAGCTTCTACGTGCGGGCGGCGCTGCGGTCGTCGTCGCTCGGGGAGCACGTGCTGCCGCTCCTGCGCAGGCTGGTGGCGTCGGCGGCGGGCAACGAGCTGGCGCTGGGGTACGTGGCGGAGCTGTGCGACGCGGAGCCGCCGCACCTGCCCCGTGGTTGCGTGGCCCATGCCTGCAGCGTGGCCGAGCTGCTGCGCGCGATGGCGTGGGATCTACCGCGCGAGGACGGAACCGAGCCTCGTTGAATGCGGGAAGGGGTGACCTCCCCAGGCCCGCGCTGCTAACGTCGCCGGGAAGAGGGTGCCGCATGGCCGCGGCCTCCGCGTCGACGTGGTGCAACCGCAGATTCCGCCGCCCCTGAAGGTCGTTCCCCTGCAGCCGCTGTCCTGTGGCCGCGCCATGTGGCGCGTGGGAGGCGTGCTGCGGGCGACGGTGTTCGCCAAGGCGACGTTCGCCCTCGCAGACGGCAGGGATGCGTGGCCGATCGCGCCGCAGGAGCTGGTCCAGCAGGATCGCTACCGCGACGGAGATCCCGGCCGGGCGCTCGTGGAGGCCTGCGAGACGGTGCCGTACCTGCCGAGCGCGGGGGTGGTGCTGACGGGGCACGCGTGCGCGCCGCCAGGGCAGACGGCGACGGCGGTGGTGGCGCGGCTCGCGGTCTTCAGGGATCAGCGGCTGCTGGAGAAGTCGGTGTACGCCTACGGGGATCGTTCACCATCCTCGGCGAGCCCGCAGCCGTTCCGGCAGATGCCGCTGGTCTACGAGCGGACGTACGGCGGTCCGGGGTTCCCGGAGAACCCGGTGGGGGTGGGGGCGCCGGGGTCCTCGGGGCTGCCGAACCTGGTGGATCCGTCGGATCCGCGGCGGCCGACGTCGTTCGGGCCCATCGCGCCGACATGGGGGCCACGGGCGCGGCTGCTGGGATCGAGGCCGCGGCCGGTGCTCGGCGCGCCCGTGGTGGAGTACGCCGAGGGGCTCGACTGGCGGTACTTCCACGCGGCGCCGCCCGATCAGCAGATGCCCTTCCTGCGGGGAGACGAGTGGCTGGTGCTCGACGGGATGAACGCGGCTGCGGCGCGCCTGTCGTGCCGCCTTCCGACGGTGAGGGCCCTCGGGCGCTACTACCTCATCAGCTCGCGCGGCGTGAGCGAGGGGGCCCCGGTGGAGTTCAGCGCCGACATGCTGCACATCCAGGCCGATCAGCAGGTCTGCAGCGTGGTGTGGCGGGCGCAGGTGCCGGCGCAGGCGCTCTCGGCGGGCTGCGCGATCCGGGTGTTCGTGGGGCTGGAGACGCCGAGACAGCCGGTGACGTGGCCCGATCCGGAGGACCTGGTGGTGACCCAGGATGAGCGCTCGTCGGTGAGCATCCCGGTGCCCGCGTCGTTCGCGGCCCAGGTGCGGCCGCCGACGGTCGTGCCGCCCGTTCCGGCCGCGAGCGGTGCAGGGGCTGCGGGCGTCGGGGGCGCTGCGGGCGCTGCGGGTGGGTCGATCCCGCCGCCCGAGGTGCCGACGCCGCCGCCGCGCGCGACGTGGACGACGGTCGACAAGGAGGTGACGGCCGCGGTCTCGGTGGACGACCTCCGCAAGCCCGCGAGCGGCCCTTTGCCGGTGCCGCCGCCCCGCACGGGGTTGCCTCCGCAGGGAGCCGCGATTCCAGGGGCTCCGTGGAGCGGGTCTCAGCCACCTCCGCGCGGCAGCGAGCAGGGGGCGGGGGCGCCCAGGTTCGTTGCGCCCGGACCCCAGATGCCCGCGGGGGTGCTGTCGCTTTCGGAGACGGTGGTGGCGCCGCGCGCGCGGCAAGAAGCGGGGACGCTGCCGCCGGGAGCCTTCAAGGGTTCCGCGCTGCCCTTTCAGGCTGGAGAGGCCGGGGGCGCGAAGGCGATCGGCGGCGCGGAGGAGACGACCGAAGACGGGACGCTGCCGCACAACACGCGCGCAGGGGCTGCGGCCAGCGGGCTGCCGTTCGTACAGCGTTCCAGCAAGGCGATGCAGACAGGGCCGATCTCGTTGCCGGCCGCGGGGGTGCCTCCCGGAGGAGGCGCTTCCGTGCTGCCATTCGGGCAGGGGCCCGCCGCGGGCGCTGGCGCGGGTGCGCCCGTGCCGCCTCCGCGGGTGGCGCCGCCTCCAGCCGGGGGTGCCGGGGGTGGGGCGGCGTCCATGGCCTCGGGGGAGATAGATCTGGGGATGACGGCGCCTCCCAGACCGAGCCCGCTGCGGGATGTCCTGCCCTTCCACCGGACCGGGGCGGGCGCAGGGAGGGGGGCTGCGCCCGGGCGGCCCGAGACGACGTCCGGGGTTGCTGGTGCGCGGCCGCCGGAGATGGTGAAGCCCCCGGAGTCGGTGCGGTCCGAGGTGGTGAGGCCGCCGGACGTGGTGAGGCCGCCGGATGTGGTGACTCCGCCCGAGCCGGTGAGGCCGTCCGTGCTACCGCCGCCGTCGTCGCGGGGAGAAGGGCCGCCCTCCGGAGGAGGTGGCGTGCCGGCACACGTCGAGGGACCGCGCTTCGGTCTGGGGACGTCGTTGCAGCGGATGTCGACCGGGCAGGGGAGCGGCCTGGCGCCTTCGGGAAGCGACGCTGCCCCGGTGCCGCCGCCGCTGGTGCCGCCTGTGCCGGGCGATCGTGGGGCGGAGGCGTCGGTCCTGCCCGCTGCGGGGCGAGCCGCGGAGGCCAGTGCAGGGGCCGCTGCCGGAGGTGCCGGGGGAGAGATCGGTGCGGGAGAGGCAGTAGCTCCCGGGCAAGCCGGGACGCCAGTGCCGGTGTCTCCCGCGTCGGGGGTCGGGGAGCGTGAGTCGCCGCTGCGGGCGGAGATCGCGGCGCGGGTGCGCGCCGGACAGGCGATCCACGATCTGCGGCTCGCCGAGGCGGATCTGGAAGGGGTGGACTTCCGCGGGGCGGTGCTGTCGCGCTGCGATCTGAAGGGTGCCCGCCTGGTGCGCTGCGTGTTCGCAGGGGTGCGAATGAGCGAGGTGCAGCTCGCGGGGGCGGATCTGACCGAGGCCGACCTGACGGGGGCGGATCTGACGGGCGCCGACCTGTCACGCGCAGTGCTGGTGCGCGCGCGTCTGGATGGGGCGCGGCTCGGGGATGCGAACCTCGGCGGGGTGCGTGGGCAAGGGGCGACGTTCACGGGGGCAGGGGCCTCGCGGGCGACGTTCGCGCGGGGAGTGTGGGAGGGCGCTTCGTTCCAGGGGATGGACGCGCCGAGCGCCGACTTCAGCGGCGCGGTGCTGGACCAGGCGAACTTCAAGGAGGCGACGCTGACCGAGGTGAACCTGGAAGACGCGCGCGGGACGGGGGCGATCTTCGATCGGGCGCGGATGCCCGACGCGCGCGCGCAAGGGGTGGTGCTGGAGCAAGGTTCGCTCTCGGGCGTGGTGGCGCCGCGATCGCAGTGGGACGGTGCGACGGTGCGGGCCTGCTCGCTGGAAGGGGCCGTGCTGGAGGGGGCGAGCCTGCAGCGGGTGACGTGCACGGAGTCGCGGCTGCGCGACGCGGACCTGCGGAAGGCGAACCTGCAGCGGCTGAGCGGGGACCGGGCAGATCTCGGGGGGGCCAACCTGGAGGGGGCCGATCTGCGGCAGGCGCGGCTGCGGGAGGCAGGGTTCGAGGGCGCGAAGCTGAACGGGGTGGCGGCGGGGAAGGCGGATCTGGTGGGGAGCCGCTTCACGCGCGCGGATCTGTCGGGCGCCGTACTGCGCGCCGCGAAGCTGAAGGGGGCGGATCTGTCGCACGGGGTGCTGGAAGGGGCCGACCTCCGGGACGCGGATCTGGAGGGGGCCGACATGCGCGGGGCCTCGCGGCAGACCGCGAAGCTGAGCGGGGCGAACGTGCGGGGGCTCGTGGAAGACGCGCCGGGCGGTTCGGGGGAGTCGGGCTGAGGGGCGCACTCCAGGAGCAGCGCGGGTATGCTGGGCGCGATGCGCTCGCTCCTGCCTCCTCCCGATGCTCTCCTCGACCACGGCACGTCCGCGCTCCGCACCGGCTCGTTCCGCGGTGGCCTGCCTCGTCTGGACTTCGCGCAGCTCGCGCCGGGCCGGATGATGCGGATGACGCGTCAGAAGCGGTGGCTGTATGTGTCGATGGTCGCGGACGAGGTGATGGTGACGGTGGCGCTGGTGCGCCTCGGGTACGCGGCGAATGCGTTCGCGTTCGTCTACAGCCGCGGCGAGGGGCGGATGCTTGCGGACCGGAAGGCACTCGGGCTGCCGTTGACAGCGCGGGTGTCGGACGAGCCTGCGCTGCTCGTGGCCGAGGGGAGGCTGCCCGGGGCGAAGGTCTCGATGGGGCGCCGTAGCGCCGGGGAGGCGCTGAAGGTGGAGGCGAGGGTGGGCGAGGTGGAGGTGTCAGCCTCGCTCGATGCATCGGGAGCACCGCCGCCCATCGCCGCGATCGCGATGCTGCCCGAGGGGAGGGCGGTGGCCACGGAGAAAGGGGCGCTGCTCGCGGTGCGCGGAGAGGCGCGGGTCGGGGGGCGGCGGTTCTCGCTGGACGGTGGGCTCGGGGGGTACGACTACTCGAACGGGCTCCTGCCACGCCGGACGGTGTGGCGCTGGGGGTTCGCGCTCGGGCGGGCGCGCAGCGGGGAGCGGGTGGGGCTGAACCTGGTGGAGGGGATGTCGGGGGCGGCGGAGTGCGCGCTGTGGGTCGACGGAGAGATCGAGCCGCTCGCCGAGGGGAGGTTCACGTCGGTGCCAGGGAAGCCGCTCCAGCCGTGGACGGTGCGCACGGAGGATGGCGCAGTGGACCTGCGGTTTGCGCCCGGTGGGGCGCACGAGGACAACACCGACCTGCGCTTCCTGCGCGCGCGGTTCCTCCAGCCTGCGGGGACGTACACGGGGACGATCCGCAGGGCGAATGGGCGGGTGCTGGAGATCGACGAGGTGCTCGGCGTGACCGAGCTGCAGGACGTGCTCTGGTGAGGGGCACGCCGGGCGCGGTCGGGGGGTCCTGATCAGGAGGCGCCGGCGGCGCGGCGCTCTTCGATGAGCTGATCGAGCTGCTCTTCGGTGATGAGCTTGGTGCCGTATTTGCGCGCCTTCTCGGCCTTGCTGGAGGTGGAGCTGGTGTCGGCGATGATGAGGTAGTTGAGCTCCTTGGTCACCGAGCCGAGGACGCGGCCACCGTTCGACTCGACGAGCTGGGTGAGTTCGCCCCGTGGGCGGGTGCCCGAGCCGGTGAAGCAGAAGGTGAGGCCGCCGAGGGGGCCCTCGGCCGCGGTGGTGACGGGCTGGATGCCGCCGGCGATGAGCCTGTCGATCTCGTCTTTGCGGGCGGCGAGGCCGCGGGTGATGTTGGCGGCCTTGATGGCGCCGAGGCCCGGAATGGCCGCAAGCTCGGCCTCCTTGGCGGCGCGGACCTTGTCGAGGGTGTCGTGGCCGGCAGAGACGAGGAGCCGCGCGGTCTGCAGGGCGAAGCCCTCGATGCCCAGCGCGGTGAGGAACACCGGCAAGGTGAGCGGCAGGCGGCTCTGGATCTGGTCGAGGCACTTCTTTGCGATCTTCTCGCCGCGCCGTTCGAGATCGGCGATGTCCTTCACCTTGAGCTTGTAGAGGTCGAGGGGCTCGCGCAGGTGCCCCGCGGCGACGAGCTGCTCGATGAGCTTGTCGCCCCACTCCAGGGCGCCGATGGCGTCGATCCAGTTGTGGATCCTGCCCTCGATGAGGGCGCGGCAAGAGGCGTTGCGGCAGAGGATGTACTCGCCCTCGGTGACGAGCGCCCCGCTGCAGACGCCGCAGGTGGTGGGGGGCTGCGCGGCAGGGCCGTGCTTCTCCACGACCTCCTCGACGTACGGGATGACATCGTTGCGGCGCGAGACGAGGACCTCGTCGCCCACGCCGAGCCCGAGGGTGCGCACGTTGGCGGCGTTGTGG
This sequence comes from Chondromyces apiculatus DSM 436, assembly GCF_000601485.1. Taxonomy (GTDB): domain Bacteria; phylum Myxococcota_A; class Polyangia; order Polyangiales; family Polyangiaceae; genus Chondromyces; species Chondromyces apiculatus. The sequence goes on from NZ_ASRX01000025.1 coordinate 48,089, forward strand.
AGCGAGGCGCGCTGGACGACGGCTCCGGCGAGCTCGACGGGTTCGACGATGGCGACCGGGGTCACGCGGCCGCTGGGGCCGGTGTCCCACTGGATGGCGACCACCTTGGAGACCTTGGCGGGCGAGGCGAACTTGAAGGCGACGGCGCCGCGAGGCCGGCGGTTGAGATCCCCGAGGACGGTCTGGAGGTTGAGCGAGTCGACGTAGACCACGAGGCCGTCGATCTCGTAGTCGAGCGCGCCGCGCAGCTCGCTGCCGTACTTGCGGTAGAGGTCGATGACGTCGTCGAGCGTGCCGTGGGCGGAGCGCGGGGTGGCGAAGCCGAGCTCTCGCAGCCACTCGAAGCGCCGGCGGCAGGTGGGGATCTCCGCGTGCTCGGCGACGTCGTAGAACATCACCGTGCAGCGCTCGGCGCCCTGCCCGTCGAAGCGCTTCGAGAGGCCCGCGGCCATGTTGCGGGGGCTCGTCACGCCGGGGAAATGGGCCTTCATGTCCGAGAGGCGGAGGATGATCTCGCCGCGTACGGAGAGGTGGCCCCGCTCGCGGATGCGCGCGGGGACGCCCTTCATGCGGGCCACGTTGGCGGTGATGCGCTCGCCCCATTCGCCGTCGCCGCGGGTGATGGCGTCGACGAGCTTGCCGTCCTTGTAGAGGACCTCGATGGAGATGCCGTCGAGCTTCTCGGCGACGAACAGGTCCGAGGCCACGGGGGCGTGCGGCTCCTTGCCGAGCAGTTCTTCACACCGGGCGACCCAGGCGCGGAGTTCGTCCTCGTTCACGACCTTGTTGAGCGAGCCCATGGGGATCTCGTGCCGCGCCTTTTCCCACTCGGTCACCAGCGCGCTCGATCCGACGCGGGCGAGGACCGGGTGGGTCGGGTCGAGGGCGCGTAGCTCGTCCTCGAGCGCGTCGTAGGCGGCGTCGGAGATCTCGGTGTTGCCCGCGTAGTAGCTGGCCCGGTAGCGCTCGACGCGCTGGGCGAGTTCGTCGATCCGCGCGCGCTGCTCGGCGTTGCTGTCGAGGCCTCCCTGGAGGGAGGCGGGCCTGGGCTGCGCCGCGAAGAGGTTCCCTTGTTTCATCGTGTTCTCGCTGTTCGGTCGGGCGTCATTCGAGGATGGGTTCGCCCTCGCCGCGCCGCGCTGCGGCGAGCAGGTCGGTCATGCCGAGGGCGATCTCGGAGGGAAGCTCGTCGTCGCGGAACAGGCGCACCTCGCGGATCTCCAGCGGGTTCACCGGTTTCCGGGTGGGCTCGGCGATGTCCGCGGTGACCAGCACGGTCACGGCATGGAAGCGGATGTCTCGATCGGGCCGCGAATACACGCCGACCAGGCGGCCCACGGTGGCGCCGACGACCCCGGCCTCTTCTGCGAGCTCCCGGACGACGCAGGAGCGCAGCGTCTCGCCCCACTCCAGGGTGCCGCCAGGGAGCCCCCAGGTCCCCGTGTCGCCGCGCCGGACGAGGAGCCAGCGGCCATCGGAGGTGCGCGCGGCCGCCGAGACACCGACGACGGGCCGCCGGAGCAGGGCCTTCGCGACTTCCTTGGCGAGACCCATCACGGAGCGCGGCAAAATCGAGAGAGGAGCAAAGGGCATGAGAATTCCAGGTGAGGGGGCGGAAGGATAGTGAGGTTCGCCAGGAACGGCGAGAGGGAGCCGGCTGCTTTCCCGGGCTTCCCTCGTCCAGGCGTCCGCTTGAGGCGCGTCGAGGCGCCGCCGAGGCCAGGGTTGGGTAGTCTCGTCTCCATGAGGACGTCGCGGAGGGTCTGGCGGGGGGCTGCTGGGGTGGTCCTCGTCCTGTGGGGGTGCGACGGTGGCGACGGGCTCCCGCCGCCGCGGGGCAGCGAGGGGACCGCGGCGACGAGCGGCGGCACCACCACGACCAGCACGACAGACACGGCGGGACCGGCGAACGTGTGCGAGTGCGCCGCAGCGACCAGCGGCGCGCGGGTGGCGTGCGGGGACTGCGTGAACGCGGCCATCGCGCCGGGCGCCCCCTGCAAGGAGGCGGGGGATGCGTGCGACAACGCGGGGTGCACTGCGATCAGCCTGTGCGTCGGTGACTGCGACGGGGATGCGGCATGTCAGCGCGCGTGCCTGTTCCCGGACGTGGAGGGGCCGGAGCACGCGCTTTACCGGGAGGTGCTCGCGTGCGCCTGCGCGCAGTGCGGGAGTGCGTGCACAGTCCCGGAGCCGCTGGAGTGTCCTGCGTGGGGCGAGGGAGGCGGGGGCGGCACGGGAGGTGGCGGAAACGGCGCGGGAGGTGGAGGGATGGGCGCTGGAGGGATAGGAGGTGCAGGAACTGGAGGGGCGTGAGGGGTGGTCGTGCAGTGACGGTGGGGGGTGATAACGTCGACGCATGGTGAAGCCGGTCATCTGGGGAGCCGTCCAGCTCTCCAGCCAGGGCGATGTCTCGGAGAACCTGGAGCGTGTGACCGTGCTGGTGAACGAGGCCGTGCGGCGCGGGGCAAGCACCGTGGTGCTCCCCGAGAACTTCGCCTACATGGGCGATGAGGAGGGCAAGTGCGCTCTCGCCGAGGACCTGGATCCAGGCTTCGGTACCATCGCCGTGCGGCTCTCAGCGCTTGCGCGATCCGCCGGGGTGACGCTGGTCGCGGGCGGCTTTCCGGAGCGATCCGGAGATGCCGTGCGCCCCTACAACACGTGCGCGGTCTTCGGGCCGGACGGCGCGCTGCGGGCGCGGTACCGGAAGATCCACCTGTTCGACGTGGAGACCTCCGACGGCACGCGCTACTGCGAGTCTGCTTCCACGATGGCCGGGCGCGAGCCGGTGGTGGTCGAGGTCGATGGACTGCGGCTGGGGCTCTCGATCTGCTACGACCTGCGCTTTCCCGAGCTCTACCGGGCGCTGTCCACCGCGGGAGCCGAGGCGGTGGTGGTGCCGGCTGCGTTCACGCTGCTGACGGGGAAGGATCACTGGCAGGTGCTCTTGCGGGCACGTGCCATCGAGGCGCAGGTGTACGTCATCGCAGCGGCGCAGTGGGGGAGGCACCCGCGAGGCCGTGCGACGTACGGCAAGAGCTGCATCATCGACCCTTGGGGCGAGGTGATCGCGCAAGCGTCGGAGGGGGAGGGCGTCGTGACGGCAGCGCTGGACCCGGCGTATCTTTCGAGGGTCCGCGCGAGCCTGCCGGCGCTGGAGCACCGCCGTCTCTGACTGGACTGCAAACCGCCGCGAGGCCGCGGCCCGCCGCGGGGCGTGTCGGTGAGATGCCGGTACGTTCAGCCCTGCTGACGCGAGGGCTGGGACTCGCTGCATGGGGCAGCTTCTGCGCCCTCTGCGGCGGCGCGCTTGGCGAGGAGCGAGCGCAGCTCGGCCGGCCTGCGGAACCCGACGCGGCGTGCGACCTCACCCTCGCTGAGCCCCTCGCGCAGCAGGACGCGCGCGCGCTCGGCGCGGACCTCGTCGTAGTACGTGTGGGGCGAGCGCCCGAAAGCAGCCCGGAAGAGGCGCGCGAAGTGGAACTCGGACAGGTCCAGGTCGAGCGCCACCTCGTACGAGCGGATGCGCTGGCCCGACTCTGCAGCCTGGCGGATGCGCTCACGGCCGAGCTGAAGGCGCTCGGGGGTGCTCCTCAAGGGAGCGGGGGCGGGACGCGGCGGCAGGGGTGCCAGAGGCAGCACGGGCACGCGGGCTCCTGCGGCGTTGGGGGTTGGCAAGCGGAGTCGACCCTCGGGGGAGATGTGCGTTGCCGGGGGTGCGATCCGATGGGACAGAGAAAGCGCGTTGGTCACAGCGTACCTCTCCAGCGTTGGGGCCAGCCTCGGCAGCGCCGTGCTGGTCGTCCTGGAGCAATTGCAACGGTCAGGCCGTGACACCAAAAAGCGGCGCGCAGCGGGGTAGATCCGCAGGAATCACGGCGGGTGAGCGGCGCCCGTCGCAGCGGACCATGCTCTCGATGCCATGGGGGTGTGGCCGTCAGTTCACGCGATCGCGCGCGCTCTGTCGTGGCTCGATCGCGACGAGCACTGCAGTGCGCATCTCGATGCGCACTGTGATGCGCGACAGCGGTGTGGTGGCGGGAAATGCGGGGATCGGTGTTGGACGAGGCGCCGCGGGCAGGGATTCAGAGGAAACGACGGTCAGACGTCGATTTCTGCGCCCGCTGCGCGATCCATGATGAAACGGAAGCGGGCCTGGGGATCCTTGCCCATCAGCTCGTTGAGCACCCTGTCGGTCTCCAGCTCCCCTTCGATCACGACCCGCAGCGCGCGGCGGCGGCGCGCATCGAGCGTCGTGTTGCGGAGATCCTCTGCCGGCATCTCGCCGAGGCCTTTGAACCGCGAGATGTCCACCTTCACGCTTTTCGGCAGCTTCGCGAGGATCTTGTCGCGCTCCGCGTCGTCGAGCGCCCAGTAGGTCTCCTTGCCGGCGTCGATCCGGTAGAGGGGCGGCTGCGCGAGGTAGACGTGGCCTCCACGGAGGAGCCCGGGAAGGTGGCGGTAGAAGAAGGTGAGGAGCAGGGTGGCGATGTGCTGGCCGTCGCTGTCGGCATCCATGAGCAGGAAGATGCGGCCGTAGCGCAGCTTCGAGATGTCGAAGTCCTTGCCGACGCCGCAGCCGAGCGCGCTCACGATGTCCTGGAGTTCGCGGTTGCCGAGCACCTTGGAGGTGGACGCTTGCTCCGCGTTCAGCACCTTGCCGCGGAGGGGGAGGATCGCCTGCGTCCTGCGGTCGCGGCCCTGCTTCGCGGAGCCACCTGCGCTGTCACCCTCCACCAGGAACAGCTCGCTCTCGCCCGGGTCCGTCGACGCGCAATCGGCGAGCTTTCCCGGCAAATTGAGCCTGTGGGACACGGGCGTCTTGCGCAGCACCTGCGCCGTGGCTTCCCGGCGTGCCTCACGGGCACGGGCCGCCAGGATGGCGCGCATGACGATCGCCTCGCCGGATGAGCCGTTCTCCAGGAGCCACTGCTCGACGGCAGGTCGCACGGCGCCTTCCACGGCCGGAGCGGCTTCGGTGTTGTTCAGGCGATCCTTGGTTTGCCCCTGGAACTGCGGATCCGGGAGGTAGACCGAGAGCACGCCCACGGTGCCTTCGCGGATGTCGTCGGCGGTGAGGGTCACGCCCTTGGGCTGGATCTTCTTGGCATCCATGAAGGCGCGCACGGCCTTCACGATGGCGCCGCCGAAGCCCGTCTCGTGGGTCCCGCCCGAGTGGGTGGGGATTCCGTTGACGTAGGAGCGTACGTAATCCTCGGTGGATTCGGTCCATTGCAGGGCTGCTTCGATCTTCATGACCCTCGGCTCGGGGCTTCCCATGCCGTCACTGCGGAGGGTCGCCTCGCGGGAGATGAAGAACAGGTTCGGGTGCGTGACCGGCTTGCCGCGCTGGGCGATCAGCTTGGGGAGGAAGTCGGCGATGCCGTTCGGGTGCGAGAACTCGGTGGACTCACCGATCGCGTCGTCGTGGAAGACGATGGTCAGGCCCGCGTGCAGGTAAGCCTTTGCTTCCAGGCGCTCGCGGATCTGATCGGCGTTGAAGCGCGCGCTCTTGCCGAAGATGAGCGGGTCGGGGCGGTAATGGACGATGGTTCCGTGCTTACGGGTCTGCGCGACGCGCTTGAGCTTCGAGGTGGGCTCGCCGCGCGAGAACGTCTGGGTGTGCTCGGCGCCGTCGCGCATGACGCGGATCTCCAGAAGCTCCGAGAGCGCGTTCACCACGCTCGAACCCACGCCGTGGAGCCCGCCCGAGACCTTGTAGTTCGAGCTCGCGAACTTTCCGCCCGCGTGGAGCGTGCAGAGGATGAGCTCCAGCGCGGGGCGCTTGTACTTGGGGTGGATGTCCACGGGGATGCCGCGGCCGTCATCTCCCACAGTGGCGCCCTGGTGGTCGGCGTCGAGGCGCACCTCGATCCGGTGAGCGAACCCGTTGATGGCCTCGTCGACGGCGTTGTCCACGATCTCCCAGAGGAGGTGGTGGTAGCCGCGTGCGTCGGTGCCACCGATGTACATCGCCGGTCGCTTGCGGACGGGCTCCAGTCCCTCCAGGACCTCGATGTCGGCGGCCGTGTACCTGGGTGTCGTCGCTGCCATGTCAGCTCACCTCCAGCGTCGGCGCCACGACGGGGGAGGGGACCACCCGGGCGAAGCGGTCGCGCTTGACGATCTGCTGCCCCTTACCCCCGCGAGAGCCGGCGATCTTGTCGGCGCGGAGGTCCATGACCTTGCCCTTGTCCGTCTCGACCGTGATGACATCTTTGTGCTCAAGCGCGAGCACAGCGCCGAGCAGGCGGTCCCCCTCCTCGACCTTCATGAGGATCGAACCCTTGCCGGGCCCGGAGAGCGCGGTCAGCTCGGAGACCGGGACGCCGATGGCGTAACCCTCGCTCGATGCGCAGAGGACCATGTCCTCGTCCCTCACGCCCGAGGGCAGCACGGCGAGCACTTCGTCCCCGTCGTTGAGCCGGGCGAAGCGGCGGCCGGCGCGGGTGGAGGGGTCGCGGTGGGGACGCAGCGAGAAGCGGAAGCCGAGGCCACCTCGGGTGACCGCCACGGCGAACGGGGGCTCCGACTCGGTGGCGTCCTCTGACGGAGCAGGCACGTCGAGCGCGCGCGGGTCGAACGAGTACATGGCGACCATCCGCTCTCCGTCGCCGAGCTTGAAGAGCTTCTGTACGGGGTCGCCGTAGCCGCTCGACGGCTGCACGTCGTGGATCCTGCAGACGTAGCAGGAGCCGAGGTTCGAGAAGAACGCGATCGAGGCGCGGGTCGAGCCAGCCACTGCCGCGAGGACCGTGTCGCCGTCACGGAGGCGGGTGGTGGAGAGATCCTTCACCTCCCGGACGCGCTTCACCCAGCCCTGCGCCGAGAGGATCACGTTGGCGTCCTCGGCGATGATGAAGTCCTCTTCCTGGTACTCGGGCTCGTCCACGGCGCCAACGATCTTGGTGCGCCGGCGATCCGGGTAGGCGCGCTTGACCTCGAGCAGCTCGTCGCGGACGAGCTTCCAGCGCTGCGTGTCGCTCTTGAGGAGGGACTCCAGCCGGGTCGCCTCGGCGCGCTTCTCGGCGAGCTCTCGCTGCACCACCAGGATCTCGAGCCTGGCGAGGCGGTAGAGCCGCAGCTCCAGGATCGCATCGACCTGCTCGTCGCTCAGCTCGAACCGCTTCATCAGCTTCTCGGCTGCGTCCGCTTTGCCCTCACTGCGACGGATGATCTTGATGACCTCGTCGAGGGCGTCGAAGACCTTCTCGAAGCCCTCCAGAATGTGGATCCGCTGGCGCATCTCGCCGAGCTGGAACTCGGTCCGGCGGGTGACCGTGACGTTCCGGAACTCGAGGAAGCTCGACAGGGCCTCGTGCAGGCCGAGGCGTCGTGGCGTCGCGACGTCGGGGTTGTCCGTGGGGACGAGGCAGGTGAGGTTGACCTGGATGTTGATGGCGAGCGGGGTGTGCTTGTAGAGGTACGCCATCACGAGCTGCGGATCGCTCGCGCGCTTCAACTCGAGGACGATGCGCACCTCCTCCGTGGACTCGTCGCGGACGTCCATCAGCGCGGGCAGCTTCTTCGAGAGGATCACGTCCGCGATCTTCTCGACGATGGCCTTGCGCTCGATGCCGTACGGGATGGAGGTGATGACGAGCTGGGGCGCGCCGCGCTTGTCGTCTGGCTCCTCGATCTGCCACTCGCCCCGGAGCTTCAAGGAGCCCTGGCCCGTGGTGTACACCGCTTCCAGCTCCTTCTTCGTGGCGTGGAGCTGACCACCCGTCGGGAAGTCCGGGCCCTTCACGTGGGTCAGGAGCCGCAGGTTGCTGAGATCCGGGGTGTCGATCAGGGCGACGCAGGCATCGATCACCTCGCCGAGGTTGTGCGGCGGGATGCTCGTGGCCATGCCGACGGCGATCCCCTGCGCTCCGTTGACGAGGAGGTTGGGGAACCGGGACGGCAGCACGATCGGCTCGGAGCGGGTGCCATCGTAGTTGGGGCGCCAGTCGACGGTACGCTGGCCGAGCTCGGAGAGGATCTCCATGGCCAGCGGACGCAGCTTCGCCTCGGTGTAGCGCATGGCCGCAGGAGCATCGCCGTCGATGGACCCGAAGTTCCCGTGGCCGGAGACGAGCGGTGCGCGCATGACGAAGTCCTGCGCGAGCCGCACCATGGCGTCGTAGATCGAGGCGTCGCCGTGGGGGTGGTACTTGCCCATGACGTCGCCGACGACCGCGGCGCTCTTGCGGAACTTGGCGTCCGGCGCGAGGCGCAGGTCGTGCAGCATCGCGTAGAGGATACGTCGCTGTACGGGTTTGAGGCCGTCACGTACGTCGGGGAGCGCGCGCGAGGTGATGACGCTGAGGGCGTAGTTCAGGTAACGACGCTGCGCCTCATCCGCCAGCGAGGTGTCGTGCACTGGCGGAGGGGGCTCACTTCCGCCCGGCGGGCGGCCGCCCCTGCGGCCCCTGCGCGGGGCTTCATCGTCATCCAGCGGTACAGGTTGCGAGCGAGACACACCTGGCTCCTTGGCCGCCGGTCGCGAAGGTGCACCGGCGTTCAGGTAGAAGGGGGACGAGGGCATTACCCACGGAGGGCTGCCTGGTCAAGGTTCGGTGCAAGGCATCATGCGCTGGATGGCGACGAGATGCCGTAGGGCCGTGTGCAGGCGGCGTCGGAGGGATGACCGCGCTGTAGGTGTGGACGGCTAGCACGAGGTGGACGCCTTGGGGTGACGCCTCGGTCCGGAGCGCCTCAGCTCGGCCTCAGCTCAGAGGATGCGGCGGATTCGTGCGTTTTTGCGTGGGGTTGAACGACCGCCCCTTGAGACGGACCGCGCGCTGGGCTACGCGGGTGCGCCTTGTACGAGACCGGGTTCCGTTCACAGATGCTCTCCCGCCGTGCGAAGCGGCTCATCTGGCTGTGGTTCGCGCTGTGGTTTGCGCTGTGCTCCGCGATGCGCCCTCTGCCGGCGGTCGCGCAACCAGTCCCGCAGCCGGGCGCGCAGCCAGCTCCCACGCCTCCGGCTCCCGCACCGAGCGGCGAGGGAGGTGATGAGGGGGGGCAGGGTGCACCCGCTGCTGCGCCCAGCGCTCCTGCGCCTGGCGCGCTTGCCCCAGGGCCCCAGGGAACCGGCGCCCAGGGGCCGGCAGCGGGGGATGCGCCCGAGTTCACGGATACGCTCCCCCCCACAGAAGGGGAGCAGGCCCGCGGACAGCCGGTCGCCAAGGTCGTCATCGCCGGCAACCGGCGCATCTCGACAGAGGACATCTCCGCTTACCTGGGTCAGATCCGTGTCGGCCGCCCCTTCACACCCGAAGGCCTGTCCCGTGACGTCCGGGAGCTGTGGGATTCAGGGTTGTTCGAGGACGTCGAGATCGACCTCACCCGTCGCGACGAGGGCGTTCATCTCCGTCTGCTCGTCCGCGAGCGGCCGAGCATCAAGGCCATCGAGTACAAGGGCAACAGCGAGGTCGACGAGGAAGACCTGACCGAGGCGCTCTCCGCGGAGGTCAAGACCGGCACCATCCTCAGCTATGCGGCCATCCGCAGGGGCGTCCAGAAGATCCGCGACAAGTACGCGGAGGAGGGCTACTTCCTCGCCGAGGTCGAGTTCGAGGTCGTCCCCCAGAAGGACAACCAGGTCACGCTGCGCTTCACCATCAAGGAGCACGAGCCGGTCACCGTCCGTCGGATCACGTTCATCGGAAACAACAACGTTCCCGATGCCGAGCTGCGTGAGGTGATGCTGACGGGTCAGGACAGCCTCTTCAACTTCGGCACGGGCGGGCCTTTCCGGCAGGACGCCTTCGAGCGCGACGTGCTGGTGCTCAACGCGCTCTACTACGATCGCGGCTTCCTCTCGGCGCAGATCGCGACCCCGCGGGTGATGCTGACACCCGACCGTACGGGCATCGAGGTGACCGTCGCCATCAACGAGGGGCCGCGATACCGCATCCGCTCCTTGCGCATCCAGGAGAGGGACGCAGATGGCCGCGAGATCGAGCCGCTGGGTGGGCGGCGGCGGCTGCGGGAGATGGTGAGGGCCAAGCAGGGTGACTGGTTCAACCGCGCCGAGCTCGCCAAGGATCTCGCCGCCGTCCAGACCCTGTACCGCGATGAGGGCTACGCCAACGTGGAGGCGGTGCCGGACACGCAGCTCGACCCGGAGCAGCGCGAGGTGGACATCTCGGTCACGGTGCGCCGCAACCAGCTCGTCTACTTCGGTCGCATCGAGATCCGGGGCAACACGAAGACCCGCGACAAGGTCATCCGTCGCGAGATGGAAATCTACGAGACCGGGCTGTTCAGCGAGACGAAGCTCGAACGATCGAAGCGCCGCATCACGGCACTCGGCTACTTCGAGCGGGTAGACATCTCCACCGAGCAGGGTGACGACCCGAGTCACGTGAACGTGTTCGTGGAGATCGGCGAAAAGCCGACCGGCACGTTCCAGATCGGCGCCGGGTTCTCCAGCATCGAGAACTTCATCGCCACCGCCCAGGTTCAGCAGGCGAACCTCTTCGGCAACGGCCAGTCGCTCGCAATCCAGGCCCAGATCTCCGGGCTCCGGCAGCTCGTCGACGTGCGGTTCATCGAGCCGTACCTGTTCGACAGCCGCTTCTCGGGGTCGATCAACGTTTACGATCAGCTGAGGATCTACGATCAGTTCTCGCAGACCTCGATGGGTGGGTCGCTCACCCTGGGCTATCCGATCATCGAGCCGCAGCTCCGGGCCTCGCTGGCGTACACGCTCGAGAGCAACGAGATTTCCACCTCGACGACGTCGACGTTCCTGGGGACTGCCTCCGCAGTCTCCGTCTTCCAGCGCCTGCCGCTGGCAAACCTCTTCAACGACGGGGTGACCTCCAGCATCCGCCCCGCCCTCACCTACGACACCCGCAACAACCAGCTCTTCCCCACCGCGGGCATCTACCTGCAAGGCTCGGTGGAGCTCGCCTCGAAGTACCTGGGCAGCGACAACCAGTTCTGGCGTTACCGGACCACCGCGCGGTTCTACTACCCGATCACGGACAGCATCGTCATCAAGCTGAACTCGGAGGCAGGCCTGGTGACGAGCCCCGATCCGACGGGAGTGCCGATCTTCGCCCGGTTCTTCCTGGGCGGCATCTTCGACGTCCGCGGGTTCTACCTCCGCAGCATCGGACCGCGGTTGCCACTCCGGGCGACGCTCGACGAGAACTCACCGCCGATATCGAACGGGGCCAACATCGGCGGCAACCTCATGTACTACCAGAACCTCGAGTTCGAGTTCCCCATCATCGACGCCGTGCAGATCCGCGGCGTGGTCTTCACGGACCTCGGCAACGCCTGGAACCTCGAGCAGCTCTACTGCAACGCCGCTCCAGCTTCGCCGTACGACGCCTCGAACCCCTGCTTCACGTTCTCGCGCCTGCTCAACGTCCGGACCTCCTGGGGCTTTGGCATCCGCTGGTTCTCTCCGCTGGGTCCGCTCCGCTTCGAGTGGGGTTTCCCCTTCGCGCCGCTGCCTTACGAAGAGAGCAACCGCTTCGAGTTCACCATCGGCAACTTCTTCTGACCTCGCGCCGGGCGACGCGCGGACCAGGAAGCATCTATCCAGAGTGCTAGCAGTTGCCTGAGGCGGCTGCGGCAGTACGCTGAAGAGCGATGGACGTGCATACGGCGCCACGGTTCCCGCGGCCAGGGAAGGGCCTCATTGGGGTGATGGTGGCCGTCACCGCCCTCTGGGTGATGTTTGCCATCGGCCTGAACTTCGCCGGGGTGAGCCAGGCGGTGTGGACGCCCTTCGAAGGCAATGTCGACAAGATCCTGAGCGGACAGATCTGGCGGCTGGTCACCGCGCCGATGCTTCACAGCGTGCGGGACCCCTGGCACTTCCTGAGCACGGTGCTCGGCCTGTACTTCCTGGGTACGCCCCTGGAGGAGCGCTGGGGGTCACGGCGGATGCTGGCCTTCCTGTTCGCTTCGGCGGCCTTCGCCAGCGCAGCCCAGGTGCTCGTGGGGACCCTGATCCCGCACATCGCGCAGCCCGTGTTCTACGGAGGGCTGGGGATGGTGGAGGCGGTCGCGGTCGCCTGGGCACTGGCCCACCGAAACGCCTCGGTGCGTCTCTTCTTCGTCCTGCCGGTGAGCGGGACGATGCTCCTCGTGTTCGTGTTCGTGATGTCGGTGCTCAACGTGATCGCGCTGCGCGCCCCTCAGGAGGGTCTCATCACACCCTTCGGGGGCATGCTGGCTGGCTGGCTGTTCGGCGATTTCTCGCCGGTTCGCCGCTACTACCTCAAGCTGCGCTTCAAGCAGCTCCAGGGGCAGTCGGAGGCGCTCCGGCGCCTGCCGACGTCCTCATCGCGGGGGCGTTCGGGCCCGCCGTTGCGCGTTCTGCCTGGGGGGCAGAAGTCGCCGCCCAAGGACAAGCGCTGGCTCAACTGAGGACTCGGGGCAGGGGTAGGGGACGTCACCCCTCGGTAGCGAGTCCAGGCCCTGGTCAGTAGCTCAGGGTCTGGCGCACTTGCTGAGCTGCTCGAGCGAGGTAGCCCCGAGCAGGCAATCCAGCTCTCTCTGGGCGACGCGCTTCCCCGTCAGGTCGCGTTTGCACTCCGCCATCCAGTCCGTGACGAGGCGCTCTTCCTCGCTCAGGAGCAGGCCTGAGGCCTTCGTCCCGGCCGTGCCCTGTGGAGGCGCCGCCTTGCGGATCTCCTCGTTCCACGCGCGCTGCAGGCGCTCACCGACCATCTGGCAGTCGCTGTCGGTGATGGTCTTGCCGCACCCCGCTGCCACCAGGCTGGCGCCGCACAGGACCAGCAGGTGGCGAAGGGGAACGAGGTGCGAGGTGCGGTGGCGCATCCCCGACATGCTCAGCTATCGATGAAGCTCTTGAGCTGCTTCGAGCGGCTGGGGTGCCGCAGCTTCCGCAGGGCCTTCGCCTCGATCTGGCGGATGCGCTCGCGGGTAACTTCGAAGTCCTGGCCGACTTCTTCGAGGGTGTGGTCGCTCTTCTCGCCGATGCCGAAGCGCATCCGCAGGACCTTCTCCTCGCGCGGCGTCAGGGTCTTCAGCACCTTCCGCGTCTGCTCCGCGAGGTTCATGTTGATGACCGCGTCGGCAGGCGAAATGATGCTCTTGTCCTCGATGAAATCGCCGAGGTGCGAGTCTTCCTCCTCGCCGATCGGCGTCTCGAGGGAGATCGGCTCCTTGGCGATCTTGAGGACCTTCCGCACCTTGTCGAGCGGAAGCTCCATCTTCTCGGCGATCTCTTCGGGAGTCGGCTCGCGCCCGTACTCCTGCACCAGGTAACGCGAGGTGCGGATCAGCTTGTTGATCGTCTCGATCATGTGGACCGGGATGCGGATCGTCCGCGCCTGGTCGGCGATGGCGCGGGTGATCGCCTGCCGGATCCACCACGTGGCGTAGGTCGAGAACTTGTAGCCGCGCTTGTACTCGAACTTGTCCACGGCCTTCATCAGGCCGATGTTGCCCTCCTGGATCAGGTCCAGGAACTGCAGGCCGCGGTTCGTGTACTTCTTCGCGATGGAGACCACGAGGCGGAGGTTGGCCTCGACCAGCTCGGCCTTGGCCTTCTCGGCCATCCGCTCGCCTTCGCGGATGTTCTCGTAGGTCCGGCGGATCGCCTCGACGTCGATGTTGAGCTCCTCCTCGACCTTCTTGAGGCCCTTCTGGGCGTTCTTGATGGTCGCTTCCCACTCGAGGAGGTCTTCGCGCGTGACGTTGAGCTTCCGCGCCAGGCGAGCCTCGGCGATCCGGTTGCCCTTCACCTTGGCGAGTTCGCGCTTGATCTCGCCCTTGGAGAGGCCCGTGCGCTTCTCCAGCTCGGTGGCGCCCGCCTCCGCCTTCTCGACCTTGGAGATGAGGCCTTTGAGCTTCTGGACGATCTTGTCGATCGTACGCTTGTTGAGCCGCATCTCTTCGAGCGTGGTGACCAGCTCCCCGTTGACCTGGGAGATCTCCGCGTCGATCTGCTTGCGGCGGCTGTCGGCCTTGACGCCTTCCTTGCGCTCGTCGAGCAGCTCCGCCTTGCGCTTGTCGAGGCGCTTCACCTTGTCGATGAGGCGGATGATGCGGCGGTCTGCCTCCTCCTCGTCGAACTCCTGATCGTCGTTCTCCGCGTCCTTGATGATCTCCTTGACGCGGATCTTGTGCTTCCGGAGCTTCTCGCCGAGATCGATGATCTCCCGCACGGCGATCGGCGAGTCGAGGATGGCGGCATTTACCTTCTGCTCGCCGGTCTCGATCCGCTTGGCGATCTCGACCTCACCTTCGCGCGTGAGCAGCGAGACGCTGCCCATCTTGCGCAGGTACATCCGGACGGGATCGTTCGACTTGGAGTAGTAGTCGACGTCCTCTTCCTCGCGGTCCGAGGTCAACAAGAGCTTCTTGTCGGAAGCCTCCTCGTCCGCGATGCGCTTCGGGGCGATCTTGACCTGGGTCGCGCCGTCGACGATCTCGATGTCTTCGTCGCCCAGTGCGCCGACGACGTCGTCAATCTGGTCGGGGGAGACATCGGGGGGCAGGGCGTCGTTCACCTCGTCGTAGGTGAGGAAGCCTTTGCTCTTGCCGGTCTCGACGAGCTTCTCCAGGGCCTTCCGGTCCTTCTCCGCCCTCTCGGGGCGCGCCGCCCCTTCCGGCTTGGAACCACCGCGGAGTCCACCGGTGGCCAGCGACTCGCGCGCCGCTCCACCCTTCGCGCCGTTCGCGGTCCCGCCCGCGCCCTTTGCGACTCCGCCTGCTCGACCAGAAGACTGCTTGGCCTTGCTCGCCATTACCTCATGCTCCATTGGTAGCGGCTCGGCTGCCGCCCCACAGGGACTCCAAATCCACTGGCAATAAATAAAGGATCACGTGAGCGTCTTCAGCAGGCTGTCCCTAAGGAAAGTGGCTGGGACGCTTCAAGAAAGACCGAGCTTCTCCCGTGCTCGTCGTTGGACTTCTCGCAGCAGAGATTCCTCGGAAGCGACGTCCCCCATCGTCTCTCCCTTTTCGAGCTGGTGCACTACGGCGGCGTTCGCGCGTTTCAAGGTCAGCCGCCTCAACTTTCGTGCATTCTCAAGGAGTTCTGCCCTCGCCTCGTCCGCCCCCTCGAACCCTGGTGCGGCGAGACGTCCAGCCGCGAATGAATGGATCGCGCTTGAGATTTGCGCAAGAAATTCGTCGGCGGCAAGCCCCTTTTCGGGAATGAAGTGCCGACGCGCCGCAACAACCGCGAGGGCCACATCCCCTTCGAGGACCTCCAGGGCTGGCATGACCTCCAGGTCGACGAGGAGCTCCGGGAAGTCCAGCACGGCACCCAGGATGGCGCGACGTATCTGTTCCTCGCGTGAAAGGGGGGGCTCGGGAGCAAAAGCATGATCCGGGCCATTCGCCCTGAAGTCGTTGGGCCCACCGGCTCCTGATCCCCCTGACTCCTGTCGCCAGCTTCCTTGAACGCCTCGACTACGGGGACCACGGGCAAGTGCGTCGTCCACGATGCGCTCGAGCTGTCGTAGGTCCGTGGGCGAGCGGCCGCTGATGACGAGCTTCGAGGATACGCGATCTGCGTAGAGCTTTCCCATCAACCGCAGATCCATGTCGTCCTCCTCGGAGAGGAGAGACGCGACGGCTTTGATGCGCGCCATCTGGTCCGGGAGCGAGGCCCCCCGGAAGCTGTTGTCTTCGAGCGTCTCATCGATGAGGTGTTCGAGCAACCCGCGCGCACCGCTCACGAGGCGCTCGATGGCTTCGGGCCCCTTTTGTCGCGCGAGTTCGTCGGGATCGAGCCCCGCGGAGAGCACCGCGACGCGCGCATTCAACCCAGCCTCACGGCAGGGTGTGCGCGCAGCCCTGGTGGCCTTGCGGCCTGCTGCATCTCCATCGAACAGGAGCACCACGGAGGGGGCGAATCGCTTGATGAGGCGTGCCTGCGCCACCGTAAAGGCCGTCCCCAGGGGGGCGATAGCATGCGCCACGCCGCGCGCGTGGAGCGCGACCACATCGAAGTTGCCCTCCACGAGGATGGCCTCCCCGCGCTGCCGGATGGCGTGGCGTGCCTGGTGCAATCCGAAGAGGTGCTCCCCCTTCTTGTAGATGGGCGTCTCGGGGCTGTTGATGTACTTCGCCGGGGCATTGTCGGCGTCCGCGGAGGGGCCCTGCAGCTTCAGCGCCCCGAGTTCTGCGGGCGTCGGCTCGGGCAGGGAACGACCGCTGAAGGCGATCACCCGCCCCATCACATCCGTGACCGCGAACATGAGCCGGTGGCGGAACCGATCGTAGTAGCCGCTGCCCGAGGAGCGAGGGACGAGAAGCCCGAGGCGCTCGGCCTGCAGCGTCGAGATGCCTTGCTGCCTCAGGTAGTTGCCCAGCGCATCCCACCCGTAGGGCGCATACCCTACCCAGAACGCTTGCAGTGCGTCGGCGATGGGGCTCGTGACCTCGCCCTCGTGCGGGAGGGGGAGACCGCGTCGCGACAGCTCTTCCCGGGCGTAGCGCGCAAGGGGGTGAGGCGGTGAGGCGGGCCCTCCCCGGAGCTGGTGCACGAAGAAGCTCGCGACCTGCCGGTTGACCTCGTAGAGATCCTCCTTCGCCTTGCGGGCGGATTGAGCCTCGCGGCGCTCTGCATCCGTGAAGGTGTCGACGATCTCGATGCCCGAGCGCTCCGCGAGGGCGTGGATGGCCTCCACGAAGGTGTTCCCGTCGATCTTCATCACGAAGTCGACGGCGCTGCCTTTCTCCTTGCACCCGAAGCAGTGGTAGAAGCCGCGCTCCGGGTTGACGTGGAAGCTCGGGCTCTTCTCCTTGTGGAACGGGCACAGGCCCACGAAGCTTCGACCCCGGCGCGTCAGGCGCACCGTCTCGCCGATCAGGGCGACGAGGTCGGTCCTCTCCTTGACGAGTGCGATCGTCTCCGGCGAGATCATGTCACCCCACGAGCGACGGGGGCGAGCCCCTGCCCGTCCTCGCTCCCCGCAGTCTTCTGCGGTGGAGCTTCACGCGCAAGGGAGGAGCGAGCGACTTTCAAGGGTCTGTGGCGAGCGGGGACGTTCGGAGGACTACTTGGTTTCGGGGAAGGGGGAGCCCGGCTTCTTGTGGTCGGTCAGGCTCTCGTCGGGCTCCGACGACGCCGCCAGTTCGTCGACTGGCGGCGGTTCGGCGTGGTCTGCGAGGAAGCGCGTGTCTTCGCGGACCATGGGAGGAGGCGGATCGCCAATGAGCTCGAGCTCCGTGGCCAGCCACTGCTCTTCCTCGATCAGCTCGCGGCGGCGGTGATCCGTTAGCTCGCCTTGCCAGTGGTCGAGTTCCGCATCGACCTCCTTCAGGCGCATGCGGGTCTTCACCACGTCGACGTCCTCCGCTCGGGCGAAGCGCTCGGTCAGGAGCAGCGCGACGTCGTTGGCCACCTCCACGAAGCCATGGTGGACCGCCAGCCGATGGGCATGGCCGTCCTGGTGGTAGGTCACGAGGCCGGTACGCAGGGCCGCGAGCAGCGGCAGGTGGCCCGGCAGCACGCCGAACTCTCCTGCCACGCTGGGTGCCGTGACATCGGTGACCCGCTCCCGAAGGGCCACGCCCGTCGGGGTCACGATCTCGAGCAGGATCGTCTCGGCCATGGTGCGCTCAGGCCGCCTTCCGCGAGGCGCGGGCCTTCACCTCGTCCATGCCGCCCGCCATGTAGAAGTCCTGCTCGGAGATGTGGTCGAGCTTCCCCTCGAGGAGCTCTTCGAATCCCGCGATGGTCTCCTTGAGGGGGACGTACTTCCCGGAGCGGCCCGTGAACTGCGCGGCGACGAAGAAGGGCTGCGACAGGAACTGCTGGATCCTGCGGGCACGGGACACGGTGAGCTTGTCGTCCTCGCTGAGCTCGTCCATGCCGAGGATGGCGATGATGTCCTGCAGATCCTTGTAGCGCTGCAGCGTCTGCTGCACGCGACGCGCCACCCGGTAGTGCCGGTCGCCCACGATCTGGGGATCGAGCATCGTCGAGCTCGAGTCGAGCGGATCCACGGCCGGATAGATGCCGAGCTCCGAGATCGCGCGCGAGAGCACGGTCGTGGCGTCGAGGTGCGCGAACGCCGTGGCCGGAGCGGGGTCGGTGAGGTCGTCGGCAGGGACGTAGATCGCCTGGACGCTGGTGACCGAGCCCTTCGTGGTCGAGGTGATGCGCTCCTGGAGTGCGCCCATCTCGGTCGAGAGGGTCGGCTGGTAACCGACGGCGCTGGGGATACGTCCGAGGAGCGCGCTCACCTCCGAGCCCGCCTGGGTGAAGCGGAAGATGTTGTCGACGAAGAGCAGCACGTCCTGGCCCTCCTCGTCTCGGAAGTACTCGGCGACCGTCAGCGCCGAGAGGGCGACCCGGGCACGCGCGCCCGGCGGCTCGTTCATCTGACCGTAGATCAGCGCGGCCTTCGAGATGACGGGCGCGCCGCTCTCGAGCTTCGACTCGCTCATTTCCAGGAAGAGGTCGTTGCCCTCGCGGGTGCGCTCTCCGACGCCGGCGAAGACGCTGACGCCGCCGTGGGCCTTGGCGACGTTGTTGATGAGTTCCTGGATGAACACCGTCTTGCCGACGCCTGCGCCGCCGAACAGCCCGATCTTGCCGCCCTTGCGGTAGGGCGCGAGCAGGTCGATGACCTTGATGCCCGTCTCGAAGATCTCGACCTTCGTGGCCTGATCGATGAAGGCCGGCGGCTCGCGGTGGATGGGGGCGAAGCGCTTGGCGTTGACCGGGCCGGCCTCGTCGACGGGGGCCCCGACGACGTTGAGGATGCGGCCGAGGCACTCCTCGCCGATGGGCATCATGATCGGGCTGCCCGTATCACTGACCTCCATGCCCCGGGTGAGACCGTCGGTCGAGTCCATCGCGATGGTGCGCACCGTGGACTCGCCGAGGTGCTGCGCGACCTCGAGCGTCAGGTTGTGCGCCTCCGACGAGATGCTCGGGTTCGAGACCTTGAGTGCATTGAGGATCTTCGGGAGCTGACCCGGCGGAAAGTCGACATCGACGACCGGGCCGATGACCTGCGTGATCTTACCGACGACCATGGAGCTGGAGCCTCCTGAGGGGATGGCCGCACATTGCGCGGCCCCGGACTGAACGCAAAGCGTCGGGCGGGCCACTAGCATGAGCCTGAGCACATGACTAGGGGGGTCGCATGGGGCGCGTTCGCCGAGCGCACAGGGCACTTGGTCGGCGCTCGACCTCACCGGGAGTAGCGCGCCGCAAGCCTCGCGAAATCCTCGACATCCAGCGTCTCGCCGCGCACATCCAGCGAGATCCCGGCCTCCTGCGCGTGGCTGGCAAGCTCCTCCGCGCTCCACCCGTAGATCCCGCGCCACGCATTCCGCAGCGTCTTTCGGCGCGCCCCGAACGCTGCCCGCACGGCGAGCCGGAATGCCTCCGTCTCGTTGGCGCGCCTCGGCCGGATGGACGTGAGCACCACCACCGCCGAATCCACCGCGGGGCGAGGGTAGAACGCGCCAGCGCGGGCCGTGAGCAGGCGCTTCACCTCGAAGGCGGCGCGCACGAAGACGGTGAGCGCGCCGTAGGCATCTCCACCAGGCGGCGCGAGGAGGCGCTCGGCGACCTCGAGCTGCACCATGAACACGGCCCGGTCGATGTCATCCGCGACCTCCGTGGCACGCTCCAGCAAGCGACCGGTGATCTGGTAGGGAAGGTTCCCGGCGATGACCCATGGACGCGCGCCGCCGGCGCTGGCGAGCGCCGCGAGCCAGTCGACCTGCGCGGCGTCTGCTTCGAGGATCTCCAGGCGCCCTTCCTCGACGGGGGCCTGGAAGTCCTCCCGCAGGATCGGCGCGAGATCGCGGTCGCGCTCCACAGCCACCACCTTCCCTGCCCGGGCGAGCAAGGGTCGGGTCAGGGCGCCGAGACCCGCGCCGATCTCGAGGACGGTCCCGCCGCCGGGCGCCGCAGCCGCCTCCGCGATCCGCCGCGATGCCTCCTCGTCGACCAGGAAGTTCTGACCGAAGCGCTTCTTCGGGGCGAGACCGCGCACCCTCAGACGTTCTGCGACGGATCCGGAGGCACTGCTGGACATCGAGGAATTCCTTCAACCCGTCACGCCGTCGTCGGACGTCGGTGACGCGGGCGCCGTCGGTTCGGGCGCGCTGAGATGGTCCACGGGAGTACGGTGCGCCATCGGCCGGATGCGGATGACGCGAACGCCAAGGCGCCGCAGGGCTGCCTCCCGCCGCGTCTGCGCGACGCGTGCACGCAGGAGCACCGCCTCGGCAGCGACAGGCGCGGCCTCCTGGAAGGCGTCGCGCGCGGGTTCGGCGACCACGCCGTCGTCGGGGTCGTGCGGGGGGCGTTGCGCTGGCTTCCAGGGCGGCGTCAGGGCCGGCTCCACGTCGGGGGTCGCCCAGAAGACCTTCGCCGAGCGTCGCGCCAGCCGCTGCAGCACCGGGGGAAGCGGACCGCCCGTCACCTCTGGCGGAGGCGTGGCCAGGACGTGGACGATGCTGGCCCTCGGCTTGGCGCGCGCGACGGCAGTGAGCGCATCCGCGACCGTGGCGGCCACGTCACGCCTGTCTGGCTCGTAACGAGGCGGCGACTCGATCCCATAACTCGCCAGGTAACGACGCAGCGAACGGTCGCGCGGAGAGCGTCCGACAGGCGCCACGGCCGGAAAGGGCGCCCGTGCCCGCATCGCGTCAGCGCGCGCCGCGAGACGGTCGAGATCACCCCGACGCACGTCCGCCAGCCCCTGCGCATCGAGAGGTCGGAGATGCTCCAACACGCGCACGGCAGCATCCGCCTCGTCGAGGTCGCTCCGGTCCGCGTCATAGGTGCTACATCCGACCAGCATCGCATGCGCGAGCTTCTGTCCATGGGTCGGCCCGTGGTCGGGCTGGATCAACGTGCGGACCCCGGAGGCGAAGATGACGAGCCCGACCCGGTCTCCGCGCGCGAGGTGCCGCGTGATGATGGTCGCCGCTTCGTCGATGGTGATGTCGAGGGGGGCGCGGCCCACGGGCCCTGCCCAGAGCTCCACGGCCGCGTCGAGCACCACCCACACCACGTCGCGCTCCTCGCGTTCGAGCTCGCGCACGAGCAGCACACCGCGGCGCGAGCTGGCTTTCCAGGCGATCTTGCGGAAGGGATCGCCGTGCTGGTGCTCGCGCAGCTCGCGCAGCTCGTCCCCCTCACCGCGGGACCTCCCCGGGCGGCCCACCGGCGCGACGAGGTGGCTGCGTCCGCCGCGGGGCTGCATCAGGTACGCCATGAAGGGGCGCGGCAACACCTCCACGCCGTAGGGGTTCGCGAAGGTGAGCGGCACCTCGAAGAGCCCGGGGGCGCCGTGCACCTCCAGGGCAAGCCCGTGCAGGCCGTGGTGCCCCACGCGCGGGGTGCGCACCTTGACCTTGACCTTGAGTCGTCCCGAAGCCAGGACCTCTCCTCGATCCGGCTCGATGCTGACGTCGAGCTGCGACGACGCCACGGCGCGCAGGCGCACGAACCTCGCGGCGAGCGTGTCGCGGTTCCGGACCTCGGCCTCGATCTCCACGACGCCGCCGCGCTGCGCCCTGATGAGCCGGCGCTGACCTGTCCAGAGCATCTCGAATCCGGCCGCACGGATGCGCGCCACGGACACCAGCGTCACCGCGCGTGCCAGCGCGAGCGCGACGAGGATCGCGCCGCCCCACCCCGAGATCGCCGGCTCGCGCGCCACAAGCCCGACCGTGACGACTGCGGCGCCGACGATGGCCAGGTGGGCTGCAGTGCGCGTCGGGTAGAGCTGCATGTCGCCTTCAGGCGGGGCGGGCTGCGCGCCGGTAGCCGACGCGCTGGACCGCCTCCTCGACGATGGCGTCCCGCGCGCGCGTATCGCCCTCGGCTTCCGGGATCAGCACGAGGCGGTGGGCCAGCACGGCGCCGCTCATCCCGCGGACGTCGTCCGGTGTCACGAACGGTCGCCCTCCAACCACGGCCGCCGCCTTCGCGGCCTGGACCAGGGCGAGCGTCGCCCGCGGCGACGCCCCGAGCAGGACGCGCGGGTGCGACCGCGTGAAGGCCGTGAGCGCCACCGCGTACTCGTAGATGTCGTCCTCGACATGGACCCGCCGCGCGATCCCCTGGAGAGACATCAGCTCCTCCACGTTGAGCACCGCGCGCCCCTTCGGGGGATCCACATTGTGCGCGCGGAGCATGGCCACCTCGTCCTTGTGGAGCGGGTAGCCGAGGCTGACGCGGATGAGGAAGCGGTCGATCTGCGCCTCCGGCAGCGGGTAGGTACCCTCCAGATCGATCGGGTTCTGGGTGGCGAGCACCATGAACGGCGCAGGGAGCTCGAAGCGATCGCCCTCAATCGTCACCTGCCGCTCCTGCATGGCTTCCAGCAGCGCCGACTGCGTCTTGGCAGGTGCCCGGTTGATCTCGTCGGCCAGGACCACGTTCGCGAAGATCGGCCCGGGCCGGAGCGTGAACGTCCCTTCCTTGGGGGACAGCACGTAGGTGCCGGTGATGTCGGCGGGGAGCAGGTCCGGCGTGAACTGGATCCGCCGCACCGACGCCCCGAGGCTCGCCGCGAATGTCTTGACCAGCGTGGTCTTGGCGACGCCGGGCACCCCTTCGAGCAGCACGTGACCCTGGGCGAGCAGGGCCGTGAGGAGCAGATCCAGGGTGCGCGTGGTTCCGATGTAGACGCGGAGCACCTCGCGCCGGAGCGCGTCGAGCCGCTCCTTGGCGGCAGCGATCTCGTCGACGGCGACGGCCTGAGACTGGGTCACTGAACCCCCTGGCTGGCGACGGGCGTGGACCGCGGCACCCTCGTGCCGTCTGCGTGGCACGCGAGGAGCACCTCGCGCACCACCTTCGCGGCATGCGACAGCGCTGGTCGGGAGACAGGCGCGGGCTTGCCGGCTACCACGGACGCTTCGACTCGATGCATGGTGGACAGTACTTCCTTGAAGTCCGAGAAAGTCCGCTCGTCAAGGTTTCCCTCGCGCGCGACGAGCTGGGTGAGCGTATCGGTGTTCGGATCAGACTCGAGGCCGAAGCGCAGCGCCATCGCCTCGACCAGCGCGCTCTTGAGCTCGAGGAGCATCAGGCTGCGCGGCGACGTGGGGGCCGCGAGCACCGCGAACCGCCCCGCGACCCCTCCCTGGGACACGAGCGGGATGGGCCGGGCATAGCGGGGCACGGGGCTGCGGTAGGGGCGCGCCGCCGCCCGCAGCACCCAGGTCACCACGATCAGCGCGGCCATGGCCGCCAGCGCCAGGAGCATCGCGCCCGGAAACCCGTTCTGCCGAGCCTCCTCCAGCATGCGAGCCAGGTTGGCGAGCTGGGTGTCGAGGTCCTTGCGCAGCGTCGTCTCGCCGCCGAAGGAGCCCTCCTGGTCGAACCGATTGGCGACGATGAAGAGGCGCCCCCGCCGCTCCTGCGCGCCATCCTCGTCGACCAGGTACCGGACGAGCCCCACCCCGAAGGCGCGGTTGCCTGGATAGCGGAGCATCATGTTGATGAGGGCAGAGGGATCGCTCATGGCGAAGAGGCGCCCCTTCTCCACCTGCCCGGCCACCGCAATGACCACGTCGGGCTCGCCGATGGCGCGGATGCGCAGCACCGGTGACAGGTTGGGGTGACGCAGGCCGGTCGGGTGATTGGTGACCAGCCGCTGAACGTTGCTCACCACCGGATGTGGTCCCACCGCCTGACCGGCGACCGCGTCGGCGACGGGTTCCGCCAGCGCCAGCGCGGCGCGACCGCGCAGGGAGGCCGCAGGGTGGTCGGGCGTCGTGGTGCGCTCGATCTTGAAGCGCCGCAGCGTCTCGTCCCCGCGACCGAAATCATCGACGATCGCCAGGCGCCCACCGGCCTTCATGAACGCCGTGCTCTCCTCCGGGTCCACGGGCTGCACGGGGTGCAACACGAGCACACCGTCTTCGGGCTGCACCTGACTCCAGTCGAGCACCCCGACGGCGTTCACGCGTGCGGAGCCAAGCTCCGCGCGTGCGATCTCGAGGAACTCCGAGCACCCCTCCCACGTGGCATCGTTCACATCGAAAGCCCCTGCCAGCACCCTGACAGGGACGGCGAGGACCAGGAGGAGCGCGACCAGCACGACCCCCGCACGTCGACGTCGCCGATCATCCCCGCAGCGACGAAGTGGCGCCAAAGAAGCCTCGAACGAGCGTTTTGCTGCAGCCTCGCCTTGCCACAGGTCGCTCGTATGACTGCCGTGCCGCGTCATGTGCGGTGCGAACATACCACTCTCGGCCAGAGCGATAACCTTGACCCGCCCCCCTACATTGCTAGATTCGCCTTTAAGAGCGGGGTGCTTTCTCCGATGCCTCGTTCCTCTGACAGCAGAGAGAGAACATCCCCACAGGTGGAGGGGTGCCGATGCTTCCTCCGTTTATCATCGAGCAGATCAGGCAACGCGAAGAAGAGAAGAACAGAGCGATACGGGAAGACAACGAGCGGCCGCGCCTGGAACTGCCGCTCGAACGCTACCCTGCTCCACGTCGTCCCCGCGAGGACGAGGACGATCCCAACCGAGGCGTCATCATTCTCGACCTCGGGTGACTCCAACCGGCAGGGCAGGGTAAGCCCCCGGCACCCGATCCTACCCACGCCTCTATCCCTGACCCAGGACGGCCCCTCTCCATCCGGCTCCCGTCCCGTCAGTCCGGCCCTCTCTCCATCCTCCGCCTCCTCATCTCCGATCCTTTCCTCCTCATACCAAGGGCTCGCCGCCTGAACGGCAGTCACGGAATCCTGGAACACAGGGTTGACTGAGCAGGCTGCTCCGCCTACGTTGCGCGCCCCGCCCCTGGCGTGAAGTCGCGTTCAGGTGTGCTCCCAGCGTCACGACGCTCCGTCGCGACGCTGAGGAGCTGGGACGGCGCAATCACCGCCGCGCCTCGCTGGTGCGCCAGGTCAAGCGCTTCATGTTCACGCTCTCGTTCACGAGAATCTGAGGTTATCCGATGGCTGTTCATATCCGTCTCGCCCGCGCGGGCACCAACAAGATGCCCTTCTACCGCATCGTCGTTGCCGACCAGCGAAGCCCGCGGAACGGTCGGTTCATCGAGCGGCTGGGCACCTACGATCCGCGCCGGCCCGAGATCCGCCTCGACCTCACCCGGGTCAATCACTGGATCTCCAAGGGAGCGCAGCCGACGCACACCGTGTCGTTGCTGCTCAAGCGCGGCATCACCCAGGGTGTGCCGGCGGCTGCCGAGAAGTAATCATGCCTTCCTCTGTGTCCCCCCTGGTGGACCTCGTGGCGCTCGTCGCTCGCCAGCTCGTCGACCACCCGGAGCAAGTCGTCGTGCGCGAGGCCGCGGGCGACCGGTATCCGCGGATCGAGCTCAGCGTGGCCCGCGAGGACATCGGTAAGGTCATCGGCAAAGATGGCAGGACCGCCCAGTCCATACGCACGCTGCTGAGCGCTGCTGCCAGCAAGGCCGGCCGACGCGCCCACCTCGACATCCTCGATTGAGAGACTCCACCTCCCCCCCGGAGCGGCGGTACATCCCCCTCGCGGAGATCGCCAGGCCGCATGGCGTGCACGGCGAACTCCGCCTGCGCGTCTTCAACGACGAGTCGGGGCTGCTGCTTCGGCGTCCGCCCGTGCGGCTACGCATGCCGGATGGCTCCGAGCGCGACGCCAAGCTCGAAGCCACGAGGCCTGGCACCAAGGCCCTCCTCGTCCGGCTTGCCGGCGTGGACGACCGTGACGCCGCCGAGGCGCTCCGCGGAGCCATGGTCTGCGTCTCTCGTGATCTCTTCCCCCCCGCCGAGGATGGCGAGTTCTACGCCTGTGACATCGAGGGGGCCGAGGTCTTCAACGGAGAAGGCGCGCTGGTCGGTCAGGTGACGGGTCTCGTGTCCTACCCGAGCTGCGATGCCCTGGTGGTCGCCTTGGACGACGCTTTCGCGAAAGAAGCCGCTCCTGCCAAGGAAGCCGCTCCTGCAAAAGAAAAGGCTCCTGCGAAGCAAGCGGCTGCGAAGCAAGCGGCTCCTGCGAAGGAAAAGGCTCCCGCAAAGGCTGCCAAGGCCCGCGCCGTGGAGATTCCGCTCGTCGACGCCTACGTGGCCTCCGTGGACGTCGCGCGGAAGACCGTCACCCTCGTCACCCTCGAAGGCCTGCTCTAGAGCGCCCCCCGCCTCTGGTCAGCGCCGCGTTCTCATGCGCATCGACATCATCACGCTGTTCCCGGAGCTGTTCGAGCGCTTCCTTGCCGTCGGCATGGTGGGGCGGGCGTTCACCTCCGGAGCGGCCCACGCCCGCTTGCGGAGCCCCCGGGAGTTCGGCCTCGGGCGGCACCGGAGCGTCGACGACACGCCCTACGGCGGTGGCTCGGGGATGGTGATGCGCGTGGACTGCATCGTGAGCTGCCTCGAAGCGATGGACGAGGAACAACCCCGTGCGCACCGGGTGCTCCTCACCCCGCAGGGACGCCCCTTCTCGCAGGAAGTGGCGGTGTCGCTCGTCACCCGTCCCGCCATCGCCCTCGTCTGCGGCCGCTACGAGGGCTTCGACGAGCGGGTGCGCAGCTTCATGGACGAGGAGATCTCGCTCGGAGACTTCGTGATGAGCGGCGGCGAGGTGGCGGCGATGGCGGTCATCGATGCGTGCGTGCGCCTCCTGCCGGGAGTGCTGGGGAACGCGGCGTCGATGGAGCACGAGTCTCACAGCGCGACGCTCGGTGGGCTCCTCGAGTACCCCCAGTACACCCGCCCCGTCGATTTCAGAGGCCTGCGCGTCCCTGAGGTCCTCCAGCAGGGCAACCATGCGGCCATCGCCAGGTGGCGGCACCAGCAAGCGGAGCTGCGCACCTCCGAGCGCCGCCCCGATCTGTGGGAAAAAACCAAGAGGGAGAGGGCGTGACGAGGATCGCGCTGGCGCTTGTTCATTACCCGGTGCTGGATCGCGCAGGTGCGCACGTGACGACGGCGATCACCAACCTCGACCTCCACGACATGGCCCGCAGCGCGCGGACCTACGGCGTGGAACGGTTGTTCGTGGTGCACCCCGTCGAGGCGCAGCGGCTCCTGGCGACCCGCATCCAGGAGCACTGGATCGAGGGCTCGGGCGGCCGCCGCATCCCGGACAGAGCCGTGGCCTTGCAGGTCCTCCAGGTGGTGCCGACGCTGGAGGACGCCTACGCCGCCTTCGCGGGGCCCGCAGAGGGGCAGACGCCGCAGACGCCGCAGACACCCCGGGAGCGCATCGCGCTGTGGACGACCGCGGCCTCCACCCGCTCAGGCGCGCTGACCACCTTCGCCGACGCGCGCCCCCGGCTCGAGCACGCAGGCCGTCCTGTCCTCATCGCGTTCGGCACCGGCTGGGGCCTCCCCGCCGAGCTTCTCGCCAGCGCGGACGTTCGGCTCGAACCCATCCGGGCGCGGGCCGACACGGGCTACAATCACCTGAGCGTGCGCGCGGCCTGCGCGATCACGCTCGACCGCCTCTTCGGCTGACGAAACCACGGGGCGAGCGATCGGCATGCAACCGGAGCTCGATCGACAGGTACGCGAGCAAGCCCTCGCGCTCGGCTTCGACGTCGTGGGCGTCGCGCGCGCCGACGAGCCCCTCGACGCGGACCACGATCGTTACCGCGCCTTCATCGACCAGGGGATGCACGGCGAGATGGACTACCTGGCGCGCTATGTCGAGGAGCGGCGGCGCCTGGACACCAGCGCCATCCTCGAAGGCGCCCGCTCCGTCATCTGCGTCGGTCGACGCTACGCCCGCCCTTCCACCGACGAGGGCGCGGATCCTCCCGTCGCTCGCTCCATCGCGCGCTACGCGCGGGGCCGCGACTACCACAACCACCTCAAGAAGCAGCTCCGCAAGCTCGCCCAGTTCATCGAAGCGCTCGCGGAGGGCGTGCGCGCGCGGGCGCTCTGCGACATCGAACCGGTGCTCGAGCGCGCCTGGGCTGCCCGCTCCGGCATCGGCTTCGTCGGCAAGAACGGCCTGGTGATCACGCCCGGTCAGGGGAGCTACCAGATGCTGGGCGAGGTGGTCACCACCCTCGACCTCGTCGCCGACGTTCCCCTCCGCGAGCGCTGCGGCTCCTGCACCCGCTGCCTCGACGCCTGTCCCACCCAGGCCTTCGACGCCCCCTTCGTGCTCGATCCGCGCCGCTGCATCGCCTACCTCACCATCGAGCACCGCTCCACCCCTCCGGCAGCCTTGCAGGAGCGCGTCGGCGAGCATGTCTTCGGCTGTGACGTGTGCCAGGAAGTCTGCCCCTTCAACCGGACCGCCCCCCCGGCGCCTGCGCGCACCACCCCCTTTCACCCCCTCTCGCGCTGGGAAGGCCGCACCCTCGACGATCTCGTCACGCTCGACCAGGCAGCCTTCGACACCCTGACCGAGGGCTCTCCCGTGCGCCGCGCCCGCCGCGCAGGCCTGGCCCGCAACGCCGCCATCGTCGCGGCGAACCGCCTCGCCCGTGGTGCCCATGGAGAGGAGGCCGAAGCCGCAGCGCGCGCCCTCGACGCAGCTCTCCAGCACGACGACGCCTCGGTGCGCGAGGTGGCAGCCCGCGGAGCGGAGCGCCTCGGAAAGGCTCGAGCGACATGAACGCGCCCTCCTCACGCACCCTGTCCACCTTGCTGCGCGCTCTGTTCCAGGACCTGTCACAGGACCTGCGCCACCACGACTCCGTCATCTGGCGACGCGCCATGCAAGCCGGCATCGAGCATGGCCCCGACGCCCTCGTCCGGTACAGCCCGGCCCTCTTCGGCGCCGCCTTCGCCGCTGCCTTGCCGCGCCAGCGCGCCGCCGTGCGCCGCAACCTCAGGCTCGCCCTCGGCCCTCTCGGCGTGCTGCAGGAGAACCGCCTCGTCGTCGAGGTGTTCGCCAACTTCGCCGCCGCACTCACCGACGCCTTCGTCGCAGGCAGCCGCCGCAACGATCGCCTCACCGGCGCCTGCATCCACGAAGAGCACTACCTGGCAGCCACCTCCCGCGGCGCCGGGGTGATCTTCGCGACAGCCCACACCGGCGGATGGCACGCCGCAGGACCCCTCCTCCAGTCCGTGTACGAGGCTGACGTCCTGCTGGTCATGCAACAGGAGCGGGACGAACGGGCCCAGGCCATCCAGGACAGCGCCCGCGATCGAATCGGCGTGCGCGTCATCCGCCCGGAGCAGGATCCCCTCGCCGCCTTGCACCTCGCCTCGCACCTCCGTCGGCGCGGCGTCGTCGCCGTGCAGATCGATCGTCTGCCCGCTGGTATGCGCGGCCGCGACGTCACCCTCTTCGGCGCACCTTGGCGCGTCCCCGAGGGCCCGCTCCAGCTCGCCGCCGTCACTGGCGCGCCCATCCTGCCCGTCTTCACGCGCCGGGTGGGCTACATGAAGTACGAGCTCCTCATCGCCCCGCCCATCGAGGTCCGCAGGCGCCCCACCGAGGCCGATCTCGCGGGGGCGGCGCGGCAGATCGCCGCGGAAATGGAGCAATTCGTCCGAGCCCACCCGACGCAGTGGTTTCATTTCACCTGAGGTGATGCGGGCCGCTGCATCGGAGCCCAAGCTGGGCTAAGAGTCGCGCCGATGGCGCGTGTGCTCGTCGGGCTCCCTGAATTCCAGGGAAAGATCGAGAAATACAAAGACCGGTTCGACATGGTCGAGATCCGGCCTGTGGACACCAGCGTGCCGCGTCCTCCGACGCTGCGCCGCTGGAGGAAAGCGGTCCCTCCCACCTTCGTTTTCAGCGTGATCCTGCCACGCGTGGTCGGCGCGCTCGCCGCGGGGGCCGAGCTGGACACCGCGCTCGCCAGCGCCCTCGGCGTCGCCGCGACGCTGGAGGCGCGCTGCATCGTCTTGCAGACCCCTCCCGACGTCCGCCCCACGGCCGCGAACCGCAAGAAGATCGCCGACCTCTTCGCGCGGATCCCCCCCGAAGGCGTCGTCCGCGCCTGGGAGCCCTCAGGCATCTGGGAGGCCGAAGACGTGATCGCCACGGCCCGCGCCGCCGGCGTGCTGCCCATCTTCGACGCGGCCCGCGACGACCTGCCGTCAGGCCCCATCGTCTACACGCGCCTGCGCGCCCTCGGGAAGTCCTCCTCCCTCAGCGAGGCCAGCCTGCAGCGCGTCGCCGATGCCTTGCGCGGCCGTCGCGAGGCCTTCGTGATCGTCGAGGGACGCGGCGGCACCCGCACGCGCCAGGCGCTCCTCACCGCCACCGCCCGCTCTCGCGCCGAGCTTGGCGACGCGGGCACCGTGCGTCCGGTGATCATGCCGATGACGCTCAAGGCCGAGGACGAAGAACAGTGATCCGCGGCATCGCCGCCACGGCCAGTGACGGCACGGCCGCAGACGCCGCCCAGGCTGCCCTCGCCGGTGGGGGGAGCGCGGCCGACGCGCTGATCGCCGGCTTCCTCGCAGCCGCCGGGGCACGCCCGGGCGTCCTCCTGGCGCCCGCCGTGGCGCTCATCGGCGGCACCGGCGTCGGCGCGCGCGTGTTCGATGGCCGCGCCGCGCAGCCTGGCCTCGGCGCCCCCCGCCCGCGCGGCTTCGTCGACGCCGCGAGCGTACCGGACGCCGCCCGCATCGCCGTCCCGCGAACCCTCGGCCTGATCAGCCTCCTCCACGGCTACCTGGGCCGCTCACGCCTCGGGGAGCTCGCGCGTCCTGGCGTCCTTGCCGCCACCCACCTCGGCGCGACCGCCCGTGCGGAGCTGATCCGCAGCGTCGGCGCCTCTGGCGGTGCCGCCCTTCATCAGCGTGACGTGATGCGCGCCCTCACGGACGTGGGCGGCGCGCTCGCGGGCGGCACCCTGACCGAGGACGACCTCCGCGAGACCATCCCTGCCGCGGGCGACGCCATCGTGCAGGAGAGCCCCGGCGCCTCCGGCGAGGCCTCCGACACGATCTCTCTCTTGCGCTCACCGTGGCCTGTGGGCGCCGAGGCGCGGCCTGCCGAGACCATCGTCGCCTGCGACAACCGGGGCATGCTCGCCGCCATGGCCTACGCCCCCGCCCACATCGGCATCCTCGTCCCCGCGCTCGAGCTGGAACTCGGCCGGGACGCCGTGCCCGTGCGACGCGGGATCACCCGTGTCTCCCCGGGGACCTTGCTCCCCACCGCTGCGCCCATCGCCATCCTCCTGCGGGGCCGCATCGCGGCCGCTCTGGGCCTCGAAGGCATCCTCGCCATCGGTCCCGAGACCCTCGCCGGCCTCACCGAGCCTCTCTCACCCGAAGGCGGCTGGGAGGCCTCCCTGGAGGCGAAGCTCGCGGACGTGCGCACCCGCACGGGCGCCAAGCGCATCCTCGTCGCCACCCGTGACGGCCACGGCGGAGCCCGCACCGTCACCCAGGGCAACGCCTGAGTACTGCGTACCCTGGATCAGGGACCTTCGGTACTGCGTACGGCAATTCAGGGACCTTCGGTCCCTACGCTCCCGTTGGTCGCTACCCCCGATGCTTCGCTCGAACGCCGAGCCGAGGACCCGGGATGAACTTGGGAAACGGAGTACGAACTGGCCAGGAGCCGCATCTCCTCCGCTCCTCGCGGGGCTTCACCCCTCCGCCGCGTCAGCAAGGGTGAGACGCTCATGGCGCGCCCAGCGAAGCGTGCCGTGTTCCCTCGTGCACGCGGCCGGGGATCGCACGCGCTTCCGGACGCGACGGACGCCAGGCCCGAAGCGGCAGAGCGCTGCGTAGATCTCAGGTGGATCGCAGGGTGGTGGGGCCCCGACGAGCTTTGCTCGGTGGGGCGGCAGGGGCGCGTGCCCCCGCCGTGTGAATCAAAGCGTAACGCCGTGCCGCTGCGCGTACGCGAACAGACCGATCTTGTCGATCGTCCGGATGTCGCGCGTGGTCACGCGCAGCGTGACGAAGCGGTTGAGCTCCGGCACCCAGAGCCGACGCGTCTGGATGTTCACGTTCTGCCAGCGCTTGGTCTTGATGTTGGAGTGAGAGACGTTCTGCGCCAGCAGCTTGCGCTTCCCGGTGATATCGCTTTTCGCCATGGAGTCCTCTTCGTTGTGGCGCGCCATTCGTCGCCCAGGCTCGGGAGCGGCGGAAAGTGAAGGAAGCCGCCCCCCTTGTCAAGCAATCACGTGAGCCAATCGCTGCCCGACGGGTGCGATTTCCCGGCCGGTTTGGGCGGCGGGTGCAGGTTGATCCGCCGCGCTGCAGGCGCCAGGCGCCAGGCCAGGATCTGGAACAGCCCGATCGACGTCAGCGCCGAGGTCGCCGCGAAGGCCACGGCCGCAGCGAGTACCGGGGCGACCGTGATGGCATCCACCGGATCCAGCGCCGCGAGCCCATCGAAGGCCAGGTCCCCGGCCAGCGCCAGGTTCACGGCCAGCGCCAGGTAGGCCCCCGCGCTCGTGGTCTCTGCCCCCATGAACCCCAGCAGCCCCGCCGTCATGGCGAGCACCACGATCATCGCGCTCGCCTCGCCGAGCCCGATGTCCTGCGTCGTCAGCCGGAGGATCACGAACAGCGTGAACGGCAGCGCCGTCGCGAACGCTGCGCCGAGCAACCACCGCGCGCCCGCATAGGCCCGGTAACGCCCGCGGAAGGCGAGGGCTGCAGGCAGGGCCGCCGCAGCCACGGCGCGCGCAACCCCCCAGCCCTTGCCGCCCGCCTCGATCCCCATCGCCGGCCCCGATCCGACCAGCCCCAGCACGGTGGCCATCACGCCGATGCCCAGCATCGCCGCTGCCCGCTGGCGGTACGTGATCCGCGTCAGCGCCAGGACCAGCGTCAGCCCTCCCAGCATCACCCCGATGAACCCTGACGCCCCCCCTCCTTGCCGGAGCCCGGCAATGAGCAGCGCCCCGAGCGCGATGAAGACCAGCCCGATCGCCGCACACCAGAGCCTCGCCGCGTCCCGCGCGGGCTCCATGGGCGCCAGGTCCTCCATCAGGGCCTCGGAAGCGAGCAACGGCGGCCGGTTCAGCCCTTCGCGGAGCGCGGCGTCCTCCTCGGCGCCCCACCCCCCGCCCTCCGTCATCGTCCCGTCGCCCCCCGAAGCCACCTCTGTCGGCGCCGCGGCCTCCTCTGTCGGCGCCGCGGCCTCCTCTGTCGGCGCCGCGGCCTCCTCTGTCGGCGCCGCCCCAGCGCCCTCCTCGGCGGCCCCAGCGCCCTCCTCGGCAGCCCCAGCGCCCTCCTCGGCAGCCCCAGCGCCCTCCTCGGCGGAAGCCGCGCTCCCCTCGTCGGACGTCCCGCTTTCGTCTGCCGCCCCCGCGCTCTCCTCGACCGCCGCCGCGTCGTCGCCCGCCCCCGCCGCGTCGCTGCCCGCTTCACTCCCCGGCGCAGCCACGTCGCCGCGCGCGACAGCCACCTCATCGCCCGCCCCCGCCGGCGCTCCGGGCCCGTCATCGGTCCTGGCCTCGATGTCCTCGACCCCTGTCTCGACCGGCGTGCTCACCTCGCCATCCGAGCTTTGCCGGGACATCGCATCCATCCCGTCCTGCGATGGCACCTCCTCGCCAGCGTCCGCGACGGGGACCCGGGGAGCAGGGAAGCCGCTCCGGGGCTTCCCTCCAGTGTCGACGTGTCCGCGAGTCGTGGTCATGATCGGGGGCCGCGTCAGAGGGTAGACCCGAGCTGCCGCAGGCGCTCGTGCAGCTCGGGTGAGGTGAGACGGGCGACCAGGGTGCGGCCGAGCTCGCGGACGGCAGGGAATCCTCGGGGGTCCAACCCGAGGGATTGCTCATCCATGTAGAGCCGGCGCGCAATCTCGATCTGCACAGCGTGGACGCCCTGCTCCGGTCTGCCGTAGTGGGCCGTGCTGAACCCACCGCGGTAAGGATCATCGTGCCGCACGGACAGCCCCCGCTGCCGGCAATGCTGATCCACCGCATCGATCACCACCCCCGCCGCCGTCGTCCTCCCCCGCGTCCCCGGGACGATGTCTGCCCGAGGCGTCACCGCATCGCTGTGTCCCCGCCGCGCCACGCTCGGCATCGAGTGCGCGCACAGCAAGATCGCAAACCCGAACTGCGCCCGCTTGCGCGCCAGCATCTCCGCGAGCCGCGCGTGGTACGGCCGGTACACAGCGTCGAGCCGTCGGGTGAACTCGCGCCGCGGCAGCCTCCGCCACAGCACCGGCTCCCCGTCCGTCGTCAACCGCCAGATGAGCCCCCGCGCCCACGGCGTGGTCCCGCCACCCTCCACCGCCTCGCAGTCGACGTCATCCTCGCCCCGGTTCAGGTCGACCACGAACCGGCTCATGCGGGCCACGAGCAAGGACGCGCCTTCCTCCGCGGCATCCGCGAAGATCGCGTCGACGTACAGATCCGCGTCCCGCCCCACGCTCCGCGCCGGCGCCGCAGTCCACGCCAGCGACTCCGGATCGAGGTGGACCCCCGCGTGAGGCACCTCGACCACGACCGGGGTCTCCCGGGGGGGGTCGATGACCTCGAACGCAGGCAACACCACCGCACTCTTACCCATTCCGGGGCCGGCCGGGAGGGGGGACCGCACCCTCACCCGTCGCGCTCCCCCTCACGCCACCCGCCCTGAACCGCCTGGCCACGCCTTCAGGCCGCCTTTCTGGCCCGGCTCTCCACGAGCACGCTACCCTTCGGCGGTGGATCTTTCCGGCTGGGTCGACGTGTACCTGGATCACCTGCGCGTCGAGCGCGCGCTGGCACCCCTGACGCTCGACGCCTACGGCCATGACCTCGCACAGTTCGTGGCGCACGCCGAGACGAACGGTGTGACGCGGGCCGAGCAACTCGACGCAACCGTCGTCGGCACCTACCTGGTCTCGGCCGGGAAGCAGGGCCTCGGCGCCCGCTCTGCCGCGCGTCACCTCTCCGCCGTCCGCGGCCTCGCGCGCTTCCTCCTCCGCGAGCGCGTGATCGAGGTCGACCCCTGCGCCCTCGTGGAGCGCCCCAAGATCGGCCGCCGTCTCCCGCGCGTCCTCGGCGTCGAGGACATCCTCGCCATCCTCGACGCCCCCGACGCGACGTCGTTCCGCGGCGTCCGCGACCGCGCCATGCTCCAGGTGATGTACGCCTCGGGGCTCCGCGTCAGCGAGGTGGTGCGTCTCAAGGTCGGCGACATCGATCGCCGCAAGGGCGTGGTGATGGCACACGGGAAGGGTGACAAGCGCCGGCTCGTCCCTCTCGGCGAGCCCGCCCTCGCCGCCCTCGACGACTACCTCGCGCTGCGCGCCGCCCACCCCCGCGCGGTCTCCACCTCCGCGCTCTTCCTCTCCCCGCGCGGCGGTCCGCTCACCCGTCAGGCAATCTGGAAGCTCCTCACCGGCTACGCCCGGGCCAAGGGCATCACCAAGCCGAGCTCCCCTCACAAGCTCCGCCACTCCTTCGCGACGCACCTGCTCGAAGGCGGCGCCGACATTCGCACCGTCCAGACGCTGCTCGGCCACGCCGACGTGGCCACGACCGAGGTCTACACCCACCTCGCCGACGACCACGTCCGCGCGGCCTACCGGAAGGCGCATCCTCGGGCGTAGCGCTGGCGGCGTCGCGTGCCGTCGATTCCCGCGTCGGCGACTGGGTCGGCGTGGAGGGGGCGTGGCCAGAGGTGCAGCGAGAGAGGTGCAGCGAGAGAGGTGCAGCGAGAGAGGTGCAGCGAGGCGAGTGTGGCGAGGCGCGGCGCTTGTCGATGAGGGGGGAGGGGACCGGAGGACTATCTCCTCCGGTTCACTTGCACTTCTTGAGGAACTTGCCGCAGTTCTTCGAGGGGGCGGCGGTCGTGTTCCCGGTGGGCGTGGAGGGGGTCGTGGCCTTGGCCACGGTGAGCGTGACCTCCTTCTCCAGCGGTTTGCCCGCTTCGACCACGATCGTCTCGACGCGGGGGAAGTAGCCGGTGCGCTTCACGCCGAGCCGGTAGGAGCCCGGCGCGAGCTGCAGATCGCCGCTCTCCACCTTGTTGTTGATGGTGATCTCCTCGCAGTCCTCGGGCTTGCAGGTAACCTTCACCGAGACCGTCTCTGGCGCTGCGGGGGCCGCGTCGTCCGGAGGTGTCCCGGCGTCATCGAGGGCCGGCGTCGGCGGGGGTGTGTCCGGAGGCGGAGTCGGCGCTGCCACCTCCGTCGCCGTGGTCGCAGGCACCGGAGGTTGCTCGGCGCTCGCCGACGTCGAAGCCACCGGCGTCGGCGTGTCGTCGGAACTGCCGATCAGCC
This sequence comes from Chondromyces apiculatus DSM 436, assembly GCF_000601485.1. Lineage (GTDB taxonomy): Bacteria > Myxococcota_A > Polyangia > Polyangiales > Polyangiaceae > Chondromyces > Chondromyces apiculatus. The sequence continues at coordinate 84,118 of NZ_ASRX01000025.1, forward strand.
ACCACGCGCTCGCCGCACCCACCGCGAGGAGCACCGCGGCGACGCCCACCACGATCGGCATCGCCCGACCTGACGCGGTCCGCGGCGGGCCACCCGGCCCGGCGCCCATCCCACCGGGCATCGGCACATGTGTCTGCAGCGCCGACGGAGGCATCTCGGGACCGGCAGCCGTGGCAGGCACGCCAGGCATGCCGGGCGCGCCGCCCATCGCACCACCGCCCATCGCGCCCGCGCCAGCCATCCCTGGCGCCAGGCCTCGCAGCGCGTCGACCGACGGATAGCCACCCATCGCCGCGTCGCCGCCCTGCGGCCTCGGGGGCCCTGGATCCACCGCGTACGCCGAGGACTGGGCGGGGATCGCCAGCGTCATCGCCTGACCGAGCCCGCTCGGGAAACCGCCGAACGACGCCGCGAACTCCGTCATCGACCGGTAGCGCTCGCGCGGATCGATCGCCAGCGCCCGCGCGAAGATCGGATCGAGGCCCGGATCGAGCGGCGCACCGAGCTCCTGCGCGCGCGCCGACGCCGGCGTCCGCGGCGACATCACCTCGCGCTGCCACGCCGCGATGTCCGGCGTCCCCTGGCAGGACCGCCAGTAGGGCCGTCCCACGAGCGCGTAGAACGCCACCAGCGCCGCCGAGAAAATGTCGGTCGCCGCGCTCGGCGGCACCCCGCCCTGCACCTGCTCCGGCGCCATCCACGGCGCCGACGTCATGTAGCCCTCCTGCGTCGGCAGCGCGTTCCGCGCGAGGATGGTCCCGAAGTCGTTCACCTTCAGGTTCCCCGGCCCGCTCGCGTCGACGAACAGGTTCGTCGGCTTGATCCCCAGGTGGAAGATGTCCCGCGTGTGCGCCGCGTCCAGCACCGCCGCGAGCGTGCGTAGCATCGCGCTCACCTCGTCCGGCGACATCGGCCGGCGCATCACGAGCTGCGCGACGGAGGGGTTGTGGACGAACTCCGTCACCGTGAACGGCGCGGCCGTGGTCTGATCGTAGCCCGCCTCCAGGATCGGCGTGCACAGGTCGGCGGGGAGCGCGTTCGTCGCCGCCACGTAGTGCTGGAGCTGCCCCATCAGATCGGGCCGCTGCCCGATCATCGGCGCGTACGCCTTGAGCGCCACCTCCCGCCCATCCGAGGACACGGCCCTGAAGGTCGCCGTCGACCCCCCGTAGCCGAGCAGCGAGCGGATCGTGAACTTGCCCGCGACGGGCGTGCCGGGTGCGAAGTTCGGTGCTGTCACGGTGTCACTTGTCCGAGATCGAGTCGATCGACTCCAGGATGGCCGCGTCGGCGCCCGAGGTGTCGTCCTCCGGCACGAACCCCAGCCCGAGCAGCACCTTCCCGTCCGCGACCTGGCCCGCGAAGATCAGGAGCGGTCCCTTCTTGTCGCCGCGGTTCGCCCCTTCGAGCTGCCACAGGCCGATCTTCATCTCGCCGACCGACTTCTCCTCGAGCGGCTTCTTCCAGGTCACCTTCTTCTTCGGAGGCGTGACGCCGATCTGCTTCGCCAGCGCCTCCAGCGCCTCGTCGCGCTTCGTCGGTTCCGCCTTGGCATCGGTGCCCGTCTCCACCTCGGCAACAGCCACCGCCGCGCCGCTCTCCCCCTGCTGCGCGACCGTCGCCTCGGTGCCTTGCGCGTACGTCCAGCCCTTCACCGGGCGGAACTTCAGCGCGCTCTTCGCGATCTTCGACCGCGTGTCAGCGTCCGCCTCGCACTTCTCGTCGAGCGCCTCGCAGGGCTTCGGCTTGGGGGGCGGAGGGGGCTCCGGCTCCGGCTCCACGGTGTCCTGGGACGGAGCCTCGGCCGGGGGCGTCGAACTGCATGCGGAGCACAGCGCCACGGCGCTGATCGCCAGAAAGGTCCAGGTTCGAAGCTGCATATCGCGGTGCGAGCCTCGCAGAAGCCGGCCCGCCGCCGCAAGTAAAGAGATCCGGGAAGGGGGCCCGAAGGGAGGGCCGCGAGGGAGGGTAGGCCAGCGAGGGAGGGGAGAGGCGGGAGGCGAAGGGGAGGGAAGCCGCGGGAACGAGACGGGGAAGGGGCGTGGAGGTAGGAGGTCCGGGGGCGCCGAGGATGTCTCGGACTGCCCCGCCCTGCGTGGCGCGCTTGCGCCGCCTTCCCTCGTCAGCGCTTCACTTCACCACGGCGCCCAGGTCTTGCTCGACCTGCTCGGCCAGTGTCGCCGGCACCTTGCCGTTCAGGCGGAGCCGCTCCGTCAGGAGCGAGTACTCGGCCTTGCCGCCCGCAGTGCCAGGCACCTTGACCAGCTCCACGAACCCCAGCGCCCCGCCGGCGCCCATGTAGTCCACCCGCACCACCACCTCGCGGCCCTCGGGCGCTGCGGGCAGGTACTCGGTCGGGCGCAGCCGATCGAGCTTCGTCATCCAGTTGCCGGCCGTCTCGTCGGCCTGTCCCTCGCTGCCCGGGTCGGCCCAGAACTTCTTCCCGTCGCCCCCGCTGCTGCGCCGCAGCTCTCGCGACCTGTCGCCGGCCGTCACCTTCGCCGCCGTCACGTCGACGTCGCGCCACTCGTGCAGATCCCGCTCGAGCAGCCGCGAGTCCGCCTGATCCAGGTCCCGGAAGATGTCGCCCTTCACCGCGTACACCTCGCCGCTCCCCGGATCCCGCGCGTACCTGTCGGCGCCCCCGGGCGTCGCCGCGCCGAACGTCAGCCGCCGCTCCGCGCCCTTGATGGTCACCGTCAGCGTCCCCTCGGGCGCGTCCAGCCCGAACTCCGCCGCGCGATCGTCGCCGATCCGCCCGATCCCCCGCAGGGCCTTGAGCGGCGCCAGCATCTCTGCGAGCTTCTCGGCGCCGCCCACGGACACGAACGTCACCTGCTTGCCCTGCGGCTCGTCCTCGGCCGGCTTCTCCCCCTCGGGCGCGGCAGCTTCCCGCTCGCTCGACCCGATGAAGTACCGCCCCACCTTGTCCTTCTTCGCCTCGAGGACGACCTTCTTCTTCTTGCCCTCGTAGGCGATGCGCTCCACGTCGTCGGCGCGCCCCTGCCACACCGTCACGTCGGCCTGCGACTGCGCCGCGGCCTTCTTGTCCCGCGTCCACACCCCGACCGCGAAGGCCGCTGCCACCACGAGCAGCGCGAGGTGCACGAAGAAACCACGTTCGACCTTCATGCCCGCCTCCCGCGCCGACCCCGGCGCGTCACGATGAGCCCGAGACCCATCACCACGGCCGGGCCGAGCGCGATGGTGCCCCAGAACCAGAGCTGATCCTTCTCCTTCGTGTGCTCGATCCGCGCGTCCTCCGCCGTGGTCACGGTCCCGGCGAAGCTCTCCTCGCCGCCGAGCCAGCGGATGGCGTCGAGCGTCAGCACCACGTTGGGATCGTTGCCGAACACCGCGTCGCTCAGCGCGTCCGCGTCGGCCACCACGAACGCCCGCATCTCCTTCTTCTCGTCCCCGCCGATCTCCTTCGAGACCGCCGCGGCCAGGTTGTACGTCGTCCGCTTCTCCCCGCCGGCCTCGTCGATCGTGAAGTTCCCGTTCAGATCGGTGAACGTCTCGCCCATGGACTTCACGGTGAAGTCCACCTTCACGGACTCGTCCCCGCCCTCGCGCTTGTCGAGCGACGACGCCCCGGGGAACAGCGTCGGCGCCCGCGAGGCGTTGCGGCTCAGCGTCGACACCGACGCGTGCGACGAGTACCGCGTGCTCACCAGGTTCCCCCGGTCCGAGTCGTTGTACCGCCGCCGCACGTACACCTTGTCGTTCGCGAGCGGCTCGGGCTTCCAGGTGAGCCCCACCGTCGCCGCCAGCGGATCCAGGTCCACCTTCGCGTCGGGATCGAGCGCGTAGAGCAGCTTCCCGCCCTCGTCCGCGTACCGCTTCAGGGCCGCGACCTCCTCGGGCAGGAGCGCCTGCGACGGCCCCAGCACGATCACCAGGAAGGCATCCTTCGGGATCTCGCTCCCCAGCCCCTGCGCGAGGCCCAGGTCTTTCACCGCGTAGTTCTGGGACTCGAGCATCTTGCGCAGGTTCTTCGCGCTCCGCCCCTCCTTCGCCTGCGCGCCTGCGGCCTCGTTCATCTCCCCGTGGCCCACGGTCAGGTACGCGGTCCGCTGCGACCGCATCACCTTGAGCAGCGCCTTCTGGAAGTCCGCGTCGAGCGACTTCAGCTTCGTCGCTGCGGTCTTGATGTCCGCGCCCACGGTCAAAAGCTCTCGGGCCGGACCGCGCTGCAGCACCACCACCCCGTCCTGGGTGACCTTCGCGTCCTTGGCGAGGCCCGGGTTCATCAGCCGGTCCTGCACCTCCACCTGCAGGTTCGGCGTCCCTGCGGCGAGCTCCCGCAGGTAGCCCTCCACCTCCACGCCCACGTCGTTGAGCTGCGGATAGAACGCCGTCACCTTCACCGGCTCGGTCAGCCCCTGGGCCACCTTGCGCGTCGACTCGCTCGCCCGCGAGGTCCGGAAGTACGAGAAGTCGGCCTTCACATCGAGCTCACCGGCCGCGTACACGAAGAGGGCCGCGTACACTGCCGCGAACGACAGCGTCATCGCCGACACCACCGCGGCCCGCACCCGCCGCCCTTCGAGCTGCGGCGCCCTCCGCATCGGCGCGAGCGCCAGCTCCCCGAAGAACAAGGGCAGCGTCGCGATCACCAAAAGCCCGATCCACCCCACGGTGGTCGCCCCGTGCACCCGCGTCCGCGTCTCGGGCGACATCGTCGCCCACCCGATCAGGTTCCGCCCCGTGTCCGTCGTGCTGAAGTACAGGGCGATCGCCACGAGCCCGAGCAGCGACAGGAACGCGAGGGCGCGCTCGATCGACCTCCGCTCCCCCTGCTCCCGCACCGCGGCCACGAAGCGCAGCGCCGTCACCAGCGCCATCACCGCCACGCCGAGCCCCGACAGCGCGTACCGCGCCGCGTCGAAGGTCGGCACCACCCGCTCTCCGAGGAAGAGCAGGAGCAGCGCCACCAGGTAGGCTGGCACCATCCACGCCCCGGGTTGCACCGGCAGCGGCGCCCCCGCGGGAGTGCTCTTCACCTTCTCGGCAGTCACCTCGGACTTCGCCTCGGTCTTCACCTGCGGCTCCTTCTCGTCCTTCACCGCCACCTCCGCGCCCTGAGCGTGTGTGTCGCGGCCAGCAGGAAGAAGTACGCCACCGCCACGTAGTAGAGGACGTTCTCCAGCCGCAGCACGCCGTTCAGGAAGGGCCGCTGCCGCTGCGGGTACAGGTTCAGCGCGAACAGGAAGTCGTTCACCGGGGGCTCTGTTACCCGCGCCACCCAGAACAGGAGCGCCATCGTCACGATGAGCGCCGCCCCGCTGATCACCGCCACCACCTGGTTCGACGCCAGCGTCGACGCGAAGATCCCGATCGCCAGCGCGGCCCCGCCGGCCAGCAGCACCCCCGCGTATCCCGTGAGGATGTGCCCCACCGACACCTTCCCGTTCACGAAGATCAGGAGCGGCATGTACACCGTGGTCGCCGTCATCAGCACGATGAGCGTGAATGCCGCCAGGAACTTCCCGGCGATGATCTCACCGTCCCGGATCGGCGCCGTGCGCAGCAGCACCAGCGTCCCGTGCTCCCGCTCCCCTGCGAGCAGCCGCATGCTCAGGATCAGCGCGGCCACCATGGTCACCACGCAGGTCCCGTCGAGGAACCTGAGCAGCACCTCTGCGGACAGCTTCGGCCCCGAGCCCAGCCCGTAGGCTTGAAAGTAGATCCCCTCGATCAGCAGCGCGCCGGCGGCCACGATGTAGCCGAGCAGCGATCGAAGGTATGCGGAGAGCTCTCTCCGCGCGACGAGCAGCGCCCCTCTCATGTCGACTCTCCCTCGTCTTCCTCGTCCTTGGCCTTCTTCGCCTCAGCTTCCGTCTTCTTCGCCTCGGCCTCCGACTTGGCCCTCCGCGTCTCGGCCTTCGTCGTCTCCGCCTCCGACGCCTCCCGCTTCTCCTTCTTCCTCTGCGGGGTAGCCCCCCCCGAGGGGGGCGTAGGGGGCAGCGCCCCCTCTTCGGCCCCGGCCCTGCCGGTGCCGGCGGAGAGGCGGAGGAAGACTGTCTCCAGTTCGCGTTCGCTGCGGCGCAGGTCCACGACGCCCAGGCCTCTGGCCACCAGGGTCGACACCAGCGCGGCGCGCACGTCGCGGCTTGCTTCCACCCGGAAGGCGCGTGCCTCGCCGGGCTCGGTGGACGACGTCGGCTCCACCGCGAGCACGCCCTCCACGGAGCGCAGCACCTCGGCGGCCGAGCCTACTGCGACGGACCCGCCGACCACCGTGATCTCGAAGCGCACGCCTTCGAGCAGCTTCGTCGACAGCTCCTCGGGGGTCCCTTGTGCACCGATCGTCCCGTCGCGGATCACCAGGATCCGGTCGGAGGTCTCGCTGATCTCCGAGAGGATGTGGCTCGACAGCAGGATGGTCAGCTCCCCTTTCAGGTTCCTGAGCAGCCGCCGCATCTCCACGATCTGCACCGGATCGAGCCCGCTGATCGGCTCGTCCAGCACCAGGAGCCGCGGCTTGTGCACGATCGCCTGCGCGATCCCCACCCGCTGCTTGAACCCGTGGGAGAGCGAGCTGATCGCGTCGTCGGCCACGCCTCCGAGCTCGGTCATCTCCAGCACCTCGGGCACCCGCTTCTCTGCGGTGGACCCGTCCATCCCCCGCAGCTTTGCGGCGAAGGCCAGGAAGTCCCGGGGTGTCATCTCGTCGTAGAGGGGCGGCCTGTCGGGCAGGTAGCCGATGCGTGACCGCACCTCGTGGGGGTTGTCCACCACGTCCAGACCATCGACGAGCACCGTCCCCGACGAGGGCAACAGATCGCACGCCAGGATCCGGAGGGTGGTCGTCTTGCCGGCGCCGTTGAGCCCCAGGAGACCGACGATCTCGCCGGCCTCGATGGTGAAAGACAGGGGCCCGACGGCCCGGCGGTCGCCGTAGTACTTGTAGAGATCGCGGATCTCGATCACGAGCGCACCGTTCCAGGTTGGGAGGCGCGCCGGGGTCCAGGCCTTGCAGCCGGCCCCGAGGCGCCAGCGGCCCCTTACAACGGCGCGCCGGGAAAATCATTCCCGAGGACGCCCTCGCCTGCCGCAAGGTCCCGAAAGCCGGCCAGAACCGACCTCCCGACGTGACGCCAGGCAGCGGGAGCGAAGAGGAGGCCCAGCGCGAGGTCGCCCCCGAGGGCCAGGTGCAGGTGGCGTACGTCGCGGGCATCGCGGACCCCGAGCCTTGGCATGGCGAACCCCGAGCGTGGGCGTGGTGGATGCCAGCGTGTGGCATGGGGGACGCCAGCGCGATACGTCACCGACGCCAGCGGGATATGTCGCCGATGTCAGCGGGATACGTCACGGACCCCGACGGTTGGCCTCACGGACCTCGACGGTTGGCCTCACGGACCCCGATCCTTGGCATCGCGGACCCCCAACGGTTGGCCTCGCGGACGCCAACCCTTGGCATCGCGGACGCCAACGGCCGGGGTCGCGGACGCCAAGGGTCGGGGTCGCGGACCCCATCGGTTTGGCATCGGGGACGCCAGCGGCTGGCATCGCGGTCGCCAGCGGCTGGGGTTGCGGACCCCAAGGGTATACGTCGCGAACCCCAAGCCTGTTCAGTGGAGAGGCCGTACGTCGACCTCGGGGACGGCGTTCTGCGGTGGACAACCCCCCCGGGGGCCACGGCATCCCACAGCTTGGTGACGGACCTCCGCGTATGTGGCGACGCCGGTTTCGACCCCGGATCTATCCAGCGCGCCCTCTCCCGACCTCTGCAGGTGAGCCTTGTCGCGCGCCGCGCTTGAGACGTCCCCGGGAGCCCGCGCCACGCGCCTCGCGCGGACGGCAGTGCTCGCGATCTTCTGCATGAACGGCGCCGTCGTCGCCCACTGGTATGCGCGCATCCCCGCGGTGAAGGAGCGCCTCCAGGCCAGCGATGGCGCCCTCGGCCTCGTCCTCCTCGCCCCGGCCCTCGGGGCGATGATCTGCATGCCGATCGTCGGCGCCTTGACGGGGCGACTGGGCAGCCGCCGCCTCACCCTGGCCTGCGGCGTCTTCCTCTCGGCGTGCACCTGCGTCCTCGCCACGGCGCCTTCGTTGCCGCTCCTCGCGCTCGCCCTTCTCGCGTGGGGTGGGGGCGGCGGTGGGCTCGACGTCTCCATGAACGGCCAGGGCGTGGCCATCGAGCGCACCTACGGCAGGCCCATCATGTCCTCGTTCCACGCCGCGTTCAGCGGCGGGGGCATGGCGGGCGCGGTGATCGGCGGCCGCCTCGCCGACGCGGGGATCTCGCCGGAGGCCCACCTCCTCGGCGCCGGGCTCTTCTCCATGGCCGTCATCCTCGCCGCGAGCCGGTTTCTCCTGAGGTCTGCGGGCAAGGTGCCGGTCGCGGACGCCGCGGGGCAGGCTCCTCCCGGCAGCGCCTGGCCACCGCGCTGGCTCCTCTCCCTGGGCATCATCGGGCTCTGCTGCTTCATCGGCGAGGGCGCGATGGCCGAGTGGTCCGCGGTGTACCTGCGCCAGAACCTCGGCACCTCCGAGGCTTACGCGACCACCGGCTTCGCCGCCTTCAGCCTGATGATGGCCGTCGGGCGCCTCTGCGGCGACCGCCTCACCCAGCGCTTCGGGCCCCGGGCGCTCGTCGCTTCCGGAGGCTGGCTCGCCGCGTCGAGCCTCGGCATCGGGCTGCTCCTCGGCACCCCGCTCGCGGCGGTCATCGCCTGCGGCTGCGTCGGCGCGGGGCTCTCCACCGTCGCGCCGCTCGCGTTCGGCGCCGCGGGGCGCAACTCCGACAACCCGGGGCGGGCCATCGCCACGGTCACCACCGTCAGCTACTTCGGCTTCTTCCTCGGCCCTCCGCTCATCGGGCTCGTCAGCCAGGCCTTCTCCCTGCGCGTGGGCCTCGGCGTGGTCGTCGTGGGCGCGATGGTCTTCGCGCTCCTCGCCGGCGCGCGCTCGTCGCGGCTCGGGGGACCGCCGCGTGGTTGAGGGCGAAGGCTCCCGGGCTTGAGCGCGCCTTCAGCGCGCCTTCGGGGAGATCTGATCCGAGGTGAGGATGTCGAGGTCGGCGTCGTCGCAGTCGGCGAAGAGGTCGTCGACGCGGAGCGCGCGCTCCTGACCACGTTCCAGCCCACGCTCCAGCCCACGCTCCAGCCCACGCTCCAGCCCACGCTCCAGCCCACGCTCCAGCCCACGCTCCAGCCCACGCTCCAGCCCACGCTCCGAGGGGCCCTGGTGCGGGGAGGACAGCCGCGACAGCGTCTCGGTGCGGATCGCCTCGGCCTCGCGCTGCTGGAGCGTGCGCAGGCGCTGGAAGGCGTCGGCGATGTCGTGCTCCAGCGTGGGACTGGCGTAGGGGCTGTCGCGCAGGCTGGCGAGGCGCCCGAGCTCGTCGTAGTGCTGGTCGATCGCGCTCGGAGGCGGGGCGTCGCTCCCCGAGACGGAGCGCGGGGGGATGGAGGATGCGGAGCGGCAGGGGGAGCGCTCCTCGGTGCGCGCCATGAAGAAGACACGCTCCAGGATCTCGGGGAGGGCGGGCCAGGCGGCGGAGCGATGAAGGTCCATGCGGTAGACCATGGTGGCTGTCGTCGGCGGCTCGTCGCGCATCCTGTCCTCCATGTTCGTTGCACCTCCTTCGATGACCGACCCCAGGCGGTGGGTAGCGGCCTGCGCACCCTGAAATGCACGGAAGCGGCATCTCGTACGTCCCGCAGGTCGGGCGCGTCGGGAGAGGCGCGGCGTCGGGTCAGGAGCACCTGCAGGCGAGAGGAGGATCAGGAGGAGGATTCGTCCAGGCGGAACACGTTGCAGGGCTCGACCGAGGCCACGACGAAGGGGGAGTGGGTGGTGGCGATGAGCTGCAGGCGCGGGAAGAGGGCGCGCAGGCCGGAGATGACGGTCTCCTGCCAGCGGGGATGGAGGTGGGCCTCGATCTCGTCGACGAGGCACACGGCCTCCTGCTGGAAGATGTCGGTGGGCTTCGAGGCCGCGAGGCTTCCGCGGAGGAGCAGCTCGGCGACGATGAGGAACACGCTGGCGAAGCCCTGGGAGAGATCGTCGAGCGGGACCGTGCCGTGCGGGGTGCGGAAGAGAATACGGAAATCGTCGTCGATGCCCTCGAAGGTGTAGGGCGCGAGCAGCTTGTCGAGGCCGGTCTGGAGCGCGGACCAGAGGGGCGCGCTCACGCCGCGGTCGGCCCTGGCACGGGCGCGGAGGAAGTCGAGGTTCACGATCCACTGGGCGAGATCGCGGGCGCGGGAGGCGAGCGCGTCGGGGGTGCCGCTCAGCGGGCGGAGCGCGTGCGCGGCGCGATGGGTGAGGACGCCGTCGCGGCGCGGGCCCGGGATCTGGGTGGAGGTCATCACCCGGTGGGAGCCGAAGGCCATGATCAGGCCGGCGCTCCCGCTGCTGGCGAGCACGGCGTCGCGCCACCGCACAGCGCCGGGGGCGACGTCGACGAGGTGGAAGCCCTGGCCGAGGGTGCGCTCGACCTGGCGCGCAGGGTCGGCCCTCCAGAGCAGCTCCTGCATGGGGTCGTGGTCGACGATGAAGTGGCGGCGGGGGTCGTCCTGCCGGATCTGGACCGCCACGGGCACGCGGGTGAGCATGCCTTGCAGGTCGAGGGTGGTGCGGGTGCCGTCGTCCAGGGTGTCCTGGAGGTGCACGGACATGGTGGCGGCGAGTTCGCCGTGGCGGATGTCGGAGAGGTCGAAGGCGCCGCCGTCGTAAGTGCCGACGAGGTGCGTGAAGAAGCGCGCCAGGGCCCGGAGGAGCGCAGACTTGCCGGAGCCGTTGGGGCCCACGAGCAAGGCCACGTCGAGCGGCCTGTCGCCGCTCGGGTGCATCAGATCGAAGGTCGCTTTCCGGAAGCAGCGCAGGTTCCCCAGCTCGATCCGGGTGAGCTTCATGAGGAGGGAATGCTAGCGGAAAGCCTCCTGGGGGGGCCGCTTTCCCGCCGTGAAAAGGGAGGAGGGGGCTCGCCGCGCGCGGTGAAGGGAGGGAGAATCCCGATCCGCCGCTTGCGTCCGACGGGCCAACATTCTTGACTCGCGGGCATGCGCTTCGGTCTTCGCGCCCCGGCTCTCCGCGCGGCGCCGCTCGGTCTCGTCGTCCTCTCCTTCGGCCTCGCGTGCGTGCAGGGCGCGCGGGCGCCCCAGGTGCCCACGCGCGGGACGCTCGCGCCGGGAGGGGAAGCGCTCGCCGCGGCGCCGACGGGGCCGGTGAAGGTGGTGTTCGCGACCCCGAACGGGGCGACGCAGGAGTCCGCGGAGATCAGCCTGGTCTTCGACCGGCCGATGCGGCCGCTGGATCTGGCGGGCGCGGAGGCCGCGGCGCCAGTGACGCTGACGCCGGCGGTGCCCGGGCGATGGATGTGGGTGGGGACGAGCGCCGTCTCCTTCGTGCCTGACCAGGGGCTGCCGCGCGCGACCGAGATGCGGGTGGAGGTGCCGGCCGGGACGAAGGCGCTCGACGGGACGGCGCTCGCGGAGCCCTTCGTGATCCGCTTCAGCACCGCGCGGCCGCGGCTGGTGAGCACCGAGCCGTACGAGGGCGCGGAGCTGCAGCGGGACGCGAAGTTCGAGCTGCGCTTCAACCAGCCCATCGCCGACGCGGCGATCCAGAAGCACGTGGGGCTCTTCGTGGGCGGCGTGGGCGGCGTGGGCGGCGCGGGCGGCAAGGAAACTCGGGTGCCGTTCACGCTGCGGCGCCCCGACAAGGACAACGCGATGCTCGCGGAGATCACGCCAGAGGCGCCGCTGCCGCTCGACAGCCAGATCGTGCTCACGGTGGACAAGGAGCTGCGCGGGACGGAGGGGCCGCTCGTCGCCGGCAAGGCGCTGCGCCACACCTTCCACACCTACGGGCCGCTCCGGGTCGAGAAGGTCGACTGCGACGACGACACGCCGCACGAGCGGTGCGCGGCGGACGGGGGGCTCTCCCTGGACTTCTCGAACCGGGTGCGCTTCGGGGACGCGAAGCAGGCCATCACCGTGGACTCGGGGGTGAAGATCCGGTGGCCGGACTGGTACAACGACGATGACTTCGTGCGCAGCCTGCAGGTCTACGGGCGCTTCGTGCCGGGATCGACGGTGCGCCTGAAGGTGGCCGCGGGGCTCAAGGACGAGTTCGGGCAGGCGCTCGGCGCGGCGTTCACGCGGGAGATGCGCTTCGACGACCGGTGGCCCGAGGCGCAGATCGGCGTGGTGGGGAGCGTGTTCGAGCCGGGGACGGCGCGCGAGGTGCCGATCGTCTCGATGAACGTCAAGTCGCTGGAGGTGGCGACGGGGGCGCTGACGGAGGAGGCGATCCTGGCGCTGGAGGCCGACGAGAACGCGCCGGGGAGGAGCCCGCGGATGGCGGAGATCGCGGCGCTGCCCGGAGGCAAGCGCGTCGAGGTGAAGCCCGCGGCGGCGGTGAACAAGCCGGCGACGCACCCGGTGCGCACCGAGGAGGTGCTGGGCGGCAAGGATCGGCGGGGGCCGCTGGCGATCGGGATCACGTACGCCTCGCGGCCAGGGCGCGGGGCGGCGCAGCTCGAGTCGGACGTGAAGATCCTCCAGGTGACGGATCTCGGGGTGAGCGCGAAGGTGTCGCCGTACGGGACGCTCGTGTGGGTGACGCGGCTCTCGGACGCGGCGCCGGTACCGAGCGCGGAGGTGTCGATCCGGAGGCCAGGAGCGCCGCCGGCCACGGTGCGCACGGACGCGGCGGGCTTCGCGACCATCGCGGCGAGCGCGTGGACGCCGGAGCCGCAACGCGCGGAGCGCTCGGTGCTCTTCGTGCGCGCGGGCAATGACTGGATGTACCAGCGTGTGGACGACATGCTGAACGGCTGGCGCTACGGCGGGCCGTCGTACGACTTCGGGAGTGATCGGCCGCTCGGGATCGTGTTCTCGGACCGGGGGATCTACCGGCCGGGGGACACGGTGAAGGTGAAGGGGATCTTCCGCGAGGAGGCGGGGCGGGGGACGCGCACGCCGGCGGGGAAGAGGGTGCGGTTCTCGCTGGAGTCGCCGGAGGGGGAGGCGCTGCTCACGCAGGAGGTGGCGCTGAACGCGTTCGGTACCTTCTCGCTCGACGCGAAGATCCCGGCGACGGGGCAGCTCGGGACCTACAGCCTGAACGCGAAGGTGGACGGGGATCCGGTGAGCTACAACCAGACCTCGGCGACGGTGGAGGTCGCGGAGTACCGGCCCGTGGAGATCAAGGCGACGGTGGAGCCGGATCGCCCGAGCTACGTGCGCGGGGACAAGGCGACGTTCGTGGCGCGGGGGGACTACCTGTTCGGCGCGCCGATGAGTGGGGCCGACGCGCGGCTCGGGGTGACGCGCGCGGAGGCGTCGTTCACGCCGCCGGGGCTCGACGGGTTCGTGGTCGACGAGGGCGCGTTCACGGCGGACCTGGCAGACCGGGCGCCGCGCGGCAGCGAGGTGGAGAGCGCCCGGGCGAAGCTCGACACGCGCGGGGAGACGAAGCTCACCGCGTCGCTCGCGCTGCCGGGGCAGCGGGGGACCGAGTCCGTCACCTGCGAGGCGGAGGTGACCGATGTGTCGCGGCAGTCAGTGGCGTCGAGCACGACGGCGCTGGTGCACCCGGCAGAGTTCTACGTGGCGCTGAAGGAGGGGCCCTTGTTCGTGAAGGCCGGCGACACCGTGCAGCCGGAGATCCTGGCGGTGAGCCCGGAGGGGAAGCGGGTCGACCGGGTGCCGGTGAAGGTGGAGCTCGTGCAGCGGACGTGGACCGTGGCGCGGCAGGTGAGCGGCGGCGGTTACCGCGGGGTGTACGCGCCCGTGGACAAGGTGGTGGGGAGCTGCCGGGTGACGACGGCCCAGGCGACACAGGGCTGCGGCCTCACCGTGCCGGCGGCGGGGTACTTCCTCGTGCACGCGACGGCGGTGGACCGGCGGGGTAACCCGGTGGGCACTGCAGCGCCGCTCTACGCGACGGGCGAGGGCGCGGTGGGGTGGGGAGACAGCGATCGGCTGCGGGTGGAGCTTCAGCCCGATCGGGAGAGCTACGAGGTGGGCCAGACGGCGCGGGTGCTGGTGAAGTCACCGTTCGCGTCGGTGGACGCGCTGGTCACGGTGGAGCGCGCCGGGGTGTACACGCGGGAGCGGGTGACGCTGAAGGGCGCGGCGCCCGTGCTGTCGATCCCGATCACCGAGGACATGCGCCCGAACGCGTTCGTGTCGGTGCTGCTCCTGCGGGGGCGCACGGGGGCCGCGGCCGATCCGAAGGGGACCGGCGTGAAGGGCAAGAGCGCGGGGGCGAGCAAGGGCGGGAAGGGCGGCGTCGACGTGCGGGACGTTGGGGGGCCGACGTTCCGGCTGGGATACGCGCAGCTCGAGGTGAGCCCGGCGTCGCGGCGGCTCGACGTCGCGGTGCGCCCTGACAAGCCGGAGTACCGGCCAGGTGCGCCGATCGCGGTGGACGTGCAGGTGCGCGACGCGGCGGGGAAGCCTGCGCGCGCGGAGGTGACGCTGTACGCGGTGGACGAGGGGGTGCTCTCGCTGATCGGCTACGAGGTGCCGGATCCGCTCGAGGTGTTCGCGTCGCCGCGGCGGCTCAAGGTGGGGACGCTGGAGTCGCGCCGGGGGATGGGGCGGGTGCGCAACCCGTTCACCGATCTCGGGGAGGACAAGGGGCTGTACGGCGGCGCGGGCGCGGGGCCGGGGCTCGGGGTGCGCCGCGATTTCAGGCCGAGCGCGTACTACAACCCGTCGCTCGTGACCGACGCGCAGGGCAAGGCGCGCGTGACGTTCACGCTGCCCGATTCGCTGACGACGTACCGGATCATGGCGGTGGTCGCGGGGGAGGACGACCGGTTCGGCTACGAGGAGGAGCGGGTGGTGACGAGCCGACCGCTGATGGCGCGGCCAGCGCTGCCGCGGTTCCTGCGCGCCGGCGACAGGATGGCGGCGGGGGTGGTGCTGACCTCGAAGGGGCTGCCGCGGACCGAGGTGGAGGTGACGCTCGCGGTGGAGGGGCTGACGCTGCGCGGCGAGGCGAAGCAGCGGCTGACGCTGGAGCCGGGAGTGTCGCGGGAGGTGCCGTTCGCGCTGGAGGCGTCGTCGGTGGGGACGGCGAAGCTCCGGTTCCAGGTGCGCGGCGGCGGCGCGGACGACGCGGTGGAGGTGACGCGGGACGTGAAGGCGCCGGTGTCGCCGGAGGCGGTGGCGCTCTACGGGGACACCACGACGGCGAGCGCGGAGAAGCTCGGGGATCTGTCGGCGCTGCGCCCGGACGTGGGGGGCCTCGCGGTGAGCCTGTCATCGACGGCGCTGGTGGGGCTGGAGTCGGGGATGGAGCAGCTCCTGGAGTACCCGTACGGGTGCACGGAGCAGCTCGTGAGCCGCCTCGTGCCGCTCCTGCCGCTCGGGGAGCTTGCGCGGGACTTCCGGCTGGAGCTGCCGAAGAACGTGGATGCGCTGGCCAGCAAGACGGTGGCGGCGATCGTGGCGAACCAGCGCGGGGACGGGGGCTTCGGGCTGTGGGCGGACTCGCCGCTGCCGAACGACTGGGTGACCGCCTACGCGATGTGGGGGCTCGGCGAGGCGAAGCGGCACAAGGTGGCGGTGCCGGCCTCGGTGATGGAGCTGGGGACGCACGCGCTGCGCCGGGCGCTAGAGCAGCCGCTGCAGGGGGAGTACGCGCAGCGGCGGCTGGCCGTGGTGCCGTTCATGCTCGACGTGCTGGCGGGCCTGGGGGCGCCGGATCCGGGGCGGGCATCGAGGGCCTTCGAGGAGCGGGCGGAGATGCCGCTGTTCTCGAAGGCGCTGCTCCTGCACGCGCTGGTGCTCGGCAAGGGAGACAAGGCGCAGATCGACGCGCTGGTGACCGAGCTGGAGGGCGCGATCCGGATCGACGGGGCGGTGGCGCGGGCGGTGGTGAACACCGGCAGTGCGTACGCGCCGCTGATGGACTCGGAGGTGCGGACGAGCGCGCTGGTTCTGCGGGGGCTGCTCGCGGCGCGGCCGTCGCATGCGCTCGGGGCGCGCCTCGCGGCGGGGCTGCTCGCGGCGCGCAAGGGGGGGACGTGGCGGAGCACGCAGGAAGCGGCGTGGTCGCTGCTCGCGCTCGATCAGTACCGCAAGGCGCAGGAGAAGACGGCGCCGGACTTCGACGCGCGGGTGTTCCTGGGCGAGGCGGAGATCTTCTCGGCGCCGTTCCACGGGCGCGACGTGCGCCAGGCGCGGGTGTCGATCCCGGCGTCGCAGCTCACCCGCGCGGGTGGGGCGCCGCTCGCGTTCTCGGCGGACGGCGAGGGGCGGCTCTTCTACCAGGCGCGGCTGCGGTACGCGCGGAAGGAGCTGCCGACGAAGCCGCTGGAGCGGGGGTTCTTCGTGCAGAAGACGCTGCGCGCGGTGCTGCCCGAGGAGCTGCCGCGGGCGCTCGCGGGCGCGGCGCAGGGCAGCGCGCGGCAGTTCAAGGGCGGGGACCTGGTGCTCGGGGAGGTGGTGGTGGTGACGCCGTCGCCGCGCGACTTCGTGGTCATCGACGATCCGCTGCCCGCGGGGTTCGAGGCCGTGGACGCGCGGCTCGCGACGACGGCGGGGAGCCTGGACGTGGACCGGGTGGAGATGATGGCCGAGGAGGACACCGACGAGGAGGAGGGGGACGAGGAGGACGCCCGGGCGATGCGCAAGCGGTTCGGGAGGAACGAGTTCATCCGCGAGATCCGGGACGATCGGGTGCTGTTCTTCGTCGATCACCTGCCGGCGGGGATGTACCGCTACCGCTACCTGGCGCGGGCGACGACGCTCGGGCGCTTCGTGCTGCCGCCGACGCGGGCGGAGGAGATGTACCAGCCCGAGGTGCTCGGTCGGACCGCGGCGGAGGGCATCGAGATCGTGCCGCAGGACGCGCGCGGCGGCGCTCCGGACGTGCGCACGTCCCCACAGGCTGCGCCGGCCGCGCCGCGGTGAGGCGGCGATGAGCGAACGATGAGCGAACGATGAGCGAACGATGAGGCGGTGATGGGCCGGCTGACCCGGGTGGGCGCAGTGCTCTCCAGGACCCTCTCCGCGTGGTGGGCGCGTGGTGGGCGGCGCGCGCTCAAGATCGCGGGGGCCGTCCTCGTTCTGCCGTGGGTGCTGCTCGTGGTGCTGGCGGTGTTCACGCCGCTGCCGCCGGAGCTCGTGCGAGGGCCGGAGAGCGGCGAGGTGTCGGTGGTGATCCGCGATCGCCACGGGGTGATGCTGCGGGAGCTGCGGGCGGGGGACGGGACGCGGGCGCGGTGGGTGCCGCTGGCGGCGATGGGGGAGCGCATCCAGCGGGCGCTGCTCGCGGCGGAGGACCGGCGGTTCGCGTGGCACCCGGGGGTAGATCCGGCGGCAGTGCTGCGGGCGTTCGGGCAGCTCTGCGTGGAGGGGCGGGTGGTGTCGGGCGCGTCGACGCTGACCCAGCAGCTCGCGCGCACGGTGCGGCCGCGGCCGCGCTCGGTGGTGGGCAAGATCGGGGAGATGGCGCTGGCGCTGCGGATCGAGGCGTCGCTGTCGAAGCGGGAGATCCTCGAGCAGTACCTGAACCGGGTGGTGTTCGGGCCAGGCGTGCGGGGGGTGGAGGCGGCGAGCCGGTTCACGTTCGACAAGGGGACGGCGGAGCTGTCGCTGGCCGAGGCCGCAGCGCTCGCGGCGATGCCGCGGGGGCCCGTGCTCTACGATCCGCAGCGGGGAACGGAGCGGTTGCTCCGGCGGCGGGACCGGATCCTCAGGCGGATGCTGGACGGGGGGCTCGCGTCGGAGGCGGAGGTGGCAGGTGCTCTCGCGGAGCCGCTGCGGGTCGCGGGGCGGGGCGGGGGGCTCGGGGCGCCGCACCTCGTGGAAGCCGTGCTCTCGGGCGCGGCAGACCGGAGGGCAGGGGCGCTGCGGGGCAAGGTCAGCGAGGTGACGCTGACCCTCGATCGAGGGCTGCAGCGCGAGGTGGAGGTGCTGACGCAGGAGGCGGTGAGGTCACTCGGATCGCGGGCGGTGACGGCGGCAGCGGTGGTGGTGCTGGAGAACGCGACGGGGGAGATCCTGGCGTACGTGGGGGCGCCGGATGCGGAGGATGAGGCGCGGCTCGGTCACAACGACGGGGTGCTCGCGCTGCGGCAGCCAGGGTCGGCGCTGAAGCCGTTCGTGTACGGGCTGGCGATGGAGCGGCTCGGGTACACGGCGGCGACGGTGCTGCCCGACGTGGCGCTGGAGCTGCCGCTCGCGGAGGGGAGCTACGCGCCGCGGAACTATGACGGGCGCTTCCACGGGCCGGTGCGGCTGCGGGAGGCGCTGGCGAACTCGTACAACGTGCCGGCGGTGTGGGCGGCGGCGGCGCTCGGGCCGGAGCGGGTGCTGGAGCGGCTGCGGGCGCTGGGGTTTCTGACGCTGGACCGGGAGGCGACGCACTACGGGGTGGCGATCGCGCTGGGAGACGGGGAGGTGCGGCTCCTGGACCTGGCGGCAGCGTACGCGGTGCTGGCGCGGGGAGGGACGTACCTGCCGCCGCGGGCAGTGCGGGAGGCGCGGGACAGGCAAGGGGCTGCGCTGGTGCTGGGCGAGGGGGACGGGGGAGCAGCGAAGGGGACGGCGACGGCAGGAGAGGGGACGGCGACGGCAGGAGAGGGGACGGCGGCGGCAGGTGTGCGAGGGAAGCCGGTGCGCGTGCTCGACGCGGTGCGGGCGCGGATCGTGACGGACATCCTCGCGGATCCGCAGGCGCGCCTGGGGGCGTTTGGCGAGGAGAACGTGCTGGAGCTGCCGTTCGCGGCGGCGGTGAAGACGGGGACCTCGAAGGGGTTCCGGGACAACGTGGCGGTCGGGTACACGCCCGAGGTGACGGTGGCGGTGTGGGTCGGCAACTTCGACGGGTCGCCGATGGTGGGGGTCAGCGGGGTGACGGGGGCCGGGCCGCTGCTGCACGGGGCGATGGTGGCAGCAGCGCGGCTCCGGCCGCCGCACGCGTTCGAGCCGGTGGATCCGGCGGCGATCGTGGAGGTGGAGATCTGCAGCCTGTCGGGGAAGCGGCCGACGGCCGTGTGTCCGCACCGGCGCGGGGAGCTTCTGCCGCGCGAGGAGGTGGAGGCGCTGGGGTCGTGCGATATGCACGAGGAGGTGCTGATCGATCGGCAGACGGGGCTGCGCGCGGGGCCGCTGTGCCGGGGGGACGCGGTGGAGGCGCGGGTGATGGAGCGGTACGAGGCGCGGCTCGCGGGCTGGGCGAGGGCGGCGGGGAGGCCGGTCGCGCCGGAGGAGATGTCGCCGCGGTGCGGGGAGGAGGCGGCGCAGGAAGGGGCGCGGCGCGAGGCGATGGGGGTGGTGTTCCCGGTGGAGGGGGCGCGGTTCGTGATGGATGCGTCGGTGGCGTCGGTGCAGGCGATCCGGCTGCGCGCGTCGGTGCCGCGGGGGGCGCGCAGGCCGCGGTTCGTGGTGGATGGGCAGGTGCTCGCGGCGCCGGAGGGTTGGGCCGACTATGCGCTCAAGCCCGGCGCGCACCGGGTCCGCGCAGAGGCGGAGGGTGCACGGCCGAGCGAGGAGGTGGGGTTCTCGGTGGAGGAGTGAAGCGCCGCGCTCAACCGAAGATCGGGAGATCTTCCTTGGTGTCGAGGAGCGCGAACTCGCCGACGATCTCGGAGGTGTCGATGCCACCGAGCTTGCGGAGCGCCTTGTGGACGTGCCCCGGGGTGAGGCGCACGCCGCCGCTCTCGACGGGGGCGAGCGTCGTCGGGTCGACGTTGATCGCGGCGTGGCGATCGGTGGTGGAGCCGATGACGCGGTTCCCCTGGATGTTGGGGCCCATCATCATCATGCTGGTGATGTTCCAGTGGTCCTTGCCGTTGCCGCTGTTGTAGCCAGGGGTGCGGCCGAAGTCGGAGCCGATGACCACGTAGATCTTGTCGGCGACGCCCTGCTCCTCGGCGAACTCCATGAGCTGGTTCACGCCGGTCCAGATCCTGGAGAGCGACGGGAAGTGGTTCTGGTCGTGCTGGCCGTGGGTGTCGAAGCCGCCCGTGGACAGGTTCGCGGAGACGCAGATCCCGGCCTTGTAGGCGGCGATCGCCACCTGGGCCTGGCGCGCGATGCCGTTGTCGTAGAAGTCCTCGGGCAGGTACTGGATGAGCTGCTTCAGCTCGTTCTGGCCGAGGCGCGAGGTGTACAGGGTGCTCATCGACTGGCGCAGGCGGGGCAGGTGCTGCTGGCTGAGCTTCACCTGATGCCGCTCGTCGCGCGCCGTGGCGATGCGCTGCATCGTCGCGTCGGTGTGGAAGAGCCGCGTGTTCTCGTCGCCCGGGTTGATGCGGTTCGGATACGCGATCCGGCCGAGCGTGCCGGTGTCGGGCACGCGGGTGAGCGACACGACGTTGCCCGTGTAGTCGTAGCCGCCGTTCGAGATGAACGCCATGGCCTGGGTCGGCGCGTAGACGCCGGCGAGCAGGGCGGCGAGCGAGGGGCGGCCTTCGCTGAGGGTGCCGCACCAGGTGGTGCGGACGCCGGCTTCGTGGCTGTTCGTGCCGGTGTCGATGCCGTTGACGACGAGGAGCTTGTCCCTCCACTTCGGGAAGAACGTCTCGTTGTCGGCGACGGGGGCGTACTTGATGTTGCCCGCGTCATCGCGGATGTCCGCCTGGAGGTAGTTGTTCATGCGGTCGGGGGAGTCGAGGTTCGTCGTCCCCTTGGGGTCGCAGAAGCTCGTGGGATCCCAGCCGCCGCTCGCGTGGATGAACAACCAGAGCGGGCCGCTGTAGGGATCGGCAGCCTTGGCCTGACCAGAGAACTGGCCGCCCACGGCGACGCCGAGGCCAGCCGTCGATGCCAACTTGAGAAAATCTCGACGATCCATGGCTGCTCCTGTCACTGGTAAAGGAAGCGGTAGTCCGACAGCATGTAGGTCATCACGGCCATCCAGGCACGGATCGTGTACGTCTCGTCGCCGTTGATGCGCATCTCTTCGGGGAGCGGCTTGGAGGTCCAGAACTCCTCGTTAACGTGGCAATCACCGGGCAGATCCCGCGAGATGCGCTCGGGATCGTCCTCGGCCTTGGCCATGCCCTTCACGCCTTCCTGCCAGGTGGCGAGGAAGAGCTGGTAGGTGCGCTCGATCTCGGGGTGGCTGATGTCCAGGCTCTCACCGAGGACGCGCTTGTGCAGGTACTGGATGTTCTGCTTGATGGCGTCGATCGCGGGATCCACGTCGAACCCGTTGCGATCCTGGGGCTCGAAGCTCACGTCGACGTTGGGGAAGAGCAGCCGCTCCTCCTGGGGGAGGGAGAAGTCGCGCGGCACGCTCCGGCAGGACATCTCGTTGGCCATGCGGTCGGAGACGTTGGCCATGATGCCGTTCGGCTCGCCGATGCGCTGCAGCACGTCGAGGTGATCGACGCCGCCGTAGAGCAGCTTGTAGCGCTCCGTGCTGAGGAGGTAGTTCGTGCCGAAGCGGCCCTCGCGCCACGGGTAGCCGCTCACCGCCCAGATCTTGCGGTGGAGCTGCTCGGGGGTGAGGAAGCGGGAGCTCGTGAGCTGCGACAGCTCCTGCTGGCGCTCGGGGGTCAGGTCGCCGCCGAAGTTCCGGGCGCGGAAGTACGGGCTCTTGATGAGCGCCTTGAAGACGAGGCGGATGTCGTAGTCGCTGGCGATGAACTCGTCGGCGATCTCGTTGAACATGTAGTACTGCGCGAGGTAGGCCTGGAACTTGTTCTCGAAGTTGTCCTCGCCGGGGGCCGGCGCGAGGAGCTGCTTCTGGCCGGTGACGCCCGTGAGCACGTTGTAGATCTGCGCGAGCGCGAAGCGCGGATCGTAGGCCAGGCGCTGGACACCCCAGACGTTGGCGGTGGGGAAGTCGTCCTGGACCATGGACTGCCCGTTGAAGCCCGGCGGGATCAGGGTCTCGGGCCACTGCCGCTCCGGGTTGTAGTTGCCGACCTGGCCGAACTTCTGGAAGAAGCCCGCGACCGGGTCCACGTTGAAGTGGCACACGGTGCAGTTGATGTTGTTCCGCGTCGGGTTGAAGTCGGCGACGGAGGAGGTGTCGAGCCGCCGCTCGGCGAGCTTGAGGATGTCGGTCCCGAGGAACGCCTGGTAGACCATGCGCGACCGGTGCCGGTTCAGGTTGGTCTCCGAGGTGGGGTGGCGGGCGAGCCACATCTCGGAGCTGATCACGCCGGAGTGGGGGTAGCCCTCGCGCTTCACCTCGACGAACTCGGTGGGGTCCGCCTCGTTCTGGAACTCGGCCTCGATCTGGTAAGCCTTCGCCGAGAAGGGGTTCACCAGCATGTAGTCGGCGGTGAGGATCTCGGTGAAGGGGCGGTCGTTGCGGACCACGTGGGCGACGAGCTCGAGCGGCTCGCGGGCGACACCCTGGACGGTGTAGCGGCGGAGCGTGTTCACGAGGTCGCTCCAGCTCTCGGCGCCGTACTTCTCGATGAGCGCCTCGTCGTACTGGAGGCCGTTGTACCAGCGCGGCTCGTACCCTTCCATGGCGCGGTTCGACTGGATGACGCCCATCGCGTCCTCGCCCATCAGGTAGCGATCGGTGTTGAAGACGTCGCCGTAGATCTCCTTGAGGCGGATGTAGAAGGCCTCCTCGTGGAGGTACTGATCGAGGATGACATCGAGGGCTTCCATGCCGCCCTCGTCGACGGCCTTCTCCTCGGCCTCGGTGGGCAGGCGCCCGAGCAGCTCGAGGGCCGCCATGCGCAGGGTCTCGGGGGCCGACGCGAGCTGCACGCCCTGGAAGAAGGCGGTGGTGTCGGTCTCGCAGGCGGAGGGCTCCTTGTACCGGCGCACCATCTCCGTGAGGATCTCGTACTCCTTGCTGCCCTCCTTGATGACGTTGCCGCCGCCGTGGGAGACCTTCTGGGTCGGCTTGAGCAGGACGAGCGACTCGCCTCCCTGCTCAAGGGTCGCGACCTGCTTGAAGATCTCCATGTTGGCGCTGAGGAAGCCCGCCTCGCTGGAGTTCTTGAGCACGAGGCTGGTGTTGCCTGCGATGCCCTGCGGGTTGTGGCACCCGATGCAGCTCGCGTTGAGCACCTGCGACCAGGTCTGCTCCGCGAAGTACATCTCGTCGGAGACGCAGGCCTCGTCGGCGCTGCTGCCGCTGCAGCCCGACCCCGCGACCGCGCCCATCGTGGCGAGCGTCGCGAGGCCTGCTGCCCCAAGATAGCTATGAAGTCTTCGTCCTCTCGGCATGTCGTCCTCATCGGGCGCCGCGCACGGCGCGCCGGGTGAAGGGATCAACGGGCAAGCTCACACGCGCGTTGCAGGCTCGTGATCGAGAAGCGCAGCCGGCTGCGTGGAGATCCGATCGCGCAGTGCCCTGTCGAGACGCGCGCTGCGCGGCGGTTCGTCAGGGTTGGTCACGTGCACAGCAGGAAGCGTACCGCCCATCGCCGCGTCGTTTCCAGCGGCAAATACGCGGTTCGAGGGGCTGATCACGCCGATGGACCCTGGACCTTTTCATGTCCAGGGGACGCCGCAGCGTCCTGCGCTCGCGCTCGGATCGCCGCTCCACACGCCTGTGAGGTGTGGCGGTGTGAGCTGCGTGCGAGGCGGTCCGAGCAATGTGGTCGCGGCTGGTCGGATCGCGTTACTGTGAGGGCATGAGCGCGTTGAACGACGCGACACGCGCCCGCGCGGTGCAGTGGTTCGTCCGCGGTGGGCAGCTTCTTGTGCCGGGACGGGATCCGCTCCGGATCGGGGTTTCTCCCATCGTGCTCGGCCGAGATCCGAGCTGCGGCGTGGTGCTCGACGATCGCGAAGTGAGCGCCACTCACTGCGAGCTGCGGGCCGAGGGGCCAGGGGTGCTGCTGCGCGATCTGGGCAGCCGGAACGGCACCTTCGTGGGTGGAGTGCGCGTGCGCGAGGGCATCCTCACCGCGCCCTGCTCGATCCACGTGGGGGGCAGCGTGCTCGGGTTCGAGCCGCTGGAGAAGGAGCGGGTGGAGGTCGGGTTCGACGAGGACTTCGGGCCACTCGTGGGGTCGTCGCCGCGGATGCGGCACCTGTTCCGGCTGCTGCGCGAGGTGGCGCCCACCGATCTTTCCATCCTGGTCACTGGAGAGACGGGGACGGGGAAGGAACTCGTGGCGCAGGCGGTCCACGAGCACTCGTCGCGGAGCGCGGGGCCGTTCGTGGTGCTGGACTGTGCGTCCATCCCGGGGCCGCTCGCGGAGAGCTTGCTGTTCGGGCACGAGCGCGGGGCGTTCACGGGGGCGACGGAGCGGCGGAGCGGGGCGTTCCAGGACGCGCACCGGGGGACGATCTTCCTCGACGAGCTGGGGGAGCTGCCGCCCGAGCTTCAGCCGAAGCTTTTGCGGGTGCTCGCCGAGCGGAAGGTGAAGCGGGTCGGGTCGAGCGCCTACGAGCCGGTGGATGTGCGGGTGGTGGCGGCAACGCGGAGAGATCTGGGGCGGTCCATGAACACGGGGGTGTTCAGGAGCGACCTGTTCTTCCGGATCGCGCAGATGCGGATCGAGCTGCCGCCGCTCCGGGATCGGCGCGAGGACATCCCGCCGCTCGTGCAGCGGGTCTGCGAGCGGATCGGACGGCCCGAGCGGACCCCCGACGTGGTGGACCTGATCACGAGCACGCTGGCGCAGCACGATTTCCCGGGCAACGTGCGCGAGCTGGTGAACGTGGCGAGCGTGGCGGCGAGCCTGCCGCGGGGCGCGGAGGCGGTGGCCTCGGTGCTGCCACTCGAGGGAGGCGGCGAGGTGGCGCCCGCCCTGAGTGCGTTCAGCGAGGCGAAGCGGGTGGCCGTGGGGGCCTTCGAGCAGCGGTACTTCAGCGATCTGGTGCGGGCGACGGACGGGAACGTGAGCGAGATGGCGCGCCGCGCCGGGATGGAGCGGCACCACGTGCGCGCGTTCCTGAAGAAGTACGGGCTGTCGGCGCGGTGACCCTCGCGCGAGGGGCGTGACGGCGCCCGGGGATCAGGCGTCGTCAGCGCATCGGAGAGCAGGCGCCATCAGCGCGCCGTCAGGCCCAGGGGAATCAGGCGCCGCCTGCACCACCCGCGCCGCCCGCGCCACCCGCACCACCCGCGCCGCCGCCGCCGCCCGCGCTGGTGGTGGTGGTGGTGCTGGTGACCGTCGGGTTCTCGCAGTCGGAGCAGCCGGCCGTCTCGCCGGGATCGCAGGTGCCGTTGTTGTTGCACTCGGCGAACGGGGGGCAGCTCGGGTGGCTGCCGTAGCAGTCCTCGCAGGTGCAGTCCTCGTCGACCGGGTTCTCGGGGTCGAAGGTGCAGGTGCCGTCGTTGTTGCAGGCGCTGCGGCAGAAGGCGGTGAGCTGGCAGTCGCTGCACTCGCAGGTCTCGGGGAGGTCGCCGTGGGCGTTGCAGTAACCGTCCGCGCTCCCGCCGTTGCACAGGAAGCGCGTGTCGCTGCTGGAGCCGACGCTGACCGTGACGGACGACTCGGCGTTCAAGGCTTCGTCGCTGGAGCAGCCGCCGGAGGCGACCGCGCCGACGAAGAGACACGAAGCGAGCAAAGCTACCCAGGAATGCATGATGGCCGAGCATCTCGCGGCATCCGGCAGATCGTCAAGCGAGAGGGGGGGCCTTCTGCGTCAGCGGAAAGCGATGCTCTTGTCCAACGTCTGCGAGACGACGGCTTCGCGCTCGCGTTCGAGGAACTCCCGAACGGCGGCGTCGAGGCGGGGGTGGGCGAGGTGATGGACGCTGTGGGTCACGGTTGGGAGAAAGCCGCGCACCAGTTTGTGGGAGCCGCCCGCGCCGGGTTCGAAGCGCGAGAGGCCGCGGCGGATGCAGTCCTCGACGGGGTGGTAGTAACAGACGTTGAAGTGGAGGAAGGGGCGCTCCTCCGAGGCGCCCCAGTAACGGCCGAAGAGCGCGGTGGGCCCGGCGATGTTGAAGGCGCCGGCGATGGGGCGGGCGCCGTCGCGGGCGAGGACGATCTCGACGCTGCCACGGAGGCGGCTCGTGATCTCCTCGAAGAAGGCGCGGTTCAGGTACTGCCGGCCCCAGGCGAACTTCTCCACGGTGGAGACGTAGTAGGTGAACATGATGTCCACGATCTCGGGGGTGATGTCCGCGCCGCGCAGGGTGGTGAGGGTGATGCCCTGCTGCTCGACCTCGCGGCGCTCGCGCCGGAGCTGGTGGCGGCGCTTGGCGTTGAAGCGGGAGAGGAAGTCGTCGAAGCTCGTGTAGCCGGCGTTCTCGAAGTGGAACTGGATGCCGTGACGGTGGGCCATGCCGGCGTCGGCGAGGGCAGAGGCTTCGTCGGCAGTGGGGAACAGGACATGGGCGCTCGAGATGTCGAGCGCGCTCACGAGCTTTCGCAAGGCCTCGGCGAGCACCGGGAGGAGCTCGGAGCGATCCTCGGGGCGCCGGACGAGGAGGCGGCGGGCGGTGGCAGGGGTGAAGGGGACCGCGACGAGGAGCTTGGGGAAGTAGGGGGCGCCGATGCGGTGGGAGGCGGAGGCCCAGGCATGGTCGAAGACGAACTCGCCTTCGCTGTTGCCTTTGATGTACGCGGGCGCAGCGCCGAGGAGCTCGTCGCCCGACCAGAGGGTGATGTGGTGCGGGAGCCACCCGGCCTCTTCGTCCACGCAGCCGGTCTGTTCGAGGGCGTCGAGCCAGGCCCACGAGAGGAACGGGGCTTCGGCCACGCCGTCGAGCGCGTCCCAGGCGGTGGAGGGGATGTCGCGCATGGATCCGGCGATGCGGACCTCGATCTGGCGTCCTTCTCGCTGCTGCACGTCTGGGGCGCAGCGTACCGCTCGGGTCGGGGAAAGCCAGCGCTGCGTGCCTGAATCAGGGGCTCGTGGGTCGCAGCGCTAGCCGCGCAGGTCGGTGATGGAACGCGCGCCGGACTCTGCCACGCGCGCCGAGAGGTCGCGGGCGATGCGGGCGGGGAGGGAGGGGCCGCCGTAGATGAAGGCGGTGTAGAGCTGGACCAGGTCGGCGCCGGCGCGGATGAGATCGAGGGCGTGATCCGCGGTCTCCACGCCGCCGACGCCGATGAGGGTGGCGTTCGCGCCGAGGCGGGCGCGGGCGCGGCGTACCATGGCGAGGGCGCGGGCGCGGAGGGGAGGGCCGCTCAGGCCTCCGGCGCCGAGGGACTGCACCACGTCGGGAGGGGTGGTCAGTCCGTCGCGGCGGACGGTGGTGTTGGTGGCCACGATGCCCGCGAGGCCGACTTCGTCGACGACGTCGAGCAAGGCGTCGAAGTCCTCGTCGTCGAGGTCGGGTGCCACCTTGACGAGGAGGGGGAGCGCCGCGCCGTGCGCGCGGTTGTCGTCGGCGAGGGCGCCGAGCAGGGCCCTGGCGACGGCGGCGCCCTGCAAGGCGCGGAGGCCCTGGGTGTTGGGCGAGGAGACGTTGACCACCACGAAGTCGGCGGCATCGCGGGCGGCGCGGAGGCTGGTGAGGTAGTCGGCGATGGCGGGCTCGATGGGATCGAGGGGGACCGCGCGGGACTTGCCGATGGAGATGCCCACGGGGATGCCCGCGTGGCGCGCGACGTCACGGGCGCGGATGCGCGTGGAGATGCGCGCGGCGCCCTGGTTGGGGAAGCCGAGGCGGTTGACGAGGGCGCGATCGGCAGGGAGGCGGAACAGGTTGGGGCGCGGGTTCTCGGCCTGGGCGAGCGCGGTGACGGTGCCCAGCTCGAGGAAGCCGAAGCCGAGCGCGGCGATGGCGCGGGCGCGCTGCGCGTTCTTGTCGAAGCCGCCAGCGATGCCGAGGGGGGAGGGGAAGTCGAGGCCCATGACCCGGGTGCGGAGGAGGGGGTCAGGCGCGGTGGAGGAGCGGACGAGGGCGCGCAGGGGCGCGACGTGCTCCAGCGGGGCGAGCGCGAGCATGCCGAGCGTGTGCGCGGTGTGGGCCGGGAGCGCGAAGAGGAGCGGGCGGATCAGGCGGTACATGCGCGCCGCATCGGTAGCACAACCGCCCGAGGTTCGCGGGGAGGGGCTCTGCTATGCTCGGCGCGCCATGGAGACGAAGGAGACGAAGGCGACGAAGGACGCGGGGGAGGCGGGCGCGGGCTCCCAGGGTGAGGATGCGGGGAGCCCGTCGAAGCTGCTCGGGGAGCGCTTCCCGAAGACGGCGGAGGAGCTGCGCGCGCTGCGCGCCCTCGGGGTGACGGCGGCCCGGGACCTTTGCGGGTTCATCGATCGGTCCCCCACGCCCTGGCACGCGACCCGCGAGGTGGCTGCCCGGCTCGCGGAGCATGGCTTCACGGAGCTCGGGGAGCGCGAGGCGTGGACGCTCGCCCCGGGCGACAAGCGGTTCGTGATCCGGAACGGGTCGTCGATCGTGGCGTTCGTCGCGGGGGC
This sequence comes from Chondromyces apiculatus DSM 436, assembly GCF_000601485.1. Lineage (GTDB taxonomy): Bacteria > Myxococcota_A > Polyangia > Polyangiales > Polyangiaceae > Chondromyces > Chondromyces apiculatus. The sequence continues at coordinate 112,347 of NZ_ASRX01000025.1, forward strand.
GGAGCATCCGGCGCAGGGCGGGTTCCGCCTCATCGGGTCGCACACGGACTCGCCCAACCTCCGCTTGAAGCCCCACGCAGACTTCGTGAAGAGCGGTTACCAGCAGGTCGGCGTGGAGGTGTACGGGGGGGTCCTCTACTCGACGTGGCTCGATCGCGACCTGAGCATCGCCGGCCGGGTGATGGTCCGTCGTCGGGACGGGGCGCTGGAGAGCCGGCTGTTCGACGTGCGGCGCGCGGTGGCGCGGGTCCCGAACCTCGCCATCCACCTGAACCGGGGCGTGAACAGCGAGGGGCTGGTGCTCAATGCGCAGAAGCACCTGGTGCCGGTGCTGGGTCTCGGGAAGGAGTCGGAGCTCAGCGGCCTGCTCGCCCGTGAGCTCGATGTCGGGTCGGAGGCCATCGTGGGGTACGACCTGTGTCTGTACGACGTGGTGCCGGCGGCGGTCGGGGGGGTGTCCGACGAGCTGATCTTCGCTGGCAGGCTCGACAACCTGGCGAGCTGTCACGCCTCGACGCAGGCGCTCATCGCTGCCTCACACGCGCCTGCGGCGGCGACCCGGGGGATCGTGCTGTACGACCACGAGGAGGTCGGTAGCCGCAGCGCCACGGGGGCGGTGGGGACCTTGCTGCGGGATACGCTGACGCGCATCGTGGAGGCGTGGCGCGGGCGCGAGGAGCCCCAGGGGCTGCGCCGGGCGCTGGCGGGCTCCTTGCTGATCTCGGCCGACATGGCGCACGCGGTGCACCCGAACTACGCCGACCACCACGAGCCGCGCCACGCGCCGCAGCTCAACCGAGGGCTGGTGATCAAGTCGAACGCCAACCAGTCGTACGCCACCGACGGGGTGACCGCCGCGCAGTTCACGGAGTTCTGTGGCGAGGTTGGCTTCGCGCCGCAGCGGTTCGTGGTGCGCAGCGATCTCCCGTGCGGGAGCACCATCGGGCCGATCACGGCAGCGGAGCTGGGGATCGCGACGATCGACGTGGGCGCGCCGATGCTGAGCATGCACTCGTGCCGGGAGATGGCAGGCACCCTCGACGTTCACCTGGCGATCGAGACGTATCGCCGCGCGCTCGGCTGAGGAGCTGCCCGGAGGCGCTGTGACGCAGCCCCTAGACGCGGGGCGAGCGCAGCGCCTTTCCGGTGCGATCCTGCGCTGCGTTCGAGGCGCTGGCGCTCGTTTCGAGCTGGGTGACGCGGCTCAGCCCGATCAGCTTGTAGAGGATGCGGGCGCCGACGTTGGCGTCCCACTCGTCTCCGTGCAGCGTCTTCGTGCCGTTGCCCGCATGGAACGAGGGGCCAGGGGCCACCTCGTTCAGATCGAATCCGACGACCCGGCGCCCGCTGCGGCGCAGGCGGGTGAGGAGCGCCATGACCTGGCGGAAGGTGAGCCCACCCGGGACGGGGGTGCCCGTGTGCGGGCCCTGCGAGGGATCGAGGCCGTCGATGTCGAAGCTCACGTACACGTCGCGGGGCAGCGCCTTGATGATGTCGTCGGCGATGGCGTTGAACGGCTCGCCGTCGCAGAGGCGCTCGCCGATGACGGGATCAAAGAAGGGGACGAGGCGCCCCCGAGAGGCCTCGATGAACGCGAGCTCCTCCTCGCACACGTCCCGCAGGCCCACCTGCACGATGGGTCCCACCGAAGGGAGCCGGGTCGCGACGTTGTAGAAGATGGAGGCGTGGGAATCGGTGAATCCCTCGAACGCGTTGCGGAGATCGGCGTGCGCGTCGATGTGCAGGATGCCCAGCCCCGGGTAGCGCTCGGCGTGCGCCGCGATGGTGCCGTAGGGGCACGAATGGTCACCCCCCACGAGGCCCACGATGCGGCCACGCTCCAGCCAGGTGCGGGCGATGGCGGTGATCCGCTCGTTGAGCTTGGCGGAGAGCACGTTCACTCGGGCGACCCGCGCTTCGAGTTCCGGATCGTTCTCGATGAACCCTCCCGCAGCGATCACGGGCTCCGAGGCCGCACACGCTTCGGCGTTCCACCGGACGATGTCCGGGTCCACCTCGAGCATGGCGATGCCGTCTTCCCAGACGCGGCCGTACTGAAGGTCGTACAGGTCCACCTGGTGGCTCGCGCGCAGGATCGCGGCCGGACCGCGCGCGGTGCCTCTTCCGTAGGAGGTCGTAGGTTCCCAGGGGACGGGGATCAGGATGACCTTCGCCTGGTCGGGCGTGTAGTCGAGGCCATAGATGCCGCCGTCCGGGCGGAGGGAGCTCATGGAAGAAGTGCTCACGGCCACCTGACGTTGGCTGCCCCGGTGAGCGCCGTCAAGCGAGGGGCATGAGATCCGTCACCACGTTGCACGGGCATGCGCATCGTCCGGGCTGTCTTGCAGGCTGCGAACTCCGGCACGCAGCGGCGTGGAGCCGTATGCGCAGCGGGAAAGCCGGAAAACGGACGTACATGCGACGCGGCAAATGCGCTACGTAGGGGTCGTCTCCATTCCGTCTGGATCGGCATCTCCGGTCCTACTCAGCGCCGAGGAATCCGTCATGCTTCGCTACCGCGCCGACGTGAAGACGCTCGTGTTCGTGGCGACCTACTTCGCGCTCGTCGCCGTGCAGTGGGTCTACGCGCCCCGTGAGCTGTGGGTGGCCATCCCGCTCCTCGTGCTCACCTGCTGGTTCTCGTTCTTTGGCGCGGTGGCCACGCACAACACCGTGCACTCTCCGGTGTTCCGGCAGCGGTGGTTGAACCGGGTGTTCCAGGTCGTCCTCACCCTGACTTACGGCCACCCGGTGAGCGCCTACGTTCCCGGGCACAACCTCAGCCACCACAAGCACACCCAGACGCGCCGCGACGTGATGCGCACGACGAAGACGCGCTACCGGTGGCACCTGCTGAATGGGCTGCTGTTCTTCGGCATGGTGAGCAAGGACATCCTCACCGCGGACATGCGCTACTTCTTCGCGATGTACCGGCGCAACCCGCCCTGGTTCCGGCAGATGCTGCTGGAGTGGGTGATCTTCCTCGGATCGATGGGGGCGTTGCTCGTGCTCGACTGGAAGAAGTTCCTGCTCTACGTGCTGATCCCCCACCAGTACGCGGCCTGGGGCATCGTCACGATGAACCTCCTGCAGCACGATGGCTGCGACGAGAACAGCGAGTACAACCACTCGCGCAACTTCGTGGGCAAGGTGGTCAACTGGTGGACGTACAACAACGGCTACCACACCATCCATCACATGGAGCCGGGGTTGCACTGGAGCCTGCTGCCAGCGGCGCACGCGCAGCGGGTCGCTCCCCACATCCACCCGAACCTGGATCAGCGTTCGCTTCTCGCCTACCTCTTCTCCACCTTCGTGTGGCCGGCCAAGCGCCTGCGCTACGACGGCACCCCGCTCGTCCTCCCTGGCGAGGGACCCGATGAAGAGTGGATCCCGGGGCCCAAGGAGACCCAGGGAGACCTCGGCGCGGTCCCCGGCTGAGACCCCTCAGCGGCCGGTGGCAGACGCGATAGTCTGCTGCCCACCATGGCATTCTCGGTCAGGGTCGTCGGCGTCGGTGACGCGTTCACCGCCAAGTACCACAACGCATGCCTGCTGCTCGAAGCCGACGGCACGCGGGTGCTCGTCGATGCGCCGCCGGCCCTCGGGCGGGCGCTCGCCGACCTCTCTCGGGGGTCGGGCGAGGCAGTCGGCCTGGAATCGATCGACCATGTGATCATCACCCACCTGCACGGGGATCACGTGGGTGGTCTGGAGCAGCTTCTCTTCTTCCAGCGGTTCGTGACCCGCCGGAAGACCAAGCTGCACGCCATCCCCGAGGTGCTCGCGAGCCTGTGGGACACGCGCCTCCGCGGAGGGATGGAACAGCTCATCGAGCCGAACTCGAAAGAGAGCAGCGCTCCCTACATGACGCGCAAGCTCACGCTCGAGGACTACGCAGAGGTGGAGCCGCTGGGCCCGGGAGTCTCGACCATCGGCCCCTTCCAGGTGACCTGGCGGCCGACGGTCCACCACATCCCGACCTCAGCGCTGAAGTTCTCGCAGGGCGGCCGCACCCTTGGCTACAGCGCGGATACTGCCTTCGACCCGGGGCTCATCGAATGGCTGGTCGGCAGTGACCTTTTTTTTCACGAGACCAACCTCGGCGTGCATACACCGCTCGCTTCGCTGGTCGCTCTTCCCGAGATCCAGCGAGAGCGGATGCGTCTCATTCACTACCCTGATTTCCACGACGTGGATTCGTCGCCGATTCCCTGTGCCAGGGAAGGCGAGCGCCACGACCTGTGATGGGGTGATGATCTCCGAGCCATTCTCGAAGGGCCCGGGAGCCGTACATCTCAGGGCAACATCAGGTGCTCCGAGGGAACACCTGGAGGGGTAGGGTGCTGCGCACGCGCGCGCGGGCGTCATTGCTTTCGCCCGTACGCGCGCGCCCGGCACATCTCCCCCCACCCAGGGGCCCTGGCGCTTCTGGAATGCTGGTTCCTTCAGAGCCCCGCGGGCGCGGACCCCCGTGGGAAGCCAGATCCAGCTTTACCCCTGCTGGCAGGCGCAGACGGTTCAGGTCTGCTCCCGTTCGGGGGCTGCGGGCGGCTGGGACTTCGAGCTTCCGCGCGATTCCCCGCCCTTTCGGCCGATCTCCGCCATGTGCTGGCGGTCGCCGCTGACGGCCTCGCCGCCCTTGCGGCCGATATGGGCCATGTGCTCGCGGTCCTGGCTGACCCGCTCACCGCCCTTGCGGCCGATATCGGCCATGTGCCTGCGGTTCTGGCTCACCGCCTCTCCGCCCTTCTTGCCAGCGGCGCGCGCCTCGTCCTTCGTGAACTCGTGCGCCGTCCCCTTCTCGTGGGCGGCTCGTCCACCCTTGCTGGCGATCTCCCGCTGACGGGCGATGTCCATCGCGGCAAACCCACGCAGCTTCTTCGCGGGGGGCGCCGACGGGGCAGCGGGTGCAGCCGGCCTTTCGGCCGTTGTCGCCGAGGTTTCGTTGGTCGTGTCATCCACCGGGAGCATTCCGCGGTCGTCCATTGTCTCCATCCTCTCTTTATCGGCTCTTGTTTGTAGTGAGTGCAGTTCTCGGAGAAGGTCACTTCCTTCTGACAGTAACTTTGTACCGAGCGAAGCAACGTCAAGCGGGCCACGGCCAATATCGTTGAAATCGTATGCCGGGCACGATGCGCACACGGGGGCCGGTGAACCTGACGGTCCACGTGTGCCTCTCTCGACGAAGACTCCGCCCTCAGCCGCGGGACGCGAAGGCGCGCATGAAGCTCACAAGGAACTCCACAGAGGCCACCTCGACCGCGTTGTAGAGGGAGACGCGAATGCCTCCCGTGGAGCGATGACCTGCCAGTCCAACCATTCCTTCCCGCGCCGCTTCTGCGATGAATCTTTTCTCCAGCTCCTCACTGGGGAGTCGAAACACCACATTCATGAATGAGCGGCTTGCTGCCTCGACGGGCGCTCGGAAAAAATCCGGACGCTCGTCGATGGTGCCGTACAACAATTCGGCTTTACGCCGGTTGCGCCGCTCCACCTCGTCGAGACCACCAGTCTCGACGGTGTAGGCAAGCACGTTCCGGACCAGGTAGATGGCGAAGGTCGGAGGGGTGTTGTAAAGCGAGTTGTTGGTGGCGTGGGTGGCGTACCGGAAGATGGTGGGTATGTCCTTCCGGCCTCCATCGACCAGATCTTTCCGCGCCAGCACAACTGTGAGGCCGCTTGGACCTATGTTTTTCTGCGCACCAGCGTAGATCAGCCCGAAGCGGCGGACGTCGATACGCCTCCACAGAAAATCCGAGGACATGTCTGCCACGAGCGGCACGTCCCCTGTCTCCGGCAGCCAGTGCCACTGGGTGCCGAAGAGGGTGTTGTTCGTGGTCATGTGCACATATGCGGCGTTCGGATCGAGCGTCAGCTCCTCCTGGCGCGGGATGCGCGTATAGCGTTTATCCACCTCGGTGGTCCCTGCGACGCGCACGGTCCCGATGCGTTCCGCCTCCTGGTAGGCCTTCTCCGACCAGCCTCCGGTGATGATGTAATCGGCGCTTCGACCGGCATGCAGGAGGTTCAAGGGAACCACGGCAAACTGGTGGCTCGCTCCGCCGTACTGGAAGAGGACGTGGTAGTCGTCCGGTACATCGAGGAGCTGCCGGAGCAGGGAAATAGCCTCGTTGTGCACGGCCTCGAAGGCCTTGCCCCGGTGGCTGTGCTCGATGATCGACATGCCCGTACCGTCGTGGTCGAGCAGCTCGCGCTGGGCGCGCTCAAGAGCAGGGAGGGGCAGCGCTGCGGGTCCGGCGTTGAAGTTGTGGACGCGGGGCATCTCAGGTTCTCCATGTAGGGCGGGCGAGCCGCTTCGGGAAGTCCCGGACGGGGCTATAGCACGGGTCGTCAGGTCGTCCCGTCAACCGGGCCGTTCATGACGAGGGGGTGCCCGCAAAAAATGCGGGATTGCCGTGCTCCGAAAGGAAACCTCTGTCCCTTCTGGATGCGCTCTTCTGGCTGGTTGTAAGAGACCAAGATAGGGCTCCCTCGCTTGCAAAGATGAGGGGGGCCTTTCAAAAGTGGTGGAGTAAGGCAGAGGCTGCGCGCCAGCCGCATGGAAGCGAATTGCCTCAACAATGTCGATTGAGGCAGAGGCTGCGCGCTACTTGATGCGGAGGCTATCGACGAGCTTGTCGAAATCGGCCCTGGCAGCCGTGACCGTTTTCGCCGGACCGGTGAGCTTGAAGAACCAGGTCACGCCGCCAGGGGTTTCTGCGATGGCACCGAGCAGTGCCCAATTCGTCTTGGGTTCGGTCGGGCCCATTCCAGGCATGCCCGACTTGAAGGTTCCCCCCACCTCGACGACGGTGACCGAGATGTCGCCGACCTTGCGGGTCGTGGTCCGCTTTTCCTCTCCCGGCTTCTGTTCGAACTGGCCCACCCAGCGCTGGACGTTCTGCTCGACGGAGCCACCCGCCTGACTGACGCTGAGCTCGGCATCCTCGGGATCTCCCTCCGCCTTCTTGATCTTGTAGGTGGCCTTGCGCATCGGGCTGGGATTGGGCGCCGTCTCCCAGCCGGAGGGCACGTCCCAGGAGACCTCGGTTCCCCCCTGGGCCGCGGTGGGAGCGGCGGGGTGCCCGCCCGAAAGAGGGGCCACGCCTGGTGGCGGTGCATTGCGCTCGGGCTGGGTGGAGGGAGGCGGTTCGGGGGTCTTGGAGCACGCCGGGGCGGCGGCTGCCAGAGCGACCGCCAGCGCGGCGGCCCGGTGAAAACGGGATCGCAGATGGCTCATCAGGGGCTCCTCGTGAAATTCGGGGGCGGACTCTAGCAGCCCCTGCCGTCAGTAGCCCTCGGTCTTCGAGATCACCTCGTTCATGATCTCCCGCGTCCCACCCCCGATGGGATAGAGGCGCGCGTCCCGGAAGAGCCGTTCCACGACGTATTCCCGCATGTACCCGTAGCCCCCGTGGATCTGGACCGCCTGGTCGCAGACTGCGCTGCACATGTCGGTGGCGGCGTTCTTCGCCATCGCTGCGAGCCCGGTGACCATCTCCCCGCGGAGATGACGCTGCAGCACTTCCTGGGTGAGGGCACGTGCGGCTGCGAGGCGGGTCGCCATGTCGGCGAGCTTGTGGCGGGTCACCTGGAAGCCGCTCACGGACCGGCCGAAGGCCTGGCGCTCCCGCGCGTAGGCCATCGACTCACGGTAGGCCAGCTCCGCGATGGCCACGCAGTTGCTCGCGAGCAGGAGGCGCTCGACGGAGAAGTTCATCATGATCGGGACGAACCCCTGATGCTCTTCTCCGAGCAGGTTCGAGACCGGCACGCGGCACCCATCGAACGCGATCTCCGCCGTATCGGACGCCCACCAGCCCATCTTGGCGAGCTTCCGGCTCACCGTGAAACCGTGCTCGCGCTCGATGACGAGCAGCGAGATGCCCGCATGTCCGTCCCCTCCGGTGCGCACTGCGGTGACCAGGAAGTCGGCGCGGCAACCGGAGGTGATGAACATCTTGGCCCCGCTGACCAGATAGTGGTCACCCTCGCGCACGGCGCGCGTCGTGAGGGAAGCGACATCGCTGCCGCCTCCGGGCTCGGTGATGGCGAGGGCTGCGATCTGCTCGCCGCGGAGCACGGGAGGCAGGAACTTCTGCTTCTGGGCTTCAGTGCCCACCAGAAGGATGGGCGGCAGCGCGATCCGGTGACTCCCCAGGCCCACGGCGACACCCACGCTCTTGCCCTCGAGGATGAACTCTTCGGCCGCGGCGAGCACGTGCGAGAGGTCCCCCCCAGCACCGCCGTAGGTCTCCGGGTAGCCGATACCGAGCACGCCGGCCGCCGCCGCGCTTTCATACAGCGCGCGGGGGAACTCCCCTTGCTCCTCCCAGGCATGCGCGAAGGGGGCGATCTCGGTCCGGGCCCAGCGCCGCGCCGCGCTGCGGAGCGTGGCGTGCACATCGTTCTCGAAGAGGGGGGGCGGCAGGGGCACGGGATCCTCCGAGGCGCAGGGGTTGAGCCGCCTCGTCGGAGCAGCGCTCCGGCCATGGACACCGCCGAGGGGCTGATTCTGAAGAGAGCCAGGACGCTACCACATCGTGGCCAGGCGCCGCCCAGCCGACCTGGCGGCGGCTCCGCCGCGGGAACCTGCCCCGCCGTCCGTTCCCCCCGAGGACTGCCGTCGAGTCGCAGCCGCGCCCATGCTACGAGGCCACGCTCATGGATCCTCACCTCCGGCGCGCGTTCAACCGGGTGTACCGGCCCGAGCTCTACGAGGAGTACATGGGCCGCCTTGAGCAGCGGCTCGGGTGCCCCATCCCCTTCCGGGTAGCAGAGACACCGCTCTTCATCCCGCCCACCCTGCGTGATCGGCTCGCCCGTCACGCCACCGAGATCGTCCGGCAGATCTCGGACCCCATCCTGGTGGCGAAGATGAAGCAGGCCATTCCCTCCAGGCTCGACACGCCCGGCATGGACCCGCTCCCGAACTGTGTTCAGGTGGACTTCGCGATCACCCGCGGCCCGGACGGGGAGCTCGATGGCCGGGTGGTGGAGCTGCAGGCATTCCCCTCGCTCTACGCCCTGATGGTGGTGCAAACGGAGGTCCTCGGCGAGTTGCTGCGCCCTTATCCGGACCTCGACCGGCAGTGGTCGGTCTACTTCAACGGCCTCGATCGAGAGCGCTTCGTCGACCACCTGCGCCGCACCGTGCTCGGCGGTGAGGCGCCCGAGAACGTGGTGCTGGTGGACCTCGATCCACCCGGTCAGAAGACGTACCCCGACTTCGTCGCCACGAAGATGCTCCTCGGCATCGACGCGGTCTGTCCCACCTCTCTCGTCCGGGAAGGTCGCCGCCTGTTCCGCCGGGTGGACGGGAAGCTCGTGCAGGTGCGCCGCTTCTACAACCGGATCGTCTTCGACGAGCTGGAGCGCAAGCGCATCGAGCTCCCGTTCGGCTACACCGAGGAACTCGACATCTCCTGGTGCTCGCACCCGAACTGGTACTGGACCTGGTCCAAGTCCACGCTCCCCTACATCCGGCACGTCGCCGTCCCGCGCGCCTGGTTCGTGAACGAACTGCAGGAGCTTCCGCGGGATCTTGAGAACTTCGTCCTCAAGCCGCTGTTCTCGTTCGCCGGGGCCGGAGTCAAGGTGGACGTCACGCCGGAGGATCTCGCGGCCATCCCGGAGCACGAGCGCTCCGGCTGGCTCCTCCAGGAGAAGATCACCTACGAGCCCGGGCTGGAGATGCCCGATGGCAACCGGGTGAAGGCCGAGGTGCGCATGATGTTCCTGCGCGCACCGGACGAGGCCGAACCGGTGCTCACGCTCAACCTGGTCCGCCTGTCACGCGGCAAGATGCTCGGCGTCGATCAGAACAAGGACCTGACCTGGGTGGGCGGCACGGTGGGCATGTGGCCCGCGGACGGCTGAAGCGGCCCTACCGGATCCACGCAAGCTGCCACGACCCCACCACCAGGAGCGCCGCCACCGCCCCGAGCGCCGGCTGCAGCCAGCGCCGCCGTGACGTCGCCTTGCCGCGCAGCCCGAGACCGGCCGCGAGGCCGATGACACCGCCCACGAGCAGTCCGAACAGGTGCGCTCCGAGGTCTGCGCGCGGGCTCGCCCCGAGGGCTCCGAGCAACGCGAGCCCACCCACGACCGGCGCCACCCTCTGCCAGATGGTCCGCTTCATTCCCGCCGCGTGTGTCCTGTCCAGGAGGAGCTGGGTCGTCACCAGCAGGCCGATGGCACCGAACACCGCGGTCGAAGCGCCGATGGAGGCGTGCCCTTGCCCGAGCACGCCCCGGTGCCACAGCGCATTGGCGACGTTCCCCAGCGCTCCCGAGGTGACGATGGCGAGCGCTGCTCCCCCCGGTCCGAGCCGCCGCTGCACGGCCGAGCCGAAGATGGTCCCCGAGATCACGTTGCCGAGCACGTGGGCCGTGTCTGCATGCAACGTCAGCGCAGTGACCGCGCGCCAGGGCTCCGTCTGGAGCATCATGTCCGCGACCGCCGTCCCGCGGCGGAACCACGCGCTCGCCCCGGCGGCTGGACCGGTGATGGTGAAGAACAACGCGAGAGCCGCGAACACCATCGCTGCGAAGGCCGACTGCGGGTGCCGCGGCCGCTCTCGCTGAGGCCGCGGCGGCCAGTCGCGGTTCTCCGCCTCGTAGCGATCGATGGCCCGCGACGCCTTCAGGTAATCCTCGTCACGAACGAGCAGCACCCAGCCTGCCCGCGTGAGCTGCACGAGGTGCCACATGTCGCTCGACTGGAGCACGAGCGCCCATTCCCGGGCCTTGCGCTGCGCGTGGACCGGCCCGAGCGCGGTGAGCCCATAGCCCGGCCCCGACTCCTCTCCCCCCGTCTCGGTGCCCCCGGCAGGCGGCAACACCGCCGCGCCGATCCACCGCGGCACAGGGGGGGTAGGGGCGGGCGTCGCCAGGCGGGGAACGGGGCTCGGGGTGTTGCGGTCGGTCACGGTTGCCTGAAGGTGCGGACGACCCCGCATGCTGTCAACGACGCGGGTGACGGCATCCGTCCACCATTCGGCTGGCCCTCCGCGGGTTCTGCTCGCCCCTTGTGCGCAGGTGCCGACAGTGGCAGTGCCTTGAGGGTGTCGACCGCCACCACACAGGGCATCCGCGTGACCGTCTCCACGACGTACGTCCCGGCCCAGTCCTCACCTGTCGAGAAGCGCTACGTGTTCGCGTACACCGTGCGCATCGCGAACGAGGGCACCGAACCAGCGCAGCTCCGGACGCGCCACTGGATCATCACCCACGGAACCGGGAAGGTCGAGGAGGTGCGCGGCCCCGGTGTGGTCGGCAAGCAGCCCATGCTCCGACCCGGAGAACACTTCGAGTACACGAGCGGCTGCGTCCTGGAGACGCCCCGCGGCGCCATGCGCGGGACGTACCAGATGTACCGGCCTGACGGGCGAATGTTCGACGCCGAGATCGCCTCGTTCCAGCTCGCGATGCCTCACTCGCTCAATTGACGGCGGCGGCTTCCTCGGCGACCGGAGAGGCCTCCGCGTCGCTCTCCTTCGGCGTGAAGGCGAACACGAACGCCTTGCCGTCGTGGTCGACCTCCACCTTCCCGCCGTTCTCCAGCGCGCCGAACAGCAGCTCGTCCCCGAGGCGCCGCTTGATCTCCTGGTCGATCACCCGGCTCAGCGGGCGCGCCCCGTTCTGCGGATCGTAGCCCTGCTTGGCGAGTTCCTGCCGCGCAGCCTTGGTCACCTCGATGGTCACGCCCTGGTCGCCGAGCTGCGCGCTCAGCTCCAGGACGAACTTGTCGACGATGCTGTCCATCACCGCCGGGTCGAGGGACGAGAACATGATCCGCCCGTCGAGCCGGTTGCGGAACTCGGGGCTGAAGGTGTTCTTGTAAGCGCGGTCGTCGTCTCCCGACACCCCGCGCTGACCGAAGCCGACGCGGACCTGGGTGAGATCCCGCGCGCCCACGTTGCTGGTCATGATGAGGACCATGTGCCGGAAGTCGCTCTTCTTGCCGTTGTTGTCGGTGAGCGTCCCGTGGTCCATCACCTGCAGCAGCACCTGGAACACGTCCGGGTGCGCCTTCTCGATCTCGTCGAGCAGCAGCACCGCGTGCGGCGTCTTCGCGGCCGCCTCCGTGAGCAGACCGCCGCGATCGAAGCCCACGTAGCCGGGCGGCGCGCCGATCAGGCGAGAGACCGTGTGCCGTTCCTGGTACTCGCTCATGTCGAACCGCAGGAAGCCGATGCCGAGCGCCTTGGCGAGCTGCTTCGCGAGCTCCGTCTTGCCGACGCCCGTCGGTCCCGTGAACAGGAAGCTCCCGATCGGCTTCTCTGCCGCGCGCAGCCCCGCGCGGGACAGCTTGATCGCCGTGGCGAGCTGCTTGACCGCCTCGTCCTGCCCGAAGATCACCGACTTCAGGCTCTTCTCCAGGTCCTTGAGCTGGCTCTTGTCGGAGACTGACACCTGCCGCGGCGGGATCTGGGCCATCTTGGCCACCACCTGCTCGATGTCCTCCACGCTGACCACGTAGCCCTCGCCGTGCGCCAGCCGCGCGGCGGCGCCCGCCTCGTCGAGCAGATCGATGGCCTTGTCGGGCAGGCGCCGGTCCTGCAGATACCGGGACGACAGCTTGGCCGCCGCCTCGATCGCCTCCGGCTTGTAAGTCACGGTATGGAACTCCTCGTACCGCTTCTGCAGGCCGCGCAGGATCTGGACCGTCTCGTCCACCGACGGCTCCAGCACCTCGATCCGCTGGAAGCGCCGCGCCAGCGCGCTGTCGCGCTCCAGGTGCCCGCGGTACTCCTGGAAGGTCGTCGCCCCGATGCAGCGCAGCCTCCCCGTGGCGAGCGCGGGCTTGAGCAGGTTCGAGGCATCCATCGTCCCGCCGCTCGCCGCGCCAGCGCCGATGATGGTGTGGATCTCGTCGATGAACAGCACCGCGCCCGGCTGCTTCTCCAGCGCGCGCACCACCGCCTTCAGCCGGTTCTCGAAGTCGCCGCGGTACTTGGTGCCGGCGAGCAGCGCGCCCATGTCCAGCGCGTACACCGTCGCTCCCTTGAGCGGCCCCGGCACCTCTCCCTGCACGATCTTCTGCGCCAGACCCTCCACGATCGCCGTCTTGCCCACGCCCGCGTCGCCGATGAGCAGCGGGTTGTTCTTGCGACGACGCGCCAGCACCTGGATGGTCCGTGAAAGCTCGGCCTGACGGCCCACCAGCGGATCGATCCGCCCCTCGGCGGCCTCCTTGTTGAGGTTCATCGTGAACGCGCCGAGCGGATCCTTCACCGTCTGCGGCGTGCCCTGCTCGCCCTCGGTGCCCTCCGGGCTCTCCTCGCGGAGCGGGTCGTCCTGGCCGGTCTTGGAGATCCCGTGGGAGAGGTAGTTCACCACGTCGAACCGGGTGATCCCCTGCTCGTTGAGGAGCGCCACCGCGTGGCAGTCGCGCTCGGCGAAGATGGCCACGAGGACGTTCGCCCCCTTGAGCTCCTTCTTGCCCGACGACTGCACGTGCATCGCGGCCCGCCCCACCACCCGCTGGAAGCCGAGCGAGAGCGTCGGGGTCGATTCACCTTCCTCGGGCAGCTTCTCCAGCTCTTCCTCGAGGAACTTCTCGATCTTCTTCTTGAGCTGGGTGCTGTCACCGCCGGCGTGGCGGAGCACCTCCGCCGTCTCCTCGTCGAAGAGGAGGGCATAGAGGAGGTGCTCGATGGTGACGAACTCGTGCTTGCGGCGCGCTGCCTCGCGCGTCGCGAGAGAGAAAGCGATCTCGACTTCGGGGCTGATCCGCATGGTCACTCACTCCGGTTCGGCTGTGAGGCGTAGAGGCATCCCGTGTTGCTTGGCGTGATCCGTCACCCGGGCGACCTTCGTCTCGGCGACGTCCTTGGTGTACACGCCAGCGACGCCATGGCCACGGTGGTGCACGCTGAGCATGATGTGGGTAGCTTCGGTCTCGGTGCGGTTGAAGAACTTGACCAGGACGAAGACAACGAAGTCCATCGTCGTGTAGTCGTCGTTGTGCAAGATCACCTGGTAGCGGCGGGGCTTGTCGACCTTGCGATCTCGTTCCGTCGCAAGGTCACCCTGCCGCTCTTCGCGATCTTCACGCTCCTCGGAGTTCTTACTCATAAGGCCGGACGAAAGGATAGCAAGAGGAAGAGCTCCTCCCCAACCCTGCACCGGCCAGCATGACAGGCCGGACCGCAGCGAGCTATCGGGATTGGCCGCAAGAGCGCACGGGTGGCGCGTGCTGCGCCGGCCCGCTGGCGACACCACCCGCAGAGGACGCTCGTGACGTCCTTCCGTGTGCGGGGGCGGCAGCCACCAGGCAGGACGCTCAGGGGAAGTAGGGAGCGAGTCCGGCCGTGTTCAGGCGCCCCACGACCGCGTGACGCTCTTCCTGGGCATAGAACTTCGAGGCGTTCTCACTACTCCAGGTGTGCCCCACGATCCTGCCGTGAGCGTCCGTGTAGAGGCGCATCGATCCCGCCCCCACCCCCGCGTGGTAGCTCTCCTTGAAGCCGCGGCTGTCGGTCTGGCCATGGCCGTTCTGCGTGGAGTCGATGATGGCGATCTCGTACTGGCTGGTCCCTGCCACGAGGGGCGCAGTCGCGACTCTCGGGACCGGGGCCAGCCGGGCGATCGCGATGTGCCCCGACGCAGACAACCCTTCGGGGTAGGCAATGGCGAGGACATCGCCGGGCTGGATCTGGTGCACCTTGGGGATGACGAACCAGCCATCCTGTGCCTCGATGGCGTCGTGGTACGTCACGGCCCGCGGGCTCCCGCTCCCGAGCCACTGCGCGATGTCACCCGAGGTCATCCCGTAGGCTTGTCGGAACAGGTGGGTGAGCAAGTTGCTGCACTCGGTGCGGTTCTCGAAGCGCGTGGCTCCGCCTTCACCCACCCAGCGCACGTAGCTCGGCTGGGTGCCGTAGGCGTTGTATGCCGGCAGGACGTTGTCGATGAGGAGCTGTGCCCACGCGAGGTGGGCTGACCCGCTGCTCGCCATCGCGGGGCGCGCGGGGAAGAGGACAGCGAAACACGACGCGAGAACGACGATGATCCAGGCGCGACGGTGACGGATGAACATTGCCCGATCTTCTCCTCCGGAGCTGGCGCCCGAGACGCCAGGTGGCCCCTCGCCCGCAGCGCGCAACGCGCGCACGGCCGAAGTGAGCCATTGAGATGATCGGAGTCACGCCGCGTGACGCTGCACCGAAAAGATAATTCACGCAGCCGATGCCCCGGGCGGGGCGCTGCGACGTGCATGCGGAGGCCTCCCGAGCGGGCCTCCGGTGGTCGCGCGAAGCGGTGTGTCCCCGGACCGCTTCGCGTCGTGCATCCGGTTCACATGAGCGACAGGGGCGCGTCGATCTCGATCTCCACGGGCTCGACGCCCCAGATCTCGCGGCCGTACTCGCGGATGGTGCGGTCCGAGGAGAACGTGCCCATCCGCGCGATGTTCAGCGCCGCCTTGCGCGCCCACCCGGAACGGTCCGCGTAGGCCTTCTCCACGTCGCGCTGGCACGCCGCGTAAGCGCTGAAATCGCCGAGCGTGAGGTACGGATCCACCCCGAGGATGGCATCGAGCAGCGGCTGGAACACGCCGCGATCCTCCGGCGAGAAGAACCCCGACGCGATGAGGCTCACCACCTCGCGCAGCACCGGATCCGCCTCACAGGCCGTGATCCCCTTGAAGCGCTCCCGCCGCTTCGCCTCCACCTGATCCGCATCCAGGCCGAACAGGAAGAAGTTCTCCGGCCCCACCGCGTCGCGGATCTCGATGTTCGCCCCATCGAGCGTGCCCACCGTGAGCGCCCCGTTCATGGCGAGCTTCATGTTGCCTGTCCCCGACGCTTCCATGCCGGCCGTCGAGATCTGCTCCGACACGTCGGCGGCGGGGATGATCTTCTCCGCCAGCGAGACCCGGTAGTTCGGCATGAACGCCACCCGCAGCACCTCCTGACGCCGGTCCCCGTTCACCACCTCCGCGACGGCGTGGATGAACTGGATGATGAGCTTCGCCATCCGGTATCCGGGGGCCGCCTTCGCGCCGAAGATGAAGGTGCGCGGCGTCACCGCCTCACCCTGCTTCGACCGCACGTAGAGCGCCACGATGTGCAGCGCGTTGAGGAGCTGCCGCTTGTACTCGTGCAGCCGCTTGATCTGCACATCGAAGATCGAGGCCGGGTCCACCGTGATCGACAGCTCCTCCTGGATGAGCCGCGCGAGCGCCCACTTGTTCTCGAGCTTCACCTCCGCGAGCCGCGCCAGGAACGCCGGATCGTCCGCGCTCGGCTCCAGCCCCCGGAGCTGATCCAGATCGGTGATCCAGTCGATCCCGACCTTCTCCGTGATGAGCTCCGACAGGCCGGGGTTGCACGCGCTCAACCAGCGCCGCGGCGTGACCCCGTTCGTCTTGTTGTTGAAGCGCTCCGGCCAGAGCTCGCTGAAGTCACGGAGCAGCCGCGACCGCACCAGATCCGAGTGCAGCTTCGCGACCCCGTTCACCGAGTGCGACCCCACCACCGCCAGGTGCGCCATCCGTACCAGCCGCTCCGGCCCCTCCTCGATGAGCGACATCCTCCGGACGCGCTCCTCGTCGTAAGGGAATGTGATCTGCACCTCCCGCAGCACCCGCCGGTTGATCTCGTAGATGATCTCCAGGTGCCGCGGCAGGAGCCGCTCGAACAGCGCGACGGGCCAGCGCTCCAGCGCCTCGGGCAGCAAGGTGTGGTTCGTGTACCCGAACGCCCCCACCGTCTGCTCCCAGGCCATCTCCCAGGGGAGGAGGTGCTCGTCGATGAGCACCCGCATCAGCTCCGCGATGGCGATCGCCGGGTGGGTGTCGTTGAGCTGGATGGCCACCTTGTCCTTCAGGATCCGGAAGTCGGCGTGCGTCCTGTTGAAGCGCCCGATGATGTCCGCGATCGAGCAGGCCACGAAGAAGTACTCCTGCCGGAGGCGCAGCTCCTTTCCGGCTTCGAAGTTGTCGTTCGGGTAGAGCACCTTGGAGATCACCTCCGTCTGGTTCTTCTGCTCCACCGCGCGCACGTAGTCGCCCGCGTTGAACAGCCCGAAATCGAAGTCCTGCCCCGCCCGCGACGACCACAGCCGGAGCGAGTTCACCGTGTCCGAGCCGTACCCCGCGATCGGCGTGTCGAAGGGCACCCCGAGCACCTGCTGCTCCGGCCTCCAGATCATCCGGAAGCCGCCTCCCTGCCGGCTGGGCACCCGCTCGGTGACCCCCCCGAACGACACCGGCACCACGTGCTCCGGCCGCTCGATTTCCCACGGATTCCCGAAGCGCAGCCACTCGTCGGCCCGCTCCACCTGACACCCGTCCCGGATCACCTGCTCGAAGATCCCGAACTCGTACCGGATCCCGTAGCCCGTCACTGGCAGGGACAGGGTCGCCGCCGAGTCCAGGAAGCAGGCCGCGAGCCGCCCGAGGCCCCCGTTGCCGAGCCCTGCGTCCGGCTCCACGTCCACGAGCTGCCGCAGGTCCACGCCGATGTCCGCCAGCACCGAGCTGTACGCATCGTGGATCCCGAGCGCCTGCAGGTTGCTCCAGAGCGCCCTGCCGAGCAGGTACTCCGCCGACAGGTAGTAGGCCCGCTTGACGTCCCGCTCGTAGTACGTGCGCTGCGTCTTCGCCCAGCGCTCCACCAGCCGGTCGCGCACCGCGTGGGACAGGGCCACGTACCTGTCGTAGGGCGTGGCCTCCGACAGCTCGTGTGCGCGCGTCAGGTGCAGGTGATCGGCAAAGGCTCGGCGCAGCGCTCGGGGCTGCAGGCCCGTGCGGACGTCGAAAGCGTGCGCTTCGCGGAGCCGCGAGGAGGTCTCGGCGACGTCGGACCCAGCCGGAGGAGGAGAATGCGGAAGGTCGGCCATTTTGCCGACAGCTTACGGGTGCTTGGCGAGCCTTGGTAGAGGGCTAGGGGAGGGGAAAGGGAGGGAGGGGGCGCGGGACGGGAGCTGGAGGAGACGAGACGAACGCCGAGGCCGGTCAGCCGCACTGCCCATCGGGCTGGCAGCGCTGTCCCCGTTCGCACTCCGTATCACTGCAGGTGCAGAACCCCTGGCTGCACGACCCCCCACCTCCTGCGTCGCAATCGTCGTCACCGTTGCAGTGGCATCGCCCGTTGAAGCACCCGAACCCCGAGGGACATGTCCGCCCGCAGGCCCCGCAGCTTCCGGGGTTGTTGCTCAGGTTGGTGCACCCGAGCGGTGCATCGCAGCACGTCATCCCGTTCCCACAGCCATCTCCTCCCATGCACGAGCACGCGCTCGTCGCGCCATCGAGGATGCAGACCTCTCCGGAGCGGCACGCGGTTCCATTGCACGTGCAGGCCCCGCCCGTGCAGGTCCCGGCCGCGGTCCCGTCGCCGTTGCAGTCCCCGTCCACCGTGCACCCGCAGGTCTTCTGGGGGTTCGGCCCGGCCGAGCACGTGAACGCGTCGGCGTTCTCCGGGTTCATGTTGCGGCAGTCATTGATGCAGCTACCGCATTCATCGTTGTCGTTGTCGACCCCGTCCTCGCACCCGTCGTCGAGCGCCGAGGGAGGCGGCTGCGTGCAGTTTCCCCACCCGATCTGACAGGTCGAGTCGCAGAGGCCATCCGAGCAGCTCCGCGACGCCACGTGCTCGCCCGAGCACTCCCGGTCGCACGCCCCGCAGTGGTCCACGTTGTTCGAGAGATCCGACTCGCAGCCATCGTCGGCGCTCGAGATGTCGGGATGCGTGCAGTCCCCGAAGCCGTCCAGGCACGCCGGGACGCACAGCCCGTCCTGGCACTGCGGATCACCCGCGACATGCGCGTCGGAGCAAGGGCGCCCGCACGTCCCGCAGTTCGTCGCGTCCTCGGCGAGGTTCGCCTCGCAGCCGTTCGAGGCGTCGTCGTCGCAGTCCGCGAACCCCGCGGGGCAGTTCGACTGCCCGCAGATCCCGTTCACGCAGGTGGCGGTCCCCGCCTCGGCGCCATCGCACACCCGCCCGCAGACCCCGCAGTTCGTGGTGGTGTTGAGCGACGTCTCGCAGCCGTTCCCGCCGTCGTCCGCGCCGTCGCAGTTCGCGAAGCCCGCGGCGCACGTCCCGATCTCGCACACGTCGCCCACGCAGGCGGCGGTGGCGTTCGGGAACGCGCAGGGGGTGCAGCTCTCGCCGCAGCCGTAGGCCGCGTTCAGCCGGGAGACGCAGCCGCCGTTGCACAGCTTCTCCGTCTCGCCACACGTGGGCGTCGGGAGCGGCTCGAACCGGCCGAAATCCTGGGTACATCCGGCCGGGAGGACCACCACGGCCGCTAGGGTCGCCACCGCGACCGAGATCCACGCACTGAGCCGCATCGAAACGCCTCCGCGCCCCGTAGCAGGGGCGCGGACAGGCTATCACAGCGTTCGTTCCGCGATCAGGCCGTCGCGTCCTGGACCACGGCGACCTTCTTCCGCGCCACGGGCCGCTCGCTCACATCGTTGAGCACCACCCCGAGGATCCGGCGATCCCCGAGCTGAGCGATGGCCCGGGTCAGGCTCGCCCCCCGGGTCAGCGACGAGCGCGCCACCAGCACGATGCCGTCGGCCACGTCCTCGAGCACGTTGGCGTCGCCCGAGCCCAGCACGGCCGGACCGTCGACGATCACGTAGTCGAAGCAACGCCGCAGCGACTGCAGGGCAGCGCCGAAGTGGGGCGAGTTCACCACGTCCGGGTAGCTCTCCCCGAGCGCCGGCTCCGCGAGCACCCACAGCGAGGGCGCGAGCCGCACCACCCCGAGCGGAGCGTTCCCGCCCGCACCATGCCCGACCATGCCCTCCATCCCTTGACGGTGACCCAGCATCCGCTGCCGGATCTGGTACGAAAGGCCCGCATACCCGGGCAGCTTCAGGCCGAGCGTCGAGGCGACTCGGGGGCTCCCCAGGTTCCCGTCCACCAGGATGACCCGCGCGCGCTCCGCCTCGGCGAGCGTCATCGCCAGCCGCGCCGCGAGCGTGGTCTTGCCCTCGGAGGGGCCCGGACTCAGCACCGACACGATCATCCGCCCCTCTCCGCGGTGCCGCTCCAGCCGGTGCCGCAGCACGCGCAGGGAGGCCAGCGCCTGCGGGGGGACGTTGCGCAAGAGCTTCATCGCGTCCTCACCCCCGTGCTCCGCCGCCGGATCGTCGCCGATCTCCTCGACCTCCGGCCCGTGTGGCGTGTTCGCGTCCGGATCGAGCGGCGTCCGCACCCGCGCGAGCGTCGCCTGGGGGACCTTCACGAGCGGCGCCTCGCTCGGCCGGTGCGCTGCCGCGCGCGCCTCTGCTGCCGCCTGCGCGACCTGCGCCTCCGCGGTCGCCCGCGCCGCCGCTTGCTCCCGCGCCTCGGCCACCTTCCGCCGCATCTCCGCGACCTCCAGCGGGCTGCCCCACCGGAGCGTCTGGGTGTGCAGGCGGCTCTCCCCGGGCGCAGCCACCACCTGGGTGTCGGCGTCTTCGTAGTAGTCGTCGTCGTCGTCCTCGACCTCCACCACCTCCGGCACGTCGCGCTCCGGCTCCTGCAGGGGCACCATCGCCCGCACCCGCGGCGGCTCGATGGCAGGGAGCGCGGGCATCGCCGCCAGCACCGGCAGGCTCCCGATCGCGCCCACGTCGGCCTCGTCGTAGATGGTGTCGTTCAGGAGGACCCGCGCCCCCGCGATGCCGAACGCGAACATCAGCGACACCACGACGCCGACCATGAACACCTTGCCGCGCCCCTTGTCGGGCCGCGAGGGCAGGTAGGCCGGATCGAGGATCGCCATCTCGGTCTCGCCCTTGCTCTGCACGGCCTCGGAGACCATGTTCGCGGCCCGCTCGTTCGACTGCGCCGTCTTCAGGTAATCGCGCGCCCGGTCCAGGTTGAGGCGCCGCTTGTGCCACTCGGTCTCGAGCCCCACCACATCCGACATGGCCGACGCTGCCGCCGCCGCCGCCGCCGTGGCCGCGTCGGCCGCCGAGGGCGCAGCGGCCTGCGCGGATCCCTGACGCTCGGCCTGCAGCTTGGCGCGGCGCGCCGCGATCTGCTGGAGCAGCGACGTCCGCTCCCGCTCAAGCGCAGCCTGCTCCTCCGCGCCCAGCGTCGGCGCCCCCGCTGCCGGAGCCGGGACGGCGCGCACCTGCGGGGCACCTTCCGCGCGGGCCAGCTCCTGGCGTGCCGCGTCCACCCGCGCCTGCGCCGTCGCCGCGTCGGGGTGGAGCGGCGTCACCACCCGCAGCTTGTCGGCGAGCGCTGCTTCTGCCGCGGCCACCGCCTGTCGGGCCCTCTGTACATCGGCCGACGTGGCAGGCGCTGCCACCTCAACGCTGCCGGTCCCCGGCGACAGCCGCGCGCCCACCTGGGCGAGCCGCCGCTCCAGGGCCGACAGCTCCGGATCCGAGCTGCGCGACGCCGTGGGCGTCTGGGGCCGCGCGGCGTGCGTCGGCGCCGCCTGGACCTGGGGCGTCGGCGCGTACGGCGAGTCCCCGAGGCCCCACTGGAACTGCGGGTGCTCCGCCAGGAACGACGACAGCGAGCGGCTCGCCTCCTCGACCTGCTTGCTCGCCTCTTCCAGCTCACGCTTCCGGAAGTCGAGCGTCATCTTCGCCGAGGTCATGTTCTCGCGCTGGTAGTCCTCGATGATCAGGTCTGCCAGCCGCGCCGTGACCTGCTGCGCCACGAGCGGATCGTGGTGCGAGAAGGACACCACGTACGAGTCGCTGTCCCGGCCGCGGAACCCGAGGTGGTTCTGCATCTCGGCGACCGCCTCGACCATCGAACGCTCGGTCTTCTCCGGGTAGAGCTTGTACTCCTCAATCACGCTCGACAGCTTCGGCCGCGCGTAGATCATGTCCTTCAGCTTCGGCCCGAGCCGCGCCGCCCGCGTGGCGTTCGGCTGCTGACCGGTCTGGATGGTATCCCGGTAGAGGAGCGTGGTCTCGCTCCGCCAGATCCGCTTCGTGGTGAGCGCCACCCCGAGCGAGATCGCGATGCCGACGATGGCGATGACGGCCGTGGAGCGCCAGTACATCCGCACCCGCCGGAGCAGGCTGATGAGCCGCGACAAGCGTTCGCGGGGTGTGCTGTCTGTACTCAGGAATGCCATGGATCCTCGTGCTGGGACGTGCTCGGTGTCATTTCCGCGCGCCCTGCGCGGCCAGACCAGCGAGAGGGCAAAGGCCGTGCTCAGCGCTCTACCGGCCGCATGCGATCCCGGACACACTCACTTGAAGATGCGGATCCCCAGGTAGATCGCCACGAGGATCCCCATCATCCCCAGGCACACCAGCACGACCTCCGTGAGGGAGATCCGTACCGAGACCCGCTCGTCCTGCCCCTTGGCTGCCCCGTAGAGCGCCGCCGAGGCCCCGATCGCCATGTAGAGGACGTCCTTGTAGCTCCAGGACAGAAAGAAGATGCCGGCGAAGGCCCCGCACAGGCTCACGAACACCGCGGGCGCGAAGCGCTCCACCACGGAGTCCACCCGGTAGTTCCCGAACCAGATCGCGAGGGGCACCTTCGCCGCTGCGTACAGCGTCAGCCCGAACAGGCATGCCCCCACGATGCCCACCTCGGCCGCAGCGAGCAGGTAAGCGTTGTGCGCCGTCAGCCCGATCGAGTTCTCGTACCCGAACTGCCCCGACCCCACGCCGATCCCCTTGGTCCGGCGGATCATCTCGAACCCCTCGCGGAGCAGCTCCACCCGCTCCCCGGAGCTCTCCTCGGCCTCCGCCCCGCTGCGCCCCCCGAGCAGCAGCATGGGCGGCCCCACCAGGCAGCACAGCACCACCCCCCAGGCCCCGATGCGCTTGATGAAGTAGAGCCCGAGCACCACCAGGAAGACGATCACGCCCGTGCGCGACTTCGTCATAACCACCATCACCGCGATGGCGGCGAGCAGCGCCACCACGGGCAGCGCCCGCAGCCCCGCCCCCACCCGGCCGAGCAGCTTGTCGGTGAGGAGGAGCGGCAGCGGCACAGCAGTCGCCATCATGGCTCCCCCGCTCGCCTCGCTCCGCATGGCCATCCAGGCAGGCCTCTCCTGACCTACCCCCGCCTCTTTCCTGGCGAGGCCGTCTGCGGTCCGGCCTTCCTCTCCCCTGTGCGTTCCATCCACACCGGCGCCATCCGTCACACCGGCCACATGGACCGTGCCGGCCGTGCCGACCACCGCATCCTCGCCCGCGCTCCTCGCCGTGGCCTCGGCGCCGTCCTCGCCGCTCCCGCCGCTCCCGCCGCCCTCATTACCTTCGTCGCGCCGCTTGCGCCGCCGCCCCCGGTCCGCCAGCGCGAACGCGAAGGGGATGGTCATCCCCACCATCAGCGCCAGCTCGTTCGGGTCTGCCAGCGACCCCCGGTAGCGCACCCGCCCTCGCACCGTCGACGTGCCGAGTGGCCCTTGACGCTCGCAGCGGTAGCTCGCCTCGGGGTTGGGCGCGTCCTTGTAGCAGTCGTCGTCGAGCGTGCAGGAACGTCCATCCGACCGCAGCTCGCCGGTCCCCATCCAGTCTTCCTCGTCGACCGCCGTCATGCACATCAGCGGCCCGCGCCCCTGCATGATCGCGACGCCAGTCACCAGGACGCCGCACGCCAGGAACGTCACGGCGAACGCCTTGAGCCCCCGCGATGAAGCGCTCCCCACCCCCACCGCCAGCACCACCCCCGCCGCGGTGACGAAGAAGGCCACCCGCTCCGACAGCACGTCGGGGACCTTGATGGCCGTGGTGAGCAGCGCCCACGCGAAAAAGCCGAGCGCAAACGGGATCTGCGGCGCCAGCGCTGGCCTCACCCTGCGCCAGCACACGTCGAAGACGACGAGGACCGCCGCCGCCGCGAACGCGATATAGAGGAGGGGCAGCCCGGCCAGCGCCGGGATGAACTCCTGAGGCTTCAAGATGACGAGCGCGCAGAGCGCGCACACGATCCACGCAGCCATCCATCCGCCACCGGGTGGTCTCCGGTCTCCCTCCCTGCTTCGTTGCCGGAGGGGCGGTCGGGGTTGCTGATGGGCGAAGATCCAAGAAGGCGCGCGCCCTGGGCCTGAGCAGCATCCAAGCAAGGAGAGCGGGCGTGGGCGGAACCACGAGCGCCCGCAGCGATTCCGGAGGAGACAGAGTCCATGACCCGCGCACCTGCCCGAAACACCCCCAAGCCCCGGCCGACCCTCCTCGCCGCCCTGCTTCTTGCGGTCACTGCCGCCACGGGCTGCGGCAGCTCCATGCCCAAGTTCGACTACGACGCCGAGCGCAAGGCCACGAGCAAGTACAGCATCGGCCCCGGCGACATTCTCGAGGTGCGCGCCTGGAGCCAGGAAGCCTTGAACCAGCGCACGACGGTGCGCCCCGACGGGTTCATCACCGTCCCCCTGGTCGGCGAGGTCCTCGCCGCAGGCCGGACGGCCCTCGACATCGGCGCGGAGATCGGCAAGCGCGCCGAGAAGTACTACACGCAGAAGCCCGTGGTCAGCGTCGAGGTCGCCGAGCTTCACAGCTACCGGGTCTACGTGGTCGGCGAGGTCGCCCGGCCCGGCGAGTTCACCCCCACCGCCCAGGTGACCGTGCTCCAGGCCATCGCCCTCGCCGGCGGCTTCAGCCGCTTCGCCGACCCCGACGACATCGTCATCGTGCGCCGCGACGCCTTCGGCGAGCGCCGCATCCCGTTCCCCTACACCCACGTGGTCGACGAGGGCCAGCTCCGCGCCAACCTCCCCCTCCAATCAAACGACACCGTCGTCGTCCCCTAGGTACTGCGTAGTACTGCGTAGTACTGCGTACCCTGGAGCAGGGGCCTTGCGGCCCCTACGCTCCCGCTGGTCGGTACTGCGTACCCTGGAGCAGGGGCCTGCGGCCCCTACGCTCCCGCTGGTCGCTACCCCCGATACTTCGCTCGAACGCCGAGCCGAGGACCCGGGACGAACTCAAGGTACGCAGGACGAGCGCGCTCCGTAGTGCCCCCGCGGCGACGGGCTCTCAACCCTGTCACGCCTGGTACCCCGGCACGCCAACACGCCCTGCCGGCGGCCGCGTCCTGTCTTTCGTGCAAGCTCACCGACAACCCAGTTCCCGACCGTGCCATCGGTCGTCTAAGCTCCCTCCCGATGCGTGCCATCGCGGCGGGGCTGTCGGATGTCGGCAGGGCACGGCTCCACAACGAGGACCGCTTCCTGCTCTTGCCCGAGTACAACGTGTTCCTCGTGGCGGACGGCATGGGAGGCCACAAGTCCGGCGAGGTCGCGAGCCGCATGGCCGCGAGCGCCGTGGCCCGCTACTTCCGCGGTGACCCCGCGCGCCCCGGCGACTCGGGCAGCGTGAGCGGCTCGAACGGTGCCAGCGGAGCCAACGGCGCCGACGGCGCCACCGGCGACCGCCTCGCCGCCGCCATCCTCGAGGCCAACGCCCGCATCTTCGCCCGCGCCGGTGACTCCCGCGCCCACCGCGGCATGGGCACCACCGTCGTCGCCGCCGCCTTCTCGCCCGACGAGCAGCGCCTGCACGTGGTCCACGCCGGTGACAGCCGCTGCTACCTCCTGCGCGAAGGCGCGCTCCGCCAGATCACCCGCGACCACTCCCTCCTCGAAGACGCCCTCCGCGAGCGCCCCGACCTGACTGCCCAGGATCTGGCCTACCTCCCCCGCAACGTCATCACCCGCGCCCTCGGCATCTCCGCCACGCTCGCGCCCGACGCCTGCGCCGAGTCCACCCGCCCCGGCGACGTCTTCATCCTCTGCTCCGACGGCCTCCACGGCCTGCTCGACGACACCGACGTCACCCGCATCGTCCTCGAACAGCCCGTGCTCACCGAGGCCTGCGCGCTCCTCGTCGCCCTCGCCAACGAGCGCGGCGGCCGCGACAACATCACCGTCGTCCTCATCCGCATCGAGGACGACAGCCCCTGGCCCCCTTCAGCGTCCCCCCCAGGCAGCACCCGATCAGAGCGCTGACGCGGCGCTGACGCGCCCACGTGCTCACGCGGCGCTGACGTGCTCACGTGGCGCCGACGCGAGAAGCGCCGCCCGGCGCCGCCTCGCTACAGAACGCCGCCCGCCGCGCGATCGAGCAGCCCATCGAGCTGCGAGAACAGCGCCTTGTTCCCGTCCTGCGCATAACCCGCGAGCTTCTCCTCGCAGCCCGGGATCGCCGCCACGAAACGCGCGATCACCGCCGGATCGTCGAGCGCCTCCGCGTACTGCCCGTACCCCTCGCGCTCCAGGTAGCGCGCGTTGATCATCTGCTCGAACTGCCGCCCGAGCGGCACCGCCAGCATCGGCTTGCGCAGGTACACCGCCTCTCCCATCAGCGTGAACCCGCCGCCCGCGATCACCGCGCGGCACGACGCCAGATCGTCCACGAAGCCCTCCTCGCTGAACGGCATGTAGCGCAGGTTCCCCTCCACCTGCGGCTCGGTGATCCCCCGCCGCATCCCGTAGATCCGGCACTCGATCCCCGTCTTCTCCAGGGTATCGAGCAGCGCCCCGTATCCCTCTGCCGTCTGGTACACGAGCAGGTGCTCCCCGGGCCGACGGTTGGCCGCGAGCACCTCTGGCCGCAGGATCGGCGGCACCAGCGTGGTGCGCTCCTTGCGCACCGGCGGGTAGAAGAACGTCGTGACCAGGTAGTGATCGCAGAACGGCAGCTTGCTCTTCACGAACGCCTTCGTGATCTTGAAATCCGCCTCGTGACCCGCATAGATCTCGGGCTCGTGCGCGCACCGGTTGATGATCTGCATGTTGTCGATGGACACGATGGGCAGCCGGTGCGCCTTTGCGTACAGGTACGTCCACGACTCGAAGTCGCTGATCACCATCTCGGGCTTGAAGTCCTTGATCAGCTCGAAGTACGCCGCGATGTTCTCGGGCACCCCCGTCGTCCCCGCGAGCACGTTCGACCACAGCGTCTTGCCGCGCCGGACCCGGTTCTCCGTGTAGATCATGTGCAGCCCGTGGATCCGGTTCACCCCCTCGAACCGCTTGGCGAGGAACTCCGTCGCCCTCCCCGAGGCCATCACCTCGATCTCGTGCCCCTCGTCGAGCAGGTGCTCCAGCACCACCCGCGACCGCATCGCGTGCCCCATCCCCTCGCCCACGACGCCGTAAAGGATCTTCATGCCCCCCGAGCTTAGTACGGAGCCCCAGCGATGAGGAGACGGCGCATCTGGAGCGAGCTCTTGCCCCTCTCCGAGGTGGGCTCACCGCCCGTCCTTCGCCTCCTCGCGCGCCACGGCCTGGAGCTCTCCATCGCGGTGCGCCCCGAGACCCTCCCCGATCTCCCCCGCCTCTGCCGCGCCGCCGCCACGGCCGACGTCCCCGTCGCCGTCTGGCCGATGATCGCCGACCACGCCGGCCGCTGGGCCAGCGCCCCGAACGCCTCCGAGTTCCGCGCCTTCATCGACGAGCTGCTCGCACGCCTCACCGAGGAGGTGGTCCCCCCCCGCGAGGTCATCCTCGACCTGGAGCCCCCCATGCCCCTCGTCCAGCGCGCCCTCTCCGGCCCCCGCGGCCTCGTCTCTCTCCTCCGTGGCAGCGCCGCGACCTGGTCTCCTCCGCCCCCCCACCTCTCGCACCCTCCCGACCTCTCGCACCCTCCCCACCCCCTGCCGCCTCCCGACGCTGCCCCTCACACCCTCTACCGCGCCCTCGTCGACCACCTCATCGCGCGTGACATCCACCCCACCGCCGCCATCGTCCCCCTCCTGCTCCGCGACGGCCCCACGCGCTCCTGGGAGCGCGTCCTCGCCACGCCCCTGAGCGGCATCGGCTACCGGAGCATCCACGCCATGCTCTACACCTCCATGCTGGAAGGCTGGTCTCGCGGCCTCCTCCGCCGCCTCGATGCCCTCTCCCTCCTCGCCGCCCTGTGCCGCGACGCGCGCACCCGCTTCGGCGATGCCGCGGGCGCCTCCCTCGGCGTCGTCGGCACCGGCGCCCTCGGCGACGAGCCCACCTACGGCGACGTCGACGAGCTACGCCAGGACGTCGCCACCGCCCGCGCCTCCGGCATCGACGACCTCGCCCTCTTCGACCTCGGCGGCGTCCTCACCCGCTCCCCCCCCGAGCGCTGGCTCCGCGCCTTCGTCACCACCCCAGCCGCCCAGGGCCCCCCGCTCTCCCTCACCCCCCGCGCCCGCCGCGCCCTCACCACCCTCGACCTCATCGCCTCGTACTGCGTACCCTGAAGCAGGGGCCTGTCGGCCCCTGAATTGCCGTACGCAGCAGGGTAGCGACCATCGGGAGCGTAGGGACCGAAGGTCCCTGAATTGCCGTACGCAGTGCTACGCAGTACCTAGAGACCTGACCAGTTAAGCCGCAAGCAAGAGCTGCTGGTCAACTACCGCCACGTTGCTGAGCGCGGCGTGGCGTCGCAGGTCGAACAGGTTTTTGCGGGTGTTTCGA
>NZ_ASRX01000026.1 GCF_000601485.1 Chondromyces apiculatus DSM 436
TTGCCTGGCTCTTAGCTGATCAAGTCTCTAGCCCGCGTCCTCGGGGCCGGCTGCGAGGACGCTTTCGAGCCGGGGCAGCGCGTCGCGCAGCAGCTCGAGCCCGTACAGCTCGCGGAACCCGAGCACCAGCGCGTGAGCGATCTCGTCGAGCGTCTTGTCCATCTCGCGCGGCACCCCCTCGACGGCCGGGCCCCCGGGCAGCTCCGGGCACTGCATCGCCGAGAGCTGCACCCACGCCTCGTGCGCGCGCGCCTCGTGCTCGCGGAGCCGCTTCCGCCCCACCCCCACCGAGATCGCCAGCGAGGGCGCGTTCTTCCCGAAGGCCCCCGACGCGAGCAACGCATCGAGCGCCTCCGCCCGCCGCGCGGCCCGCTCCGGCTCCCGCACCAGCCGGCTCGCGATCTCGTCGAGCCAGAGGAGTGACGGCGACCCGGGACACCCCTCCACGAGCGCCCCCAGCCTGTCGAGGCTCGCCATGCTCCCCGCACCGACCACATCAAACGCCATCCCCAGCGCCTCCCACACCTCGCCCGCGCTCCCGACGCTCCCCACGCGCACGCCACCGCCACCGCCACCGCCACCGGCCCTGAGCCCTGCCCCGAGCCCGCCCTCACGCCCGCCCTCGCCGCTCCCTCCGGCAGCCCCGAGCTCGCCTCCGTCCCAGAGCAGCGGACGCGCCTCTGCGAGATCGGCCCTCGACGATCCCCCCGCCCCGAGCGCCGCGATCCGGTGGGCCACCACCACCCGCTCATCGGGCACAGCAGCGCTCACCTCCCGCTCGCCGCGAGCCTCGCTCGCCTCGCTCCCTTGCGTGAGCGCCCGCTCCTCCCGCCCCGCCTTGACGAACCTTTCGCGCAGCTCGCGCGCGGCTGCTGGCCCGCACGCGGCTTCCATCGAGGCGATCATCTCCAGCGCATCCTCGCCGAGGAGCCCGAGCTCTTCTCGCCGCCGGGAGAGCCCCATCAGCTCGCGCCCGAGGAGCCACATCCCCTTCACCCCGTAATCCTTGGGGCGCGCCACGCCCGTGAGGCCCGCCGCCACCTCGATGGTCGCGAGCGGCAGGCTCCCGGCTGCCACGAGATCCAGCGCGGCGCGCGCCGAACCGTCGACGGCATACCAGGCGTGCTCGATCGCCCCGTCCGGGTCGTCTCCGTCGAGCATCGTCCTGGCCGCGTCGACGAGCCTCCGCGCCTCGCTGTCGGCGCTCGCGCCCGACGCCGCGAAGAACGGCGCGAAGGAGCGGGAAACCGGGGTGTGCTCCGAAGGGATGAGCATGGACGAGGCTCGCTCCAGGCAGGCTAGATCACTCACCTGCGGCCGTACATCGTCCGCCGCCTGGCAAGGCGGAGCATGGCGCGCCGCCTGCCGCCCACCTGCGCCCCTCGATGCCACCCCTGGGTCAACCCGAGCATACGCCACCTGAAGACCGCCCGAATCCGCTACCTTCCCAGCTCGATCTCGGAACGGTTTCATGCGCACCCCGCACCCCGGAGCGATCTCATGAACAAACCTCCAACGGACATCACTGCGCGCCCTTCCTCGAAGACCGCCTTAGACCTGCCGCACGCCTCAGGCGCGCTCGCCGAAGGAGAGCTTTCGGAGCTGCGCCGCCGCGTGGCGCAGCTCGAAGCCAACGAGGAGAAACTGCGGCACGATCTCGAGGCCGTCCACCGCCTCTTGCGCCTCTTGCCGCAGAGCATCTACGTCTTCGACGTCCACCAGCGCAGCAACATCTACGCGAACGGCGACCTCGGCCTCTTGCTCGGCTACTCGCCCGACGAGATCCGGCAGATGGGCTCGGGGCTGCTGACCACGCTGATGCACCCGGACGATCTGACCCTCTTCGAAGGACACGCCAGCCAGTACCCGACCCTCGCGGACGGTCAGTTGCTCTGCACGGACTACCGCCTCCGGCGTCCGGGCGGCACGTACCACTGGATCCGCGGTCAGGAGCAGGTCTTCTCCCGCACCGGCGACGGCGCGGTCGCGACCATCCTCGGCATCGCGCACGACCTCACCGAGGAGCGGCGCGCGGAGGCCGAGCGGGCCGTCCTCCGCGAGCAGGTCATCGCCGCGCAGAGCGCCACCCTGCGCGAGATCGGCACCCCGCTCATCCCCATCGCCGACGGCGTCGTCGCCATGCCCCTCGTCGGCGCCATCGACGAGGAGCGCGCCGACCGCATCCTCGACGTGCTCCTCAACGGCATCACCCACCGCGGCGCCCGCCTCGCCCTCCTCGACGTCACCGGCGCCAAGGACGTCGACGCGCGCGTCGCTGCCATTCTCCTCCGGGTCACCCGCGCCGCCTCCCTCCTCGGCGCCCAGGTGGTGCTGACCGGCATCCAGCCCGTCACCGCGCGCCTCCTCGTCGAGACCGGCGCCGATCTCGGTCAGATCACCACCCGCGCCACCCTGCAGGAGGGAATCACCTTCGCCCTCAAGCTCTCGCCGCGGTAATCGGTTGAAGCCTCTCCTGCCCCCCCGCGCTCCCCAGAGCCGCTTGCGTGCCCCCCACGCCAGGAGATACGAAGGGTCCAGATGGCCACCAAGAAGGCTGACGAGAGCGGCGAGCGGCGGCGAGTCGGGCGGGCGCTGCCGGCCACGAAGTCGACACGCCGGGTCGCGCGCAACGATCGCACGCGCGAAAGGTCGAAGCCCTCGGAGGATGTCACAGCCATCTACGTCCTCAAGCTCACCGTGGAGAACGTGCGCTGCTTCGGACCAGCGCAGACCCTCGATCTATCCGACGGTCACGGCAAGCCGAAGCAGTGGACGGTCATCCTCGGAAACAACGGTGTCGGGAAGACGACCCTGCTGCAAGCGCTCGCGGCGAGCCTGCCGAAGGAGGACAAGGCTTTCTCCCCGAAGGAAGGCGACGCCGTCTTCTCTCCCGCCCTCTGCGTCGATCTGCATCAGAGAGCGCCTCAGTTCATGCGCGCCTCCGAGGAGATGACGTCCCTGCGCATCGCGCTGGCACTTGGCGGGCCGCTCGCGGCCGCGGCGTCGACGTTCGAGGAAGACAGCACAGAGATCAGCATCGAGGCAGATGGCCTCGTCGGGTTCACATCCCGCGATGTCGCGCTCCGAGGGCTGCATTGCATCGGTTATGGCGCGAACCGAAGCATGGGCTCCGGTTCGCTGCTCGGGCGTGACACGGACGACCACGTGGCCACGCTCTTCAACGAGGGCGCGGTGTTGCGCAACGCCGAGGAATGGCTGCTCCAGGCCGACTACGCGGCGAGCAAACCCTCGAAGGAGCAGGCCCGCGCCCGCGATCGTCGCGATGCCGTCAAATCGATGCTCATCGCGCTCCTCCCGGACGTCGAGGACCTCCAGCTCCTCGCCGACATCGGCAGCAACCCGGCCCGGCCCCAGCCAGGCATCCGCCTGAAGACCCCTTATGGCTGGGTCCCTCTGCAGGCATTGAGCATGGGCTACAAGACCCTCCTCGCCTGGATGGTCGATCTCGCCAGCCGCCTCTATGAACGCTATCCCGACCGCGACAACCCGCTCTCCGGGCCCGCCGTGGTCCTCGTCGACGAGATCGACCTGCACCTCCACCCTGCCTGGCAGCGCACCCTGCTCGACTACCTCTCGCAGCGCTTCCCCAACGTCCAGTTCATCGTCACGGCCCACAGCCCGCTCGTCGTCCAGGCCGCCACCGACGCCAACATCGTCGTGCTTCGCCGCGAGGGCGACCACGTGGTCATCGACAACGGCGCCTCCGCCGTCCGCAACTGGCGCGTCGACCAGATCCTCACGAGTGACCTCTTCGGCCTCCCGAGCGCCCGCTCTCCCGCGCTGGACCCGCTCCTCGCCGAGCGCCGCAGGCTCCTCACCAAGCCGCGCCTGAGTGCCGCCGACGAGCGCGCTCTCGCCCGCATCGAGCGCGACATCGGACAGCTCCCGACCGGCGAAACCCCCGAGCAGATGGAGGCCATGGACATCATCCAGCGCGCCGCGAGCGCGCTGAGGAGAACCGGCGGCGGGGCCCGGTGACGTGATCCGCATCCGCAAGCCGACCACGATGCCCGCGGTCCTGCAGCGCCGCGGCGCTGCGGCCCGCGAGACCCTCTGCGCTGCCTACCGACGCGCCGCTGCCGTCAGCTCTGGGGGGCAGATCAAGCTCGACTTCGACGCCGCGCTCTACAGACACAGGACCGTCAAGGAAGCCCTCCACGCAGCGCATCACGGGAAGTGCTGCTACTGCGAATCCAAGGTCGACCACGTCGCGCCCGGCGACGTGGAGCACTACAGACCCAAAGCCGCCGTTCAGCAGTTGCGCAGAGCGCCTCTGGAACAGCCCGGGTATCACTGGCTCGCCTATACGTGGAGCAACCTCCTCTTCGCTTGCGTGGTCTGCAACGGCACGCACAAACGGAACCTGTTCCCGCTGCTAGATCCCGGCAAGCGAGCCCGCTCCCGGAGCGCCAGGCTCAGGGCAGAGCAACCACTGCTCCTCAATCCTGCCTGGGAGGATCCCGAAGGGCTGATCGGCTTCCGCGAAGAGTACGCCTATGCGCGCGGAGGCGACGTGCGTGCTCGCACGACCATCGAGGAGGTGCTCCTGCTGAACGATCGTCCTCCCCTCCTCGAGCGGAGACGTGACCACCTCACGGTGGTTCAGCGCATGCAGGACGTCGCGAGCAACCCAGGCGTCCCTGAAGGGATCCGGGACAAGGCGAGAACCTGGCTCGATGAACAGACCGCCGACAGCGCCCAGTACGCAGCCATGACCCGCAATGCCCTTCGTGCCATCCCAGTCCCTGCGCCCCGGCGGGCATCACCGTCCCGCAGCAAGCG
This sequence comes from Chondromyces apiculatus DSM 436, assembly GCF_000601485.1. GTDB lineage: Bacteria > Myxococcota_A > Polyangia > Polyangiales > Polyangiaceae > Chondromyces > Chondromyces apiculatus. Next base: position 4,804 of record NZ_ASRX01000026.1, read on the forward strand.
CACGCGCTGAGCTGACACGTAGCCAGACAGGGGCTCATGTAGTGGACACTGCTTTTTCCTCTCACCCCGCGGCCGACACCTTCAGTCCCTGAGGATTCTTCTCCTCGCCCGCGGCCGAGAGCATTTCTCCTCCCGGAACTCTCTCCTCCCCGAGGCGGCGCAAGAGCAGACCGGCAAAGCGTCGCGAGCGCCCCGCGGCCAGGAAGGCCGACCGAGGAATCCTCTCGGATTTCGAGGGAGGCCGACCGACGACGCGGGGCGCGCAGCAGCTTTGCCGGCCTGCTCTTCAGGTGGGCCACTGGAAGCGCGGGTCCTTCCGGTAGTCGTCACGGCGGCGCTCGAAGATGATGCGCATGTGCTCCGGGGCGTCGTCGCCGATGAGCAAGCGCAAGGGCTTGTCTTCGTGCCCGTCCTCGCGATCGAGGTGGGCGAGGAGCGCCCGCGCCGCGACGGCCGGATCGGCGCTCGTGTCGCTCCCCTGCGCGGCCATGTCCCAGGGGACCTTGGCGCTCCCGAACACGGACTCGCGCAGCCCGTCGTAGGCCGGCAGTGGGGACGCGAAGTGCATGCTCCCCCACGCCCAGTCCGTGGCGAACCCGCCCAGCTCCGCGAGGGTGACCCGGATCCCGAACGGCGCGACCTCCGCCGCCAGGGCCTCGCTGAACCCTTCCAGGGCCCACTTGCTCGCGTTGTAGAGCCCCATGGTGGGCATCGTCCCGACGCCGCCCACCGAGGAGATCTGCACGATGTGACCCGAGCGACGGGCGCGCAGGTGGGGGAGCACGGCCTGGGTCACCCACAGGGCGCCGAAGAAGTTGGTCTCCATCTGCGCGCGCACCTCGGCCTCACCCGCTTCCTCCACGGCGGCGACCAGGCCGTGGCCGGCGTTGTTGACGACCACATCGAGCTTCCCGAAGCAGGCGATGGCCTGCTCCACTCGGGTGAAGACCAGGTCGCGCTGGGTGACGTCGAGGTCGAGGACCCGCACCCGATCGGGGTGAGCGGCCGCGAGGTCTCCGAGGGCGTCGGGCTTGCGCGCCGTGGCGACCACCTGGTCCTCGGCATCGAGCGCGGCGAGCGCGAAGGCCCGGCCGAGTCCCCGCCCGGCCCCCGTGATGAACCAGGTGCGGGCGGTACGAGCATGCGTCATGAGGACACTCCTTTCGGGGCGAGACAACGCGAGACGCTGCGTCCCGTCAACGTCGGTGACAGCGCAAGGTGAGGGCCGTCGAGGCGAGTCGCGCCATGCTTGCTCGACTTGCGCAGGCGTGACCCGATGCGCGCGGTCGGTCCGAGGACACTCCCGCTCCTTCGTGGCGTTTCACGCGCTTTCGCGCTGCGAGCGCGCGGCATACCGGCTGCAATGCGCCGGCCCGCGCGCCGCGCTCGCGGCGACCGAGGAGATTCTCATGTCGAAGCGTGCCCTTTCTTTGCTGTTCCCGGCCCTCGCCAGCACCTTGGTGGCGGTGGCTTGCGCCCCTGGCGACGACCTCGACGGGGATGAGGTCGATTTCGCCGGGGAGATTCACCAGCAGGCCATCTGCACCACCTGCGGCGGCGATCCCCCGGATCCCCCCGAGCCGCCGGATCCGCCCGAGCCGCCGCCCCCGCCGCCCGCGCCGTGTACGCAATCGTATTTCACAGCCTCCAGCGCCTTCCCCTGGGACACCACGCCCTCGGGGGAGCACCGCAATGCAGCTCACTATGCCTCGCGGCAGAACTACCCCATGGGCTTCCCCAACTACCACGGGGCGGACTACGGGTCCGGGGTGGTGCTCGGAACCTTCCTGGTCAAGAACTTGGGCTATGCCGGCTGGGAAGATGTCCCGAGCGCCACGCTGGGCAGCCCGGGCATCGAGCAGATCCCGCAGATGATGCGCGCCGCGCAGAACCACGCGACCTCGCGCGGACATGCGGCCGGCATGCCCACCTTCGAGCAGGCGATGAAGAACGGCACCCATGTCTACGGGGTCGTCTTCTATCCCCAGAGCGCGGTGGAGGTCCGGGATGTCCACCCCTGCTACCTCGGGTATCCGAGCTGGAACGACTACAACCAGATGTTCCGCGCCGCGAACGATTACGGCGTGCGCAATGGCTTCTCGGCGGCCTACCCCACCTTCGTCACCGTGGGCACCGGCTACGACCTGAAGCACCGGATCGTCGGCTTCAAGCCAGGCATGGTGGACTGGCGCGACGTGCGCGAGGCGGATCTGCTGGAGAACTGCGGCGGAGGCAATCAGTCCCCGTGCAGCGGCAGGTGCGACACCGGCTTCCCCTACGTGTACGACGGGAAGTGCCACGCGGCGCCGGAGCCGCCGCCCTGCGGCTGGTACCAGCAGCAGTGCTGCAATGGCGGCTGCAACTCCAGCACCCTGTTCTGCAGCCCCGAGAACCGGTGCGAGCAGTACCCCTACTCGTCGGGCAACACCACGTACGTGGGGATGCAGCGAGATCCGGCGAATTTCTTCCGGTTCTTCAACAACAACGTGCCGAACCCGGTCCTCAGCGCCGTCGAGGCGACGATCGCGTCGGTCGAGAACACGAGCGGCTACAACCTGCAGCTCAGGCACACCGACAAGAATGGCAACGTGCAGATCACGACCCTCAACGCCGGTCAGACGGTGGCCGGGTCCTTCACGGGCATGACCGTCTCCGGGGCGTGGAGCGCAGACGTGGGAGGGGTCACGCAGGGGAACAGCCCGTCGTCGATCTCGGTGAAGGTCCGGTACTGATCCAGGGCGCAGCTCGGCCGAGGTGGAGATCTGGAGCGACGGCGGACGCCGTCTGGCGTAGGGGACGGGCGACGGCGCTGCGCGAGGCGGCGCCCCCCCCGACCCTGGAGCCCGATGCCCCCTCACGCCCCCCTTCCCGACGCCCACTGGTCCCCTGCCCTGAGCGCGCGCCCGAGCGCCAGCGTCCGCCGTCCGGCGCGGCGCGAGAGCCGCTACGTCGCCATGCGCGACGGGGTCCGCATCGCCATCGACCTCTACCTGCCCGCGGACCGTGAGCCGGGCACGAAGCTGCCCACCATCCTCCGGCCCACCCGCTACTTCCGCGCCACGGCCGTGCGCCGGCCCTTCCACCTCCTGCCGGTGGCCGAGCTGCCCGATCTCTACGCCGAGGCGCGGCGGAGGTTCCTCGCGGCGGGGTACGCCTGGGTGGACATGGACGTGCGCGGCTCGGGGGCGTCCTTCGGCCGGCAGGCCTACCCCTGGGCGGCCGACGAGGTGCGCGACGAGGGCGAGGTGGTGGACTGGGTGGTCGCGCAGCCCTGGTCGAACGGGCTCCTGGGGGCGCTCGGCGTCTCGTACGACGGGACGGCGTCGGAGCTGCTCCTCACCCAGCGGCACCCCGCGGTGCGCGCGGTGGCACCGATGTTCTCGCTCTTCGATGCCTACGCGGACGTGGCCTTCCCGGGCGGCATCCACCTCGCGCGCTTCACCGAGTCGTGGGGGTCGTTCAACGCGGCGCTCGATCGCAACGACAACCCCGCGGCGATGACCATGGCCCTGTGGCTCACGCTGCGCAGCGCGCACCCGGGCGGCGCGGTGGGGAGGCCTGCCCAGGAGCGTATCCTCGGCACGGTGCTCGACCGGCTCCCGGAGCCCACGCTGCAGCGGGTGGTGCGCGGCACGCTGGGGGCGATGCTGGCCGGGGTGCGGCCCGTGGACGAGGACGCGAGCGGCTCGCTGCTGGCGGCGGCGATCGCGGAGCACGCCACGAACTTCGACGTGCACGAGGCGATGGGGCGGGTGCGGGCGCGCGACGATCGGGGGCTGTCGACGGAGCTGCCCGACGAGACCATCGACGTGTGCAGCCCGCACCGGCACGCGGCGGAGCTGCGCGCGTCGGGGGCGGCGGTGTACGGCATCAGCGGGTGGCGCGACGGGGCCTACCAGCGCTCGGCCATCCACCGTCACCTCACGGTGGGCAACCCGGGCAGCCGCCTGCTCCTCGGGCCGCTCTGCCACGGGGGAAAGCTCTACGTGTCCCCGGGACGCCCGACGCGCCCCACGGTGCTCGATCTCGACGGGGAGCTCTTGCGCTTCTTCGATCTGCACCTGCGGGATCGCGACGACGGCATCGGCGCGGAGCCCGCGGTCCGCTACTACACGACCGGGGAGGAGGCGTGGAAGTCGGCGCCCTCCTGGCCTCCGCCAGGGACGCGGACGCGGGTGCTGCACCTCGACGCCGAGCGCGCGCTCGCGTGGGAGGAAGAAGGCAACGAGCGCGCGCAGGGGGGTGACGAGGTCACCGTGGATGGGACCACCGGGACGGGGGAGCGCTCGCGGTGGAGGGGGCTGGTGAGCCCGCTGGTCCAGTCCGACTACGCCGACTGGGACGCGCGCAAGGCGCAGCGGCTCTCGTACACCTCGGCGCCGCTCCCCGCCGATCTGGAGGTGACGGGGCACCCGATGCTGACGCTCCAGATCACCTCCCGCGCGCCCGACGCGACGGTGTTCGCCTACCTGGAGGAGGTGACCGCCGAGGGGAGCGTGCACTACGTGACCGAGGGGCAGCTCCGGGCCCGCTACCGCGCCCTCTCCGCGGAGGCGCCCTACACGAGCGTCGTGCCCTACCGCGCCTTCGCGCAGACGGAGGCGGCGCCGCTCTTGCCGGGAGAAGCGGCGGAGCTGCGCTTCGATCTGCTGCCGATCTCGCACCGGTTCCAGCGCGGGAGCCGGCTCCGGCTCTCCCTCGCGGGAGAGGACCGGGATCACTTCGCGGCGCCGCCCGAGGGCGGGAGCTTTCAGGTGCTGCGCGGACCCGGGCGGGGCTCGCGGCTGGAGTTGCCGGTGATGGACGCGTGATGGACGCGTGATGGACGCGTGAGGGCGTGAAGCGCTCCGGCAGCACCGGAACGTCCGCTGCGGCATCGTAACGTCCCGCGCACCCGCGCACCCGAAGCTCCCTGACTCAAGGTATGCAGGGAGGGCTGAAACGCGAAACGACGACCGCCGCAGGGGGCTCCGGCGGTCTGTCCAGCAAAGACCCTGTTCCACCCCCTGGAGGATCGACATGCCGTTTCTGGAGACGCGAGACCGCACGACGCTGTTCTTCAACGACTGGGGCACCGGGGCACCGGTGGTGCTGATCCATGGCTGGCCGCTCAACTCGGACATGTGGGAGCACCAGGCCTCCTACCTGGCCCGGCAGGGACTCCGCGTCGTCGCCTACGACCGGCGCGGCTTCGGGCGGTCGAGCCAGCCGTGGTCGGGCTACGACTACGACACGTTCGCCGACGATCTGGCCGCGCTGATGGAGCACCTCGATCTCCGGGACGCGACGCTCGTCGGGTTCTCGATGGGCGGCGGGGAGGTGGCGCGCTACCTGGCGCGGCACGGAGACGCGCGGGTGCGCAAGGCGGTGCTCCTGGCCGCCGTGACGCCCTTCCTGCTGAAGACGGAGGAGCACCTGAACGGCATCGAGCCCAAGGTCTTCATGGAGATGCAGGACCAGCTCACCAAAGATCGGCCGGCGTTCCTCGCGGGCTTCAACAAGATCTTCTACGGGTCGAGCCTGCTCAAGCACCCGGTGTCGTCGGAGGTGCTGGAGTGGAGCCGCTTCCTGGCGTTCCAGGCCTCGCTCCACGCGACGCAGATGGCGATGAGCGCCTGGTCCACCACGGACTTCCGCCAGGACCTGCGGACCATCCGGGTGCCGACGCTGGTGATCCACGGCGACGCCGACGCCGCTTGCCCCGCCGAGGTGAGCGGGCAGGAGGCGGCGAAGCTCGTCGCCGGGGCCGCGCTGAAGATCTACGAGGGCGCGCCCCACGGCCTGTTCATCACCCACCGGGACCAGCTCAACGCCGATCTGGTCTCGTTCATCCGGAGCTGAGCCTCCGAAGCTGAGCCGCCATCAGCGCAAAAGTCAGCGCTCGACGCTTTCGAAAAGTGCATCGAGAGCGAACGCCTGCGTACGCGCACCAGGCTTCCATGGGAATTTCCTTCGACACAGCAATAACCTCGTAAAAACGAGGCTTTGCGGTGGTGATCGCGGTTGTGCATCGCGATCACCCGGCGCATTCTCGGCCGCGTCTGGAAGGAGACACGCGATGGGTCTTCGGAATCAGCTCGAGCTTGCTTCGCCACGCTGGCTGGCGCGCCTCCACACCGGCGCAATCTTGCTGGCGCTCGCCACACCCGGGTGCTTCCTGGGCTCGGGGGATCCCTCCGAGGAAGGTGGCAACGGCACGAAGACCGAGGAGGGCGAGAACGCCCTGGCGGAGCGCAGCCGCTTCCCGCGGCTCAGCCACCTGCAGTGGGAGAACACCACGCGCGACCTGCTCCACCTCGACGCAAGGTCGGGGCTCTCGGAGTCGTTCACCCGCGACCCGCTCGGGGGCATGTTCGACAACAACGAGACGGTGCTGAAGGTGACGCCCGGCCTGTGGAGCGATTACCAGATCGCGGCCGAGGAGCTGTCGGCGTACGTCACCGCGGACCAGGAGAGGCTCGGGCGAATCATGCCCGAGGGCGCCTCGGCCGAGCCGCTGGAGCGCGCGCGCCAGTTCATCGAGAGCTTCGGGACGCGCGCCTTCCGGCGCCCGCTCACGGAGGCCGAGATCGGCCTCTACGTCGCGCTCTACGAGAGCGCGTCCGAAGTCCTCCCCGGCACCGATCCGTACGTGTCCGGCATGCAGCTCGTGCTCCAGGCCTTTCTGCAGTCGCCCTTCTTCGTCTACCGCGTCGGCGAGAGCGAGGCGCCCAGGCAGGACGGGCTCATCCCGCTGAACGGCTACGAGATCGCCACGAACCTCTCGTACTTCCTCTGGAACACCATGCCGGACGACGATCTGCTCGCCGCGGCGAAGGCCGGAGAGCTCGACACCGCCGCCGGCGTCCGCGCCTACGCGGAGCGCATGCTGGAGGATCCACGGGCGCGCGAGGTGGTGGGCTCGTTCCACGCCCAGCTCTACAAGTACGAGCACTACCTGGACCTCTCCAAGGATCCGGCGCTGTTCCCGCAGTTCACGCCCGAGGTGGCCAGCGACATGGTGCGCGAGGCGGAGATGTTCGTGGACGACGTGGTGTTCAAGCGCGGGGGCGGCCTGACCGAGCTGCTCACCTCGCGGACGGCCTTCCTGAACGAGCGCACCGCGCCCATCTATGGCGTGGAGGGCGAGTTCACGGAGGAGATGCAGGAGGTCGAGCTGGATCCGACGACGCGCTCGGGCCTGCTCACGCGCATCGGCTTCCTCGCCTCGAACGCGACGCCGCGGCAGCCCGACACCATCCACCGCGGGGTGTTCGTCAACCTGCGCATCCTCTGCGCAGATCTTCCCTCGCCGCCGAACAACGTGATGGGCCTGCCCGCGAACGCCGAGGGGACCAACCGGGACCGGGTGAACGCGCACACCGGGGCCGGGACCTGCGGCGGCGCCTGCCACGCGACGCTCATCAACCCCGTGGGCTTCGCCTTCGAGAACTACGACGCGCTCGGTCAGTGGCGCACCGAGGACAACGGCCTGCCGGTCAACGCCGCCGACGAGTACCGCTTCGCGAGCGGTACCCAGAAGTTCGAGAACGGGGTCGCGCTGAGCCAGGTCATCGCGGAGAGCAGGGAGGCGCACCAGTGCTACGCGAAGCACTGGATGGAGTACGGCCTCGGCCGCGCCGCGACGGACGCCGACCGTCCGATGATCGCCAAGCTCTCCGAGGAGTCCCGGACCGGGACCCCCGTGAAGCAGCTCCTCCTCAGCATCGTCGAGTCCGACGCCTTCCTCACCCGCTCGCCCTTGGAGGCACCATGATCAACCGTCGTCGTTTCCTTCGGGGTCTGTTCGGGGTGACCGTCGCGCTCCCCTTCCTGGAGAGCCTCGCGCCGCGCAACGCGGCGGCAGGCCCCGGGGACGTGCCGCCCTTCGCCATCTTCATGCGCCAGGCCAACGGCGTCGCGCAGCAGACCAACGACGAGCCGGAGATGTTCTGGCCGCGCAACCTCGGCGCCATCACGGCCGAGACGATGAACACCGACAGCGATCGGGCGATCAGCGAGCTGCGCGACTACGCCGACAAGCTGCTCGTGGTCCGGGGCGTGAAGTTCGCGTTCCCCGGCAACGGCTGCGGCCACTCGGGCGGCGGCAACCAGTGCCTCACCGCGGCGCGCGTCTCCGATACGCCCTCGGGCAACGCCTCGCTCTCGATGGGTGAGTCGATCGACAACCGCATCGCGCGCGAGCTGAACGCGGCAGGCGTCGAGCCCCTCACGCTCTATGCCGGCAAGATGGCCGGGTACATCGACGAGGTGATGTCGTACCGCGGCCCGAAGGACATCCGCGCCGCGGAGCGCAACCCTTACAACGCCTACATGGCCCTCTTCGGGCTCTCCGACCTGGAGCCCGAGGTGCTGAAGCGCCTCGCGGCGCAGCGCACCAGCGTCAACGATCTGGTGCGCGAGCAGATGAAGGCGCTCCAGAGCCGCGGGAACCTGAGCGAGGCCGACAAGCAGAAGCTCGACCTGCACTTCACCTCGATCCGTGATCTCGAGGTGACCATGAGCTGCCAGCTCCCGGACGAGGGCGTGGCGGCGATGGAGGCCATCTCGGGCAGCGCCGGCGCGAACGACAACGTGGAGATCGTGGCCCGCATGCAGATGGACATCATCGCGCTCGCGATGGCCTGCGGGGTGACCCGCGCCGCCACGCTGCAGATCGGCGACGGCAACGACAGCACGTCGTACCTGATCGACGGCGTGCGCCAGAAGAGCTTCCACAAGATCTCGCACCGCATCGACAGCGACGGCAGCGACGGCCCGCCTATCGAGGGCGCCGCGACCCTGCACCACAAGATCGACCGCATCCACGGGCAGCTCTTCAAGTACCTGCTCGATCGGCTCTCGGCCTACGAGTTCGGTGAGGGCAAGCTCCTCGACTACGGCGTTGCGGTGTGGCTGAACGATCTCGCGGACAAGTACCACTCGTACAACAACGTCCCCTACATCCTGGCGGGCGGCGCGGCGGGCTTCCTCAAGACCGGCCAGTACGTGAACGGGGGCAACTCCGCCAACAACAAGCTCCTCAACACCATCGGCGCCGCCGTCGGCTGCCGCAACGCAGACGGGCAGCTCCTCGACGACTTCGGCGATCCCAGCCTGGAGCGCGGCCTGCTCGACGATCTCATCGCCTGAGCATGAGGGGCGCGTTCAACGTCGCGACCCTCGCGCTGGCCATCGCCCTGCTCGGGTGCGGCTCCGAAGAGGTGCCAGAAGGCGAGGGGGGGGCTGGCGCTCAGGGAGGCGCTGGCGCTCAGGGGGGCGCTGGCGGCGCCGGAGGCGGGGGAGGTCAGGGCGCCGGCGGCCAGGGTGGCGGCGGTACTGGCGAGTGCCTGGGAACCCCCGCAGGGGCGCTCTCGTTCACCACGACGGTCACCTATCCGGCAGGCACCGGGAACATGGGGGCGCGCGAGATCGCTGTCGGCGACGTCGACGGCGATGGCACGCCCGACGTGGTCTTCGGGTCGGGTCCCAGCGCCACCGCGATGGTGATGCGCAACCTCGGTGACGGGAGCCTCGCGCAGGCGGGGTCCGTGCAGCTCGAGGCCGAGTCGATGGGGCTCTTCCTGGCCCCGATGGACGCGCAGCCCGGCCTCGATCTGGCGACGGCCAACCACTGCATCGTCTTCCCCTGTCACGGCGTAGAGGTCTTCTCGGGAGAGGGCGACGGGACGTTCCAGCCGCCGCAGCGCGTGCTCGCCGACGTGATCGACGGGGCTCTCCTCGACGCGGCGCAGGGCGACCTCGACGGCGACGGCCTCGGCGAGATCTACGCCACCTCGCAGTCCGAGCTGTACGCCTGGATCGTCCAGCAGGGCGACGACGGCACGCTCACCGCCGAGGAGGTGCGGGCCTTCGACGCGCTCACGCTCACGGACTTCGACGGCGATGGCGATCTGGACGTGGCCGGGAGCACCGCGGGCGCCGATGACTACGCCATCGAGGTGCACCTCAACGGCGGGAGCGGCACCTTCAGCGAGGGTGGCGCGGTCGCCGCGGTGAACGCTCGGTTCGAGCACTTCGTGGCCGGAGATCTCGACGGCGACGGCGACCAGGATCTCGCGGCCACGACGGGGACCGACACCATGCTCCTGCTGGGCTCCGGGGACGGCGCGACCTTCCTCTCCACCGAGATCCAGCTTGGTGGAGAGGAAGTATCGGGGCTCGCGGTCGCCGACATGGACGGCGACTGCACGGACGACCTGCTCGTGCTCCGCGGGAGTAGGGTGATGATCCTGCTGAACCGCTCGGGTCAGCTCTCGCCGGGGCCCGTCGTCGAGGTGGGGGGCGCCTTGACCTCCCTCGCCGTGGCCGATCTCGACCAGGATGGGCGCCGCGATCTGCTCGTCACCCGCGGGGACAGCCACGACCTCGTGATCGTTTTCCAGGACGCTGTCGCGGGGCCCTGATTCTGGCGTCAGGGAAGACAGGCAATCTCTCTCCCGCTGCATCTGCCCAGGTGTCGGAGCGGCGTGCCGCGCCTAGACTGCGCGCATGCGTACCCTGACTGCTTTTGCTCTCGGTTTGCCGCTCGTCGTCATCGCCGCTGCCTGCGGTGGGGATGACGACGGCTCGACCACGAACACGACCACCACCACCTCGTCCACGGCTCCAGGCAGCGGCGGGAGCGGCGGTACCGGAGGTGACGGCTCTGGCGCCGGCGGCGCCGGCGGTGACGGCGGCGCGGGGGGTGAAGGCGGCAGCGTGAGCTGGGAAGGGGTCGATCCCATCGCCAACACCGAGGCGGTCGCCGAGGTGTCGGGTGGCTACGGCTTCACCGAGGGGACCTGCTGGTTCGCGGACGAGGGCGTGCTCCGGTTCACCGACATCCCGAACAGCCGCATCCACGAGGTGGACGCGCAGGGGAACGTCACGGTGTGGCGCGAGCCGAGCGGCCAGACCAACGGCATCGCCGTGACCCCGGAGGGCGATGCGGTCACCTGCGAGCACCAGAACCGACGCGTCACCCGCTCCGGGCCGAGCGGGGACAACCCCGAGGTGGTCGCCGAGGACTACCAGGGAGACCGCTTCAACTCGCCGAACGACGCCATCGTGCGCAGCGACGGGAACATCTACTTCACCGATCCGACCTATGGCCTCGGCAACAACCCGCAGGAGATCCCCTTCCGAGGCGTCTTCCGCGTCGCCCCTGACGGCACGGTGAGCGTGGTGAGCGCGGACCTGACCCAGCCGAACGGGATCGCGCTCTCGCCCGACGAGCAGACGCTCTACGCGACGGACACCGAGGGCGACCGACTGCACGCCTTCCCGGTGAACGCCGACGGCTCGACGGAGTCGGGCTCGGTGCTCGCCGAGAACATCGACGGCCCCGACGGGATGGCCGTGGACGACACGGGCAACCTGTACCTGACCACCGCCACCGGCGTACAGGTGCTGCGCGCTGACGGGACGTCGTGGGGCACCATCACCGTGCCGCAGCAGCCGTCGAACTGCGCCTTCGGCGACGCGGACCGTCACACGCTCTACATCAGCGCCCGGACGGCCCTCTACAAGGTCCGGCTCAACATCCCCGGAAAGCCTTGAGGCGTCCGGAGAGCGCTCGGACCCGCCTCCGGCATCGGACACCCACGAGGTGGACGATGGGAGACGAGAAGGACGGGAAGCAGGCCAAGGCGAGCGCGACCTCCGGAGCTGGCGAGGGGAAGAAGGCCGAGGGCAAGGCCGAGGAGGGCAAGACCGAGGGCAAAGAGGAGAGCCCCGAGCAGGAGTGGCTCTCCGGTCTGGTCCGTGAGCTCTTCCAGACGGAGAAGTCGGCGAAGACGCACCCGATCGTGGAGGCCGACAGGCTCGGCGACGTGCCACCGGCGCAGGCGCTGCGCGCGGTGGCGGCGCACGCGGAGCGGGCCTTCGCGGACCTGCCCACGCTCGCCCAGATCCACGACCTGCCCGACAGCGACGGGGGCACGGCCGTCGGGGCTGCCTTCTCGGCGCTGCGCGACAGCATGGGCGATCTGCTGCTGACCGCGGAGAAGTCCTACCGCGGGACGGTGCTCGGCATGCGCCACGGGGTGGACCTCGTGGAGCTGGTACAGCACGTGGCGGCGCACCACGGGGACAAGACGCTCGCGGTGTGGTGCACGCGCTGGCTCTCCGAGCGTCGGCCGCTCGTGGAGGCGTGTGCGCGCGAGCTTGCGTGGTTCGCCGCGAACCCGGAGCGCGCCGCGGAGCCCGCCAAGGACAACCCGCTGGCGTTCATGCTGCACGGGCTGGTGCACGGGGTGGAGGTGGTCGCCGAGAAGGTGCGCGGCGTGGTGCGCTGAGCGTTGCTGTCAGCCGGTGGCCTCGGCCGCGGCCACGGCCGCCGACCAGGGGGACATCACGTCGGTGATGCCCATGAGCACCTCGCCGTCGCGGCGGATCAGGTTGGGGCACGCGAAGCGCTCGGGGGCGGTGACGTGCTCCACCACCTCGAGCGCGCCGTCGGCGGCGAGGGCCTCCAGGACGTCGGCCGGCAGGCGGTGATCGGCGCTCGTCAGGTCGGGGCCCAGCACGTCGATGCGCGGGGCGTGCGCGGCGTCCTCGGGGGTCATGCCGAAGTCCAGCGAGAAGGCCAGGGTCTGGTACACGCTGGCCAGGATGCGCCGGCCTCCCGAGGAGCCCGCGGCGAGGAGGGGACCCTCGCCGTCGCGCTCGGAGACCACGATGGGGCACATGTTGCAGAGCGGCCGCGCGCCGGGGCGGATGGCGTTGGGGCTGCCAGGGGTGGGGTCGAACCACATCACGCCGTTGTTCATCAGCACCCCGGTGCGTGGCAGCACGACGCGGCTCCCCATGGAGGAGAGGAGGGTGGAGGTGAGGGCGATCATCGTGCCTTCGCCATCGGCGACAGTGAGGTGGGTGGTGCACGTGCCGGGGGGCTCGGTGGAGGCGGAGGGGCCTCCGAAGCTCGGGGTCGCCGACGCACCTTGAACGCCCGCGCCTGCGCCCAGGCCGGAGAGACGGGCGGCGTACGAGCCCCGCATCGCGCGGGAGAGGGCGCGGAACCAGGCAGCATCAGGGGCGGGGCCGATGGGAGCGTCGCGCATGGTGTCCATGACCCGCGCGAGCGTGGGGGCCGCGGTGAGGCCGCCCGCGGCGTGCACGGTGTAGCGGCCGCGCCAGTCGAGGGGTTCGGCGGCGTGCACCGTGGCCCGGTAGCCCGCGAGGTCGCCCGCGCCGAGGAGGCCGCCCATGGCCTGGATGTCGACCACCATGTCGGAGGCCACGCCGCCCTCGTAGAAGTCGCGCAGGCCGCCGTCGCGCAGGCGCTCCAGGGTCTCCGCGATCTGGCCGAGCTGGAAGAAGCAGAGGCCCCCCTGGTAGGGCGCCACGGGGGGCAGGCCGTCGGGGAGGTAGATGCGCGCGCTCTCGGGGTAGAGGCGCAGCAGGTTGGCCTGCGCCGCGATCTTGAGGGTGGTGAGCCAGTCCTGGGGCAAGCCGCGCCGCGCCAGGGCGATGGCCGGGCCGAGGAGGTCGGCGAGGGGCATGCCCGTCCCGAAGCGCTCCCGGAGGAGGTCGTAGCCGGCCACGGCGGAGGGGATCACGAACGAGAGGGGGCCGTGCACGTTGCGGTCGCCCACCACCTCGGGCCAGGTGAACAGGTCGCGCTTCATGCGGCCCGTGAGGGGGTATGCCGCCGGGTCCACGCCCGCGGGCGCCACGGGGCCGAAGTCCACCACCTGCGCCTCCCTCGCGCCCGCGCGGTGGACGACAGCGAAGCCGATGCCGCCGATGCCGCTGCTCCAGGGCTCCACCGCCGCGAGCGCGAACGCCGCGGCCACGGCGGCGTCGGCGGCGTTCCCTCCCGCCTCCAGCACGGCGGCACCAGCCTCCGCCGCGGCGCGGGACTGGGAGGCGCACACCCCGCGTCGCCCGCGCGCGGCGGGCTTGGCGAGGTGCCAGCTCTGGGTGAGGTGGGGGCGGGGCTCGTAGTGGGAAAGGTCGGCCATGGGGACTCGCGCGCGCTCCTCGGGTGCGGCCGAGCCTCGACCCAAACGGCGGCGAAAACAACCTGGCCGCGAGGCGCACGCGACGCTTTTCCGACCGACGCTTTTCCGGCCGACGCTTTCCGGCCGACGCTTCAGCCAGGCCAGGGCGCGGAGGTGAACGTCCCCACGGCGCCGTTGCTGGAGGTCGCGGTGAAGATCACCTGGGTCCCGGCCGGGACGGCGCTCGGCGGGCTGATGGTCCAGTCGCCCCAGGACTGGAGCGTGAGCGGGTAGGTCGCGCTGCCGACCTTGGCCGTGACGCCGGTGATGGTCTGCCCCGAGTTGGCCACGTTGACCTGGATCCACCAGGGGTTGATGCTCGACGAGACCGAGAACTGGAACGAGGGCGAGGGCGGCGGATCGTCGTCGTCGTCGCCGGGGTCCTGGGTCGCGTCGAGGAGCTTCTGCTTCACGAAGGTCCCGGAGGGCGACAGCTCCGAGCTCACCCAGGGGCCGGTGGTGTTGGCGTGGGGCAGGAGCGCCGCGGCGGTCTCGTTCTTCCGGTTCAGCGACCAGTTCGCCCAGCTCAGCTTGTTGGCGTCCATGAAGTTGATCCAGGCCTGGGACTCGGCGAGGTCGAGGCCGGTGTTGCCGGAGGCGTGGGTGGTCCCCCACTCGGTCACGAAGAGGGCGATGCCCCGGTTGAGCGCCGTGGTCGCCTTGTTGCGCAGGGCCTGCTTGTGGGACCCGGCATAGAAGTGGAGCGTGTAGGCGATGTTGCCGTACTGGGTGATGGGATTGTTCGCCGCGACGTCCACGTCCTGCGACCAGGTGGGCGTACCGACCACGACCAGGTTGTTGGCGCCCTGCCCGCGGATCGCGCCGATCACGTCCTCCGCGTAGGTCTTCACCTGGCTCCAGGAGTGATAATCGAGCGGCTCATTGAAGATCTCGAAGATCACGTTGGGGGTGTTCTTGTAATCGCGGGCCATCCTGGTGAAGAAGTCCCGGGCCTGCTGGGTGTGCTGGTGTGCGTTGTGGTCGTGCCAGTCGATGATCACGTACACGCCCTTGGCGACCGCGGCGTTGACCACCGTCCTCACCCGGTTCTCCTCGGCCGTGGGATTGGCCAGGTAGCCGTCGGGCTCCACCCCCAGGGCGGCGCGCACGAGCGACACGTTCCAGCTATCGACGAGGGAATTGACCACGGAGGCCTTGTAATATTCGTTGCCCGGGCCGCCGGTCTGACCCCACTGGCTCCAGAAGAGGCTCATTCCCCGGAGCTGCACCACGTCGCCGTGGGCGTCCTTGATCCGGTTTCCGTCGACGTGCAGCGCGCCATGCTGCGACACCGGGGTGGGATTCACCGCAAGCGAGACTTCCTCGGCAGGATCGACCTGCTCCTCCGACGAGGCCACGCATCCGCACACGAGGGCCTGCAGCGCAGCGAGCCCGAGCCCGATCTGCCATATCGACGCCGTCAACCTGCCGAGAAGCGAGCGCTCGTTCATTCTTTCCTCCAGAACAATGATCGTGTAAAGGCGCTTTGGTCATAGCTCGTACGACCAGCACCCACCTGAGCCCTGCCGCGGCAGATCCTTGAAATGCGCGCGGATCCTCGCGAAAGCGCGCTTCCTGGCACCGTCATCATGGCGCTGCCATGTGCCGTCGGCGCCACGTCAGGGCCGGTGATTCATAGCATGCGATTCCCTGATCACAAACGATGCAAAGGGATCTGAATACGAATGCAATCGCAATACACATTTGCGCGCCACGCTCGCGGAAACGATCAGACCGATCACGATGATCGTTTCGATCGGGGTGATCGCTTCGATCGCAGTGATCGTTATGCTCCCGGGATGCGATTCACTGGCCGAGCCAGGCGCGCTCGCCCCAGGGACACCCGAAGTCGAACGGCTTGGTGAGGATCCACAGCACCGGGAGGCGCGGGGGCTGCTCCGGCGTCGGCCCGAGCCCGTCGGTGAAGTAGACGACTCCGTCGACCTTGTGGGAGGCCAGGAAGCCCGGCTCGAACACCGGCCGCAGATCGGTGCCGCCCCGGCCAGCGACGTCGGTGAGCGCGCCCTGGAAGGGATAGACGCGGGTCACCTCGGTGTCGCACTCGGCGACGATGATCCGGGCGTGGTCCCGCATGGCTTCGAGCTGGCGCGCGATCTCGTCGAGCTCGCCGAGGCGCATGCTCATGGAGGTGTCGATGGCCACGAGGAGCAGGGGCTTCACGATGGCCCGCGGGGCGTAGGTGCGGCCAGGGACCTCGCCGATGCGGCCGGGGAAGCGGCGGTTCGGGCGCGCGTACGTGTGCACCGGGGCGCGGGCCCGGGCGACGAACATGCGCAGGGCGGTGCGCCAGTCGAGGAAGTGCTCGCGCGGGCCGAGGGCGCCGGTGAGGTCTTCGAGGAGGCGTCCGGGGGCGCGCCCCGCCACGAGCAGGCTCGCCGCGTCCTCACCGCCCCGGGAGGCAGCTTCCTGCGCGGCCTCCACGAGCAGCTTGCGGGTGTGCTCCACGGCGCCGGGATCCCGCGAGGGTGCGCGCATTATACGGTGCTCGTCGACGGTCTCGCCGTCGCGCTTCTCCAGGCGGCTGCAGTTCGCCGCATCGACGAGGAGGTGGTAGCGCTCCAGGGTGCTCTGGCCGGCGCGGATGCCGACCTGGGCGAAGGCACGCCAGAGGATGGGGTCGGGGAGCGGCTCCTCGATGTACTCGTTGGCCGACATCTCCAGTGCCAGCTCCATCAGCTCCCGGTCGTCGGGGTCGGCGAACTTGGGGTGGCTGAGGTGGCCGAGCGCGACGTGGTGCACCTCGTGGAGGAGCACGCCGCGCAGGTAGACGGGCTCGCGCGCGAACGAGTCGACGTTGACGTGCAGGAAGAAGCGGCCGTTGTGCAGCGAGACGGCCATGCGCTTCACCGAGGGGTCCGCGACCGGGGTGAGCCGGGCGAGGATGGCGGCGTAGAACGGGTACCGCTCCAGGAAGCCCGGGTCCTGCACGAAGGACTGCAGCCACAGGGCCATCTCGCCCGGGGTGCCCGGGGTGCCCGGGGTGCCCGGGGTGCCCGGGGTGCCCGGGGTGCCCGGGGTGCCTGCCGCGTGCGTCGCGCCCGTCGCCAGGCCGGACCTCCCTGTGAAGCCGGCGCTGCTCACTGGGGCCGGATCGGCGTGATGCCGACCTTCTTCAGCGTCTCCACCAGGCGCAGCGCCCACACCTCGGGGAGCTGCGAGAGGAGCTGGCCGAGGGCGATGCGCGCCGCGTTGCTCCGGCGCACGTCCGTGAGGCGCGCCTGCAGCTCCAGGTGGGCCCGCAAGGCGGTGACCGCCAGGCCCACCCGGTAGCGGCGCACGGGGTCGGCGCGCCACTGGAGGATGCGGCGCTCCGCGGCGCTGCCCGGGTAGTTCTGCAGGAGATCGTCGGGCTTCAGGTCGATGAGCGCCGTGGCCGTGGCGTTCCCGCCGAGCGCCTCCTCCAGGCGCTCGCGGTGGTCGCCGGGGAGGTCGGCGCAGAGCGCCTCGAAGGCTGAGAGGGAGAGCTTGCCCTGCGAGGCGAGGATCGGCACCTCGGGGCCGGCGAGGAGGGGGCAGAGGCGCGCGACCACCTCGTCGAAGCGGTCGGTCTCCCCGCGCTCGCGCGCCCTGACCAGCTCCCGGGCGGCGGGAGACCCAGGGCCGTACTCCGCGAGCAGGCCCCGCACGTCGAAGCTGAGCCGGGATGACCAGCCGTCCTTCGCGGCGATGAGCACCTCCACCCAGCTCGGGGGCAGGTAGCCGGAGAGCGCGTCGCGCATCACCGTCGCGGAGGCGATCTCCTCGGGCTTCAGCACCGAGAGGACCTGAGCGGCATAGGTCCAGGTGCGGGGAGGCACGTCGTCGAAGGCGCGCTCGTGGGCCCGCACCAGGGAGACCACCCCGGGGTGCACGCCGTTCACCTCGGCCCAGGCCAGCCAGGTGGCGCGGTCGGCGCGGACATGCAGGCCGAGGAAGCGGGCGCGCAGGGCGCGATCGAGCGGGGTGACCTGGTAGTCGGCCGACTCGGGGTTCACCGCGGCGAAGCAGACCCAGCCCGGCGGGAGCTCGTACTGGTGCAGCCTGCGCGCGCTGAGGAGCTGGAGCGCGGGCTGCTGGATGTACCGCTCCGCGCGGTTCAGCTCCTCCAGCATGAGGATCCCGGCACCTCCCTGGGGGAGCGCGTCGGGCGGGGCGTACACGGTGCGGCCCTCGTGGATGACGGGCAGGCCCACGAGGTCCGGCGGCTCCAGCAGGCTGAGGTCGAGCACGACGGAGCCGATGCCGAGCTGCTCGGCGAGCCCGCGCACCAGCTCGCTCTTGCCGATGCCCGTGGGACCTTCGAGCAGCACGGGGCGACGGGCGCGGTAAGCAACCTCGAGCACCGCGAGGAGGCGGGGGCCGATGGGGATGGCCGCCGCGCGCCCTTCGATGGCGAGGGACGAGGGAGACACGGACGGGGCGGGGGCCTGGGCTCTCGGTTTTGCCACGGTGGGTGAGGATCGCTGCGGGGAGGAAGGCTCGCGGGAGTCCGCGGCGGCGCGCGGCGAGGAGGTCATCCATGAGCGCGCCAAGCCCGGGCGTTATGCGCGAAATGATCGGGTTCGTCCACGGGCCGCACGCGCCGCGCACAAAAGAGAAGCTCCGGAGCCCCGGCCGTTCCCGGGGTGGGAAGGCGAGACATCGGAGCTGTGCGCTGCGGGATCAACCTCGAAGGCCGATACTTCAGCGCCCGGGAGTTCGTTGTTGCTGCTGTCGCGGGTTCTCCTGGTTCTGTTGCGGGTTCTGCTGCGGGGTCTGCTGCCGGGTCTGCTGCTGTTCGCCTTGCGTCCCGGCCCCCTCGTACCCAGGTGCGTTCATCTGGCCTGGCGCGTTCCCCTGCGCTTGCTTGCCGCGGTTGGCCTGGTCGGCCTGGAAGGACTGGTTGTTCGGGTTCTTGACGTTGGCCCTCTGGTCGTTCGGATGCTGCTGATGAGGCCTCATGCTGACGCTCCAGTTCCCTGGCGGGTGGGCCCCGATCCCCATGACCGAGGTGTCCGTCGTGCGAGAATCATGGGTCGCCTTCGCGAGGAGCGGCAGTGGGTCGCGGTCGATCTTCACGCGCCCACAGGCGCACATTCGGTCCGATCTACCGCACGCTGAACAGCTTGCTCCGCGAGGGAGACGGCTCAGCTCCCACCCTCACCGCCAGCGTCGTCAGAGGGCGCGCCGCGCTCCAGCCAGGCCCTGAATGCCGGCGCCTGCTGGGCCATCTGCCACTCGTCGTGGATGTCCCGCGCCATCGCCCGCGCGCCGCCTTCCTCGGCCATGGTCGCCGCGAGCAGCCACCCCTCGAACGCCTCTACCGTCGGAGCCTCCTCGACGGCCCGCTCCAGCAGGCTTCGCTTCATGCCGAGCCCGATGGCGTCGGGCGTGGTGTTCCGCTTGCGCCGCCTGCGCCGCCCGTCAGAGGCCTCCAGGGTGCGCAGCAGGAGCCGGCAGAAGTCTGCGGGAGACAGGGGCGCGTGCTCGCTCAGGACAGTGCTCATGGCCACCACCGCCGCAGGCTCCAGCGAGGCTCCGGGGCCTCCACGAGCGTCACGCCGGGCGCCCGCCCAGGGTCGTCGGGGCGCGCGTAGCCGCGGTCGAGGGCCACGAGGTCCAGGTCGACGGTCGTGAGATCCTCCAGCAGCACCACCTCCCCCGCCCACGCGCCCAGTGTGGTCAGCGACTTGAGGTAGCCCTTGCACGCCCCGCACGCGTCCACCTTGCGCGCTTCGCCTCCCTGCTCGGGCATCAGCGCGACGAGCTTCTCGTGGTCCCCTTCACCGCACAGCGAGCACGCCAGCACCGGCGCTCCCCAGTCGGCCCCGCAACGGCCGCACCGCAGGTGACGGGTGCGCGCGAGCCCCCGGGCCTCGGCGAGCGTGGGCCATCCCCCGCACACCGGGCAGTACGGCTGCGACCACGCCCTCCGGGCCGTTGCTCCTGCTGCTCCTGCTGCTCCTGCTGCTCCCGCAGAGGATCCGAGAGCACCGCGACAGGCCTGCAGGAGTGGCACCACCGCGAGCTGTGCCAGCGACCCGAGCATGGCGGCCGGCAGCGCGATACGACCCGCGAGCGCCGCAACCCGGCTCCCGTCATGATCGATGGCTGCTTCGAGCAGCGCGAGGAGTTCGGACCCGTCGAGCTTTGCTGCCTCGCGCAGCGCGCGCTCCGCCCCCTGCCCTTCCGGTGCGCTCCGTGCGGCCACCTCGCAGAGCCGCCCCCAGAAGCGCTTCAACGGCCCCTTCGCCAGGGGGATGCGGAGGTTCGTGAGCCCTGGCGCCACCTCGGCCGGAACGGCGTCGCCCCCAGGCAGCGCGCCGCCTTGCGCACCGGAGGCCTGGCGCTCCGCGAGCAGCTCTGGCGTGATGGCGGACCAGGTGGGCTCCGCAAGCTCCGCGAGCACCACCTCGTAGAGCGCGAGCCACGGCCCGAGCTCCGGGCTCTTCGCGGAGAGGGCAGTGACCCGCGACCTGGCCGCCGCTGACACGCTCACCGCGTCGGCACCTTCCGCGGGGTGCCGTGGAACGGGTCCACCCGACCGTGCACCGCCACCTCCGCCCCGTGGTTGCCTGGATCGGCGCCGGGTCCACCCCCGCGCGACCGCCGCGCCTCCGGGCTCGCGCACGCGCACCCACTGAGCGCCCACGCGCCGCCCAGCGCCACGAGCCAGAGGCGCCCCCACCTCTCCCCGCGCATCCTCCAGCCAGCGCCCTCACGCATGCAGCCAGCGCCCTCACGCATGGCCCAGCGCCTCCGACGCCAGCACGATGGCCGCCCGCAGCGCCAGGCTCCCCGCGAGCACCAGCCCCACCCCCAGCGCCGTCACCTCGTGCCCGCCCCCGGGTGCCTCTCCAGACATCTCCCCGCGCGCCGCGCCCGACGCCTCCCCGCGCGCCGCTCGCCCTCGCGCCGCGTGCCCCCGCGCCCGCACCAGCGTGAGCGCCAGGGGCGCCACCAGCCCGAGCAGCACCGCCATCCCGAGGAGCACCCCGTACGGCCCCCGCCAGGCCGCCACGGCGGGCCCCAGCCACGCCAGGAACAGCAGCAGGACCAGCAGCTCCAGCAAGGCCGCCGCGTGCTCCATCCGGGACAGCCAGGGCAGCGCCGGGACGAAGGCTCCCCCCCGCCGCGACGCCACGAAGCCCACCAGCGCCGCCGAGGCGGCCATCGCCGAGGCGGTGAACAGGAGCCCGAGGAGGGGCGTCTCGGCCCAGAGGGGGCGGTTCGTCACCGAGAGCAGCACGCCGGTGTAGCCCGCGATGAAGAACGCGAACCCTGCCCCACCGGCCGCGAGCACCTTCCCCCAGATCCCGCGCCCGAGCACCGCGAGCCGCTCCGGCAACCAGCTCGGCCGCCACGGGTCCGCAGAGAGCGCCCCCACGAAGGACACGAACGAGAACGCGCCGAACAGGAGCAGCGCCCAGGAGCCGATGGACATGGGCGACCACCACTTGAACATCACCCCGGGCCGCTGCGACCACAGGAACAGGTGCCAGAAGCGCTCGGGCCGGTCGAGATCGACAATGAGCAGCGGCGGGCACGCGAGGAGCGCCGGGAGCGACACCAGGTAGCCGAGCCGCGAGGCAGGCCGCTCCTGCGCACCCCCGAAGAGGTGCAGCAGCGCCCCGAGCACGTAGCTCCCGGCCGAGAGCCCGCCGAAGAAGAAGTAGACGACGATGAGCCAGTGCCAGTGCGCCGGCGCCGTGAACAGGACGTCCCTCACGGCGCCGCCCCTTTCTTTCCCCCGTCGCCGCCGCCGTCACCGCTGGAAGGCCCCTCGGCCTTCGCGCCACGCTTGCGCGTGCGCAGCGAGACGAGGCCCCACAGCCCCAGCACGGCCGCGCCGAAGGCCGCGGCGAACGAGCTTCTCCAGAGGTTGCGCGAGGGCAGCTTCGGCGCGACGGGCAGCCCGTACACCTCGGGGTTGTCCACGAGCAGGTAGAACGAGTTCAGACCCCCGAGGATGGCCTCGTCCCCGTAGATGTAGGCCTCCTCCTTGCCCTGGCTGTGGAGCTGCGCCACGCGGTCTTCGGCCTTCTTGCGGAGCTGGACGAGGGGGCCGAACTGGATGGAGGCCGTGGGGCACGCCTGCGCACAGGCGGGGGTCATCCCCACCTGCATCCGATCGTAGCAGAGCGTGCACTTCTGGGCGGTGTGGGTCACCGGGTTGATGTCGATGACGCCGAAGGGACACGCCGGCAGACACGCCCTGCACCCGATGCAGGCGTCCTGCTGGATCACCACGGTGTCAAACTCGGTGCGGATGATGGCGCCCGTGGGGCACACCTCCAGGCACCCGGCCTGCACGCAGTGCTTGCAGACGTCGCTCATCATCAGCCAGCGCGACTCGCTCACGCGGTCCTCGCTGAACTGCTCGATGAATTTCACGTGCCGCCAGTGCTCGCCGTCGAGCTTGCGGGTGTTGTCGTAGCTGTCGCCCGAGAGGACGTTCTGGCCGCCGTTCGTGGAGGAGATCTGGTTCCACGACTTGCAGGCCACCTCGCAGGCCTTGCAGCCGATGCAGACCGTCGTGTCGGTGAAGAACCCCATCGGCTCTGCCATCACGCCTTCTCCACGTTGCAGACGAACGCCTTCCCCTCGTGGATCGACACGTTCGGATCCCCGACCAGGGCCGACAGGTTGTTCACCACCTCGCCCGTGACCAGGCCCTGGTAGCCCCAGTGCCAGGGCAGCCCCACCTGGTGGACGGTCTTGCCGTCGATCTGGAGCGGCCGCATCCGCCGGGTCACCAGCGCCTTCGCGGTGATCGCGCCGCGCGGGGTGGCGATGCGCACCAGGTCCAGGTTGTCGATCCCGTGCGCGCCAGCGAGCTCCGGGCTCAGCTCCACGAACAGCTCGGGCTGCAGCTCGGCGAGCCAGGGCAGCCAGCGGCTCATCACCCCGGAGAGGTGGTGCTCCGTCAGGCGGTAGGTGGTGAGCACGTGCGGGTAGCGGGGGTCCTGCGAGGCGATCACGTTGTCGTCGCGCCGCCACATCTTGAGCACGGGGCTCGTCTGTTGCTTGTAGAGCGGGTTCTGGACCGGCGACTCGACCGGCTCGTAATGGGTGGGGAGCGGCCCGTCCACGAGCCCCGTCGGCGCGAACAGCCAGCCCTTGCCGTCCACCTTGAGGATGAACGGGTCGGTCCCCGCGTGGGCATCGAGCCCGATCGCATCGGGCTTTGCCGGCGCGTCGGGGGCCTTGGTGAGCGGGAAGTCGGGGACGTCGTGGCCGGTCCAGCGCTTGCCGTCCCACCACACGTACTTCTTCCGCTCGCTCCAGGGCTTGCCGTCGGGGCGCGCGGAGGCGCGGTTGTAGAGGGTGCGGCGGTTCGACGGCCACGCGAAGGCCCAGCCGAGGTGGGTCTGCGGCCCCTCGGGCGCGTCGGGGACGCGGCTCTCCGCGAGATTCTTGCCGGGCTCCGGGTAGATGCCGCAGTAGATCCACGACGCGCACGTGGTGGACCCGTCGTCCTTCAGCTCCGCCGCCGAGGTCAGGTGGCGCCCGTCCGCGGAGCGGTAGCCGTTCACCTCCCGCAGCACCTTGCGCGCGTCGGGCTCGTCGGGGATGCGCGAGCCAGGCTCGGGGTGGTCGGCGTCGAAGTCCCAGACCAGGTGCTTGATGCCCTGGTCCCGCGGGAGCGTGCTCGCCGCGTAGTGCGCCTTGAGCCGCTTGCCGAGGTGCACCGTGAACCACAGGTCGGAGCGGCAATCGCCGGGCGGATCCGCGGCCTTGGCGTGCCACTGCACGAGCCGCTGGGTGTTGGTGAAGCTGCCGTCCATCTCCCCCACCTGGGCCGACGGGAACAGGAAGACCTCGGTCTGGATCTCCTCGGTCTTCAGCTCGCCGTTCTGCACCTCGGGCGAGGTGCGCCAGAAGGCCGCCGTCTCCGTCTCGAAGTTGTCCTTCACCACCAGCCATTCGAGCTTCGCCAGCGCCTTGCGCTGGAGGCGCGCGTTCTGGGCGCCCACGGCGGGGTTCTGGCCCATCGCGAACATGCCCTTCACCCGCCCCTCCATCATCGCGATGGTCATGGGCAGGTGCGAATGGTCTCCGGCGATGCGCGGGTGCCAGCCATAGCCGAAGTCGTTCTCCACCGTGGCCGCGGCCCCGTACATGGACTTGAGGTAGCTCACGAAGAACTTCGGGGTGTTCGACCAGTAGCTCGCCGGGAGCGTCTCCGTCTTCAGGTAGTCGGCGAGCGTCTCGTGCTGCTTCAGCGTCGAGAGCGCCGGCATGTAGCCGTGGATGGAATGGTAGAGGGTGGGGATGTCGGTCGACCCTTGAATGGTCGCGTGCCCCCGCAGCGCGAGGATGCCGCCCCCGGGCCGCCCGATGTTGCCGAGCAGGAGCTGGAGCATGGCGCAGGTGCCGATGAGCTGCGGCCCGTAGGTGTGCTGGGTCCAGCCCACCGCGTAGCAGAAGGCCGTGGTGCGCTCGGGGTTCGAGTTCCTGGTGATCGCCTCCGCCACCTTCAGGAACACGTCCTTCGGGCAGCCCGTCACCCGCTCCACCATCTCCGGCGTGTACCGGCTGAAGTGGCGCTTGACGATCTGGAAGACGCAGCGCGGATCCTGCAGCGTCTCGTCCCGCGGGGGCGGCGGCTTCTTCATGGCGCGCACCATGCCGTCGAAGGGCGGCCCCTGCGGCGGCGGGTTCGCGCCCACCTCCGGTCCCTTGCCGGCCATGTCGCCGCGCTTCGCCGGGTTCTGGCTCACCTGCCCCGTCATCGCGCCGTCTCCCGCCCGCTGCGTCCCCGTGTCTCCGCTGACGTACTGCCAGCTCGCCGTGTCGTACTGGCCGACGAAGCCATTGAGGGGGTCACCGTCGTAGCCGTGCAGCCCCGAGAACACGCCCTCCAGCTCCTCGGTGTCCTTGAAGTCGTCCCGCACCAGCGTCGCGGCGTTGGTGTAATGGACGACGTACTCCTTGAAGTACTTCTCGTGCTCGATGACGTGGTGAATGAGGCCGCCGAGGAAGGCGATGTCCGTCCCCGCCCGCAGCGGCGCGTGGATGTCCGCCATGGCGCTGGTGCGGGTGAAGCGCGGGTCCACGTGGATCACCGTCGCCCCCGCGAGCTTCGCCTGCATCACCCACCGGAAGGCGACGGGATGGCACTCGGCCATGTTCGAGCCCTCGATGACGATGCAGTCGGAGTGCACCAGGCTCCCCGCATACGTGGTGGCAGCGCCGCGACCTAGCCTGATCCCCAGACCGGGGACACTGGAGCTATGTCATATGCGCGCCTGGTTCTCGATCGCCACCACGCCGAGCCCACGCATCAGCTTCTGCTGCACGTGGTTCCACTCGTTGTCCATCGTCGCTCCGCCGAGCGAGAAGATCCCGAGGGAGTGGTTCAGCGTCTTGCCCTTCGGGTCGCGCTCCACGAAGGTCTCGTCGCGCGTCTTCCGGGTCAGCTCGGCGACCCGATCCATGGCCCGCTCGAGGTCCCACTCTTCCCACTGCGTCGCGCCGGGCGCCCGGCGCAGCACCTTGGTGAGGCGGTTCGGGTTGACGTGGAGCTGGTAGATGGCCGCGCCCTTGGGGCAGAGGTTGCCCTGGTTCACGGGGCTGCGGACGTCGCCCTCCACGTGCACCACCTGGTTGTTCGCCGCGTGCACCACCGTCCCGCAGCCGACCGCGCAGTAAGGGCAGACGCTCGGGTGGGCCTTGGTGTCCTTGATCCGGAGCGCCTCGGCGCGCGCCGTGGCGGGCGCGAGGTTCACCCCCAGGCCGACCAGGCCTCCCAGCGCCGTTCCCGTGGATACCCGGAAGAAGTCGCGCCTCGAGATCCCCATGACCCACCTCTCGCCGAGCACCCTACCACGACGCCACGGGGCCTCGGCCCCGCTACTTGCCGGTGTACGCCACGCGCCACACGGTGTTGCTCTGGTCGTCGGTGACCAGGAGCGCTCCGTCCCGCGCGACCGCCACGCCCACCGGCCGGCCCCACACGTCGCCGTCCTTGTTGACGAAGCCGGTCATGAAGTCCTCGAAGTGCCCCTCCGCCTTGCCGTCCTTCAGGGGCACGCGGATCACCTTGTACCCGAGGCGCTTCGAGCGGTTCCACGAGCCGTGCTGCGCGGCGAAGACGTGCCCCCGGTAGTCCGGCGGGAACTGCTGCCCCGTGTAGAAGCACATCGCCAGCGACGCCGTGTGCGCCTGGAGCAGCACGTCGGGCACGATCACCTTGTCCCGCAGCTCGGGGTGCTTGTCCTTGTGCCGCGGGTCCTGGTTCTTGCCGAGGTAGAACCACGGCCACCCATAGAAGCCGCCCTCCTGCACCCGGGTGATGTAGTCGGGCACCAGGTTGTCGCCGAGCCGGTCGCGCTCGTTCACGCTGGTCCACAGCGCCCCCGTGGAGGGCTCGATGGCGATCCCCACCGGGTTCCGGATCCCCGAGGCGTAGATCACCTCGTTCTTCCCGTCGGGCGTGTACGCCAGGATGTTCGCGCGGCGCTTCTCGTCGTCGTCGTCGTCCACGTTCGACTGCGAGCCCACCGAGACGAACATCCGCTGGTTGTCCTTGCTGAACGCGATGTCCCGCGTCCAGTGACCGCCACCCCCGAGCATCTCCCCACCCGAGGGGATGTTGTCGACGATCTTCTCGGGCTTGCTGGTGGCCGTCGCGTCCCCCGCCTTGTAAGGGAAGCGCACCACGCTGTCCGTGTTCGCGATGTAGACGTGCGTGGGCGCGTCGGAGCCCGAGGGGTAGAACGCGATGCCGAACGGCTTCTTGAGGTCCTCGCTGAACGTGGTGCGGCTCTCGGCCTTCCCGTCCTTGTCGACGTCGCGCAGGACCACCACCTTGTCGGCGCTGCTGTCCGCCACGAACACGTCGCCGTTCGGCGCCACCTGCACGACCCGCGCGTTCTCGAAGCCCGCCGCGAACTCGTTCACCGTGAACCCGGCGGGCACCTTCGGGAGCGCCCCTGCCGGCCGATCCGCCTTGCTGGGGCGGTTCGTCACCGAGGAGTCCTCGTTGGGCGCCGGCAGGTCTGCGACGGTGATCTTGCGCTTCACCCCCGGCGCATCCGTGGTCCAGTCCCCCATCGCCTGCGCCCCGGTGAGGACGACATCGGTGCGCACCGGCTGCGGCTGCGCGTCGCCCCCCGGCGGCCTGGGCTCGCCTGTCTGAGGGTTGGTCTCGGCAGACTGCTCCGTGCGCTTGGGCGAGCACGCCACCAGCACCGCGGTGCCGAGCAGGAGCGCGCCGAGGCCTACCGGGGGCCCGATTCTTCGGTCGACAGAGGGCTCTTTCATGGTGCGACAGGGATCGATGCCACACCCCCTTCCCCCGTGGCACCCCGGAGCCCCCTGAACGGCAAGCCAGGATCCTCGGCAGGAGCCGCGGTCGTCCCGCCCCCGGGCGCGCCCTCCTTCCCTGCTTGCACCCGACTTCCTCCAGCCGGCGCGCAGCGCTAAGGGAGGCCTGTGACGCGCCGCCAGGGCAGCAGGAACGCCGACTACCTGGAGACACGCCTGCGGCTCCTGCAAGTCCTCTCGCGGCGCCTCGCCGAGGAAGACGGGACGAGCGCGAGCTTCCGCGAGCTGGCCGCCTTCGCGGGCGTGAGCACGACGACGCTGCGGCACTACTTCAAGGATCGGAAGGAGCTGTTCGCGTCGGTGTTCGCGATGGCCCGTCAGCTCGGCGCCGAGCACCTGCTCCGCGTCGCCAGCGAGCCCCTCCAGGAAGACGTGGCTACCTCCATGCGCTGGGTGCTTCAGAACATCCGCTTCGGCCTGGAGATCCCCCAGGTGCGCCACGCCCACACCACCGCCCTTCGGGTGGCCCTGGAGTCCCCCGATCTCGGCCCCGCCTACCTGCAGGAGATGCTCGAACCCTTGCTCCGCGCCGTGGAGGTGCGCCTGGAGCGCCACCAGGCCCGCGGGGAGCTCACCGGCCGCGACGTGCGCATCATCGCCCTGCAGCTCGTCTCCCCCATGTTCCTGGCGCTGCTCCACCAGCATGCCCTCTTCGGGAGCAAGCACCGACCGCTGGAGATCGCCGCCCTCATGGATGCCCTGATCGCCCCTCTCGAAGCCCCGCGTACCGATCCGAAGGGCACCTGAGGCGCGTGGTGGCCGCTCAGCGGCGCTCAGCCTGCCTCCATGGCCTCACCGTCACGCGCCCCCGGCCTCCTCCGACGGCTCCTCTCCGGCGCTCAGGAACACGCCGACGCTCCCGAGATCCCGGTGGGCGCAGTGCACCTTCAGCGTCTCCGCGTGGGCGTGCCGCCCGAGCTTCTCGTAGGCCATCACCAGCAGCTCCAGCCCCTCGTCGCGGAGCGCATCGTCGTCGATCCAGTGCAGGTCGAGCCCGAAGGTGAACGCTGCCGCCGGCTGCCCCGCCGCAAAGTCACGCTTCGCCGAGGCGATCCACTTCTGCACCCGGCCTGGCTGGTTGCGCCACGCCTCCTGCCGCTGCGCGGTGTCCGTCACCCGGATGGATCCGGCGCCTTCGGGGAGCCCCGGGCCCATGATGCCGATGGTGGGGATGCGCGTGGCCTTCAGCCATCGCGGCGACGGAGGATCCTTGGCGAGCGCCTGCTTGTCTGCCTGCTCGAACCATGAAAGCGCCGCCTCCGCCGCCCGCACCGACAGCGGCACCGGCTCCGGATCCGCCGCATAGGGGTTGTCGATGATCTCCTCGACGTGCTTCTTCACCACGCCGAGCGGGGTGTGCGCCTCGTCGCGATCTCGTCGAGCATCGCCTCTGCCTCGTGCATCCGCGACAGGGGCACGATCAGGAGGTCGGACGCGTCGGAGTTACCGGCAAAGTAGATGTAGACGCTCGTCTTGATCCCCAGACCGCGGACGAACACCGGATTGTCCGGCGAGATCAGGTCGACGCCTTCCCCTTTGACAGGGAACATCGTCTTCCAGCGCTCGCCCACCAGCGAGAGCGCGTCTGCATGCTGCGCACCGCTCATGCTCAGGGTCCTCCGGCTGTGAAGGACCCTGTATACCCCCCCGTTCGCTCGTCGTGCGCGCGCTTCCGCTCAGCGGCTCAGTGCCGGATGTTGATGGATCCGGGGTTCAGGTACGAGCTGCCCGTCGAGGCTGGCTTGATCACGCCACCATGGTGGTGATGATGCTCCTCCTCGACGTGAGGCATGTTGTCTCCTGGCTGCGTGTTCCCGCCGCTGGGCTGCACGGTTGGGGTCTGCGCCGCCGACTTCTTCAGCTTCCGGGTCATGATCGAGCCCTCCTGTTCGGGTGACGGGTTCCGTCAGGTCGCGCCCAAGGCCGTGAACGGCCGTGTCGCGCCATGCTGGAGCGTGTTGCAGCTCGCGTGCCGGAAGCTGGAGTGCGCGCGGCAGGGGCGCCCTATCGTCTTGCTGGACCCGCGCGTCCCGCTGGCTGCCCCGCGGATGGGCGCGCTAGGCTGGGCCCACGGCGTACCGCTCTCTGCGCGGCATGCCGTCGAGCCACCGATGGACGAAGTTGAGCCCCGAGGCCCCGAGGATGCGCCGGTCCGCGTCGTCTCTCTCCTGCCCTCCGCTACCGAGATCGTCTGCGCCCTCGGCGCCGAGCGCACCCTCGTCGGCATCTCCCACGAGTGCGATCACCCGGAAACCATCCGCGGCCTGCCGGTGCTCACCCGCTCCCGCGTCAGCGCCTCCGGAACGAGCCTCGCCATCGACACCGCGGTCCGCGCGGTGGTGCGCGACGCCCTCAGCATCTACACCGTCGACGAGGCCCAGCTCGCCGCCCTCTCGCCCGAGGTGATCGTCACCCAGGACCTGTGCGAGGTGTGCGCGGTCTCGCTCGACGACGTCCGCAGCGCGGTCGCCCGGCTCGCCCACCGCGACGCCGTGCGCATCGTGAGCCTGACGCCGACCTGCCTCGACGACATCCTCGCCGATGTCGAGACCGTGGCCGCCGCCCTCCACCTCCACGCGCAGGGACACGCCCTCCGCCGCGCCCTCGCAGCCCGCCTCGACGCCATCGCCCAGCGCGCCGCAACGGCCCCCACCCGGCCCCGCGTGGTGTCCGTCGAGTGGCTGGAGCCCATCATGCTGGGTGGCCTGTGGATGCCCGAGCTCATCGCGCACGCGGGCGGCGTTGCCGCTGGGGCCAGAGCCGCCCAACCAGCCCCCACCGTCACGCCCGAGGACCTCGCGCGCCTCGACCCCGAGGTGGTCCTGATCAAGCCCTGCGGCTTCACCCTGGAGCGCACCCTGGAAGAGCGCGGCCTCATCGCCCGAGCCATCCAGGCCTCCGTCAGCCCCCGCGCCCGCGTCTACGTGACCGACGGCAACGCCTACTTCAACCGCCCCGGCCCCCGCATCGTCGAGTCCCTGGAGATCCTCGCCGCCTGCGTGCATCCGGAGCTGTTCGACGACCTCGCCCGCAAGCACGCCGCCGTCATCCACCCGCTCGACGCGCCCCGCTGAGCCTCACGGGCGCCTCCAGCCGCGCTCGCGACGCACCACGAGCCCTGACATCAGGGTCAGCCGCTGCGCCTGCCGCCCAGGAGCGCCGTCTGCAGCTTCTTGCGGTCGATCGGGAGCGCCGTCCGCTCTCCCAGGATCCCCTCGATCGCGGTCTCGATGGCGCTGCGGTCTGCACCCTCGCTGAGCATGTACTCCTCCGCGACCACCTCGCGCGGCACGTCGACCAGCAGCAGCGCCGCCGCGATGACCACCCCGGTCCGGTCCCTCCCCGAGGTGCAGTGCACGTACACCGGCCAGGTGACCTCGGGATCCGCGAGCACGGACAGCGCCTTCCCGAGCCACCGCCTGACCCGGGGCAGCCGGGTGTCGTAGTTCTCCACGTCGTCCTCCGCGGGCACGTGCACGTGCCTGATGCCCGTGAGGTGATCGGGATCTGGACCACGCCGCAGGTTCAGGATCGTTCCCGGAGATCCCAGATCGTTCACCGCCGCCAGGGTGTCGAAGCGCCCGCCCCGGAAGAGCCGCGCGGAAGCGATGGGGGACGGTTCGAGCCAGAGGCCGAGGATCTCGCCCACATCCCTGAAGTTCGCAGGGTGCAGCTCAGCCCCCACCGCGCCCTCCCGGCAATCCCCGCCTCCCCTCCGGGCGCGCTCGCTCCCCTCCCCTCACCCGCGCTCCAGCACGGCCTCGAGGTGGGCGTCGAGCCGCTCCCTCAGCGTCTCCGCCGGGATCCGGGGCAACCCGAACGTTTCCCAGGGCTCGTAGAACACCGGCTCCGGCAAGCACATGTCGAGCACTGCATCGAGGTCCCAGTACGGGTCGTGCACGTATCCCGCCGCCGCTGCGCCGTACGCCTCCAGAAACGCCGCGGCCGCCGCGGGACCCCGCATCAGCACGAGATCGGTCCTGCAGTGCGCCACATCGACCCCGGCGGGCCCACGGCACGCATTCACCCAGTCCACGACGCCGCTCACCGTCCCGTCGCGCCACAGCACGTTCACCGCGTGGTAGTCGCGGTGGAGGAGCACCGGAGGATCGTCCGGCGCCCCGGCGTGCCACCTGTCGATCGCCCGCGCCCACGCTGCGGGTACCCTGGTCCACGAGGGCGGCGCCAGCGCCTTGCCCACCGTCCAGCTCCGGAAGACCCAGGGGAATGCCTCGGCGCGGTGACGGTGAATGCGGGCGAGCATCGTCGCGAGCCCCTCCAGCCAGCGCTGGGCGTTCCGCGGACGCACCTCCACCTGCCCCTCGACGAAGGACATGAGGAGCGCTGGCGCGCCCGAGCCCGCGTCATCCGTGTGCGCGACCGGGCTGGGTGCAACGAGCCCAGCGCTCCGGGCCTCGCGGAGCGCCGCGACCTCG
Organism: Chondromyces apiculatus DSM 436; assembly: GCF_000601485.1. Taxonomy (GTDB): domain Bacteria; phylum Myxococcota_A; class Polyangia; order Polyangiales; family Polyangiaceae; genus Chondromyces; species Chondromyces apiculatus. The sequence goes on from NZ_ASRX01000026.1 coordinate 36,536, forward strand.
TGCGCTGCGAGATCAGGCTCTTCCCGGAGCCACTCGGCATTGTCGAGCACGCGGAGCACGAAGCGCCGCGGATCCCCGGCGGACCGCGCGCGGACCTCGAAGACGGAAGACGAGGTCGCGCCCCGCATCCGGGTGAGATGCAGCTCGGGCAGCGCGATCTCCGTGGCGCGGCTCACCCACGCCATCTGCGCGGGCGTGGGGCCTGCTTCCCGAGGAACGCTCACGCGCCCTCGGCGCCTGCCTGCAACCACCGCGTCCAGGAGACAGGGAGCACGAGGAGCTTCTACGCCTGCACCGGGCCGTCGGCAATGAGGTCCGACCCGTCGACTTCCTGCTGGAGGAGCCGAGAAACGCGATCAACCATGTCCTCGATGACAGGCAACGGTGCCACGGACCTACCCCTGCTCTCGGCGCGCCTTGCGTTCAACCTGGGCTTCGAGCCCAGCAAGCTCGCCGCGCGTCACGCCACCGAGGAGCCGCTCGCGCGCCTCGCGGCGGCCCCCGACACCGCGGCCGATGCCAAGCTCGCGCACGCGGTCCGGTTCGCGACGGCGGCCATCCGCATCGAGCACAAGATCGTGGCTCAGACGCTCGACGAGGTGACCACCCAGGTGCAGCAGGCCGGGATCGCGCTGCCCACCCTCCCCGCGGAGAGCAGCGACTGGTCGGCGTGGCCTGAAACCCTCCACACTGCCCTTGCGCCACACCTCGATGCTGCCGGCGAGGCGGCCCACGCCGCGGGTCTTGCCGCAGGAGAGTTCAGCCTGGCGTGGGGCCGCGCCGAGCGCATCGCCTACCTCCGCGCCTCCGCCCCGGACCACCCGGTGCTGGTCCACGAAGCGACCCAGCGCGTGACCGAGGTCGACGCGGCCTGGCCGAAGCTGATCGCAGCGCTCAGGAACATCGGGAGGCCCACCACGCTGGCCTCATCGATGCTCCGTCCACGGAGGGGCCTGGCGACGTGGAGCTGCGCCTGGTCGCCCAGATTGTGCTGTACCCCGACGACGACGCCCTCCGCCATCGCTACGCCGATCTCGCCGCCCTCCTGGCGCTCGCCAGGCTCCGGACGCTCGACCTCACGAACCAGGGCGTCACCGACGCGGACCTCTCGGCGCTCGCGGCTTCACCCCACGTCGCGGGGCTCCGCTTCCTCGACCTGACCCAGAACGAGATCACCAGCCAGGGCCTCGACGCGCTCGCCGCCTCCAGGGCGCTGCCCTCGCTCGTGACCGTGGGCCTCCAGCTCAACCGGGTCCACGACCCGGTCGACCAGCTCGAGTTCTACGACGAGACCAACCAGCACCGCGTCCCGACCGAGGAGGGCAGAGCCCTGGAGCAGAAGTACGGCAGGCTCCCCTGGCTCCACCCCGACGACCCGCACCTGCCGCCCCGGCGTCTGCCGCTCCCGCTGGCCACGACGACCCGCGGCGCGTGACCGCGGAGCAAGCCGCAGCCGCGTGGGCAGTCGTTCAGCGCGCCGTCTCGTTCGTCAGGCACGGCAAGCCTCACCACGAGGTCTGCAGGTTCTGTCGCCAGCCGCTGCGCATCGAGCACGCCTCCCTCGATCTCCAGCACGCCCAGCTCTTCATCGGCTGCCCTTGCGGCAAGAGCAACGGCATCATCAAGGGCCTCTGAGCGGGCGCAACGCCCCGTTCCCCGCCATTGCCGACCCGGGAGCCTCGCCCAGCCCACGGCCGCTGGGCCCACTGAGACGGCCCTGAAACCTTGCGCTCCGGCGCATCCCTCGTTACCCCGGCTGCATGCCCCTCTTGCCTCCCTGGTCGTCGGTCGTGCGCGTGGAGACCACCGAGCGGAAGACCTACGACCGCGAGGCGGGCGAGAGGAAGCGCGCGGTGGGCTTCAAGCCGGACCGCACCATCGACTCCGACGAGACCTGGATGTTCACCGACGGCAGCGGCAGCGGGTGGCATGGGCTCGTCGTCCTCCGCCAGGGCGAGGATTCTCGCCTCGTGGCGCGGGATGCCCGCATCCCCATGAAGAACGTCGGCGCCGAGATGAACGCCCTGCTCCTCGCGCTGGAGGCCATCCGCCCCGGCGAGCGCGTGGTCGTCGTGGCCGACTTCCTCTGGAACGTTTACTACCTGCTCGGCTGGTACAAGGTGAACCACCCGACCCTGCAGGAGCAGGTCGCGAAGGCGCACGCCCTGCTCGACGCCTGCCGCCCTGCCTCGCTCCGGTACGTGCACATCCGCGGCCACGCCAAGGACAGCTCGCCCCTCGGGCACTGGAACCACATCGCCGACCGCCTCTGCGCCCTGCACCGCCCGGTGGACTGCACCGCGCCCGTGTCCGCCTTCGGGACCCCCGAGGCGCCGCGCCCCCTGGCCAAGGTCCTCCTGGAGGTGACAGACGGAGAGATCTTTCGCTGAGTGCCCTACTTTCCGGCGAACCACCCCTCGGTGAGGCCCGGCGTCGCCGCGGCGCCGAGGTCCGGCGCGAAGCCACAGCGGCTCTGGGTCCGCGACTTCCCCACGCACACCGGCACCCGACGCACGGCCTCCTCGCTGCCCTCGAACCGGCCGTCACCCAGGTAGGCGAACCCGATCCTGCCTGACGCCTCGCGCATGCTCCGCAGCACGAGCGGCCTGTAGTCGCCCTTCCGGAACAGGAGCACCTCATTGTGGAGGAGAAGGAGGAGGTGATCGCCGAAGCTCGGCGAGGTCGCCTTCTCGGACGAGGCGGGGAGCCGCGTGACCTCACCCCCCGCGATGGGGAGCAGGGAGGTGATCTCCCCGGACTGCCCCTGGCTGATCAGGAGCGACCCCCCGTCGTCCGAGAAGCGGATCGGGCCGTCGTTTGCGTTGCTCAAGCGGTGCACCTTCGGCTTGAGCGAGGCGCCGACGTCGTAGACCAGAAGGTACTCGTAGGTGAGGACTGCCAGGCGCGCGCCGCGGGTGTCGAACACCACCTGCCTCGCCGGCTCGGGCAGCACCACCTGGTTGCTCAGCGTGCCTTTCGCCACGTCGAGCAGCGCGAGCACGCCCTGGCCGTCGACCCCCCCCGCCTCGCCCGTCTTGCTCACGATGAGCGCGCGCTTGCCGTCCGGCGTGGGCACGATCTGGGTGATCCTCGGCACCTCGCTGGCGAACCGCAGCGCGCGGCTGGCGAACCGCAGCTTCGCACTCCCCCGGTCTGCCAGAGCGATCCTCCCGTCGGGCAGCCCCGCGACCACCAGCCCGCCCTCGAACACCGCGAGGCACGTGGGCGCCTCGGGCAGCTTCGGAAGCTCCGCCGCCACCGCCCCCGTCCCCGCGTCGTGCAGGGACAGCGCGCCGTCGGGCGTGGCGCGGGCGGCGATGCCGCCGACCCCCACGGCCAGCTCCCCCACCACCTTGTCCAGCGTGATGCGCGGCGGCCGCAACGACCACAGGGTCTTCTCGCCCTGCGTCCCCGCCTTCGGCCCCTCGTACCCGAGCACCGCGGCGCTGCCGTCGGGCGCGAGGACCGCCTGCTTCACGGCCTCCCCCGGGAACAGCGTGAACATGCGCCAGTCGGGCTTGTCCCCGACGGTGCCGACCGCGAACCCGTCCCTCGGGGCGCGCTTGTCCTCGCCCCCCGTCACGCTGGCGACGCGCTTGCCATCGGGGCTGAGCACGCACTCTCGCGCCCGCGGCGCCCGCGGCACCACGCCCACCTGGGTGCCGCCTTGCAGCTCCAGGATCTCGCAGCCCCGGCTGCTCACGTAGGAGACAAGCCCCCCGCGCGTGTGGCGGACCTGGGCCAGGGAGCCGGGGAGCTTGAGGGTGCGCAGGGTCTTTCCTGTCGCGGGGTGGATCTCCAGCAGCTCCGCCGCCTCGTACGGCTGCGCGAAGATCCTCTTGCCGTCGGGCGAGAAGACGTAGGGCATGGAGGTCCCCTCGAGCGCGACCACCTTCGCGTCCGGAGCCGGACCCAGGATGGCGACGCCGTTGTTGCTCCCCTGACCGATCACCACCCTGCCGTCGTCGAGCATCGCGAGCGAACTCACGTAACCGAACCTGTACCTCGCGATGGTCTGTCGCGACGCGAGGGCATGCACCTCGAGGCTGTCCCGCCCGGACCTCGTGATCAGCCTTTCGCCATCCGCGCTGGCCCACGCCCCTCCTTCGTTGACGATCAGGCGTTCATCCTGGGCACGAGCGTCGAGGGGATAGAGGTTGTCGTTGAAGTACATCCAGCGCCCATGCGGATCGAGGGCCAGGTCTTTTCTGGGGCTGCCATAGCTCGGCCTCAGGGAGGCGCGCAGCGTGCCCGTGGTGAGGTCCCAGAGCTGCAGATCGCTCTCCGTGAACACCGCGAGTGTCCGCTCATCCACCCAGTGGACGTTCCACACCTTTGCCACCGGTTTCAGCCCGCCGATGACATGGACGCGTCCCCCCTCCGCGGTCTGCACACCCTCTGCTGGCGCCGCTTTCGCCGCCACCCTCGGAGCCTCGGTGGCTCCTGGCTGCGCCGTGGGCGCAGCCGCGACGGCGCGCCCAGGCCGTGGCCCCGCGACGGCATGGTCTGGCGCAGGGTTGGAGCCGCATGCCGTCACGAGGAGCATGCCGAGGAACGCGAGCCCGGAGCGCAGGATGCCCATGATGGCCGTACTCTACACGAGCCCCGCGGCGGCTCGTCAGCCCTGACACCAGAGAACCCACCTCTCCGCGTCTCTCCCCCCCGGATCGCGCCCCATGCCACCCGGACTGCGTGCGCGGTGTGCGCCGCCCGTGAACTCACCTGCGCCCCCGCTCGAAGCAGCGCTATCTTCGTGGCATGACGGGGCGCGAGGACGTCACTCTCCTCCTCACCGCGGTGAGTGCCGGTGACCGCAAGGCCGTGGATGCGCTGCTCTCCGTCGTCTACGACGAGCTGCGCCGACGCGCCGCGTCCCTGATGCGCAGCGAGCGCGGGGACCACACCCTACAGCCCACGGCGCTGGTCCACGAAGCCTTCCTGCAGCTCGTGCAGATCGAGCGCATCGACTGGCAGGGCCGCGCCCACTTCTTCGCCGTCGCCTCGCAGATGATGCGCCGCATCCTCGTCGACCATGCCCGCACCCGCCTCGCCGACAAGCGCGGCGCCGGCGTGACGCGCGTCCCCCTCGACAATGCGCTCGGCCTCTCGGTGGAGCGGGATCCTGACGTGCTGGCCCTCGACGACGCCCTCCAGGAGCTCGCCGCGCTCAACCCCCGGCATGCCGAGATCGTCTCCATGCGCTTCTTCGGCGGCCTCTCCGTCGAGGAGGTCGCGGCGGTCCTCGGCGTCCCGAAGCGCACCCTCGAAGCGGAGTGGAGCCTCATCAAAGCCTGGCTGCGGCGTGCGCTGACCGAAGCGTAGACGATGGACGCCGCCCGCTACGCGCGCGTCACGGAGGTCTTCCTCGCCGTCCACACCCTGCCTCCCGGAGAGCGGGCGGTGGCGCTCGAACAGGCGTGCGCGGGAGATACCGCGCTCCGGGAAGAAGTCACCTCCCTGCTCGCCCACCACCAGGAAGCCTCGCTCTTCACCGCGCGGGCCACGCCACAGGGCCCGGACGCCGAGGCCGCCCTGCGACCCCAGGATGCCCCGCCCCAGCGGGCCCTCGCCGCGCTCGCCCCCCTTGCCCATGGTGCGCGCGCGGAGTGGGACGAAGAGCAGCGCCGCTTCCTGCACCAGCGCATCCGCGTGCTGGTCCTCATCCTCCACCTCTTCCTCTTCGGCATCCTGCTCCGCGCGACCCTCTCCGGAGCCTGGTCCAAGATCGCGACCCTGCCGGCTGCCGGGATCGCCTCCGGCGTCACCGCCCTCGTCGGCCTGGGCCTCCTCGTGCTGACCCTGCGCTCCCCCTCGCGGACCACCCTGCGGCGCTGCGAGATCGCAGGTCTCACCGCCGCGTTCGTGGTGCTCTGGAGCTGGCACCATGCGTGGCTCAGCAAGGGCATCACCCTCGCCAGCCCGCCCTCACCGCTGCTCCACGACCTCCTGCGCTCCGCCTACTGGGTCCTCTCGCCGGACGGCACAACCCACGTCCAGACGGGCACCACCCACATCAGCACGCCGGTCGGCACCCAGTGGGCAGCGCTGGCGGGCCTCTACGGCATCATCATCCCCAACGCCCGGCGGCGCGGCGCCGTGATGCTCGCCGGCCTCGCCCTCCTGTCCGCGGCGGTCGTCGTCGTCGCGGCCCTCGGCAACCCGGGCCTGCGCCCGTACGCGCGCGACAACGCCCTCACCTGCCTGATCCTGGTGGGCTTCTTCGGGGGCGTCGGGCTGTACATCGGCCTCCGGTTCCAGGCCCTCCGCAGGGCGGTCTTCGACGCCAGGCAGGTCGGCCAGTACCAGCTCACCCAGCTCCTCGGCAAAGGCGCCATGGGCGAGGTCTACCAGGCACGGCACCGGCTCCTGCGCCGCCCCTGCGCGGTGAAGCTGATCCGCGCCGACCGGGTGCAGCACCCCGAGTGGCTCTCACGCTTCGAGCGCGAGGTCCAGGCCATGGCCCAGCTCACCCACCCGAACACCGTCGAGGTCTACGACTTCGGCCGCACCGACGACGGCGCGTTCTTCTACGCCATGGAGTACCTCCCTGGCGTGACCCTGGACGCCCTCGTCCATGCCCACGGCCCGCTCCCCCCGGGCCGGGTGGTCCACCTCCTGCGCCAGGTGTGCGGGGCGCTCGCCGAGGCGCACGACAAGGGCCTCGTCCACCGCGACATCAAGCCCGGCAACATCTTCATCTGCGAGCGGGGCGGCGTGCACGACGTGGCCAAGCTCCTCGACTTCGGGCTCGTGCACGTCGAGGCGCGCGGGGAGCAGCCCCTCGCCAGTCGCCTCGCCAGCTCCCCTGCCGACCCGCGGTCGACGCCCGCGGTCGACGCCGAGGGCGCCACCTCCTCGGCGTCGTACCACACCCGCGCCGGGCAGCTCCTCGGCACGCCTGCGTACATGGCACCCGAGCAGGTGCGCGGGCACCAGCCCGACGCCCGCAGCGACATCTACAGCCTCGGCGGCGTCGCCTGCTTCCTCCTCACCGGCAAGCCCCCCTACGAGCGCGACACCCTGGAGGCGCTGTGCAAGGCGCACCTCGACGCCCCTCCGCCGCAGCTCCGTGACCGCGATCCCCACCTCCCCGCCGACCTCTCCGCGGTGATCGCGCGCTGCCTGGCCAAGGACCGCGGCGCGCGGTTCCAGCACGTGAGCGAGCTTGTCGCGGCGCTCGATGCGCTCGACACCAGCGACGCCGCGAGCGCGTGGGACGGCAGGAGCGCCGCGGCGTGGTGGAGGGCGAAGGCGGGAGGGGAGGAGGGGGCACAGAGCGCGCTCAGCCCGGAACAGGGAGCGCAGGGCGCGCTCAGCCAGGGATGACGATGAGGCTCGACGTCGTGTCGTTGAAGTCGTCGAGGCGGCTGCAATCGGCGGTGAGTGTCTTCGACGTGCCCGAGTACCCCGAGTCCTTGTAGAGGATCACCGTCCAGTTCGTGGGCACCTTGACGGAGCTCAACCTGTTGTCGCCGATGGCGCCCGAGGCTGTCAGGGCTGACATGTCTTGCCTGCCCGGGGTGAGCACCTGCGACGTCCCCGCGTACCGGTAGTCCTTGTAGAGGACCACCTGACCGAGGGGCGCCGCCTCGACCACGAGGCTCGACGTCTCGTCGTTGAAGCTCCCCAGGCTCGCGGTGTCCGACGTCAGTACAGACGCCTCGCCCTCGAAGTTCTCGTGATCGAACAGGGTCACGCGCCACCCCGAGGGGATGGTCACGGAGGAGAGCGTATTCTTCGAGAAGCCGAGGCCCGACAGCGAGGCGTACCTCCCCGGCGAGAGCGTGCGCGAGCTGCCCTTGTACGAGGCGTCCTTGTAGAGGGTCACGCCCCAGGGCGGCATCTCCACGACGAGGCTCGACGCCTGAGCGCTCATGCTGCCCAGCTCCGAGGCGTCGCGCGTGACCTCCTGCGTCGTCCCTGCAAAGCCCGCGTGCTGGTGCAGCGTCACCCGCCACCCCTCGGGCACCTGGAGCGACCGGATGGTGTCATTCCCGAGGGTGATCTGGCTCAGGTCGTAGCTCCCCGGCCCGAAGGCCTGGAAGCTCCCCGTGAAGCCGCCGCCCGAGAAGGCGTAGACCTTGGCGGCGACCGGGGCGAGGCGCCACTGCTGGTTCAGGCCACTGGTCAGGCTCCACTGGTAGACCTGGGCGCCCGCGGTGAACGAGATCCCCTGCACGTCCAGGTACATCCCGGTGCCCTTGTTCTTGATCAGGCAGTAGCCCCCGCTCTCGGTGAACGACCACACCTGGGTGTCGCTCCCGCTCGCCGCGTTCTGCACCACCGACGCGCCCACGCTGCTCCCGGAGGCCTCCAGGGAAAGGCCCGAGTGCTCGTTGACGATGCAGTACTCCCCCTCGTCCCCCCCGGGTGAGAGCAACCAGTGCTGGTGGGGACCGCCGGTCGACGACTGCTGGACGGCGGACGCGCCGTCGGAGGCGTCCATCTGCCCCACCACGTCGAGGTAGAGGTTGCTGTTCCTCGACTGCAACGTGAAGGGCACGCCGGAGCGGTAGTAGACCCCGAAGGCGTCGATGTCGCTGCCGCTGCTCCCGAAGATGCCGATGATCGGGCGGTTGAGCTTCGGGTCGATGGTGAACGGACCGCCGCCCCCGCCGCCCGTGGAGAGGGTCCGCCCGTGGCTGGTGGTGAAGCAGACCTGATCGAGGAGGGAGCCGCTCCGCCCCGTCACCTTGGTGATGTACTCGTCCTCGATGAGGTTCAGCGTCACCGCCGTGCCGCTGGTCCCTCCGTGGCTCTTCACCACCGTCGACCCGTCGTGCAGCACGTAGGTGATCGAGATGGCGCTCACGTACGTGCCGCCCCGGAGCGTGATGCTCTTGATGCGCGCCACGTTGGTGATGTCGTCCGCGAAGGCGCTCCCGCCGCTGCCGCCCACCTGATCGCTCGCCAGGATCGACGCCGACTTCATGGTCATCGCCCCCGACGCATTGGCGACGATGCTCGTCTCCTGCGAGGAGTCCGTGGCCACCTGACACGCCACGTCGTGCGTCGCCCCTTGCTCCCCGAGGAGGTTGACGCTGTAGATGTCGAGGCTCGGGAGCGAGGGGCTCGCCTCGACGCTCGTGCTCTCGGCGCTCGTGCTCTTCGCGCTCTCGCTGCCCCCCGAGGCGAACAGGTCGTAGCTCACCCCGACCCCGAGCGCGGCCCTGAACCCCTTGAACGCGAACCCGGAGCTGAGGAGGACATCGCCGCCGATGATGAACCCCTCGATGTCGAACGTCCCCCCGATGAAGTAGTAGCTCTTGTCGTTGTACATGCTGACGCCGCCGAAGAGCATGTAGAGGTCCATGGTGATGCTGGCCTCGACCGAGGGCACGATGCTCACGGACACGCCGACGTTCACCAGGAAGCCCCACTCTCCCTTGCTGTCCACGTAGACGCCGGCCACGATGTCGGCCGTGATGCTCACGAGCTGGATGCCGCCGTCGAAATCGATGGCCATCGTGTAGCCCTTCTTGCGGGCGTCGCGCTCCCAGCTACTCACCACCGACTCGGCAGAGCTCTCGCTCGCCAGGTACACGGTGAACAGCGCCTTCATGAAATCGCGCGCCAGATCGTTGTAGGGCCCGAGCGATGGCGGTGAACTCATCAGGTAACTGGAGAGGTACTTGTACGCATCCTCCGCGAAGCTCACCGTCTTCCCGTAGAGGTCCACGCTGAAGTGGGCGATGTCCCCGCACGTGCTCAGCGCGCACGTCGCGACCTTCGAGGTCTCGGTCTCCGTCCAGTCGACGGCGTAGATCACGCCTCCCGAGGCCGTGTTGAACGCGGCGACCGCCCCATCGGCGACGTCGGTGTAGATGGTGTGGCCCGTCTTGACGAGCGTGTTGCCCACGTCCACCAGCTCATCGGCGACACCTGTCGCCACGGCGACGGTCGCCTCTTCGAGATCCTCGGCGACGTCTTCCACTGCATCGACCCAGTCCACGGGATTCCACCAGGACATCGGCTCCTCCTTGCGCCCGGCCCCACGCACCAGCAGCGGGTTCGAGCGCTCTTATCTGGAGGAGCGGAAACCGGGTCCGAGGTCCGCAAAGAAATCGACCGGCCGACACACCCGCCCGGCGAGGGATCCCCCCCTACGCCGGGAGCGCGTCATCGGCCGGTGGCCTGGCCCTCATTGCGGCGTCGTCGCGCAGCGGATGCCGAGGAAGCCGCAGCGGTACGTGGTCTTGAAGATGAAGGGCCGATCGTTGCGGAAGAGATCCTTCGCGCTGTCCTTCCAGCTCCCCCCGCGCCCCTGGCGCACGGTGCTCGTCTTGTCGGACGCCGACGTCGTCCACTCGTAGACGTTGCCCCCGAGGTCGTGGATGCCGAGCGGGCTGTCCCCCTTGGGAAAGCTGCCAATCGGGCAGGAAACCGCGCGCGTCCCTGCCTTGCCGCCCCAGCAGGCCTGGTCCCCGGGCTCGTCGTTGCCCCACGGGAAGTACCGGTCCTCCGCCCCCCCGCGCGCCGCCCACTCCCACTCCTCGGTGGTCACCAGGCGCTTCTGCTGCGCCTTGCAGTAGGCCTCGGCCTGGGTGAAGTCGACGCACACCATCGGATTCTTGGCGAGCTCCGGCTTCCCGTACGTCGCCCCATCGCAGACCTTCACCCGGTCCTCGTTGCACCCGCCGCCCTTCACGCACGCGGCGTACTCGTCGGCGGTCGTCTCGTTCAGGTCGATGCAGAACGGCGCGACCGTGACCTTCTGCTTCGCCTTCCCCTTCCCCACCGCAAGCTCCCCGCCGGGGACCTCGATCATGTTCGCCGGACAGCGGGACGGAGGGGGCGGCGGAGGCGCCGCGGCGCTCGGCGTGGCGCTGGCCTCGGACGCGGCGCTCGCCTGGGGCGCTGCGCTTGCTCCGGGCGTCGCGCTCACTTCTGGCGTCGCCTCCGTTGTTGCCGCTGTCGCTGGCGCCGCAGACGGCACGGCAGCCTGCTCGGGGGCGCCGGAGCACGCTCCGATCACCACCCCGACGACCGCCAGTGCCAACCCGGACATCGCTCCACGAACTCGCATGTTCAACCTGTCCTCCTCACCACGTGCTCACCAGACGCTCACCATGCAGTCAGCACGGGAGACCGCTGCCCTTCGATCCATTGCTCCTGCACGACGAGCATCGGCTTCGGAGCGAACATTCCTGCCTCGTCCTTGCCCGGCGCCCAGAGCTGGAACACCCGGCGATCCCCGCGGCGCACCGGCGTCAGCAGCTCACCGAAGGGCGCGTCCACCGGGCCCCCGATCCAGAACGCCACACCTTCCGGTCCCCCTCCCACCAGCGACACCGCGAAGACCTGCCCCTCGCAGCGCACCCGCAGCCACGCCCGGACCATCTGCGCCCGGCACCCCGCGGCGGCGGGCCCCTTCCGGGTGAACTTCACCCGCGGCGCGGCGAGCCACTCGGCCACCGTGGGCGGCTTCGACGCCTCCGCCGGGATGGCCTCCCCATCGAGCAGAAGCTCCTCGGCGCCCCCTGCAGACACGGCGCCCCCTTCGGGCCCCCGCGCGGCTGGACTGCCTACCCCCACCGGCGCCCCCGCTGGCGACGCGGCAGCCCCCTCCCCGGCCCGCACCGCTGGCTCCCCGGGCCCGGCCGGCGCCACCCCCGGCGACGCCACCGCCGCCAGCACGAAGACCCCCACCGCGAGACGTCGGTTCATAGTGTCCTCAAGAACGCCACGAGGGCGGCCCGTTCTTCCAGCGAGAGGTGCTCGGTCTGCCCCATCCGGTTCCCGTTGCGCGCGATCAGGTCCTCCAGCGACGCCGCGCTGCCGTCGTGGAAGTACGGCGCGTGCCCCGCCACGTACTTGAGGGAGGGCGTCTTGAACTCCGCCTGCGGCTCGTCGTCGAACCCGGGCCGCACCGGCAGCTTCGCCATGGGGTACGCCATCCGGTCCGTGTAGTCGCTCTCCGGCACGTGGCACTTCGCGCAGCGCGCCGCGTCACTGAGGAAGATGGCCTTCCCCTTCTCCTCCTCCGGCGTGAGCGCCCGCGCCTCCTGCGGCGGCGTCACCAGCCCCCGGCGCAGGAACGCCGCGAGGAACGCCGCCCGCGCCTCCAGGTTCGCCTGCTGGTGCGGCGGCAGCCCTCCCCAGCGGTGGAGCCCGAACCCGTTCACCAGCCGCGACGGCAGATCGGGGCTCTCCGCATGCCACCCGTACGGCCCCTCCGCGATGCGCCCCGCGAGCATCGGTGTCCGGCGCGGAACCCCCTTCACCCGCTCCTCCTCGGGCAGGTTCTCCACCATCCCCACGAAGTTCACGTGCGTTCCATCCGAGGTGTTGAACCGCGCCTCGTGCCACACGTGCCCATCGTCCCGCCCCTCGGGATGACACCCGCTGCACGCCAGCCCCCCGCTGGTGACCCGATCGGTCGCGCTGTAGAAGAGCCTCCGCCCCGTCGCCGCGTCCCCGCCCAGCGGGTCGTCCGCGAACCGCACCACCACGGACACGGCCGGCGCGAACGCCGTCCCATCGTGCGGATCGAGCTTCACCTCCGCCACGTCGTACGTCGCCCGGCAGAGCACATAGGCCGTCGCCTCGTCGGCGGAGAGCGCGATCCCCTGCGGCGCCCCGCAGGTCGTCGCCACCCCCAGGTAGGGATCGATCCCGCTCCCCACCGTGTAGGTCCGCATCACCGCGTTGGTCGGATCGATCGACACCGCGTCCAGCTCCACGATCGCATCGATCCCCTCGGCCGCGACGAGCAGCGACTGCGTCTTCCCGCGCCTCACCATCGCCCGCGGCTGCGTGAAGGCCCCGAGCGCCCCCCCGGGCAGCGTCAGCTCGTCGGGGCGCGTCTCCTTGTCCGCGCGCACGAACGGCGCCCGCCCCGAGTGCTTCGGCGCGAGCGGCGCCTCCCCGGCGAGCAGCATCACGTCCACCGTCGACGCCCCGAACCACGCCTGCGTCCCCAGCGCCCCGAGCGCATGACGCGCCGCGAAGACCCGGTCCTCCGAGACCGCGACCGCGAACCCGAACGACGCATCGAGCGGCTTCCCCGGCGGCGTGCGCAGCGGCGCTGCCGGCAGCTCCACCCGGCTCACCGCCCCACCCCCCACCGCGATGCGCGTGAGCGCCGACCCCACCAGATGGGACACGTACGCCGTCGCCCCATCCGGGGTCACCACGACCCCCCGCGGCTCCCGCGCCACGGACGCCGTCCAGCGGACCTTCCCAGCATCGAGATCCACCGCCGTCACCGTGTGCGTCCACGCGCTGGTGACGATCGCCGTCTTCTCGTCCGGCGTGACCGCGACCCCCCACGCATCCGCCGCGACCGGCACCCGCGCCACCTCGACGAGGCGCCTGCCCTCCGGCCCCGCTGGAGCCTCCCCCGCAGTGCGCGCGGCCTCCTTCATCACCAGGAGCGACCCCGGCTCCCGCACCGTCACCAGCACCCGGTCCGGGAGCGCGAGCACCTGCGCAGGCGCGCCTGGCATCGCCACCTCGAAGGGCGCCCTCCCTTGCCCGAGCGGCAGATCCAGCACCCGCACCGCCCGGTGATCCTCGTCCGCCAGGATCAGCGCATCCCCCCGCGCCGTCCGCGCGATCGCGCCTCCCTCGTGCGTCGCCGCCTTCAAGCTGGCCGTCGGCGCCGGGGCGGTGCCCGGGGCGGCGCTGCCCGAGGCTGCGACCGTCGTGCTGGCTGCCGGTCCACTGCTGTCGCCGGGCCCGGCGTCCTTCCCGCACCCCGGGACGAGCGCCGCCGCTCCAGCGAGCCCCATCGCTCCGACGAGCATCACCGTTCTGGCGAGATTCCCCATGCTCCGCGCCATGCTACCCGGAGCCCACCTCCGGGCGCCACGCCAGCATCCAGCACCGCAGCTAGGACCGCTCCCTCACCCACGCGGCGCACAGTTCTGCCGTGAGGCCAAGACGGGATGCATTCCAGGATACCGGCATCCCTGGCTCGGCCGCGCGTCATGGCCTGCCCCAACGTCACCCCACCCCGCCCGACGCCGCCTCATCCATCTGCCGCACGCACTTGCGCCGGATCACCTCCAGCACGGCGGCGACCCACGCGTCGTAACGCTCGATCACGCCGTGGAGAGAGAAGCTGAAGGTCACGTACGTCATGTCACCGCTGTCCCACGTGCGCCGGTGCGCGCGCTCCCATCCTGTGGCATGCGCCCATTCCGCCAGCGTGTGTCCCCACGCGCGCTGCGTCCACGACGCGACCACGCCTCCCGGATACGCAATCCAGTGGTCATTCGCGAAGTCGGTCCCCCCCACCAGGAACGCCACCTCGGTCAGGAAGGGAAACAGCCGCTCCTCGGGCGCCTCGTCATCGACGGCAGCGCGGTACATCCGCCCTGCGCGCGCATGGAACGCATCGAGCGCGCCGTTGTCCCCGCCCTGCGGGAACGTCGCCATCAGCTCCAGGAACGCACGCATCGTCGGCGGACGGCTCGGATCGTGCGGCGCCATCACCGTCGCGAGCGATCCGCACCCGTCATCCCGGATGATCCGCACCCCGTGCTTGCGCTCCGCCGCGACCAGGATGTCGATGGCCTCGTCGTGACCCCCGCGCCCCTCCAGGATGGCGCAGACCGCACGGACGAAGGGGACCCGGATGTCGAGGGGGATCATCGAACCCCAAGCGTACAGGGGTCCGGCGGCACCATCGAGCCCTGAGGTCTGCACCCCGCACCCTGCGTGCCGCGCCATGCGCCATGCGCCCTGCGTGCTGCGCCCTGCGTGCCGCGCCCCGTACGCATCGCGGGGTTGCCGATTCGGCCCGCTCACGCACTGACCACCGTGCCAGCCTCGCATGTACACTACTGGTTTGTTCCCTGCAGGACGCGCGCAGCCCGCGAACGCCGACGAGGGCACGCCCAGGAACGAGCGCGCAACGGTTCCTGTTGGCGCGAAGGCCGTTCAGAGGTCCCTCCAGTGAGAGACAAGGTCCCCAGAGTCGCCCACGTGCTCCGCGTGACCGCCTGCGTCGCCGTGGTCCTCGGCGCTCTGACAGCGCTCTCGACCTACCACGCACACTGGCACAACGTTGGCCATACCGACTGGGGCAGCGCCTTCTGCTGGGCGCCGGACTGCCGCCCGTCGGCCCCGGGCCCTCCCGCATGGTCCTCGTGCACCGGATACGAGCATCACCACGACAGCGCTCTGCCAGCCTTCGTGTTGCCCGTGATCATCGTGCTCGGCATCGCCGTGGCCGCCGTGGAGCAACACAAGCGCAGGTTTGTGGCCGCGCTGCTCGTGACCTCGCTCGGGTTCTGGGCGTGGTCTGTCTACACCACGTTCCTGCGCCACCTCCTCGACGCCGTCGGCCCATCCTCCCCGGCAGAGAGCATCTTCCAGATCGCCGGCTTCGTGACGGTTCCAGCGGCCGTGATCGCCCTCGTCGCCGTGTTCGTGGAGGGGCGACCGGAGGACCCATCGGCGTGGCCCCGGTATGCGCAGGGCCCTCGGGTGTAGGCAGCGCGTCTTGCAAACGCCGCCGTCGATTCGACCTACAGTGGCGGCCCCTCCGGATACAGCAGCTTCAGCCGCTTCTCCCGCAGCCGGGCCTCTTCGAGGCAGATGTCTTCAATCTGTCGGACCAGTTCTTCAGAAATCCCGAGCTTCGCTCCCATTCTGATCACCATGGCCCTCTCTCGGTCACTGTAGGCGCCATCTGCGCTGCACACCCGGACCGCGTCGTAGATGATGTAACGGCGTGAATCACTCGACTCGTGCGTTGCAGTGATGATCTGCTCGATATCGTCGACAGCCTTGTAGGTTTTGAGCTCGTCCACCAGCGCGTCCGAGGCACCGAGAGCAGCAGCGTGGCCGACCGCCCAATCTCTCTCTTCAGGCGCCAGCGTGCCGTCTCCATTGGCACAGATGAGGAGCGCCTTCATGTAGCCTTCGAAGGCTTCGTCCGTCGGACGTTCGCCGAAGTTGGCCTTGTCCTTGAATAGCCACAGGTACCCTATCTCTCGGTTCGTCGTCATGCGTGGACCTCGGTGCTGTCGCGGTTGCTTTCGTGCTCACGCCGCCAGCATGGATCAGCGTCGCATACCCCACCGGTTGGAGTAAACATGTACCACCCCGACAAGCTTGCCTCTCGGAAGCCCCGAACGCTCCGTAATGCCGATGCCAGCCCGACACGTCGTGTCGAAGGCCTCGCTCCCGAATCGCTTGGACCGCGTCGACAGCGTTGAAGGCGCGGGCTCGGTTTCATCCGGTATGATCCCGGGAGCGCGCGAGACGCTTCAGCCTCGGGCCTGTCCTGCGTCTCCTGCGTCGGAGCCCTCCCGATGATCCTGTACTGCACGACCTGTCGGATCAAGATCAACACCCAGGAGTATGGCCTCTGCCCCTGCCCGCGCTGTGACGCGAAGATGCTGGAGTACATCGGCTCGGACCCGGAGTGCGCCAGGGTGGCCTGGCGATTTCCCTTCGTGGAGCTCTCCGACGAAACGCTCCGCAAGCTCCAGGTCGTCTCGCGCATCAAGAAGAACTGGAAGCTGAAGACGAAGGTGGAGGGGAACGTGCTCGCCGAGCGCGATCCCGTGAAGCCCACGCCAGTCACGACCAGGCGCCAGGAGGAACTCAACAAGACCGACAAGCACTACCTGGCGGACCTCTACGGCCTCCGCGTGATCTCTGCCTGGACACCGCCGGATGCACAGCTCGACATCACCATCCAGCACCGGCTCAGCACCTCCTACCTCCGCGACGCGTACGACGATCCGAAAAAGAAGGGGGCGGAGGGCACCTTCAATGCCGCCGTCGACAAACTCCTGAAGGCGAAGAAGAAGGCGAAGAAGGGTGGGAGCTTCTACTTCCCCGTCAATTCGCCGGACGTCGTGTCGCGGCTCCGGTACCAGACCGACAACGGGACGCTCTCGGCGTGCACCATCCTCTGCGGGGTCCCCGGGCTCCACGTCCTCGAGGTCACGGTCGCCGCCAAGGTGGGCGCCAAGCCGAGTGAGGGCGAGGGCCTGGTGCGCCAGTACCTGAAGGAGATCGGAGCGACGCCCTCGACCTACCAGGCCTACAAGTACGTGCACCACGATGGGAAGGAGCCAGCCCTCGGCGGTGGCGACAAGGTCAAGAACGACATGCTCCTCAGCGCCCTCCTGCGGAGCGAGGACTTCAGGAAGCTCGAGAAGATCGCCGCGTCGAACGCCTCGATCCGGCACGTCTACGCCACGAGCGTCCACCTCCTGAAGGGGCTCGACAAGGAGGTCTTCCTCCGCTCGAAGGACAAGTTCAAGCGTGGGCTCCTCGTGCAGGACGCGCTGAAGAGTCTCGCTGGAATCGTCGAGATCCTCGCGGCGTCGAGCGGCAATGCCGCGCGGTGCGCGCGCTACTACGATCTCCTGCTCGACGAGGTCTTCCTGATCCTGTCCGCCGTGGGTCACTACCGGAAGGAGGATCTCCTCGACGCCGAGGCATCCATCCAGGACCGGCGCAACCCACTGATGAAGCGGCTCGTGGCGGCCGAGGGCATCAAACGCGTGATCCACCCGGCCTGGAGCGGGATGGACGCGCTGGTGACGGCGCTCGAAGCGGCACGCGTGGTGAGTGGCCTGAGCGTGCACCTGATGCACACCGACAAAGGCCAGGCGAACTACTTCGAGATCCCTGCCGTTCTCGCCGCGCAGGGGCGCGTGGCCGAGGGCAAGGGCGTGGACGCCGCCGGGATCATCTACGCCACCCTCGACCCGAGCTCACCGCTCGCTGCCCCGACGACCCCGAAGGAGGTCGTCGATACGGTCCGCTCCCGGATCGCGCTCTTCGATGAAGAGCTTCCCCATGGCGTCTCCGTGCTCTCCCTGGTCCTCGACACCACCATCCAGCAGGCGCCGAAGAAGGGGAGCCACAGCCACGTCGACGAGGTGGTCGGGCAGCTCGCCTACCTGGTCGACGCCGGCAAGCTCCAGCTCTTCTTCGCCAGGAGCTACCAGAAGTACCAGGGGCTCGGCAGCGCCAAGGTGATGGGCGGCGCCGTCACCCTCCTCCGATCGGTCCGGGGTCCCTCGGCGAGCCATGACTTTCTCGGCAGCATCCGGACCGGGGGCAACGTGTCGCGCGACGAGTGGCAGTTCTTCACCCACGTGCTGAAGCACGCCGGCGACGAGGAGCTCGGAATGATCGGCGTCTCCACCGAGAATGCCCAGTTCGTCGCGACCGAGCTTTTCCCGAACGGCGGCAGCGTCCCGTACATCGGCGGGCTCCCCTTCCTGATGAAGGAGGACCAGATCGAGTCGTGGATGAAGAACCTCGACGTCCTCCAGCTCGACAGCTTCGGCCTGGTGACGAGCACCTTCCTCGGCGTGGTCGGCCTCGGCACGCGCGTGACCATCGGCCAGGAGTCGCGCGAGCGCCTCATCGAGAAGTTCTTCGCGGCAGGCCACCTGATGCCGGCCGACTTCAAAAAGCCGAAGCCTCCGAGCTTCAAGCAGATCCTCTTCCACGTGCACAGCATCTTGCAGGAGGTGCACGAGCGGTACCAGGCCGGGAAGGCCCCCCCAGAGGGCCTCCCGTTCGCGCCGAAGGACCCGCCTCTCGTCGTGTTCGGCTCGAAGGCGCCCGTCGCCCCGACCCCCACCGCCGACGACATCGTCAGGCTCTACAGAGGCGCCAAAGGCGTGCGCAGGGTCGCCAAGGCGCTCGGCGCCAAGGTCGCGGGCGACACCGACCTCGATCACGTGCTGGCGTCCTACCTGGCCCTGGGCTTCCTGGCCATCCGGGCAGCGGACACCTACCGCAAGAGCCTCATCACGAACCCGGTCGCCGGAGATCGGCTCTCACTCCTCCGCATCTACCGCGGGGCCTTCGCCGCCGGGCTCCTCGACACCCTGACGCCCGAAGGGCGATCCCAGCTCAGCGCATACTGGCTGGAGGGCCTCATCGAGCTCCGGGACACCGACAAGAGCAAGGAGCTGACCCCATTTCTCGGGGACTACAAGCTGACACCGAGCGACGCCATCGCCGAGCCGAAGGACAAGGGCAAGCCTGGAGCCGACCTCGCGCAGCAGATCGCGGACTTCGGTAGCTACGCGCCGAAGCACGCCTGCGAGCAGCTCAAGAGAGCGCCGGGTGACTCCGTGCTCGCAGCCGCCGTGAAGCGGTTCCTGAACCGCGCCTACGAGATCAACAGGAAGGGGTCCGGCAGCAAGCTGACCTCTGGCCTCGTGTCGGGCACCGGGAAGCAGCCCTCGACCTCCTCGAAGGAAACGATCGACGTGCAGAGCGCCTGGAAGACGCTCAAGGCCGACGTCGCAGAGGAGAAGAAGAAGATCGACTCCGCGCTCCAGGGCAAGGAGAAGGAGAAGACCAAGGGAGCCGACGCCGAGACCCTCAAGCTCGTCCTGGCGGTGAGCGTCCTCGATCAGATCGAGAAGGCCGACACGCTCGCCGACTGCTACCGCGCGGCCCGCTCCCTGCCACCTGACGCGAACCTCTCGGAGGTCGGCGACGTCGACATGTACGACTACGTGGTGAGCTCCATCTGCGATCTCCTCGCTGGCCTCACCCTCTCGAAGAAGATCGATCGGCCGGTCGCCGCCCAGGTCGTCCCATGGAAAAAGGTCGGCGATTTCCAGCTCACCAAGACCCATCAGGACATGCTTCAGACCCACCTGAACGAGTACCTCGACGACCGGGTCATCGACGCCTTCCTCGCGATCGTGGAGCAGCGCCGCGCCGGCGTGTACCGCCGCTTCGATGTGCCGGTCGGCCTCCTCGTCGCAACCGCCCGGTGGGACCCCCCCGTCGGTCTCCAGGGGGTGCGGGCCGCGGGCGCCGCGCGCGTCGAGGTCCAGGTGATCAACCAGGGCGGCAACCACTGGATCGTCGCCGTGCGCTTCCCGCAGGAGGACCAGAACACCGTCCACGTCTACGACCCGCTCCAGCCGGGCGTCGTGTCCGACCCCATCAAGACCCAGGTGCGCCGCTGCTTCAACCTGCCCTTGCTCGCCCAGATCCGGCACCTCGCGGGTCCGCGCCAGCCCGGCGGCTACGAGTGCGGCGCCTACGTCTGCGCAGCGATCGAGGTGCTCTCCCGCACGGGCGTGACGCCCGCAGACGCCCGGCAAGCGCTCAGGGATGCAGCGTTCGTCAACAACACGATCCGCGGAAACCTGCGCCAGTCCATCGAGGCCGGCGACCTGCAAGGGTTTTGAGGTCGGCGTGGCGATGCCAGCGCTGGCCATCGCCACTGAACGGATTTGGAGTTCGCGACCCCGACCCTCGGGGTCCGCGACGCCAACCCTTGGGGTCCGGTCCCCCAACAGTTCAGTGTTGGTACCCCGATGATCGGGGTCTCCCCTGAACAAGCTTGGAGGGTAGTGTCCTAGTTGACCCGTTCTTGTCCCAGTTAGGACACGGGCGTCGCGGCGTGGGCTAGGTTTCGGCCCGAAGTTAGAGCACCTGACAAAACCGCGCCACGAGTCTACGGCCCAGACGAGCGGCTACGAGCTCTTGGTGTCCGCGCGGTCGTACCCAGCAACCGCTCCACGAATCTGAAGCACACCAGTGCGGCTCCCAGATGCAGGAAGCCACGATGGATGTCTTCGCGTCGTTCGTAGCGGGTGCTGAGCCGACGGAGGCGGTGCAGCCAAGAGAGTGTCCTCTCTACAACCCACCGATGTCTCCCGAGGCGGGAACGACTCTCGATGCCCCGCCGCGCGATGCGGGCCTTGATATGGCGCCTCCGGCATTCTTGCCGGCAGAAGCGATGGTCGTACGCCTTGTCAGCGTGCAGTTTCGCAGGCCGTTTCCGCCGCGCTCACTGGCCACAGCGGATAGGAACGATGGCGTCCAGGGTCGGCGCCAGGCACTTCGAGTCGTTCCGGTTCGCCGCCGTCAGCTCGGTGCCGAGGGGGATGCCGTTGCGGTCGACAACGACGTGATGCTTCGAGCCGAGCTTGCCTCTGTCCGTGGGGTTCGGGCCCGTCTGCTGGCCCCCCCTTTGGCGTGTACACTGGCGGAGTCGAGCGACGCTCGGTCCCAGTCGATGGCGTTGGCCTGGCCGAGTTCGTCGAGCAGGGCCTGATGAAGCCGAGCCCAAACCCCCTGCTCCTGCCAGTCTCGCAACCGTCTCCAGCACGTCATCCCGCAACCACAGCCCATCTCCTGCGGAAGGTGCTCCCACTGGATCCCGGTCTTCAGGACGAAGAGGATGCCGGCGAGGACGGCCCGATCCTCACGGGCTGGTCTGCCCCCGCGGGGCTTCGGCTTGGGCTTCGGCAGCAGCGGTTGAATGCGCTCCCACAGGCTGTCCGGCACGAGAGGTTTGGCCATCGCCCGCCCCCCTACTCGGCCAACGAAGACTGGGCCAAGTTTTGTTAGGCACTCTTACTGCACGTCGCACCCATTGAGCTACCGGACACGCTCCTGCAAGGGCCACCTGTGAGCGGCGATCGGATGGGTCGAGGAGCCGGTGCACCGGGCGTAGACGAACCTCCAGCACAGCTTCCCCCACCGCCTCCTGGGCCGGCGCAACGCCACCGGTGTCACTGAACCCACCACGACGCACACTTCGTTTCAGGTCCTCGCGAACCGCTCGCATCCCCGCGCGCGCGCCGCGCTGCTCGCGACCCACCTCTAGCCATTCGCGCAGGTGAAAGCCTGGTCGGCCCGCTGCATGGCGCGGCCGGCGCTCGCGCGGGCGATGAAGGGCCAAGAGCCTGTCTCAGCAGGGCTCCCGTCGCTGCCCGGCCGATCTGCGGCGCATCGCGTCGTTGCGCCTCGTCAGCCTACTTCAGTAGGCCTCCTCGTCGCGCCTAGCGCTGCTTGCAGCTCGACCGACCAGCTCGGTCCGCCCTGCTGAGACAGGCTCTGAACCGCGATCCATTCGGGCAGGCTTGGCGCGACTGGCGCAACTCCTGCGCAGGCTGGCGTGGCGGTCCGCGCGCGGCAGCCCACGTCACCCGGCGCGACGCGTCGTTCGCCGCTCGGCACGCCCATTGCGGAGCCCCCCTTCGCACGCCCGGCAACGCCGCCGAGGCGGACGCGTGGGGGAGGGAAGGGCTCGGGGACATGGCCCCGAGCAGGTGGCCCGGCGGAACGGGTCACGCATGCCTTCGTCTCACCCTGCGCAGCCGCATCGAGGCCCCCTGCCGGCTGCGAAGCAGACAGCTGGTCCATCCAGCAGAGAGGCATTCCCATGAACGGATCCTGGTCCAAGATTCACCTCCTGATCACCACCCTGTGCGCGGCCTTCGCGAGCGGCTGCACCGTGGAGGTGATCGACACCGAGGAACAAGAGCAAGTCGCGGAGACAGAGCAGGCCATCACCGGCGGCGGCTCCTGCAACTCGACCGATCCGGACTGGCCTCAATGCAACGGCGGCAACGGGCCGACGATACCGCCGCCCGAGTGCACCGGGAAAACGTCGTGTTACTGCCTCTGCCGCCTGGACCATCCTTGCATCCAGAACCCTGCCGAGTGCAGCCCGCTCTCGGCGTGCCTGAACCAGTGCGACAGGGATTTCCCCTCTCACTGCCCCGGAGGCGGACACACCAATCCCCAGAGGTTCTCAGACTGCTTCTGACCCACACGCGGCAAGCACGCGTTGTCGCCCCCTCCCGCAGCACCCCGCTGGCGCAGCACCCCGCTGGCGCAGCACCCCGGCCCTCGCAGCACCCCGCTGGCGCAGCACCCCGGCCCTCGCAGCACCCCGCTGGCGCAGCGCCCCGCTGGCGCGACGTGGCGAAACGCATCCTTCCCCCCATCCCATCGCCAGCTTTCGCGTGCGTGCCCCTGCCTGGAGCCTGACGTCTGCCGCGTCGGTGGGTGGTGCGGCCGGCCCTCGCGCGGCGACGGGAGCGCCCCCTCCGTCTCCGGCAACCGAGCCCCCGCGAGAGCGTCCGGGGACGGTGGTGAGCGCATTGCGTCCACGTGACGCGCTCGGAAAATGCGCGTGAGTCACTTGCCGCATCGGCGGTTGCGATGACACTGATGGCGCTCCCCTGTGGCATCGGGTGTCGATGTGCCAGGCAGGACCATCTGCGGAGGCTTCCAGGAATGCGATGAAGAACCTGGGCGTGCTCTGGGCTGCGTCTCTGTCATATGCTCTGGCCGGGTGCACCGTGGCGGTGTCCGACGAGGGTGAGGGCGACCCGACCCTCGACGAGGGCGCTGGCGCGGAGAGCGAGGGCGCCGCGTCCGAGGAGGGCGCGGGCGTGGAGAGCGAGGGCGCCGCGTCCGAGGACGTGACCGCCGAAGCGCCGAGCGCGATCCAGAGTGAGCCGGCGGCTGTCGTAAGGTGCGGTGGCAATCAGCATTATTGCCTCGCGCAGTGCAGCAAGACCGACGAGCATTGGCATGTCGTGGATCACGTGAGCAATCTGAACACGAGCTGTTCGGTCGCGGGTGAGGCTTAGAGTGCCTAACAAAACTTGGCCCAGTCGTCGCGGGGGGAGTAGGCGGGGCGAGCGATGGCCAAGCCTCTCGTCCCTGACAGCCTGTGGGAACGCATTCAGCCGCTACTCCCGAAACCCAAGCCGAAGCCTCGCGGGGGCCGACCATCCCTGGAGGACCGTGCCGTCCTCGCGGGCATCCTCTTCGTCTTGAAGACCGGGATCCAGTGGGAGGAGCTTCCGCAAGAGATGGGCTGTGGTTGTGGACGCCATCGTTCCTATCCGTTGTGGCCATCGAGCGCGCCGGAAACGACCCGCCAAACTGCACGCCGACAAGGCCTACGACCATCGCTTCTGCCGGCAAGAATGCCGGAGGCGCCACATCAAGGCCCGAATTGCACGACGCGGCATCGAGAGTCGTTCCCGCCTTGGGAGACATCGCTGGGTCGTTGAGAGGACACTCTCTTGGCTGCACCGTTTTCGGCGACTCGCGACTCGCTACGAACGACGCGAGGACATTCATCGCGCCTTCCTTACATCTGGGAGCCGCACTCGGTAGGACACTACCGCTTGGAGTACGCGATGCCAACCCTTGGGGTCCGCGATGCCAACCCTTGGGGTCCGTCACCCCAATGGATGGGGTCCACGATGCCAAGGATCGGGGTCTCCACTGAACGGATTTGGAGTTCGCGACCCCAACCCTTGGGGTCCATGACGCCAAGGGTTGGGGTCGCGGACCCCAACGTTCAGTACCCGAGGTGAACAAGCGTGGAGTTCGCGACCCCGACCGTTGGGGTCCGTCACCCCAAGGGTCGGGGTCCGTGACGTATATGGTTGGTGTCGGCGTGGCCAACGGTCGGGGTCCGCGACGTATCCCGTCGGGGTCCACGACCCCAACGGTCGGCGTCCACTACCCCAACGGTCGGCGTCCGCCACGCCCACCGACGTGCACCGCCTGCACTTCCCCCTCGTGGGCGACCTCGTGCTGGGCCCCCTCTCCGCCCCGCTGGCCCTCCTTGGGGCGTTGGGCGTGCTCTCGCTCGACGACCGCGACCCTAGTTCAGCAGCCTCGGATCCACCGGCTCGTCGTCCCCTTCCTCGGACTCCGGCGGCGCCGCTCCATCCGCGAGCCCGCGGTTCCGTGCCGCGTTCCCTTCGTACTCCGTGCGCCGCTTGCCGGGGGCCTCCCGCGCCGCAGCGCGATCCCACTGGTGGGCGGCTTCCCGGAGCGCGCGCGCACGCGCCGCATCGTCGGGTGCATCCTGCGCCTTCTGCTCGGCGGCCTGCGCCTTGGCCACATGAGGGTTTCGACCGAAGCTCATGCCTCGATGTAGCGCATGCGCGACGTCTTACGAGCAACTCCGGGGAGAACCCGCCACCCTCTCGCCTCCCCTCCCCCCCTCCACCCTGTCTCCCCGGTCCTCCACCCTCTCTCCTCCGTCCTCCACCCTCTCTCCCCGGTCCTCCCCCGCAAATCCTCGCTTCTCCCTTCCCCCGACTCTCCCCCCACAACGGCATCTCCCTGTGGCACGCTCCTATCAGTTCGTGCTACGAAACCCTCACGCCACCTGACGGGACCGATGGCGGCTGGGCTGTGTGCCCGCCGTAGGCCGTCCCACGGTGGCTGCGCCCGACCTGCGGGCCATCGAGGGTGAATTCCGGGTCTCTCAAGGATTCACTGGCCATGGCTCACACGAAATCCGATCTCCTCCGGCAGCCCATTGCGCACATCGACATCAAGGCTTTCGACGCGCGGCCCATCGTCGACGCGATGGGGCGCATGGCATTCCAGGCGCGCAATCTCCACCGGGCGGCCGCCATTCTCGACGCAATGGTGCGCGAGCCCGACGGCGGGGTGATCCTCTGCCTTGCGGGATCGCTGGTCTCGGCGGGGCTCAAGCAGGTCATCGTCGACATGATCCGGCACGACATGGTGGACGCCATCGTCTCCACCGGAGCGAACATCGTGGACCAGGACTTCTTCGAGAGCCTGGGCTTCAAGCACTACGTCGGCACCCCACACGCGGACGATCAAGCGCTGCGAGAGCTGGGGATCGATCGGATCTACGACACCTTCATCGACGAGGACGAGCTGCGCATCTGCGACATGACGGTGGCGAAGATCGCGGCGGAGCTGGAGCCGCGGCCCTACTCCTCGCGCGAGTTCCTCGGGGAGATGGCGAAGTACCTGCTCGCGCAGCGGAAGAGCGGCGTTCAGACGTCAGGGAGCGCGCACACCACTGCGAGCACGAACGCCACAGGGAACGCGCAGGCACAGTCCCCCCTCGTCGACGGCATCGTCCTCGCGGCCCACGAATGCGGCGTGCCCATCTTCTGCCCGGCGTTCAGCGATTGCAGCGCGGGGTTCGGCCTGGTGCATCACCAGTGGGCGCGGCAGGGGAAGCCGCACCTGAGCATCGACAGCGCGCGGGACTTCCTGGAGCTGACCTGGGTGAAGCTCGCGGCGAAGGAGACGGGGCTGTTCATGGTCGGGGGCGGGGTGCCCAAGAACTTCGCGCAGGACACGGTGGTGGCGGCGGATCTGCTGGGGAAGCCGGTGAGCATGCACAAGTTCGCGGTGCAGCTCACGGTGGCGGATGAGCGGGATGGGGCGCTCTCCGGGTCGACGCTGCGGGAGGCTTGCTCCTGGGGGAAGGTGGACACGGCGTTCGAGCAGATGGTCTACGGGGAGGCGACGACGACGATGCCGCTCATCGTCTCGCATGCGTTCCACGCGGGCGGGTGGAAGGGGCGCGGGGCGCGGCGGTTCGCGGAGGTGTGCGCGGGAGGTGGGCAGTGAGCGCGGCGTTCACGAGGGCGATCGTGGTGGGAGGCTCCTCCGGGATCGGGGAGGCCATCGCGCGGCAGCTCGCGGCCGAAGGCGCGCAGGTCGCGGTGGTGGCGCGGCGGGAGGCGGAGCTCGCGCGGGTGGTGGCGGCGGCGGCGTCGGCGGCGTCGGCGGCGTCGGCGCCCGGGAAGATCAAGGCGTACGTGCACGACGCGGCGGACGTGGACGCGGTGCCGGAGCTGTTCGCGAAGATCGTGGCGGACCTCGGGGGGCTCGACACGCTGGTGTATGCGGCGGGGGCGATGCCGGCGGTCGCGGAGGGGGAGTACAGCTTCGAGAAGGACCGGACCATGGTCGCGGTGAACCTGCTCGGGGCGATGGCGTGGATGAACCCGGCGGTGGCGCGGTTCGAGGCGGCGCGGAGCGGGACGGTGGTGGGGATCTCCAGCATCGCGGGGGAGCGCGGGAGGCGGGGGAACCCGGGGTACTGCACGTCGAAGGCGGCGCTCTCGACGTACCTGGAGTCGCTGCGGAACCGGTGCGCGCGGTACGGGGTGAACGTGGTGACGGTGAAGCCGGGGTTCGTGGACACGGCGATGACCCGGGGGATGAAGGGGCTGTTCTGGCTGATCTCGGCGGACGAGGCGGCGAAGCAGGCGCTCTCCCTGGCGCGGCGGGGGTCGGGGGCGAGCGGGTTCGTGCCGGCGCGGTGGGGGCTCGTGGCGCTGGTGGTGCGGATGCTGCCGTCGTTCGTGTTCCGGAGGTTGAACTTCTGATGGGCTCCTTGGCGGGCGATGGCGTGGCGCCGCTGCGCACGAAGGCTCCCTGGCGGGTGCTCGACGGGTTCGGGCGGGCGGTGCACGCCGCCTGCCGCTACGCGGCGCCGCGCTCGGTGGAGGAGCTGGAGGAGGTGCTGGGGCAGGCGTGGGACGAGGGGCTCAGCGTGGCGTTCCGCGGGAGCGGGCGGAGCTACGGGGACGCGGCGCTCAACACGGAGGGGATCGTCGTCGATGCGACGGGGCTCGATCGGGTGGTGCGCTGGGAGCCGGAGACGGGGGTCTTCGAGGCGGAGCCGGGGGTGACCATCGAGGGGCTGTGGCGGCGGACCATCGAGGATGGGTTCTGGCCGGCGGTGGTGCCGGGGACGATGAAGCCGACGCTCGGGGGGTGCGTGTCGATGAACATCCACGGGAAGAACAACTTCCGGGCGGGGACGTTCGGGGAGCACGTGCTGGAGCTGGACCTGCTCACGCCAGGGCGGGGGAAGCTGCGGTGCAGCCGGGAGGAGAACCCGGAGATCTTTCACGCGGTGGTGGGAGGGCTCGGGCTGCTCGGGGCAGTGACGCGGGTGAAGCTCCAGCTCAAGCGGGTGGAGAGCGGGCGGCTGCGGGTGCGGTCGCTGTCGGCGTGGAGCCTCGACGAGATGTTCGACCAGTTCGAGGGGTGCCTGCCGGGGTCGGACTACGTGGTGGGGTGGGTGGACTGCTTCGCGCGCGGGGAGGCGCTGGGGCGAGGGCAGATCCACGCGGCGAGCTACCTGGAGGCGGGAGAGGATCCAGAGGGGAGAGACTCGCTGCACGTGGAGGCGCAGGGGCTGCCGGGGCACATCCTCGGGGTGCCTAAGAGCAAGCTGTGGCGGCTGATGAAGCCGTTCACGAACGACTTCTGGGTGTCGGTGGTGAACGGGCTGAAGTTCCGGGCGTCGACGTGGGAGCACGGGAAGAGCTACCTGCAGTCGCACGTGGGGTTCGCGTTCCTGCTCGACTACGTGCCGGACTGGCGGCTCGCGTACGGGGCCGGGGGGTTCATTCAGGTCCAGGTGTTCGTGCCGCACGAAGGCGCGCGGGCGTGCCTGCACGACGTGCTGGCGATGTGCCAGGAGGCGGGGTTGCCATCGTACCTGGGGGTGCTGAAGCGGCACCGGCCGGATGCGTTCCTGCTCTCGCACGCGGTCGATGGGTGGTCGCTGGCGCTGGATTTCCGGGTGACGGCGCAGACGCGGGCGCGGCTGTGGGCGCTGACGGAGCAGCTCACGGAGCGGGTGCTCGCGGCCGGCGGGCGGTTCTACTTCGCGAAGGACGCGGTGCTCCGGCCGGAGGACGTGACGCGCGCGTACGGGCGGGAGCGGCTGGAAGGGTTCCTGGCGCTGAAGGCGGCGCTGGATCCGCGGCAGGTGCTGCGGAGCGATCTGCTCCGGCGGGCGCTGCCGCCCGGGCCGATCGGGTAGACAGGCCTCGTTCCTGCCCGGCCGTGCGCCAGGACGCTGCGGCGGGGGTGTTCGCGTCCGGACGCGTGCCCGACGCGTTCTGGACGCGTCGCCGCCGGACGGTCGCCCGCGCTGAGCCATCGGGGAGGAGGCGTCGATCCATTTCGGGGCCGAAGACGCCGCGGAAACGTGCTAGGGCAGGGCCCCTTCATGATCACGCTCGAGAAGCTCACCAAGCGGTTCGGACCCAAGATCCTGTTCGAGAACGTCTCCATGCGGTTCGACCCCGCCAAGCGCTACGCGCTGGTCGGCGCGAACGGGGCCGGCAAATCGACGCTGCTCAAGGTGATCTCGGGCGAGCAGGAGTCGGACCAGGGGTCGGTGGAGATCCCGAAGGCCCTCAAGGTGGGCGTCCTCAAGCAGGACCACTTCGCCTACGAGGGCGTGCGCATCCTCGACGCGGTGCTGATGGGCAACCGCGTGCTGTGGGACGCGATGCAGGAGAAGGACAGGCTCTACGCCGGGGAGATGACCGACGAGATCGGCATGCGGCTCGCGGAGCTGGAAGGGGTCGTGGGCGAGGAGGACGGCTACACGGCCGAGGCGCGGTGCGCGGAGCTCTTGGAGGGCCTCGGGATCCCGACCAGCCGGCACTACGATACGGTGAGCACCCTGGCCGGCGGCTACAAGCTGCGCGTGCTCATCGCGCAGACCCTGTTCGCGGGGGCCGACGTGCTCCTGCTCGACGAGCCGACGAACCACCTCGATCTGGAGTCGATCCGGTGGCTGGAGCAGTACCTGACCCGCGACTTCCGGGGGACGCTGCTCATCGTCAGCCACGACCGTCACTTCATGAACGCGGTGGCGACGCACGTGGCCGACGTCGATTACCAGACGGTGACGGTGTACACGGGCGACTACGACGACTTCGTGGAGCAGAAGACCACCGGCAGGCGGCAGTCCGACGCCGACGCGGCGCAGAAGAAGAAGAAGATCGCCGAGCTGAAGGACTTCGTGGCCCGCTTCGGGGCGAGCGCGAGCCGGTCGAGCCAGGCGCAGTCGCGCGTGAAGGAGATCGAGAAGCTGGAGGGCAGCATCCAGACGAAGCGCTCCAGCGTGGTGCGGCCGTACATCAAGTTCGAGATCGAGAAGCCGTCGGGCCGCGACGTGCTCCGCGTGAACGGGCTGAAGAAGAGCTTCGGCGACAACCACGTGATCCGCGGGCTCGATCTGAACCTGACCCGCGGCGACAAGCTGGCGGTGATCGGGCCGAGCGGGATCGGCAAGTCGACGCTGCTCAAGCTCCTGGTGAACGAGTACCAGCCCGACGCGGGGACCATCGTCTGGGGCCACGACACCAACGTGGGCTACTTCGCGCAGGACCACCACGAGGCGCTCGACGCCGGCTTCTCGGCCTACGAGTGGCTCTACCGGTTCGACCCCAGCGCGGCGATGGAGCACGTGCGGTCGGTGCTCGGGAAGCTCCTCTTCAGCGGCGAGGCGGGCCTGAAGAAGACCGAGAACCTCTCCGGCGGCGAGGCGGCGCGCCTCCTGCTCGCGAAGCTCATCCTGCTCAAGAACAACGTGGTGGTGCTCGACGAGCCCACCAACCACCTCGACGTGGAGAGCATCGACGCCCTCCTCCAGGCGCTCGTGGACTTCAAGGGGACGGTGGTGGTGACCAGCCACGACCGTCACTTCATCGGCAAGCTGAGCACCCGCGTCCTGGAGCTGTCGAAGAAGGAGCCGCGCCTGTTCAACGGCTCCTACGAGGAGTTCCTGGAGAAGTTCGGCGACGAGCACCTGAAGGGCTGACCGGTGCGGCCGGAGCGGGGGCCGCAAGGGGGGCAAGAGCCGCAGGGAGGGCACGTGGTGCAGGGGTCGCAAGGAGAACGGGGGCCGCAAGGGGGGCGGGGGCCGCAGGGGGGACGGGGACCGCAGGGGGGACGGGAGCCGCAGGCCGGAGCCCCCACGCTGGCCGAGGGCGAAGTGGCCTTCCTGAAGGTGACGGGCGTGACGTCCTTCGGGGCGTTCGTGGCCTGGGGTCAGCCGAAGGACCTGCTGGTGCCCCGCGCCGAGCAGACGCGCGCCATGCGGCCCGGGGAGCGGCACCCCATCGGCCTCTTCATCGACCGCGAGGGCCGCCCCACGGGGACGATGCGGGTGAGCGAGATGCTGCGGGGGACACGCTCGTTCATGCTCGACGAGTGGGTCCAGGGCGAGGCATGGCGGAAGGACCCGGACATCGGGGTGTTCGTGATCGTGGAGCGCCGCTACGTGGGCCTGGTGCCCGCAGACGAGCCGAACGATCTGGCGCGCGGCGAGGCCGAGGAGTTCCGGGTGGCGAACATCCTGGACGACGGGAAGGTGGAGCTGTCCCTGCGCGGGTTCGCCCACGAAGAGGTGGAAGACGACGCGGAGGACATCCTGGAGGTGCTCGCGAAGAAGAGCACGCCGCGGGTGGGTGACCGGTCGCCGTCGGAGCAGATCCGGGCGCTGTTCGGGATGAGCAAGAAGGCGTTCAAGCGCGCGGTGGGGCGGCTGCTGAAGGAGCAGCGGGTGGCCATCGACGATGACGGGTTCGTGGTGGTGCTGAGGTGATGCAGCGCTGAAGAGGCGCTCGCGTCACCTGTCGCAGGGCGCAGTCTGTGCCGTCATCCACGCCTGATCGTACCAGCCACCCATGACGGGCGTCTGAGCGGCCGCAGTCGACACAATCGTCAATACAGGCTTCATCGAGGGCTCACGACAGGGGTCCACACTCGTCGGTGGATGCTGGCCACGCGCGCGGAGAGGGCCTTCCGGCCTGGCCTTCCCTGCGGCGTGTGGCCACGGGCCACCGGAGAGGACCAGTCATGAGGAAGACACGATGGATCGCGCCCTGGGTCGCGGCGATGGTGCTCGGGGTGGGGCTCGCTTCGGCGCAGCCATCCTCGGGGCAGGAGCGGTAGCCGCATGGACGCCCGCAGCAAGGGCAGCCGCAGCAAGGGCAGCAGCAAGGGCCGCAACAGCAGGGGCAGAGGCCAGGCGGGGGTTCGGAGGGGAAGCCTCAGGGCGACCCGGGGCAGAAGCCCGGCGAGGCACCGCGGGGCGGAAAGGGCGACGAGCAACGGCCCGGGTTCCCGCCCGGGAGCGGCGCGCAGAACGGGAGCAACGGGACCAGCGCGAACGGGCAGAGGCCAGACGCGCCGCCCCCGCAGCAGGGGGAGACGGGGCGTCCGGAGCGGGGCGAGGGGGCGAAGCCGGGGAACGCGACGGGTCAGCGTCCGCAGGAGGACACGGAGCGATCGAAGCGGCGCAAGGTGCAGCTCGATCAGCAGCGGCAGGCGCTCGACAAGTCGCTGAAGAACAAGCCCATGGACGAGGCGCTGAAGCAGGAGTCGCAGCGTCACGCGGAGCGGGTGGCGAAGCTCGAACGGATCCAGGCGCTCGCGGTGGAGAGCGGCGACACGGCGGCGGCCGCGCGGGCGAAGACGCTGCTCGACCAGGAGAACGCGCGCTACCAGTCCTATCTCGACGGACGAAAGTAGAGGGACGACCGATGAAGCTTTTTGCGTGGATGGCTCCCGTGCTGCTCGCCTCGGCGCTCGTCGGCTGCAACGACGGCAAGGCCTCCCAGGAGGCCGTGGTCACCGCAGCAGCGCAGGGGACGAGCGCGGTGGAACCCCAGATCGCCGTGCCTGCGGACTACGAGGACCAGGTGAAGGGCAAGATCACCACCGACAACTACAAGAGCGAACTCGACCAGCTCGAGGCGGAGATCAAGAAGTGAGGTGAAGGCCGCTCACGGCTTGCGGGCGAAGGCGCCGAGGTCGACGGCGGTCCCGGTGGGGCGCGCGAAGTCCGTGAAGTCGGCGGGGGGGGCGGCCGTGAGGGCGCCCGCGCAGGAGAAGGCTGGCGTGATCGGGCGGGTGCCGGCGGAGAGGGCGGGGCTGCCGGCGCCGAGCTGGTAGTCGCCGGCGGCTGGGTCGAGGAGCAAGGGGTCGCTGCCGACGAGGTTGTGGCTGCCGAGGGTGCAGGTGGCGGGGCCCGTGCAGCCGGAGGCGAGGACGTTGTGGTCGAGGGTGATGTCCTCGGGGATGGCGCCGCTCGTCGAGGAGATGATGTCGCGGGCGCCGTTGCTCCAGAAGACGTTGTTGTAGGCGCGCACGGTGGAGTCGAGCAGGTAGATGGCGCCGTCGGTGTTGCCGACGACGGTGTTGTTGGCGAGGGTCGCGTAGCCGCGGTCGTCCACGGCGTTGCCGGAGCCGCGGCCGTCGATGCAGATGGCGCCGACGCCCTGGTTTCCGACGACGACGTTGTTGATGACGGTGCCGATGGAGGCCTCGTCGATGAAGATGCCGCCGCCAGCCTTGGTGGCGATGTTGCCGGAGATCCAGTTGGCGTCGACGGTGACGGTGATGAGGGGGAACTGGGCGATGATGCCGCCACCCACGCCCTGGCCGCCGGGGCCCGAGAGGGGGCCGTGGCCGCGGTTGCCCTCGATGAGGTTGTGGTGGATGCGGGCGTTCATGCTCACGGAGATGCCAGCGCCGTGGGGGGTGTCGTAGCGGGCGACGTTGTTGCGGACGATGTTGTGGGCAACGGTGGCGAGGGCGGAGGAGACGGTGAGGGTGCCGCCGGAGCGGGTGTTGCTCTCGGAGGAGGCGGCGGAGCCGATGTAGATGCCGGCGCCGCCAGCGCCCGTCTTGTTGTCCTCGACGAGGTTGTGCTCGACGAGGACGGTGCTGCCGGAGAGGCGGAGGCCGCCGCCGCGGTGGTCGCGCTGGCCCTCGATGCCGTTGTCGAAGACGTGGTTGTTGCGGATGACGACGGTGCGGCCGGCGGAGTAGCCGCTGAGGATGGCGATGCCGTGGAGGCCGCCGGTGATGCGGAAGCCGTCGACGGTGATGGCGCGGAGGTTGCCGAAGACGAGGGTGGCGACGGTGCGGTCGGGGGCGCGGAGGAGGGTGGGGTGGGCCGTGCTGTCGCGCTGGGTGAAGCTCGATCCGGCGAGGAAGCCGCCGACGAGGGTGATCTCGGTGCCGGAGGTGAAGCGGTCGGCGGTGCTGCCGACGTGCTCCGTGTGGGTGCCCTCAGCGACGCAGAGGACGGCGTTCTGGCCGTTCTGGATGGTGAGGTAGGCCGACTGGAGAGAGCGGTACGGAGCGGCGCGGGTGCCGGTGCCGCCAGCAGGGGCCGCGGCGTTGACGAAGAGGTAGGTCTTGCCGGCGAGGGCGCCGCCGGGTTCGCAGCCGTAGCGCTGCTGGGAGGCAGGAGGGGTGAGGCCTGCGTCGGGGATTGGCGCGGCGCTGCCAGTGCTGCCGGTGTCGTCCGCGGCGAGGGCGGCGGCGCGCAGGTTGTCCGGGGCCACGGCGAAGGCTTCGGGGGCGCCGTCGAGGCAACCGGTGCAGAGGAAGGCGAGGAGCGGAGCGAGGCGGACGCCAGGCAAGACGAACGGGTGATGCTTCATGGACCTCCCCACGTGGTTCGGGCTGCGCGCAGCGACGAGGGCATGGCCAGGGTTGCAAGCGTCAGGCCGGTCAAGGGCGTGCGCCGGACGCGCGGTCGACCCGGTCGCCGGAGACCGCGACGGGTGACTACGCTACCGTCAGCCACGAAGGGACAGGGACAGAATGGCGAGCGCGGCAATGGATGGTCGGGTCGTGGTGATCACCGGGGCGACGGGGGGTATCGGCAAGGCGGCGGCGATCGCGCTGGCGCAGCAGGGGGCGTCGGTGGTGCTGGTGGCGCGCGACATGGGGCGCGGCGAGGAGGTCCGGGCCGCGGTGCGCGAGGCGACGGGGAAGGAAGCCGAGCTTCTGCTCGCGGATCTCGGGGTGCAGGCGGAGGTGCGGCGGCTCGCGTCGGAGCTGCTGGAGCGGTTCCCGAAGATCCACGTGCTCCTGAACAACGCGGGTGTGGTGAACCTGAAGCGCGAGGTCACGATCGACGGGCTGGAGGCGACCTTCGCGGTGAACCACCTGGGGCCGTTCCTGCTCACGAACCTGCTCCTCGAACGGCTGCAGGAGAGCGCGCCGGCCAGAATCGTCAACGTCTCGTCGGACGCGCACACCTTCGGGGCGCTCGACCTTGACGACCTGCAAAGCGAGCGGCGCTACGGGGTGGCGCGCGTCTACGGGATATCGAAGCTCTGCAACATCCTCTTCACGCGGGAGCTGTCGCGTCGGCTCGCGGGGAGCGGGGTGACGGTGAACAGCCTGCACCCGGGGGCAGTGGCGACGGGGCTCGGGGGGAACAACGGGCCCTGGGCGAAGCGGGTGCTCAAGCTGCTGCGGCCGTTCTTCCTGACGCCCGAGAAGGGCGCGGACACCGCGGTGTACCTGGCAAGCTCGCCGGAGGTGGAGGGGGTAACCGGGGAGTACTTCGTCAAGCGCAAGGTGCGCCGCCCCTCGAACGCGGCCCTGGACGACGCGACGGCGAAGAAGCTGTGGGATGCGAGCCTGAAGCTGACCGGGCTCGCGTGACGCGCGTGACGCGTGGCGCGCGTGACGCGTGGCGCGGGCGTCAGAGGGGACCCGCGTCCCCTCGTGGAGACTCAGGAGGGAGGAGGAGGAGGCACGAGCACCTCGACGGCGGTGCCCTCGGTGAGCTCGGCGCTGGCGAGCTTCACCACGCGGACGTTCTCGTCGATCCCCGTAGAGATGTGCAGCGTCGCGCCTGTGTCGCGCTCGATGGTGATGGGCACGAAGTGGATCTTGTTCTCGGGGGTGACGACGGCGATGCGGAGGCCCTGGGAGTCGCTGTAGAGGGCCGTGGCGGGGACCTCGAAGATCTTGTGCGGGGTGGGCAGGGTCAGCGAGACCTCGGCGTACATGCCGATGAGGAGCTTGCCGTCGGGGTTGGGGACGTTGACCTGGGTGTTCATGGTCCGGGTCACAGGGTCGAGGGCGCCGGAGGTGCGGACGATGGTGCCCTCGAAGGGCTGGCCGGCGAACTCGCGCAGGGTGACCCTGGCGGGGGCGTTGAGCTTCACGCTGGGGGCGACGTCCTGGGGGACGGCGACGAAGACGCGCACCGGGTCGGTGGCGGCGATGCTGAAGAGCGGGGTCCCGTTGCCCGCGCTGACGAGCGCGCCGATCTCGATGGTGCGGGAGGTGATGGTGCCGGCGAACGGGGCGGTGAGCTTGGCGAAGGCCTTGAGGTTGCGCAAGCGCTGGATGTTGGCCTGCTGGGCGCGGATGGTGGCCTGGGCGACGGTGACGCTCGCGGCGTCGATGTTGGCCTGGCCCTGGCGCTGGTCGAGTTCCTGCTGCGTGGCGACGCCCTCGGGGACGAGCTGCTTCGAGCGATCGAGGAGCGACTTCGAGAGGTCGCGGGTGGCCTGGGCCTGCTGGAGGCCGGCCTGGGCCTGGGCGAGCTGGGCCTGGGCCTGGGCGAGCTCCATGTCGAGTTCGGGGGTCTCGATCTCGGCGAGGACCTGATCCTGCTTCACCTTGTCGCCGATGTCGACGAGCCACTTGCGGGCGTAGCCGCTGACGCGGGGGTACATGACCGTCTCCTGCAGGGGCCGGATGCTGCCCGGGAGGAGGAGGGCGCGGTCGCTCGACAGGATCTTGGGCGCGATGACGTCGACCCGCAGGGCGCTTCCCTGGGTCGTCTTCACCTCCTCTTCGAGGTCGGTGCGCGCGCTGCGGCGAGGGAGGTAGGCCGCGACGAAGGCGGCGCCGAGCACGCCGGCGGCGACGAGGACCGTGGCGACGATGCGGGTCTTGCTGAACTTCGCAGGCGGAGGCAGGTCGAAGCCGAGATCGTCGGCGGGCGTCGCGGGGGGGTGCGTCTGGGCTTCGGTCTGGTCGGGTCTGGGGCTCATAGGTTCTCTGCCAGGGGGTCGGTGGCGGGCGCCTTCTTGCGGAGGATGCTGTACATCACCGGCACGAAGAACAGGGTGGTCACGGTGGCGACGAGGAGGCCGCCGATGACGGCGCGGCCGAGAGGAGCGTTCTGCTCACCGCCCTCGCCGAGGCCGGTGGACATCGGCAACATGCCGATGATCATGGCGAAGGCGGTCATGATGACCGGGCGGAGACGGGTCATGCCGGACGCGAGCGCGGCGGTGGTGGCGTCGCGGCCGAGCTGGCGCTGGTCGTTGGCGAAGGTGACCACGAGGATGCTGTTCGCCGTGGCGACGCCGACGCACATGATGGAGCCCATCAGGGCGGGGACGCTCAGGGTGGTGCCCGAGAGGAAGAGCATCCAGGCGATGCCGGAGAGGGCGCCGGGGAGCGCCATCAGGATGATCAGTGGGTCCATCCACGACTGGAAGTTCACGACCATCAGGAGGTAGACGAGGACGACGGCGAAGATGAGGCCGTAGCCGAGGCCCCGGAAGGAGGAGGTCATGCTCTCCACCTGGCCCTTGAGCGTGGCCTTGGTGCCGCGGGGCATCTGGTCCTTCATCCCGTCGATGAGGCTGTTGACGGCGCTGGCGACGGAGCCGAGGTCGGTGCCCTCCACGTTCGCCTGGACGTCGAAGGTGCGGGCGACGTTGTAGTGGGTGACGTTGACGGGCCCGGTGCCGCGCGAGACCTGGGCCACGTTGGAGAGGAACTGGGGCTGGCCGTTGCCCGTGGAGAGGGGCGTGACGTTCACCTCGTCGAAGGAGCCCACGGCGTACTGGGGGGTCTGCACGGCGACGAGGTACTGCACGCCGCGCTTGTCGAGCCAGTAGCTCGGGGAGACCTGGCCGCTCGACGAGAGCGAGACGAGGATGTCGCTCGCGACGTCGCGCTGGCTCAGGCCGAGCTGATCGGCCATGGTCCGGTCGACGTCGATGCGGAGCTGGGGGCGCTCGTTCACCTGGGCGAGGTGGACGTCGACGGCGCCGGGGATGTTCTTCATGCGCTCGGCGATCTGCACGGCCACGCCGTAGGTCTCCGCCTCCTTGCCGATGGGCCCCACCACCTGGACGTTGATGGGGGCCGGGAGGCCGAAGTTGAGGACCTGGGTGGTGATGTCCGGCGGCAGGAAGAAGAAGGTGGTCTCGGGGTAGGTGGCGTTGAGCTTGTCCCGGAGCTGCTTCACGTAGCCAGCCGTGGGGGCGTGGCCGTGCTTGAGGGAGATGGAGATCTGGCCGTCGGCCGAGGAGATGAGCGCCCCCTCGCTGAGCGAGAGGTTGATGCCGCTGGCCGGGATGCCGAGGTTGTCGATCAAGGTGTCGATCTCGGCCGGGGGGATCACCTCGCGGATGGTCTCCTCGATGTGCGCGATGTTCCGCTCGGTCTCTTCCAGGCGGGTGCCCGGCGTGCCGCGGACGTGGAGCTTGATGAGGCCCGCGTCGACGCTCGGGAAGAAGTCCTGGCCGAGCAGGGGGAGCAGCGACACGGAGGCGGCGACGAAGATGCCGAAGCCGATGACGAAGCCCACGCGGTGGGCGAGCGCCCAGGCGAGGATCCGGCCGTAGGAGGTGCGCAGGCGGTCGAAGCCGCGGTTGAAGGCGGCGTGGATGCGGCCGAAGAAGCCAGCGGGCTTGCCGTGATCACCGTGGGCGTGCTCCTCGGCCTCGCGCTCGAGGAGCAGCCGCACCATGGTCGGGACCAGGGTCCGCGACAGGACGTAGGACATCAGCATCGCGAAGACGACCGCGAGGGCGAGGGGGATGAAGAGCGACCTCGCCGCGCCGGTGATGAAGGCGACCGGCACGAAGACGATGCAGATGCAGAGGGTGGCGACGAGCGCCGGGACGGCGATCTCCTGGGCCCCGTCGACGATGGCGCGGATGAAGGGCTTCCGCTGGCCGAGGTTCCGGTGGATGTTCTCGATGGCCACCGTGGCGTCGTCGACCAGGATGCCCACGGCGAGCGACATGCCGCCGAGGGTCATGGTGTTCAGGGTGTGGCCCATGGCGTCGAGGACGATGATCGAGACCAGGATCGACAGGGGGATGCTGATGACGACGATGAGGGTGCTGCGCCAGCTCCCGAGGAAGAGCAGGATCATCAGCGCGGTGAGGCCGGCGGCGATGAGGGCCTCGTGGACGACGCCGTTGACCGAGGCGCGGACGAAGAGCGACTGGTCGAAGAGGAGCGTGGCCTTGAGCTCCTTGGGGAGCTTGGCCATGGTGCCGGGGAGCATCTCCCGGATGCGGGCGGCGACCTCCAGGGTGCTGGCGCTGCCCGCCTTGAGGATGGTCATCAGCACGCTGCGCTTGCCGTTGACGTGCACCATGCTCTGCTGCGGCGAGTTGCCGTCGCGGATGTTGGCCACGTCGCGCACGTAGACGGTCTTGCCGTCGACGCTCTTGATGGGCAGCGAGCCGAGCTCCTCGAGGGCGGCGGGGCTGCTGTTCATGATCACGGGGTACTCGTTGGTCCCCATCTTCGCGGAGCCCGCGGGCAGGATGACGTTCTGCAGGCCGAGGGCGGTGTTCACGTCCCGCGCCGAGAGGCCCCAGGCGTAGAGGCGCTGGGGGTCGATGTCGACCATGATCTGGCGCTGCTTGCCGCCGTAGGGCCAGGGGATCTGGGTGCCCTTGATGGTGGCGATGTCGGCGCGGATGAAGTTGACGCCGTAGTCGAAGAGCTGCTGCTCGCTCATCGACTCGCTCTCCAGCGCGGCCTGCATGATGGGCACGTTCGAGGCGCTGTAGCGGATGACGAGCGGCGGGGTCATGCCGGTCGGCATCTGGCGGATCGAGCTCTGCGAGGCGGCGGTGATCTGCGCGATGGCGGCGTCGACGCTGGCGCCCGGCTGGAGGAAGACCTTGACGATGGAGATGCCCGTCAGCGACTGGCTCTCGACGTGCTCGATGTCGTTGACGACCGTGGTGAGGAAGCGCTCGTAGTTGTTGACGACGCGCTTCTCCATCTCCTCAGGGGGAAGGCCGCCGTAGTTGAAGATGACGGAGATGACCGGGATGTCGATGTTCGGAAAGATGTCCGTCGGCATCCGGAAGATGGTGAACACCCCCATGATGACGATGAGCATCGACATCACGATGAAGGTGTAGGGGCGCTTCAGCGCGGTAATGACGAGCCACATCGGCCACTTCCTGGCTCCCACGAGCCCCGCGGATCAGGACGGTCGCGGTCGGGGGGTGCGCTGGACAATTCTCCCGGAACGGCCAGTCGTCCAATATATTGTCGGGCATTGCGCTATACCTCCTGGGTATGGAGCTGCGTCACCTGCGGTATTTCATGGCCGTCGCCGAGGAGCTGCACTTCGGTCGCGCAGCCCAGCGCCTGCACATCGCGCAGCCACCGCTGAGCCGACAGATCCAGGATCTTGAGGCTGAGCTCGGTATCACCCTCTTCGACCGCTCCCCTCGGGGCGTGGAGCTGACCCACGCGGGCACGGTGTTCCTCGGCCATGTCCGGCGGGTGTTTGGCGCGCTCGATCTCGCGGTGCACGACGCCCGGCGCGCCAGCGCGGGCGAGACCGGCCGGGTGGTCGTCGGCTACCTCTCCTCGCTCACCTACACCGGCATCGTCGACCTGGTCCGTGCCTACCGCGACCGGTTCCCCACCGTGGACATCGCCCTGCGCGAGATGTCCCCGCAGGAGCAGATCGACGCCCTCAAGGAGGGGCGCATCGACGTGGGCTTCGTGCGGGCACCGCTCGACGAGGCGGCGATCACCCACGCCTGCATGCGCAGCGAGGAGCTGGTGGTCGCCCTGCCCATCGATCACCCGCTCGCCGCGTGGAAGCGCATCCCCGTGGCGATGCTCTCCCGGGAGCCGTTCGTCACCTTCCCCCGCCACCGTGGCCCCGGCTTCTTCGACCAGATCATCGCGCTCTGCCACGCCGCCGGCTTCTCCCCGCGCATCGTGCAGGAGGCGCCCCAGATCGACATCCCGAGCCTCGTGGCGGCGGGGTTCGGGATCTCCATCCTGCCCGAGTCGATCCGGGAGATGGGTCGTCGCGGCATCGTCCTCAGGCCGCTCGTGGGGGGCCCTCGGACGAGCTTGCTCATGGTGTGGCGCAGCAACGATGTAGCGCCAGCGGTGACGGGTTTTGTCGACTTCGCGAGGCGCACCGGGCTCCCGCGCTACGGCGTGAAACCTGCCGAGGACGGCGCGAAGGCCAGCGGGGATGGCGTGAAGCCCAAGGGGGACGGCGTGAAGCCCAAGGGCGGCGGCGTGAAGCCCAAGGGGAATGGCGTGACGTCCAAGGGCGGCGAGAAGTCCAAGGGGGACGGCGTGAAGGCAAACGGTGACAGCATGAGGCCCAAGGGTGACAGCGTGAGGCGCAAGGGCGACGGCTTGAAGCCCAGGGGCGATGGCGTTAAGCCCAAGGCATCTGCCGCAGATCCCGGGGAAGATGCCTCGAACCCAGCGGCGGACGAAGGCACGCTGAAGGTGGATCGGGCGAGGTCGAGCCCTGGATGAGCGCCGCGCGGTCGCGCCACGTTCTCCAGGCGCGCCGGATCGATTACACACGCGCTCCATGAGCGACCCTGTGCTGCTGGAGACCCGCGGCCCTCTCGGCCTGATCACCCTCGACCGCCCGCGCGCGCTCAATGCGCTCGATCTGGGGATGATCCGGATCGTTCAGCCGCAGCTCGATGCCTGGGAGCGTGCGCCCGAGGTGAAGGCGGTGGTGATCCGCAGCAGCTCCAGCAAGGCGTTCTGCGCCGGGGGTGACGTGCGCGCCGTCGCCGCCTCGGTGGATCAGCCGACGGCTGCGGGGGAGATGCCTCTTTACGCCGCCTATTTCCGCGCGGAGTACGCCCTCAACCACCGCATCCACCACTACGCCAAGCCCTTCATCGCCTTCGTGGACGGCATCAGCATGGGCGGTGGCCTCGGCCTCTCGATCCATGGCTCGCACCGCGTGGTCACGGAGCGGCTGCTGTTCGCCATGCCGGAGACGGGCATCGGCCTCTTCCCGGATGTGGGCGGGGGGTGGTTCCTCCCGCGCTTCCCCGGCGAAACGGGGACCTACCTGGGCCTCACGGGCGCCCGCGCCACTGCGGCCGATGCGATGTGGGTCGGCTACGGGACGCACCACGTGCCCCATGACCGGCTCGATGCGCTGCTCGACGCGCTGCGGGAGGCGCTGCAGAAGACGCATGACGCGGTCGAGGAGGGCAGCGGCGGCAGCGGCGGCAGCGGGGACACCGGCGCGGCAAGCGCGCTGGTGACCCGCGTCTGCGCCTCCTTCGCCACGGACGCCGGCCCTGCGCCGCTCCAGGCGCTCGCCGGGGAGATCGACCGCTGCTTCGCCGGAGAGCGGGTGGAGGACATCCTCGCCGCGCTCGCCGCTGAAGACACGCCGTGGGCCGAGGCCACCCGGGCGACCCTGCTGCGCATGTCACCTTCGAGCTTGAAGGTCACGCTGCGCCAGCTCCGCACCTGCCGCGGCCTCTCCTACGATGAGGTGCGCGCCGTCGAGACGCGGCTCAGCGACGCGGTGGTCGCGCGCCACGACTTCCGCGAAGGCATCCGCGCGGTGCTCGTCGACAAGGACCAGGCGCCGCGCTGGAACCCGGCGACCCTGGCCGAGATCACCGACGAGGACGTGGCGGCCTGCTTCGCGGGGGTCTGACCCGAGCGAGGCGCGCGGCAGGTGTCACCGGGGTGAGGAGCTGAGGAGGGCTGGCGTTCGCTCGCTGCCCGGGGTGGAGCGCCGCTCGGAGGGGCGATCGGAGGGCAGGAAGCCCATCCGCCGGTGGTAGTCGAGGTAGGTCCGCAGCAATGCCACGTCGAGTGGCGGGCACGCGATGCCCGTACCCGTGAGCATCCGGCGCGTGTTCGCGTCGCCGTAGTGCGCCGTCCTCCCGCCCAGCTCCAGGCGGGTGAACCCCTCGTGGATCTGCTCGGTCAGCATGGGCACCAGCGGGAGCAGCGGGTTGTCGGGCGAGTGTTCGAGGGCCGTGAGGAGCTGGACGAGCCACTCCGTGTAGGAGAGCCTCCGGAGCGGGTGGCCGGCGCTGCCGAGGACGTCGAAGAAGCTGCGCAGATCGCTGCTCTGCGACGCGGGCGGCACCAGGTGGTAGGCCTTGCCCCACGCGTCGGGGTCGAGCGAGATGCGGGTGATGGCGGCGCTCACGTAGTCAACGGGGACGAAGCTCATGTGGTGGTGCGGCAGATCGGGGAAGCAGCCGATCTGGAGGCACCCCTTGAGCAGGCGGGCCATGAAATCGTCCTGGTTGCCGGCGCCCGTCGCGCTGTCTCCGAGGATGAAGCCTGGCCTGAAGATGGTGGTCGGGAGGCCCCGCTCGGCGGCCGCGGAGACGAGCTTCTCGGAGACCCACTTGCTCTGCGCGTAGCCCATGTCCGTGCCGACCTGGTCCGCGCGCGGGTCGGGCGCGTCGTCCTCGCCCACGATCGCGGAGCCCGCGCTGTAGCCCATGTGGCCGAACACCGAGATCGACGAGACGTGGTGGAAGGGCTTGGTCCGCGTGGCGCACGCCAGCCGGAGCATCTCCTGCAGGCCGACGACGTTGGCGTCGCGGTGCTCCAGGTAGGGCTTCACGTAGCTCACCGCGGCGGCGCTGTGGTAGATGGCCTCGATCTGCGCCGCGAGGGCGTCGTAGGCGTCCTCGGAGAGGCCGAGGCGCGGGCGCTCCAGATCTCCCGGCACGGCGACGATCCGCTCCCGGAAGCGCGGGCTCCACAGCTCGTACTTGGAGAGCGTGGCCTGGATCCTGCGCGCGGCGTCGGAGACGCTCAGGGCGCGCACCAGGCAGTGCACCTTGGCCTCGGTGCGGAGAAGCAGGTCGCGGAGCAA
This sequence comes from Chondromyces apiculatus DSM 436, assembly GCF_000601485.1. Classification (GTDB taxonomy): domain Bacteria; phylum Myxococcota_A; class Polyangia; order Polyangiales; family Polyangiaceae; genus Chondromyces; species Chondromyces apiculatus. The sequence goes on from NZ_ASRX01000026.1 coordinate 79,521, forward strand.
GAAGGCCCCGAGGAAGCCGGTGGCGCCGGTCAGGAGGAGGTGCTCCGGGGCGCGCCCGCGCGACGACGGCGGAGCGACCGGGCGGATGTCGGGCGCGAGCGCGGCGTCGGCGCCGAGGGCGTGGGACTGGGGGGGCTCCGTGGGGTTGTGGTAGCCGGAGCGGAGGGCGTCCACGAGCCGGGCGATGCGCGCGAGCGTGGGGGAGGCCGCGAAGAGGTGCTGCACCGGCAGGTCGACGGCGAAGTCCTTGTGGATGCGGAGGATGAGCCGCGCCGCGAGGAGCGAGTCCCCGCCGAGATCGCGGAACGAGTCGTCGCGCCGGGTGACCTCCACGCGGAGCAGCTCGGTCCAGAGCGCCGCGAGCTGCGCCTCGGTGCGGGTCGCGAACCCGATGCTGTTCGGCGAGGAGGGGCGCTCGCCCGCGAGGCCTGGAGGCGGCAAGGCGGCGTGATCGACCTTGCCGTTCGGGGTGAGCGGGAGGGCGCGCAGCACCATCAGGTGGGAGGGGACCATGTGCCCCGGGAGCTGCGCGTCGAGGTGGGCGCGCAGGCCGGTGACGTCGGTGTCGGTGACGACGTAGGCCACGAGGCGCCGGTCCCCGGGCGCGTCTTCCCGCACCAGCACCACCGCCTCCCGCACGGTGGGGAAGGTGAGCAGCGCGGCCTCGACCTCGCCCGGCTCGATGCGGAAGCCGCGGATCTTCACCTGCCGGTCGTGCCTCCCCAGGAAGTCGATGGAGCCGTCCGGCAGGAGGCACGCGCGGTCGCCAGTCCGGTAGAGGCGGGTTCCGGGCTCGGCGCGAAAGGGGTCGGGGATGAAGCGCTCGGCCGTGAACCCTGGCTGGTTCAGGTAGCCCAGGGCGAGGCCGTCTCCCCCCACGTACAGCTCTCCCGGCTCGCCCACGGGCGCCTCCACGAGGCTCGCGTCGAGCACGTGCGTGGTGGTCCCGGAGATGGCGACGCCGATGGGGATGCGCACGCCGTCGGGAGGGGGCTCCCGGAGGAGGTGCGCCGTGGAGAACGTGGTGCCCTCGGTGGGTCCGTACACGTTGAGCAGCCGCCCCGGACCGCCCCCGCCGCCCCCGCCGCCCGCGCCGCCCGCGCCGCCCGCGCTGCCCGCGGCGAACAGCGCGCGCGCCCACTTCGGATCAAGCACCTCCCCGCCCACGAGGAGCGTCGTCACCCCCCTGAACGCATCCGGCGCCGCGTCGGCGAGGTGGTGGAAGAGCGCCGTGGTCACGAACATCGCGGTGATGCGCGCGTCCTGCACCGCTGCCTGGAAGGTGCTCGCCGAGAGCAGCGCTTGCTTCGGGAACACCACGACGCGGGCGCCGTTCAGGAGCGCGCCCCAGATCTCGAAGGTGGAGGCGTCGAAGGAGAGGTTCGAGGCGTGCATCACCCGGTCGGTCGGCCCGAGGGTGATGTAGTTCGTGCCGATGACGAGCCTGACGATGGCGCGGTGCGGGATGGCGACCGCCTTGGGTTGCCCGGTCGAGCCCGAGGTGAACATGACGTAGGCGATGTCGTCGGCGACCGCCGCGCGGGGGCGCACCACGACGGGCGCCTCGCGGCCGACACGCTCGGTCCGCGGCGCCTCGTCGAGATCGACGATCTCGTCGAGGACCACGACCTGTCCCGGGAACATCTCCGGGCACGGGATCCCCCGCGGCAAGAGGAGGACCGGCGCGACGATCTCGCACAGCATCAGGGTGATCCGCTCCTCCGGGTAGCTGGGATCGAGGGGCACGTAAGCGCCGCCCGCCTTCAGGATGCCGAGGAACCCCACCAGCGCGGCCAGCGAGCGCTCCACGAGGAGGGCGACGGGCGTGCCTGGGCCCACGCCGAGCCGCCAGAGGCTGCGCGCGAGCCGCTCGGCGCGGCGGTCGAGTTCCCCGTACGAGATCGCCTGGTCTCCGAGCACCGCGGCGATGGCGTCCGGCGTCTGCGCAGCCTGCCTCTCGAACAGCGCGTGGACCGTGACATCCCGGGGGTAGTCGGCGGTGAACTGCATGGTCCTCTCCTCGGAATGGGGCGTTAGGGTCAAGCCCGATGCTATCGCCGGATGCGCGTGTACGCCTCAGGGATCCGGTGCCGGGAGGGTCCCCTCGTCCCCTGCGCCAGAGCTCGGTCCCGGGTCCGAGGTCTACCTGCGCGCCCGTCGGAGCTCCAGGAAGTAAGGGTTTCCCCTGCTCTGAGTGCTGCAGCATCCCTGCTATCCTGGGGCGTGGAAGAGGTGCGCATGAGCGGCTATCGGGAGGAACGCGAGGCCTTGCGCGCGCGTGCGGAGGGGCTCGAGCAAGAGCTCGGCCACGTCCGCAGCGAGCTTGCACAGACCCAGGAGACGCTGCGTCAGACCCAGCAGTCGACCCCCTGGGAGCGCCTCGAACAGCTCGAACGCGACCTCGCCACCGCGCAGCGCGCCCTGCACGACCTGAAGGGGCAGATGGCGTCCACCGCCCGGCCCCCGCCTCGCTCGAGCGGGCCTGCCATCGCCGCCGCCGTGGTGGGCCTGGTCCTGGTCGGCGCCGCGTCCTCGATGATCTTCGTGGCCCGCCGCGCCTCCCCTCCCCCACCCCCGGTGGTCCACACCGCCCCACCGCCGACGTACCACGAGCAGCCCACGCACCAGCAGCCCTCGACGGGCGTGGTTCCTCACGGCACGACCCCCGCCCCTGCCCCGGAGCGCATCACCGCCACCTGGAAGGGAGCCCTGGTGAGCCAGAGCGGGCTCGGGGTGCGCCCGGGCGCCGCCTGTGCGGTCGAGGCCACGCTGGTCCGCAACCACGGCGAGACGGAGCACTCGGTGGACACGCTCGGCGTGCAGTGCGGCGGGGTCTCCGTGTACCGCTCCACCGATGAGCTGAACGGCATCTCCATGAACCGGAGCGGCGTGCGCGAAGAGTCCGGCGCCAGCGGCAAGGCTTACCTGGTGGTGTACGACGACACCGGAGACCGGACCGGCGCCCGCGCCCAGATCTCGCTGAGCAGCGCCGCCGGAGAGGCGCACGTGTGGCGCGCGACGGTGCCGAACCTCGACGTCCGCATCCGCCTCGATCACCTCTCCTCGAAGGTGGCCACCGCCCCTGCGCCTCTCTCCGACCAGGAGTGATCCCTCCTCCGTGCAGGCCGCCGCCTCCCGCGGCAGTGCGCGCTCACCTCCGCTGGCCACCGCCCCCCGCGGCAGCGCGCCGGTTCACATCCGCACCATCGCCGCTCCCCAGGTGACCCCTGCGCCGAGGGCGCACATGAGCACCGTCTGGCCCCGCTGCACGCGCCCGTCGCGCACGGCGCCATCGAGGGCGATGGGGATCGACGCCGCGCCGGTGTTCCCCGTCTCCGCGAGATCCTCGACGAACTTGTGCCGCGGGTAGCCGAGGCGCTGCGAGATCAGGTTCACGATGTTCCGGTTGGCCTGGTGCGGGATCACCCAGTCGAGCTCCGCGCTGGTCAGCCCCGCCGCCTTGAGCGCCTGCATGGAGTACGAGGTGAGGTGCTTGACGCTCACCTGGAACAGCTCGCGCCCCTTCATCTGCAGGCGGTGGCGGTTCGCGGCGAGCGCCTCCGCGCTGAGCGGCTCCGCGGAGCCCCCGGCCGGGACCTTGAGCAGGTCCCCGAGCGCGCCGTCGGCGTGGATACGCGCCGAGAGGATGCCCCGCCCATCGCTCTGCGCAGGCCCGAGCACCACCGCCCCCGCGCCGTCCCCGAAGAGGGGCGCCGTGGCCCGGTCGTCGGGGTTCACGAGCCGCGTCATCATGTCGGCCCCGACCACCAGGATGGTGCCGTAGGTGCCTGCGGAGATGAACTGATCCGCCACCGTCAGGGCGTAGAGGAACCCCGCGAACGACGCGGCGAGATCGAAGGAGGGGATCAGATCTGCGCCGATCTTCTGCTGGACGTTCACCGCCGTGGCGGGCATGGGCGAGTCGCCGCTCGTGGTGGCGACGATGATCATGTCGAGATCCGCAGGCGTGAGCCCCGCCGCCTCCAGCGCCGCCCTGCTCGCCGCCGCGGCCATGTCGCTGGTCACCTGGCCCTTGGCGGCCACGTGCCGCCGCTCGATCCCCGTGTGCTCCTGGATCCAGACGTCGGTGGTGTCGAGGCGCTGGGCCAGGACCTCGTTGCCCACGACCTCCTCGGGCAGGTAACGGCCGGTGCCCAGGATGCGGGTCCGCGGGATGCTCATCTGTCGTGCCATGGCGCGCAGGCTAGTACAGGGCGGCCCCCTCCGGCGCGAGAAGCGGGCCGGGGATCAAAGGGGACACCGGAGCGCTTGAGTCTGGACCGCCGTCGGGTGCATAAAGCCCCTGCAATGGCGAAGAGCGACAGCCGCAGCAAGCGCCCCGACGGCAACGGTGAGAGCAAGCGCTCCGCGAAGGCGCGCGACGACGCGGAGGATCCGCGTGACGACGCGTCCGACGCGGAGGACGAGGCGCGCAACGACGCGGAGAGCGACGCCGACGAGGCGCGCAACGACGCGGAGGACGAGAACGCGGGCGAGGCCGGCGGAAAGGCGAAGGCCCAGGCCGGGACCGCCTCCACCGCGGCTTCCCGTGAAGGGCGCCCCCGCGCCAAGGCCACCCGCCGCGTTGGTCCCAAGCCAGTCCCTCCGCCGCCCCTGCCGGCCCAGGGCGGCGCCCTCGGCAAGAGCCTCCTCCTCTTCGTGCTCATCGTCGGCGGCCTGGCGGCAGCCTTCGCCGTCTTCGGCCAGGAGACCGGCGGCCGCGGCGCCGTCAACTGGAAGCCAGGCTCGAAGCCGCTCGTGGAGATCACCCTCGTGGCGAGCGACAGGCGCGATCTCGCCTGCTGGTCCCCCCAGGAGGTGAGCGGCAAGCACTGCGGCTTCCAGGCGCCGGCACAGCCCTGGCCGAACGGCGACCCCAACGACGACAAGACGACGCTCCGGCCCTACACCACCGTCGACGGCGTCCAGTTCCTCGCCGCTGGCGTGTGGAGCGATCCAGCCCTCGCCGGCAACCTCCCCCTCGGCCGCTTCTCGGTGAAGTGCACCCTCAACGTCGAGGGCAACGTCAAGCGCCCCAGCGTGCGCTGGTCCTCCGAGGGTGCGTGGCTCGATCAGACCAACGACTGGATGGCCGGCCACGTCACCTCCTGCAAGCTGATCGGCTCGACCCCCTGAACCACGCGGCTCACGGTGGCCCGGCCCACAGCGGTGACGAGCGCGCCGGCAAGTGGGCGGTCCTCGCGATCGTGGCCATCGGCGTGGTCATGGCCACGCTCGACTCGTCCATCGTCAACATCAGCCTCCCGGCCATCGCCGCCCACTTCCACGTCCCCCTCAGCGGCGCCGTCGCGTGGATCGTCATCGCCTACCTCGTCGTCCTCGCCTCCCTGATGCTCACCGCGGGCCGCCTCGCCGACATGATCGGCCGCAAGCCCATCTGGATCGCCGGCCTCGCCATCTTCACGGTCAGCTCCGCCCTCTGCGGCGCGGCGTCCTCCCTCGGCATGCTCGTCGCCTTCCGCGCCCTGCAGGGCATCGGCGGCGCCATGCTCATGGCCGTGAGCCCCGCCATGCTCACCCAGGCCTTCCCGCCCCAGGAGCGTGGCCGCGCCCTCGGCCTGAACGCCCTCTTCGTGGCCCTCGGCGTCAGCGCCGGCCCCACCCTCGGCGGCCTGATCACCGCGCACCTGAGCTGGCGCTACATCTTCTACGTCAACCTCCCGGTCGGCATCCTCGGCATCGTCGCCTCGCTCCTGGTGCTCACCGAGCGCATGCGCCGCGGCCGGAGCCGCTTCGACCTCCCCGACGCGCTCCTCCTCGGCGGCGGCCTCGCCGCCCTCACCGGCGGCCTCACCTTCGGTCAGGAGCTCGGGTGGCGCTCCCCTCTCCTCCTCTCCCTCATCGGCGGCGCGGTGCTCCTCCTCGTCCTCCTCGTCCTGCACGAACGCCGCCACCCTGCCCCCCTCATCGACCTCTCCCTCTTCCAGAACCGCGTCTTCACCTCGGCCGCCCTGAGCCTCGTGCTCAGCTTCTTCGCCATGTTCGCGGGCCAGATCCTCATGCCCTTCTACCTGGAGCAGCTCCGCGGCTTCTCCGTGCAGACCTCGGGCCTGCTCATCACCCCGCTCCCCATCACCCTGGCCCTGGTCGCCCCGCTGAGCGGCTCCCTCGCCGACCGCTTCGGCTCCCGCTGGCTCACCGTCGTTGGCCTGTCCACGGCGTGCCTCGGCCTGGTGCTCACCGGCCACCTGAACGCGCAGACGCCGGTCCCCCTCGTCGTGGCCACCCTGATGGTCACCGCCGCCGGCCAGGCTCTCTTCCAGCCCCCCAACAACAGCGCCCTGCTCGGCGCCGCGCCAAAGGACAAGCAGGGCGTGGCCTCGGGCCTGCTGGCGACGGGCCGGGTGGTGGGCCAGAGCCTGAGCGTCGCGCTGGCGGGGGCCGTCTTCCCCAGCCTCGGCGGCGCAGCAGCGGGTCACGAGCTGGAGAAGCTGCGCGATGCGGGCGCGAGCGCCGCGCAGATGGCGCCCCTGGAGGCGACGTTCGAGGGCGCCTTCAAGACCACGTTCATGGTGTGCGCGGCGATCGCGTCGGTGGGGGTGGCAGCGACGCTGGTGCGGGGGCGGGGAGAGCAGCGGACGGGGAGATAAGTGGCGAGCGAGCGATGCTTGGACTGGAGCTGGTGGATGGGTTCTCGTTTTAAGGACACATCTCCTTGTTATGGACCAGAATACCTCCAGCGAAGTAGTTGTGGTGAGTGCCAACCGTCAGATTGAACGTGGCTTCTCTCACGACTTCGCTGTAGAGCGAATTCACCACGCCAGCTTGCACCTTCAGCAGTCCGTCTTTCACAGTCGCATCTAGCATCAACAGCCCATCAGAAACACCTAGATCGCCTGCTGGCACCCAGTTGCCGTTAACGTAAAATGGGTGATTGGAAGTGACCCGAAGCGTGTCGTTCACAAGAAGGATCGCTCGGTCACCCGTATTTTGCGCGTGAACGAAAGTTCGAATGACCGGCGCTGGAGTGACCACTTCGGCTTCGATATCATAGGCAAGTACCCAATCGCCGACACGAATTTGCTCGATTGCGCGTCGCGTACCATCAGCCATAGCTATCGGTGTTCCTGCTACGAAACACTCGTCAGTAGCGCCATCACAATCGTCATCTTGGCCGTTGCACTGAACTTCCGAGGATGGCTCATTGAGAGGCGAGCACGAATAATACCCTTCAGCACAGACATAGCTTCCAAATGCACAGATGCCTTCCGAACCTGTGTCGCAGAAACCGCCGGATAGGCCCTCATCGATCTGGCCATCGCAGTCATCGTCGATTTCGTTGCAGTTCTCGGAAGTGGGAGTCTGCTGGCCCATGCATGCCTCCCATACCCCGTTCGTGCAAGTGCGCATGCCTGCATGGCAAGCGCCGATGCCCGAGGTCCCTACCGAGCCAGTGTAACAAGCTTCCTGGTATTGATCGGTGCTCCCGTCACAATCATCATCAACAGCGTTGCATGTCTCAACGGCAGGGACCACTTCACCCTGACAGGCGCCCCAAATCCCGTTGACGCAAGTCTGCTCGCCTTCTTGGCAAGCCCCAGTGCCTTGCGACCCCTGCGGGCCGCTGTAACAGATCTGTACAAGATCTTCATCGATTGAGCTGTCGCAGTCGTCGTCTAGCCCGTTGCACATCTCGGGAAGGGGGGAGGTTTCACCCTCACAAGGTCCCCATGCAGAACCATCGGAGGCACACGTTCGTATACCGTGATGGCATATGCCGACTCCGTCGGTGCCCTCTGGACCGGAGTAACAGTCCTCAACCGCTCCAGCGGCGCATTCAACCGTCTCGCCTCCTGACGTGGCGCTGCTGCTAACTTCTGCATCAGTCCCACCGATGCCGCCAGCTCCCCCACCACCGACGCCGCTAGCGCCTCCATTACTGCCGATACCTGTCGCCACTCCGATGCGGTAGTCCTCATCAATCCCGAGGACAGTGAGGCACCCCCCGCTCAGCACCGCCAAGATCAGTGCGCCCACACCGAATGATCGCTGCCCCTCCATCACCACACCCCCTTCACGCCGAGCGCAGCGCCTTCCGGCCCCGCGTCCACCATCGCCTGCATGCCCCGCTTCGTTCCGCCCACCTTCGTCGACGAAGGCTCGGTCAACCACAGCACCAGTCCCGTCGCGATGCCCACCGCACCGACGCCGAACCCGACGGTGCTGAGCACCCCGGGCACCTTGGCCGCATCCGCAGCCTCCTTGCCCTCCGGGTCGCACACCGCGCCAGTGCAGTGCTCCTGGACCACCGACTTCTTCGACAGGGCCATCAGCCCGGTCACCCCGCCGAGCGCCAACCCGGCCACGCCAACACCTCCGGCCACGAGGGCACCGATGCGCCTGCCGCTCATCGCCCCGGACCCGAGCTCCACCGGCGTCTCCATGGTCACGCGCGGCTTCGGCACCGCGGCGGGTGCCGGAGGCGATGCCTTCTCGGCGCGCTTCACCTGGATCTCCAGGACCCGTTTCTCGCCGGCGGCCAGTGTGACCCGCTGCTCCACCACCGGCCCCTCTCCTACCCGGGTCGTCACCACGTGCTCACCGGGGTCGAGTGGCAGCGCCATCCCCAGCGACGTGCCGCTGAACGTGACGCCGTCGCGGGTGACGAGGACATCGTTCGGCGCCGACTCGGGCAGGACCAGCGTCAGCTCCGGGATCAAGGCCGCGAGCTGTTCCTGGCGGGCCTGCGCCATCTTGGCCCGCTTGTCGTGGCGAAGCCTCTGGGTGATCTTGAGCTGCTCCACGGCGCGCAGGTAGTCCGCGTAGAGCGCTGCCGCCGTGGCGACCTTGCCCGCCTTGTCCTGACAGTCTGCGAGCGCGAAGAGGGTTCCGGGGCGGGGATCGAGGCGCTGGCTCTCGGCGAGCGCGGGGCAGGCAGTCTCGTAGTGGCCCGCCTCCAGCTCGGTGACGCCCTTGTCGAAGAGGGCCTCGGCTGCGGCCAGATCCTGGGTCGCGGCAGGTGCAGGCGGCTCCTGGGCCGCGGCAGGTCGTCCTGCCAGCAGCGCCAGCAGGGAGAGGGACATCGTTAAGGCGCGGGACCTGGTGTTCATGATCATGCCGTTCGTGGATGGAAGGGTTAGAGTGAGCACGAGCCGAGGCCTGCGCGCGAGGCGCAGGCAAAGAGATCTTCAGTCGCGGATGTAGAGTCTCCCTTTCCCCTTGCTGGGAGCCGCAGCAGGCCGCGGGCTTTGAGAGGGCGGGACTGTCTTCTTCACCGCTTCCGGGGCGGGGGCCCCGCTCGCCGCATGCGCAGGCAGCGGCGTCGGAGGAACCACCGAGGTCTCTGCGGGCGGCGTCCCGGGACTGTCTTGAGAGGTCTTGTCAGGGCTGGTTCGCGCAGTCCCTTCGGCCTCCTTCGCCGGCTCGGACGGCCGCACTTCGGGCGCCGTGGGAGCGGCGTTCTCCGGTGGCGCCTCGGGACCGTTGCCGGCCGGCTCGGATGCAGGGACGAGCGCCGCAGCAGCGAGGCCGTCGGGTTCTGGTGCGGATCGGCCGCGCGTGAAGAGGACAGCCCCCGTCCCCCCCAGCGCGGCGACCACCAGCGCGGCGCCCACGCCGATGCCCAGCACCTCGCGCCGCCCTCGATGTCGCTCCGGCGTCTTCGTGCCGCTCAGGGCCACCGTGGAGATGGCCGGCTGCGCGCTCAGCTCGGCCTGGGAAGGCATCCGGGAGAGCGACTGAGGTCCGGAGCTCTCCAGACCCGGTCGCGGGACGCCCAGCGCATCCGCGAGATCTGCCACCAGGGCCGACGCGGAGGGGAATCGATCCGCGGGGGCGAAGGCCGCCGCCCTCGCGAACCACGCGCTGAAGGCGGGGGGCAGCGGCACCCCGGCGCGGCGCGCGCGCTCCGTGGCCTGCTCCTGGGGACCGTTGAGGACCGCGCTCGCGAACGCGAACACGTTGCCGCCGCTCTCCTTGGCCTCGTCGGACCAGTAGGCGCGGCCGACGAGCAGCGTGTAGGCGACCATCGCCAGCGCGTAGAGGTCGGTCGCGGGAGAGACGGCGTTGCCGGGCCGGAACTGCTCCGGCGCCATGTAGAGGGGCGTGCCGATGCTGCGGGTCGCGTTGACGTGCGTGCCGCTCTCGGCGATCACCTTGGCGATGCCGAAGTCGAGCACCTTGACGCGGGGCGCGCCGTCTTCGCGGTGCGTGAGGAACAGGTTCTCGGGCTTGAGATCGCGGTGAACGATCATCGCCCGGTGGGTTTTGTCCAGCGCGAGGGCCGCCTGGTACAGGTACGTCACCACCTCTGCGGACGTGAAGTGCCCGCGCTGCCGCAATAACCGGCCCAGCTCTTCTCCGCGCAGAAGCTCCATGACCAGGAAGGGCATCTGCGTCGCCGCGTCGATGCCGGCGTCGAAGACATCGACGATGAACTCGCTCTCGATGTCGGCCGCGACGCGCGCCTCCTGCCGGAACCGCTCCCGCAGCTCGTCGCTCTGCAGGAACTGCGGGTGCATCACCTTGAGCGCCCGACGTCGGTTCGTCTCCAGGTGCGTCACCTCGTAGACGGCGCCCATGCCTCCCGAAGCGATGCAGCCGAGGACGCGGTAGCGCTCGGCGAACACCGAGCCTTCAACGAGCGAGACTGTGGACATGCGTGCTCCCGGAGCGCGCCTCCAGACGCGCCCAGCTCACCCCCGGACCCCGCCTCTCGCAGACTGCGAGCATCGGGGTGACCCTCCCAGGGTTAGAAGAGGGGGCGCACGCTGGCCAAATTCTATACCTGCGGGTCTGCGGACAGGCTGCTGTTCGCTGCGGACCGAGCATGGGTCGTGCAACGCCGCGCATCGCCCCAGGGGGTCTCGGGGAGAAGGTGCTCCGTGTCAGCGGCAGGAGGGCGAGGGCGCCTCACGGAGGATCGCGGAGAGCAGCGGGCAAGGCGGTGAGGACTGCGCCCGAGGTGACCTTCTCCGTGGACGCAGATGCGCGAAGCCACTAGGGGGGGATTCAGTCCGTCGGGTGCCCTGGAGCGTCGAAAATGGCTCCCACCTGGTGAAAGGCAAGAGATGAAATCGTACGTCCGTGCTCTGCTCGTCGCCATGTCGACCGTGGTCGTCGGCGGCTGTGCCTCGATGATGATCGGCAGCCAGCCCTGGTTCGACCAGCATGATTACGGGAAGAAGGCGCTCGCCGAACGGGCGAGCTTCGACCTGTCCTGCGCGCGCGAGCAACTGCAGTTCTTGTGCGTTGGACCGGGCTCCGACTGCTCCTCGGTCGGCGTCAGCGGATGCGACAAGAAGGCCACGTACGAGTTCGTCGCCGACCGCTGGGTCATGAACAACGCAGCCAGCGCGACCGCGGCCAAGTAGGCCCCCCCACGAAGGCTCGGGGTACCCGGACGCGCACCGGTGAAAGTCCTCCGGAGAACGACGCGCGCTCCGCCCAGGGCCTGCGGTCGACGGATGAAGGACCCGCAGCGACGCGCTGGAGAACGCCCACGAAGCCGTTGAAACAATGTCGCCGGGGTTGGATCGTCCGCGCCGACATTGTCCTGGCGGGCGTTCCACCCGCGCCGACATTGTCGCCGCGGCCGATCTACCCGCGCTGACATTGTCCTGGCGGGCGTTCCACCCGCGCCAACATTGCCCTGACGAGCGAGGTACCCGCGCCGACATTGTCCTGGCGGGCGGGGCAGCCGTTGGAACATTCGCTCCACGGGTGGTCGTCCGCGCCGACATTGTCGCCACGGACGATCTACCCGCGCCGACATTCTCTCCACGGGCGCTCCACCCGCGCCGACATTGTCACCGCAGGTGGATCGCCCGTCGAGACATCGGCGTGACGGGTCCTCTACCCGTGCGGACAATGTCGCGGCGGCCCCCGCTCCCGCAGCCCTCGCGGAGGCCCGAGGGCACGCTCCGGAAGATGTATCCGACAGCGCCTCATGGGCTCGACAGTGAGATCGTGCGGCGAGACCCGCTGTACGACTCGCGGAGCCGCAAGAGACGTCAAGCGCGCCCGGCTACCGCTATAGCTGACGAAGCTTCTTCTGCAGGTAGTGGATGGCTACCTGGCAGTACGGCCGGAGGAGGCCCTTGGCACCGGGCGCCGAGGCGTCCTGGAGGAGCTCCTTCACACGCGCCAGCGTCGGCTTCTTCTGCAACTCCCGGCGCAGCAAGCCGATCACGGCTGCGCGGTTTCGCCTGAGCCGCGGTAGATTGAGGTTCAGGCGCGCGATCATCCGCTCGACCTTGTCCCTCTCAGCAGGCTCAAAGCGCTGTGACGTCCGAGCTTCTCCGGAAACGGTGTAGGAGAAGCGCTCGCCGATGTCGGGCGGGAAGGCGGCAGGGTTCAGGTCGAGGCCCTGCTCGGTCACCTTGAGGTGCCCGCGGTAGGTGTCGCAGTGATACCGGGCCTGCTGGTCGCTCTCGCCGCCCCCCTCGATGCCCACATCGCCGATGCAGACGCCGAGGAGGTTGCTCCAGTCGAACATCTTCGCACGGCTCGCGTTGCGCGCCTCGAAGTGCTCGATCTTCATCGAGGTGTTGTCGGGAGGCTCCAGTGGTTTGTTGCTCTGCGGAATGAGGGACATGCAGTAGGCGCAGAGCCCCCCCTGCTCGTCGTTCGCTTGCTTGCGCATCTCGCGCCTTTGCGCTCCGCTCACGGAACTCCAGTCGGCTCCCGGCGTTTCGCGCAGGTCCTTCAGACAGGCGGGTTCAGGGCCCTTTTTAATCCGCCGCATCCCCCACCTCCGCCAGGGAGATCTCCCAGCGCGCGGAGACCACCTCCGTGTCTTCCTCGCCGAGAGCGCGCGACAGCTCGTCGAGGAGGGCCCTCGCGCTGGCCACCTCGCCGTCTTCGATCAGCCTCGCCAGCTTGTCGAGCTTGTCACGGATGGCCTGAGGGCGAGCGGTCACGCCGAAGATGTCTTCGAGGATGGTGTTGACGTCCTTCCCGGCCATCTCTCTCACCCGATGGACGCGATGGTCGGGACCGATGAGGCACACCGAAGCGCCAGGCGCCGACGACATCACCTGCGGGGAGTGGGTGGTGACCACGAACTGGATCTTCGGGAAGGTGCGCCGCAGGTCATCCAGCACGCGCCACTGCCACGCCGGATGCAGGTGGAGATCCACCTCGTCGATGAGCACCACACCGGGGGCCTGGGAGGGCGCCCTGGCGCCGAGATGCGGGTTGAGCTGCAGCGCGCGCCAGGCGATGTCCGCTGCCACCGCGATGAGGTTCCTCTGGCCATCGGAGAGGGCTTCGAAGGGGATGGACGCGCCCTGCTCGAACTCGACCCGCAGCTCCCGATGGTTCGCGCTGTAGTAGATGCGCTTCGCACCTTCGAGGCACCCGCAGGCCGCCGCGCTCACGGCCTCCAGCTCCGGGCTGCTCACCTCGGTAAGGGGCCTGCCTTCTTCATCGGCACGGGCGAGGCGCTGGAGGCGGTCGTTCTCGCGCCAGGCCATCCACGCCTCGAATCCCTTGTGGTCCGACGCGGCTTCGAGGCTGGCACGATAACCCTCAAGGCGCGACTTGAGCTTGCCCTTCGTGGCACTCTTCTCGCGCTTGTGGAGCCAGAGCCGGCCGGTCCCGTAGTAGGCGAGCACCGGGAGCAGCGTCTGCGGCGCCGAAGAAAGGCTCTCTTCGGCCTGCGCTGCGAGTTGCCGGAGGCGCGAGGAGCCGGCCGTCGTGGTGCGTCCGTCAACGCTGCGAAGCTCCCGCGACCATGCCACGGGAGTGCTCAGTACCTCGCCCTCGGCCGCAACAACCACGGGATAGGACGCCTCCTCGGCTGGGATGTCCGACGAGGCCCGCGCGGAGGTCAACCGCGCTGCAGTGCGAGGGATGGGCTGATCCTCCGCGATGGCGCTGAACCCGCTCAACCAGGCCCCCAGCGCCACCGCCAGCCCTTCGAGGACGGTCGACTTGCCAGCCCCGTTACGGCCAATGAGCACGGTGAGCTGCGGGTCGAGCTTGAGCTTGAACTCCTTGAACGCGCGGAAGTTGATCAGGGAGATCTCTTGGATGCGCATCGTTGGATGGATCGAGATAATCGCTGACGTTCGGTGAACGCCAGCGCATTCGGTCCCCGCGTCTCAGGGCGCAGCGGCTCTGCGCAAGGCGCGCATGCCTCCCGTCACGGCGTCGCTGCCGCTGCCATCTCCACTGCTTCTTCCGCCACGATCGGCGTGAGCGGCGCGTACGAGTGCGCGCGCACCCAGTTGATGTGCACCCCGGGGCAGCGCGCGTCCTCCACGCAGGTCCGGCAGCGCAGCGCCTTCGTCATGTAGCCGTCGGCCACGTAGCGCTGGGTGTAGCGGTGCATGTCGATGCGCGCGTCCTGGCCGAGCATCGCCGTGTCGAGCACGCGCAGCGAGCGGCGCGGCTTCCGCCCGGCGAGGCAGCGGGGGATGTTCTCCACGGGCACCTCGGCCGGTAGGTCGGCGCAGAAGGCGGGCAGGTCGACATCGCGCTCCAGGGCGTCGGTCACCCGGTCGTAGTTCGGCTGCACCACCACCACCCGCCGGAGCGCCTCGGGGGCGAGGGCCTTGATCGCGGGCGCCGTCTCCTGGGTCAGGAACACGCCGATCTCGATCGCGGCCGGCAGGGAGAGCAGGTGCGGGAGGGCCTCCGGGCGCGCGGTGTCGCAGCGGGTGAGCCTCTTGCCGAACAGTGTTCCCTCGGGGGTGAGCGCCTCCTCGATGCCCCGGTACTCGTCGAGCTCCAGGACGATGGAGGGTGCCGCCGTCGCGCCCGCGAGGCGCTGCGCCTCGTCGAGGTCCTGGCCCACGAGGCGGGCGAGGGGCGCCTCGGGCAGCTTGCCGGCCCGGGGAGGCTCGCCCGCGAGGCGGAGCACGTCGACCTGCTCCGCCTGCCGCGTGGCGATGACGTCGTCGAGCGAGTCGCAGAGGCTCCGCAGGTAGCACTGCTGGCAGCGCTCGGGCTCGCGGCAGTCGAGCTTCTGGCCGAGGGAGAGGTAGCGGTCGTACTCCTCGCGGCGGCCGCGCACCTCGTCGTTGAGCTTGTAGGGGTCCTGGATCAGCTCCTCGAAGCCCTCGGTGTAGGGCGGGGGGAAGCGGTTCAGCCAGATGTGGAGGTCGGGGCGGCGCGCGTAGGCGAAGGCGCGCTGCAGGTACTCCAGGTTGCCGTCGAGATCGTAGAACAGGTGGTGCCGCGCGTTGCTCCAGGCGTTGCCGAAGGGGATGACGTGGAGCAGGTCGAACTCCTTCACGCCCCAGGAGATGAAGGTCTCCAGCATGTCGGGCAGGTGGCGGACGTTCTGCTTGTTGATGACGATGTCGACGTTGATGATGAACCGGCCCGAGGCGAGCGCCGCCTTGAGGCCCGCCACCTCCTCGACGAAGGCGCCTGGTGTCCCCACGAGGGCGTCGTGGAGCTTCGCGGTGTGGCCGTGCAGGGAGAAGGTGATCTCGTCGAGGCCGTTCTTCGCGGCGGTGTCGAGGAACTCCGGGTAGCGGAACATGCGGCCGTTGGTCACGGTCTGCACCTTCGGGTAGCCGGCGCGCTTGCCGAGCTTCACGAAGTCGAGGAAGTTCGGGTGCATCGTCGGCTCGCCGCCGGAGAGGATGAGCCGGTCGGCGCCGCGCTTCCGGCCCTCGATGATCTGGACCTTGATGTCCATGTTCTTGCGCATCGTCCCGTCGTGCGCGTGGGAGTCGAGGCAGAAGGTGCAGCGGTTGTTGCAGTCGAACGACAGGCGCACCCAGTTGCGCTTCTCGTGGGCGGCCTCCTCGTGCTGGGCGACCTTGCGGGCTCCCTCGTCGCCGCGGGAGATGAGGGCGTCGTTCTGGAAGTCGGCGAAGCTCGCGTCGATGACGGCTTGGGTCACGGGTGGCCTTCCTCGGCAGAGATGCGCTGGTAGCAGAGCATCCACTGGTTGGACGTCTCCGGACCGACGGCCCGGCGGGAAACGAGGCGCAGGGGGCGGCCGGCGAGGCGTCGCTCGGCTTCGGCGGCGCCATCGTTCCGGTAGTGCTCGAAGCGGTTCGCGGGGGCGGCCTCGGCGCGGGCGGCGTGGGCGCGGCCGCGGACCAGGCCGAAGGCCACGTTGTCGACCACGAGGAGCGAGCCCCCGGGGCGGAGCCGCGCGAGGGCCCGGTCGAGGACCTTGCCCGGGTCCACGAGGTGGTTCCAGCTCCGGAGGACGAGGACGTGGTCGACCTCGCCCACGTCGTCGGGGAGGGCCTCGGCCGGCGCCGCGATGAAGCGCCCGAAGGGGTAGCGGGACGAGAGCACCGCGAGCCGCCCCTCGTCCGGATCCAGGCCCACGTAGTCGATGGCGCCGGCGCGGGCCTGCTCGGCGAGGACGTCGAGGTAGGGCCCCTCGCCGCAGCCGAGGTCCAGCACCCGGCCGCGGAGCGCGCGGAGGCGGTCGAGGACCAGGGCGTCGTCGCGCGTGAAGACGTCCTCGCGCACGGGCTCCCAGCAGCCGGTGCACTCGTCGCGGCGCGGGCAGGCGCCGCACTCGGCCGAGATCCGGAGCTTGCGCAGGTCCTTCGCGAAGTCGTCGGGCGCGAGCTTCGAGGAGATGTCCACGTAGAGCTGACCGGCGCCCTCCTTGGTGGCGAGCAGCTCGGCGTCCGCAAAGTCGCGCGTCCCGGTGCGGAAGAGGCGCATGCGGTCCTTGAGCCGCAGGAACAGGGTGCGCCCGCGGTCGTAAGGCCTGACGCCATCGCGGCGGACCGGGCAAGGGGCGCCGGGGGGGCGGACGAGGTCGCGCTCGGGGACGAAGTGGAAGGAGTTCGCGCGAGGGAGATCGTGCACCGGCCGGAGGGCGCCGTCGCCGCGCGCCTCGTGGTAGCCGCGGTAGAGGCCCGGGCAGGCCCCGCGGAGCGAGCAGTCCTCGCACTTCTCCGTGTGGATCTTGGCCACGTCGTCCACCGGCACGAAGTCGTCCTCGTCGGTCTCGATCATCGAGGCGAAGCGGTGGGTCTTGAGGTCGTCGTAGAGGTGCTCGAGCCCCGGCAGGAGGCAGAAGGGGATGCCGTCGTGCGCGAAGCGCAAGGTGCCGGGCTCGGCCCGCTCCATGCCGTACGCGATGGCGTCCTTCACGGCGGCGGCGCACGCGGCGACCTCCGGGCAGATCACGTCGTAGGCGCGGTCTGCGGCCCCCTTGGGCTGGGTCATCGAGAACTTGAGGCACAGGTCCCGGAGGGGCAGGAGCCGGTCGACGAGGCCACGCAGGTGCTTGACGTTGGCCGTGGTCACCACGCAGTTGGCGGTGAGGTCCGGCACCCGGCCCGCGAGGTTCTGCAGGGCGGCGACGGCCTTCTGGAAGGTGTCGGCGCGGACCACGGAGTTGTGCACCTTGGCCGCGCCGCCGTGGATCGACATGTACACGTAGCGCAGCCGGCACTCGGCGATCAGCTCGTCGACGACGTGGGGGTACGAGAGCAGGAGGCCGTTGGTGACCAGACCGAAGTCGAGGCCGAGGGCCGCCACGCGCCGCGCCCAGCGGAGCAGCTCGGGGCGGATCGTGGGCTCACCGCCCGAGAGCACCACCATGCTGTAGCCGAGCCGCCGCGCGCGCTCGATCTTCCAGTCGACCCGCTCGGTGGAGTCGTTCATCTGGCGCATGTCGGCGGTGTGGCAGAACGTGCAGTTCTCGTTGCACGCATAGCCGACCTTGATGAGCGCCTTCACGGGACCCCGATGCTACTCCGGCGAACGCGTTCTCCATAGCCAAGAGGGTCATGCTGAAAAGCGCAGAGCCCGCTCCTCGCGTACGAGGACCGGGCTCTCGACTACTGCAGGCCGCGGGTCAAGCGCCAGAGGCGCCTGGCTCAGGCATGTGCAGGGCTCGTGGTTCTAGAGGGGCCGGACGTTCGAAGCCCTCAGGCCCTTGGGCCCCCTGGTCACGTGGAAAGGGGCCGGACGTTCGAGGCCTGCAGGCCCTTGGGCCCCTTGGTCACCTCGAACTCCACCGGCTGGCCTTCCTGGAGCACGCGATAGCCGTCCATCTGGATCGCGGTGTGGTGGCAGAAGACGTCTTCCTTCCCACCCTCCTGCGAGATGAACCCGAAGCCCTTTTCCTGATTGAACCACTTCACTTTACCCGTGGCCATGCGGCGCTCTCCTCTCTTCGATACAGTCGGGGCAACTCAGTGCCCCGCGCCCGGGGTGGGACTCGGTCTGCGGAAAACCATCCGGCAGCGGGTCGACCCTCGGCGCGCACGTGATGCGTGCGGACCGCACTACCACCTCTTGAGGAAAGACAACAGATTGCTGCCCTGTCGGGTCACCCGGTCCTGGGTGTGGCCGGGTCCTTCCGCGGTCCTAGTCGACCTTCACGAAGGTCTTGCCGGGGGATTTTCGCTCGTAGTGCTCGATGATGGCGTGCCCCAGCGCCTCCACGGTGACACCGGCCACCGCGATGCGGACCAGGAAACCGGCCGGACCGGGCACGAGCTTCGAGGCGCGCTGCGTCACGAACCTGAGGCCCTGGCCCAGGACGGAGAAGCTCCCGCCCAGCGCCGTCGCGCTCACGGCCCCCACGGGCTCACCGTAGATGCTCCCGATGACGCTCAACATGTGGGTCTGGAGCGTGGCGAGGCCCGTCGTGGTCCCCCGGATCGGGAGGGCGGCGAAGGCCGCGCCGCCGATGGCGTAGCGGTGGACCCAGCGGCGAGCTTCTTCCTTGCAGGTCGTCATGCTGGCAAGGTGTACCAGATCGCGAGGCTCCGTCCATGAGAGCCCTGATGCGGGCCGTTGACCTGGGACAGGCTCCTCCCGCACCATCGCCCCTGGAGAACGCCGTGACCCAAGACGCCCTCGCCCCCGCCGAGTCCTCTGTTGCGACGAGCGTCATCGAGCGCATCGCCAGCCAGAAGGAGCGGATCCACGTCTCCATCGGCGCGGTGTGCAACAACAACTGCGTCTTCTGCATGGAGGAGGACCGGGAGGACCGGTACGAGAACAACTCCGCCATGACCACCGAGCGGGTGCGGTGGATCCTCGAACAGAACCGCGGCGCCGAGGAGGTGTGCTTCACCTCGGGCGAGCCCACGACGCGCCCCGAGCTGCCCGATCTGGTGGGCATGGCGAAGAAGCTCGGCTACCGCCGCATCAGCGTGATGACCAACGGGCGGCGGCTCTCGCACCTGCCCTACGCCGCGCTCCTCGCCAAGGCGGGGATGAACCGCTTCTACATCTCCATCCACGGCCACACGAAGAAGCTCCACGAGGGCCTGACCCGCACCCCGGAGAGCTACGAGCAGACCGTGGGCGGCCTCGACACCATCGCCAAGCTGAAGCGCTTCGGCCTGGAGCTGCACACCTCGACGGTGCTCACCGACCGGAATTTGCCGCACATGCTCGACATCTACCGCTTCCTCCGCGAGCACGGCGTCGATCAGGTGGTCTTCAACGTGATGCAGGCCAACGGCCGCGCCGACACCTACTTCGAGCAGATCTTCCCGACCTACACCGAGACCGCAGCGGCCTTCCGGCGCTTCCTCGACGCGGTGGGCGAGGCGCAGCCCCAGGCATTCCTCGTCGACATCCCGCTCTGCACCACCGAAGCGATTGAGGACTTCAATCGCGGCTACGTGGAGAAGCACGCCCATTACAACCTCGCGGATCGCGGCACGGTGATGCCGGAGGAGCAGGTGGCGACACGCCAGCAGCGGGGAGGTGGGCGCGGGCTCGTGCTGCTGACGCGGCAGGATCTCGACGATGCAGAGCGGTCGAAGCGGTCCGAGTGCGCGCGCTGCCGCTATGACGGCGTCTGCGAGGGCGTGTGGAAGAACTACCTCAAGCGCAATGGCTGGGACGAGTTCGTGCCCGTCCCCCCTGCGGCTGGCCCCACGACGGCACCCGGGGCTGGCCCCACGGCCGCGTGACCGACTCCCTGGACGACCCCCTGGCGATCCCATGCTGACCCGGCTCTATCACTTGCCCATCTCTCCCTGGTCGGAGAAGGCCCGCTGGGCGCTCGACCATCACCGCGTCGCCTACGAGGCCGTGGAGCACGTGCCGCTCGTCGGCGATCTGCGGCTGCGCTGGCTCCTGCGCAAGCCCACCGGGCGCGTGAGCGTGCCGGTCCTGGAGGACGGCGGCGACATCTACGGCGACTCGTTCCAGATCGCGCGGCACGCCGAGGCGATCGGCGCGGGGCGGCCGCTGTTCCCGGCGGGGCACGAGGCCGAGATCGCGGCGTGGAACCTGCTGAGCGAGCAGCTCCTCGTCACGGGCCGCGGCGTGATGTTGCTCGGCCAGATCGAGGACGCACAGACGGCGCTCGACGCGCTTCCCCCCGGGGTGCCGGAGGCCCTGAAGCCGGTGCTCGCCCCCCTCGCGCGCCGGGCCCTCTCCGCCTTCGTGGACAAGTACCGCATGCGCGACGCCGCGGCGTCACACCGGCCGGTGCTCGACCAGACCATGGCGGCCTTCGCGAAGGTGCTCGCCGATGGCCGGCGCTACCTGGTCGGCGGGGCGTTCACCTACGCGGACATCACCATGGCGGCGTCACTGCAGGGGGTGAGCCCGGTGGACGAGCGGTACATGCCCGTGGGGCCGGGGGGGCGGGAGGCGTGGACGCGCCCGGAGCTCGTCGCGCGTCACCCCGAGGTGCTCGCGTGGCGCGACGCGGTTTATGCGACGCACCGGCCCACGCACGGGCCCACGCACCGGCCCACGCACCAGCAGCCTCACGCCGGCTGAGCGCGGAGGGGGCGCAGCTCGTCCGTGCCGTAGAGCTGCGCGTACCCGCGCCGGATGCCGAAGCACCGGGGCGACAGGGAGCACACCCCGCACGAGGTCTCGGGCTTGTGGAACTCCCCGGCGGCGAGCGCTGCGGACGCCTCGGCCAGCGCCAGGTAGGGCGCCAGATCCGCCGGGACCAGGCAGAGCGGGATGCCGCACATGGACTCGAAGCCGGTGAGCGTGACGCCGAGCGCCTTCGCGAGGCGCACGCCCTCCGCGAGGTACGGCATGACGTCGGTGTAGCGGGGCAGGAGATCCGGCGTGAGCGGCACGAGATCGGTCGACGCCGCCACGAACGAGACGGTGATCTCGGCCCTGGGCCAGCGCGCCGCGGTCATGGCCACGAGGGCCGGGAACTCCTCCTGGTTCTGCTCGCAGAAGACGAAGTTGATGCGCACCAGCACCTCGGTCTTCGCCAGCTCGTCGAGGCCGCGCACGGTCTTCACGAACGTCCCCGGGGCGCCCGTGATGCGGTCCGAGACCTCGGCCCGCGCCGCGTGCAGGGACACGAACGCCACGTCGAGGCCGGCCCCGACGAGGGCCTGGGTCAGGGCCGGATCGGCGAGGCGCGTGGCGTTCGTCTGCAACTCCACCTCGCGGGCGCCGAGCCGCTTGCCCATGGCCACGTAGTCGACGACGCGCGGGTTCAGGGTGGGCTCGCCGCCGGAGAGGGTGAGCACCCCGCCCGCCACGGAGACCTCGGTGATCTCGGCCTCGACGAGCGCCTCGGGCGCAGCGGGCAGGTGCGTCGAGACGAAGCAGAAGCGGCACACCTGGTTGCAGTGGAAGTTGATGCGCACGATGCTCTCGCGGACGGTGGTGCCGTCGGAGAGGCGGCGCACGTCGCGGGTGCACAGCTCGCGGCGGATCTGCGCCTCCACCCCGGAGATGAGGGTGAGCCGCCGCCGGGTGCGCTCGTCGCGGATGGGGCGGAGCGCGAGGTCGGGCTCCCGGGCGAGCGCCCCGCGGGGAACACCAGGGCAGACGGGGCGCGCCTGGCAGCCGTCGCACGCTGCGAGGTGCGCGAAATCCGGGCGGTCGGCGCCCCGGGGCGTGAGCGTATAGAGGTGCGCCACGCGCGCCGGGTGCGGAAAGAGGCAGGGGGGGATCATGCTTCCCGGGTCGAAGCGGACGGTGAGCCCCACACGCCGCCCGGCGGCGTCCACGGCCTCGGCGGCGGCCGCTGCCTCGGCGAGCGACGCGAGCGTCGCGGTGTCCGGCGCCTCGACGGGCACGGAGAGCACCAGCGCGCGGACGGAGAGAGACGCGCCCACGAGCGCCGCGGGGAGTTCCGGCGCTGCCTCCAGGCTGGCGCGCACCAGGGGCACCGCGATCTCCAGGGCGATGCCCGCCTCCGCAAGCGCGACGAGCCCGGCGCGCGCCCGCGCGAACCCGCCCTCGTCGCGGGTGATCCCGTCGAGCGCCTCCCCCCACCGGGGCAGGTTCACCCGGGCCACGTCGAGCCCGGCGCGCCTGAGGGTTTCAGCGCGCGCGGAGGTGATCAGCGCCCCGTTCGTCTCGAGCAAGACCTCCGTCCGCTGCGCCCGCGGATCGCCCGGCGGGAAGTCCGTGCGGCGCCCCCCTGCCTCGTCGAGCGCGCGCCGCGCCCGGGCGACGAGGGCGGGCAGATCGCGGCGCAGGACGGGCTCCCCCCCGGTGAGCGCGATCTGCCGGGCGCCGCTCTGCGCTGCCGCCTCGATCCTGGAGAGCACCGCGGCTGCCGCGGCGAACCCGGGCCGCTCCGCAGAGCGGCGGGCCACGCAAAACCCGCAGTTCTGGTTGCAGGTCTCGTTGGTTGCCACGCGCACCACCGCCTGCGCAGGTCCACCGGACGACATCGGCCGAGGGTAACGCAGGCCGTCCTGCGGGGGGAGCCTCGCTTCCCGGGCTGGGGCTGGGCCGGGCGGCCGGTGCAGGCCACGCAGGCCGCGCTGGCCGCGCTGGCCGCGCTGGCCACGCAGGAGGCGGCGCGCCTGCGAGGGGGGCGCATGGACGGGGCGCTCGGCCTGCGTACGATGGGGCGCGCGATGCCTCCTGGTCTTTCTGGTCCTTCCCTCTTCGGGCGGCTCACCCTCACCGCCTGTCTGCTCTGGGGATGCGCGGGATGCGCGCCAGCGCCTCCGTACGGCCCGTACGGGGGTGACGGCTTCCGCCAGCGCCTGACCCGCGGGTGTGGCGACCTCGCCACGTGCGATCCGCTCGTCCAGGTGGCGGAGGCGCGCCGCGCGCGCTGCGCCGCGGACGACGGCGACGCGCGTCAGTGCCGCGACGCGGAGGCGGATTTGGCCCTGGCATTGACCATGCGCGACCGGGCGCTGGACGCCGCGCGGCACGCCGAGGCGCAGCGGCGCGATCAGGCGCGCGCCGACGCCGCGGCCCGGGAGGAGCGCGAGGCGCGCGCCGAGCGTCAGGCCGAGCATCAGCGGGAACGCGATCGGGAGGACGAGGCGCGGGCTGCGCAGGAGCGCGCGGCGTGGCTCGTCCTCGATCTGCGCGGCTGCGCCGAGCGCGGGGCCGCGGAGGCCTGCGCGCAGATCGAGCGCTTCATCACCACCCATCCGCAGAGCCCGGATGTCGAGGAAGCTGCCCGGAGCCTGCAAGCAGGCCGCGAGAGGATCGCCCGCGCAGCGCGCAACACCGGGGCCCCTTCTCCCGCCGCCCCGGAGCCCACGGGGAGCCCCCGCCAGCCCCTCCCCGGGTCCCCCCAGCGGCCCGCGCCTCCTCCGAGCGGCACCGTCTGCTGCTGCGACGGGACCGTCTCGCCCACCTGCACCACCGTGAAGCGCGGCTGCTGCTCCCACCACGGCGGCGTCTGCGCCTGCGAGTGATGCGTGCGGCTCAGGACCCACCCGCACCCGCACCGCCCCCTGGAGCGGGACGGGCTCACCCCGTGACCGTGGCCCCCTCCAGCCCTCTTTTCCTGGACGGCGTGGGGCCGTATACAGCTCACCGCATGGACTTTGCCCTCACCGCGGACCAGCAGCGCGCACGGGACGCTGCGCGTGGCCTCGCCGAGCGCGCGCTCGCCCCCCTCGCCGCGGAGCTGGACCGTACGGACCGCTATCCCGCGGAGATCATCGGGCTCCTGGCCGGAGAGGGACTCCTCGCCCCCACCGCGCCGCGGACCGAAGGGGGAGCCGAGCTCGATGCGGTGGGCTTCGCCCTGGTGGTGGAGGAGCTGAGCCGCGCCTGCGCGAGCGCCGGGGCCATCGTGCGCGCGCACGGGGCGCTGTTCGTGGAGCCGCTCCTGCGCTTCGGGGCGCCCGCGCTGCGGGGTGAGCTGCTCGCGGAGGCCGCCGCGGGCAGGGCTTTGGGGGCGTTCGCAGCGTTCGCGTCGGGCGGGGCACCTGACGGGCTGGGCGCGGGCGGGGCCCCGGAGGTGACGGCGACGCGGAGCACAGACGGCGGTTACCGGCTCGACGGGATCGCCCACCAGGTGCTGCTGGTCCCCGGGGCGTCACAGGCCATCGTGCTCGCGGCCAGCGGCGGAGATGCGGGGCACACCACGGCGCTCGTGGTGCAGGAGGGACCGGGAGTCACCGTGGAGCCTGGCGCGACGCGGCTCGGGATGCGCGCCGTACCTGTGGGCACGCTCCGGTTCGAGGGCGTCGCGGTGCCGGCGTCCAGGGTGCTCGGGGAGGAGGGCGGAGGAGCCAGGGTTGCCGCGGTCGCCCGCGACCTCTCCCGCATCGGCGTCGCCGCGCAAGCGCTCGGCATCGCGCGCGCCGCCTGCGAGGAAGCCCTGGCGTTCGCGA
The DNA here is from genome assembly GCF_000601485.1 of Chondromyces apiculatus DSM 436. Taxonomy (GTDB): domain Bacteria; phylum Myxococcota_A; class Polyangia; order Polyangiales; family Polyangiaceae; genus Chondromyces; species Chondromyces apiculatus. The sequence goes on from NZ_ASRX01000026.1 coordinate 103,970, forward strand.
AGGCGCCCCTGGGCGGCCGCGTCGGCGCGGGGACGCCCGCCGAGCACCAGGGCGTGCAGTTCCTGGTCGCCGACATGACCACGGAGATCGACGCGGCGCGGCTCCTCACCCTGAGGGCCGCGGCGCTGCGGGATCGAGGCGCACCGTGCGCCGCCGAGGCCGCCGCGGCGAAGCTCTACGCGGCGGACATGGCGAGCCGCGTGGCGCAGCGGGCGATGCAGATCCTCGGCGCCGCCGGGTGGACCGCAGGCAGCGGGCCGGACCGGCACGCGCGGGACGCGCGGATCACCGAGATCGACGAGGGAACGGCCGAGGAGCAGCGGCGGATCGTCGCTGGAGGGATGCTGTGATCACCAAGGTGCGAGGTTCGATGGGTCTGTCGCTTAACCACACGGCGCGTGGAGGACTGCTCTCGGCGCTCGCAGCACTCACGGCGCTCGCGGCGCTCGCGGCGCTCTCCGCGTGCGGTGGAAGCACGCCCCCTCCGGAGGCGCCCACGCAGGACAGCGGATCGTCCTCCGGGAGGCAAAGCGGATCGGGGATGGGCGTGAGCGCCGAGATCGGCGCGCTCGACGAGGCCGAGACGCAAGCGGTGTTCGAGAAGGCGGCGCCGAAGCTCTCCCGCTGCTTCGAGCAAGGCCTCCGGCGCGTGCCCTACCTGGGCGGCGAGGTCCGCCTCGCGGCGCGGGTCACCGCGTCCGGGAGCGCGCGCTGGGTGTACGTGAAGGACTCGACGCTCGGCGATCGCCAGGCCGAGGCGTGCATGGTGGAGGCGCTGCGCGGCGCCACCTGGCCGAAGCCGGTGGGCGGCGAGGGGCTCGCGGAGAACTCCTACACCTTCGAGCCGAGCCCCGACGAGCGTCAGCCCGTGGGCTGGTCGTCCGACGCGCTCGGCGCTCCCTTCCAGGAGGCGCTCCCCCAGCTCACCACCTGCCGCAAGGACGCGGGCACCGGCGCGCTCAAGGCGACGCTCTACGTCGACCCTGAGGGCAAGGTGGTGAGCGCCGGCGTCTCGGGCTCGGACGATCGCGCCGAATCCGCGGCCACCTGCGTGGTCGACGCGCTGCGCGGGGTGACCTTCCCCTCACCCGGGAGCTACGACGCCAAGGTGAGCGTGGCCATCGACTGATTCATACGGCAGGGGCTCACGCCCCTCCGGCCAGCTCGGTCCCGTTTGGTGCGGCACTCTGAGCCATTGCGGTGGGGCAGCCCACCACCGACGGCAGTCGGCAGCAATCACCCAGGTGCCGCCATTGACCTCGCTATTGCCCCCAAGGGCCTCGCGTGGCTCAAGATCGGCCCGTTCTCCAGGGAGATATTCCACCGAGAGCCGTGTTCCGCTGTCGCGGGATCGCAATCACCGGCAGCCTCATCAATCCCTCTCCTCGCCTGCGACCCATCGTGATAGCAGCGTCCTGGCTGGCCCTCGGCCGTCCATGCGACGCGCCAGCGCTGCTGGCTTCCATTTCGACTGAGAAAGGACACGCGCATGCTTCGAGCGCTCTGCTGCATCCCCCTGGTGATGGCCACCACCCTCCTCGGCTGCGCCGGTGAAGAAGGCGCCCAGGGTGCCCCAGGCGCCCCGGGTGCCGATGGCGAACAGGGCCCCGCAGGCGAGACGGGCCCCACCGGCCCCGAAGGCCCCGAAGGCCCCGAGGGCCCCGAGGGTCCCGCGGGCGAGACGGGTGCCACCGGCCCCACCGGCGCGGATGGCACGGGCACCGGAACCGGCCCCACCGGCCCCGAGGGACCCATGGGCCCGATGGGTCCGATGGGCCCTGCGGGTCCCATCGGTCCGACAGGCGCTGCCGGCCCTGCAGGTCCTGCGGGCCCTGCGGGCCCCGCGGGCGCAACGGGTCCTGCGGGCGCGATGGGTGCGACGGGCCCCGTCGGCGCGGCGGGTCCGGCAGGTCCCACGGGGGCGACCGGCGCTGCGGGAGCGACTGGCGCAACGGGCGCGGCTGGCGCAACGGGTGCCGCCGGTCCTGCGGGCCCCACGGGCGCTGCCGGCGCCATGGGTCCTGCGGGCCCCGCGGGCGCGACCGGCGCTGCAGGCCCTGCAGGCCCCACCGGCCCTGTGGGTCCCTCGTCGGTGCTCGCCCTCCGTGACTTCGACGGCGACTGGAGCGGTCAGAGCATCGGCAATGCGGCGTACACCGTGCCGACCCAGTGCCGGACCACGGCGTACACCCCGACCACGGCCAACGAGGTCGCGATCATCAGCATGAGCGCCCTGGTCGCCCCCGACGCAGACGTCGACTACGCCTTCCTCGACATCCTGGTCTCCCAGAACGCCGGGACGTTCGGGTACATCACGGTTAACGCCAACGCGACCTCGGTCATCAACGGGGCCGGTAGCCTCAGCTCGGTCAAGCGGTACAACCTCACGCAGGGCGTCTCCTACGTCTTCGCGGCCGGCTTCCTCGGCACCGCCACGTCCGTCGTGGGCACGGGTGCTTGCAACGGCACCGTGATGGTCGTTCGCCAGCCCTGACGCTTCCTGCCGGGCGAGGCCCGGATCCTCCCGCCTCGCCCCGCTTCCCCCTCTTCACCTCCCCACCGCTGCAACCGCCACCCGCGCAGCCGTTCGCGCGCCGCTGCGGTCGTGCAGCGCCCGCCTCTCCCGCCCCTCTGCGGTCGTGCATCGCGTGCGCCTCCCCCGCATCTGCACGCGCTCTCCACGGGCAACCCACCGGCAGCCCACCGACTTGCCCTGGGCGCCGGGCGGAGATCCGCGCTAAAGGGGTCCCCATGCCGAAGTCGAAGGTCGCCATCGTCCGCACGTCCCCTGCGACAGTCCTTGAGGACTACCACCGCGTCATGAACCTGGCTGGCTACCAGGACGTGATCGCGAAGGACGCGGACACTGGCCTCAAGGTGAACATCTCCTGGCACTTCTTCTACCCCAGCTCCTCGACCACCCCCTGGCAGCTCGAGGGCGTCATCCGGGCGATGAAGAAGGATGGCTACCCGGACGATCTCATTCACGCCTGCCACAACCGCACCGTGGTCATCGACGCCCACCTCGGCGAGCGCGAGAACAAGCAGCTCGACGTGGTGCAGGCCCACGGCCTCCGAAACGTGCACCTCTACGAGGGCGAGGAGTGGATCCACATCCAGGACGCCGTGGGCGACCTGACCAAGAAGTTCCTCTGCCTCAACGAGGTCTACCCGAAGGGCTTCTCCATCCCGAAGCGCTTCATCGGCGAGAACATCATCCACCTGCCCACGGTGAAGACCCACATCTTCACCACCACCACGGGCGCGATGAAGAACGCCTTCGGCGGCCTCCTGAACGAGCACCGCCACTGGACCCACCCGGTCATCCACGAGACCCTCGTCGATCTGCTGATGATCCAGAAGAAGATCCACCGCGGTGTCTTCGCGGTGATGGACGGGACCTTCGCGGGCGACGGCCCGGGCCCCCGCTGCATGGTGCCGCACGTGAAGAACGTGATCCTGGCCTCCGCCGACCAGGTGGCCATCGACGCCGTGGCCGCGAAGCTGATGGGCTTCGACCCGCTCGCCGACGTGAAGTTCGTGCGCCTCGCCCACGAGCTCGGCCTCGGCTGCGGCGACGTGCGCGACATCGAGATCGTCGGCGACGTCGACGCAGCGAAGGAGAACTGGAACTTCGACGGCCCCTTCAAGGAGATGACCTTCGCCTCCCGCAACCAGCACCGCATCTACTGGGGCCCGCTCAAGAAGCCCGTGGAGTGGTCGCTCAAGACCTGGCTCGCCCCCTGGGCCTACGTGGCCTCGGTGACCTACCACGACCTGTTCTGGTACCCGCGCTACGCCCGCGAGAAGATGGCGCCCGTGCTGGAGAGCGACTGGGGCCGGCTCTTCGCGAACTGGGGCAAGATGCCGACCGACGCCGAGGGCCGCGGCTACCCCGAGGTGGGCGAGCCGAGCGCGGAGCTGGTGCGCTCGGGCATCAAGCACTTCCTGGAAGGCGCCCGCCTGGTGGGCATGGCCATCGCCGAGTCCCCCGAGGTGCAGGCCCGGAAGCGCACCCGCGCGGCCCAGGCGTCGCACCACGGCTGACCACGACCATGATCGAGCGTGCCGCATTCTCGAACTTCAAATCACTGCGCGCAGTGAGCTGCACGTTCGAGCGGTTCACCGTGATCGTGGGCGCGAACGGCTCGGGCAAGACGAGCATCCTGGACGGGCTGCACTACCTTGCCCAGAGCACGTACCGGCAGCTCGGTCAGGTGCTCCGCGGAAACTGGTCGCCCGGAAACCTGAGGAGCCGGGGAACAAGCGACGATACGAGCCTGGAGCTCGGCGGGAGCCTCGATGGACACGAGATGCGGGTCGCCATCCGCGTGTCCATCCCCGAAAACGAACCCGAAGCGTCTGCGTGGGCGACGTCCGAGACCGAATGCGACAAGGACACGTGGACGGCCACGGTTGAGCGTGAGTGGGCAGGAGAGAAGAGCATCGGCGAGCACACACCCGCGACACGCAACGCGCCTCCGCAACGCCCCCTGAGGGAGCTGGCGCGCGCCCTGGGCTCCACCCGCAAGCTCCGCCTCGATCCCCTGAAGCTCTCCGCGCCCTCCTACAACGAGCAGCCTGAAAAGGCGCCGCGCCTCGACTTCACGGGTGAAGGGCTGGCCTCGGTGCTCGCCGACCTGGCGCTCCGTGATCCGGACACCTTCCAGGACATCCAGAGCGCAGCGCGTCAGGTCGTCCCCTCCCTGGAGCGGATCAGGATGCGCTCGGCGACGGTGTACCGCTCCGAGCTGCAGCAGATCCCGGCGGACCAGGGGTCCTCCTTCGAGCGGCAGGTGGAGCGGCGGTTCCCCGGACACCAGCTCGTGCTCGACTTCAAGGGTGCGCCCGACGTGCTGGCGCCCCTCGCGAGCGAAGGAACGCTCCTCGCCATCGGGCTCCTGACGGCGCTGCTCGCCGAGCCCAGGCCGCGATTGCTGCTCCTCGATGACATCGATCAGGCGCTGCATCCCCGGGCACAGGGAGCGCTGGTGCTTCAGATCGGGCGCATCCTCGAGGCGCGCCCCGACCTCCAGATCATCGCCACCAGCCACTCTCCCTACCTCCTCGACCACCTGGATCCAGAGCAAGTGCTCCTCACCGCGATCAAGCCCGACGGCTCGACGGCCTGCGCCGGGCTGTCCGAGCATCCAGACCTCGCCCGCTGGCGGGACATCGCGAAGACGGGGGAGCTATGGAGCTTCGTGGGTGAGGACTGGCTGCTCGAGCGGGCGGCCCGAGAGAAGGTCGGATGAGCACCCTCCAGGGCGTCCGGCTCGGGGCTGTCCTGGAAGGACCCTCCGACGCGCGGGCGGTTCCCGGACTCATCGACCGCTTCCTTCGCGAGGCGTTCGACTACCTGGGTGAGACTCCCGAGTACCTCGACGGCTTCAGGACGTGGAGCGGCGCCATCGAAGGGACCCGCTACCTGGCCTGGAGGGACGTGGCGCGTGCGGCGCGTGGTCGCGTCCCGAGGCGCCATGGCCATTTCGCAGGCGAGCCCGGCGAGGACGACGCCCAGCGCGCCGTGCTGGCCCTCCGGCTGTTCACCGCGATGCCGGACCCACCCCGCGCGGTGGTCCTCGTGCGAGACAGCGATGGGCGCGCTGAGGAGCGGCGCAAAGGGCTGGAGCAAGCGCGCGAGGATGGCCAGTGGCCCTTCGTCGTGGTCCTCGGCGTCGCGCACTTCATGATCGAGGCCTGGACGCTCGCAGGGTTCATCCCGGACACCGACGAGGAAAAACAGCGCCTCGAAGCGGAGAGAAAGAGCCTGGGTGTTTACCCGAACAGGGAGCCCCACGCGCTGAACGCCAGGGAGGAAACGGCCAAGAGAAGCCCCAAGCGCGCCCTTGAGGCGCTGACCTCAGGCGACAGCGCCAGGGAAGAGCGGTGCTGGCGGGAGGCGCCTCCGGAGGTCCTGAACGAGCACGGCGAGGGTGCTGGCCTGCGTCATTTCATCGATGAGGTTCAGCGACTCCTCGTCCCGGCAATGCGGTAGCTCTCCCGGGATCTGCGCCGCCTTCTTGCCCCCCGCGCGCCCCCGTGCGACTCAGGAAGGCGTGAAGCTGGCGAGACACCTCTCCGCCCTCTCGTTCCTGGCCCTCCTCGTGCTCGTCGCGGGTGGGCCGCTCGGCTGCAACTGGATCGCCATGGCGACCGGGGTCAACCTGCCCCCTCCGCCAACCTTCCCCGAGATCCCGCAGCTCCCGAACATCCCCGACCCCGAGATCCCGGAGATGCCCAAGCCGCCGGATCCACCGTCGGCCCCGCAGACGCCCACGGTGGACGTCCCGGAAGAACACGACGGCGGCGTGTGCTGTGTCCGGACCGGACCGGTGGAGCAGATGTGCGGCCCTGGCGCGAAGCGCTGCTGCACCCTGAAGCTCGACAGCTCAGGCTCCTGCGAGGACGCGGGCCACCTCTGGTTCCACAGCGTCGACGGCTGCCGCGGCGCCTGCTGAGCGGCTCTCGCGGAGCAGCGCCTGGGGGGAGCGGGTCCCGGACCTTGCCTGGTGACCTGCCCTGACCTTTGCTACCCTCGGGGCGTGCGCAAGATCATCCGCGAGATCATCGTCCTTCTCTGGAAGGTCCTCCGTGTCTTCCTCTGGAAGTGGCTCCGGCCGCGCCTCGGGAGGCTCGTGATGGGAGCCGCCGTGTTCATCGGCCTCATCGTCCTCGCCGTCGTGGTGCTCTCACGCCTCTAGCCGCCTCTAGCCGCCTCTAGCCGCCTCTAGCCGCCTCTAGCCCGCCCAGCCCGTCACCGCGTCACCGCGTCACCGCGTCACCGCGTCACCGCAAGGCGCTGCGGGCGATGACCGTCCTCTGGATCTCGCTGGTCCCCTCGTAGATGGTGGTGACCCGCACGTCGCGCAGGTGGCGCTCCGCGGCGAAGTCGCGCACGTAGCCGTAGCCGCCGTGGATCTGCACGCACCGGTTGCAGATGCGGTTCGCCGACTCGCTGGCGAAGAGCTTGGCCATGGCCGCCTCCACGCTGAAGGGGCGCCCTGCCTCCTTGAGGGACGCCGCGCGCAGCGCCAGGAGCCGCGCGGCGTCGAGCTCCACCCGGGACTCCACGAGCTGGTTCTGGATGCCGGGGAAGTCGGCGATGGATCGCCCGAACTGACGGCGCTGCTTCGCGTACTCGGTGGCCTCCTCCAGGGCGCCGGTGGCGATGCCCACGGCCTGGGAGGCGATGCCGATCCGGCCGCCGTCGAGGGCCATCATCGCGATGCGGAAGCCGCCTTCGCGCTCGCCGAGCAGCGCGTCCTCGGGGATGCGGCAGTCCTCGAAGGTCAGCGGCACGGTGGTCGACGCGCGCAGGCCGAGCTTGTCCTCGTGGCGGCCACAGCGGAGGCCCGGCGTGCCGCCCTCCACCAGGAACGCGGAGATCCCGCGCGTCCCCGGGCCGCCCGTGCGCGCCCAGACGATGAGCACCCCGGCGTGGTCGCCGCTGGTGATCCACTGCTTCTCGCCGCGGAGGACCCAGCCGCCTGGCACCTTCTCGGCCGTCGTGCGCATCCCCCCGGGATCGCTGCCCGCCTCGGGCTCGCTCAGCGCGAACGACCCTGCCTCGTACGCGCCGGAGCAGATGCGCGGCACGTACCGCTCCCGCTGGGCCTCGGTCCCGAAGCTGGTGATGACCTCGGCGACCATGTTGGTGACCGACATGGTGACGGCCGTCGACGCGCACGCCCGGGCGACCTCCATCATCGCCAGCGCGTACGCCACGGCCCCCGCCTCGGCGCCGCCGAGCGCCCCGGGCACGTTCACCCCCATCAACCCGAGATCGGCGAGGCCACGGAGGATCTCCGACGGGAAGCGCCCCTCGCGATCCAGGTCGGCGGCGGCGGGGCGGATCACCCGCTCGGCGTAGTCACGGGCGGTGCGGGCGACGAGGAGCTGCGTCTCGGTAGGCTCGATCTGCATGGGGAGGCGCTCCCCCTCTAGGTCACTGGCACTTCTGCGTAAAGTCGCAGGGGTCGCCGCCGGCCGCGGAGACCGAGATCCGGTAGGCAGCGCAGGAACCCGTCGCCCCGGGCCTCCGGTAGACACGCAGGAAGTACGTGGACGAGTGGCTCCCGCAGTGGACCGCTGCCGTGGGACCGCAGGCGATCTCGCCCTGGTTGCCGTAGTTGCCGTCCACGCACCAGTCGTAGGAGGTGATCGCCGTCGAGGGCCCGGTCGGCGTGTCCACGCAAGCCGCGCCGCGGATCACGTCGACCACGAACTCGTTGTTCGGCGTGGGCGCCACGAAGTCGATGCTCACGTGGTAGGTGTTGGTGTTCACCTGGGCGGTGTCGACCGTGTCCACCTGCCAGAAGTCCACGTCGGTGTCGCTGGAGAGAGAGCCGGTGATGAGCAACGAGCCGGGCGCGGTGTCGGAGACCGAGCCCGCGTGCTTGGCGTCCGCGCAGGAGTTGTTGGGCTCCTGGGCCTCCACGGGGCAGGTGCACCCGTCCGACGCTTGCCCTGCGGGATACTGGGTGTAGCCAGGCGCGCACGCGTCGAGCACGCAGGTCCCCGCCTCGCAGCGGTAACCGCCGTTCGGGGGCGGGTTCCCGCAGAGCTGCAGGATGTCGGCGTTGTCGACCTCCTCGTCGCAGTCGTCGTCGAGGCCGTTGCAGATGTCGGCCGCGGGCGTCTTCGCATCGCAGCCCGCCCAGGCGCCGTCCGCGCCGCTGCACGTCTCGGTGCCGGCGCACTTCCCGAAGGCGTTCTCCACGTAGCAGGTGTGGGTCACGCCATCGCGCCCCTCGCTACAAGCGCACGACAGGCCCTCGTCGGGTACGCAGAACTTGTAGGGCACGCCCGAGGGCGGCGGCGGCTGGGGCGCACCGCCCGCGCCGGCAGTGCCGCCGCTCCCTCCAGCGCCGCCCGCACCACCCGCACCACCCGCACCGCCCGCACCGCCCGTGCTGCTCGTCGCGGGCCACTGCCCCGAGTTGTAGAGGCTCGACTCCACGCACGAGAAGCCGGAGGGGCACGTCCCGAGGGTCGTGCAGTCCTGGGCGCAGAACTTGTCGCCGAGCGGCGAGGCGAGACACGCATCCGAGGGGCTCTTGCAGTCGATCAGCGCGTTGCACTGCAGGCACTGCTGCCCGAGGTCGGGCACGCAGAGCGAGTCTCCCTCGATGATCGCGCAGTACGTCCCCGTGGGGCACGCCGGCGGACACGGCACCGAGCAGTACTTGGAGTTGCCGATCTGAGTGCAGGTGCCCTCGCTGCAGTCGGTGTCGTCGTCGCAGGTGCCGCCCACCTGCCCGGGTGGAATGCCGCCCGCGTCGGGCCCGGCGCCCGTCCCACCGCTGGGGCTCTCCGGGATGGTGGTCCCCTCTGCACACGAGGAGAACGTGGCCGCAAACAGCGCCAGGGGCAGCGTCGAGAGGAGGGCGAGCCGCAGCAAGGTACGACGATGGGCGTTCATGGGCGGCGCACCTCCATGCGGAGACCAGGAAGTCCGAGCGCGGCCGGAGCTACCGGCGCAACAACCGCGTGGGGCCCACGCGGAAAACCTCGCGGAGCATAGGGCGCAAGTGTGCCAGCCGTCAAATACGGCCTCTCTCTCCAGGCTCGCCAGCACCGGCGCCGACGGCGGGAAGAGGGATGCGCCGGGATGCGCGCGGATGCTTGTCCGCTGCGCGGCGACACCACTAGAGTCGTCGCAGCCCTCGACGATCATGTCCACGCCATCCCCTTTGCTCGTGTCGCTGCGCCCCACGGGCGTTCTCGTCCTGGCCGCTTTCGCCACCTCCGGCGCTCTCATCACGGGCTGCTCGGAGCCAGCGGTCTCCCTGGAGCCCCCCCCGCGCGCAGCCGCCGCCCCGACGACGCCGGTAGCCACCGAGCCCCGCACCGCGGCCGCCGCGCCCACCACGCCCACCGCGCCCACCACACCCACCGCGCAGACCACGTCCGCACCGGCCACCGCCGCAGTCCCCGCCCCCGGCGGGGTGCTCCCCGCGAGCGCCACCCTCCCCGACACCGCCGGCACGCCGGGCGCCCACGCCGCCCACGCCATCCACGCGGGAGGCTCCGGAGAGGCTGCTCCCCCGGACACGGCAGGCGGCCCCCGCATCTACTCCAAGGCCCGCTTCGCCTGGATCAACGCGGCGCCCCGCCCGAGCAAGGGCTGGCTCGGGTACCTCGGCCTCGGCGGTTCGGTGCGGGTACGCGGCGGCAGCCTGGAAGCCGCGCGCGTCCAGGGCTCCGGCTGCGATGCCTGGTACGCCGTGGAGCCGGTCGGCTACGTGTGCGCCGGCGCCGGGGCCAGCGTCGACCCCGACGATCCTGCCGTGGCCGCGCTCCGCCGCGACGCGCCGAAGATCGACTCGCCCTGGCCCTACCAGTACGCGGAGTCGATCGACGCGCAGCGCTACCCGACGCTGCCCACCCGGGAGGAGCAGCGCCGCAAGGAGTGGGATCACGCCGCGCACCTGGAGAAGGTCGCGCAGGCACGCGCCGCGAAGAGCGACGAGGAGATCCGCGCCATCGACAAGCACCTCGTCGGCGTCGCGCTGCAGCCCACGGGCCTGCCCCAGCCCGAGCTGTTCTCCTTCGGAGGCCTGGTCCGCGAGTCCCGCCCGCGCGTGGTGCAGGGCTCGACCATCGCCTACACGCGGACCTTCGACGCCGACGGCCGCTCCTGGGCGCTCACCTCGGACCAGGCCATCGTCCCCCTCGACCGGATGAAGCCCTACCCGCGCTCGGCGTTCCAGGGCGTGTGGCTGCGCGACGGGGTGTCCTTGCCCCTCGCCTTCATCCGCAAGAAGGACCGCCCGACCTACCGCCGCACCGACGCAGGCACGTTCGAGCCGACCGGCAAGGATCTCGCGCGCCTGTCCTGGGTGGGCCTCACCGGCCGCGCCGAAGGCGAAGGCAAGGAGCGCTACCTGGAGACGAAGGAAGCCGGCGTGTGGCTCCTGGAGAGCGACGCGGCAGTGCCCGAGGCAGCGCAGAAGATCCCCTTCACCAAGCCCGCCGAGCCAGGATCCCCTCCGCGCAAATGGCTGGAGGTGAGCGTGCTCGGTGGCTGGATGATCGCCTACGAGGAGACGACGCCCGTGTTCGCGACGATGATCTCCCCCGGGCGCGGCGGCATCCCCACCGAGGGCGTGCCCGCCATCGAGACCGCCGCGACCCCCACCGGCACCTTCCGCGTCGACGGCAAGTTCCGCACGGCCACCATGGTGTCGAGCACCAACGATCTCATCGTGCACTCCGAGGTGCAGTACGTGCTGAACTTCAGCGGCCCCCACGCACTCCACGGCGCCTACTGGCACGACGGCTGGGGCGAGCCGAAGAGCGGCGGCTGCGTGAACATGTCCCCCATCGACGCCAAGCAGATCTTCGCGTGGACCGATCCCCCCGTCCCCGAAGGCTGGCACGGCATGCGCGCCATCACCGAGATGGGCCGCTCCACCGTCGTCAAAATCCACCGCTAGGTACTGCGTACGGCAATTCAGGGGCCTATCGGCCCCTACGCTCCCGTTGGTCGCTACCCCCGATGCTTCGCGCGACGGCCGCGCCAGGGACCAGGGACGAACCTGGGAGACGGCGTGCCCCGCGGGGCGCGACCTGCCTTACGCGGTCGTCTCGACATTGACGCGAGAGGCTTCCAGTCACGCCGTCCTCAGGGTGTCCCCGACGTGATCAAACATCGCAGTCGGTGTCGTGTGCTCGCCTGAAGTGTCGTACAAAGTGCGGCACGATCTCCGAGAACCCTGGAGGCATCATGAACCGAGGCACACTGTCTCTCGCCCTGCTCGCCCTCATCGCTGGCGGGTGCGGCAGCGAGGATTTCGATTCCACCGACGTCGACGGCGCGTCCGACGAGAGCGAGGAGGTCGACGAGACCGCCGTCGCACTCAACGCCTCATCGCGCCCGGGCATGGGCGCCATCCCCTACAACGGCGGCGTCACCTTCCGCGTCTGGGCCCCCGGCGCGCAGCGGGTGTGGGTCACCGGCGACTGGAACGGCTGGAGCACCACCGCCGACGAACTCGGCAACGAGTTCAACGGCAACTTCTCGGGCGACTTCGGCTACGCGACCCGCTGGCAGAAGTACCAGTACGTCATCCAGACCGCCTGGGGTGAGAAGATCTGGAAGTCCGACCCGCGCGCGACCCGCGTGGAGCGCTCGAATGGCGCGAGCATCATCCACGACCCCGGCTACTTCCAGTGGACCGACGGCGGCTACCAGATCCCGGCGTGGAACGAGATGGTGATCTACGAGATGCACGCCGGCACCTTCCACGACTCGCCCGGCGGCGGCCCCGGCAACTGGGGGAGCGCGAAGGCGAAGCTCGATCACCTGCGGGACCTCGGCGTGAACGTGATCGAGCTGCTGCCCGTCGGCGAGTTCCCTGGCGACTTCAGCTGGGGCTACAACCCCTCGTTCCCCTACGCGCCCGAGACCGCCTACGGCACGCCCGACGACCTGAAGAGCTTCGTCAACGAGGCCCACCGCCGCGGCATCTCGGTGATCGTCGACGTGGTGCACAACCACTACGGCCCGAGCGACCTGCCGATGTGGTGCTTCACCGGCGACTGCATGGGCAACGGCGGCCACTACTTCTACACGGACTGGCGCGCGAGCACGCCCTGGGGCAACACCCGCCCCGACTACGGCCGCAACGAGGTGCGCGACTACATCAAGGACAGCATCCACTGGTGGCTGAACGAGTACCACCTCGACGGCATCCGCTTCGACGCCACCAAGTACATCCGCACCACCGACGGCGGGACCAGCCTGCCCCAGGGCTTCAGCCTGCTGCAGTACGTGAACAACTCCATCGACGGGACGCAGCCCTGGAAGATCTCCATCGCCGAGGACTTCGGCGGCGGCGACTCCATCACCAAGCCCACCTCGCAGGGCGGCGCGGGCTTCGACGCGCAGTGGGACGGGTCCTTCGTGCACCCGGTCCGCGACGCGATGACCGCGCAGAGCGACGCGGGCCGCGACATGAACGCGGTGAAGAACGCCATCACCCACGGCTTCAACGGCTCGGCCTTCCAGCGGGTCATCTACACCGAGAGCCACGACGAGTGCGCCAACGGCAAGACGCGCGTCCCCGAGGCCATCTGGGCCGGCAACGCGGGCGGCTGGCACGCGAAGAAGCGCTCGACGCTCGGCGCCGCCCTGGTGATGACCTCCCCCGGCATCCCCATGATCTTCCAGGGCCAGGAGCTGCTCGAAGACGGCTGGTGGGCCGACACCGACCCCGTCGACTGGAACAAGGCGGGCTACTTCCCGGGCATCGTGACGATGTACCGCGACCTCATCCGGCTGCGCCGGAACTGGTTCAACAACACCCGCGGCCTCGCCGGCAACAACGTGAACGTGCACCACGTGAACAACAGCGGGAAGGTGCTCGCCTTCCACCGCTGGAAGAACGGCGGCGGCGGCGACGACGTGGTGGTGCTCGCGAACTTCAGCGGCACGACCTACACCAACTACAACGTCGGCATGCCCCGCTCGGGCATGTGGCGGGTGCGCTTCAACAGCGACTGGAACGGCTACTCGCCCGACTTCGCCAACACCACCACCGTCGACACCAACGCCAACGGCAGCGGCCGCGACGGCATGGGCCAGAGCGCCAACATCACCATCGGCGCCTACTCCGTGGTGATCCTGTCCCAGTAGTACTGCGTACCCTGGAGCAGGGGCCTCGCGGCCCCTACGCTCCCGTTGGTCGCTACCCCCGATGCTTCGCACCACCCGGCGCGAAGACCAGACGCCCCTTCCTCATCCCGAGAGCCGCGCGGCGAGGCGTCGCGCGGCATCCGCGAAGGCCCCGGGCTCCGGCAGGAGGCTCACCACCAGGAACCCCTCCGCCGGCATGTCGAAGAAGTAGCCCGGGTGCACGATCACCCCCTCCTCCCGCACCAGCAGCTCCACCCAGCCGTCCTCGTCGTGCCACCGCGGCACGGCGAGCACCGCGTACCACCCCCCGTCGACCGGCAGCCGCCGCGTCGCCCCTCCCGCCGCCGCGAGCACCTCGTCCAGCACCCGCATGTTCTCCTGCACCCGCCCCAGGATCGCGCGCTGCACCGGCACCCGCGCCCCCAGGATCTCGGGGAGCGCGAGCTGCACCGGCGTCGACACCGAGAGGTACGTGTCGGCCACGACCTCCAGCCGCTTCATCGCCTCCGCCGCGATCGCCTCCGGCCCCGAGACCACGATCCACCCGAGCTTGAGCTGCGGCATCGCCACCACCTTCGAGAGCCCGCTCAGCACGAAGGTCAGCGCCCCCGTGTGCCCCGCGAAGCTCGGCAGCCGGTTCTGCGGCAGCGCCCCGTGCGCGTAGTCCCCGAACACCTCGTCCACCACCAGCGCGAGGCCCCGCGCCGCCGCGAACGCCGCAAGCGCGTCCGCCTCGTCCCGCCGCACGAAGGTCCCTGTGGGGTTGTTCGGGTGCACCAGCACGACAGCGCGCGTCCTCGGCCCCGAAAGCCGCTCCAGCGCGCCGAGGTCCACCCGCCACCCCTCCTCGCGCAGGAGCGGGTAAGGCGTGAGCGTCACGTCCTCCAGGCACGCGAGGAACTCCAGGAGCGGGTACGACGGCGCCGGCACCAGGATCTCGTCCCCGCGGTCCGCGAGCAGCTTGAACAGCCACCCGTACGCCTCGCTGGTGCTCGCCGAGAGCACCACCCACCCGGCGTCGACCGAGATCCCCCGCTCCGCGTAGTACCGCCCCACCGCCGCCCGCGCCACGGGGTGGCCGAGCGACGAGGGCTCGTACCTCCCTCCCCGCGGGTGCCCGAGCTGCGCCACGAGCGGCCCCGCGTCCGCGAGCCCGCAGCGTGTGGGGTTCGACTCGGTGAGATCGATCAGCGCCTTGCCCGTCGCGCGCGCCTCCGCGAGCACCTTCGCGTGGTGGTTTTCCGTGAGATCCCAGCCGGTGCGGGCCGCAAAGCGAACCATGCCCCCCTATAGCGCGCGCCCTTTGCCGCAGGTGGTACGATCCTGCCGTGGTGGTGATCGAGCTGTACGGCGTGGCCCGGCTCCGGGCGGGCCGCGAGGCGCTGGAGGTGGAGGCCAGCTCTCTCGGCGAAGCGCTCCTCGCCCTCGGCACGCGCTGCCCTGCCCTCTCCCCCCACGTGGTCTCGGGAGACCGCCTCGCCCCGAGCTACCTCGTCGCCGTCAACGGCCGTCACCTCACCGCCGACCCCACGACCCCACTCACCCCCGGCGACGTGGTGGTCCTCCTCTCCGCCGACGCCGGCGGCTGACGCGCTGACTGGCAGCGCTGCTGCGCGTCCCCGTCGTCGGTCGGCCTCCCTCGACATCCGCGAGGATTCCTCGGTCGGCCTCCCTGGCCGCGGGGCGCTCGCGACGCGCTTCCGGTCAGCGCGTTACTCGCTCGTGAGCGCCGGGCACGTCGTCTCGCAGAGCACCGCCCGCTTGTTCCCGCACGGCGCGTCGTTCCACGTGCCCGCGGGCTTGATCATCTCCACGCAGTGCTCGCCCCCTCCCGTGTTGTTCGGCTCTCCGGCCGTCCACGCCGAGAAGGTCACCGGCGAGCCATCCACCCACAGGAAGTCATCGGCGAGCTCCGTCTCCGCCTCGTCCCAGAGGCCGATCCACGAGCCCATGGACATGGCCTGGCGCGCGACCGTGTTCTCGCCCGAGCTGCCGAGGATCGCCAGATCGGTCCCGAAGCTCCGGCAGAGATCCCTCCCGACCTGGAACGAGACGTTGAGATCGCAGGCGTAGAAGGAGTTTCCGAGCCCCATCCGCCCGTCCTCGAGCACGCATCCCTCCGGCGCAGGCGGCGTCAGGTTGGTTCCCCCCGTGCACCCGCAGGTGTTCGCCCCGACCCCACCGGCCTCGCACGCATACGGCGCCGGGCAGGTGTCGGGGCACGTCACCGGCTCCCCGCACTGGTTCAGCACCTCCCCGCACGCCACGCCCGCGCACGCCTCCGCGTCGCTCTCCGGAAAGCAGGCGAACGTGAGCCCCGACAGCCCCGACACCTCCTCGCACCCGGCAAGGAAGCTCCCCCCGAGCGTCAGGGCAACACCCCACGCGACCGCGCCCAGCCCGGACCACCACGCACGCCGGATCACGCCCAGCACGGCGCCCCTGCCTCCGGGTCGACCCATCGCTAGAACCTCCCCCCGACGCCGCCCGGGCCAACCACGAGCGACGACGCGACCGAGGACGTGCCCGCCTTCGGCCTCGCGACCGAGGACGTGCCCGCCTTCGGCCTGACGATGAGCAGCACGATCCCCGCCGCGAGCCCGAGCCCTCCCACCGTGAAGCCCACGTTTGACACCATCGCCACCGGCCGGAGCGCATCCGCGTCCTCCCGGAGCGTGTCGGGGCAGCGCGCGCCGTCGCACGACTCCCGGATGGTGCCCGTCCGCGCCAGGGTGATCCCCCCGGTGATCGCGCCCAGCGCCAGGCCCCCGAGCCCCACCCCGAGCGCGATCCCGCCCGGCATGAGCGACCCCGGAGGCGGCGGCGGAGGCGGCGGCGCCACTGCCTTCATCGCGATCCGCACCCGACGCCGCTCCCGCTCGGCGACGTCCAGCGTCATGTCGACCGGCTCCGCGCCCCTCGCCGCCGCGTGGATGCGGTGCCGCCCCGGATCCAGCTCGATGTCCGCGGGGTGCAGCGCCACCACCGGCCCTCCGTCGAGCAGCACCAGGAGCCCCTCCGAAGACTGGCCGGGGATGTCGACCGAGATCCGCGGGATCCGCTCTTCCAGCTCGGCGAGCCGCTCGCGGGCGATCTCCTGCGCCTTGCGGAAGGCCTCGGGCGCGTCCTCCGCCGGCTTCTCTTCGGCGACCTTGCGGTACAGGGCGCGCGCCGCGAGGAGCCGCCCGAGTTCGCGCTGACAGTGCGCCATGTGGAGCACCAGCGTGGGCGCGTGGAAGAGGTCCTCCGCGATCCGGAACCGCTCGTACGCATCCTGCCACCGCCTCTCGGCGAACAGCGCGAGCCCCTCCTCGGCCTTCGCCCGCGCCACGTCCTGGATCTCCGAGAAGGGCACCTGGGCGTGGGCCTGGAGCGGCGCGAGGGAGAGCCACGCCCCCAGCGCGGCCGACAGGAGCGGGGCAAGGCCGGAGAGGGCCCCCGATCGCTCCACGCGGCGCGCGCACCTCACCTCGGGAGCAGCGGCCTTGGTCGAGCGACGGGCGGTCATCACCTCTAAGGAAACCCAGGGAGCGACGCTTTGCCAAGGGGCACTGCGTGGCGGTTGGCGAGAGCGGTTCGCGGGGAGTGGGGCCCCGTCGGGATTCACTCCCGGCGGGGCGAGGGGACGCGAGTCCCCTCGTGGAGACTCAGAAGCCGAGGATCTCGTTGCGCGGTTTGGAGGTGGCCACTGGCTGCGGTGAGGCAGGCGGCGGCGCAGCCTCCGGCGGTGCTGCCATGGGCTTCGCGGGAGCCCCGGGCGAGGTCGCAGCGCCCCCCGCCGTCACTGCCGGACGCGGCGCTTTTCCACGCCCTGACGCCTCGGCCCCCGGGGAAGGAGCGACGCCCGTGGTCGGCGACGCAGGGTCGCCCCCGGGCGCCCCCGAGGGTGCCGCTCCAGGTGACGGAGATGCAGGCGCTTCCGGTGTCGCGGGCGTCGCCGAGGGCGGCGGAGAAGGCGCGCTCTCCATGGCCGTCCCTGCCCCTGCAGCGGGCCCTTGCGCGTCGTCCGCCGCGGCGTCCACCGCGATTCCGCGCCCCGCGAGGAGGGCGATGCCCAGGCCGAGCGCGATCACCCCGAGCACGCCGCCGAGGAGCAGCAGGGTTCGCGAGGACGTGCGCTGCGGCAGGCTGCCCTCCGCGGGCAGCGGCAAGAAGGACGCCGAGGGCGACGAGGACAAGGACGGCGGGATCACCCGCGGGTTCGTGGACGATGCCTTGAGCGCGTCGGGGAGCGCGTCGGGGAGCGCGTCGGGCATCAGGAGCGGCGCCGAGGGCGTCTCCGTGGCCGACATCGGCGGCGGCCGGAGCGATCCGCCGGTCGTCACGATCCCCGAGCGGAAGATCCCCGCGTTCGCCTGGAGCTTGTCGATGTCGTCGAGCAGCTCGCGGCAGCTCGCGTACCTGTCGTCGGGCCGCTTCGCCATGCACCGATCGAGCACCGCGTCCACCTCGGGCGACAGCTCCTGCCGCAGCGAGGACGCGCGCGGGGGCACGTCGCGGTTGATGGCGATGATGGTGTCCTGCCAGGTCTCGCCGAGGAATGGCCGCCGCCCCGCGAGCATCTCGTAGAACACCACCCCCAGGCTGAAGATGTCGGAGCGCGCGTCCACGACCTTGCCCGTCGCTTGCTCGGGCGACATGTACGCGGGCGTGCCCACCAGGGCGCCGTGCTGGGTGCGCAGATCGGTGAAGGTGGCGTCGATGTCCTCGGTCGGCTTCGCCACGCCGAAGTCGAGGATCTTCACGATGCCGTCGCCGCCTACCATCACGTTGTCGGGCTTGAGATCCCGGTGGATGACCCCTGCCTCGTGCGCCTTGCGCAGCCCCCGCGTCATCTCCCGGAAGAGGTGGAGCGCCTCGCCGTAGGGCAGCATGGGCTGCTCCTGCATCAGGAGCTTCAGGCTCTTGCCATGGCACAGCTCCATGGCGATGAAGATCCGCCCGTCTGCCTCGCCGACCTGGTACACGGTGGCCAGGCAGGGGTGGGTGAGGTGCGCCGCGAGCCGTCCCTCCCGGAGGAACCTGCGCCGCTTCTCCTGATCCTGCGCGACGCTGGGGTGGAGGAGCTTGAGCGCCACCACCCGCCGCAGCTTGGTGTCCTCGGCCTTGAAGACCACGCCCATGCCCCCTTCGCCGAGCCGCGCGAGGAGCAGGTAATCCGCGACGGTGGACCCCTCCACGAGGGACGTGAGGGACGAGAGCTCGCTTGCGGAAGCAGGTTGCATGCGGTCGCGCCCCCGAGCCGTGGGTCCCGGGGTCCCTCGAAGGTAACACCGGAGCGCATCGCCCGCGAGCCCCGCCCGCGCAGCCTGACCGCGCGCCCTGCCCGGAAGCCATGGTCCAGTGCGTCATGGTACCCTGCGCAGACCCCACCATCCCCGCGTTGCCGATGCCTGCCGCGCAGCCTCCCTCAGCCCGATCCGACGACGGCGCGCCCGCCGCACCTCTCCCCGCGGGGGGCTGGTTCGGGCGTTACCTGAGGGTCGACCTCACCGGGGGCGAGGCACGCGCCGTCTCCATCGCGCCGGCCGTCTCGCGCATGCTCGTCGGTGGGGTCGGGCTCGGCACCTGGATCCTGGCGCGGGAGACGCCGCCCGGCTTCGATCCGCTGGGCGACGCCGCGGCGCTCGTGCTCGCGTTCGGGCCGCTGGTCGGCACGCCGCTCACCACCTCGGCCAAGCTCGCCTTCGTCGCCAAGTCGCCGCTCACCGGGCGCCTCAACGATGCGCTCTCGTCGTCGGGGTTCGCGATCGCCGGCAAGCGCACGGGCTTCGACGCCATCGTCCTCACCGGGCGCGCCAGGGTCCCCTCGGTGGTGCTGCTCGACGGAGACCGCCTGGAGGTGGTCCCCTGCCCTGCCCTCTGGGGCCACGATCTCCGCCTCGACGCGCTCGACGCGCAGCTCGCGGCCACGCACCCTGGCTACGAGCTGACCGTCGCCGGGCTCGCGGCCGAGCACCTGGTGCGTTACGCCGGGCTCGCGAACAACGGGCGCCACGCGGGCCGCGGCGGGCTCGGGGCGGTGCTCGCGGCGAAGCAGATCAAGGCCGTGGGGGTGCGCGGCAAGCGCGCGGTTCCCCTCGCCCACCCCGAGCGCGCCGTGGCCATCGCCCGCGATCTCGCCCGGCGCTCGCTGGGGCCCGCGACGGAGAAGTACCGCGCCCTCGGGACCGTCGCGAACCTGGCCACCTTCAACCGGCTCGCCGCGCTGCCCACCCGGAACTTCCAGGAGAGCACCTTCGAGGGAGCGGCCGCGCTGTCGGGCGAGGCGCTCCATGAGACCCGCGCCCGGGGGCGCAGCGCTTGCTCGGGCTGCACCATCGGGTGCGAGCACTTCTTCGAGGTGGCGCCGGGAACGAAGCCCGTGAAGGCCGAGTACGAGAACGTCTTCGCGCTCGGTCCGCTGTGCGGGGTGTCGGATCCAGAGGTGGTCCTGCGCGCCTCGGGAGCGTGCGACGCGCTCGGCCTCGACACCATCTCCGCGGGCGGCACCATCGCGTTCGCCATGGAGTGCGCCGAGCGGGGTCTGTTCGCCGGGACGCCCTGGGAAGCCGAGGCCTCAGGGCTCCGCTTCGGCGACGGCGCGCGGCTCTGCGGCCTGCTGGAGGCCATCGCCCACCGACGCCCCGGCCTCGGCGCGCTCCTCGCCGAGGGCTCCCGCCGGGTCGCCGAGATCCTCGGCCCCCCCGCGCCGGACTTCGCGCCCCACGTGAAGGGCCTGGAGATCCCCGGCTACGAGCCGCGCGCGCTCCAGACGATGGCGCTCGGCTTCGCGGTCTCTCCGCGCGGCGCCGATCACAACCGCAGCGGCGCCTACGAGGTCGACTTCTCGGGCCGCGTCGACCGCCTCGCCGGCGCGCCGGAAGCCGCGCCGCTCGCGGTGGAGGCCGAGGACCGCGCGGCAGTCCTCGACGCGCTCATCCTCTGCAAGTTCCTCCGGCGGGCCCTGCGCGACGTGCACGAGGAAGCGGCGGAGATGCTCGCGGCCGTGACGGGGTGCGCGTTCACCGGCCCCGAGGTGCAGGCCGTCGCGCGGCGCATTGTCCTCCTCAAGCGCCTCTTCAACGCGCGCGAGGGCTGGACCGCCGCGGAGGACACCCTCCCCGCGCGCTTCTTCGAGGCCCCCCTGCCCGGCGGGGCCGCCCGCGGGGCGGTGCTGACCCGGGCGCAGCTCGACGGGATGAAGCGCGCTTACCACGCCGTGCGCGGCCTCTCGGAGGACGGCAGCGTGCCCGAGGAGGCCCTCACTGCCGCCGGGCTCGACGCCCTCGGCCTGGACTGGCGACCGGCGCACGAACGATCAGGCGTGAGGCCAGGCCAAGTCGGCTGACGCTCCCCTGCGCGCGGAAACCGACGCCCGCCTCGCGGCAACCCTCCCTTCTGCGCAGGAAACCGACGCCCGCACCGGTTCCAGGGGACGTTGTGCGCAGGAAACCGACGTCCGAACCGGTTCCAGGGAACGTTGTGCTGAGGGAACCGACGTCCGAACCGGTTCCAGGGGACGTTGTGCGCAGGAAATCGACGTCCGAACCGGTTCCAGGGGACGTTGTGCTGAGGGAACGGACGCGCGCGTCGCGTGGCGCTGCCTCTCCGGTCTGGAAGGGACCGCGGGGAGCGATGCCCCCGCCCTTCAGTCGCCCTGTTCGAGCACGTCGATGAGGAGCCGGAGCGCGTCCGTGGTCGTGAACAGACCGACGACCTTGTCGCCCTCCACCACCACGGCGGAGCCGATCTTGCGCTCCCGCATGACCCGCACGGCTTCGAGCGCGAGCGTGTCGGGCGAGACGGCGTAGGGCGCCTCCAGGATGAAATCGCCCACGGTGACGTACGCGGAGTCGATGCCCCGCATGTTCTCCACGACCCGGAGCTCGCGCTCGGACACGAGGCCCACGAGGTGCTCGCCATCCAGCACGGGCAAGTGGCGGAAGCCGTGCTCCTCCATGGTCTTGAACGCCTGCGCCATGGGGGTGTCGCGAGGCACGGTGAGGGGGCTCGGGGTCATGTACGCGCCGATGGTGCGGGAGGAGGGCATGTGCCTCCGCTAGCGTGATGAGCGCAGGATCGCAAGCAGGGCAGGCCTGGTAGGCAGGCCTGTGGGCGAGGACGTGGCGCGGCGGAGAGGACGTGGCGCGGCGCGGAGGACGTGGCGCGGCGGGCGATCAGCCCTTGATGGCGCCGCAGGCGATGCGGCCGCCGGCGTCTCCGGAGGGCTGGGTGCCCTTGTCCTCCTTGGCGTGGAGGATGATGGCGCGCTCGATCAGGGACTTGGCGTCGTCTTTCTTCAGGTTGGCGCCCTTGATCACGAACTCGAAGTTGACGTTGCCGTCCTTCTCGGCCGTGAGGTTGCCCATGTCGCCGAGGTGATGCTCGGCCTGGTCGGGGAAGCCGTGCTTCGGCTGATCGGGGGCGAAGTGATCGCCGGCGCTCTTGGCCTCGGGGTCGCTGCAGTCGGCCTTCTGGTGGATGTGGATGCCGTGCTTGCCCGCGGGGACCTGGGTCAGCTTGAGGGTGAGCTTCACGCCCTCGGAGGTCTCCTCGAGCGTCGCGGTGCCCTGGACCTTGGAGCCGCTGGTCGCGGTCATGGTGACCTCGATGGGCTTCGGCGGCGCGGGCGCCGCGGCAGGCTCGGCCGGCGGGGGCTCGGCCGGCGGCGGGGGCTCGGGGGCGGGAGGCACGGCCGCAGGCGTCGCAGGCTCGGGGGTCACCTGGCTGGACTCGCCGCAGCCAACCGTGGCGATGCCGAGGACGAACAGGGCGAGGCAGGTCTTCATGGACACAAGCATTCTCCTTTGCTCAACAGATGAACCCTCGGTTCGCACTCCGGACGGCGGGGAGATATCGGGCACTGCCTGAATCTTTGCTGCGTGGGACACGGCAAGAGCAGCGACAGCGGGCCCGCACCGCGTGAGCGCGAGGGGCGCGTGGGGGGTGGAGGCGACGGCAGAGGCGCCCTGGGCGTGCAAGCTGGAGGTCGGTGGTACACTGGAGATCGATGCGCACGTCGAGGCCCAGCGGGGGGGCATCGCTCACGCTGGCGGAGGTCCGCTACGAGATCCTGCTCCCGATCGCGAGCGGGGGGATGGGCACGGTGTACCTGGCGCGCCGACGGAGCGACGGCGCGGCGGTGGCGCTGAAGATCCCTCACGCGTTTCTGCGGGACATCGCGGAGTTCCGGCAGGAGATGGCGGAGGAGGCGCGGCTCACGGCGCAGCTCCGGCACCCGCACGTGGTGGCAGGGCTCGAGGCGCGGGAGACCGCGGACGGGCTGTACCTGGCGATGGAGTACGTGGAAGGGGAGACGCTCGCCGTGCTCCTCGGCGCCACGGGCACCGAGGCGTCGGCGAGAGAGGCGTCGGCGAGAGAGGCGGGGCTGCCGATCGGGGTGGCGCTCCGGGTGCTGCTCGATGGGCTGGCAGGGCTCCACGCGGCGCACGAGCTGCGGGATGCCTCCGGGCAGGCCGCGCGGGTGGTGCACTGCGATGTGTGTCCGCAAAACTTGCTGGTGGGGCTCGATGGGCTGACGCGGCTCATCGACTTCGGGGTGGCGCGTTCGTCGGCGCGCCCCGAGGGGACCGGGCGCGGGAGGAATGCGTACATGGCGCCCGAGCAAATGCGGGGGCGGCCGCTGGATCGGCGCTGCGATGTGTGGGCGATGGGGGTGGTGGGCTGGGAGCTCCTGGCGGGGCGGAGGTTGCACGCCGGGGAGGGGCGGGGGGGATACGGAGAGCGGGGGGGATACGGGGAGCGCGGGGAGCGCGGTGCGCAACAAGAGGAAGACGTCGCGGAGCCGCCGCTGCTCTGGAGCGTGCAGCCCGACGCGCCGCGGGCGCTGTCGCGGGCGCTCGGAGCCGCGCTGCAGGTGGACGTGCGGGCGCGGTGTGCGGACGCAGAGACGTTCGCGGGGCTGCTCGTGGCGGCGTGCGCGGAGGATGGGGTGCGGATCGCGGAGCACGCGGAGGTCGGCGCGTACGTGGCGGCGCGGGTGGGCACGCGGCTCGCGGAGCGGCGGGCCGAGCTGGCGAAGCGCATGCTCACGCCGCCGGAGTGAGGCGGGCGTCAGGTAGCGTTCAGGAGCGGCGCCGGCGGCGGCGGGTGAGGAGCGCGGCGAGGGCAAGCGCGGCGAGGGCCGAGGGGCGGGTCGCGTCGGAGGAGGTGCCGGTGGTCGCGCAGGCGCAGGCGGCGCTCGTGGCGGAGATGTCGCCGCTCGAGGTCCAGACGTCGGTGCCGACCGGGAGTTCGCGCGCGCCGAGGGAGAGGCCGTCGTAGAGGACGTCGACGGTGAGCGTGGTGCCGAAGACGCCCCGGGGAGCCGCGACGGCGAAGCGGAAGAAGCCAGGCTCGACCCGGGTGAGGGCCTGGGTGATCTGGCCGCCGGTGACGCGCACGTCGAGGAGGGATTCGTCGATGTCGCTGGCGATGGAGCCGTCGGGTTCGCGCAGCTCGACGAGGCCCCAGACGGGCCAGGTGGGATCGGGGCGGGCGTAGCTGCTGGACATGACGTACCAGCTCCGGTCGAGGGCGGGGGCGATGGGATCGGCGGGGGGTTCTTCGGAGGGGGGCCCGCCGGGAGGAGAGGCGAGGGCGAGGTCGAGGGCCTGCATGGCGCCCTCGATGTCGAGGGTGCCAGGGCCGAGCTGGGTCTGGTTGGGGACGTCGCCCTCGGGGTAGCGGGCGCCGGCCTGGAGGAGGCGCGTGGCGCGGGCCTGGGTGAGGGTGGGGTCGCGTTCGAGGAGGAGGGCGACGGCGCCAGCGACCTGGGGGGACGACATGGAGGTGCCCGTGGTGATGGCGTGGTGGTCGTCGACGACGAAGCAGGGGGAGTCGTCGGGGCAGCCCGGGGGGTCGAAGAGGCCGCCGCGCTCCTCGCGGGGGTCGGCGCCGGTGGCCATGGCCGCAGCGACGAAGCCGCCAGGGGCGCTGATCTCGGGCTTGGGGACGCCGAAGGGGGTGGGGCCGGCGGAGCTGAAGAAGCAGGCGCTGTCGGCGACGGCAGGGGCGCCGCCGAGGGAGGCGATGGTGATGGCCTGCGTGGCGCCGAAGGGGGTCCACTGGAGGCGGTTCAAGGTGCAGCCGACGGCGAGGAGGTCGGGGTGGCTGGCCGGGACGGTGATGGTCCCCTGCTTGATGGCGCGGGTGAACTGGAGGCCGAGGCCGGTGGAGGTGGAGACGTCGCCGAGGCCGACGAGCCAGAGCTGGGCGTCGCCTTTGCCCTGCAGGGTGATGGTGATCTCGCCGGCGTCCCAGGCGCCGTCCCAGGCGACGACGGCGCTGTTGGTGGCTTCGGTGATGGGGGACTTGCCGTTGGCGAGGCGGTTGATGACGGCCGCGGTGAGGTCGTCGTCGCTGCCGGTGTAGCCAGCGTCGTCGCCGGGGTCGGTGGTGGAGACCCAGGTGCTGCCGTCGGGGCCTTCGAGGCCGACGGAGACGTCGTCGTCGGGGCGGAAGGTGATCCAGACGTAGCCCTGGCCCTGCTCGGAGGCGTTGGTGCGGATGGGGACGCGGACCGTGGCGCTCGGGGTGACGTGCGCTTCGGTGTGGATGCCGAAGGGGCCCTGGCCGTCGAGGGTGTAGAGCGCGCCGCTGTTGCCGGCAGCGACGACGATGACGCGGCCCGGGTGCGCTTCGCCCACCATGGCGGCGAGGCCCTGCTCGATGGGGCTCGTGCCGTCGTGGGGGCCGAAGTCGCCGCCGACGCTGAGGTTGACGACGGCGGGGGCCTGCATGGCGTCGGCGCGGTCGAAGATGAAGCGGGTGGCGTTGAGGAGGTCGCTGTCCTGGAAGCCCTCTCCGGGGAGGGAGGGGGCAGCGAGGATGAGGGTCGCGGAAGGGGCGACGCCGACGTAGGGGGAGGCGGTGCCGTCCATGAGGCCGCCGTTGCCGGCAGCGGTGGAGGCGACGTGGGTGCCGTGGGCCGCGCGGGCGCTGGAGAGTTCTTCTTCGCCCGCGGCGATGAGGGCGTCGATGTCCTCGGCGGCGAGGACGGCGCAAGGGGTCTGGTCGGGGTCGGTGCAGCCGTAGGCGTCTTCGAGCTCGGGGTGAAGGCCGCGGGGGCTGCCGGCCTGGAGGAGCCAGGCGATGCGGGAGCGGCCGTCGGCATGGCGGAGGTCGGGGTGGGTGAGGTCGAAGCCGGTGTCGATGACGCCGACGATGACGCCTTCGCCGGTGCGGTTCGTGGCGGTGCGGTAGGCGGTGGCGCGGGTGAGCTGTCCGGAGACGTCGAGGAGGGGTCTTCGGGGCGGTCCTGCGAGCAGGGGGAGGGCCGCGGGGGTGCGGGCGTAAGCGCCGAGATCGGGAGGGGCGAGGTGGATGGCGCCGAAGCCAGGTGCAACGGGGAGGAGGCCGAGGGCGCGGGCGTCGGCGCCGGGGGGGAGCGGGACGAGGACGGGGATGCGGCCGGAGGGGTCGGCGAGGGGATGGGGGCGGCCCGGGCGCGCGAGGTGCCTGGCGAGGGGCTCGGCAGGGGCGTCGGCATGGGCCGGAGAGGGGGAGGCGGGGAGGAGGGCGGCGAGGGCGGCGGCGAGGAGGGCGGCGCTCGGGGCGAGGCGGCGGATACGCACGCGAGGAGTGTACACGAGCGAGGGGAGGCGCCGGGGCGCGAGGGGAGGCGCCGGGGCGCGAGGGGAGGCGCCGGGGCGCGAGGGGAGGCGCGCGGCGCTGCCGGTCTGCCGGGCTGCCGGGTGGTTCACACGGGCGGGACGAGGTGCTTCTTGCGCGGGCGCTCTTCGATCTTGTCGGCGTAGCGGGCGAGGCGGCGGGAGACCTCGCGGCGGAGGTCGGCGGTGGGGATCACGCCGTCGATGACCAGCTCGCTGGCGAGCTTGGTGAGGTCGATGTCAGTGCGGTACTCGTCGCGGAGCCGCTGGACGAGGGCGTCGCGCTCGGGGCCTTCGGGGACCGCCTGGATCTTGTTGTAGTAGACGGCGTTGACGGCCGCGCTGGGGCCCATGACGGCGATGGAGGCGGTGGGGAGGGCGATGCACTCGTCCGGGGAGAAGGCGGGTCCACACATGGCGTAGAGGCCGGCTCCGTAAGCCTTGCGGACGATCACGGAGAGCTTGGGGACGGTGGCTTCGCTGACGGCGGCGATCATCTTGGCGCCAGCGCGGATGATGCCCTGGCGCTCGACGACGGTGCCGATCATGAAGCCGGGGACGTCGGCGAGGTAGACGAGGGGGATGTTGTAGGCGTCGCAGAGCCAGATGAAGCGGGCCGCCTTGTCGGCGGAGTCGACGAAGAGGACGCCGCCCTTGTACTTGGGCTGGTTGGCGACGATGCCGACGACGCGGCCGTCGATGCGGGCGAGGCCAGTGATGATCTCCTTGGCGAAGAGCTTCTTGATCTCGACGAAGCTGCCTTCGTCGATCATGGCATCGATGACGGCCATGATGTCGAAGGGCTTGTTCTCGTCGACGGGGATGACCTCTTCGAGGGGCTTCTGGCCAGCCTTGGCAGGGCGGGGCTCGGCGGCGGGCGGGTGCGCATCGCAGTGGGAGGGCATGAGCGCGATGTAGCGCTTGGCAAAGGCGATGGCGTCCTGCTCGGTCTTGACGAGGACGTCGCCACAGCCCGAGACGGAGCAGTGCATGCGGGCGCCGCCGAGGTCTTCGAGGGTGACCTTCTCGCCGATGACCATCTCGGCCATGCGGGGGGAGCCGAGGTACATGCTGGCGTTGCCCTCGACCATCACCACGACGTCGCAGAAGGCGGGGATGTAGGCGCCGCCAGCGGCAGAAGGGCCGAAGAGGAGGCAGATCTGGGGGACCATGCCGGAGAGGGCGACCTGGTTGTGGAAGATGCGGCCGGCGCCGCGGCGTCCGGGGAACATCTCGATCTGGTCGGTGATGCGCGCGCCGGCGGAGTCGACGAGGTAGAAGAGGGGGCAGCGAAGGCGGCGGGCCGTCTCCTGGATGCGGAGGATCTTCTCGACGGTGCGCCTGCCCCAGGAGCCGGCCTTGACGGTGGAGTCGTTGGCCATGATGGCCACGGGGCGGCCCTGGATGGTGCCGGTGCCGGTGACGACGCCGTCGGCGGGGAGTTCGGGGTCGAGGGCGTTGGCGAGGGCGGCGTCTTCGAGGAAGCTGCCTTCGTCGAGGAGGGAGGCGACGCGTTCACGGGCGAAGAGCTTGCCCTGCTCGCGGTTCTTGTCGTGGTACTTGGGGGCCCCACCTTGTTCGACCCGCGCGAGGGTGTCTTTCAGCTTCTGATCGAGGCTCATGTCCGGGTCCCCATAGCCTTAAGCGCGCCAGGCGGCCACCTCCCGCGCCGCGGCTTCGAGCTCGTGGCCGGTCCGCGCGACAAGCACCTTGGTGGAGGCGGCGGCGTAGCGGGGCATGGCGCTGTCGCCCGTCCAGGCGGAGGGGCCCTCGGGGCAGAGCCAGAGGACGGCGCGGGCGCGCTCGCGGAGCCTGCGGACGGTGGCAGCTTCGTCGGGGAGGTAGTTGGTGCGGCCATCCCCCAGGACGACGAGGGTGGTGCGGCGGTCGATCTCGGGGGCATGGCGCGCCTCGAAGTCGCGGAGGGCGCGGCCGTAGTTGGAGTTGTGGGCGCGGCTCACGGCGGCGCCCGACTCGATGCGGGCGAGGGCGCGCTCGGGGTCCAGCTCGTCGAAGAGGCGGGTGACTTCGGCGATCTCGCTGACGAAGACGAAGGAGCGGGTGCGGTCGAAGAGGTCCTGGGCAGCGACGAGGAACTCGAGGAAGAAGCGCGAGGCGATCCGTACGGAGTCGGAGATGTCGCAGAGGACCCAGAGCCGGGGGCGGTCGCGGCGGCGGACGCGGCGGACGAGGGTGAGAGGGACGCCGCCGGTGCGGAGGCTGCGGCGGAGGGTGCCGTGCGGGTCGATGCGGCCGCTGCGGGCTTTTCTGCGGCGGATACGCTCGGCGCCGCGGAGGCGCTCGGTGAGGCGACGGATGCCGCGGCGTACCTCGGCGAGGTCGGCTTCGGAGAGGGCGGCAAAGGGGGTGTCCATGGGGCCGCCGCGCTCGGGGTCGCTGGCCTCGGCGCGCTGGGCCGCGGTGTCGACGTGGGTCCTGACGCGGCGGCGGACGCGTTCGAGCTCGGCCGAGAGGGCGTTCGCGAGGGCGTCGCCGCGCTGGTCGCCGATGGCTTCACGGAGCGCCTGGCGGATGCGGGCGAGGGCAGAGGCGGCGGTGGGGACGCCGAGCTGGTCGAGGAGGCGCTGGGTGAAGAACCCGGCCTGGCGCGGGCTGGTGAGGGGGGCGAGGGTGCGGATGGCGCCCGCGGAGAGGAGGAGGTGGTCGAGCTCGCCCTCGGTGCCGGTGGTCGCCCGGAAGGCGGTCTCTGCGCCGCGTCGATGCTGGGCCGCTGCGTCGACGAGGTCGCGCAGGGCGCCGAGCTCGGTGTCCGAGAAGCCAAGGTCCCGGAGGCGGGCCCACATGTCGCCGATGTGGCCCTGGCCAGGCGTGAAGAAGCGGTCGAAGCAGGCGGCGTAGCGGTCGCGATCCTGGGCACGCTCGACCACCACGGTGGCGAGTGCTCCGCGGAGGGTGGCAGGATCGGAGAAGCCGACGAGGGCGCAAGCGCGGGCGGCGTCGATGGCCTGGGCGGTGGAGATGGTGAAGCCCTCGCGGCGCAGTGCCCAGAGGAGCTCGTCGACGAGCTGGAGCATGCGGGGAGAGGGGTGCGGGGATCAGGGGGTGGAGAGGGCGGGGGGAGTCAAGGGAGGGGGGTCAGGGCTCAGGGGGTGGGGGCTGGCTCCGCGAGGAGGGTCTGGACGAGCTTCTCAAGCTCCGCGTGGCGCATGGGGTCGTAGCCGACGAGCACGTCGCGGATGACACCTTTCTTGTCGATGACGAACATCGCGGGGAGGGCGCGGACGCCGTAGGTCGACATGGTGGCGGCCTGGGCGTCGGAGGCGACGGCGTAGGTCATGGAGAGGGCCTGGGCGGTGCGGGTGGCCGTGGGGACGTCATCGGTGGTGACGCCGACCACGGCGAGGCCTTGAGAGGCGTAGGTGGTCTGCCACTTGGAGAGCTGTGGCGACATCATGCGGCAGGGCTGACACCAGGTGGCCCAGAAGTCGAGCAGCACGACCTTGCCGCGGAGGCCCGAGATGCTCGACGGGACAGTGCCGGAGACGGCGTCGAGGGGCTGCTTCCAGGTGGGCGCGAAGGTGCCGATCTTGTCGAGGCGGAGGAGCTGCTCATCGCCGGGGAACTGGACCAGGGTGGCCGTGGCCTGCTTGTCGGTGCTCCCTCGGCGCAACTTGAGCTGGATGGTGTTGCCAGGGCCGAGCAGGGCGACACGGGCGACGAGCTGGCGGGGCTCCTCGAGGGGGATGCCATCGGCAGCGAGGATGAGGTCACCGTCAGAGAGGCCAGCCTTGCCAGCCGGGGAGTTGGTGACGACGTGCTTGGCGACCACGCCGCCACCCGTTCCAGGAGCGAGCTCGACGCCGAGCCAAGCGCGCCGTGAGGAGGACTGCGCAAGGGCGTCCGGTGCATCCGCCACCACCGCAACGGCCGCGAGCGCCATGCCCGCTGCCAGGAGGATCGCGTGGGTGACACGCCGAGAGGCGGTTGCTTTCATCGCCATACGGTAGCATCAGGCGCGGATGGCGTCCCGAGCCTGCCTCGCGCCCCTGGTGTTGCTGCTTGCCTGCTCGACGACCCGAAGTGCCGCCGAGAAGTCCTCGGAGGGACAGTGGCTCAGCGCAGCCCCGGAAAGGGCAATCTTTCCAGCCGCGGCTGCGTCATCTGCGTCATCTGCGTCGAAGGGAGCGCCGGGTGCAAGCCCACCTGCTTCCCAGTGGGAGTACGCCTCGGTCCTGCGGTCGTGGCCACTGGCAGGTCCACGGGTGCGTTCCCAGCACTTTGCGGGAACGGTGGAAGGGGAGATTCGCGCCAACCCAGTTGCTGCTGCCTACCAGCGGCTTGGACCAACCCGACAGTTGCCGACGGGAAGCATCCTGGCGGAGATGCACTATGCGGCCGGGGCACCGGCTCCAACGGCCGTGCTGGTCATGGAAAAACGGGCTCCTGGGTACGATCCGGAGGGGGGGGACTGGGAGTACCTGCTCGTGACGCCTGCAGGAGGCATCGCATCACGGGGTCGCTTGCTTCCGTGCCAGCGCTGCCATGCGGAAGCACTGCATGATCACGTCTTCGGGGTTTCTCGCTGAGAACCTGGCACGAGAGGAGGTCTGCAAAAACTGCAGACCCCTGCCCTGGCTGCGACAGGAGTGCCCTGACGCGACGGTAGGAGGGCGTTGCCGCCAGAGGATGGAACCCAGAAGTCCTGCAGGCATTCCAGCCGAGGACCTTGTGAAAGGCTGTATGCCGCCCTGACGGGTGTCACGTTGGGCAGCCCAGGGACTCGATGGCACGAAGCCTGCTAAGGCTGCTAAGGGATTACGACACGCGGTGGGGCCCCGGCTGAACAAGCAGTAGGGGAACCAGCGTCAGCCTCAGGCGTCTGGACCATCTTACCTTCTGGGTCCACACGACCGAGGATCTTGCTTGGATTCGTTGCCTTACGTTCATCTTCGCTTGGACTGATTGCTTCGGCTTGAAATTGCGCCGGCCCAGTCTTCAGGGCGCTTGCTTACACTCACCTGCTTCGTTCGCTTGGGCTGACCTAAATTACAACGTCCTTCCGCTCCCCCGCCTCCGGGGGGAGATACAGAGCGCGCGGCTGTTCCTTCGGGATCGCCGCGCGTTGTGTTTTGTGCGCTTTCATCGGCCAAACTGCGGGGTACAGAGAAGCAGTTCTCGGTGTCGGGATATTTTCTTTTGACATCCTGGCTCGGGTCGCTTAAACGCCCGTTCCTGCCTCGCGAGACATCGCGAGCAACAGCGATGGGGCTGGGATTCGTTCCGCGCCATCAATGACAGTGCAAGCGTCCATAGCTCAGCTGGATAGAGCATCGGCCTACGAAGCCGGGGGTCGGAAGTTCGAATCTTCCTGGACGCGCTAGGGAGCACAGCCCGCGACGGCTGACTTGCTGGAGAGAGTCAGCGTGATTCGTGAGGTGACCGGCGCAGGGGTCACACAGAGCGGTGAGATGGACCAAGCCTGGATGCTTGAGGCCATCAAGGAAGCCGAAGCTGCTGCGGCAGCAGGTGATGTTCCCGTCGGTGCACTCGTCGTGGATGCGGCAGGCATGCGCATCGGGGCGGGGAGAAACCGCCGGGAGCTCGACCAGGACCCAACGGCGCACGCCGAAGTCGTTGCTCTGCGTGAAGCGACACACGCGCTGGGGCACTGGCGTCTGGAGGGGGCGACCGTGTATGCGACGCTGGAACCATGCCCGATGTGCGCGGGGGCGCTGGTGAATGCGCGTGTTGCCCGGCTGGTGTACGGCTGTGCCGACCCGAAAGCCGGTGCGATAGACACGCTGTACAGCATCGGGAGAGATCCGCGGCTGAACCATCGCTTCACCGTGACGGCCGGGGTGCGCGCGGAGGAATGCGCGGGGTTGCTGCGGGAGTTCTTCCTGCGCTTGCGCTCAAGAAACCGGCCTGCCGCCACCTGAGCACTTCTGCCGTTCAGGGACCCATCGCGTTCTTTCAGGGCCTCAGCTCGTCATCGGGAGGAGTCAGACCGAAGCCTCCCGCATCGCTTTCGTCCTCTGAAGAGCCATGACTTCTGGCTCGCTCGGAAGAGCGGGTACGCTGTGGCACCGCCAGTCCGCGAACGACTGTCTCGCTCAATCCCTCTTCCAGTTCCTCCTCGGTGATCCACTTGCGCTTTGCAGCCGTTTCCATGAGCTTTCGCAGGTAGTTCGTCCACCCTGGTGACACAGCGCCACCAGCAACGAAGTGCTGAACCTTGGGATTGGGCAGGATAGAGGCAAGGTACAGTGCCTGGCCGAGTGAGAGCTGAGAAGCCGTGGTGTTGAAGTAGTGCTGGGCGGCGTCCCCGATTCCAAACACCATCGGCCCGAACTCCACCACGTTTAGGTAGAGTTCCATGAGCTGCTCCTTGGTCAGCTCTTGCTCGAGGTACATGGTGAGCAAGGCCTCCTGGAGCTTCCGCGAGAGCGTCTTGGTTCGCGCAAGGTAGAGATTCTTGGCGAGTTGCATGCTGATGGTGCTCGCTCCACGAACGAAGCGCCCCTGTCGCAGGTTCTCGCGTATGGAGTTCTTGATCGCTTCCTGATCAAAGCCGCGGTGCCTGTGGAAGCCACTATCCTCGGTGGTCATCACGGCCACCTCCATGAAGCGAGAGATGGCCCCATATGGGACCCAATGAGGAGAGCCTGGCCCCGACTCGAGCTCGGTAAAGCTCCCGTCAGGTCCTTGCACCTGGCGAGTGAACCGGCGCTGCAGGTTGTCGACTGACAGCTTGGGCGGCGCTTCGGTCACGCGGCAGCTGTTCGTCAGTTGCCAGCTGAGGTTGAAGTCGCGCTCAAGTCGAGAGGTGTCGAACTGGGTCTTGCCCTTGAGGCCAAAAGAGCCTGCGAGGCGCACATCCTTGACCTTCGCCACAAGTCCATCAGGAATGGCATCGAGCATCGCCTGGCAAGGCACGAGAGGGACCTCTACGTCGCCTTGCACCCGGAAGGTACTGCCAGAGCGCTGATACTCACCTTTGGCGAGCACCCGAAGAGCGCCGAGGGAGAATTCACCCTCTGTCACATGGGCGCGGGAGCCATCCAGCTTCGCGCTGCCCTTCGCGCGCCACGCGAGATCGATTCCGGCTATCGGTTCTTCCGACAATGCCGAACTGCGCAACGAAAGGTTTTGCAGCCTTCCACTTCCGTCGAGGGAGAGCGAGTGCCCGTCAGCCGTTAGTTCGAAGTGGGCACGGCTGGAGATCGATGCCTGACTCACGTTGAAGAGCCCCAAGTCGCCCTCCTGCAAGCCCAGCATGGCCAATGAAATCGGACCCCCGTTTATATCAGCGGTGATCTTCGGAGCCGAGTCCGTGATCGGGTGGAGGGGAATACGGAGTCGAAACAGCAACGCTGGCCGCAGGGCGTCGCTCGGAAGTCCTGAAGTAGGATCGGCATCCGGAATCTTCCCTGAAGGTCGTGAGCCTGATTCGG
Organism: Chondromyces apiculatus DSM 436; assembly: GCF_000601485.1. Classification (GTDB taxonomy): domain Bacteria; phylum Myxococcota_A; class Polyangia; order Polyangiales; family Polyangiaceae; genus Chondromyces; species Chondromyces apiculatus. The sequence continues at coordinate 137,620 of NZ_ASRX01000026.1, forward strand.
GCGATTGCTGAGGCGACAGATCGATAGAAAGTGCCTGCTCTTCACGGCGGATGGAGAAGCTTCCCGGTCCCAATGTAAGCTGGTCATCGGCTATTCGGATTCGCGCTCGGAAGCCATCTAGTTCCACCCGTGCGCCGGGAGCCAGTACACCGTCGATGCCCTGAGCTCCCTGAATCAGCGTCGTCCATAGCACCACGCCACGATCATAAGACGACTGCCGACGCGCCTCTCCTACTGACTCTGAAGCGCCTGCACGCGTTGATGGTAGCCTGTCATTGCGCAGCGCCGTTGCGATGGGCTCTGCGCTGGTCAAATCAACCTGGGAGGATCCAACTGGCCCTGGAAGCTGAGCAGGTCGAATCGAGGCGTCAACGCTGAACTCTGCAGCTTCGATCTCGGCGATCTTGTAACGATCCGCCGACCGAGCCAGTGAAATCCGCGGTCCACGCAACCGGACCGTAGTGCCCTGGCTCGTGGCCGCCGCCTCATCTGCCGCGATGATGGTGGTTGGCGTTCCCCCAAGAAGCCGTACGCCGCTTGCAGATAGTGATTGAGTTGGCGCCTCCACGCTGTCTTTCCAGGTGAAGCGAATACCGTTGAAATTGGAATGTGTTTGGCTTTCACTTGCGCCGCCCGAGGGCCGTTTCCGGGAATTGTGTCGCCAGTGGTCAAACTCTCCCAGCACTGTTTCCACAGATCCTACTGCCGATATCGTCCCTCCCTGCACGTTCACCTGCGTTTGCGAAGCTCCTACACGGATATCCACCCGATCAAGATGGACATCAGCGCTGGGCATATCTGCTAGCTTAACGCTGATTCCTTCAAGGTGAATCGCGGCCCAACCCAGCCGGACTGCCTCTATGTTTGCGACAGCGCCGTATCCAGCAGCGACAGACTGGGCTCGATACCGAACATAGGGAGTGAACCCGACGGCAATCGCCACACCAATGGCGACACTACTCACGGCTGCGACTCTGAACCAACGAAGGGTCAAGGTTCTAGAAGCGTATCAACCCTCAGCTCCTCATGATTACGAAATGAGAGTGGCTCCCATGATCTGTGTCTTGAAATACTGAGAAGTCGAAGTTCAGAGCTACGGAAGAAGCCCTCAGGAACGTCCCAACTGTAGGATGCGAGTCCACACCCAACTCCAGATGACTTCGATACCCCCGCCCTTTCACTTCGGCGAACCATCGGGCACCCAGGACACTTGGTAGGCGTATGAGGTTGCGTGATCTGTGCCCCGACCCAGCCCTCTGGAGAAGGGGTGTGGGATCGAGCTCGGTTCTCAAGCTGTAACAGCACAAGGCTCAACGTGAAGACCCACAGCACGTTGGGCTATGCGCACGGATGCCTGTGCCCCTTCATCCTGGCCAGCTGCGCAGAGACCTCATACCTGAGCTACATCGAGCGTAGCCAGGAGGAGGGAGCCCGCCGGGAGGTGGG
>NZ_ASRX01000027.1 GCF_000601485.1 Chondromyces apiculatus DSM 436
CCCACCCCCACCACGCCCCCCACCCCGTTCTGGAGCACCCAGCGCATCATCGGCACTGCCGTCGGCGTCGCCGGCCTCGCCACCCTCGGCGTCGGCTCCTACTTCGGCGCCAGCGCCATGGGCAGCCAGAGCGAGAGCAACGACGGCCACTGCGACGACGCGAACCGCTGCGATCCCACTGGCCGGCAGCTCCGCGAAGATGCCAGCGGCGCCGGCGACGTCTCGACCGTCCTCTTCATCGTCGGCGGCGCCGTCCTCGCAGGCGGCGTCGTCCTCTTCGCCACGGCCCCCAGCCCGACGAAGACATCGGACGAGAAGAGCGCGCAGGGCGGGCCGCGCACCCAGGTCTCCCTCGGCCTCGGCTCCATCCAGGCCCGCGTCACCTTCTAGGAGAGCACCGGTGACACCCTCGAAGCCCCCCGCCGCCCTCGCCCCTGCCGCCCTCGCCGCCCTCGCCGCTCTCGCCACCGTGAGCGCCCTCGGCTGCACCGACATCCTCGGCATCGAACCTGGCCTCGCCCTCTGTGACGCGACCTGGGCCCACTGGGTCCCTGGCTCCGCGCAGGACTACGAGACCACCCAGGACACCGCCCTCGACCCGCTGACCCACCTGCGCTGGACCCGCTCCCCGCAGGCCGCGATGACCCACGCCGACGCCAGCGCCGCCTGCGAGGCGCTCAGCTTCGACGACGAGGGCAGCTACCGCCTGCCCACCCGCATCGAGCTGCTCTCCTTGCTCGACTACAAACTTGTGGTCCCCATCGACACCGACACCTTCCTCGTCGACGGCAGCCTCCCCTTCTGGACCTCGTCCTTCCCCGTCGGCAAGACCCTCCAGCTCGGGCCCGACGAGTTCCTGGATACGTACGTGCTCACCGTCGAGACCAGCACCGGCAACGTCAGCTCCGTCGATCACAACAAGCCCGAGAACCTCTTCCAGAGCCTCTGCGTGCGCCTCGATGGCCTCGAGGTCCCCAGCACCACCGCCGCGGCCTGTCCCGACCGCTACACCGCCGAGGAGGGAGACACCGTCTACCTCGATCGCGAGACCGGCCTCCGCTGGGAGCGCACCTTCGGCACCAACGCCGAGGTCCCCACGCTCGCCGAAGCCGAGGCGCGCTGCGCCGCCCTCCCCCTCGCCGGTGGCGGCTGGCGCCTCCCCACCATCGCCGAGCTGCAGACCATCGTCGACGAGTCCACGAAGAGCACCAGCGCCTACGACCCGCGCTTCGACGGCTCCAACGACTACTACTGGACCTCCACCACGGACGCTGCCAACCCCTTGCAAACCTGGGTGGTCAGCTTCTTCAACGGCGAGGTCCACTCCTTCCCCACCGACGGCACCGGCCTCAACGGCGCTCCCGCTGCCCCGAAGAGCGTCCGCTGCGTCCGCTGACCCTCTCCACCCGCGCCCCCCGCTCCCGCCCCGCGCTCGTCGACGTCCCCTCCGCTCCCTCCACCCCAGCTCCCCGCCCCCGTGCGCGCGCTCAAGCTGCTCCACAGCCGACACCATGACACCCGCGCCCGCGTGCGCGCCGAGATCGCCGCCCTCCTCACCCCCGACCCCACCGCCTCCGGCCTCACCGCTGCCGACCTCACCGCCGCCGCCTGCTGCGCCCATGCCGCCATCGACGCCGAGGGACAGCGTGCCCTCGCCTCCTCCACCGGTCCCGTCCCCGCCTGCGCCGCTGGCTGCTCCCACTGCTGCCACGTCCACGCCGACGCCACCGTCCCCGAGCTGCTCGCCATCGCCGAGCACCTCCGCAGCACCTGGTCCCCCCCGGCCCTCGCCGACCTCCGCGCCCGCCTCGCTGCCCATGTCGCCCGCGTCGCCCCCCTCGACGACGACGCCCGCTGGACCGCCCGCATCCCCTGCGCCCTCCTCGACGACGCCGGCCGCTGCACCATCCACGAGGTCCGCCCCCTCCGCTGCCGCGCCTTCCACTCCGCATCGGCCACGCCTTGCCGCGACGCCTTCGCCGGCGATCCCGACGCCGAGCCTCTCCTGAACCCCGCCCTCGACCGCGCCCACGACGCCGTCGAAGACGGCTACGACCAGGCCCTCGCCGAGGCCGGCCTCCCCCCCGAAGGCCACCACCTCGAAGCCGGCCTCCTCCTCGCCCTCGACACCCCCGACGCCGGCGCCCGCTGGCTCTCCGGCGACGCCGTCTTCACGCCCGCCCGCCGGTAGTGCGGCGCTCAAGCAGCGCCTCGTAGACGAGTCCCCGCTCGTGCAGCGCGGGCGTCTCGGGCTTGACGAACACCGCCACCTTGTCGCCCCCGAGGGCGGGCTCCCGCGCCCCCTCGTCGAGGACGATCGCCGACACGAGAACCTCGCCCACCCACGCCCGGACGCGCTCGCGCAGGTCGGGCTGCCCGCCGCACTCACGCTGCAGCTCGAGGAGATCGATGCCCACCTGCGCTTGCGCGCCGCTCACCCACACCACCGCGCCTTCCCGGCGAGCACCGAGCGGCTGCGTCGCCGGGGCGCCTGCGCGCAGCGCCTCGAAGGTCTCCAGCACCAAGGCGGCGAGGTCGTCGAGCGTCTCCACGGCCACGCCTATAGCCCGTCGCCCCGTGCAGTGTCAGGGCGCACCGCCGCCCCGCACGGGCGAAGCGCGGGGCAGCGCAACGTGGTCCAGGGCGCACCGCCGCCCCGCACGGGCGAAGCGCGGGGCAGCGCAACGTGGTCCAAGGCGAGCCGCGATACGTGGTGTAAGAACCGCGGCACACGACGGAGATCACCCCGATGCCCCTGCACCTTCGACGTTCGCTGAAGCCGAGCATCCTCGGAGCCCTCGCCTCGCTGCTCATCGCCTGTGGCGGGAGCACGGCGCCGAGCGACACGCCTGCCGACCAAGGGATGGCCCCCGCCCCCGAGGGCGCGTCCGCCCCGCCGACGGCCGCCGAGCCCGCGGCAGCCCAGGCCTCGGAGCCCGTCTTCGAGGCGGAGATGATCGGCCCGCTCACCAAGGAAGTCCCGCTCCAGATCGTCTCGGTCTTCTCCTACGAGGCCGGTGAGCAGCTCATCAGCCCGGCCACCGAGGTGGCGGCCTTCGTCGCGGAGGCGCGCACCAAGCAGGGCTACGGGAAGGAGCCGCTCAAGACCTTGCTCGTCGAGCCGACGCCGGCATCCATCAAGGCCTCTCGCTTGCTCGTCATCGCCTGGGGCCCCCGCGCGGAGTTCTCCCTCGAACGCGTCAAGGAAGTGGGCCGCGCAGCCATGCGCGAGACGCTGAAGGCGGGCGTCGTGGAGATGGCGTACGCCCCCATCGCCCGCGATCAAGGCGTGACCACGCTGCCTGCCGAGGACGTCGCCAAGGCCTTCGTCGAGGGCGCCCTCTCCGAGTTCCTCGCCGCCCAGCGCGCCGATCGCGCCGATCCGAAGAAGCCCCTCGCCCTCAAGCACGTCACCTACGAAGCGGGCCCGGCCTTCATCGACGCGGTGAAGAAGGCCATCCCGCTCGGCGTGGCCGCGGCACACGGGAAGTAGGCGCCTCGCGCGCGCGGGCTGCATACGCTCCTGGCGTCACGCCCAGGACCTTCCGGAACCACCGGTTCAGGTGGCTCTGATCGTAGAAACCGCACGCCTGAGCGACCTCCGCGGCCCGCACCCCTTGGCCGAGCAGGTCGCGCGCGCGACCCACGCGCAGGTGCATCAGGTACTCGTACGGCGTGACCCCGAAGGCCCGCTTGAACGAGTGCACCACATAGGCGCGGCTCAGCGAGACCTCCCGGGCAATCTCGTCGAGCGTCAGCGCCTCGCCCACCCGCGCGTGCAGGAGCGCGCGGATCCGCTCCGCGCTCGATGGCCCCCTGGCCTGCGAGGGTCCAGGCGTGGGTCCCGCCATGGACGCGGCCTCCACGGCGCCTGGAGATCCATCCCCAACGCAGACCTCTGCCCGGGAGTACGGACGCGCCATCGCCATCCCCCTCAGAACTTGTAGGTTGCCCAGGTCGCGCCGTAGACGATGTCCTCGCCTGGCGCGCTGGTGTCGAAGAACGCGCCGGTGTCGAACACCGCGAGCGTCCCTGTGAACGAGAGGTGACGATCAGCCTGCCAGGAGACGAACCCCTGGACCTGCGTCCCCACGTAGCGCGCCTGGCGGGGCGTCCCCGGGCGCAGCAGCGCGCCTGGCACGTTGTAGATGCCGTCCTCCAGGCTCTGACGCCAGAACGCCCACACCTCCCCGGAGACCGAGAGATCGGCCGGCAGCGCCAGCGCCAGCGCCACGTGGGGCGAGACGTTGTTTTCCGGGCCGTTCGCCGACACCAGCCCGAAGTAAGCCCCCCGCGGGAACAGCGGGTTGAACGTACCGAGCGACGTGCTCCTCGGCCCGCGGTCCCCGCTCGTCACCCCGAACCCCCAGGTCATCGCCGGCTTCAGCGGCAGCTCCGCGCCCCGCAGCACGGCCTCCATCGCCAGCGTCCAGGCCGAGATGGGCGTCCCCCCGATCGCTCCGAGCTGGTACGCGCCCTCGACCTCGACCTCGGCGACCGTGAGCTTGGCGCGGGCGCGCGCGCCGAAGGTGTGCCGCTCCTCGTCCCCGCTGATCCGCTGGTACCTGAACGGCGTCCGGTGAACGCCCAGGTAGTAGGTGTCGACCACGAGCTGGTCGAGCGCCAGCGTCCCATAGACCCCCCACAGGGCCTGGCTCGTGCTGGTCGCGTCGTCGAACACGCCAGGCTTCGTGAGCTGCGGCCGCACCGCAAACGCATCGACGCGCACCGGTCCAGGACGCGCGATGATCCGGACCCCGTCGTGCCCGAACCTCACGTTCGGCCCCTCGCGTACGTCGACGAACCGCCCGCTGCCGTAGCTCATCTCCTGCCGCCCGATGCGCGCCAGGAGCTTCGGCTCCGCGTCCGGCGAGGCCCCCGGGATGGCGACGGCATCCACGTACGCCTGGTTGATGTCGAGGAGATCCTCGTCGGGCGGCCTGGGCCCCCCTTTCCTCCCCACCTCGATGCCGCTCTTGAGCTGCACGAACGCGCGCGCGTACGGCGTGAGGTGCGCGTCCGCGTGGAGCATGTACCGCTGCAGCCAGGACACGCTCACGGCCTCCCCGGTCTGGCCCCACTGCTCGTGGTGATACCCCTCGACCCACTGCCGGACCTCCCCGCCGAACGTGAGGAACACCCCCTCCCGCCGGGACAGGGGCACGTACTTCAGCGGGTCCCATAGATCCCCGGTCGCCTGCGCCTCCCGCAGCCAGGCCCAGCTCTCGTCGTCGCGCAGCGGCTTGTACTTCCGGCGCGACACGGTGACCGAGGCCTGCCCATTGCCCGACGTCCCGCTGCCCGACGCCCCGCTGCCGGATGCCGTGCCGCTCGCTGCCGCGCTGCCGGGCTCGGTGAGGCTCGCCTGGGTGCTGCTCGACTGCGCGCGGGCGGCGCTCACCAGCGACCCCAGACTCAGGCTCACCAGAAGCGCTGACGCGATCTTGGAGCACCGCGAGACAGCGCGAACGTCGGTTCCGAACAGCACAGATGTCTCCTTGCGGCGCGCACCTTGCGCGGCCGCCGATCACGGCGGGAACGCGGGCAGATCTCCGGCGATGGAGCACCCCCAGGTGCCCTCGCGCGCGGCTCGGGAGCGCCGATCCCTCCGCCGCGCAGTGGCCCCACCGGGCTCACTCCGCGGCCGTGATCAGCAACTCCGAGAAGCATCATGCGGCCGCGCGCGCACCTCGTGAACGGGCAATCCGGCGATGATGGTCATCCGCTCACGAGATGGCCCCCGGAGGTCACCGCCCCGTGTGCCGCGCGACCACCCGCACCATTCCGCCCGGCCCTGCCTCCTGCTGCACCGCGAACCCGCGCGCCGCGAGCGCCTCCACTACCCACGCTGGCGCGAGGCGCAGCTTCGGGTAGCTGCTGACGCGGAGCTGCCACGCCACGCCCCGCCGCTCGTGCAGCACATCGTGCACCGTCACCGTCGCCTCCCCGTACTCCAGAACGCAGGTGAGGATCCGGTCCTCATCACCGCGCACCGGAATGAACCGCTTCTCCCCCTGGAGCGGCGCCGTCACGTAATCGCGGAACGTCGCCACGAACACCCCTCCCTCCCCGAGGCACGCCCTCACGTCCTCGAAGAGCCCCTCGACGGCCCCCACGTCCGGCAGGTGGGTCAGCGTGTCGCCCAGGCACACGATGAGGTCCACCTTTCCCTCCCCGTGCCCCTCTCCTACCCCATGTCCCTCTCTCTCCTGCGCTAGCAGCCCCCGGAAACCTTGCAAAGCTGACCGTGGACTTCCGTGATCGGAAGCGCCTCTCAGCATGCGCCACGCGGAACCGCAGCTTGAAGCTCTTCATCGACTCGCTCTGAGCGCCCCCCAAGGAGCCTTCTCTCCCTGCCTCCTCTCGGCTCCGAGCGCGCCCCACCTCACCCCTGTCTCTTCCTTTTCACCCCCCGCCGCCCCGCCCCTTCCCTTCCTTCCGCCGCAGCACCTCCACCACCAGGTAGCCCCACGCCGGCTCCACCGTGCCCCCGCCGCGCGAGAAATCCTGCGCCAGCGCCCACGCCTCCTCCAGCGACGCCACCAGGCAGAACCGGTTCACCTCCACCGTCGTCGCGACGCCGTTGCACGACAGCGGCGAGCACTCGAAGAACCCCCCGTCTCCGAAGCCCACCGCGTCGAACCCCAGCACCTCGTAATCCGACAGCTCCGCCTCCGGGGGTGGCGCGAGCCGCTCGGCCCATGGCGCGAACGGGTGCTCTTCTCCCTCCTGGAACACCACCGGGGCAGCGCGAAACGCGAACATCGTGTACGTGCCCTCGGTCCCGGGCGGCACCATGGCCATCGCCTCTTCTTCCGTGTCGTAGAGCCCGGCCTCGTTGTGCTCCCAGCGCTCGATCCGGTCGGGAGGGCCCCGCGACACGCACTCGCTCGCGCTCCCGATCTCCTCCACCCGAGGGCACGCGAGCCACGACGTGCGCGCCGCCATGAGCTTCGGCAGAAACCCCAGGAACATCGAGGTCGTGCACTCGGGAGACATGGGTGGACGCTCTGCAGCATAGGGCTCCCGGGCCCGCATGGAAACAGGAGCCGAACCCCGGGCGCCGCGCCGCGACCCCGTCACGGGCCCGCCACCCCCTCGCCTCTCCATCACGCCTCCATCACATCCCCGAGGTGCCGCCGCAGGGAGCGCGACCGGGTGTTCCGCCGGCCCGGATGAGGTACAGCCCTCCTGTCGCAGTCACGCCGGAGCGCGACCGATCGCGACGAGCGCGACGACCGCGACGAGCGCAATGACCCGAGGAGAGGACACCCCCATGATCACCGTTCACGGCAGCACGCCCCTGTTTGGCCTCCCCGTGGGCAGCCCATATGTCACCAAGACCGAGGTCCAGCTCCGGATGATGGGCTTGCCCTTCACCACCCGGAACGCCATGCCCACGGACTCTCCAAAGGGCCAGATCCCCTTCGTCGACGACGACGGCACCCGCATCGCCGACTCCCACTTCATCCGCGTCCACGTCGAGGAGAAGCACGGCAAGGACCTCGACCAGGGCCTCGATGCCCGGCAGCGCGCCGAGGCCTGGGCCATCGAGCGCATGATCGAGGGCCCGCTCTCCGCCGCCATGGTCTACTCCCGCTGGCTCATCCCCGCGAACTTCGAGAAGGCCTTCGCCCTCCTCGCCCCGGGCATCCCCGAGGAGGCGCGCCCGCAGGTCCGGGCGACGATGCAGGACGGCGTGCGCAAGTCCCTGCACGGCACCGGCATCACCCGGCACACCGACGAGGAGATCCTCGCGCTCTCGCGCCGCTCCCTGGAGGCCCTCTCCGTGGTGCTCGGCGACAAGCCCTACCTCTTCGGCGACCACCCGGTGGGCGTCGACGCCTCGGCCTTCGGCATGCTCGCCGCCATCCTCGCCCCCTTCTTCGACTCACCCCTGCGCCGCTGTGCCGAGAGCTTCCCCAACCTGGTCGCCTACACCGCCCGGATGATGCGGCAGTTCTACCCGGAGCACCCCTGGGAGACGCCCTCCTGAGCCACCCTGGCAGGCGCGCCACAAGCCTGACATGGAGCTGTCAGTCCGGGTGCAGTAGACCCCTCCTGGTCAGGTCCAGCACGGACTCCCAGGAGACAGCGCACCGATGATCATCCTTCACGGCAGCATGCCCATGTTCGGCGTTCCGGAGTACAGCCCCTTCGTCACCAAGACCGAGGTCCAGCTCAAGATGATGGGCGTGCCCTACCAGAAGGTCACGGCGATGCCCGACGACTCGCCCAAGGGCCAGGTCCCCTTCATCGACGACGACGGCACCCGCATCGCCGACTCCTACTTCATCCGCGAGCACCTGGAGAAGAAGTACGGCAAGGACCTCGACGCGGGCCTCGGCAAGCGGGAGCGCGCCGAGGCGTGGGCCATCGAGCGCATGCTGGAGAACCACTTCTGCGGCGCGGTGGCCCACGCGCGCTGGCTCATCGACGAGAACTACCGGAAGGGCCCTGCCCACTTCCTCGACGGCGTCCCCGAGGAGGCCCGCGAGGAGGCCATCGAGGGGCTGCAGAACGAGGTGCGCCAGGGCCTCCGCGCCATCGGCATCGCCCGCCACACCGACGAGGAGGTCGTCGCGCTCGGGGCCCGCTCCCTCGACGCCCTCGAGGTGCTGCTCGGCGACAAGCCCTACCTCTTCGGGGACAAGCCCGTCGGCGTCGACGCCATCGCCTTCGCCTTGCTCTCCGGCATCCTCAGCCCGTTCTTCGACTCGCCCCTGCGCCGGTGTACCGAGGGCTACCCCACCCTCGTCGCCTACGCCGCCCGGATGATGCGGCAGTTCTACCCCGAGTTCCCCTGGGAGGCGCCGCGCTGAAGCGCTGAAGGCGGGAAGGTCGCTGACCTGCCCGCCGCCCGCCGCCCGTCGCCCGCCGCGTTCATCCGCGCAGCGTCCGCACCAGGAAGTACGCTCCCGCCACCATCCACGACAGCCCGAACGCCAGCGAGGGCAGGATGAGCACCTTGTGCAGCACGTCCTGCCAGCGGGGCAGCGCGGAGCGGCCCCCGCGCAGCAGCGCGAGGAGCGCCTGACCGCCGTTCAGCATCGGCAGCGGCAGCAGGTTCAGGGCCGCGATCTTGGCCGCGAGGACGCCCACCACCGCGACGAAGCCCTGGGTCATGGCGAGCGCGAACGCCGCGTCGAGCAGCCGCTGCGCCGTGGATAGCGGCCCCAGCGCGCCCGCGGCGGCCTGCGCGAACCCGCGCGCCACGGAGCCCAGACCCTCGGCGGGCCGCAGCGCCACCGCCAGCGCGATCAGCGCGAGAGACCCCGCGAGCATGACCAGGAGCTGCACCGCGAGCGGCCGGTGATCGAGCGCCCCCGCGGGATCCGGCGGCGCCGCGGTGTCGGACGCCTTCCCCGCCTCGTCGCGGACGGTCTTGAACAGGACCGACCCTCCGAGCGGCAGCGCCCTCACCCGGACCGGCCCCCGCGCCAGCACCACCGGCCCCACGCCGTAGGAGACCTCCCGCACCACCACCCCGAGCAGGTGGCCCGCGATGGCCATCACCGAGATGTGGACGACCACCAGCAACACGCTCGCCAGACCGAGGACGACGAAGGGCACCCCGGCCTGTTAGCCGTTCCATCGCGACGCTTGAAGGCCCCCAGCCCTCCACCACCTCGCCGATGTTGCCCTCGGACCCTCCGCCACCTCGCCGATGTTGCCCTCGGACCCTCCGCCACCTCGCCGATGTTGCCCTCGGACCCTCCGCCACCTTGCCGACGACGGCCTCGGACCAGTTTCCACCTCGCCGATGTTGCCCTCGGACCCTCCGCCCGCTTTTCCGGGAGTGGACGCGGTGAGCTGGCACACGGGAGTTGCGGGGCGCAGCACGCAACCCCTGGGGTGCGATGCCTCCTGGCCCGCCGCCGATCAGCACCCGAGCGCTTGCAGCCAGGCGTCGGAGGCGACGAGGACGTGCTCGCCTTCGCCCTCTGGGCGCTCGAAGCCATCGAGGTAGCGGGTGAGCAGCGCCTCGGTGATGGGGAACGCCGCGTTGGCGTCGAAGCGCTGGCTTCGCACCCGCAGCCGCGCGCGCAGGGTGTCGGGGTCGACCTGGAGGACCAGGAGCACCCAGCGGCACCCGTGCGCCTCGATCAGGGCCTTGGTCGCCTCGCGGTCGGCGCGCTGCCAGAAGCTGTAGTCGAGCACCACCGGGGCGCGCGCGGTGAGCAGCGCGACGAGGCGCGCGTGCAGGCGGGCATCGGCGGCCTCCTGAAGCGCCGGGTAGGCCGCGGGGTCGTAGTCGATGCCGTAGCGGCCGAAGCGCTCCCAGATCTCCTCGTCCTTCGAGAGGCGGGTGTACCCGCGGGCTTCGAGGCGGGTGGCGAGGGTGGTCTTCCCGGAGCCCGCGACCCCGCACAGCATGCAGACCGTGCCCGGCTCGGGGTGGCGGAGCAGGGTCGCCACGACGTCGTCGCTCACGGGCACGGGCCAGCGCTCCTTTGTTGTTCATCCCTGACGCGGAGCGCAAGGCCGCAGGGGGCCTCGCCGGGCATCGTTCAAGGGCGCGAGGCCCTGAGCCGGAGCGCGAGGCGGCGGTGGGCCTCGCCGGGCGTCATTTGCAGCGGGGGCCGGTCCAGGTGATGGCGCACTGGTTGGAGGTGCACTCGCGGCCGTAGACGCAGGCGGCGCCAGCGGCCTTCTTGGGCTGGCACAGGCCGGTGTTGGTGCCCCAGCCGCAGTACTTGCCGGAGCCGCACTGGGCGTCGGTGGTGCACAGGCAGGTGCCGCTCAGGTTGGTGCAGGGAGACGACGAGCAGTCGCCGGTCACGCACTCGGCGTCGAAGCGGCAGGTCTCGCCGAGGGCCTTCGACGAGGGGGCGTAGGCCTTGCCGCACTGCACGGGGTAGGTGGCCTCGCGCGTCTCGCGGGGGACGTAGGCGGCGATGCCGCTCGTGTCGACGTCGTTGGCAGCGTCGGCCATGCCGGAGCGGAGGCCCGCGGCGCGCTCCCACATGCGGATGAAGGTCTCGGCGGAGTTGCGCAGGGAGGCGGTGGGGGCGCCGAGGTGATCGAGGTCGTCGAGGAGGTCGGGCAGGAGGCCGATGTGGGCGAGGCCCTTCTTGTCGAACTCGGTGTTGAGCGGGGCGGGGCCGGAGACCTCCTGGGCGCGGGCCTGGGCGTCGGCCTCGGCCTGGAAGGTGGCGGAGCAGGCGCCGTCCTCGCCGAAGCGGGGACGCACCTGCTGGATGAAGCCGTTCATGTCGGCGCCGAAGGCCATGGGGACCTTGAGGCCGATGCGACCGAGCTCGTAAGCCTGGGCGAAGGAGCGGCTGGAGCCCTGGCAGGTGTTGGCGACGCTGGTGCGGGTGTACGTGCGCGTCTCCTCGTGGGCGGTGCGCAGGCCGAACATGCCGCCGGTGCGGCGGAGCATCTGCACCACCCAGGCCGGGGTGGTCTTCTCGTGGGCGGCGTGCTTCGGGGCCATGATCTCGCGGAAGTGCCCGTGCGAGAGGTAGAGCGGGTAGTAGGCGTTCTGCTGGGCGATGACGTAGGCGTCCTGGATGCCGCGCTCGGAGAGGTGGGCGAGGTCGACGAGCATGCCCTTGGTCATCATCGCCTGGACGAGCGCCTTGCCCTCGGCAGTGAGGCCCTTGACGTTGCGGCAGCTCGCGTCGACGTCGAAGCCGAGGGTCACGGTGTCGGTGGTGATGCCGCAGTCGGTGTCGACGTGGCAGTTCTGGGTGAACTGGGCGATCTGGAAGATGGGGTTGTGGAGCGCGGCGCCGCCGAAGCGGTTGTCGAGCTGGTGCACGGGCTGCAAGGTGCGCACGCCCAGGTTGTGGAAGCGGTTCAGCTCGGAGACGGCGTCGCGGGTGCCGAAGAGGTTGCTGACCTCGATGGAGAGCACGATCGCGAGCTTGCCAGCCTGGATGATCTGGCGCGCGTGCGCGGGCGAGAGCGCGACCTCGACCCAGGAGGAGCGCTGGGCGACGAAGTTGTGGACCATCTGGATCTGCAGCTCGGCGTCGACCATCTCGTCGCAGGCGCGGGTGCGGTTCTGCTCGGGCAGGAGGCTGCAGAGGAAGGCATTGCTGACCGCGGAGACGACGACGAGGTTCATGCCGCGGTCGTGGGCGCTGCGCATCCAGCCCTCCCACGACTGCTGGTGCGCCAGGGTGTCCCAGCGCGGCCAGTCGGTGATGGCGTGGGTGCGGCCGAGGTGGAGGCCGGTGTCGCCCTCGGTGCCATCGGTCTGGCCGATGACCTCGGAAGCAGCGGCGCCGCCGACCCAGAACATCTGGTTGAGGAGGGGGACGCCGCTGAGATCGACGCTGGCGTTGTCGGGGCAGAGGTCGAGGAGGTTGCCGAGGTCCTGCTTGACGCGGGCGTGGTCGCTGGGAGGCATGCCGCCGTCGCAATCGGTGAGCGAGCCGGTGTGGCTGCCGTGGAACCAGCCGCCGCCGAAGGCCTCCTCGGCCATCATGTGGTGGTGCAGCTCGGCGAAGCCGGTGACCGCGGTGCCGGCGGCGAGATCGGCCTCGCCCACGGCTTCGGAATCGGGCTCGCGCTCGTCCAGCCCTTCCTCGGCGGCGTCGGGCGGGGCGTCGGGATCGACACCGCATCCGAGGGGAGACATCGCAAAGGCGAGGAGGAGAGAGGCAATGGAGAGGGAACGGAGCATGGTCACCCGGGTGGCATGGGAGAGGGCGGCGCGCCTGGTGGTGCACACGCGCGGCGCAGAGGCGCGTCACGCGCCGGAGGCGAGGACGGGCGACGGCACGCGACGCGGCGCGGAGGTGGGTCGACGTAACATGCAGCATTGTGAAAGTCAGCAAGTGACGGGCTGATGTGCGCGGCTTCCGCGCTCACGACGCCATTGCATGGGTGGCGGAATCGGACGCGTGGATCCCCGGGTCTGGAAATGCCGGGACAGGTCTAGCTGCAATCGTGACGGCGTCGCAATGGCGCCTTTCCGATCGCGCTTCCCATGCAGCCCGAGGACTCCATACCGCCTGGAGGGATCTCTGCGCCGCATCGCCGAGAGGCATCACCCTCATGGCGTGGCGATTCCGGTTTTCTTCAGCAGCGCCAGAAACCACTCTCCGCGGGGGTCTCTCCTGGGTAAGGAGGCTACCGTTGCCATGTGCAGGACGACGGGATTCCCGGCAGCTCTCCAGACGCGCGGCTTGGTCGGACTCCTCTGCGAGGACGTGCGGTCTCGGCGCCGCAGGAGGAGATCTCTGCACCGCACCAAGGAGAGGCTTGGAGGCCGCATCGTCAACCAGGCGCTGGTCCCACCCACAGCGCACCTCACTGACAGCGCACCTCACGGGACCTCCCGCCGTCGCCGCCAACGGCTCCGCCCACCCCTGGTACATGCGGCCGGGGACAGTGTGCGCTTCCCGAGGCGACGGGGGCGCGTGCCCCTGCCGTGTGAATGAGGGCCATCCATCCCTGCCCTTCTCTCCAGAAGGCTGGTTCCACGGCCCGTGGGCAGGCACGGCCGGCGGTGGGAGGCATCCGGGAGCGGGGTACGCTTGGCAGGGTTGTCGGGCGGCGAGGGACCGCGCTGCCGGCGTGCATGGCGGCCCCGTGGGCCTTCGCGATGAGCGGGGCGCTCGTCGAGGCGCCGGAGGCGCTCGTTCAGGCGGCGGTGCCGTGGCGGGCGTCGAGGGGATCGAGGCAGTAGGCGGGGGCGTGGCGGCGGCGCCAGAAGGGGGCGTCGAGGAAGCGGCGCTCCAGGGCGTAGTGCTGGCGCTGGAGGTCGAGGTAGGCGCCGTAGGCGTTCTGGAGGAGGGAGAGGTACGTGGTCACGGCGTCGTCGCGGCCGGCGAGGACGTCGGCGAGGGCGTGGCCGGCGTAGTAGCCGGAGCCCATGGCGGAGCCGATGCCGTGCGAGGAGAGCGGGTCGTAGGCGGCGGCGGCGTCGCCGAGGGCGAGCCAGCCGTCGCCCGCGACACGGGTGAGGCGCGAGGTGTCGGCGGAGAGGGGCTGGGGAGGCGCGGCGAGGCGGTCGCCCTGGGCCGAGACGCGGCGGCGGGTCTCCGGGGCGTCGTGGAGGGCACGCAGGAAGGCGGCAGGGTCGCCGGTGGCGAGGTCGCGGGGGAGGAGGTCGGCGTCGGTCATGAAGGCTACGGCGAGGGTGCCGTCGGCGAGGAGGGCCGAGTACCACCAGCCGGCCGGGGTGGCCTCGACGAGGGTGAAGGTGTCGGCCGCGTGCTCGGGGCGGGCCGCGAGAGGCGCTGCAGCAGGTGCGGCGACCGGCGCTGCGGTGGGCGCTGCGACGCGCGCGGTGATGCGCCCGGTGACGCGCCTGGTGACGCGTGCGGTGACGCCGACGAGGCGGTCGTAGCGGACGCGCTGGGCGCCGAGGCGACGGGCGACGCTGGAGGCGCGGCCGGTGGCGTCGGCGAGGACGTCGGCGGCGAGCGTGGTGCGGGCGCCCTCCGGGGAGGTCACCTCGAGGTGCCAGCCGTCGCCGTCGCGGGCCACGCGGTCGAGGCGGTGGCCGGCGCGAAAATCAACGCCGGCGGCCCGGGCGCGCTCGATGAGGCGGGCCTCGAAGGCGCGGCGGTCGAGGTGCCAGCCGTCGCCGCGGAGGCCGGAGAAGAAGGGGCGCTCGCCGGGGCGCGGGGAGCCCCAGACGAAGCGGTGGCCGTGGGCGCGGAGGTGGCCGTCCTGGGCGAGGAGGTCCTCCAGGCCGAGGTGGCGGAGCAGGGGGGTGAGGCTGGGAGGGAGGCACTCACCAGGCCTGGACGAAGGCTCGGGGCGGGCCTCCAGGACGGTGGTGCGGACGCCGCGCCGGGAGAGGACGAGGGCAGCCACCGCGCCTGCGGGGCCGCCTCCCACGACGACGGCGCGGCGTTCCGTGAGCATCAGATCGACCCGCGGTCGCGCTGGCGGCGCAGGGGGTGGCCGATGACGTCCTCGGGCTCCACGGAGGCGGAGGGGTGGACGGCGGGGAGGAGCTCCATGAGCTCGGGCGCAGTGGAGGGAGTGGGCGGGGCGCCGGGCGCGGTGGGGTTGGTGATGCGCGTCCAGCTCTCGGCGATGACCACCTGGTTCCAGGTGGGGTCGTTGACCACGAACGACGGGTCACGGCCAGTCTCGACCCAGAAGCGGGCCGGGACGCCAAGGGCCTCGTGATCGGCAGGCGCGGGCTGCTCCGTGACGATGCCCATCTTGTCCCACGCGGTGACCATGCGCTGGCGGCGCTCCTGGCTCGTGCCGTCGATGTCGCGGAGCCAGAACTGGCGGTACGAGAGGTGCTTCACCCGCTGGAAAGTGGGCTGGTTCTGGTCGAGGAGGCGGGCGTAGGCGTGCTCGCTGAGGACGGTGTTGGGGACGCGCGCGGCCCAGAACGAGGGCAAGGAGAGGTAGGTGGAGAGGTCGTAGCCGGCGAGGCAGCTTGCTTCGTCGGTCTGCCAGGGGACGCCCTGCCAGCGGGTGAGCGTGCCGGGGCCGCTGCCGGAGAGCGGGCCGTCCGCGGCGAGGACCATGGCCTGGGTGAGGGCGGCGCCGTAGTCGTCGCGCGGGGGCTGGTCCTCGGGGAGGATGCGGAGGCGGTAGGGGAAGGGCGAGGCGCTGGTGGCGCTGGTGGCGCTGGTGGCGCTGGTGGCGCTGGTCGCGGGGGATCCAGGCTGCCACATCTGCGGGACGCGCATGGTCCAGGTCATCTCGATGCCAGGGTGGAAGGGGCCGCCGAGGCACTCTTCGAGGGGGGCGCGGTCGATGGTGGAGGGGCGCTGGGCGAGCGGGACGTCGTCGATGGAAGCCGGGGGGGTGGTCGGCTCGCCGGTGACGAAGTCGCCGGCCGACCACCGCGAGAGCCACTGGTACTGGGTCGCGGTCACGGTGAGGTCGGCGACGTCCTTGCCCCGGAACTCGGCGTAGCCGTCGCCGTAGAAGGGGGGCAAGGCGTCCGGCTGGGGCGCGGAGAGCGGGGCGTCGGGCTTGCGGAACCACGCGAAGAGGCGGGCGCGGAGGTCCTTGAAGGCCTCGGAGGGGTTCGAGAGCTTGGTGAGCAGGTCGCGGCTGGTGAGGTCACTCGGAGAGCCCGCGCCGAAGAGGATGAAGATGCCGTCGTTGACCCACTGGTTGTCCACGAGGCGCGAGAAGATGGGGTAGATGTGCTCCCAGAAGACGATCTGCTCCGGGCCCTTCACCCAGCCGCTGCGCACGTGGAGGTCGTGGACGACGTCCCACATGGTGACCACGGGGAAGATGCCGGGCGCGTAGTTGGGCGGGGCCACGGCGACCATCGCGGGCTCGGCCTCGACGGTGCGGCCGCCGATGGTGAGGGTGGCGCGTACGGTGCCGTCGGAGCTGTCGTCGTACCAGCCGTCGTTGTTGGCGAAGGTGGAGGGGGCGACCTCGTACACGGAGCCCGAGTTGCCGACGCCGCCGAGGAAGAGGAGCCTGCCCGCGTCGTCGGTGCGCAGCTCGCCGAGGTAGACGTTGACGGTGTTGTCGGGCGCGTCCGGGAAGCGGATGAAGCCGGAGTCGAAGCGGTACTGCCGGCCGCTCTGGAGGGCCCCGGAGATGGCGCGGACGCCGGGGTCGATGACGAGCTGCTGGCGCTGCGGGCCCTGGATGTCGGCGTTGCGGTGGGTGGTGACGAGCGCGGCGTCCTGGAGGTCGAGGGCGTTGTAGAACCTGTACCAGGCCGATTTGCGGTTCGCGACGTGGACCCGCCAGGTGATCTCGGCGTCCGCCGAGGTGATCTCCTGGACGACGTTGCCGCTCGCGTCGTAACCGAAGACGCGGAAGCGCGCCGCGCCACGCTTGATCTTGCCGTCGGGGGTCTTGAACCCGCCCTTCGGGGAGGCCGCGACGCCCGGGATGTCGGAGGCGATGTAGTAGCCCTCGTCCTGCGATTGCGGATCCTGCGGATCGCTGGAGAGGGGGGCATTGCCGAGGCGGGCGATGCCGAGGGCGGGGTGGATGGCGTAACGGACGATGTCGGACGTGCCCATGAAGGCTCCTGGTGAGGGTCAGCGGCGAGGACGACGCGGGAGGTTCTGCGCCGTCGACGTGGTGCCTTGCGATGCAGACCGCGTGCCAGCCGCGCCTCCCCCCTCGCGCCAAGAGGGCACCGCAGTCGCGGGGTGGATCGCGCCCGGCCGGCGCAAGCGCTGGCACGGCCCGTGCGATGCCCGCAGGCCGAGCGGGACGCCGGGAGCCGGGCTCCGTGAGTGCGCCCCCGCGCCCGTCCCACCAGAAGGAGCAAGACGTTCGATGGACCGACTCAAGCTGGACTCCCAGAGCAGCGACCAACCGATGAAGCACGCCTTCGTCGTGTTCGGGTCGCAGAACCTCTACCTGGCGCATTCGGCCATGTTCCTGATGCCGGAGCATGCCTACCAGGTCATCCAGGAGGTGACGCTGACGAGCGAATCCGATCATCAACGCCTGATCAGCATGCGCCAGATCGAGCCCCAGACGCTGATCCTGGCGCTCTCCCAGACGCCGGCGGTGCTCTACGATCTGCTCCGGGGCAACTTCGTGGCCGATCTGTACCGCACGGCGATTGATGACCTCAATCACTTCGGGATCGTCACCTTCGTTCCTCAGAGGCTGGTGTATTACAACCCGCTCAATCAGTTCGCGCCGAAGTATCCCGCCGCGCTGACCTACCTGCTGTTCGGGCGCGACGGGGATGTCTTCCTGTCCCACGTCATCACCCAGCGGCAGAACTTCCACCACGAGGTGACGCTCGAGGCCGCGCCCGAGGGCGTCTCCGCCGGCGATCTCGAGCGCGGCATCCAGGTGACCGTGGTCGGGCTGCAGGACGGCTTCTACCCTTCCGATCCGCTGCCCGAGCCCGCCTATCAGGTGGTGCTCCCGAACGGGACCATCAGCCGGGTGGTGATCAAGCGGCGGGATCGGTTCACCTTCACGGCGCTGAACGGCGACGGGTGACGCCGGGCCGCGTGGCCCCGGCGGGTGACGCCGGGTTGCGATGACGGCGCGTCGTTCGTCGTTGGAGAGTCTGGTCACGGCACACAACCTCCGGAGATCCTGCTCGGTGGGCTCCGAGCGACCGCGCCGAGGGAGTCTCCAGCAGGTGGAAGGTCAAGCGGTGAGGTGCGGAGGGCCGTGGGCGCCCGCTGGAGGGGGGGCTGGTGAGGGTGAGAGGTGAGGAGGAAGACTTGAGGCGGGGGTTGGGGCGGAAATTGACGCAAAGTTACTGCGGCGCGTCCAGAAGTGTCGTGCTAGGGTCGCGGCCTCGAAAGCAGGGTCGATAGCTCAGTCGGTAGAGCTGCGGGCTTTTAACCCGTAGGTCCAGGGTTCGAGTCCCTGTCGACCCACCACCTGCACACTGCTGAGGAGACCATCCGGGGCGCCCAGCGCCCTCAGGCCCGCAGCACCGTCACCGCGTGGCCCTCCTCAGTCCGGGCCTCCTCGAACCGGGTCCGCTCCTCGCTGGGCCCGGCCTCCGCCCTCCGGTCGAAGATCACCAGCACTCCCCGCTGGAGGCCGAGCTGGTCGAGGATGCGGCGCGCGTCCGACCCAGGCGCGATCCCGCTGCGCCTCGACGCCGCGCCTACTTCCTGGCTTCGTAGCTGGTGATCAGGTTCCGGTAGTTGGGGATGTAGTTGGAGAAGAGCGCGCCCAGGCCCTCGATGTCGTTGCGCCAGTCGCGGTGCAGCTCGCAGGCCACTCCGAACCAGTTCATGAGCTGCACGCCGGCGGCTGCCATGCGCGCCCAGGCGGCGTGGCGGGTGACCTCGTTGAAGGTGCCCGAGGCGTCGGTGACCACGAAGACGTCGTAGCCCGCCTCGATGGCGGAGAGCGCCGGGAAGGCCACGCAGACCTCGGTGACCACGCCGGCGATGATGAGCTGCTTGCGCCCGGTCTGCTTCACGGCGTTGACGAAGTCCTCGTTGTCCCAGGCGTTGATGTTGCCGGGGCGCGCGATGTAGGGCGCGTCGGGGAACATGGGCCGGAGCTCCGGCACCAGGGGGCCGTTGGGGCCGGCCTCGAAGCTGGTGGTGAGGATCGTCGGGAGCTTGAAGTACTGCGCGCAGGCCGCCAGGGCGAGCACGTTGTTCTTGAACTCACCGGGCGAGAAATCCTGCACCAGCGAGATCAGGCCCGACTGGTGGTCCACCAGCAGGCACGCGGCATCGTCCTTGACCAGGCGGTTGTATTTGAATCCTTGGGGCATGATGGATATCTCCTGCGCTCGATCGATCCAGGTGGCTCCAGCGACGAGCCTGGCGTGTGGCCGTCGGCCGTGGCGCAGCGACGTGGTAGCCGCGAGGGGCCGGCGCTGTCCACATTCCTGAGCGCTACGTCTCCCGTGTCTCGAAGCGGATCGTCCCCTCGGAGACGGTGATCACCTGCAGGTCGTTGTCCTTGGACCGCGTGATCGTCAGCTCGGGCTTTCCGTCCGTGTACACGTGGCGGATGGCTGTCTGGTCTTCCGCGGCTTTTCCGACGAGGATCTGGTTGCCCTGCGTGTCGGCCGGCAGCCGCGCCCCCGGGCGCCAGTCGAGGAAGGCGCAGATCCGCGCCCGGTCGTAGCTGAGCGCCAGCAGCACCCGAGCGTCCCTGTAGGCCGGGAAGTAAAAGTGGCCGATCTGCAGGTTCGGCTCGAAGGACACGATGACGGTCACGTCGCCCCAGAGCGGCACCTTCACCCTGTAGACGTCGAGCGAGGTCCCCTCTTCTTCGTACGTCTGGTACGTGCCCTGGTTCTCCTCACCGGTCTCGCTGAGGATCTTTCCCTCGACGTGGAATGGCCAGATCGGCTGCTGGAACCCCGGATGACGGAAGGCGGCGTCCGACGCGAGTTCGAGCCGGAGTTCGTGCGCGATGCGGTAGGTGTTGCTCTCCTCGCCGTGGTCCTCGGTCGCTCCTGACCTCTCGGCCTCCGCCCTGAGGTGCGTCGAGGCGACGCGGTACGTCTTCCCGTACTGGTAGACGCTCTGGCCGAAGGTCTCTTCGAGCGTGACCTTCATCGAGGGCAGGAGCGGCGTCGGCGGGAACATGCGGAAGCGGACGACGGCCTCCGGCTCGTGCGGCTGGGCGCGCGCGGTCTCGAGCGTCACCCGGTCGTCGAGGTGGCTCGCGATGGGTGAGCGGATCAAGTGGTCCGTGCGTAGCCCTTGCACCGCCCTGTCGTTGGCGATGTCCTTCTTCTTGATCGCCGCCTCCGTGGAGGCGTTGAGCACGCTCACCGCGTCCCGGCGCAAGGAAGGGAGGTGCGCTTCGATGGAGGCCACGGTGCTCAGGCGCAGATCCTTGGCCTCTCCGTCTCCGGGCTTCGCGGAGAGGATCTGGTAGCAGTCCTCGGCCGTGTCGTAGAAGAGGCCGGCGTTCTCCTTGTCGAGCACCCAGAAGAGGTAGTCGCGGAAGGAGGCTTCGCTCCCGTCGACGCCGAGCCCGAGCGAGAGCACCGGGTGCTTCGTCTCTCCAGCGCTCCACTGGTGGGCGATGGTGACCCCGTCCGGCTTGTTGGCCTCGATGAGTTCCTTCAGGCTCTTGTCGACGTAGAGCGCGGTCGGGTGATGGTGCCGGAAGAGGGCGTTGCCGCGGTCCTCGAAGCGGATCGCGTACTGCCGGTGCAGGACGGGCTGGCCGGCGACGTCGGGGAAGGCGCGCTCCGTCACCCGCCTGTCCGTGACGATCCCTTTCACGGTCATCCCTGTCGCCTCCTCCTCCGCATCACCGAAGGCCCTGGCCAGGGTCAGCGAGACCTCGACGAGGCTCTCGTCCATGTACTTCGCGAAGAGGGTGTCCTCGCTCTGCGCGGCGCTGGCCACGAAGGAGAAGGAAGCGCTGCCCTCGAAGCCCCAGGGCTCGATGTCGAGCGTGAAGCGCTTGAGATTGCCGGCCCCGACCGGGAAGGTCTCGCCGGAGATGGTGAGCGCGAGCGTGGCGGTGAGGCGGTCGATGAAGGTGTCCCCTCCCTCGGTCCCGCTCATGTCGACCCTGGCCCGCTCGGACCGTCCTTGGTCTCGGCGCGGAAGTCGAACGTCCGCGTCGCGAGATCGACCACGAGCGCCAGCCGCTCCTCCGTGCTGCGGAGCCTGAGCCTCACCTCGAGGTGGGCGCGGCCCCCGTCGTCGTCGTACCCCTCGTCCATGTCGACCAGCTCGACGCGCGGCTCGTAGAGCCGGATGTTCTCCTCGATCTCGGTCATGAGCGTCACGACCATCTCCTCCTGCGTCCGGTAACCGACGTCCGTCAGCCCGAACGAGCGCAGGAAGTACCCGGCGCCGCGCTTGGTACCGAGGACATGGCGCAGGTTGCGCACCACGTCTTCAGCCTCGCTCACCGCGGACCCGCCCACGAAGTGCTTGTACAAGAACATCCCGCCCTGCTCTCCCTCGCCTGCCCTGCGCTCTCCCGTCACCCCGCGGTAGAGGATCATCGTGTGGGGTGACGCGGCCGCGTCGCGCAGCCGCTCGTAGCCGAGATACCCCTGCGCCTCGGCGAGCGACGCCTCCACCTTCGCCCAGCTCGCGTGATAAAGCACCACCAGACGCACGAGGAGGGGGATCCGGAACGGGTCGAGCAAGGGCAAGAGCCGCGCGCTCATCCGGGCGCGGACGAGTCCTGGCCAGGGCCGTCCCTTCTCGTCGGTCTCGTCCTCGGCGATGATGTCGACGATGAACCCTGCGGCTTCCCAGGGGTAGACGCGGCCGATGATCCCCGTGCCGTCGAGCCTCGACTCACCCGTCCGGAAGGCGTGGCTCGCCGTCTCGCTCGCGAAGGCCCGCCGCGTCACCCGCACCTTGAGCTCCGGGAAATGGAGCTGCCACAGCCACTGCAGCGTGCTCACGGATCCGAGCCCCAGCATCCGGAAGAACGCGCCGAGCGCGCGCTGGTAGTCCCCGTACGGGCCCCCCGGGTCCTCGGGGTACACGGCCCGCATGTAGCCCTCGCACAAGCGGTGCTCGAAGAAGCGGATGAAGTCGTGGAAGCGCTCGGGATCCGGGCTGTCCTCGATCACCTCCAGGAAGTAGCTCGGCAGGAGGGTCCCGTCGCTGAAGAGCCCCAGGTTCAGGGTGATCACCGCGCCGCGCGCTGGCGGATCCCGGAAGCGGATGGCCTCGACGATCGTCGCCGAGGTCGCGTCCTCGCGCGCGCCCTCGAAGAGGATGTCCTCGCGCGCGTAGCCCCTGTCGTGGAGCACCTCGAGCAGCGCCCGCAGATCGAAGCGCCGCGCCTCCTCCGTGATCCTCTGCTCGAAGGTTGCCCCCGCGTGGTTGCCCGGATCCATCGCGCCCCTACCCGCGGACGAACCCCTCAAGGTCCACGAGGTAGAACTGGCGACGCGCCTTCCACGCCACCGAGTCGCGTTCTTCCAGGTGCTCCGAGAGGAGGCCGATGTGATCGCTGAGCAGCGCGCTGAAGCGGACGAAGATCTCGGGGAAGTAGAGCCGGGGGTCGAAGCCCTCGATGAGCTGCTGCACGTCGTCGGCGACGATGGCGGCCTTTCCCATCTCGCCGCGCTCGACCAGGGCCTCGAAGGCCTGCAGCTTGGCCAGGAGTTCCAGGAGCGGGTGCGAGGCCATGAACTCCACGCGCCTCTGGGGCGCGCCGCCGGCGGGCGTGGGCATGGCCGCGTCTTCGCCGGCAGACGCCAGCGCGGGTGCCGAGGGGCTCGGCCCGTCCTCCTTCGACGTCGGTGCGGGCTGCCCGCCAGCGGGCACGGCTCCCGGCGCAGGTGCCTTGGCGAGCGCCTCCGCGTGCGCGCGCAGGAAGCTCATGAGCCGCCCGAAGGCCTGCCCTGCGCTCGCGTAGGGGTCGGCCGAGAGCGCCTCGGCGACACGCTGACCGGCCTGGAGGACCCTCTCAAGAGCGCCTGGATCGAGCCCCTCCCGGAGCGCGCCCCACTCCGGCGTGCCGTGCTTCTGGTGGTACTCCAGGGCTCTGGCCATGGTGTCGAACAGCCAGGAGAGCCGCTTGTTGAAATGCTCCGCGCGCCGCCGGGCCGGGCCGAAGGCCTCGAAGTTCGGGCCGAGCGAGGTGACGATCACCTCGAACAAGAGGTCGACGCGCGCGAGCCCGCCCTCGCGAAACGCCTGGTAGAGCAGGAACGACAGCGCCCGGACGTCGTGGACCCCCTCGCGGGTGACCTCCTCGGCCAGATCCGCCGCGGCGCCGTACTGGTCGCGCTCGGCAAGAGACACCATCTCCGCGAGCCGAGGATCTCCCGCGTCGAGCCCTGGCTCGGGCAGGACGTCGATCGGCTCGAGGAACATCGCCAGCTCACGCGCCATGACTCACCTCGTGCAGGCGTCTTCGGGGGCCCTCGCTCAGCCCTGCGCCACGACCTGCCCAGGGTTCGTGATGGAAATGGATCCACCCCACGCGCAGAGGAGCTTCGCGTTCATGTCGAGCGCCGGCATCTCGCCGATGAGCACCGTCGGGACCCCGGCGACCCACGGCGCTGGCGTGACGGGCACGCAAGGCATGGGCGTGAGCACGCCGAGCGCGGCTGCCGTCGCCGCGGCCACCGCAGGGTTCGCGGGGCTCCGGCACATCGCGAAGGGCAGCACGTTCAGGAACGGCTTGTTGTCCATGATGTTGGCCATCGGCGTCGTCCCGAGCACGCGGTTGACGGGGAGGACGAGGAGCGCCGAGGGAGCCATGCCCATGGAGCACGTCAACGTTGCCCCCAGGCACGCGAGGGATGCCATGCGATGACCTCACCGGCATGTTATTCGGCAGCCTTCGGGCGGGCAAGGATGTAGCCGAGCCGCGAGAGCAGCACGAACACCTCCGAGCGCGCCTTCTCGTGCAGGGTCCCCCCGAGGTACTGCGCGCGGCACCAGGCCTCGTCCGCGACGCCTTCCACGAGGCGCGGCCGCAGCGGGAAGATCTCGATCCGATCTGGCGCGAAGGGCTTGCCCATCTCGCGCTGGACGAGGGCATCGATGGACCTCGGCGTGACGGGGAGGAGGATCTGGCCATCGGGCCCGCGCTCGTCCTCCACGAAGGCGATCACCACGATCTTCGCGTCGTTCGGGGCTCCCCCCGGGGAGACCACCACGGCTGCGTGCTGCACGCCGGGCACGCGCTCGACGGCCCGCGCGACCTCGGCCGTCGGATAGGCCTGCGCCTGCCGACCCACGTCGATCGCACCGGCGAGGACGAGCCCGTCGGGATCGCGCGCGAGGACGAGGCGCGGCATCCCGGTGAGGTCGGGCGCATCGTCGCGGAGCGGCGTGTACATCCCCGCGGCGTTCAGCGCGGCGAGCGACCCCGCCGCAAGCTCCGCGAGCAGCCATGCCTTCCCCGGGACGGGCCACACGCGCGGCACGATCGCGGGGGGCGAGGGCGGCGCGAAGAGGTGCACCCCGGCCGCCGCGGCGGAGCTGACCACCCCGAAGCCCGGGAGCTTGCGCTCCCAGAGGGCGCGGGCGAGCGTGTCCCACAGCTCCGGCTCGACCACCTCGGTGAGGCTGCGGAACCACGCGCGGGAGGACCTCGGGACGGCCGATGAACCTCGTCGGAGGACGACGTCCCGGAGGCTGCGGGAGACACCGAGCACCGTGACGCCGAGCCGATCGAGCACCCGCGGATCCGCCTCCACGTCCTCGGGCGCGACCTCGGCGTACGCCGCGCCTGCCGCGAGCGTGGCGAGGAGGAGGTGGGGCTGGAACTGCACCAGGTCGAACCCTGGAGCCGCCAGGGTGTCCGCCTCGTCCAGCCCCAGGACCACCAGCCCGTCGCGCAGGAGCGCCTCGTGCAGGGCCGCCGCGGGGACCTCGACCGGCGCCGCAGCAGCATCGCCGAACGTCGAGAGGACACGGGCGACCGGCTCGTCGGGCGCGTACCAGTGCGACGGCGGCGCGGCCGGCCCCTGCAGGGGCGCCGCGAGCGGCAGAAGGGAGAGGGAGGCCGCGCCCGGCCCGAGCAGGTGCCGGTAGCGCTCGGCAGTGACCACGTGATCGGGCGCGAGCCGCTCGACACGGTTGCGGACGAAGGTCGGTCCCATGGGCGGCACCGGGGCGATCACGGCGCCGAGGCGCAGCGCGGCGAGGAGCGCGACGACGTACTCCACCGAGAGCGGCAGGATCAGGGCGAGCGCCTGTCCAGGCTCCACCCCGGCACCCTTCCAGGCACCCGCGAGCGCGCCGGCGCGGACGTGCAGGTTGTCGAACGAGATCTCCTGGTCGCTCCCCGCCCCTGCCGCCACGAACGCCCGCCGCCGCGCACCGAGGTGCACGACGACGCAATCGTGGTAGACGTCGTACCCCTCGTCGGCCCGGCCCTTCAGCCCACCGGGCCGCCGCGCCGCGTGCGCATAGAGCGCCCGGCGAAACCGCGCTCCCGCCGCGTAGGTGGCCGGCAAGAAGCCCTGCAGGAAGGCGCCGTCCGCCTTGCCACGGCGCAGCGTCTCGACGATGGCGCGCAGATCGAGCCGCTCGGGATCCGGGACGGGCGCGCCTCGCTTCTCCATGCGATGCCTGGCCGCAGCGTCAGCGCTTCTCGGTGCGCTCGATCTCGTGCGCTCCGAGCTTGATGGTGACCTGCGAAGGGAGCGGCTTCTGGAGCTGCACCCGCCACTCCCCCGAGGGCGCCGTGAAGAAGAAGTAGATCACGATCCCGTTCGGCCCGGTCTCCTCCAGGGTGACCGTCACGTCCCGGCCAGGAAAGATCGGCTGGCGGCTGAGGATCTGCGGATCGGCCTCTTCCCCTCCGAAGAGCTTCGCTGCCGCGTCCTGGTAGCCCTCTGCCGTGACCGCTTTGTCCGCGTTGCGGATCATCATGTACAGCATGGCGCCGTCGTTCGCCTTCGTGGGCGCCTCGACGGAGATGCTGGTCGAGGCAGACCCGCACGCCGTGAGCACGGCCAGGCTCGACGCGGCGAGCGTCGCGGCGAGCTTCGCGGCGAACCAACCTGCGCGCCCCGTCACTGCGACCTCGCCGCGGCCACGGCCTTGCCGATCGTGAACGTCTCCCAGGGGTTGCCCGCGACCACCACCTGGGCCTGGACGGGCGAGCTGCTGATGGGCCGGATCTCCCAGGTGTAGAGCTGGGCGGGGGCGGCCTGCTTCAGGGTCGCCGGGGGTTGCTGCGCCTTCCGGAGGAGGCGGAGCAGGCTGAAGTGCGCTCCCTCGACCGCGAGGGGTGGCGGGAAGGAGGTCTCCTTCGACGCGACGTCGGTGAGCTGCACGCCGACCAGGGCCGTCGACGGCGTGGTCCAGTCGACTGCCAGCACCTTCTCCGTGGGCTTCTGGTTGAAGTTGAACAGCGACTCCGACCCCACCTTGACGTAGACGAGCGTGAGCGCGTCCCCGTCACGCGGCGCGCTCCCGAGGGGCACGGTCGAGAGCTGGTACGAGAGCGGCCGGGGCTTGCCCTTCTCGTCCCACAGGCGCGCGGAGATCACGCCTGCGGCGTTGAGGATCCGGTACATCCCCTCGGGCATCGTGAGGCGCGCCTGGAGCGAGGGGCGGAGCGCGAAGCCATGGCTGCCGTCGACCTGGGACACCGGCTCGAGGTAACGGCGGAACACGTCGTAGACGCGCCCGTCCTTGGGGTGGAAGAGCGCGGTGAGCTCCTCGGGGCTCACCTCCTCCGTGGCGGCGGGGTCGAAGGGGAACTTCGTGACCACCCGCTCCAGATCAGGCAGCAGATCCCGGCGGAACACGCGCCCCACCACGCCCTCGATGTCCCGCTGACCGATGGAGGAGACCCGCGCCAGGGGCGCGAGGAAGGGGCCCTGCTGCTCCTGCGGCAGCCCGGTGCCCTTGATCCAGTCGCGGATCAGCGCCGCGTAGGCGCCCGCGTCGCCGCGCAGGTTCGCGAGGGCGAGGCGCCCCGACGGCGCGAGCGCCTGCTCCAGCGTCTCGTCGGTCTTGCCCCCGCCCCCGCCACCGGTCGCAGCGGCAGGGCTCGCGGCCTCCTTGGGCGCCTCGGCGGGCGCCGCCGCCTGGGAGGCGCCGAGATCCTTGAGCATCTGGTCGAGGATGGCCTTGTACTGGGTCACCTTGGGCGCCGCCGCCCCGCCATCGACCACCTCGTGCCAGCGCCCGAACTGGTCTGCGAGCTTCTTCATCGGCGCGAGCATGGGCTCGTCGCCCCTGGTCGACGGATCCAGGACGTTCAGGTTCACGTTGCCGTCCACGATCCGCAGGAAATCGTCGAAGGTCGTGCCTCCGCCCTTGTCGCTCATCAGCGCGAGCGCGACGCGGAGCGCCTCGTCCGAGGGGGTGACCAGCGCGAACCCCTGCACGAAGCCCGCGGTCTGCTGGTGATACTCGGCCGCGTACCGCTCCACCTGACTCCTCACGAAGTCGACGAGCTGATCGGCATCCTGCTTGCGATCCTTCGCCTTCTGCTGGTCGACCTTCACCTCTTGCGCGTCGATCTTCGAGGGCTGCTTGCTCGCATCCAGATCGTCGAGCAGGTCGCGCAGCCTGAGCACCGGACCGCGAACGCGCGCGTCGTAGGCGGCGCGCGTGTAGCGCCCCTGGATCACCGATCGGCCCTGGAAGACCGAGGCGCCATCGCCAGCCGGGTTCCACGCCACGGGCTGGGGCTCGTCACCGGTGGCCCGGAAGAAAATCGACGAGCGCAGCGCGTCGTAGCGGATGAAGGCCCCGATGAGCAGGCTCGCCTTGCTGTCGCGGATGACCGCGATCCACTCGTGCTCCTCGAAGACCAGGCCCTCGCCTCGGAGCACGATGATCCAGGGATCCTCCTCGCGCGGCCGCTTCGCGTAGAGGCTCTCCAGGCTGCTCACCAGCTCCACGAGCAGGCCTCGATCCTCCACCACGGCGAGATCCACGCCGCCCACCGCCTTGAGGATCCCCTTCAGCTCCTCCACGTCGAGGGCGCGAAACGCCTCGTACTTCTGCAGGAACGTGCCGAACTGCCGGTCGTAGGCGCGCGTGAGGCTCACGTACTGTGCGCGTTTTTCCTCGGGTTCGCCCCTGTCGTTTCCACCTCCTCGCGCGCCAGCATCGGCGTCGTGACGGTCGAGCTCCTCGAGGATGCCGAGCGTGAGCCTCGCATACCTGAGCCGATCGAGATCGCGCTCCAGCTCCCTGGCCCTGCGCTGCATCGCCTCGAGCGCGACCGGCTCGACCACGTGCGCCCGCATCGCTTCCTGCACGGCGCCGAAGAATTCACGCCAGGGCCCCTCGCCGTCGAGCTTGTTGAGCGACGCGCCGTCGATCTGGAACGATACCGGCGTGCGGAGCCGCTGATCGGTGTTCTCCAGGTAATCGACGATCAGCTCGGGGTCGAGGCTCGTCATCGAGACCCAGGCGTCCAGGTTGTTCTGCGCCTCGCTCGACCGGATGATCCCCAGATCGTCGAACCGATCGCTGTGGATCAGCGCCAGGAAGTACAGGCTCCGCTGGTACGGGAGCTTGAGCTGATCTTCGCTCATCCTCCCCAGCTCCGCGACCTTGCGGAGACCTGGCAGGAGCAGCTCGCTCCGGATCGCCTCGGAGAAGACGGTCCGCATCCGCTCTCGGGGGGCCTCGAAAAAGTCCGGGTGGGTGTCCAGCCACGACGCGTGGTGCTCCGTGAACGTGGTGATGGACGCGCGCAGGACCCGCTCGTTCGCGATGTCGGCCGTGGCCGGCTTGTAGCGGCGCAGGGCGCCGTCCGCCGCCTTCCACAGCCCGTGCTGGTGGGTGAAGGAGATGGCGAGGAACGTCATCACCCCGCTGGCGACGAGCGCCGTGCCGACGAGGTGCCGGAGCCGCGGGTCTGGCCCGGGCCCGCGCGCCGAGGCCCGGCGCAGGGGGTTCGGGGGGCTGGGAGGCGCGGAGGCGAGGAAGAGCCCCCCGCGGACCGGCGTGGGCGAGAGCGGCTCGTCGACGAAGAGCGAGGTGAGGAGGTGACGCAGCGGCGGAAGGAGCGGCGGGGCCGCCCTCAGGAAAGCGATCAGCCGCCGGTAAGCGTGCGCGTCGAGCAGGGTGAGGGCGCGGGGCAAGTGCTGCCCCAGGCCCTCCAGCCAGGCGTCCAGGTGCGCGCCGAGGTCCTCGTTCCCGGCGAGCCCCACCCGTAGGGGGATCCCCTGGTCGCGACAGAACGAGGCGAAGTCGGTGTAGCCCTCCATCGCGTCGAGGTGGGTGAGGATCACCCGCACCTCCAGGGCCCGCTTGCGGATCCCGCTGAGCAGGTTGATCTTGCCGCGGAGCGTATCTGCCAGGTCCTCGATGTCGCCGTGCGTATCCCCGAGGAGCCTGCGGGCGTCGACGACGACGATGATCGTCGGCGAGCGCCTGGTGTAGAGCGGCCTCCAGAGGTGCTTGAGGGCCGCCCCCACCGCCGCGCCCTCGTCGTGCAGGACCTTGGCTGGGATCTCCATCATCACGGCGTTCGAGCCGAGATAAACCGGCAGATCCTTGTCGTCGGGCTGACTCGGCAGCGCCTGCTTCGCCTGTCGCCGCCAGTCGCTGTAGGCGTCGATGACCGTGCTCTTGCCGCTCGCGGCGGCCCCCAGCACCACGAAATGCTCGAAGTTGAGGATCGAGCGCCGGTACTGCGGAGGCAGCCTCCCGAGGAAGCGCCTCCAGGCCAGCCTGAGCTGGAACGGCCCGACCTGCGACCCCTGCGCCTCCCCTGAAGCCAGCGCCGCCAGCGCGGCCGGTGGGGGCGCTTGCGCGGCCTTCTTGGCCGCCTTCTGGGTGTTGTAGCGCTTGTAGAGGGCGACGGCGGCGACGGCGAGGATCGGCACCAGGATGATGCCCGCCGCGGTCAGGCGGGGATCTATCTCGGCCGTGAGGCTCTCTACCTTGTGCTGCGCGTCGTCGAGGGGCTTCATCCCGGGCGCTCAATCGGGCCTGGAGGGGGCCCGCACAATGTAGGCTGGCCGGAGAATACCGCCAAGAATTCAGCCCTTACCGTGGGCGCTCACTCGGTGCGCCAGTAGAGATAGAGCCGCGATCCGGCAAGCTGCGGCGCATCGAAGAGAACGACCTTGCCCTCGCGGATCGCGTAGTCCCACTCCTGGCCAGGCGAGAGCGCGAAGATCTCCACGTGCGACGAGAAGCCTTGCTGGAAGGGCGGGCTGTCGACGCGCGCGAACGGGATCCCCTTGAGCGCGCGCTCGTAAGCCGTGTGCAGGCGGGTGGGGCTCGCGAGCTTGACGGCGCCGAGTTCGAGCTTCGTCGAGACCTGCGGCTTCTGGACGAGGAGGAAGACGTCCCGAGCGCGCTTGATCTCCGGGCCGAGGGCGCACTCCAGCATCCCCTCACGCTGCGTGAAGGCGACGTAAGGCACGCTCGGCCGGCCGATCTGCGCCTGCTCCTCCAGCGCCCCGAGCAGCACCTCCAGGCACTCCGCGAGTTCCTCGTGCTGGTAACGCGCGGCGATCTCGGTCGGATCGATGCCCCGGGCCACGCAGACGTCGGTGTGGAGGCTCCGGAGGGCCCGGAACACCTCGTACGGGTGGGGCGCGATGCCCTGCTCCACGTCATCGAGCAGCTCCATGAACGCGAAGACTCCGCGCAAGGCCTGCTTCGCGGCCGACTGACCGTCCGCCGCCAGGTGGTTCTGGGTCACCTCGTCGAGCAAGGCCTGCCGGAGGGCCCGGGCGATGGCGCGCATCCGCCGCCGCTGCTCCTCGAAGAGCGGCGCCGAGCGCCCCACGCAGACCAGAGCCGGGAGGAAATCGGTGCGCAGGGTCCAGAGCCCCTCGGGGCTGCACGCGAAGGAGGCCAGCTTGAAGGTCTGCGCCGCCGTCTCCGAGGTCGGCTGGCTCGACAGCTCCACCCGCTGGACGATGCGCTCGATCCCCTCCTCGCCTGCGTCTCCCGCGCCCAGCGCGACCACGTCGTAGCCGCTCTGCAGGTGCACGTACACGAGCGCGCTCGACGCCCCCGTGGTGTTCAGGTTCAGCGTCGCGGGCGCGGTGTTGCCCGGGATGTCCACGATCGTGCCCGAGGGCAGGACGAGGCTCATCTCCTGGATGCTGACGATGCCCTTCTGGAGCTGGAACCCGTCGATCTCCAGCGTCCCGAGCCCCCAGGAGGGCGCAGGAGAGAGCCGGAGTCTGAGGGCGACCTCCTCCCGGAGCGACTTCTCCTGTGCGTAGAAGTGCTCCGGAAGGAGGGCCTGGCCCATGTGCCAGTGCACCCGTGCGGTCTGATGGACGACTTTCTTCACATGCATTCGCTGGAGGCCGCCGCCGCTTCAAGCGCGCCGGCCTGCGCGGGCCCGGCGCGGCCCCTTCACTTCATCGAGGCTTCGGCGAGCGTGCCGACCTTGAGGCCCCAGCCCTTGACGAACTGCTTGCTCGCCGAGGTGGCGAACCGCAGATCGTACGTCGAGTTGGCGGCAGGGACGATCTCGAAGAAGACGTTGTAGACGTTGACGTCGATGTTGGGCGCGACCTTCACGGCCTCGCTGGCAATGGACAGGCGGATGTCCGTCTTCCCTGGCGCGTTGAGCTGTCCGGCGACCTCCTGAGGGTTCATCGGGTACGCCTCCTCGAACCAGGCCTTGGTCTCCTCGTCGAAGTTGACGAGCCACCACGAGAGCTTGGTCACCTTGGTGTTCTTCAGGGTCGTCTGCTGCTTGACCTGGAGCTGCTGCGCGTTCTCCGCGGAGATGTAGGCGCTGATGGAGATGGGATCACCCACACCACCGCCCCACGAGAAGCTGTCGATGACGCCGACGACCGTCACCTTCTTCATGCCGCTGCCACCCCCGTCCGCGGGCGCGGTGATGCCCTTGTACGAAGCGTCGGCGTTGTACGGGCAGAAGACCTCGATGTCTTGCTTGAGGTACTCCCCCAGATCGAGCCCCTGGAAATTGACCAGATACCCGACACGCTGCTTCTTGACCGGGTCCATCAAGAACCCGCTCTTCCAGTCACACGGAAAATCGTACATGTCGTCCTCCTCGAAGATCTGAGGCTCAGCCGAGCCGCGCGTCGACGCGCAGGTCCACATCCATGCCCTCGAACTGAATGTGGGGCAGTATCGAGAGATTGCACTTGTACCAGCCAATCTTGCCTGGCACCGGGTTGACCTCCAGGGAGTAGGCCTTGAACGGGTAATAGCGCAGGGTCAGATCGTCGGGATTGACCACGGTGGTGACGTACCGCGAAATCCAGCGGTCAATCTGCGACGTGACATAGGGCGCGTCCGCATTCGAGCCGATGTTGTCGCGCATGATGCACTTGATGTAATGGGCAATGCGGGAGACGGAGAAGGTATAGGTGAGGTTCGAGGCGAGCTGCTGGTTCTCCGCGTCCTTCGGGTCCTGCTGCGCGAGCGGCCGCTTCAGGGCCTGCGCGCTGTAGAACACCGCGTCACCCGTGCCCTTCTTGTGGATGAGCGGAATGAGCCCCGCCTTCGCGAGCTCGAACTCGCGGAAGTCCGGCAGGGTGGTCTCCACCGGGCCGCGCAGCTCCTCCTCCCCGCGCACGTCGAACGTGTACGAGGCGAGGCCGTCGCAGAGGCCACCCCCCTTCACGCCGCGCAGGTACTGGCACCAGCCCGACGTCTCGAAGGATCGCACCATGTTCCTCGCGAAGAGCATCGCCGAGTTGCCCCAGAGGTACTCGTCCGGGTTGTCGCCCCGGACCTGC
Source organism: Chondromyces apiculatus DSM 436 (assembly GCF_000601485.1). Lineage (GTDB taxonomy): Bacteria > Myxococcota_A > Polyangia > Polyangiales > Polyangiaceae > Chondromyces > Chondromyces apiculatus. Next base: position 32,477 of record NZ_ASRX01000027.1, read on the forward strand.
TCCTCGAAGCGGATGTCCTCCGAGGGGTTGGTGATCTCGTTGTAGGGCGCCCGGACCAGATACCGGGGCATGGTCAGGCCGATGTACACGGACTCGTCGGATGAACGCAGCTTCTTCCACTCCGCGTAGCGCGGCGTGTCGAAGAGGCCCTCGATGTCCCGGAGCTGGTTGACCTCGGCCATCGTCTTGCACCCGAACAGCATCGGCGACGCCGAGGCGATGAACGGCGCGTGCGACGCGGCGGCGATCTTCCCGATCGTGCGCAGCCAGAGGATGTCCTTGCGCGTGTTCGCGAAATCGTAGAGGCCGATCATCCCGCCGTAGGGGAGGCCGCCGAACTGGTCGTACTCGGCGACGTAGACCTTCTTGAAGAGTTCCGAGCCCGCGATGTCCGCCGCGTTCAGCTCGAGATCCTCGTGCAGCTCCTCCTTGGTCACGTCGAGGAGGTTGATGTCGATGTTCGCCCTGAAGTTGGTGTTCCGGACCAGGTCCTCGATGGAGGCCCAGGTCGACTCCAGGGCCTTGAACTCGGGGGCGTGGAGGATCTCGTTGATCTGGTCCCCCACCATCTCGTCGATCCTGGCGACGAGCGCCTGGATCTTGGGTTTGTCGATGCCCTCCTTCACATCCATGTTGTAGAGGACCGCCGCCATGCTGGAGAGGAACCGCTCCTCGTCCGTCACCGCCTCCACGATGGTCGTGAAGTTGTCCTTGATCATCGGCTGCGGCTTGGCCACCTCCGGCGCCTCGGACGAGAGGCGCACGCTCTGGAGGAGGCTCTTCACGCTCAGGTCTTGCTCTGCCATGGCTCACTCAATCCTTGCTCGGTTGAAACCGCCCTCGACCCTCAGGTCCCACTCGGCTCGCTCGCGCCCGCGTCGTCCGCGCGCCCCGGCGGGAGCTTGAAGCTGTCGTAGCTCTCGAACTGCTTCTGGAGCTCGTCGGCAGCCTGCTTGTTGCCCTCCTGCGCCAGCGCCCGGAGGATTTTGCGGAAGTCCTTGCTGTTGTCGATGTTCGCCTGGGCCTCGAGCAGGAGCTTCTTGAGCAGGAGCAGCGCCTTGATCTTGGGCACGTTCTGCGCCACCTCCGCGGGGGAGAACGACTGCATCGAGGTGACGGGCAGCTTCACCTGAAGCGTCTCGGAGTTCTTCGGATCGATGCGGTTCGGCACCGTCGCCTCGATGGACATGTCCATGTCGGCCATGACCTTGTTCAGGTTCTTGCCGTCGAGGCGCCGGATCTGGCGCTTGTCGAACTCGAGCTTCTGGTCCTTCGACGTGCCCGCGGAGAGGTCTCCGAGGACCAGCAGGCGGAAGGGCAGGTTGACCTCCTTCTGCTCGACGCCCTGGGGAATGCGGTAGGTGAGGGTGATTCGCGATTTCGGGATCTCGTCCGTGATGGCCATGGTTACTCCGGAGCAAATCGCGTCGATGGACGCGGAGAAGGTTCGGGGCGGGGCGACGGTTCAGGCATCGTCATCCCAGGTCCATTGCTGCACGATCCGCTGCGTCGGACCGAGCGCGAATTCGAGGGTGGCGGTCTTGCCCTTCGCCGGGACCACCTGGAACTCGAAGCGGTACACCTTGATGTCGAGGGTATCGCTGAGCGGCGTGGGCGACTTCGAGATGAAGATCTGGATCTCTCCTCCCGTGGTGTCGAGGGTCGCGTCCATCGTCTTCTTGTCCTTCACGAACGCGGCCTCGTACCACTGCTTCTTCTCGTCGTCGTAGGCGATGACGTAGAACGCTAACTGGAGCTTGGTGCTCGTGAGCGGGCGAGAAATCTTGGAGCGAATGTCCGCGGCGCTGTCCTGGCTCACGTAGGCCACGAAGCGCATCGGAGCGTTCTCGTCGCCCGAGAAGCGCATGCTCTCCAGGAGGCCGATACACGGGATCGTCCTGCCCGTGACCACCGTCTGCCCCGCCGCGTTGAAGGGGTTCCAGACCTCGATGTCCTTCTTCAGGTTGAGGCCTCCGCAGCCGCTCCAGAAGAGCAGATAGCCGACCGTCCCCTGACCGCGCGGGTCCACGTTGAACCCGAAGCGGTAGTCGCAGTCGAAGTCGAGATCGTTCTCACCCGTCTCCACGCTGGAGCGCATCATCGCGCGCCTGCAAGGCCAGGGTCCACACTTTGTGTCGTGGACGCGATCGACCAGCGCCTGACCGCGCCCTTCTCAGGAGACCCCCATCTGACCTCGTATCGCGGTGATCTCCCCCATCAGCGTCGCCCGGACCGTGCTCAACTCCCCCGCGCCACGGCCTGCGCTGCCGATCTCGCCCCGGAGCACCGCCACAGCCTCCCCTTGGCTGGCCTGAAACGCCGCGATCGTTGCGTTCACCTGACCCTCTGCGCTCTGGATCCGCCCTCGCAACGCATCCACCTGCTCCGCGATGGGCGCCACGAACGCCTCCACCCGCTGCTCCACCCGCTGCCCCTCTGCCGCGATGCGTTGCGCGATCCCCTGGGTGGCCTGGGTGAGCCGAGCCGTCGCCCCGCCCACCGCTCCTTCGAAGGCCGCGACGGCCTGCATCACCTGCCCCGCGAGCTGCGACTTTCCTGCCCCGAGCTGGTCCTTCACGCCCTGCAGCCCCTTCTGGAGCTGCGGCTCTGCGGCGTCGATCTGCGCCCCGAGGCGCTCGACGAGCGCGTCCACGGCCTGTGTCATCCGGGTTTTCCCCGCCTGGATCTGCTGGATGGCCGCATCCCTGGCGCTGTCGATCCGCGCTCCGACCTGCGCGACGAGCGCCTCCATCTGCTGCTTCACCGCCTGCACGGTCGCGGTGACCGGCGGCAAGGCAGCGTCGACCTGCTTTCCCATCGCCCCCACCGCGGCGTCGACCTGCCCCAGCGCCTGTCCCTTCACCTTTTCGATCTGCTGCTGGATCTTCCGGGAGACCTTCGACAGCTCGTCCCCCGCCTTGGTTGCGGCCTGCTGGATGGCCGGCAAGAGTGTGTCGAGCGCGCCCTTGATGGCGCTCAGGGTGGGGTCGACCAGGGGCTTGGGCAGCCCCGTCGCGGGGATCTTGTCAAGCGCGCCGACGCCTTGGTGAAGCACCCCGTTGAGCGTCTGCACGCCCGCCGTGAACATCGACGACAGCTCGTTCAGCGCCTGCACCAGCGCCTGCAGGGGCGGCATCACCTCCCGGGGCAGCGCCGCCGCCGTCCCCCGCACCGCGGCGAGGAGCTCGAGCGCGGTGGCGATGGCCGTCTCCACCTGCTTGAGCAGCTCCCCGAGCTTCCCGAGCGCCTCGGTCTGGATCGCGTCGAGGGCCTGGCCCACCTGATCCACCAGCGCCCGGAGCTGCGCCTCCGTCTCGTCGAGCTGCTGGTTCATCGCCGCGATCGGCGCGAGCACGCTCTGCTCCAGGGCCTTCCCGGCAGCGCCCACCGCATCGAGCGCCGCGAAAGCCGCCTGCTTCATCGCTGACGCGGCCCCGTCGACCTCGGCGCGACCGCGCGCGATCTGCTCCCTCGCCCCCTCCAGCGCCCCCGTCGCGGCTTGCTCCGCCGCATCGATCTGCGCGGTGAAGGTGGCCGTGAGCTCGCGCAGCGCCTTCTCCACCGCCGCGCGCTCCTCGTCGACGCGCTTGCGAAGATCGCCCACCTGACCCACCAGCGCATCCATCGTCCCCGCGAGCTGGGCCCCCAGCGCCCCGGCCGCTTTCTCCGTGCCCGCCGCGCCCGCCTCGACCTTCCCCTCCAGCGCCTGGAGAGCCGCCTCCCCGTCCGCCCGCAGCCCGGCGAGGGCCGGACCGACCTTCCCCTCCACGGCCCTGAGCTGCGCGCCCAGCCGCTGCGCCGTCCCCGCATCCAGCCCGGCGCCCTGGCGCTCCAGCAGGGTGCGCACCGCCGCGATCTCCTTCGCCACCTCCGCGTCGAGCTGGTCGACCTCCGCCCCGAGCTGCGCCCGCCCCTTGCCGATCTCTGCCCCGAGCGACGTCCAGGACCCCACCACCGCGCCGGGCACCGCGCCGATCTGCTGCCGCACCCGCTGCGCTGCCCCCCGGGCCTCGCCGTCGAGCTTCCCGAGCGACCCCGCCAGCGCATCGAGCTTGTTCCACGCTGCCTGCATGCTCGCCCCGCGCTCACCGCGGCGGCGCGAGCCGCGCCACCGCCGCCCGCACTTCGCCGAGCTGTTTCGAGACCTGTCCCTCGGCCTCCTTCACCCTGCCCTCCAGCCCGTCGAAGCGCCCCCGCACCTCGGCGTCGAGCGCCGCGATCTCCCCCTTCAAGCTCCTCGTCTGCGCCCCGATCCCCGCGAGGAGGATGCGCAGCCGCGCCTCCACCACCCCGAGCTTTGCCTTGAGCTGTCCGAACATCGCGCCTCCCTCATTTGCACGGCAGGGGCTCGCGCCCCCGCCCCCCGCCGAGCAAAGCTCGTCGGGGCCCCCCACTCCGCGATCCACCCTCATTTCCAGAGCGCTTTCCCGCTTCGGGCCTGGCGCCCGTCGCCTCGGGAAGCGGACGCTGTCCCCGACCGCATGCATCAGGTGAACAGGGCCGCCAGCACGGCCGCCCTGGCCTCCCCCACCTTCGCCACCACGGCCTGCAGCGCCTCCGTCGCGCTCGACATCATCCCCTGCAGCTCTGCCTGGGCCGCCTCGACCTTCGCCCCCACCGTCGCCACGGCCGCATCGGCAGCCCCCTCCACCTCCGCCGTCGCGGCATCCAGGCTGCCCGTGGCCCCTCCCATCGCCCCCTCGAACTTCCCGGACAGCGCGCCGACGCTGCTCCGCACCTCCGCGGACGCCTGATCCTTCGCCGCGTCCACGGTCGGCTTCAGGTCGTAGGTGGGCTCGGGCGCGTCCTCGCCCTTCTCTTCCTTCACCTCGAACCGGATCGTCCCCTCGGAGATCACCAGCGTCTCCACATCGCGCCCGAGCCGCCGCTCCACCCGCAGCGCCGGCTTGCTGTCCTCGTACACGTGGCGCACAGTGGTCTCGTCCCGGTCGCGCTTGCCGAGGACGATCTGGTCTCCCTGGGTGTCCTCGGGGAGCTTGCCCGCCCAGTCGAGGAACGCGACGATCTCGGCGCTGTCGAAGCCCAGCGCGACGAGCACCCGCTCGTTCTTGTACGCCGGAAAGAAGAAGTGGCCCGGCGCCTGGCCCGGGATGAACGGCGCCACCACCGTCTGGTTCCAGAGCGGGATCTGGATGCGGTAGCGCGGACGCGCATCGTCCTTGCCCTCGCGCGCGTCCCAGGTCCGGTCCTCGTCTCCGCCGCTCGCGGAGAGGATCTTTCCCTCCACCAGCACCGGGTACGAGGGGCGCCGGAACGGCGGCAGCCGCGGCGTCGGATCGCTCTCGCGCTCCAGGCGGAGGCGCAGGGTCAGGGTGTAGCGCGCGCTCCCCTCGGTGAGATCGGGCGCCTCCGCCGCGGCACGCCCGTCGAGCGCCGCGGCGATCACCCGGTACTTCTTCCGAGCCGGATAGATCCGGTCCCCCAGCTCTGCGGCGAGCGTGACCATCCCCCCCGGGACGACGAAGGCCGGAGGACAGCGTCGCAGGCTGATCTCCAGCCCGTGCTCCGGAGCCGCGAGGCGCGCCGTCTCCACCGTGACGCGCGGGTCGACCTCGGTCTGGATCGGGGTGCGGACGAGCACCTCCCGTCGGACGCCAGCCACGGCGTGCGCGTTGGTCACCTCCTTCGTGTGGACCGCCGCTTCCGCGGCCCCGTTGAGCACCGCGACCGCGGGTCGTGGGGGCTCGGGGGCGAGGAGGCGGATCTCCCCGATGACGCCGGCATCGAGGGTCATCCCCTCCCCTGCCCTCGCCTTGGCGCCACCGAGCCGGTACTTCCCCTCGGCCGCGTCGAGTTCGAGCACGCCGTGGGTGTCGTGGAGAAACCAGACCACGAAATCGTGGAAGCTCGCCTCGCACGCGCCCCCGAGCCCTACGCAGAGAATGTCCTGCGCCACGCCGAGCCTCGGCCAGGAGAGGTCGAGCTGCATCCCCGGGGCGACGTGCTGTTCGAGGACCTCCTTCATCGAGGCGCCCGCGTGCAGTTCCAGGGGCCGGTGCTGACCCCAGAGGGCACGCGCGGGATCGAGGAAGCGCAGCGTGTAGCGGCGCCCGACCACGGGGAGCCCGGCGCGGTCGTCGGAGACAATCTCGGCGAGGCGCCGCTCCGTCACGGGCCCCTTGAGCTTCCAGGGCGTCGCCTGCGGGTCCGCGTAGCCCTCGTTGCCGTTCGCCAGGGTCAGGGTGGCGGTGATGAGACCCTGCGACGTGAAGCGCGAGAGAAGGCCGTCCGTCTCCTGCGCGGCGGAGACGAAGAAGACGACCTCGGCCGAGAAGCCGTGCACGGTCGCGTCGAGCCCGAGGCGCTCGATGCTGCCGGCCGGCAGCGAGAACGCGTCGGTGCCGAAGTCGAGGTCGAGCGTCACCACGAGCCGGTCGGTGAAGGGAGCGGGCGGCTCACCGGGCAACGGCGTGCCAAACGTGGGCGGCGTCCCGATCACTTACGCGGATCCCCTGTGCATGGGCTTCTCGGTCGACCCTGCACATCCCACCCTGTGCACGAGGGGAACAAGTTCCTGGCGTTGCTGGCAGGAAAGTGGGCTGGGCAGGGAGGACCTCGGTACAGGGAGTGCATTGACGGAGTGCTGGAGGGCTCGGATGGCCACCTGGATGAACGCTGCGCAGATCGCTGTCCGCTACGTGGTGGGAGAGCAGCGCTTGCTCGAATACGGAGAGCGCGGGAACCTCGCCATGCGCAAGTGTGCAGACGGGAGCGTGCTGTTCGACGCCGACGGAGTGTCACGCTTCTTCCGGGTGCGGGGCGCCGAGATCGCGGGGGCCCAGGGCATGGTGCTGGGCGGGCGGGGCCAGAACCTCGGGGTGCTAGGGGTGGCGAAGCTCGGCGGAGGAGCCACCGTGATGCAGGGTCTGACAGTGCCGGGTGCGCGCGACGGTGCGCGCGACACGCGCAGGCGGATGCTGCGGTCGCGGGCGGAAGAAGCGCTGGCACAGGTACCGCTCGCCAAGGCGGGCTGAGGCCATTTCCCCCCGCCGGTATCCTCAGCCTGTGCCGCAGACGCCTCGGTCTCCGGCACCTCCAAGCTGATCCCAGGATCACCTCGACCGAGTCCACGCTGTCGCCCGCGTTGTCGTCCGCAAAGGCCCGTGGTTTCATCGACGATTGCTCGTTCGGCCAGCCATCGGTCGGCGCCTGTTCGCGCCCCCGCGGAGGATACCGAGGAGGACGAGGATGCCTTACTCACACGTCCAGTTTCACGGAATGCGCATCGACACCTTTGGCACCAAGAGGAACGGCAGAAAGCTCTACCACGGGTATTACGCGACGCAGTTCGCCCCCAGCACGTGGGATACGGACGCGGAGAAGGCTGATTTCGACAAGAGGCTCGCGGTCTTCCAGCGCGCGCTCGACGGTGCCTGGGGATGGAACCAGACCAGCCGCAACCCGCAGGTCCTCAAGGTGTTCATGGCCCCGGAGTTCTTCTTCCGTGGCCCGATTGGCGCCTACAGTTACGGCATCGCCCAGTACGCCCTCCACAAGGTGACGGAGCTGGTCACGGACGCCAAGTGGAGCGACTGGTTCTTCGTCTTCGGCTCCGTCGTCTGCATTCATCTGGCGACCAACGGCCAGAAACGTGTCGCGAACATGGCCCCCTGCGGCCTCGGGGGTCAGCACCCGCAGATCAAGGTGGTGTGGAAGAAGCACGTCTCCGGCATCGACTTCATCAAGAAGGCAGACCGGCTCTCTCCGAACCTCCTCGCCCTAGAAGACGTCGTGGAGATGCCCCTGAACGAGACCGGTGACCAGCGCGCGATCTTCAACCTCGGCGCGAGGAAAGTGGGCGTCGAGATCTGCCTCGACCACCACCAGAATGTGCGCCGGATCCAGAGGACCAGGCCTGAAGACCGCTCCGTGCGGCTCGATATCCAGCTCGTCCCGTCGGCAGGGATGGATGTGAAGGTCCCCTCGGTGGTGACGAAGAGGGAGGGCTACATCTTCAACTGCGACGGCATCCGCAAGGCCGCGGACCTCAAGCGCCTGTCCTCGGAAGACGGCTTGTTCTCCACCAAGGCGGTGAGCGACGTCGGCGGAGGGACCACCCTCACCGTGGTGGCGGACGGGCAGGATCCGGACAGCAACGATGTCTTCACGAGGCAGGGCATCAAGGTCGAGGCGTTTGTCCCCCGGCGCCTCCCGTGAGCGACCCCGACGAGGCCCGGAGGTCCTCGCGCCCTCCCCGCGCGTGAGCGCCCCCCTCCGCCGGGGATGGTCCCTTTCGGACCTCCCGGAATCCTCCCTGCCCCGGGCTCGGGGGGTTCCCACCGCCGCGAATGACCCCGTCCTCGGCGGAGGGGGGCGCTCCGTGGCGGGGAACGGCGCTCGGTGGCGGCGACAGGCGCGACCTGGCCCGGGAGTCCGCGCTTCCCCCGCGGGCAGAGCACCTCCCCCGCCGCTCAGGCCGGGGTGGCGGCGCGGATCACAGGGCGCTCACTCCAGGACGTAGGGCGCGACGCCCAGCCGGTCGGAGGAGAGGACCGTGAAGGCGTTGTTGACCGTGGTGCTGCTGGGATTGTTGTCGGTCCGGTTCGCGTAGAAGTTCGCCCCCAAGTGGAGGCCGAGCAGGAAGCTCTTCGTCCTCGTCGCGTCCAGCGCGAACACGGGGCCGCCCGAGTCGCCTGGCGCACCCGTGCTGGTGTCGGTCCCGGGGAAGACGAAGACGTCCTGGTAGCCTTCGTGGGTCCTGGGGATGTATTCGCGCACGACCCTCGCCACGTTGCCCTCAGGCTTGAGGGAGATCGCGCGCTTGCGGAACCCGTAGGATGCCATGTCCCCGGCTTCGATCTTGCCGAAGCCGAACTGGAGCAGCGTGTAATCCTTGTAGCCGTACTTGTTCCCGAGCACGCGCTGAGCCGCGTCGTTCGTGAGGACATCCCAGATCTGCTTGTCCTGCGGATCGCCCCCCAGGCCGCCACTCCTGGCCTTCGCGGACGCGAACTCGCCGCGGAAGCCCACCCTGAGGAAGTCGTTCACGGCCCTGGCCAGCGGCATGGAGTCGACCTGCACCAAGCACACGTCGTACCGGAAGTCGGCATCGGAGCCGTCGCAGAGGGTGATGCCGGCGATGGCGTACTCCTGGGAGGAGATGCCCGGGACCTTCACCCGCACCTTGGTGCGGAAGTAGGCCGACAGCCCGCTCGACCCGAGGTTGGCGCGCTTCGCGGCGATGTGGAGGTTGTGCTTGGCGGTCAGGACGTAGGTCCGGCCAGCGGCGAGATCGATGCGGAACACGACCCCGGAGCCCGTGAACGATCCCGACGCGACGCCCCCTTCGAGCTTCACGGCCATTGCCTCGCACAGTCCGTAATGGTCGGGATCGAGATCCTCGATGAGGTCTTGCGTGGCCTTCTCGACACCTTCGGCAGTAAGAATCATGGCAATCGCAGGCTATCGCACTCCCCCCGGGAAGCCACGCCCTCGCTCCGGCGAGGTCCGAAATGGGCTCCCCGACGCACTGTCATCCCGGCACGCTCCAGTCCCCCGAGCCCGCCTCACTTCGCCCTGATCGTGCCCGCTCCCACCGCCGTGCCGCTCGCCTTGTACCAGTGGTAGAGCCTCCTCACGCTCACCACGTACCGCTGCGTCTCCGGGTAGGGCGGCACGCCCCCGTGCCTCTCCACGGCCCCCGCGCCCGCGTGGTAGGCCGCCAGTGCCAGCGTCACGCTCCCGTCGTGCGCATTGAGCAGGATGCGCAGATACCGCGCCCCGCCGAGCACGTTCTGACGGGGGTCGAAGGGGTCCCGCACCCCCACCTCCACCGCGGTCGCCGGCATGAGCTGCATCAACCCTTGCGCCCCCGCGCGGGAGACGGCCCTGGCGTCGAAGCCCGACTCGACCTGCATCACCGCCAGGATCAGCTCCACGGGCAGTGAATACAGCTTTGCCGCCTCGCGCACGGGCGCGGCATACGGGAACCCGTCCATGGTGCCGGCCCCGGGCGAGGAGGCGCCCGTCGTCGCCAGCGTGGTCGCGGGGGCAGCCCCTCCCCTCCCCGCGCTCCACGCTGCCTGGGCCGCAGCGGCGGCCTGGGTCGCAGGCGCCGCCTGGCCTGCAGGCGCCTCGGACGCTGACGCCTCGGACGCTGACGCCTCGGCGGTCACGGTGACCTCGTGCACCTTGCCCTCGCGGTCCACGTAGCGCACCACCTCCGCCGCCGCGTGCCCCTCGCCGAGCAGCACCGCGCTACCGACGAGGCCCGAGCCCGCCGCCACCGCGCGCCATCCCCGGGCCCGCTCAGCGACCGATCGTCGCGAAGACTTCGAGAAGCTCCGTGAGCTCATCCAGCAGCTCCATCATCCGCGCGCGCGGATCCTTGGCAGCCTTCGCCTCGGCTGCGTCCTCGCCCGATCCCCCTGCCATCTGCGCCAGGAGATCCTCCGCCTCGGCGAAAAAATGCTCCAGCGTCTCCTTCCGCTGCGGGATCTGCGCCCGCGAGAGCGCCCGGATCTGGGCGAGGATGGCCCGCGCCTCCGGGTAGGGATCGCGCGGGGTCTTCACCGCCGCGAGGCGCGCCGGCAGCGCGTCGGGCGGTGGCTCTGCGGCGCGCGCCCAGGTGAGCCGCAGTCGCTCCAGGTCGAACGGTTCGCCTGCCATGCGCCGCTCCCACGCGCCTCAAGCGCTCCTGGCCAGCAGCCAGAGCACCAGGTACAGGCCCACGATCGCCCCGATCGCCGCGGCGTAGTAGTGGAACGGGAACCGCACCAGCTCCACCGGCGCGGCCTGGGCGCCCTCGTCCTCCGCCTCGATGGGAACCTTCGGGATGCGGAGGGAGAGGCGCTCCTTGTACTCGGCGATCTTCCGGGCGTCGCCCTGGTACATCCCCTGGAAGCCGTCGCTCAGGCAGAAATAGAAGATCTCGAAGACGATGGGGGGCGTCTCCTCCTGCCGCAGCCGCTCCTCCAGGCGGGCGTAGAACAGCTCTCCGCCGTTGCTGACCTCGTAAAGCTCGCTCTGCAGCGGCTCCCAGCGCGCAGTCGCGTTCCGGCTCACGAGGCGCACCATCTCGTCGAAATGCACGACGATGGGAAAGAGCACGTAGTGCACCTCGTGCTCGGACAACGTGCCCGAGAGCTGGCCCTTGAGCCACACCAGCCGCTGCCGCACCCGCGCCCGGAGCTTGACGAAGTCGGCGCCGTCGGGGTGCGCCTCCTGGAAGGCCAGGTCCTCGGCGAGCGCCTTGGCGCCCGGGTAGCGGGCCTCCGCCTCGGCCCGGGGAGGCTCCTCCTCCATGGCCACGGTGCGTCCCCGCGCGAGCGCCAGCACCGCCGCCTCGTCGCGCTGCTTGCGGGCGCGCGCGAGCTCCGCCGCCCGCGCCTCCACGCAGAGCGTCTCCACCTCGGCGAAGGCCTCCTCGATCGCGAACCACAGCGCCGTCATCGATCCCATCGTTGACTCCCGTCCCTCAGGGGACGCGCACCTCGGCGCCCAGCTCGGGCACCCTGGCGACGAGCTCGACGACCTCCTCCACGCTCCAGGCGGCGAGGACGTCGAGCAGCTTTCGGCAGAAGATCTCGACCCGGGGCAGGTCCGACGGGTTCAGGCCCTCGAAGGCGATCTGGTAGACGTATTTGAACCCGCTCGTGCTCTTCGCGAAGGGCTTGCTGGCCACGTCCACGTGGGTGAGCGCGGCGGCGAGCTTGTCGAACTGCGGCAGCACCCGGGCCCCGATGGCCCGGAGGAGGAAGCGCAGCTCGTCGACGCCGAGGAAGCGCTGGCTCTTCAGGGAGAGCAGCTCGAGGAGCGACTCCCGGTCCTCCTCCAGGTCGCTCTCGGCAGGCAGGGACAGGCCGCCGGAGCAGGACCAGGAGACGCCGGCGAGGTGGCGGTCGGCGAGCCGCACGTCGAGGTCGCCCCCGCGCACGCCGCGGAGGGCTGGCTGGTGCCACACCGCCTCCACGGCGACCTTCTGGGGGTCGTCGAAGGCGCCCGGGAGGTTCAGCGAGAGCAAGGCGCGGCGTTGCTCGCCCTGGCCCTCGTAGGTGACGTCGTAAGTGGCGCGGCGGGCGCTCGCCGTGTCCGCGCTCGGGCCGAGGCGCGCCGGGATCACCGCGGGCTCGATGGGCACCAGGCCCTGGTCCGCGATGCGGTAGACGCCGAGCACGCCGGTGGGGACGAAGCGCGCGGCGGCGTCGGGGTGGCTCAGCGCGTAGCGATCCCGGGTGCCGTCGCAGGTGAGGGGGTTCGCCATGTCCACCCGGGTGTTCACCACGGGAACCACGAACAGCTCCAGGGTGTCCGTGGTGAGCCGCAGCTCGGCCGGCCAGCGGTCGTCCATGTCGAGGCAGAGGGTGAACTCCCGCCAGTTCCGGGGGGCCTGGATCCCCCGCACGTTGAGGTAGAGATCCTGGCGCGGGAAGCGGAACGAGGCGCGGGCCTCCTGGAGGGGGTGCTCGGTGCGGTCGAGGAAGGGACCCGTCTGCGCAGGGGGGCCGACGTAAGCCTCGCAGGGCACGCCCGCGGTGTCTTCCTGCACCGGCCTGTCGAAGACCGCGCTCACCGAGGCGAGGTGCTTGTCCAGGGCGTGGAGCACGGCCATGGAGGAGCCGAGATCGTCGAGGTGATTGACGTGCAGGTTGATCTCCCCGATCTCGTCGTTGCGCGGGAAGCTGCTCGAGAACCGGAGGAGGATGCGGGCGCCGCGGCCGCGGCGGGAGATCAGGCTCACGCCGGAGAGGGTGATGGGCAGGATGCGGAGGCGGTGTCGGGTCTGCATCCGGAAGACGCGGGGCTCGGCGCCCTTCGCGGGGGGCTCGACGAGGAGCACCCCGGCGCCGCGGGGCAGATCGGCCGCGTCGGCGAGGCTCAGGGTGGGCGTGGCGCGCAGCATGCCCATCGCCGGCAAGGGGCCGAGGAGGTACGAGAAGTGCTGGCGGAAGATGCGCTGGATGCTGCGGTGCATGCCGCGATCGGCCGCGAGGCGGGTGCGCGCCGAGAACATCGCCATGCCTTCGAGGAGGCGCCGGACGTCGGGATCCTCGCGGGACAGGGGCGTGCTCGGGTAAGCGCCCGTGTACGCGATGCGGAACCGTTCGAGCGCCGCGAGCTCTTCGAGGAACGCCTTTTCGAGATGGTCTTGGGCCATGCGATCCCTCCCCTCAGCCGAGCTTGACGAGGCTTCCCTCCACCTTGACGAGGGAGCCCTTCACGGTGGTGACGTCCTGCCCGACGGTGGTGAGCGGCGCGGTGAGGTCGGCCTTCATGGTCCCGGAGAGGGCGATCTTGCCGCCGGAGACTGCCGCGTCCGTGCCGCCCTTGGCCGTGAGCGCAGCGGAGGCTTCGATCGTGGTGTTGGTGGCCGAGAGCTTGGCGTCGCCCGTGGCGCTCGCCGTGAACCCGGCACTCGACGCGAGCTTCATGTCGGAGGTGCTCGACGCGCTCAGCTTGGCCGAGGAGGTGAGGGTCATGTCCTTCGTGCTCGTCACGGTGAGCTTGCCCTGGGCTTCATGGGTGGAGTCCTCCGTGGACTTGACGCTGACGGTCTCTGCCTCGACCGAGAACGATTTGCACTTGATCGCCACGCTGTCGTGCTTCTGGGTGACGGTGCTGGTCTCCTCGCCCACGACCTTGAGCACCAGGCTCTCCGCGTCCTGGGTGATGGTGGTGGTCTTGTCGTCCCCCTTCTTGACGGTGACGGTGACGGTGGTGCCGTTCATCGCGATCGTCTGGGTGATCTTGGCGTCTTCGTCCGTGACGACGACCGTCACCCCGTCCGTTTTGCTGAGCTCGATGGAGCAGATGAAGGGGCTGGCCATGGGTCGCGCGTCGCGAGGCGGCGGGAGCGCTGCGCGGCAGGCAGGCTCCCCGGATCCTCACAGCCTACGCGAGGCACGCGGGGACGGACAAACGACGCGCAAGCCAGGAAGCGTCAGGGCCTGCAGGGCGGGTCGGGCGTCGCTCGGTGCGATCCCCGGAGTCCGGCATCGGGCGCCTGTCTCCGTGGAGGTGCTCCGATATTGGTGCAGTCGAACCCGTCCTCGAACACCCCGTCGCAATCCTTGCAGAGGAACCAATCCTCGCCACGGAGGCAGTCGATCTCGGTCCCCGCGGCGCTGTCGTCGACGCCGCAGCCCACGCACTCCGAGAGCCGCTTGCTCCTGGAAGCGTGCTCCACCTCCTGTCACTTGCGCTTGTTCACGCTGCTCGGCGCGGAACTGGGCGTCTTCAGGAAATTCACCGGGTCCTGCGAGTATTCGCGGATGGGGCTGCTGGGATAGGCGAAGTGCGTCCCCTTCGTCGCGGCGAGGAACTTGCCGAAGGTGAAGGTGCTGTCCTTCTTCTTGCGCGCGCTGAGCGTGTCGGACAGCACCATGAGGCGGTACTCCGGCAGCTCTGCGGCCGTGAGCGGCTGGAGGAAGGTGGTCGGCGCCTTGTCCGGGAGGTGGTCGTTCTTGTTGCAGATGTGCGGGTAGACGCGCCAGGTGGTCTTCTCCTCCCCCGCAGGCGGCCGGAAGACGTAGAAGGTCGGCGCCGTTCCGTCGTGCTGCCTGCTGAGGGTGGTGTCGGTGTAGAGCACGAGGTGCCCGAGGACGCCGCGTCCCCGCTTGCTGGCGACGAACCCCTTGGCATTGTCCCCCGCGATGCGCACGTGGACCACGAAGCCCCTCCGCTGCGGCTCGCAGTTGGTCGCATAGAAGGCAGCGAGGTTGACGCGCACAGGTTGTCGAGGATCGGCTGGCGGGGATGGTCGTGTCTGTGGCGCCCCGCCGAGATGAAGGCAGCCGTCGGTCGGATGGCCTTGACGAAGGCGACGTCGGTGCTGCTCTCGGCGCCATGGTGACCGCACTTGAAGGCACACACATGCCCGGGCAGCGCCAGACGGTCCTCGTATTCGGAGGGGAGGTCGCCGGCCGTGTAGTAGACGAAGCTGTTCATCTGCAGCAGGCAGGCGATGCTCGCGGTGTTGTCGTCCCGGATCTGGGGCGTGCCCACGTGGATGATCTTCAGCTTGCAGTCGAGGTCGTTGATAAGGAGCTCACGCGTCCTGGCGACCCGGTAGGAAACACCCTCGTCATTGCACGCTATTCTGAGGCGATCGAACTTGCTGCGGTTGTACCCGAACGTGGGGACGAGCAGCATCCTGGTGGTGATGTCCGGGTGCCTGACCACCGGCTCGAGCCCTTCGTGGTGGTCGCCGTCGAGGTGGGTGCAGACGATGAACGCGAGCTCCGTCACGCCGAGGAGCTTCAGGCACCGTGCCACGTACTTGCCGCGGCACTTCTTGCCCCCGTCGATGAGGACATGGGTCGACGTGCCCCCTTGATCAAGCTGATGAGCGTGGACTCGCCCTGGGAGACATCGAAGTGAATGATCCGGAGCTTCGTGGGCATCGTGGTGACCTTCGCGGAGGCGCTGGGCGCGGCCATGATGGCATGGCGCTGCGCCGGAGAGACCTGCGTGCCACGACGGCCGGTCCGCGCGCGTTCCAGCGCGGGGGGTCCACCCTTTACGAGCCGGGATCCCCGCGGTATTCGAGGGCCTAGCAGCGATGGAGTTCGTGCCGCACCGGTGGGCAGTCGTCGATGATCTGATGATCAGTGTGACCCTCGCGGGGCCGAGCACCGACGCGGTCTGGCAGTCGTTCGCGCGCGACATCGTCCACCACGACGTGACCAGGTACATCGGCGTGGCGCTCGCGTGCGCGGATGTGACCAGCGTGCGCCGCAAGATCCTCGCGGATGCGCTCCTCCTCAAGAACGGTCGACGTGGGTGCGTTCACGTGGTCGGAGATGGATGTGGCCATCGCGCATCTCGGCGTGCCGAAGGCGCGCGTTGCCCGCGTGAAGGCG
The DNA here is from genome assembly GCF_000601485.1 of Chondromyces apiculatus DSM 436. Classification (GTDB taxonomy): domain Bacteria; phylum Myxococcota_A; class Polyangia; order Polyangiales; family Polyangiaceae; genus Chondromyces; species Chondromyces apiculatus. The sequence continues at coordinate 48,298 of NZ_ASRX01000027.1, forward strand.
GGGATCGAGCGGCTCAGTCGGCCGATCTGAGCGCGGTTGTCCGGGGGAGCTGGAGGTGACCACGTGTTGATCGCGCAGATCTGCCGCGAGGTGTGAGCGCAGCCGGCGCCGCCTGGTGTAGGATGGCCGGTAGCGCGGCCCGATCACCCCGGGGGATGAGGTCGACGTCACCAGGAAGGATGCCATGCCCACGCGCACCACGCTGCTCGCTGCTCTCGTGTCGACCGCTTCGCTCCTCGGCTGTGGCACCGTCGTCATCATCGAGCCAGGGGCAGACGACGACGACGACACGGTGGAGCCCCTACCGGACGTGCCGGGCCCCCCTCTCGGGGACTGCACCATGGCGCTGAGCACGGAGTACAGCTTCGGGCTCTCGCTCGAGATCGCGGGCGATGGCCTGACCGCGAGCTGCTTGAACGATAGCTACGGCGTCGCCCATGGGAATGCCAGCCACGTGGGGGGGCGCTGGTACTTCGAGGTCTCCATCGACAGCATGAGCGACGAGGGGATCTGGTGGGCTCAGAACCTCGGGGTAGGTACGGCCGAGGTGCTCTACAACACGGGGGTCACGGGCGGCATGGGCGCGTTCCTGAACACGACCGGCTCGCTCGCGGATCCCTTCTCGACCCCGAACTTCTCTGGCGCTCCCTACGGGCCCGGGGACGTGGTCGGCGTCGCGGCCGATCTCGACGCGGGTCGCGTCTTCTTCCGCAAGAACGGGGGCTGGATGAACGGCGCGAACCCGGCGGCGGGCAACGGTGGCGTGGAGATCATGGTGCTCCCCGGCAGCGGCTCCTACTATCCGGCGATCGGCCTCTCCACAGGAGATGTCGCGACCTTCAACTTCGGGGCGACGGACTTCGCGTACCCGCCCCCCGAAGGGTTCGCGCCGTTCGGCTCGGGAATCGAGACCGACGCGAGCGGGGCGTGCATCGACCCCGGCCCGGAGGGCATCCCGGCGACGCCAGCGCCGATGGAGGCGATCTGCGCGACGGGCGATTTCACGAGCTACGCCTCCGGAGCTTCCGGCGCCGAGGAGCTGCACATCGTCGGGATCTACACGCCGGGCGGCGGCGAGGGCGGCCAGGTCGACGTCCACGTGGAGCGGCAAGGAGCGACGGCCCTGGTGCTCAGCACCTACGACGCTGCCAAGTTCCGCGTGACCACCGCTCCTGGCGCGACCGTGACGCGCATCTTGCTGTCGAGCTATGCGCCCTCCACGGTCACGGCGCCGCCCGGGGTCCCGGTGGATAGCTACGTCTACGAGGTGAATGGTCAGGCGCTGGGGTTCGCGAGCCGGTGGCCCAATGACACGGGGGGTGGCGACACCCAGGAGCTGGTCGCTGCCGCGGAGTCGGAGACCGGGCTCCCGATGAGCAGCTTCAGCGGCTGCTACGGCGGCGACGTTTTCACGCTGACAGATTGAGCCAGCCTTCCGGCGCGCCTCACGCGCATGTGCACCCGTGTGGGCGCGTGACGAGCGCTGCTGGGCGCAGGTAGCATCGAACACGGATGCTGATCTGCCCGGAGTGCGGCGCGAGTTACCCGGACACCCGATCCGACTGCGAGGTAGATGGCTGCGCGCTCGTCCCCGCCGAGGGGGACCCGCAGCTCGCGCCCGGGACGATGGTGGGCGAGTACCGGGTGGACCGGAAGCTCGGGTCGGGGACGTTCGGCGCGGTCTACGCGGGGGAGCAGCCGCTGATCGGCAAGAGGGTCGCGATCAAGGTGCTCCACCGGCAGTTCTCGGCCGAGACCGCGATCGTGTCGCGCTTCGTCGCCGAGGCCCGCGCCGTCAACCGCATCCGGCACCGCAACATCATCGATGTCTTCTCCTTCGGCCTCCTCGGAGAAAAGCGCGAAGGACGCCTGGGGGGCGATGGGCAGCACTACTTTGTCATGGAGCTGCTCGATGGCCTCACGCTGGGGGAGCTGCTCGCGCGCGAAGGGCGGCTCAGCGTGGCGCGTGCGCTGCCCATCCTCCGTGGGATGGCCGAGGGGCTCGACGCTGCCCACGCGGCGGGGGTCACCCACCGGGACCTCAAGCCCGACAACGTGTTCCTGGCGACGGAGAGGGACGGGAGCTACTTCCCGAAGCTGCTCGATTTCGGGGTGGCCAAGCTCGTCGCCGAGGATCTCGCCCACAAGACGGCCACGGGGGTGGCGATGGGCACGCCGCTGTACATGTCGCCCGAGCAGAGCCGCGGCAAGAACGTCGATCACCGGACGGACATCTACGCGCTCGGGGTGGTGACCCACCTGATGCTGACGGGGCGGCCGCCGTTCGATGGCGACTCCGTGGTCGAGGTGCTCTTCAAGCACGCGACCGATCCGCCGCCGCCCATGTCGTCGGTGTGCCCTGACCTCCCCCCGGCGCTCGACGCGCCGGTGCTGGCGATGGTGGCGAAGCGCCCGAGCGCGAGGCCCGACTCCGCCGGGAAGGCCGTGGCAGCGTTGATCGAGGCTGCGAGCAAAGTGGGGTTCGACCGGGAGGGAGCGCAGCGGATGTCGCCCCCGGAGACCGCGGCGGGCCCGGCGCAGGTCGCCACGGTGGCGGTGCAGCGTCCTCCGAAGGTCTCTCCGGACGCGCCCACCGTCGCGGTGGAGGTCACCCGGAAGCAGGAGGGAGACCCGAAGCTCGCTCCGGGTGCGCCCACCGTCGCCGTGGGCGCACGGCCTGCGGCTTCGGCGGAGACGCAGGAGGTGGGGCCGCAGCGCGCGGGGGGCGAGCGCATCGTGGAGACGGTGCGCTCCGCCGGCACCGACGGGCCCCCAGCCGAGACCGTGGTGGATCCCGGAGAGCCCCTGCCGGGAGAGGCGCGCGCAGCGCAGACGTCGGCGCCGGAGGGGAACGAGACGCTGTACGCAGCGCCGCTGCACGCCGCTCCCGGCGTCCCACCGTCCACGGAGGGGCAGAGCGCCTCGGGTCCTGGCAGGACCGTCATCGCCGGGGTTCCAGCCAGCGCCCCTCCAGGGGAGAGACCCTCGGGGACGCGGGCAGGTCGGCGCCTCGGAGCCCTCACCCTCGCAGGGGCTGGCCTGGCGCTGGGGGGACTGGTGCTCGCGCGGGGAGCGAGGGAGCCCTCGTCGGCGAGCGTCCCCCCGGCGAACGAGGCCGTGACGGCCGGCGTGTCCACGTTGCCGTCGAGAGCGACGCGCGGCGAGGGGGCCCCGGTGACGCTCCGTGTCGCGGCCGAGCCCCCGGACGCGGTCCTTCTGCTCGAGGATCGCCGCGTCGGCCTGGCGAGCGCGCCGCTCGTGCTCTCGCGCTCGGAGGCGCGGCGCGCGTTGCGGGTGGAGCGGGAGGGCTACGCGCCTCAGACATTCTGGATCGTGCCGGATCGCGATCAGGATCTGTCCGTCGCGCTGACCCCTCTCGCGGGCACCGCCCCCCTGGCGAGCGCTGCCTCCGCAGCGCCGCAGGGGGAGGCGAAACCCCGCGGCACGGCGAGGCCACAGCTTCACCGGGATCTGGACCTGCCCGCGGAGCTTGCCCCCGTGGGCACGAAGAGGACGCCATGACCGTGAGTGCCTCGCGAAACCTGAGTGCCTCGCGAAACCTCGCGTCGCCGTCCTCCCCGGTCCGGGGGTGGATGCGACGGTTCGCGCTGTTCGTCCCCGGCGCGCTGGCGGCGTGCTCGAACCTGTCGATCCTCGAAGAGAACATCTGCGGCAACCGGGTCATCGAGGCAGACCGGGGGGAGGAGTGCGACGGGGAGCCAGGCTGCGGTGCCCGGGAGACGGCGCATCCTTGCCGCTACACCTGCGAAGGTGGGGCCGAGCCAGCGTGCCCCGGCGGGTACGGGTGTGGTGCAGACGGCGTGTGCCGCCGCCCCAGCGGCCACTTCGAGCTCATCCTCGCGGTCAGCACCGAGACCACGCAGGATCTCCTCGTAGGGGACGTCAACGGCGATGGCTGCGCCGAGACGGTGTACACCACGCGGAGAGGGAGCGTGGTCACCGCGTTCGAGAGCCGCTCCCCGGGTCTCTGCCCCGCCTCCGAGCAGTCGCTCCGCACGCGCAAGCAGGAGGCGCAGCAGGCGCTCGGGCCGGCACCCGTGCTGGCGGGGCTGGCCAGCGACGAGAAGCTCGACCTGATCACGACGGGGAGCGGTCTCCTCGGGGATGGCCTGCTCGTCTACCTCGCCAGCGATGGCCCCTTCTTCTCGCCTGCGCTCTATCCGAGCGTGCTCGTGGCCGAGAAAGACGCGAGGAGCTTCAAGGTGCAGAGCGGGGGCACAGACGCGCTGCTCCTGCTCCCCGCCGAGGGCAAGGCAGGCGCGATCAGGCTGCTGCGCGATCCTGCCCTCAATCCGCGGGCGCTGGGAGAGATGCCCGAGGCGGTCAGGGGCGCCTCGGTGGTCAGCACGGGAGATCTCGATGGCGTGGGGGCGGCTGCGGGAAAGGCCTGCGACGAGATCGTCGTGGCCGCCAAGGACCAGAAGGCGCTGAGGCTCTACGGGTTCTGCGGGGCCAGCGCTGAGCCTTCGTTCGCGCCCCTCCCGAGCCCCACCGTCACCCTCGACGGCAACGGCACCATCCGGGATCGCAATGCGGCGATCGCCGTGGTCGACGTGAACGAGGATGGCGCGCTCGACCTGCTGGTGAACGCGACGGACGACAAGATCCACGTCGCTTACGGGCTCGGGGATGGCCGCTTCCACTCGGCGCCACCGCCCGTCACTCCTCCGGGTATGCCCGATCAGCGCACGAGCCCGCTGGCGTTGCCCGACGACACGCTCGCGGCGCAGCTCGGGAACCCCGACGTCGTGTTCGTGGCGGCGGATTTCGACGCGACGCGGCCGGGGCCCGAACTCGTGCCCATCCCGTGTCCCCCGGCGATGCCGTTCGCGTCACCGCTGTGCGTGGGGAGCACCGGCGGGTGCGAGGCCGCGGTGGCCGACCTCGACGCCGACGGCGATCTCGACATCGTCTCCTCGGAAGGGGAGGAGCCCGATCTCATCGTGCGCAGGGGCGACGGGGCCGGCGGCTTCCACGCCGAGCGCCTGGAGACCCAGTGCCCTCCGCGCCACGTCGGCGTCGGCGATGTCGACGGCGATGGCGTGGTCGACGTGGCCTTCTTCGACCAGGTGGCTCCTTCCCTGGAGGCGCCGATCACCGCCCTGACGGTCGCCTACGGGAACGCCTTCGCCGCGCCGAGCGCTCCGGCGACCCAGGGGCTGCTCGCCGAGGCCAAGGGGCTCTCTGTCGGGAGCTTCGTCCCTGGCGCGCCCGGGAAGCAGATCCTCGCAGCGCGCACCATCGAGGACGCGCAGGCCGGGAGCGCGCTCGCCCTGGTCGAGGCCCAGGAAGGCCGCCTCCTGCTCGCGCCCGCCTACTTCCCGTCCGCGACCGAGAGCACGACGAGCGTGGAGCGCATGACGCTGCGCGCCCTCGCGGCGGGGCGCTTCTCGGAGGCCGACGACGCGCCGCGATCGAGCCTGGCCATCGTCGCGGATGCGCCGCAGGGTGTCGCGGGGCCTCAAGGGTTGGGGCTCGTGGAGGGAGACAGGACGGCGAGCACCTTGCGCCGGCCAGATACGAGCATGGTTCCGCCGCTGGCGTGCGATGCGTGCCTCCTCATGCCTCTCCGGACCGGCACGCAGGCCACGGACGACGGGCGGCCGGCGCTCGACGATCTGCTCCTGCTCGGCGACGGGGAGGTTCACGTGTACCGTCCCGTGAGCACTTCCTTCGTGTCGCAGGAACAGCGCGCCACCAGCCACACGTTCCGCGCGATCGACGACACCTCGAACCCGCCGACGTACGCGCCCCGCCCGGTGGTCGCCGACCTCAATAGAGACGGCGTCGACGATCTGGTGATCGCGCGCTCCAGCGCAGGCGTGCTCGTCGCTTACTTCCTGGAGGAGAACGGGAGCTTCGCGGCCGGGAATTTCACGGAAGTACCCCTGGACGTGGGCTGCGCGGGTGACGCCTGCAAGGCCCTCGCTTTTGCGGTGCTCGACGCCGACGCCGATGCGGCGCCGGAACTCGCGGTGGTGGGGCCCGGCATGCAAGCCGTGTACGACATCGACACGCGCGAACGAAAGCTCGCCCCCTTGCCCGCATCCTTCTCCGAGACACAGAAGCCTCCGCCTGGAGAGACCAGGTTCACGGCCCTCGGAGCGGGCGACGTCGATGGCGATGGCGTGGACGATCTCGTCGTCGCGGTGACCTCGACCTTCCTCACTGTCCTCCGGGGCATTCCGGTGGTCGAGTGAGGCGCGCGATCCGGGCCAGCGGCGTGCGCGCCTGTCTGCTGCTCGTGCTGTCGCTCGCGGCGACGCCAGCACGCGCCGAGGCCCCCGTGGACCCACGCGCGCAGGCTGCCGACTTCTTCACGGCAGGCGCCCGCGCCTACGACGCAGGCCAGTATGCCGTGGCGGCGGAGGCCTTCCTGAAGGCCCACGCGCTCTTGCCGAGCCCCTCGTTCCTGTTCTCGGCGGCGCAGGCGCACCGGCGCCAGTACCTCGCCGACGCCACCCCCGAGCACCTGCAGCGCGCCATCGCCCTCTACCGGGAGTACCTGCGCGCCGATCCTCAAGCCAAGCGGAGGGAGGACGCGATGGAGGCGCTCCAGGCCCTCGTTCCCCTGGAAGGGCGGCTCGCCGGGGGAGCCCTCGCGTCCGCTGGGGAGGGCGCACCCGCGGAGGCCGACACGTCGGGCCTCGTCGAGATCCCGGTCCCCAGGGGCGATGGCGCGGCTCCGCGGGCCGGCGGTGGGCCAGCGCCTATCACCAGCCGCCGGGGCGGGACGCGGCTCCTCCTGACGGCCCTGCCGGACGGCGCCGAGATCGCGCTGGATGGAGGCGCCTTCTCCCCTGCCCCGCTGGTGGTCGGGGTCCAACCAGGGCCGCATGCGGTGCGCGTCCGGGCGAACGGCTACCACGAGGAGCAGCTCACGGTGCGCGCGGTGCCGGAGGAGCTTTTGCCGCGCCATGTGGTGCTCCGGCCGAAGGCGGCGCGCCTGCGGGTGCGCGGGAGCACGGGTGCTCACGTGGCCATCGACGGCCAGGTGCGCGGGACGGTGCCCACCAGCGCACCGCTGGAGGTCGAGCCGGGGGCGCACCTCGTCACGATCTCCCTCGCGGGCCACGAGCCACTCAGCAAACGCATCACGCTCGGCCGTGACGAGGCGGCGGAGATCACCGCCGAGCTGCCGCTCACCGCGCAGCGCGTCGCCGCCTGGACGGTGCTCGCAGCAGGAGGCGCCGGGGTCGCGGTGAGCGGGGTCCTGGCCGGGCTGGCGCTGGGGCGCGACGCCGAGGCCGTGACGCTCCGGGATCAACGCGAGACGGGCGTGCTGCTCCCGGAGGACCGCGACCGGTACAACCAGGCCGTCAGGGCGCGCAACGATCTCGCGCTCGCGGCCGCGATCACGGGCGGAGTCGCGGGGCTCACCCTCGCGACCGGTGCGGCGCTGTTCGTCCTTGACCATCCCGAGGCAGCACCTCCACCCGCCGAGCGGCCCAGGACGCCCAGAGAGCCGGCGCCCCGGGTCGAGTTCACGGTCAGCGCGTCGTCGCTGCGGCTCCGCGTCGAGTTCTAGAGACTTGATCAGCTAAGAGCCAGGCAAGATCAAGCACTTCCGCGTGAGGGGATCGACGGCGCCCTTTGCATCTGCTCAAAGGGCGGCGGAGGTGGTGCATGCCGACCCTGTGGAAGCCGCCGGTTGAGCTGTCGTCGCGGGAGCAAAAGATCCTCAAGCGTTGCGCCAAGAGGCGTGTGTTCGTGTTCCTCCGGGAGCTTCGACACCGCCTCTTTGACGATGACTTTCAGGCGAAGCTACTCGCGGCCTACGACCGGCAGGGCGTCTCGCCGGCCCACCCGAAGAGCGTGCCGAGCTACGCAAACGTGTGATGGTCGAGCACGGGCTGGCGAAGCTACATAACCGCCAAGGTGACCGGGCTCGTTATCGAAACACCCGCAAAAACCTGTTCGACCTGCGACGCCACGCCGCGCTCAGCAACCTGGCGGTAGTCGACCAGCAGATCCGGCTTGCAGCTTAGCTGGTCAGGTCTCCAGGAGGCCAGCTTTGCCCCTGTCGACTGCGGCTCCTGCCCACGCACGACGTGTGCATGACGTGCATGACACGCATGACGCGCATGACGCGCGCGACTGTGGGCCTCAACGGCCCGGGAGCGGAGTCCACGTGGCATGGGTGCCGCTTGAGATGCGCATGGGCAGCCGTACCCGGGCCACAGGGCCGCGCTCCAGGTCACGCGCGTCGAAGATCTGGCACTCCGAGGCATCGTTCGCGGCGTCGATCGTGAACGTCACCAGATACCCATCATCCTCGCTGGTCGCGCCCTTGCGCGGACAGAAGGGAGCCTCGCTCCCGAAGACCCCCTTCGGGAAGCGGTACGTGGACTTCGCGCCGGTCTCCACGTCGGTCCGCGTCAGGCCGTTGAACAGGAAGAGCCCCGGCTCGCCCGTCGCCGCGTAGACGAAGCGGTGCTTCCTCCCCGCGTAGCCTGCGTGAATGGTCGGGAACTCCGAGCACTCGTCGTCGACGGCCTCCTCCCGGGTGGCGCCCGTCTCGAGGTTGAAGCGCCACCGGTGACGCCGCGTCTTCATCGCGTGCATGTCGAGGCTCTTCATGAACATGGTGATCGGCGTGTCGTCTGCGGTGCGCTCCGGCACCGGCGCACCCTGGAAATAACCTTCCAGGACCACCTCGTGGCCCTCCTCGTAGGCGTTCGAGAAGTGGAGCACGTAGGTGGGCGAGGCCGTGAACCAGCGGACAGGGCCCTCCCCGCTGCGCGGCACGAGTCCGAAGCGTGAGCCGAGGTCCGGGTAGTAGCGGGCGCGGTACACGTTCTGCGCGAGCTTCGCGGGATCCCAGAAGACGGGGAAGTCGTTGATGATCGCGAAGCGCTCCGTGAAGGCCATGTCGTGGGGGAGGCGTGGCCCCGGCAGCTCCACCGGGATCGCCCGAACGAGCGCGCCGCGCGCGTCCGCGATCCCCACGTGGCAGTACGGCGCCTCCGTGGAGTAATTGAAGAAGAGAAGCTCGCCGGTCGCCTCGTCCACCTTGGGATGCGCCGAGATGGTCGCGCCCTTCGTGAAGCTCGGGTGGTGCAGGCTGGCGACGCCGCGCGGAGCGAGCGTCTCCGGGTCCAGGCGGTAGGCGTCGCCGCACTGGTAGAACGTGGTCAACGCCACGCCGTTGTGCACGATGACGTCGGTGCTCGACGCGTCCTTCATGCGCGTCCGGGCGCCCCAGCCGTCGCGCTGCGACAGCGCGGGGGACTCGAGAATGCCCGCCCAGAGCGGCCCGTCTGCCTCCAGCTCCGCCAGGAGGCCTGCCGTCTTCACGAACCGGTTCCGGTAGTCGGCCTTGCCGCCCTCGAACCGGATCGCGTGGATCATCCCGTCGCCATCGAAGGGGTGGTAGCGGCCCGTGATGGCGTCGAAGAGGGGGTTCTCGGTGTTCCGCAGGTACACCCCCTCCAGGTCCGCCGGGATCTCGCCGGCAATCACCTCGAGATCGTGGGCATCGACCTCCACCGTGTTCGGGCTCCACGCCCCTGTCCGGTACGGGTGCGGGTCGTGGGCGGGGAGCTTGGACGTGTACTGCTTGATGGTCTCGACGCGCATGGAACGACCTTCTTTCCCGATCCTGGTGCCTAGTCAGGGACTCCCCACACGAAGCTCACTACGGTCGTGGCGCTCCCACCGATGTTCAGGGTGCCGAACTTCGTCGCGCCGGCGACCTGCGTCTCCCCCGCCTGGCCCGACACCTGACGGCATGCATCGAGCACCATCCGTACCCCCGTCGCACCGACAGGGTGGCCAAGCCCGATCAGGCCTCCGCTCGGGTTGACGGGCAGCCGCCCGGAGGCCTCGCACGTCCCTGCCTCGATGGCGCGATACGCCTCGCCCGGGGGCGTGATCCCCAGGTGATCGAGCGCGAGGTACTCGGTCACGGTGAAGCAGTCGTGAGTCTCGATGCCGGACAGCGCGAAGGGCCCGTCGATGCGGGCGCGCCGGTAAGCGTCGGTGACTGCCGCGCGCAGGTGCGGGATCAGGTACGGGTGGCCCTCGCTCTGCCGGAGCTTCTCCTCGAGGGACAGCATCGCCGTGCGGTGCCCCCACCCGAGCAGGTGTGGCGAGCCTGTCAGGCGCCGCCCCGTGCGCCTCGCGTGCGCCTCGGCGAACGACGCGGAGGCCAGGATGATCGCTGCGGCGCCGTCGGTCACCTGACCGCAGTCCTGCCGCCGCACCCGCCCCGTGACGACCGGGTTCACCGCGTCGTCGTCCTCGAACGCGCGCTCTCCGAAGCTCCACCCGCGCGTCTGCGCGAGCGGGTTCCGGCGCGCGCTGGCGAAGTTCTTCCGGGCGATCGCCGCGAGGTGAGCCCGCGTCGGCCCGGACTTCGAGCGCTCCTCGATCGCCTCGGTGATCCGCGAGAACAGGTGCGGCCACACGTAGCGCGCCCCCTCCGCCTCGTGCCCGGTCCACGCTGCCGTACCCAGGTGGCGCGCGGCCACCTCGCCGGAGACGTTCCGCTCCTGCTCGGCGCCGACGACGAGCACGCACCCGTAGCGCCCCGCCTCGATCTCCGCCGAGGCCGCGAGGACCGCGAGGCTCCCCGAGGCGCAGGCCCCCTCGTGGCGCGCTGCCGGCACACCGACCAGCTCCGCGATCACCGTCGCCGGCAGCGCTCCCATCTGCGCCTGCCCGGTGAACAGCTCGCCGAAGGCGTTACCCACGTGGATGCTCTCGATGTCGCGCAGCTCGATCGCTGCGTCGGTCACGGCGCCGAGCGTCACCTCGCGGACCAGGTCGGCGAGTTCCTTGCCCTCACGCGCCACGTGACGCGCGAAATCGGTCTGCGCGCCCCCCAGAAAGACGACCGGCTCCGGCACGCTGGTCATCATACACACCTCACCTGACGCGCAGCACGCCTCTGCGCGCTGGACGACGGCTGCTTGGTGGGCGAGGCGCGGGTGGCAGTTCTCCCGCTCAGGGAGTAGCGTGCTCCCATGGCGACCGCATTCTCCTGGCTGGCTCGGGACCACGAGATCGTCGCGCTCACGCCCCTCAAGGACGCTTTCGAGGAGGCAGCAGCGTCCGATCCGCGCGCTCGTCTCCACTGGCCTGACGTGGACGCGAGAGCCTTCGAGCGGCATCGCGGTCAGCTCCTCCTTGAGGTCGGCTACGGCACGGCCGGCGGCGAGGAGCTCTCAGGGTTCGTCTCCATCCGGCAGCCGGAAGGCGCCGATGACCGGTTCCGGGTAATCATCTCCACGTCCTTCGGAGACACCAAGGTGCTCCTCAAGGAGCTGTTCGAGCTGGCCGATGCCGCTGCCGGAAAGCTCGGACTCACCGAGGGCCTCGGCCATGCGGTGGGCGACAGGGCCGACGAGGACGAGCCCGACAAGGACGAGGACGAGCACGAGCACGAGCACGACACCGCCCTCCACCACGCCGAGCACGATCACCACACCGAGCATCACCACCACGTCGACGCTCACGAAGACGAGGAAGACGACGAGCATGACGCGGACCTCCCGGGCCCGAAGCAGCTCGCTGCGTGGCTCGACCCGGAGCACCTGATCCACAGCGTGGAGGAGGACGCGGTGACCCTCCTCGCGGGCTCGGGGGAGTGGGAAGTGACCGTCGTGGTCGACGACGACATGCTCAGCTTCTTCAGCAGCCCTGACGAGATCCAGGATCTCGATCCCCGCGAAGCCCTCCGGATGAGCTACCGCCTCGACTGGGGCCACCTGGAGCTGGACGACGAGACGGGAGAGGACGACCTCCTCCTCTTCGTCGGCATGACGCCTCGCCATGGCAAAGATCGGCACGACTTCCTCTCCGAGTTCGGCCTGTACGTCGACGATCTGGAGGCCCTTGTTGCTCACGCGCGGGCGACGCGGCTTGACGAGGACGACGAGGGCGACGAAGGCGACGAGGGCGAGAGCGATGACGACGAGGGCGACGACTGACCTGGGCGACGACTGACCCGGGGAGGCGCGCTATCCTCTCTGCCCATGCCTCACTCCATCTCCGCGTGGTGCTTCGCCGTGGCCGTGGTGAAGCTGGGCCGCAGGTTCCTCGTGGTGCGCGAGCGCAAGCACGGTCAGCTCTGGTACTTGCCTGCGGGCCGCGTGGAGGCCGGCGAGAGCTTCGCCGAGGCGGCGCTGCGCGAGACGCTGGAGGAGGGGGGCATCCCCATCGTCCTCGAAGGGATCCTCCGGGTGGAGCACTCCCCCCGCGGAGACGAGGCGCGCTTCCGGGTGATCTTCCTCGCCCGCCCCGCAGACGACGCAACCCCCAAGCGACAGCCCGACGAGCACTCGCTCGAAGCCCGGTGGGTCACCCTGGAGGAGCTGGCCACGCTTCCCCAGCGTGGTCCGGATCTGGTGCAGCTCTTCGAGGACGTCCTCCAGGGCGCGCCTGTCTTTCCGCTCTCGGTGCTTCGACCTGAAGGCGAGTCCCTGCTCCCTCGGATGCTGCCCCGATAATCTTTCAGCGCTTCCTGCCGAGTCCTCCGCCTCCCTGGAGCGCCGAGCGCCGGGCGCCGTGTGCATGGAACGGCAGGCGAGAATGCCATCGTTGCACGCTGGTACTGCGTGCCCCGCGCCGTGAACCAGTCGCTTCCCTACCCTCTTCGGGAGGCTCCCACGGATACCTTCGCGGCACGTCGCACGGCAGTTCCGTTGCTCCACTGCAGACAATCGAACACCGCGCTCCGGCATCTAGTCTGGAATGGGAGATGCACACGGACGGACATTCGACGCAGCAGGCTCACGACGATGTGCGCATCGATCCCTCTCCAAGACACGTCCGCACGTCAGCGGGAGGAGCTGCGAACGCAGCCAGAGGAGCATTTTGGAGATCCATCGAGCAGAAAACCGCGTGATTGATGCGCCCCGGTCCCCCGTCGCCCCCGCGTCCCCGCGCATCTCTGGCAGGTACTACCGCCCCGCCATCGACCACCCCGAGCGCCTCCAGCCCGCCTGGGAAGATGCGGAGCGCGTGCCTCACGACGTGCAAGGTGCCGACCTCACCGCTGCCGCCATGCACGGCGCCTTCCGGGCCTTCGTGCTCGACCCCCATTACACCTGCCTCGGCGCCAAGAGCGCCGTGAACAGCGGGAGCTACCGGCTGGGCCTGTACGACGCCCTCGGCTCACCCACCGCGACGGCCGCGCTGGCCCGCGATCTCGCCAGTTTCAGCCAGCAGATCGACGAGATCAGCGCCGCCTTCGCCACCTTCGTCGCCATCTTCGAGAAGCCCCTCGACACCGACGAGGAGACCTTCGAGCGGGCCCTCTGGGCGCAGCTCCAGGCCCTCCATGAGGCGGACCGCGCGCCCTGGGATCTGGACGTCAGCAGTGACCCCGACGACCCCCACTTCTCCTACAGCTTCGCCGGACGTGCCTTCTTCATCGTCGGCCTGCACCCCGGCAGCGAGCGCCTGAGCCGCAAGTTCCCGTGGCCAGCGCTCGTCTTCAACCCCCACATGCAGTTCGAGCGCTTGCGCGCCGAGGGCAAATACGGCCGGATGCAGCAGATGATCCGCACCAAGGAGGTCGAGCTCCAGGGCGACATCAACCCCGTCCTCCGTGATTTCGGCGAGCAGAGCGAGGCCAGGCAGTACAGCGGCCGCGCGGTCGAACCTGGCTGGCACCCTCCCTTCCATCTCCACGACAGCCAGGACGCCCCCGCAGATGTCGCTCACGAGCATGCCGACCCGAAGGTCGCCGGTGCGATCACGGGTTGTCCCTTCCTCGCGGGCGGCGCTGGCGCCACCCCCCTGCAGACAGCCTCCCCTTCCGGGCAGACTCCCCGCGCCGACGCCGAGGGCGCGCCGCTCGCCCTGTCAGGGGACCGGCCCAGGCCCGGCGTGCGCTACCGCATCCCGCCCCACAGCGGCGTATCGTTCCTCATCGACGCCGGGCAGACCCTCCGCGTCATCGATCCCACCGGCAAGCAGGTCTCGGATCTCTACAGCGTGCGCCTCGACGACCGGCGCGAGTACCTCAGCGGCGGCCGCAGCATCGACTACGCCGACACGCTCTACCTGACCCGGGGTCACATCCTCTACAGCAACCGCTCGAACCCGATGTGGACCATCACCCGCGACGACGTGGGTCGGCACGATTTCGTGCTCACCCCGTGCAGCCCGGAGATGTACCGCAAGCTGCGCGGCGACGACGGCTCGCACCCGAGCTGCTTCGAGAACCTGCGCATCCCCATGGAGCGCTTCGGCGTCGAGGGTGACCGCATCGGCTCCACCTTCAACATCTTCATGGACGTGAGCTTCGACCCGAGGACCGGAAAGATGACCATCGCTCCCCCGCCGAGCCGCGCCGGCGACGCCATCGAGCTGCGGGCCGAGGCCGCCATGATCGTCGGTCTCACCGCCTGCTCCAGCGAGGTCACCAACGACGGCTCTCTCAAGCCGATCGACTTCGAGATCCTCGACGGCTTCACCTCCCTCGACGCTCCCGCCTGACGCTCCCGCCTGACGCTCCCGCCTGACGCTCCCGCCTGACGCTCCCGCCTGACGCTCCCGCCTGACGCGCGTGCCCTCCGGCTGACCACTGGCTGGAGGGGACGCGCAGGCGGCTCTCGCGGACGCCACGGCGGCCTCGTCGCTGCGCTCTGGGCAAGGGGGAAGCGCAGTCGCCATGAAGCGGCTTCATGGCGCTCATGAAGAGTCGGGTTTGGAATGAACGCAGAGCCGAGCGCAGGATGGGCTCACCGATGTCGCAGCGGCGCAGGCCGCAGGATGACGCGGTTCTCCTCCCTTGCCCCGCTCCTTCGGAGGCGACGCCGACTCCAGTGCTTCTGCTTCGAGCTGTCCCCTGACAGCGGACCATTCCACATGCTTCATGAGGACTCCGCGCCCGTCTCCTCGTCTTCGCCCCGCGGCAAGCTGTTCCAGCGGCTCCGGAGCCTCGAACAGAGCCTCGGCTCCCCGCCGATCGTGCAGCTCGACGCGCGGCACCTGAACCTCTTCGCCAAGCTCGAAGGCCAGAACCTCGTCGGGAGCGTCAAGGATCGGGCTGCGTACTGGATGCTGCGGGCCGCGATCCTGCGCGGCGACGTGACCGAAGGGTCCACGATCGTCGAGTCGTCGTCGGGCAACTTCGCGCTGGCGCTGGCATATTTTTGCAAGCAGCTCGGCCTCCGCTTCATCCCGGTCATCGATCCCAACGTGTCGCGGCTCTACGAGACCCGGCTCCGGGGCTCCTGCGCGACCGTGGTGAAGGTGACTGAACGCGACGACACCGGCGGTTTCCTGAAGACCCGTCTCGAGAAGGTGGCAGAGCTGTGCCGGGAGATCCCGGGCGCCTTCTGGCCCAACCAGTACGAGAACCTCGACATCGCCGACGCGCACTACCGCTGTACTGCAAAGGAGATCGTCGGCTCCTTCCAGCAGCTCGACTATGCCTTCATCGGGGTGGGTACAGGCGGGACCATCGCCGGCGTGTCGCGGGCCCTGAAGGAGCGGTTCCGGGGGATCACCATCGTGGCGGTGGACGCCGAAGGCTCGGTGATCTTCGGCGGGGCGCCCCGCAAGCGGCACATCCCGGGTCTCGGCTCCAGCATCGTGCCGGGGCTGCTCCGGCATGCGCACATCGACGAGGTGATGACCGTGTCCGAGGTGGAGACGGTGCGCGGGTGTCGGGAGCTCGTGTCGCGGCACGGGCTGTTCCTCGGTGGATCCTCGGGGACGGTGTTCGCAGCGGTGAGCCGCTACTTCGCCGGCGAGGGGGCGACGAGGCGGGGGGCGAGGCCGAACGTGCTGTTCCTGTGCCCGGACGGAGGCAAGGCGTACCAGAGCACGATCTACAACGACGACTGGGCGCGCTGGCTGGCTGCGAATCACGGGGAGCGTCCCTGCGGCCTCCCCGCGGCACAGGCCAGGCGGACGTTCCAGCCGGCGCTGGCGGCCTGAAGGGAGGAGCAGACCCATGGATTTCGGCTTCTCCGTCATCACCGGTCACACCGTCCATGCGCTGCTCACGCCGCGCAAACGCGAGTGCGTGGAGATCGTGAGGCAGGCCTACCTCGCCCATCACGCGCGGCACTCGGTCAATCCGAACAGCTACTTCCTGCGCTTCCCGGAGAAGCCCAGCGCCCGGATCATCGCGCTACCTGCGTACCTCGGGGACCGCTTCAACGTGTCGGGTATCAAGTGGATCGCGAGCTACCCGGAGAACGTGGCAGCGGGCTTTCCGCGGGCGTCGGCGGTGCTCATCCTGAACGACTACGAGACGGGCTATCCCTTCGCCTGCCTGGAGAGCTCCATCATCTCGGCGGCGCGGACCGCGGCGTCGGCCGTGCTGGGCGCCGAGCGGCTGAGCCCCGAGGGGCGGCGGGCGCGGGCCGTGGGGATCGTCGGCAACGGCCTGATCGCGCGCTACGTGTACGACTTCCTGATCGGCACCGGCTGGGAGATCGAGGCGGTGCGGCTGTTCGACACCAGAGCCGGAGAGTCGGAGCGCTTCCGGGACGAGGTATGCGACGCCTCGAGACACCGGCAGATCGAGGTGATGCCCGAGGGGGACGCGCTGCTGCGCTCCTGCGATCTCATCGTGCTCACCACGGTCGCGCCCAGGCCCTACATCCTCGACGGGTCGCTGCTCGCCCACAACCCGGTGGTCCTGAACCTGTCCCTGCGCGATCTGGCGCCGGAGATCCTGCTCGGTTCGTACAACATCGTGGATGACGTGGACCACGTGATGCAGGCGAACAGCTCCCCTCACCTCGCCGAGCAACTCACGGGGAACCGCGACTTCATCACCGGTACCCTGGCCGGGCTGATCAGCGGCGAGTGCGCCATCGGCCGCGACAAGCCGGTCGTCTTCTCGCCCTTCGGTCTGGGGATCCTCGACCTGGCCGTCGGGAAGTGGATCCACGACCTGGCGAAAGAGCGCGGCGACGTCGTGGCGGTGAATGGTTTCTTTCACGATGTGACGCGCTGAGCCCGAGCGCATCGCGCCGGTCTTTGCGAGCGCGGCGTGATGCCAGCGCGTGCGTGTCCGCCTGACAGGCCCGGGCATTCATGGCCCGGAGCTTCGCCTTTTCTCTTCCGCGATGGAGCAAGCCATGACGTCGACGCCTGTCCCCAGCCAGCCCGTTCAGCAGTTCCCCTTGAGCCTCACCGAACGCGCCCACTGGTTCCTCCATGGACTGGCCCCCGGGGGCTCGGCCTACAACCTGGCCATCGCGGCGTGGATCCTCTCGCCACTCGACGTGATGGGCCTGGGGCGAGCACTGCAAGGGCTCGTCGACCGGCACGCGCTGCTCCGGGCAACGTTCACGGTGGAGGACGGGGAGCCGGTACACCGGATCCCGGCGCACACCCCGGTGTCGTTCGAGGTGATCGACACCTCGCAGTGTACCGAGGACGCGCTCCGCAGGCGCGTCCAGAGCGAGGTGTACCGCCCTTTCGACCTGGCGCACGGGCCGCTGTTCCGGGCCACGCTGTTCCGGTGCGCTCCGGAGCGGGCCGCGCTGCTCCTGTCGGCGCACCACATCGTCACGGACATGGGCTCTTTCGCCATCCTGCTGGACGAGCTGCGCGCGCTGTACGCGGCGGAGGTCTCGGGCGACGGGGCCGCGCTGCCGGAGGTGCCCATGGCGTACGAGGCGTACGTGCGCTGGCAGCAGGCGCTGCTCGGGGGGCCCGAAGGCGAGCGCATGAAGGCGTACTGGAAGGAGCAGCTCGGGGGCGAGCTGCCGGTGATGAGCCTGCCCCTCGACCGACCACGGCCCCCGGTGCAGTCCGACTGCGGGACGTCGTACAGCTTCAGGCTCCCGGCACAGATGCCGAGGCGGCTGCGGGGCTTCGCGAAGCAGCACGGGGTGACGCCGTTCATGACCCTGCTCGCGGCCTTCGAGGGGCTCTTGCACCGCTACACGGGGCAGGACGATCTCCTGGTGGGCTCGCCGGTGGGCGGGCGGCGCGGTGAGGCGGCGTTCGCGTCGATGGTGGGCAACTTCGTGAACATGCTGGTGCTCCGCGCGGACCTGAGCGGGGAGCCGACGTTCGCGGAGCTGCTGGAGCGGACGCGCCAGACGGTGAATGCTGCACGCGAGCACCAAGAATACCCGTTTCCCCTGCTGGTGGAGCAGATGCAGCCGGTGCGGGATCCCAGCCGTTCGCCGCTGTTCCAGGTGATGTTCTCGCTGCAGCGGCTGCCCCAGCACGAGGAGCTGTCGAGTGTGTTCGCGCCGATGGAGGTGGAGGAAAGGATCGCCTTCGGTCCCCTCACCCTCGCGCCTCTCGCGGTGTCCCAGCAGGAAGGGCAAATGGACCTGGCGCTCGACCTGTTCGAGATCGGCGGGGAGCTGTACGCCGATCTGAAGTACAGCACCGACCTGTTCGAGGCCGCGACGGTGGAGCGGATCGCCCGGCACTACGTGGCGTTCCTGGAAGGCGCGCTCGCGCAGCCCGGGCAGCGGGTGGACGCGATCCAGCTGCTCGGAGAGGCGGAGCGGCGCAAGATCCTGGTGGACTGGAACGATACGCGCGAGGAGGTGCGCAGCGATGTCTGCTTCCACGCGCTCTTCGAAGCGCAGGTGGAGCGGGCGCCGGACAGCGTGGCCGTGGTGTTCCAGGGGGAGGCCACCACCTACGGGTCACTGAACCGGAGAGCCAATGCGCTGGGCCATGCGCTGCGCGCGGCGGGGGTGGCGCGAGACCAGGTGGTGGGGCTGCTCATGCACCGGGGCGTGGGTCTCCTCGCCTCGATCCTGGGCGCGTTCAAGGCAGGAGGGGCGTATCTGCCGCTGGATCCGGAGCACCCGGCACCGCGGTTGCGGCAAGTGCTGGAGAGCAGCAGGGCGCGGGTGGTGCTGGTGACGCGCGCGCTGGAGAACGCGCTGGCCGGCGCGCTGGAGGGGATGCCCGCGGCGCAGCGGCCCGCGGTGCTGCTGGTGGACGAGGCGGGCCGAGGGCAGCCGGAGGTCAACCTGCCTCCAGCCGCGGGCCCCGGGGATCTGGCCTACGTGATCTACACCTCCGGATCCACGGGCGCGCCCAAGGGAGCGATGCTGGAGCACCGGGGGATGCTGAATCACCTGCACGCGAAGGTGATCGATCTCGGGATCGGCGCGAGCGACCGGGTGGCGCAGAACGCGTCGCAGTGCTTCGACATCTCGGTGTGGCAGCACCTGGTGGCGCTGCTGGTGGGCGGCGAGGTGCACATCGCCGAGGACGAGATCGCGGCCGACCCACGCAGGTTGCTCGCGTGGACCGAGGAGCGTGGGGTGACGGTGCTGGAGGTGGTGCCATCGCTCCTGCGCATGATGCTCGCCGAGATCGAGGGGGCCGCAGACAGCGGCGAGGGTGCGGGAGGGACGGCGTGGGAGCGTCCTTCCTTGAAGGCGCTGCGGTGGATCGTCCCCACCGGTGAGGCGCTGCCGCCGGAGCTGTGCCGCGCGTGGCTCCGGGCTTACCCGACGATCCCGCTGATGAATGCCTACGGGCCGACGGAGTGCTCGGACGATGTCGCGCACTACCCGGTGCACACGGCGCCCGGGACGGCGATGGTGACGACCCCCATCGGTCGGCCGGTGGCGAACATGCGGCTCTACGTGCTCGACAGGTGCCGTGAGCCGATGCCGGAAGGCGTGGCGGGCGAGATCTACGTGGGTGGCGTGGGGGTGGGGCGCGGATACCTGAACGATCCCGAGCGCAGCGCGGCGGCCTTCGTGGCCGACCCCTTCTCCGGCGACCCCGAGGCGAAGCTGTACCGCACCGGAGATCTCGGGCGGTGGTTGCCAGATGGCACGCTGGAGTTCCTGGGGCGCCTGGACCACCAGGTGAAGATCCGCGGGTTCCGCATCGAGCTCGGCGAGATCGAGGCGGTGCTCGGCACCCATCCGGCGGTGCGTCAGGCCCTGGTGGTGGCGCGGGAGGACACGCCGGGTGACGTGCGCCTCGTGGCCTACGTGGTGCCTGCCGGCGTCCCTGCGCCGGGGATCGCGGGGGAGCTGCGGGGGTTCGTGGTGGAGCGGCTGCCGCGGTACATGGAGCCGGCGGCGGTGGTGGTGCTCGGGGAGATGCCGCTGACGCGGAACGGGAAGATCGATCGCCAGGCCCTCCCCGTGCCGGAGTTCTCGCGCTCGGGGCCGAGGGCGGGGGGCAAAGAGGAAGACGAGGAGACGTTCGTCGCGCCGCGGAGCGCGCTGGAGGAGCAGCTCGCGGAGGTGTGGCGAACGACGCTGGGGGCCTCGCGGGTGGGGGTGCACGACAACTTCTTCGAGCTTGGCGGGCATTCACTCCTGGCGATGCAGCTCGTGGCGCGGATGCGCAAGACGCTCGGGGTGGAGCTTCCCCTGCGCGCCATCTTCGATGCACCCACGGTGGCCATGCAGGCGGAGGTCGTCGCAGCGCGCGGGGCACACGCCGGCGGGAGCGCGGGACACGCGGGACACGCCCAGCCGGTGCTGCGACCGGATCCGGCGCGGCGGCACGAGCCCTTTCCGCTCACGGATCTCCAGCAGGCCTACTGGCTGGGCCAGACGGGCGCGCTCGGAGGGCGCACGGCGGCTCTCGCCTACCTGGAGGTCGAGATCCAGGATCTGGACCTGGCGCGCTTCAACCGCGCGCTCGGTCGGCTCATCGCCCGGCACGACATGCTGCGGGCGGTGGTGCGCCCGGACGGGCAACAGGAGGTGCGGCCCGAGGTGCCCACGCTGGAGCTGGAAGTCGCGGATCTGCGGCGTGCTGCGCCCGGCGAGGTGGAGCAGATCCTGGAGGGGGTGCGGCGGGATCTCTCGCGGGTGGCGAGGCATGCCGAGGCCTGGCCGCTGCTCCGGATGCGGGCGCACCGGCTCACGGATCGGGCGACCCGGTTGCACCTCTCCTACCCGCTCCTGCTCGGGGACGAGCGCAGCTACCAGATCCTGAACGACGACCTGGAGCGCTTCTACGAGGACCCGGACGCGGCGCTGCCGCCGCTCACGCTGAGCTTCCGGGACCACGTGATGTCGCTCGCGGCGCTGCAAAGCTCGGCGGCGATCCGGCGCAGCGAGGATTACTGGAGGAGCCGGCTCCAGGTGCTGCCCGCGGCGCCTCAGCTCCCGCTCACGCGGGCCAGCGCGACGCCGGAAGGCGCAAGGTTCAGCCGGCGCTCCGGGCGTTTGCCCGCCGAGGCCTGGCAGCGCCTGAAGGCCCGGATCACCGGCGCCGGGCTGTCCGCGACGGCGGCGCTGTGCGCGGTGTACGCGGACGTGCTGGCGCGGTGGAGCAGCTCGCCCCACTTCACGCTGAACGTGCTGTTCCAGGATCGGCCGGAGGGACACCCCGAGATCCAGGAAGTGCTCGGGAACTTCAACACCACCATCCTCCTCGAAGTCGATCAGCGCGAGCGGGAGGCATTCCTGGGGCGCGCCCGGCGGGTGCAGGCCCAGCTCTGGAGCGACATGGAGCACAGCCAGGTGAGCGGCGTGCGGGTGATCCGGGAGCTTGCGCGCAGCCGGGGTGGGAGCGCGGGGGCCACGATGCCGGTGGTGTTCGCCAGCGATCTGAACATCGGGCCGGGGCGGTGCGGGAGCCGCGAGCTGCTGGGGACCCTGGTCGAGCGGCGGCTGCAAACGCCGCACGTCTGGCTGGACCACCAGGTATTCGAGGAAGGAGACACGCTCGGGTTCAACTGGGATGCCGTGGAGGAGGTGTTCCCCGAGGGTGTGCTCGACGCCATGGTGGAAGCCTACGCGGGGCATCTCGCGCGGCTGGCCGACGGCGAAGGCTGGGATGTCGTCGCGGAGATGCCGCTCGCGGAGGCGCAACTCGCGGCACGGAAGGCCCTGAACGCGACGGACGCGCCCGAGTCCAAGGCACGACTCCACGGGCTGTTCGAGGCGCAGGCGCGGCGGACGCCCGAGGCCGCGGCGGTGATCGATCCCCGGCGGACGCTGAGCTACGCGGAGCTCGCAGGCTGGACGCGCGGGCTGGGGCGCGCGCTGCAGGAGCTCGGGGCGCGGCCGAACCGGCTCGTGGCCATCGTCATGGAGAAGGGCTTCGAGCAGGTGGTGGCTGCCCTGGCGATCCTTCATGCAGGAGCGGCCTACCTGCCCATCGATCCAGCGTTGCCTGCGGAGCGGCTGCGGCTCCTCCTGGAGCATGGCGAGGTCGAGGTGGCGTTGACCCAGCCCTGGCTGGAAGCGCGGCTGGACTGGCCGGAGGGTGTGCGCCGGGTGGTGGTGGACGAACCGCTGACCACGGATGACGCCGATGACGCCGATGACGCCAACGACGCCGACGACGCCGACGACGACGCCGACGCCGACGAAGCGGCGCTCGCTCCGGCGCAGCAGCCAGGAGATCTCGCGTACGTGATCTTCACCTCGGGCTCCACCGGCCTTCCCAAGGGGGTGATGATCGACCACCGCGGGGCGGTGAACACGGTGCTCGACGTGAACGAAAGGTTCGGCGTGGGACCTTCGGATCGGGTGCTCGCGCTGTCATCGCTGAGCTTCGACCTGTCGGTGTACGACGTCTTCGGGCTGCTCGCGGCAGGCGGCGCGGTGGTGCTGCCCGACCGGGCGGCAGCGCGCAGCCCGGCGCACTGGGCGGATCTCGTCGTCCGGCAGCGGGTGACGCTCTGGAACACGGTCCCTGCGCTGATGCAGCTCTTCGTGGAGCACGTGAGCCAGGCGGAGGGCGCGCCCCGGCTTCCGCTCCGGACCGTGATGCTCAGCGGAGACTGGATCCCGGTGGCCCTGCCCGAGCGCATCCAGGCGCTCGTGCCCCAGGCACGGGTGGTGAGCCTGGGAGGGGCCACCGAGGCGTCGATCTGGTCGATCCTGTTCCCTATCGACCGGGTCGATCCGGCCTGGCAGAGCATCCCCTACGGCCGCCCCATGAAGAACCAGCGCTTCCACGTACTGGAGGGAGCGCTCGCGCCGCGGCCCGTCTGGGCGACGGGGGAGCTGTACATCGCGGGCGTCGGCCTTTCGCTCGGGTACTGGCGCGACCCGGAGAAGACCGCTGCCCGCTTCGTGACCCACCCGGGTACGGGTGAACGGCTCTACCGCACCGGCGATCTGGGACGGTACCTGCCCAGCGGGGACATCGAGTTCCTGGGGCGCGAGGACTTCCAGGTGAAGATCCAGGGCTACCGCATCGAGCTCGGGGAGATCGAGACGGCGCTGGATCAGCACCCGGCCTTGAGAGCGAGCGTGGTGACGGCGCTCGGCGACGCGCGCGGTGAGAAGCGCCTCGTGGCCTACGTGGTGCCTCGCGCGGATCTGCCCGAGGGGGAGGAACCGACACCGGCGCGGCTGCGGGCCTTCCTGCAGGAGAAGCTGCCGGAGTACATGGTGCCCTCCACGTTCGTGACCCTGGGGACGCTGCCGCTGACGCCGAACGGCAAGGTGAACCGGA
This sequence comes from Chondromyces apiculatus DSM 436, assembly GCF_000601485.1. Taxonomy (GTDB): domain Bacteria; phylum Myxococcota_A; class Polyangia; order Polyangiales; family Polyangiaceae; genus Chondromyces; species Chondromyces apiculatus. The sequence goes on from NZ_ASRX01000027.1 coordinate 71,659, forward strand.
CGGCGCTGCCCGATCCAGGGAGCGCACATGGGAGCCGGCGGACGACGGACTTCGTGGCTCCGCGAGACACGCTGGAGATGTCTCTCGCGCAGCTCTGGGAAGAGCTGCTCGACGCGCGGCCCGTGGGGATGCGGGACAGCTTCTTCGATCTCGGGGGAAACTCGTTCGCAGCGGTGAGGCTGATCGCGCAGCTCAAGAGGACCTTCGGGGTGGATCTCCGGCTCGGTACCCTGCTGGAGAGCCCCACGGTGGAGGGCCTTGCCGCGGTGTTGCGGCAGCACCGCGCCGCGGTGACCTCCACGTCGCCGCTGGTGCCGCTGAAGCGCGGGGGCGAGAAGGCGCCGTTCTTCTGCGTGCACCCGGTGGGCGGAAACGTCTTCTGCTACGTGGAGCTGGCGCGCCGGCTCGGCTCGGACCGGGCGTTCTACGGCATCCAGGCCTCCGCGGGAGGGCAAGCTGGGTCGCCCGCGGCGTCGCTCCAGGCGATGGCGACGCGCTACGTGGCAGCGCTGCGAGAGGTACAGCCGCGGGGGCCGTACGCGCTCGGAGGCTGGTCCATGGGTGGCGTGGTCGCGTTCGAGATGGCGCAGCAGCTCCGGGCCATGGGCGAAGAGGTCTCCCTTCTGGCGCTGCTGGACAGCCGGGTACCAGCGCCGCGCGCGCTGGAGGAGGCGCAGCTCCTTGCCTGGTTCCTGCGCGATCTGGGAGGGACCTCGGGGCGGCCCATCGCCACCGACGTGGAGGCGCTGCGGCAGCTCGCCCCGGGCGCGCAGCTTCGCCAGGCGCTGGCGCAGGCCCACGCGGCGGACGCGCTGCCGCGAGACATCGGCGTTGAAGACCTGGAGCGGCTCTACGGGGTGTTCCGGGACAACATGCGGGCCATGCTGGCGTACACGCCTGGGCCGTACGCCGGCCCGGTGACGCTGCTGCATGCCAGCGAGCCAGTGCCGGGGGACCTGGAAGCCGCGCACGAGCCCGCCGGCGGCTGGAGCGCCTTCTGCGCGGCAGCGCCCGAGGTGCACGAGGTTCCAGGAGATCACTACACGATGTTCACGGCGCCCCGGCTCGATGTACTGGCAAGTAGGCTGGAGGGGTGCCTCGCCCGGGTCCCGTGAAGGATCCAGGAGACCACCCCACTGCGGAGCAACTCGCCTCCAGGGAAACACGCATGACAGAACGGTTCGATGTGGTGGTGATCGGGGGGGGCCAGAGTGGCCTCGCCATGGGGCATTACCTGGCCCGGCAGGGACGCAGCTTCGTCATCCTCGACGGGTCGGAGCGGGTGGGTGATGCGTGGCGGCGTCGGTGGGATTCGCTGCGGCTCATCACGCCCCACCCCTACAACGACCTGCCAGGGCTACCGTTCCCGCGCGACACGGGCGCGTTCGCGACCAGGGACCAGACGGCAGCGTACCTGGAGGAGTACGCGCGGACGTTCCGGCTGCCCGTGAGGCTCGGGGCGAAGGTGACCGCCCTGCGGCGGGGGCCGTCGGGGAGCTTCGCGGTGGTGATGGGCGACGAGGTGGTGGAGGCACGGGCCGTGGTGGTGGCAACGGGCGCGTTCCAGAAGCCGTACATCCCGCTCGACAGATCGCACCTGAGCCCCGAGGTGGTGCAGATCCACAGCAGCGACTACCGCAACCCCCGGGAGCTGCCGGAGGGGGACACGCTGGTGGTCGGCTGCGGCAACTCGGCCAACCCCATCGCGCGAGAGCTGTCGGGGACCCGACGGGTGTACCAGTCGCTCGGCGAGATGATGGCCTCGCCGCGGCGGTTCCTTGGCCGCGACATCTTCTTCTGGCTCTACACGCTGCGGCTGATGGAGGTGACCGTGGAGTCGCGGCTGGGGCGGAGGTTGCGGGAGCTGCCCGAGGGGAGCATCGGTCTCACGCCCCACGACAACGCACGTGACTACGGCGTGGTGCTGCTCGGGCGCACGCTGGAGGTCCGGGGAGACGAGGTCACCTGCGAGGGAGGACGCACCGTCAAGGTGCGCACCATCGTGTGGGCCACCGGATTCGGGCATGACTACGGCTGGATCGAGGCACCCGTGCTCGACGCGCGAGGCGCGCCCGTGCACCGACGGGGGGAGACAGAGGTGCCCGGACTGTATTTTCTGGGCCTCAAATGGCAGTACCGGAACGGGTCATCGCTGCTCGGCGGCGTGGGCCGGGATGCAGAGTTCCTCGCGGGTAGGCTCGACCGGCACCTGGGTTGAGTCGAAGGCACGCGGTCACGTACCGTGCCGGCCCGGGACCGGCGTGGGATGCGCCGATCCTCCCCTGATCGGCGGCGCCTCCCGCGCCGGAGCCCTCACGTGACCACGATCAACAGCGCGAAGCTCGCGACCATCGACCTGAACCTCCTCGTCGCGTTCGACGCCCTCTTCACCGAGCGGCACGTGACGCGGGCAGCAGCCCGGATGGGGCTCACCCAGTCGGCGATGAGCCACGCCCTGCGGCGGCTGAGGGTGCTCTTCGACGATCCGCTGTTCGCCCGGGTCCCGCGCGGCATCCTGCCGACGGAGCGGGCCGTGGAGCTGTCGGTCGCGGTGCGGCGCATCCTCGCCGACGTCGAGCGCACGGTGAGCGACGGCGCGCGCTTCGAGCCGGAGCGGGCGGAGCGCACGTTCACGCTGGTCGCCTCGGACTATGCGAGCATGATCTTGCTCCCGCCGCTGGTGAGGCACCTCGCCCAGAGCGCCCCGGGGATCGCCATCTCGGTCCGGGCCGGGCTGCAGAACTGGGCGGTGCCGCTCGAAGAAGGTCGCGTCGATCTCGTCATCGGCATCTTCGACAGCGAGCTGCCCTCGGCTTACCGGCAGCAGATCTTGCAGGAGCGGTTCGTGTGCGTGGTCCGCGCCGACCACCCGGAGGTCGGCGACGAGCTGACGCTCGAGCAGTTCGTGCGCTTGCCCCACGCGCTCATCTCCCCGAGGGGCATCAGCATCGGGGGCTATGTCGACGACGAGCTGGCGCGGCTCAACCTGCGGCGCCGGGTGGTGATCACGGTCCCTCACTTCCTCGTGGCCCCCCACGTGGTCGCGGGCACGGACGTGATCCTGACGGTCGCCGAGCGCATCGCGCTCCAGCTCGCCGACAAGCTCGGGCTCCGCATCGTGAAGCCCCCCCTCGACATCCCCGGCTTCCAGCTCAACCAGTACTGGCACGAGCGGCAGCACCACGATCCGGGGCACACCTGGCTGCGGGAGCAGATCGCGCAGGTCTGCCGCGAGGCGTGAGCAGGCAGGGTGGTTCACCCACCTCGACGACCGCGCCTCGCGCGTGGGCTCCCGGCCTGCTCATCCTTGCGCGCCGCCTCCTGCCTGCGCGCGATGAGCTGCGCGATCCCGTCGAGGATGCACTCCAGCCCGAAGGTGAGCGCGTGCCTCGGGTCGAGGACCCCCTCGTACGTGGTGCCCGACGCCGAGCCGACGCGACCTGCCACGGGGAACCGGGAATCGTCCATGACCTTCGCCAGGACGGGCGCGCTGCTGAGCCACCACTCGCCGTCGCTCATCCCGCTCTCCTGCCGCGCCTTCGCGAGCTGGGCCTGGATCCCGGCCGTGCCCGCGACGTGGGTCAGCACCAGGGTGAGGGCCGAGTCCATCTCGACGTCCGACAGGCCGAGCTTGTCGAGGGGCCTCAGCTCGGCCTCGTACTTCAGCGACAGGTTCGGCCCGAGCACCGGACGCCCCTGGGCGACGTGCAGCACCCACGGGTGCCGCTGGTAGACCTCCCAGTTGCGCTCCGCGATGAAGGTGAGCGCTCCACGCCACCCGCCGGGCTGCCGCGAGGGCGCGTCCACGTCCTCGTAGAGCTGCCCCTGGACCGTATCGAGCATCAGCGCGGTCAGGTCGGCCTTGCCAGGGACGTACGTGTAGAGCGCCATCGTCCCCACCCCGAGGCGCTCGGCCACCTGGCGCATCGAGACGGCCTCGATCCCCTCGGCGTCGGCCAGCTCGATGGCCGCGGTGACGATGGCCCGCACCGTCAGCCCTGATCGCCCCGGCTTGCTGTGCGACCCCCAGAGCAGCAAGAGCGTGCGCGTCGGATCGGTCTCGGCGACTCTGTTCCCCCTCACGAAGACACTCTCCGGCTCCCGGGAGCGAGTTCGCCCTTCGCGCGCTCCCGCAGCACGAACTTCTGCACCTTGCCGGTCGACGTGCGCGGCAGCGGCCCGAGCACCACCTGCTTCGGCGCCTTGAACCGCGCCAGCCGCTCCTTGCAGAACGCGAGCAGCTCCTCCTCCGTCGCCGACGCGCCCGCCTTCAGCTCCACGAAGGCGCACGGCGTCTCCCCCCACTTCTCGTCGGCCTTCGCCACCACCGCGGCGGCGAGCACCGCGGGGTGCCGGTGCAGCACGTCCTCCACCTCCAGCGAGGAGATGTTCTCGCCGCCCGAGATGATCACGTCCTTCGAGCGATCCTTGATCTTCACGTAGCCGTCCGGCTCCACCACGCCGAGGTCGCCGGTGTGGAACCACCCCCCGCGCAGCGCCTCCTCGGTGGCCGCCTCGTTCTTGAGGTAGCCCTTCATGGTGATGTTGCCTCGGAACATCAGCTCCCCCAGGGTCTCCCCGTCGGCCGGCACGGGCTTCATCGTCTCCGGATCGAGCACCGTCATCTCCTCCTGGAGCAGGTAGGAGCCTCCCTGGCGCCCGTTCATCCGCGCCCGCTCCTCCAGGCCGAGCTCCGACCACTCGGCCTGCTTCGCGCACACCGCGGCCGGCCCGTAGGTCTCGGTGAGCCCGTAGACGTGGGTCAGCTCGAAGCCCATCCGCTCCATCCCCTCGATCACGGACGGCGGCGGCGCCGCGCCGGCCACCAGGCACGCCACCTTGCCGAGCCCTTCCTTCATCGCCTCGGGCGCGTGGATCAGCGTCGCGTGCACGATGGGCGCCCCGCAGTAGTGCGTGACCCTGTGCTCGCGCATCAGCGCGAAGATCGCTCCCGGATCCACCTTGCGCAGGCACACGTGGGTGCCGGCCACGGCTGCCACCGTCCACACGAAGCACCAGCCATTGCAGTGGAACATCGGCAGGGTCCACAGGTAGACGGCATGGCGCGGCATTCCCCACTCCAGTGCATTGCCCACCGCATTCAGCGCCGCGCCGCGGTGGTGGTAGACCACGCCCTTCGGGTTGCCCGTGGTCCCCGAGGTGTAGTTGAGCGAGATGGCGTCCCACTCGTCCCCGGGCAAGCTCCAGGCGAACGCCGGATCCCCCTCGTCGAGCAGGGCCTCGTACGCGATGTCTCCGAGCGGCGGCCCCTCCGGCCCGAGCGCGTCGTCCACATCGATGACGAGCGGCCGCTTCTCCAGCATCCCGAGCGCCTTCTCCGCCGTCACTGCGAGTTCGCGGTCCACGAAGAGCACCTTGGCCTCCGCGTGCCCGAGCATGAACGCGAGGGTCTCGGCGTCGAGGCGGGTGTTCAGCGTGTTCAGCACGGCGCCGATCATCGCGGGCCCGAAGTGCAGCTCGATCATCGCCGGCACGTTGGGCAGCAGCGTCGCCACCGTGTCGCCCCGATGGATCCCGCGCCCTCGCAGCGCCGACGCGAGGCGCCGCGCCCGCGCGTACACCTCCGCCCAGGTGAACCGCCGGGCGCCGTGAATCACCGCGACCCGCTGCGGGTAGGTGCGCGCAGTCCTGGCGAGGTAGGAGAGTGGCGAGAGGGGGGTGTGGTTGGCAGGAGTCTTCGGGAGCGCGTCGTAGGCGGTGGTCATGGCTGGATCGCTCGGAGGTGGCATGGGCCTCGACCTCGACGCGAGCGCCCACGCCGCCCGCGAGCATAGCGGGCGCAGCTCACCCGGGCCCACCAAGGCGCGGCGCCCCACGCCCTCCCGGTTCCTCCTCCCGTCCCCCGCCCCCCGCCCCCCAGCCAGGGCGTGGTACGCTCGCGCCTGATGCTGCCGGCTCCTCGCGCTCTTCCGCGCGCCCCCGAGGGCGGCGTCGCTCACGGGGGGCCCCCCGCGTGACCGCCCTCGTCCGCCTCGCGGCCGGGCTCCTGCTCCTCCTCCCGGCCTCCTGCCGCAAGGACACCTCGCCCACCGTGGTGGACGTCATCCCCGGCGACCAGACCACCCAGGTCGTCACCGCCGACGGTCGCCTCTTCGGCTTCGGCAAGGCAGACACCCTGGGCTCCCACCCGGAGACCCGCGAGCGCCTCCAGCTCGGCAAGAACACGCCCTACCTCCCCTACCCTGTCCCCCTCGATCCCGCCCTCGCCGTGAAGAAAGGCGCGCCTCCCTTCCGGGTGGCGACGGAGGAGTCCCCCCGCGGCGCGCACACCGTCGACGCCCTGGAAGTCGCCTCGAACGGCACCACCACCTGCGTGGTGCGCCTGGACCGCACCGTCGCCTGCTGGGGGAGCAACACCTACGGCGCGCTCGGACGCGGCGACACCACCTCCACGCACGACTACGGACCGGCCCCTGTCGTCGGCCTCTCCGGCGCGCGCGCCCTCGGCATCGGCTCCTGGCATGCCTGCGCGCTCCTCCAGGCCGGCCGCGTCGCGTGCTGGGGTGTGAACCACGAGGGCCAGCTCGGCGTCACCCTCCCCACCGGCGTGCACCACGCGGCGAGCCCCGTGACCCCGGCGGGGCTCCCGCCCATCCGGCAGCTCGCCCTGGGCGCCTCGCACACCTGCGCCCTCGCCGAGGACGGCACCGTCTTCTGCTGGGGCTACGCCTGGGATGGTCAGACGGGCAACGGTGAGCACGGCGTCGGCCAGCGCGTGCCGACCCCCGCGCGCGTCGCCGGCCTCGCGGGCGTCGAGGCGCTCGTGTCCTCGCCCCTCAGCTACCACACCTGCGCGCGCCTCTCCGACCGCACCGCGACCTGCTGGGGCCGCAACGACAAGGGCCAGATCGGCAATGGCAAGAGCGGCGACGAGCACCCCGCCACGAGGCCCTCCGCCGTCCTCGGTCTCCAGGGCGTCAGCCTCATCGCCACCGGCGCCGACCACACCTGCGCCATCGTCGATCCGGGGCGCCTGCTCTGCTGGGGCAGCGACTTCCTCGGCCAGCTCGGCGACGACGGCGCGAGCTGGCTCTCCCCCGCCCGCCCCGAGCCCGTCGCCGTCCGCTGGAAGTGAGCGCGCGCGGCCGGCATGGCGAGGGCGCGGGCCCCGGGCCTGTACGCACGGCCTCTCGAGCGACCTTCGCGGCAGGAGCCGGCTGAATTGCCCGCGCGCGGCGCGCATGGGTACAGTCCCGGGCCATGGATAGCCTTGCCCGGGAACCCGCCCTCTCCGGCCACGCACCTCGTGTCAGCGCCTCTGTCCGCGCTCCCCGCACCGCCCGCGCCGTCGCGCTCACCTCGCTCCTCGCCCTCACCGCGTGCGCCTCGGCGACACCCCCGGCGGCGGAGCCCCGCTGTCCTCCGGCAACGACGCCAACCGCAGCGACGACCCAGGCCACGCCGGCCGCCCCACCTGCAGCGCCTTCCCAGAGCGCGGTGAACGCGCCTCTCCCGAAGGCGCCCGAGGAGGCCCTCAGCCGGCTCCTCTCGGCCCCGCGCGCGGAGCCCGCATGGTTCTCCCCGGACTTCCTCGCCAAGGTCCCCCCGAGCGTCATCGACGGCGTCCTCAAGCAGCTCCGTGACGACATCGGCGCGTTCGTCTCCGTCACGGTGGCCGCGGACCACAGCTACGTCACCCGCTTCGCCCGCGGCACGGTCCCCACCAGGGCCCGCATCGACGCCGAGGGCCGCTTCACCACCCTCTTCTTCGGGCAGCCCGACATCGAGAGAGCGGACCTTGATGGTGCCCTCAAAGCGCTCGCCGCGCTCCCCGGCAAGCGCCACGTGCTCGTCACGACCGACGGCAAGGACCGCATCGCCGAGGGCGCCGACCAGCCCCTCGCCGTCGGCTCGGCCTTCAAGCTCGCCGTCCTCGCCGCGCTGCGCGGCCAGGTGGACGCGAGGAAGCGCACCTGGAAGGACGTCATCACCCTCGATCCCGAGCACCGCAGCCTGCCCTCCGGCCTGCTCCAGGAGTGGCCGGCCGGGAGCATGCTCACCCTCCAGTCTCTCGCTGCGCTGATGATCGCGCGGAGCGACAACACCGCGACCGACGCCCTGATCTCCCTGCTAGGGCGCGCGGCCATCGAGCCCCTCGCGCCGCACGCGCGCCCGTTCCTGACCACGCGCCAGACCTTCGTGCTCAAGTCGAAGGGCGGCGAAGCGCTCCTCGGGAAGTGGCGCAAGGGCGACGAGGTGGCCAGGCGCGCGATGCTCGCCGAGATCGACAAGCGGCCCCTCCCGCCGGTCGACGCCTTCCCCGAGGGCCCCACCGCCATCGAGGACGTGGAGTGGGACTTCTCGGCCCGCGAGCTGTGCGCGCTCATGGACAAGGTCCACGACCTGCCGCTCTTCTCCATCAACCCCGGCGTCGCCAGGGCCAGGGACTGGGAGCGCGTCGCCTACAAGGGAGGCTCCGAGCCCGGCGTGCTGAACCTGACCACCCGGGTCACCGGCAAGGGGCACACCCACTGCGTCGTGGTGACCCTCAACAACGACAAGCCCATCGACGAGACCAGGGTCTTCGGGATCTACGGCCAGATGCTCTCCGCCCTCCGCAGTCAGTGACGCGTCAGTGATGGAAGGGGCGCTCCTTCGGGGTTGACGGACCCCGGGGAGAGGCCTAGGTATGAATTAGTGACCGGTCGAAGTAAAAATCAGACCGACGGGGAACCTGCGCCTCCGTCGCGCCGCGGCCGGGGTCGTCCCCCGCGGGCCGACGGGCGTGAAGAGCTGCTCAAGGCCGGTCTCCTGGCCATGCACGCGCAGGGGTACAACGCCACCGGCGTCGCCGAGATCGTCGAGCGCGCCTCGGCGCCGAAGGGCACCTTCTACAACCACTTCGAGAGCAAGGAAGCCTTCGCCCTCCTGGTCGTCGACCGCTTCTTCGAGCGTGTCTTCTCCCTCTTCGAGGCGCGCATGCAGGACCCCGCGGGCACGCCGCGCGCGCGCCTCCGCGGCTACTTCGAGGACCGGGCAGCCTTCTTCGAGGCGAACGGCTGCCAGCGGGGGTGCCTGCTCGGCAACTTCGGCCTGGAGATGAGCGACCAGAGCGAGATCATCCGCGCCCGCCTCCAGGCTCACTTCGACACCTGGACCGCGCGGATGGCCACCTGCATCGAGGCCGCGCAGCGCGCTGGCGAGGTGCGCGCGGAGGCCGAGCCGGGCGATCTCGCGCAGTTCATCCTGTCGAGCTGGGAGGGCGCGCTCCTCTCGATGCGGATCCAGAAGAGCACCGCGCCCCTGCACGCCTTCCTGCGCTTCGCCTTCGACGGGGTGCTCGGCGCGCAGCGCCCCGAAGATCACGCCGCCAGGTCGCGCGCTGCCGCTGCGCCTGGCGCACCAGGGTCACCACAGAGTCACGAGACGTGAGCGCAGCGCATCTGCCGTCGCAGGTGCCCGGGAAGTGAGATCGTCGAGAGGTGGGACGCCCTGAGCCAGGGGCGTCCTGGTGGGCGCTCGTGCGCGCCCCGGCGGGCGCCCGTGCGCGCGACGGGAAAGGTGCGCCGTGAGCCTGGAAGGAGAGAAGGACCATGAACCAGCGTGACGCGAAGGGCTCGGACGAGACGACAGCCGCGGGGGGGCACGTGCTCGCCCACGGCAAAGCGGGGGCGGGCGATCCGCTCGTGCTCCTCCACAGCGGCGGCTTCACCTCGCGCCAGTGGCGCAAGCTCGCCTCCGACGCCTCGCCCTCGCACCTGGTGATCAGCCCGGATCTGCTCGGCTACGGGGCGACAGGCCCCTGGCCCGAGGGCGAGCCGTTCCACCTGCGGCAGGACCTCGCCGCCCTGGAGGCGCTGATCGACACCCTCGCCGCACCGGTCCACCTCGTGGGGCACTCGTACGGCGGCTACCTCGCGCTCCAGCTCGCGCTCAGACGCCCCGGCACGGTGCGCACCCTCGCCCTCTTCGAGCCTGTCGCGTTCGGCGTCCTGGAGCCGGAAGAGCGCGACGACATCCCGCCGGTCCCGATCGTGCTCGAGCCCGGCGACGAGGCCGGCGACGCGTGGCTCGAACGGTTCATCGACTGCTGGAACGGCCCCGGCGCGTGGCACGTGCTCAACGCCGAGACGCAGAAGGCGCTGCGGAGCGTCCGCTGGAAGCTCTCGCAGGAGGTCTTCGGCCTCGTCGACGACCCCACCCCCCTCGCCACCTACGCCACCATCACGGCGCCCACCCTCCTCCTCGGCGGTGCGCGCTCCCCGGCCTTCGCCGGCCGCATCCTCCGGAAGCTCGCGGCGGCCCTGCCAGCCGCAAGCCTCGAGATCCTCCCGGACGTGGGGCACATGGGCCCCATCACCCACGCCCCGCTGGTCAACGCCGCGATCCTCCAGCACCTCACCCGGCACGAAGCTCCCTCCGCCAAGCCCACCGAGGGACGCGAGGCCTCCTCGTGAGCCAGGGCCTGCCCCTCGCGGCCCCCGCAGACCACGCGCGCGTGGCTCCCGTGGTCTCCTCGCGGGCGCTGCTCGTCCTCCTCGCGTTCGCCAACTTCGCCGTGGGCCTCACCGCGTTCCTGGTGATCGGGATCGTCTCCCCGGTGGCCCAGGCCTTCGCCCTCAGCAAGGCGGAGGCGGGCTTGCTGATGACCACCTACGCCGTCAGTTACGCCCTCACCTCTCCCCTCCTCGTGGCGGCCACGGGCAAGCACGATCGCGCCCACGTCCTCGTCGCCGGCGTCGCGCTCCTCAGCACGGGCGCGACCCTCGCAGGGCTCGCCCCGAGCTACGGACTGGTCCTCGTCGGCCGGGTGGTCATGGCCCTCGGCGGCGGGCTCGTCACCCCCGTCGCCGCGGCCGTCGCCGTGGCCACCGTGGAGCCTGCCCAGCGCAGCCGCGCCCTCGCCCTCGTCTTCGGCGGCATGACCCTCGCGCCTGCCCTCGGCGTGCCGCTCGGCGCCTTCATCGGCTACGCCCTCGGGTGGCGGGTCGCCTTCGGCCTCGTCGCCCTGCTCTCGCTCGGCGGCGCCCTGGTCCTCGGCCGCTTCGTGCCCCGCGGCCTGAACGTCCCGCGCACCTCCGTGAGCACCCTGCGCGCCGTGCTGGCCACGCCCCGCTTCCTCTGGGCCATCGCGTTCACGGCCTTCTCGGTGGGGAGCGCGTTCGTGATGATCACCTACCTCGCGCCCTTCCTGGAGGCGCGCCACGGCCTCGGCCGCAACGGCGTCACGCTGATGCTCTTCGTCTTCGGCGTCGGCGCCTTCCTCGGCAACTCTCTGGGCAGGCTCCTCACCGAGCGGATCGGCCCCACGCCTTCCCTCGTCGTCGCCGCCCTCGCGCAGCTCGCCCTGATGCCGGTGCTCACCGTCGTCCACCTGCCCCTCGTGGCCACGGGCGCGCTGATCGGGATCTGGAGCGTGTTCGGCTGGTCGATTCACGTCCCCCAGCAAGCGCGCCTCGCCGCGCTCGACCTCCAGAAGGCCCCGGTGCTCCTCGCGCTCCACGGCGCCGCCATCTACGTCGGCAGCTCGCTCGGCGCCGCGCTCGGCGGGCAAGCGCTCAAGCGCGCCGGGTCTGTGACCCTGCCCTCCTCGTGGGGCTCGGCGTTCGCGCCTGATGCCTTCTCGGCGCTGGGTCTGGTGGGAAGCGCCCTCGCGCTCGCGGCGCTCGCCTCTATCTGGCTCGTCGCCCGGGTGCGCTGGAAGCGCTGAGCGGAAGCGGCCCCGCCGCGCGCCTCACGCTCGCGAGCATGTGGCCGGGGACATGGTGCGCTTCCTGAGGCGACGGGCGCCAGGCCCGAAGCGGCAACACGCTCTGGAGACTACGGGTGGATCGCGGAGTGGGGGGCCCCGACGAGCTTTGCTCGACGGGGGGCGGGGGCGCGAGCCCCTGCCGTGGGAATCAGTCGAGCCACTTGCCCATGCCCTTGGCGCAGTCTGCCTGGGCCGTCTCCTTCGTGTACTTCGGGCCCTGGTAGTTCACGAGCATCCCCATCGCCTTGCAGGTACCGACGATGTTGTCGGTGGGGCAGGAGGTGACCACCTTGGCCTTGAGGACCCCGGCCAGCTCGTTGATCTTCGCGCTGTCGAACTTGGCCTTCTCGGCCTCCGGCACGGGGAGCAGGGCGCACTGCGCCTCGTCGTCCGGCACCTGAAGGTAGCCCACCACGACCTCGCCGGGCTCCAGACCCTTCTGGGCCGCCGCCGGCTTGGCCGCCGTGGTGCTCCCGGGCTTCGCCGAGTCCTGCGTGCCCTCCGTCCCCGCCTCCTTGGAGCATGCGGCGAGGAACACCATGGCACACGTCACGAGCATCTTCTTCATGAACCGCTCCCGTAAGCACGAGCATCGGGCGGTGCCCCTCCAGAGCGAGAGACCATCCGCCGGCACACCGGACGATCCGGTGCTGCATGGCGCGGGTACTCCATCGCCTCAGCCATGACAAGAAGGTGGCCTCCCCCGCGCCTCACGGGACCTCTGCGCTCCCTCGCTGCCGTGGCCACCCCCACATCTGCTCACCCCGCCTGCGAGGGCTACGTCGGTGGTCCCGGGGGTTGAACCGCCCCCCGGGGCTGTTTACACCTTCCTGTATGACCTGCCGCACCGACGACTCCGGCGCGATCATGACTGCGGCCCGGCGCTCGGCCGGCTTGCGCGTGGAGCGCGTGTACGCCTCCCGGCAGTTCGCCAACGGCGTCTTCAGCAACCCCACCGGCATCGGCCCCGATCTCAAGGGCAGCCCCTGGCCCTTGCTCGGTGAGTACTTCGCGCGCGGCGTGCAGCGCAGGCCGCCGGGACCCCTCCCCCTCGAACGGCCGCACGCCACCTGGGAGAAGCCCCCGTCGACCGGCTTCCGCGCCACCTGGCTCGGCCACAGCACCGTGCTCCTCGAACTCGACGGCCACCGCGTGCTCACCGATCCCGTCTTCGGCGAGCGCGCCTCCCCGGTCAGGTTCGCCGGGCCGCGCCGCTTCCACGAGGTCCCCGCGACGATCGACGAGCTCCCCGCACTCGACGCCGTGATCCTCTCGCACGATCACTACGACCACCTCTGCCGCACCACCATGCTGGCCCTCGCCCGCAAGCAGGTCCCCATCGTCACCTCGCTCGGCGTCGGCGCGCACCTCGAACGCCTCGGCATCGCGCCCGAGCGCATCATCGAGCTCGACTGGGGCGAGTCCACCGAGATCGCCGGCCTTCACCTCACCGCCACCCCCTCGCAGCACTTCTCGGGGCGCGGCATGAGCGACAGGAACACCACCCTCTGGTCCTCCTGGGTCATCGCCTCCGAGCGCCGCAAGGTCTTCTTCTCGGGCGACACCGGCCTCACCCCCCAGTTCGAGGACATCCGCCGCGCCCACGGCCCCTTCGACCTGGTGATGCTCGAAGTCGGCGCCTTCCACCCGAGCTGGGGCGGCATCCACCTCGGCCCCGAGAACGCCCTCAAGGCTTTCGAGATGCTCGGCGGTGGCACCCTCCTGCCGGTCCACTGGGGCACCTTCAACCTCGGCCTGCACCCCTGGGACGAGCCCGCCGAGACGTTGCTCACCCTCGCCACCGCGCAGCGCCAGCGCATCCTCACCCCTCGCCTCGGCGCCGCCATCGAGCCCGAGCACGTCGAGGGCCCGACCCCCTGGTGGCGCGAGGTCCTCGCCGCCGGCAAGGACGTTTCCACCGCACCGCCCGCTCCGCCCGCGCCGACGGACCTGCCGCTCGACCACCCCACGGGCGCCTGACACCCAGCCCATCCTGGTGAGACGCGCGACCTCCGCTGACCCGTGACCGCACCTGCGGTAACCTGGACACGTGAGCTTGAAGCGGGTTCGAGGCGCGCTGGCGTCGCTCTGCGGTCTGATCGTCGCCGCGGGGGCCTCCGGCCTCTCCGGCGCGCTCGGCTGTGCCGTGGTCCTCGGCATCGAGGACGTCTCCCTCGATCCGGCGGGCAGCGGCGGCAGCGGACAGGGCGGCGATGCGGGCGAGGGCGGCGCGGGCGGCGCGGGTGGCGCGGGTGGCGCGGGTGGCACAGGGGGCCAGGCCCAGACGGACTTCGTGCTCCTCATTCCCGCCTCCGAGATCGACGTGCCCTATGAAGGCACCACCTACGTGGACGTGGAGATCGTCCGTTACGGCGGGTTCGACGAGTCCGTGGAGGTCACCGCGCAGGGCGCCCCGCCCGGGCTCGTCACGGTGCCGCTCACCATCCCGTCGGGGAGCAGCGTGGGCCAGTTCGAGGTCGGAGCCTCGGGCCCCCTCGTGCTCGGCACCGTGTTCTCCCTCACCCTCGTCGCCAACGCCGGCGCGCGGACCCGCACGGACACCGTGCAGGCGCACGTCACCGGCAAGCCCGGGACGCTCGACATGTCCTTCGGCGCGGGCGGCATCACCGCCTGGACGCTGAACTCCGACGGCGGCCTGGTGAACCAGGTCCGCGAGACGGTGGGCGAGAAGATCCTGGTCGCCGCCAACAGCTACAACGGCCTGGGCGCGGGCAGCTTCGAGGGCGCCCGCCTCCTCGCTGATGGAACCCTCGACCCGAGCTTCAGCGGCAACGGCTACACCCGCGCCACCTTCTGCCAGTGCACCAGGGATCACCAGGCCCACGCCGCCCTCCGCCAGCTCAACGGCAACGTGCTCCTCGTCGGCTTCGGCAACCGGGGCTCGGGGTTCACCGACGACATCGCCCTCCTCCGGCTGGGAGACGACGGCCTCGAAGAGAGCGTGGGGGGCGACGAGGGCAACATCACCATCGATCTCGGCGGCAACGAGTACGCCCTCACCGCAGAGCTCACCGCGAACGAGCGGGTGGTGGTCGCCGGGCAGCGCAACGGCCAGCTCTTCGCCGCGCGCTTCGTCCCCCAGTTCGTCGCGATCGACCCCACATTCGCCGCGCCGAACGGCTGGATCGTGCCGAACCTCGGCGGCACGTTCAGCAGCGGCGAGGCGCTGGTCATCGATCAGGCGGGGCGCACCCTCATCGCGGGCTGGGTGGAGAGTGCCGGCGACCGGGACGTGGTGCTGCTGCGGCTCACGGCGGACGGCGCACTGGACCCCACGTTTGGCGACGGGGGCATCGCCCGCGTCGCGAGGCCTGGCAACCAGTACGCAGTGGCCCTGGCGCTCGCCTCCGAGGGCCGCATCGTGGTGGCGGGCGGCACCGACCAGGGCGGGGCGTCGGACTACCTGGTCCTGCGCTTCGATGCCTCCGGCACGCTCGACGACACCTTCGGCAGCGGCGGCCTCACCACGGCGCCGCACGCCGGCAGCGACCATGCGACGGGCCTCGCGGTGCTCCTCGACGGCCGCATCGTCGTCGGCGGCAACAGCAGCGCCGGACCCCTCCTCACCCGCTTCCTCCGCACCGGAGCGCTCGACCCCACCTTCGGCACCGGCGGGGTGCAGGCCCTCTACCTGGGCGCCGAGGGCGTGCTGAGCACCCTCGGCCTCACCTCGGGTGGCAGGCTCCTGCTCGCAGGCACCCGCGAGAGCTTCCCCTACAAGGGTTTCGTCGCACGCGCCTGGAACTGAGGCGGTTGGAGCCGAGGCGAGTGGAACTCAGGCGATGACGTACAGGATGACCGACAAGCTGCTCGGCAAGACCCTCGACGATCGCTACACCGTCGTCCGGCTCCTCGGCAAAGGTGGCATGGGCGCGGTGTTCGAGGCCCGCCACACCGGCACTGGCCGCCGGGTGGCGCTCAAGGTCATCCTCCACGCCGCGCCCGAGGACATCCACCTCACCCGCTTCCTCCGCGAGGCCCGCGCCGTCGGCGCCGTGGAGTCGGAGCACATCGCCCAGGTGTTCGACACTGGCCGCGACCGCGACACCGGCGCGCCCTACATGGCCATGGAGTTCCTCGAAGGCGAGGACCTGCAGGCCCTCCTCGAACGCCTCGGCCCCTTGCCCGTGGACCTCGCCCTGCGCATCGCCCACCAGGCCTGCCTCGGCCTCGACGCCGCCCACGCCGCGGCCATCATCCACCGCGACATCAAGCCCGCGAACCTCTTCCTCGCCCGCAAGCCCGGCGGCGGCCGCATCGTCAAGCTGCTCGACTTCGGCATCGCCAAGACTGTGGAGCCCACCCTCGGCGACGGCGGCCTCACCAAGACCGGCGCCATGCTCGGCTCGCCCCTCTACATGTCTCCCGAGCAAGCGCGTGGCCGCGGCCTCGTCGACGCCCGCAGCGATCTCTGGTCGATCGGCGTCACCCTCTACCAGTGCCTCTCCGGGCGCCGCCCCAACGAGGGCATCGAGGCCCTCGGCGAGCTGATCATCACCCTCTGCAGCACGCCCGCGCCGTGGCTGCAGGAGGTGGCGCCCTGGGTGCCGCCCGAAGTGGCGCAGGTGGTGCACCGGGCCCTCGCCATCGCCCCCGCATCCCGGCACGCGAGCGCGGGCGAGATGGCCTCCGCCCTGCGCGCCCTGCTCCCGCACGGCCACGAGATCACCGAGGCGATGCTCGTCCCCCTCCCCGCGGCCACCCGGTCCTTCGTCGCGTCGCGTGGGGCCCCGCCGGAGATGCTCGCGACCGCGTCCGCGACCACGCTCTCCACCCCCGGAAGCCGACCCGGGGGCGGCGCGCGCGCGCGCATCGGAGGGCTCCTCGCGGGCGCGCTGGCCGTCGCGGCCGTGGCGGGTGCCTCCGTGTACTGGGTGGTCCGCGGCGACGCTCCGTCCGGAGGGCCCGCGCCCGCCGGCAACGCGACGCCGCTCCCCCCCGGCACGGCGTCTCCCTCGCTGCCGACGCCGCCCACGCCGCTCACGCCGCTCACGCCGCTCACGCCGCTCACGCCCACTGTCACCCCCGCCGACACCGCGGGAGGAGGCACGGCCCCTCCCGCGGCTTCGGCGCACGCATCCTCCGCGGCAGCCTCGACGACTCCATCTCTCGCGGGGACCGCTGCCGCGCCCGCCGCGACCCCGCAGGGCGCAGGAACCCCGACGAAGAAGTCCACGACGCCCTCCGGCGCCCCGACCCGAAAACCCACCCCGAAACCGAACGGCGCCCCCCCTCCGAGGAGTGACGATGAAACGTCGAGGAAGTGACCCTGCCGCAGCGTGCCTCGCCGCGCTCCTGTCCCTCCCCGCCCTCCTGTCCCTCCCCGCAGGCACGGCGTGGGCGCAGATGGCCGCCGATCCTGCCGCCGCCGAGGCCCTCTTCCGCGAGGGCCGCGACCTCGTCGCCCAGGGCAAGCTCCCCGAGGCCTGCCCCAAGTTCGCCGCGAGCCAGCGCCTCGACCCGGGCTACGGCACCCTCTGGAACCTCGCCGACTGCCTCTCCCGCACCGGCCGCACCGCCAGCGCCTGGGCCGCCTTCCGCGAGGCCGCCGACATGGCCCGGCGCATGGCCCAGGACGACCGCGAGGCCAAGGCCACCCGCCGCGCCACCGAGCTGGAGCCCCAGCTCGAACGCATGACCCTCGCCGTGAAAGCGCCCGTCCCCGGCCTCGTGGTGAAGCGCGACGGCGTGCTCGTGGACGACGCCGCCTGGGGCGTGGCGCTCCCGGTGGACCCCGGCAAGCACGCCATCGAGGTCACCGCGCCCGGCAAGGCCCCGTTCACCACCGAGGTCACCTCCGCCGGCCCCGGCAAGACGCTCACCGTCGCGATCCCGGCGCTCGCCGACGCCCCTGCTGGCGCCACAGCCGCATCACCTGCCGGCACAGGGGCGCCTTCCGCCGGCACGTCGGGCCCCCTGCCCGATGCGCCCAGCGCTTCCTCGGACAGCGGCGCCTCGACGCGCCGGACCCTGGCCTTCGTGTCCGGCGGCATCGGCCTCGCAGGCGTGGTGGTGGGCTCGGTCTTCGGCGTCACCGCCAGCTCCCGGTGGAGCAAGGCCCGCGACGAGCACTGCCGGACCGAGACCCTCTGCGACGCCGAGGGCGTGGCGCTCACCGACGACGCCAGCAAGGCCGCGACCGTCTCCACCCTCGGCTTCATCGTCGGAGGCGCCGGGATCGCCGCTGGCGTCGCGCTCTTCGTCAGCTCCCTCGGAGGCGGCGACGACAAGCCCCAGGCGGCGCGGCTCACGGTGGCCCCCGCCGTCGGCCAGGGCAGCGGCGGTGTCCTCGTGCTGGGCCGTTTCTAGCGCCCTCCGCCCGGGCGACGCTCCGGTGGGTCGAGCCGCGCCTCGATGCACAGCGCCGACGTCAGCACGAGCGGCGCTCGCACCATGCTGAGGTGGTCGCCGGGGACCATCGCCAGCTCGATCGGTCGACCCAGAACCTCGCTCCATCCCAGGTCGGGCGCGCCGTCGGTGTCGTTCGAGGCACGCAGGAGAGTGACGGGCACCTCGACCGGACGCACCTGCCAAGACGCCATCATGTGGCTGCTCTTCTCCGCCGTGAGGAGAAGCTGACGCAGGTAATCGATGAGGCCCGTCGTCGGCGCCAGGTCTCCCGCTTGGTCGACCACGGCCGCGGCCAACCGCTCCAGTCCACGCTCGATGAGGAGAGGAGAGCTGATCGAGCACGGACTGCTCAAAGGTCCAGACCGGCAAGGTAGGCCGCAAGGAACGCGCGAGAGCCAGGTAGGCGAGGCCCATTCCGCCGAGCGGCGGGGTGAGGAAGAGCGGGCACTCAGCCCCCGTGCGGCGCAGCGGCAAGAGGCAGGTGGGCGCGGGATGCTCGGAAGTGGAGATCTGCAACGCGCGCGTGAATGCGGGAGAGCGCGGCGCGGTGTGGCCCGCGGACAGCGCCGCCCGCTCCAGCTCCGGCGCGGGCAATGCCTTGCGGTCGACCTTGCCATTGGGGGTCAGCGGCAAAGCATCAAGCACCACGAACGCCGCCGGCACCATGTAGCCAGGGAGGCTGGCAGCAAGGTAGGCGCGCAGCTCCCCGACCGAGGGCACCGCCGCCCACCACGTACGCCACCAGCCTCGCCTCGCCCGGTACGTGGTGTCCTCGGTCGGGCCATAAAGGTCGCGGACCACATCGATGGACGTCGTGCGGTAGATGGCGTCGACGGTGGCTCGGTCCAGCGCCTCGCCAGCGAGGTTGATGCCTCGAAGCGTGCGCGGTAGCCCCCTCGCTCAAGAAGCGCGCGCACCGCGGAGGGAACGGTCACCAGCAAACTGGGTGCCGGTGTGTCGCCGAGCGTGTGCAGCGAGAGGGCGTCACGGACCAGGAGGATGCAGCCGCCACACACCAGCGGCGCAAAGAGCTCGAAGAACGACACGTCGAAGCTGCAGCCGAAGAAGGCCGAGATGAAGGCGAGCCCCTGCTCGAACAGGAGCAGCACCCGCTGCCCGGAGAGGCCTGAAGCGTCGAGCCACGCACCGACCGCACGCGCGCGCTGCGCAAGCTCGGCGGACGTGAGCGTGTCCTCTTCGCGCTCACCCTCCGCGAGGAACGTGAACAGGCGCAGCGACGGGTCCTGGTCCGCGCGGGCTTCGAGGACATCGATCAGGGTGCGGGAAGTCGCTTGCTTTCCGTGGTCCATCGAGATGATCCGCTCCATGCAGGGAGGGCTCTCCTGCCCGAAGCTGCGGCTTCAGGTCACCGCGGAGCCCGGGCTGCCCTGGCGCCGAACGGTCGGAAGGTCCCTGCTGGCTGCGGGCTTAAGCCGTTCCTTGGATCAGGTAAAGACGTGTCGCGACGCTCTGCGCAGGAGCACACTGGCTCGATCAAACAATCGAGTGAGGCCGGACGTCGCCCCCTCGCGCTACCGGCCCCGCTTCGCTATCGCCGGTCCCGCCGCCGTGATCGGCCGCGTCTTCGCGAGCTTCCGGGGCCCCCGAGGCTTCGCCGCGACAACCCCCGGCATCGGCAAGGTCGGCTCCGGCGCCGTCTCCACGTCAGCGTCGTTACCCGCGACCGGCGATGCCTCGAACCCCGGCAAGGGCAGCGTCTCGCCCCGCGGCCGCGCCGCAGCCGGGGCCCGCTTCACCGTCACGTTGCTCGACCGCGGCGCCGGGTAGTCGATGCCCTGCCCCGCGAGGAGCTGCGCCACCGTGAGGATCTGGATGCGCGGGTGCCGCCCCCAGGGCGAAGCATGGAAGCCTGCCGTCGCGGCCTCCTTCACCATCTCCCGCGTCGGCGGGTGCATCGTGAGCAGCACCCCGATCTCGGCCTCCTCTCGCGCCAGCACCCCGCGCAGCTCCCGGACGTGCACGGGCATCACCTTGCCGGCCTTCACCGAGATGACGATCTGCTTCGTCTTGCCGTCGCGTCCGGGGTCGTCCTGGAAGAAGAGCCGCCCGTCGATGCCCCTGTCGGGCCCGCGCTTCTTCTCGGCCGGGCGGGCGCCCACCTGCCCGAGGATCCACAGCTCGAACTGGTGCGGGTTGTCGGCCGCGAGCTGCCTCGCGTCCTCCACCGAGCTCGGCTCGCCCACCACCGCGAACGCCGCTCCGGCGCCGAACGACGAGATCAGCCGGTGCTTCACGAGGCCGATCGCGAGGTAGGTGATGTCGATCCCGATCCAGCGACGCCCCAGCCTCTGGGCCACCGCCACGGCCGTGCCGCACCCGCAGAAGGGATCGAGCACCACGTCGCCCTCGTCGCTGCTCGCGCGGACGACCCGTTCG
Organism: Chondromyces apiculatus DSM 436; assembly: GCF_000601485.1. Taxonomy (GTDB): domain Bacteria; phylum Myxococcota_A; class Polyangia; order Polyangiales; family Polyangiaceae; genus Chondromyces; species Chondromyces apiculatus. The sequence continues at coordinate 92,141 of NZ_ASRX01000027.1, forward strand.
AGGAGCGCCTCGGGCTTCTGGGTGGGGTAGCCGAGCCGCTCCTTGGCGACGGGGGCGATGACGCCGACCTCCCAGGTGTCGGACAGCGGCGGCCCGAGCGTCTCCTCGTCGACGACGCCCGGCTTGCGGTGCCCCGATGAGAAGTCGGCGCGCTGCTTCTTCGTGCCGAAGGTCTTCAGGGTCGACGGGGCCAGGGACTCGTAGCCGTGGAGCGTGTTGAACTTCTGCTCGCCGTTCGCCCCCTTGCTGTAGAAGAGCAGCACGTCGTGCATCTTCTGGAACTGCCGGGCGACGGTCGGCCAGCGCCGGTAGCGCCAGATCACCTCGTTCCGGAAGCACGCGGGGCCGAAGAGCGCGTCGAGCAGCACCTTGAGGTAGTGGCTCGCCGTCGGATCGCAGTGCAGGTAGAGCGAGCCGGTCGGCTTGAGCACCCGGCGCAGCTCGACGAGCCGGAGCGACATCATGCACAGGTAGGCCATGATGTCGCTCTCGCCGAGGAACTGCCGGAGGGATCGGGTGGTGATGGCGAGCTGGTCGCCCCGGTCGACGATCTCCCGGTAGGCGGCCTCGGACTCGAGGCCCCAGGTCCACGTATCCTCGAACGCCTGGATCTGGGCTGCCGCCTTGGCGCCCTCCCGCGACTCGAAGATGATGTTGTAGTTCTTGCCGCTCTGGAACGGGGGGTCGAGGTAAACGAGGTCGACGGACGCATCCGGCACGTGCTGCCGGAGGACGTCGAGGTTGTCGCCGTAATACAGCGTTCCCTGCCGCGCCCGGTCCTGCCCCCCGGGGACGCGCTTTCCTGTCATGGCGCGCGATCGTGCGCCCCGCGCCGCGCCCTGGCCCAGTAAGCTGCAGTCTCTGCCCTGTGCGACGTCCGCAGAGGTCACGCGGGGAGCCGAGGTGCCCGACCTGCATCGGCGCCGAGGTCACCTCGCTGGCCGCAGGCGCCCTGTCGCCCGGGGGAGAGGACGCGCAGGAAACCGGCACCGCGGGGCCCAGGTCTGGAGGCGTGAAGGAGGAAGCCGGAACTTCCTCCGCCCTCGCGGGAGAGGTGCGGTCGGTGTCCGACGGTCCCATGCCCGCTGCGGGAATGCGTGCGTCGCCTCCCCTGCCAGCGTCCTCTCGCGCGGGGGGGCCTGCTGCTGGAGCGTCACCGCCCCTCTTCCCACGGGGAAGGGGTACGGTCGGGAAGCTGCTTCCGTTCCTCCCCCGGGGAGAGGACGCGTCGGCGCCTCCGCATGCCTCTCGCGCGCGGAGGAGCGTCCGTCGGAGGGCGCCTCCCGCCCCTCTTCCCGCGGGGAGAGGGCGCTGTCGGAGACCCGCCGTACCCCTTCCCGCCGTGGATGAAGCGTTGACGACGGCCCCCGTACCTCTTCCCGCAGGGGCGAGGGTCCGTCGGCGACCCCCGTACCTCTCCCGCGGCAGACACGATGCCGTTGGCGGCCGACGACACCCCTTCCACGCAGCACCGCGGCGCCCTCTGCTTCCGACAGCACCCCTTCCACGCAGCACCGCGGCGCCCTCTGCTTCCGACGGGACCTCTCCGCGGCCAGAGGCTCCCCGGGCGTCGCACCACGCTCGTGTTGCGGCCTACCGGAACGGTGGTGCCGTCGGGCCCCGCAACGCCCGCTTCGGCGGGGGTGATGTCCGACCCCTACCCACGTGACGCATTCCTGCGGGGCGAGGGCCGGCCAGCACTTTGCCGAATCAATTCAACGGGGTGATCTGCTGGCCGGCCAGTGGCCGGCCATTGCGGCCGCAACGAATACGAGGTCCGGATGGCGCCGACGCGTGGTCAGCGCGTCACCGCGAAGCATTCGTTAAACACCGCTGTAGCAACCTCTGCGCCACCAAGTGCGATTGCGATTCGTCAACGACGTGACGTTTCGGTCTTGCACCGCAATGGTCCATCGCTAAATAGGCATTCGCGGCCCGGCACCCTTTTCTTTGAACGCAACCCGCCGGGCCGTTTGCTGGAGGCAATCCCATGGCACTCAGGACGTTGAAGTCATCCACGGCAATGATCACCCTCATGCCGCACCCCACGTTCACCACCAGCCAGCTCAAGGCGTACCCGCACGGGGCGCCTTACGTGGCGCTCTTCGAGGCCCTGTGCGACGAGGGCAAGGAGGTGATCGTGCACGAGATCGAGCACGCCCAGGCCGTGGCCGAAGCGCAGGCGCTCGTGGTGCGCGTCGACGCGAAGCTCGACGCCTTCGCGGGCAGGCTCTCCACGACGCTGCTCGACCTCGCGGGAAACGATCGGAAGAGTGGGCTCTATCTGCACTACTTTCCGAAGGCCCTCAACGAGACGACGCGGCCCGTGCTGGGGGACCAGCTCGACACCATGAAGAAGTGGCTGCTGTCGCTGACGAAGAGCAACCACGCGGCGCTGACGGCGCTCGTGTCCGAGCTGACGGCGCTCCTCACCGAGGCGGATACGGTGAAGGCGGCGCGGGACGCCGCGCTCCACGCGAAGCGGGAGTTCCGCGACGTGGGCGAGCGACAGGAGTGGCTCGACCGCCTCAACGCCGCCAGGAAGGACGTGTACGGCCAGCTCTCCAAGCTGCCCCACGAGCACAAGGAGCTGCCGCCCAACTTCGCCGACCGCTTCTTCCTGGCGGATCAGCGCCGTGACAGCGAGGAAGACACCGTGGAGTCGGTGCAGGCCGAGCTGGAGCTGAACCGGCAGGCGGTCCTGGAGCTGGAGGCGCGGCTCGTGGAGGTGCAGGCCGCGGAGGCCGAGGCCCAGCAGGAGGCCGACGCGCGCGCCGCGCAGGAAGCGGCGCTCGTCGAGATGGACAAGGCGGTCGCGGCGCTGAACAAGCAGCGCGCGCAGCTCCGCTCCCAGCTCGCCTCAGCGCGCTGATCAGGTGTCGAGAACGGTGGCCGCCGCGTGCGGCCACGCCGCTATGCCCGGCGACGGGGCGCGGTCTTGCCGCTCCCCTCCCCCTTGCTGCTCCCCTCCCCCTTGCGCCTCCCCTCCCGCCTGCCATTGACCTCGCGAATCACTTCGATGAAGGCGCGCAGCCCAGCCGGCAGGTGACGACCTGCCGGGTAATACAGCGCGAGCCCCGGGAATGGCGGGGTCCACTCCGCGAGCACCCGGACCAGGCGCCCGGCGGCGAGATCCTTCGCGACGTACCACTCGGCGAGCAGGGCCACGCCCATCCCGGCGCGCGCGGCGTCGAGCATGAGCAAGGGAGCATCGAGGATCAGGCGGCCCGGGACGTCGAGGTGCAGGGTCTCGCCGTGGTGCGCGAGCTCCCAGCGGGAGGGGGCGCCGCTCGGGAGGCGGGCGCGGATGCACTCGTGGGCGGCGAGGTCGGCGGGGACGCGGGGCGGAGGATGCGTCGCGAAGTAGTCCGGGGAGGCGACGATGGCCATGCGCAGGTCGCCGCCGAGGGGGACGCGGACCATGTCGCGGGGGACGTGCTCGCTGAGGCGGATGCCGGCGTCGTAGCCCTCGGCGACGATGTCGATCATCCGGCCCTCGGTGACAATGTCCACGGTCATGGCCGGGTAGCGCCGGAGGTACGCGAGGACGATGGGGGCGAAGACCGCGCGCGCGGCGCCGAGGGCTGCATTGATGCGCAGCGTGCCCGCGGGGGTCTGGCGGAGGCTGTTCACGGCCTCCATGGCGCCCTGGATGTCGCCCAGCGCGGGGGCGATGCGGGCGACGAACTGCTCGCCGGCCTCGGTGAGGGAGACGCTGCGCGTGGTGCGGTGGAAGAGGCGCACGCCGAGGCGCGCTTCCAGGCCGGCGACGGCGCTGCTCAGGGCGGAGGTGGACATCCCCAGCTCCGCGGCGGCGGGGCGGAATCCCTTGCGCCTGGCCACGGCGAGGACGGCCTCCAGCTCCACCAGGCCCGTGCGGTGCATTGTCCCGGTTTCTAGGACGCGGCATCCCGCGGTGTCCAGCTTCTCAGGGGGAACCCAGGTCCGTAGGTTCTGGGCACGGAGGCGGCGAGCCATGCGCGAGATCCAGCAGCTCTACATCGACGGGGCCTTCGTGGAGCCCCATGGGACCGAGACGGTGGAGATGATCAATCCCGCCACCGAGGAGGTGATCGGGCGGGCGCGTCTCGGCGACGCGGAGGACACCCGGCGCGCCATCGCGGCGGCGAAGCGGGCTTTCCCGGTGTTCTCGCGCACGGGCAAGGAGGAGCGCCTCGGCATGCTGCGGCGGCTCCAGGAAGCGGTGCTCGCGCGCGCGGACGACCTGCGCGAAGCGACCCTCGCGGAGTATGGCGGGCCGTACGCGCGGGCGTCGTGGACTGCCCGGTATGCCGCGTCGGCCTTCCAGGACGCGGCGGAGACCCTGGCGGGGTATGCGCTCTCCCGCAGCGTCGGGGCGTCGACGGTGGTCATGGATCCCGTGGGCGTCGCGGCGCTGATCACGCCATGGAACAGCAGCGCGGGATCCCTCTGCAGCAAGCTCGCCATGGCCGTGGCGGCGGGGTGTACGTGCGTGATCAAGCCGAGCGAGATGAGCGCGCTCCAGACGCAGATCGTCACCGAGGCGCTCCACGCCGCCGGGCTCCCGGAGGGGGTGTTCAACGTCGTCGCCGGGCGCGGGGAGGAGGTCGGAGGGGCGCTGAGCGAGAGCCCGGACGTCGCGAAGATCTCGTTCACAGGGTCGACCGCCACCGGCAAGGCGATCCTGCGCGCGGCGGCGGGGACCCTGAAGCGGGTGAGCCTGGCGCTCGGCGGCAAGTCGCCGACGATCCTGCTGGAGGACGCCGACCTCGCCGAGGCGGTGCCGTTTTCGCTGCAGGCGGCGTTCCAGAACAACGGGCAGGCGTGCATCGCGGGGAGCCGGCTCCTCGTGCCCAGGGCGCGGCTCGCGGAGGTCCTGGCGCGCGTGCGGGAGGGGGTGGCGGCGATGAAGGTCGGGGATCCGCGCGATCCGGCGACGACCCTGGGACCGCTGGCCAGCGCGGCGCAGGTCGCGCGCGTGCAGCGCTACATCCGCCTCGGGCTGGAGGAGGGCGCGACGCTGGTGACCGGCGGGGAAGGACGGCCCGAGGGGCTAACGCGCGGCTACTTCGTGAGGCCGACGGTGTTCGCCGACGTCCGGAGCGAGATGGCGATCGCGCGGGAGGAGGTCTTCGGCCCGGTGCTGGCGATCCTCACCTACGAGGGCGAGGAGGAGGCCATCCAGCTCGCCAACGACTCGGACTTCGGGCTGCAGGCCTACGTGTTCTCGGCCAGCGTGCCGCGGGCGCGGGCCGTCGCGATGCGGCTCCAGGCAGGGAGGGTGCTCGTCAACGGGCTGCACCACGATCCCCTGGCGCCGTTCGGGGGGTTCAAGCAGTCGGGGATCGGGCGGGAGTTCGGGGTGCTCGGCCTGGAGTCGTTCCTGGAACCGAAGGCGATCCTCGGCCCTGGAGCGTGAGCGCAGACGGCGCTCCAGGGAAACCCAGGGCGAGACGTCCTGCCCAGGGGGGCCCTCAGACCTTGGGGACGGCCATGCCGCGCTGCACGGCGGGGCGGGCGCCCACGGCGTCGAGCCAGCGCTGCACGGCGGGCTTCTGCGCGACGCTCTCGGCCAGGAACTCGCCGAGGAAGGTCCGCGAGTTGACCGCCCAGGGGTAGGTGGCGATGTCGGCGATGGAGTACTCGTCGCCCGCGAGGTAGGCGCTGTCGGTGAGGCGCTTCTCCATGACGCCGAGGAGGCGGTTCGCCTCGTCGGCGTAGCGCTTGATGGCCGTCGGGATCTTCTCCTTGGAGAAGACGCCGAAGAACCCGAGCTGGCCGAACATGGGGCCGAGGCCGCCGATCTGCCAGTGCAGCCAGGCGATGGCCTCGTAGCGGGCGGGGCCTGAGGGGGCGAGGAGCTTGCCGGTCTTCTCGGCGAGGTAGGTGAGGATGGCGCCGCTCTCGAAGAGGGCGATGCGGCCGCCTTCGGCCTCGTCGTCGACGAGGGCGGGAATCTTGTTGTTGGGGGAGATGGCAAGGAAGGCGGGGTCGAACTGCTCGCCCTTGGAGATGTCGACGGTCTTGACCTCGTAAGGGAGGCCCAGCTCTTCGAGCATGATGGAGACTTTGCGGCCGTTGGGGGTGGTGAACGTGTAGAGGGTGATCATGGCCGACCGTTGTACTCCCCCGAGGCGCCGGGGGCATCGCCCATCCGGTGAGGGCTGAATCCAGGGAAGGCGCGCTCGTTTCCCGGCGAGCATTCCCGGCGAGAATTCCCGCAGATTCGGGCCCGGAGCGTTCGGTGCAGCATGGTGAGGTTCACTCACCGCGGAACGACAGTCGGCCTCAGGTGAGATCGTGGGCCGGAGAGCTGCGCTGCGCCTAGCGAGGGCCGGAGAGGGGCGTGTAAGGTGCTCCGGACACGGGGGAACGAAAGGACGGTTGTTCTCGCATGCGCGTCAAGCTCTACGTCAGCGATCCCGGGCTCGCGGCTTCGCAGTCACACAGGACCATCGAGGTGAAACATCTGCGGGCGCTGCGGCGCGCGGCGACGAAGCTCGCGAAGGAGACCGGGAAGGTGGTCCACGCGCGCTCGGTGCAGCCGCGGGCGTCGTTCGTCAGGCTGACCTACAGGACGTCGAGCAAGGGGAGGGTGGGAGGCCAGGCGCACGCCGAGTCGCCCTACTGCGTCTATCCGGAGAGCGCCGCCAAGGCGTGAGCGCGGCCCTGTTCCCCGAGCCGCGGTGTTCCAGCGCGTTCCAGCGCCCTCCAGGGCCTGAGCGCTGACGCCGCGGTTCGGGCGTGGTGGGCGCGTCGTCCGCGAGGTCGGCTGGGGCCTCGGGTCCCCGAGCGGAACGGCCCCCGGGGTGCCAACCGAGGTTGTCCATGCCCTGCGTGGTGGCAACCATCATTGACGGTACGGCGGGAGAGCCCCAAGAAATCCGCGGGGTTACACGGACCTGTGCGGCGGTTCGCGGTTTGCAAAGCGCGGCCTGCATGAAACTTTCCCTCCCCTGGCGCGGTGGCTCCTCGAGGACACGAGGCATGCGGTTCGCGGCGCTCTGCGGGCTGACACTCCCGCTCCTCGTCGCCGGATGCGGGGACGATCGAAAGCTGTACCCCGCCCCCGAGGTCCCCGGAGAGAACGTCTTCACCGGCAACCTCTTCGCCCACGAGCAGCAGCTCGATCTGCTCCTCACCATCGACAACTCCCGATCCATGAAGGAGAAGCAGGAGATCCTCGCGGCGGCGATCCCCAGGCTCCTCCAGGGGCTGACGAACCCGCCCTGCCTGGATGGCGCAGAGGCGCCGGTGGCCGCGCAGCCTGCGGGGCCGTTCGATCCCTGTCCGGCCGGATCCTGGCGGGAGCGCCTCGCGTACAGGGACATCCACGTGGGGGTGATCAGCACCAGCCTCGGGGGGCACGGGTCGGACTCGTGCCAGGTGGAGGACGCGGCGACGCGCTCGAACAACGATCGGGGTCACCTGCTCGCGCGCTCGTCGCCCGAACTCGACGGAGACCTCGCGGAGAAGACGTACGCGGGGAAAGGGTTCCTCGCGTGGGACCCGGCCCAGGAGCTGGACGGGGAGCCGTTCTCGCCCGGCGCCGACGACGGCGAGATCGATCTGGAGGCGGACTCGGAGCGTGACCAGAACACGACGGCGCTGATCCCCGTGCTCACCGAGATGGTCCAGGGCGTGGGGCAGATCGGGTGCGGCTACGAGGCGCAGCTCGAGAGCTGGTACCGGTTCCTCGTCGATCCGGAGCCGTACGAGACCCTCTCCGTGGTCGACGGCGAGGCGACGCCGCAGGGGATCGACGAGGCGCTGCTCAAGCAGCGGGCCGACTTCCTGAGGCCCGGGTCGACGGTGCTGATCGTGCAGCTCTCCGACGAGAATGACTGTTCGATGCGCGAGGGCGGCCTCGCCTACCTGGCGGCGCAGATCCAGCAGGACGACGGCTCGGCGTACCGGATGCCGCGGGCCCGGAACGAATGCGCGTTCGATCCGGGAGACGCGTGCTGCGCGTCGTGCGCGCAGTCGCCGCCGGAGTGCCCCGAGGACCCGACCTGCTTCGTGAACGGCGACCCGGCGCAAGGGATCGACACGGTGCCGAGCTACGCGGACCACCCGAACCTGCGGTGCTTCGACCAGAAGCGGCGTTTCGGCGTCGACTACCTCTACCCGCTCTCGCGCTACGAGGAGGCGCTGAGGAACCCGCAGATCCAGAACCGCGCGGGGGAGATCGTCGACAACCCGCTCTTCCTGGATCTCGATCCGGACGATGCGGACCGGGGCACCCGCTCCTTCATCTTCTTCGCGGGGATCGTGGGCGTGCCCTGGCAAGACCTGGCCCGGGATCCCGCGGACCTCTCCAGGGGCCTCAAGGATTCGCTGGAGCTCAACAACGAGGCCGCCGGCGGGCGGTCGGCGTGGGACATCATCCTCGGGGTCGCGGGGTCGAGCACGGGCCCCCGCGATCCCTTCATGCGCGAGTCGATCGAGCCTCGCTCGGGCACGAACCCGATCACGGGAGACGCGATGAGGCCGGCCGGGTCGACCACACCGAACGCGATCAACGGGTCGGAACACAACGATGCCGTCCAGTCTGACCTGCAGTATGCCTGCATCTTCGATCTGCCCGAGGCCGTCGACTGCGCGGCGAACCCCGATGGCTGCGAGTGCGTCGTCGGCAACGACAACCCGCTGTGCGCGCCGGACCCCGCGAACGGCGGGGAGCGGACGCTGCGGGTGAAGGGGAAGGCTTACCCGGGGCTGCGGCAGCTCCAGCTCCTGCGGGCGCTGGGCAACCAGGGGATCACCGGGTCGGTGTGCCCGGCGCAGCTCGACGACGCGGCGCGCGCCGATGTGGGGTACGCGCCGGTGGTGGACGCGATGCTCGATCGGCTGCTGGGGATCCCGTACACGTCGACATGCCTGGAGTCGCCGCTCAAGGTGCAGGCCGAGGGGCAGGTCTCGTGCACGATGGTCGAGGGCCGGTACGTCACCGGGGCGTGCACCTGCGCGGAAGCGCGCGGACGGCGGGAGGTTTCGGAGGCCGGCGCGGCGCTCGTGGAGGGGCTGAAGTCAGACGCGCAGCTCCCCACCGCGCTGGAGGCGCCGAACTGCTTCTGCGAGATGGCGCAGCTCACGGGGGAGGCGCTCCAGGCGTGCCAGTCGGACGTGAGCGAGCCGGTGCAGACCGCGGGCGGGGAGACCGTCCACGGGTGGTGCTACGTGGACGCCGACCAAAGGGTGGGAGCGCCGGAGCTGTCCGCCTCCTGCATGCAAGGTGCGCAGCGGGCGCTCCGGTTCGTGGGCCAGGGGGCGCCCACGGAGCCGTCGGTGGTGGCCCTGTCCTGCATCACGAAGTGACGTCCCGGCCGCGGGCGCTGCCCAGCGATCCTCGACCGCAACCGCAGCAGTGCCAACGTGGGTTGCCCATGCAATCCCCGACCGCAACGGGGTTGACGGAGCGGAAGGCGCAGCCACCCACGATCGCGCGGTGTTTCGCGGATCCAGTCGGCGGTCCGTGCGTTGCACTGCACAGCCCGCATGAAGACACCTCTCCTCAAGCGTGATGCGCGCGCGTGGTCTCGTCCCGCGCGGCTCGCAGCTCTGTGCGGTCTCGCGCTCCCGGTCGCGGCTTCCGGATGCTCGGGCGAGCCCGCGCCGACCGGTCCCTTTGCCATCATCACCTCCCAGGGGACCTGGGACCGCACTTCCGAGGAGCAGCTCGATCTGCTCTTCACCATCGACAACTCCGGGGGCATGGGGGATGCGCAGCAGCTCCTGGCGCAGGCGATCCCGCAGCTCATGACGAGGCTCTTGAACCCGCCGTGCAAGGACGCGGAGGGGACTCCGGCAGCCACGCAGCCGGCGGGGCCGTTCGATCCTTGCCCGGCCGGTGGGTACCGGGAGCGGACGCGGTTCAAGGACGTCCACGTGGGGGTGATCAGCACCAGCCTCGGGGGCCATGGTGGCAGCTTCTGCTCGCGGGAAGGGTCACCGTCGAACGACGATCGAGGACACCTTCTCGCGCGCTCGGCGCACACCGGCCTCGGCAACGATCTCGCGGAGAAGACGTACGAGGGGAAGGGGTTCCTCGCCTGGGATCCGGCCCAGAAGCTCGGAAGAAGCCCCTTCGTGACCGGGCCGGGCGACGGGGAGGCGGATCTGGAGGTGGACTCCGCGGGGGACGGGAACGTGACGGCGCTGATCCCGGTGCTCACGGACCTGGTGCAGGGCGTGGGCGTGAGCGGGTGCGGGTTCGAGTCGCAGCTCGAGAGCTGGTACAGGTTCCTGGTCGATCCGGAGCCGTACGAGACCATCCCCGTGATCGACGGCGAGGCGGTGCCGCAGGGGCTCGACGAGGCGCTGCTCCAGCAGCGGGCCGATTTCTTGAGGCCGGGGTCGACGGTGATGATCGTGCTGCTCTCCGAGGAGAACGATTGCTCGATACGCGAGGGCGGCCGCGCCTACCTGGTGGCGCATGGGGGGGTGGTGGACAATCAACACATCACCATGCCGAGGCCGCGGAGCGAGTGCGCGTCCGATCCCGACGACCCGTGCTGTGCGTCGTGCGCGCAGTCCCCGGCGGCGTGCCCGATGGATCCGACCTGCTTCGTGAACGGGGATCCGGCGCAGGGGGTCGCGCACCTGGTGCACTTCCTGAGCGATCACCCCAACCTGCGCTGCTTCGACCAGAAGCGGCGGTTCGGCGTCGATTACCTCTACCCCATCTCGCGCTACCACCAGGCGCTGACGAGCCCGACCATCCAGAACCGCGCGGGGGAGATCGTCGCCAACCCGCTCTTCCTGGACCTGGATCCGGCAGACGCGGAGATGGGTGTCCGGAGCGCGCAGAACATCTTCTTCACGGGGATCGTGGGCGTGCCCTGGCAAGACCTGGCGCGCGATCCCGCGGACCTGTCCCAGGGGCTCAAGAACGCCGAAGAGCTCGCGAGGAAGGGGAGCGACGGGCGGACGACGTGGGACATCGTCGTCGGGGACCCCGCGATGCGGGAGGCGCCCGCGGATCCCTTCATGCGCGAGTCGACCACGCCGCGCTCGGGAGCGAACCCGATCACGGGAGACGCGGTGACGCCCCCCGGGACGATGACCCTGAACCCGATCAACGGATCGGAGCGCGCCGACCGCGGGGATGACCTGCAGTTCGCCTGCGCGTTCGATCTGGCGGAGCCTGTCGATTGCAAGACGGGCCTGCCAGGGTGCACCTGCCCCCCGGACAACGACAGCCCGCTCTGCGCGCCGAACCCCGCCGATGGTGGGGAGCGGACGCTGCGGGTGAAGGGGAGCGCCTACCCGGGGCTGCGCCAGCTCGAGCTGCTGAAGGCGCTCGGGGACCAGGGGATCACGGCCTCGATATGCCCGGCCCAGCTCACCGACGCGGGGCGGGCGGACTTCGGCTTCACGCCCGTGGTGCAGGCGATCCTCGACCGGATGACGGTGATCTACGAGTCGAGCGGGTGCCTCGCGCCGAAGCTCGCGCAAGAGCCGGATGGTCACGTCTCCTGCGCGGTGATCGAGGCGCGGTCGGGGCTGTCTTCCCCGGAGGCCTGCACCTGCACGAAGGCGCGCGGGCGGGTGTTCCTGTCGCCAGCGCTGGAGGAGGCCGCGGTGCTGCCATGGGCGCCGGGCCAGGCGCCGAGCGGGACGCCGGAGTTCAACTGCTTCTGCGAGATCGAGCAGCTCGAGGGGGAGGCGCTCGCGGCGTGCCAGTCGGACGCGGTCGAGCCGGTGCAGACGCCCGACGGGGAGGTCCTACACGGCTGGTGCTACGTGGACGCGGAGCAGGGGGTGGGGTCGCCCGAGGTGGTGCAGAAGACGCTCGACGCCTGCGCCCCCTACCAGTCGTGGCAGATCCGGTTCGTGGGCAACGGAGCGCCGGTGGAGCCGTCGTACCTGTTCGTGGCCTGCGAGGGAGGCTGATCAGCGCGGTCAAGGGTGCCAGGAACGCCAGGAACGGCGCCGGAGGACGGGTCCTGAGGTCGGAGGTGGGCTGCTTGTTGACGGAGAGGTCAACAAGCAGCGACAGTTACTGACCGTGGCGTCAACAAGCCGGAAGAGGGCGCGGTCGACGAGGGGCACGCAGGCGGCCTCCCCGGCGCGGGTAGCCTCGCGCGCAGCGGCAAAGACCATGGGGGCGGCGGCGGTGGCGGGGAGCGTGTCCGGGCGGCAGCGGCTCCCCGAGGCCCAGCGGCGGGAGCAGATCCTGCGCGCGGCGCTGGAGATCGCGCGCGAGGGCGGGCTCGGCGCGGTGACCGCCCAGCGGGTGGGGGCGGCGGCGGGGCTCTCCAGCGGCCTGGTGTTCTTCCACTTCGAGACGGTGGAGCGGTTGCGGGGAGCGCTCGTGGACTGGGTGCTCGACGGGCTGCTGGCAGTGGTGGAGCCCCCCGCCTCCCAGCGCGGTCTCCCGCCGCGCGAGCGGCTGGCGGGGTTCCTGGGCGAGCGGCTCGGGGGGCTCGGCGAGGACGGGACGCGGAGGTCGGTGGCGCTGCTCCTGGAGGTGTGGGTGGCCAGCCTGCGGCGCCCTGGGCTGCAGGAGGAGGCCCGGGCGGCCGTGGCGCGCTACCGGGCGACCTTCGTGCCCATCGCGGAGGCGGCGATCGGGGCAGAGCCGGCGCGGTTCCGGGGGGTCGGGGCCGAGGCGCTGGCAGGGGTGGCGCTGAGCGTGGTGCTGGGGAGCGCGCTGCAGGCGGCGGTGGACCCGGAGAGGTTCGACGAGGCTGCACAGATCGCGGCGCTGCGCGCGCTCTTGCTGCCGGTGCCTCCGCGCGAGACGCTCGGGCCCCGGTCCTCCCGGTGAGCGGGGGTGACGGCCCAGGAGGTCCGCGATGTCTGCACACGAGCCCCTCTTCCCCATCGGTGCCTGGATCCGCGTCCGGATGCCGGACCTGACGTTCGTGGGCTTCACGTACCTGGACGCGCGCGCCGGGCTGAGCGCCAAGGGCATGGCCGAGGAGCATGTCGGCAACGCGAGCGCGCCAGGGGTGACGCTGCGGCTGCCCATGCCGGGGATTCCCTGGGAGGAGCTCGACGGCGCGGCCGTGGAGCGGCTGGGGCTCCCGGAGACGCCGGACTGGCTGGAGTTCTTCGGGCCGCAGCCCAGGCGGGGGACGCGCTTCGGGGCGTGGCGGCACCACCCTGCCCTCTCCGGGCGGCTGCACCCGCAGTACCGGGACGACGTGCAGGTGGTGGTGCACGACGGGGGGCCGCGGATGACGGAGCATCGGCCAGAGCTGGTCTGGGTGCGCGTGAGCGGGATGGACGGCGAGGTGTTCACCGGGAAGGTGCTGAACCAGCCCCACCAGCTCCAGACGGTGAAGCAAGGCAGCGAGATCCAGTTCGTGGTGCCGGCGCGGGCGCCGCAGCCGCTGCAGGTGCGGGAGAAGTACCTGCGCGAGCGCGGGAGCTGGGAGATCACCCCGTGCGACAAGTGCGGGCTCGGGGAGCTGTTCGACGCGCCGTCGGACCTCTTGCCGGTGGTGTTCCCCGACGCGCCCGCGGACGCGGAGATGGAGATGTTCTCGGCGCGGTGCGGGGGATGCGGGGGCGTGCAGGTGGTGCGGCGGCGCGGGGCCTCGGTGTGATGCACACGGCAGGGGGTCGTGCCTCCGCCCCCTGCCCCACCGCCGAGCAACGCGCGTCGGGACCCCGCACGCCGCGATTCACCCGCCCTCAGCGCGAGGTGCTGATGCCGCCGCTCTCGCGGGCGAGGGTCTGCATGAGGGCGTGGTCCTGATCGGGGCCCACGCCCACCGTGTCGAAGCGGACGCCGTAGCGCATCTCGTTCCGGGCCTCGGCGAGCAGGGCGTCACGGTCGCCGCCGACGTTGGCCAGGCCGTCGGAGAGGAAGACCACGCGCCGGGGCTGCATGACGTACGCCGTCCGGAGCGCGGGGACCGCCGCCGTGGAGCCGCGCGGCTTGAGGCCGTGGATGAAGGAGAGCGTCGAGACGCGGGTGATGGCGTTCATGGTGGTGAGCCCCGGCGAGAGGTGCGTCATGGTGTCGTCGAAGGAGACGATGTTGAAGCGGGTGCCGTCCGGGAGGAGGGAGATGGTGCTGATCAGCTCCGCCTTGGCCGCTTCGAGCTTCGAGTCCTGGGCCTGGAAGAGCGTGGGGGCCGCGCTCAGGAAGGCCGTGGGCGACGCGGGGAGGGTGAAGCTCGCCGCGCGCGCCCCGAGCAGGGCGAGCCCTGCCAGGGGGTTGGTCACCGGTGCGGAGGTGGTCATGTCGACCATCGACCCCGACTGGTCGAAGACGAAGACCACGTCCTGCGCGCCCGCGAGGGGGATGCCGTAGAAGACGGGCGGGGGCCCCACGTTGATCACGGGGGGAGGCGGCGGCGCGGGCGTGCGGCCGACGGTTCCAGAGCCATAGCCACTCGCCTGCCCCTGGCCCCAGGCCCCCACGTTGCCGGTGCCCTGCACCTGCACGCCGATCGCGGGGGCGGGGATCAGGGCGCGGGCAGAGGCGCGCGCGCGGGCGGCGCATCCGGTCGAGGCCAGGGAGAGCAGGGACGCGGCGCAGAGCAGGAGCGAGGACAGGCGAATCATCGGGGGCAGCCTCCAGCGTGGTGAGGACGTGTGTCGGCGTGTTCGGCGTGGGTTGGCGTCTGTCGACGTCCGTCAACGCCTGCCACCGCCATGTGCACGGCGCATACCAGCCAGGATCCGGCGGCGTGTCGCAGCGGGCCGCCGCAGGCGCGCCGAGCACGGGCGCAGCGCCGGTGGTCACGGGACGAGGGGGCTGTGACTGCTGGTTGACAGCACTGCGGCCCGCTCGTCATGCCTGGCGCGGGGTGGGCTCGCGGTACCGGGCACGCGAGGGGCTCGCGGTGCCGGGCGCGCGGTGGGCTCGCGGTGCCGGGCGTGGCGTTCCGCGACCCGGCGCTGGCCGCGGGATGGAGGGCCAGAGAGGTGCCTCGTGGCGTGGGATCAGGGCGTCGGTTTGGTGCCCAGGGCCGCGAGCGCGGCCGTCGCGGCGCTGGCAGCGCTCCTGTCCGCGGCGACCCGCTTGGTCCACGAGCGGAGGATGGGCATCAAGGCGGGGCGCTGGATCCGCAGCGCGTCGAGGACGGGGTTGGTCTGGCCCTGGGCCAGGCTCGCCACGATGCGCGCGTGCTCGTCACCCGTGATAGGGCCCCGGAAGCCCTCCACGGCCGTGACGTAGGCGCGGTCGCTCTCGGCCTGGAGTCCGTGATCGCCGCGGCCTGCCGCTTCGCGGATGGCGCCCGTCCAGTGCCGCTCGATGGCGGTCCACGATCCCTCGGTCAGCGCGTGGGCATCGAGCACCGCGGCGCGGGGAGCGCGCTGCTCCGCGATCTCGGCGGAGATGGCCGCAAAGCGCTCGATGGAGACGTCGGCCGGGTCGAGGTCCAGCACCGCGGGCGAGGGCGAGGGCGAGAGAGAGGTCGCAGGCGCCGTCCCTGCCGGGGGAGCCGATGTGGGTCGGTCGGCGTCGGGGGCCTTCCACGCCGCGAGGGGGCCGATCATCGGGGGCGCGGCGGGCAAAGGCGCAAGCGCCGGGGCGAGGGTCTCTGCAGGGAGAGAGGGCCGTCCCGGGGCGGAGATCTCCCCGGGAAGAGGGTGGTGGGGCGGGGGCTGGAGCTGGGGCGGAGACGAGGGGGACCGCAGGACGGGCTGGGGCGGCGAGGATGGAGCGCGCAGCGCGGGATGCGGCTGGGGCGGCGAGGATGGAGCGCGCAGCGCGGGATGCGGCTGGGACGGCGAGGATGGAGCGCGCAGCGCGGGATGCGGCTGGGACGGCGAGGAGGGGGCACGCAGCGCGGGATGGGGCGCGGGGGACTGTGCCGGTGCGGTACCCGGCGCCGAGGCCGGCAGCGGCGGGGGCGCGGGGAGCGTTGCGGCAAAGGACGGTGGCCGCTGCGAAGGCCTCGGGACCTGCGCGACTGGCGACATGCGGGCAGGTCCCTGCACGGGCTGGGTTGCCGGCGGCGCGAGGGCGGGAGGCTGGGCCGCGTCGGAGGAGGGCTGGGCGGAGAGCGGCTGCTGCGCTGGAGGGGGCGCCGCGGGAGGCTGCTCGGGAGCCGGCGGCTGGGCCAGCGAGAGCCCCAGGCCGGGCCCCTGGGGCTGCGCTGCCGAGAGGACCATGCCGCGCGCCTGGGGCGACGCTGCGGAGGACGAGAGGACGGGGGACTGCGGTGGTGCTGCGGGTGGGGCCAGGCCTGGGGACTGCGTCTGCGCGGGCGCGGGCGCGGGGGCCAGGCCGGGGGACTGCGTCTGCGCGGGCGCGGGGGCCAGGCCGGGGGACTGTGCCTGGGCTGCCGATGGGGTGAGCACAGGCGCGCGCATCTCGGCCATCAGCGCGGCGAGCGCGGGGAGCTGCGTCTCGGGTGACCCGGGCGTGCGCGCTTCGACAGTCGACGGCTGGGCGGAGGTGGCGTCGCGAAGACGCGAGGTGCCGCGCAGGGTCTGGGTCAGGGGATCTGCAAGCGCGGAGGGACTGGCAGCCGCCAGAGCGATCTGCACGAACGGGAGGGTGGCACGGCGAAGCTTCTCAGGCGTCGCCGCCATGGTGCTGGGCTCGTCGTCGACGGTGCGGGTGTCCTCCTCGAAGGGAGCAGGAGGGGGTGGAGGCTCGGTGGCCCTCGGAGGCGTGCTGTCCGCGAAGGGCAGCGCAGGGGCCGGAGGCGCGGCGCGCTCGGCATCGCTGGGCACGAGCGTGGCCCTGCGCATCTTCTCGGGCGCCGCGTGCACGATCGCCGGGTCGTCCTCAAGGGTGAGGAGATCCTCCTCGATGTCAGTGTCCTCATCGAGCGCCCCGGCGTCCACGGGCGAGGCGGAGGCGGGGCCGGGTCGGCTCTCCGCAGATGGTGGCGGGCTCTCCACGAGCGGGCTCTCCACGAGCGGGCTCTCCACGAAAGGAAGCGCCGGCACGTGGATGGTTCCCGAGCTGCCGTCGGCGTTCAGCACCAGCGTCGCCCGGCGCGCCTTGGCAGGGGTGACCTGCACGGTGCCCTCGTCATCGTCGAAGAACAGGGCATTCTTCGACGGTGATGGAGGGGGGGCGGCAGGCCGGCTCGCCGCAGGAGGGGGAGGCGCCGCAGGTCGACTCTCCGCGGCAGGAGGAGGCGCCGCAGGCCGGCTCGCAGCAGGGGGGGGAGGCGCCGCAGGCCGGTTCGCAGCAGGAGGAGGCGCTGGAGGCCGGCTCTCTGCGGCAGGAAGGGGCGCTGGAGGCCGGCTCTCCACGAAGGGCAGACCCGACATGCGCGGCGGCGGGGCGCTGTCCTGCGGCTTCGGGCCCGCGCTCGCGGCGCCGGGCGAGGCGGTCGTCCCCGTCAGGCTCTCCACGAAGGGCAACACGGGGACGAGGGCTGCACCAGCGCTGCGGGCTGCGCTGAGCGCCACCGTTCCCTCTCCCCTGTCGTCATCCTTGCGCGGAGGCTCGGCTGCCAGGGGCGGAGACGCGCCCATGACGCAGGTCACCACGACGCGGCCTGGCTCCTCGGCGCTGGCGAGGGGAACCCAGCCCCGCCACGTCAACGAGCACACGCCGCGGTTGGTGTCGATGGCGAGGGTGTCGCACCGGAGCTGCACGTCCTTGTCCGACACGCCTTTGCGCTCCACCTGGGCCCGGGGTGTCACCAGGCGCAGGCGGGTGGTGAGCCGGGGGAAGTGGGGGTGCAGGCCTTCGAGGACGAGCTGCTCGTCGCCCTGGATCTGCTCCAGCCGCTGGTCCGAGGGCGCGGCGTTGAAGAACGACTTGTCGATGTCGACGGGCAAGGGCGCGTCGTTCCAGCTCCGGTGGTTCCAGGTGCTCGCGTGCTTGCGCAGCCTGGCGATGCGCTCGGGCCAGATGGGCGCGATGGGTCCGTAGCCCACGGGCGGGATCACCTCGCCCGGGGCGCGGAGGCGCAGGCCAGGGGGCTGCAGGTTCGGCACCTGGCGGAGGTTGCGGTGATCAGGGGCGAGGTTCGCGGGGATGCCCACCGGGTTCGGCGTCCCGGGGCCGCCCGCCGCGCGCTCCCAGCGCAGGGCGACGCGGGAGAAGCGTGACTCTTCGAGGAGGCGGCCGTCCGCCGTCCAGGCGCGGTCGCCGTGCACCTCGATCGATTTGTCGACGAGCCCGTCGCCCACCACGAGGCGCGTCAGCACGGGGCCCCCGGGGTGGTCGGGAGGCGCGTAGGCGTAGCCAATGAGGTGCACGTCGGCGCCCTGCTTGAAGGGGACGAGATCGCTCGCGGAGCTCAGGCTGCGGCGCTCGTCGTCGTCCCAGTAGTCGTCACCCTCGCTGGGGTCATCCTGCACGTCCGCCAGGATCGACGCAGTGGGCAGCAGGGCGTACGTCGCCTTGCAGACGACGGTGAGGATGTACACCCCCCGCATGGGCTGCCAGAGGATCGACGCGACCCGCAGAGGGCTGGCGGAGAGGACCTCCATCCGGGAAGCTCGGCTCAGGGAGCGAGGAGGAGCACGCGCACCTGGCTGGGGACGATGCGCATCCCCGGGGCATTGGTGCTGTTGTGGATGTTGACGCTCGTCAGGCGCGTCGCCGGGAGGCCGCCCACCAGCACCGAGAACGCGGCGGTGATGCTGCGGGTCGGCCCCATCACCGTCCCGGAGGCCACGCCGGTGGCGATGCCGGGGTTGTCACCCATGCTGATGGGGATCATGGTGGCGAGGTTGTGCGCGGGGGTGCCTCCGTAGAGGACCATGGGCACGAAGGGGACGCCCATGGGGCCAATGGACAGGTTGGGGTACGGGATGGGGATGGGGGCCGGGGCCGGCGGGGCCGGGGTGAGGCACACGTCCGGAAAGCCCAGGTTCAGCCCACCCATCTGCGTGTTCGCGAACATCGTGCGCCCTCCTCAACCGAGCTGGATCTGCTTCGCGTCGACCTTCACGAGCTCCTCGGCGTGCACCACCGCGTGCTCGGCGCGCAGGGACATGGTGGTCTCGGCGGCGTAGTCCACCTTGCCAGCCTTGAGCTGGTCGAGGTCCTCGACGGCACGGAACGAGCGCTTCACCCGCTGCGAGACGCGCTCGAACACGGCGTCGCACACCGAACCCACGGTCTTGATGGCCTCGACCTCGGCCTTGAAGCGGCTCCCGAGGTAGGCGAGCTGCTGGACGAAGACGGTGCCTTCGAGGGCGCTGACGCTGAGCGCCTTGCCCACCAGGTTGAGTTCGTCGCCGGAGGTGACGCTGACCCCGCGGGCGGCGCGGAGCCCGAGCTTGCCCGAGGAGACGCGCACGTCGAGATCGCCGTCGACCTCGATCGTGGTGGGGCGCGTGGCGCCAGGCGTCGCGCCAGGCTGGACCTCCGGAGCGCTGTCGAGCACGGCGAGGACGAAGCACCGCCCTTCCCGCCCGAAGGAGACGAGCACCTCGTCGCCCACCTGCGGCGCCACGAGGCAGCTCCGCGCCCGCCGCGCGGTGCAGTCGAAGTCGCCGGTGCGCACCGTGAACGCGCCGTCCTTCACCGCGACGATCGTTCCTTCGTCGAGCGTCACCGGCTCCGGGGTCAGCTTGCGTGCGAGGTTCTGCATACGTTTTCCTGGCTCCTTCGATGCGAGAGGCGTCGCTGCCCTTCGTGCCCTGACCGCGCAGAGGCGGTGCTCAGTAGGGTGGGTTCCAGTCCTCCGACTCGGCCACGTCGGCCTCGTCTCCAAGCGCGGCGAGACGGCTACACCACACGGTATCCCTGTCTTTCACCCGGTGGAAGCGCGTCCGGAAGACCTTGGCACCCGTGAAATCTGCGGCCGAGACGTCGGCATGCGAGAAATCGGCGTAGGTGAGATCGCACTCCACGAGGCTGGCGCCCTCGCAGAAAGCCCGGTGAAAGATGGCCTCCCCGATGGTCGCGCCGGAAAGATCGGCGAGGGGCATCCGGGCATCGGAGAAGAGCGCGCGCGTCAGGGCCGCCTTGCGGAGGCTGGCCCGGTCGAGCTGGGCGCTGACGAAGATGGCCTGCTGCGCCTCGGCGCCATCCAGGCAGGCCCCCTCCAGGTTCGCTTTCATGAAGTTGCACTGGCGCACGATGGCCTGCTCGAAGGAGGCGCCGGCGAGGTCGGCCTCGATGAACTGGGAGAGGGTGAGGTCCACCCCGGCGAAGCGCATGCCCCGCATCTTCGCGCCGAGGAAGAGGGTGTTGTCGAAGCGGGCGCCGGTGAAATCGGCGCCTTCGAGGCCGAGCTTGTAGAAGGTGGTCTGCTTCAGGTTCGCCCCGGCGAGGCGGAGGCCGGTCACCGTGGACTCGACGATGCCGGCGCGGTCGAGGTTGGTCTCGCCGAGGTCGGCGCCGGTGAGGTCGCAGTGGGCGAAGCCCGAGATCACCAGGTCCGAGCCCGTGAACGCGGCGCCTGACAGGTCGCACTCATGGAACTTGGCGACGGCCATGTAGCTGCGCTGGAGGGTGGTGCCCCGGAGGTTCGAGCGGCTCACCGTGGTGTGCCGCAGGTTCACCTCGCCCATGCGCGCGCCGGAGAGGTCGCACGCGCTGAAGACGCACTCCTTGAGCAGGCTGCTCCGCAGGTCGGCCCCGTGAAAGGAGACCTTGTCGAAGACGCCGCCGGACAGGTCGACGCCGGACAGGTCGAGGCCGGAGAGGTCCACCTCCGAGAGGACCTCTCCGCCCTTGATCCTGTGCACGATCTCTTGCTTATCCACCGCTCTCCTTCTTGCCCGCCGCGGCCTCGGCCGGGGGCTTCTTGCCAGCGCTGGCCTCGGCCTGCTGCGCGACCGGATCGACGGTGGCGAGGCGGCCAGGGCCGGCGCTCTCCCGGGGGGAGACGCGCACCTGCTTGACGTTGGCGTCGAGGAAGCTCGTCCTGTCATCCCCCACGGCGCGGAGGAGGTCGGCGCGGAACAGGTTGGCCCCCTTGAAGTCGGCCCGGGCGAGCTTCGTCTTGAGCAGGATGGCGCCCTCCAGGTTGGCGGCGACGAGGCTCGCGCCGGTGAAGTCGGCGCGGGTGAACAGGGCGTTCTTGGCGACGACGCGGTACAGGGTGGCCTCGCGCAGGACGCACTTGGAGAGGTCGGAAGAACTCAGGGTGGCGCCGCTGAAGTCCGCGCGGGTGAAGTCGGTCTCCCGGAGGGTGGAGCCCTCGATGCGGGCGCCGCGCAGGTCGGCCCCGATGAAGGAGCAGGGCTCGGCGAGGCGCATGCCGCGCAGGTCGGCCCCGAGGAGCGAGGCGCCGTCGAGGGTGCACTTGAGGAACGCAGCCTGGTCCATCCTGGCGCCGGCGAGGTTCGCGGAGCGGAGGTCGACCTCGGCGAGGATGGCGTGCACGAACGTCGACTCGCGCAGGTCACAGCCGCGGAGCTGGTTGCCCTTGAGGATGCACTTGTCGAAGCTCGTGCGGGTGAGGGTGGCGCCGTCGAGGACGACGTCGGAGAGGTCGGCAAGCTCGAAGGAGATGCCGTGCAGCGAGGCGCCAGTGAGGTCGGCCTTGCTGAGGGTGGCCTCCCTGAGCGTCGCGCCGTCGAGCCTGGCGTTGCGGGCGTTGGTTGCGCCGAGGTTGGCCTCGGAGAGGTCGGCGCCGGAGAAGTCGGCCTCGGAGAGGTCGGCCCCGGCGAGGACGGCGCGCGCCATGCGGGCGACGCCGAGATTGGCGCGGGCGAGGATCGCGTTCTCCAGGAAGGCATCCGTGAGGTCGATGCCCCGGAGGTCCATGCCCGAGAGGTCGGCGCCGGAGAGGTCCTGGCGGGCGAGGCTGAAGCCCGCGGCGTGCGCCTCGGCGACGCGCCGCCGCAGCTCCGAGCGCGCCGGCTCGGTGAGGCGCTCCGGGCGAAACTCCGCGAGGTGGGCGCCAGCGCGGTAGGCGTTGCGGGCCTCCTCTTCCGCCTGCCGGAGGCGCGCCTCGGTCTTCGGGTCGGCGAGCGTGGCGTCGAGGTCGGGGGCGGCGACGTTGGCGTTCTGGCAGAGGGTCTGGATGTCGCGGAGGCGCTCCATCTCGCGATCCGCCGAGAGCTTCGGCGGGCCCGCGCCCTCCTGCTTCATCTTGCGGACCTCGGCGTCGTAGTCGATGCCGGCGGCCGCGTAGCGCTGCCGGGTGTCGGCGAGGACCTTGTCGTTCGCGGCGTCGAGCTTGCGCTGCGCCTCCTGCAGGTCCCGATCGGAGCGGCTCACGAAGTCGGGGAGGTCGTCGAAGGAGGGCGAGGTGACGGGCTGGATGGCCTCGGGCTTCGGGACGGTATCCGGGTCCCCGCCGGCGGCGGCGATGGCAGCCCTGGTTCTTTCCATCTCCCGGCGCGCGCCCTCGGCGAGGTTCTTCTGGAGGAAGCTCTCCGTGCGGGTGAGCTCGAACATGGCGTCGATGTCGCCGCCGCCCGCGCTCCCCGCGCCGGTGTCCGGCGGGAGCAGGTCGCCGTCCCGGAAGACCTCGGTGGCGCCCGCCTTCGGATCGAGCCGGCGCGCGAGGACGTCGCGGTAGTGCGCGAGGGGCCGCACGCCGTCGCGCGCATCGCAGGCGACGAGGAGGTGGACGATGTCGTCGGCGTCATCCTCTTCGACCCGCCAGAGGCCTCGGAACGAGAGGGCGCAGCGCGCGGCGTGGGGGAAGAGCTGCACCGTGTCGAGGTGCATGGGGATCTCCTGGAAGGCGTTCCCCTCGGCCGTGCGCTGGGTGACGAAGCAGCGCCCGACGATGCCCGGCAAGCGCCCTTCGAGGCGGGGGTGGTCGGGGTGCATGTTCTCGACGAGGATCTCCTCGCTCCCCTCGAAGAAGCCCGAGGGGAGCTGCTGGTCCTCGGGCGCGGCGTTCCACATGGTGAGGTCCATGTCGCGCGCCAGGCCGGGGAGCTGCTCGCGCATCCACTGCCGGTCGTAGGTGCCCATCTTGGGCCAGCGCTGCGCCCAGAGGAGGTCGTAGGGCCCGAAGCCCCCCGGGAGGGGCCGGTCGGAGGTGGACTGGAGGAGCGCCTTCGGGAGCTCGATGTTGGGCATCCGGTGCACCTCGCGCCCGTCCTCCTTCACGGGCGCGAAGCCGACGCCGATGGGGTTCAAGGGGTAGCCCTCGCCGCCGAAGGCCCGGGTGTAGCGGACGGGCATCTCGGTGAAGGGGGCAGGCTCGCCCGGCACCCCGTCACGGCGCCACACGCGGTCGCCGATGACGTACAGGGACTTGTCCAGAGGGCCGACCTTGACGCGCACTGCGGCGGCGGTCCTCGGGGTCCGGTTCGCCGTGTAGCAGTGGCCGTGCACCAGCAGCTCGCCGCGCTGCTTCGGCATGCACTCGTCGACCACGGCTTCCTTGCCCAGCTCCGCGGCGGCGAGCCGCCAGAGGTCCGCCTCCGGGAGCAGACGGCGCAGGGGGGCGAGGTCGCAGAGGACGAGGATCGTGGGGACGAAGTAGTGCTTGCGGTCGAGCTCGAAGGTCCTGGTCAGGACCCCGAGCTTGAGAGGCTTGATCGTCTTCACAGGAGGTCCGTACGAGAGAGCGCGAGGTGCGAGATGCGAGGCACGAGGTGCGAGATCACGAAAAGATGTGGATGCCCGAGGGATGGAGGAGCACGCCCACGGCGAGCATCTTCACGCCGGCCTCCTCAAGCTCCGCGCCGGCGCAGGAGCTGCGCAGGCCGAGCTTTCCGATCTTGAGGCCGTTGAAGGTGATGCTCGTGCCCTTCGCGGCGGCGGTGACCCCGCCTATCGTCGAGTTCTTGGCGGTGGCGGCCAGCTTGACCGCGAACATGCTGAGCTTGACGCCGACGAGGTGGATCTTGACCCAGGCGTTGATGTCGAGGCTCGCCGCCTTGTGGGTGATGGGCCCTCCGGCCACGTGGATGGTCGCGGCGCCCACGTCGATGGTCTCCGTGCCCCCGATGGTGGTCTGCGCGTTGCCGCCGATGAGCACCCCGAGCATGGCCCCTGCCTGGATGGTGCGGCTCCCGGCCACGGCGGTGGTCTGGTTGCCTCCGTAGCTCTGGAGGGTGAGGGCACCGACGGTCTGGGTCCGCGTCGCGCCGTAGTCCTCGGTCCAGCTCGCCGCGATGCTGGTCGTCCGGGAGGCGCCGTAGTCTTCTGTCACGGCGGCGCCCACGCCCTCGTCGAGCGCGCCCCCCACCACGTTGACGTGGTTCGCGCCCGTCGCGCGGGTCTCGTTGGCGCCGATGACCATGGTGCGGTTGCCCCCGACGATGCGGATCTGGTTGGCGCCGATGATCTCCGTCTGGTTGCCGCCGACGGTGAGGGTGTCGTTCGCGCCGATGGTGATGGTCTGGTCTCCGCCGATCTGCTCGGCGTTGTTCCCACCGACCGTCATCAAGGCGGACGCGCCCACAGTCTCGGCGCGGTTGTTCCCCACCACCGTGGTCATGTCCTTGCCGGCGTTGGTGTAAATGCGCTCGCTGCCCGCCGTGTCCTCGAAAGAGATCTCGTTCCGTACCCCTCCACCCGGGGTGGAGAGGGACCAGAGGGAGCTGTGGGTGGGCGCCGTCTGCGGGGGGCGGTTCTTGCCGTTGTACACGCGACCGGTGACCACGGGCCGATCGGGATCGCCCTCCTCGAACTCGACGATGACCTCGACGCCAACGCGCGGGTGGAAGAGGCCCCCCTGTCCTCCGCGGGCGAAGGGCTGGCTGACGCGCACCCACATGCTCGAAGGCTCCTTGGCGCGCCGGGCGAGATCGGTGTCCCAGTGGAACGCGAGCCGCACCGAGCAGATGGATGCGGCGCCCCCGAGGTTGACCTCGGCGCCGCTCGTGGATGGCTCCGCGGTCACGAACGCCGTCTGGGCGCCAGCGATGCGCGGCTTCGGGGTCCGTCGCTCCGGCTGGAACCGGCTCTCGGCCACCTGGGCGCCACGTCCGCGGCAGGCACACTCGACCTCCATGCGGAACGGCTCGACCGATCCTTCGTCGATCTGGACGGTGGCCACCCCCGCCTGGTGGCCCGTGGTGCGCAGGCGGGTCACCAGGTACTCGCCCTCGTAGCGGGCCTTGGGGTGCTCGACGGCGAAGATCATGCCCGTCGACAGCACCCGCGTGCTCCCCTCGCCCACCGCGAAGCTCGCCTCGGAGTGCAACCGGTCGAGCCTCACCTGCGCGAGCGGCTGCCCCTGCTCCGCGCTGTCCAGGAAGCTGCCGGGGAACACGTGCTCGGCGAGGTCGCTGTCGCCCTCTTCCCTGGCCTCTGCGTCCACGACGAGGGCCGGGTTCTCCCAGCTATGCTCGCCGAGGCGCACGGCCTTCGCGCGCAGCCGGCCGCCGAGCCGGAACTGCCGCAGCTCACGGCCGCCCTTGCCGGGGCCGAGCACGTCGTCGTCGGCGACCCGGGGCCTTCCCGCGTCCCCATCCGACAGCACGAGCAGGCTCACCTCGTCGTCGTGCTCGAGATGGTAGCTGATGCCCTCTTCCTCAAGGAGGCGGGAGACGAAATCGAGGTCGCTCTCGTTGTACTGGACGACGTAAGGGCGGCTCCGCGGGTTGTCGAGGCGCGCGCCCTTGGCGATGCGCCAGGTGAGCTGCTCGCGCGCGGGCTTGTATGTCGGTCCGCCGAGGGGGGCGTCGAGCATGGCGCCGGAGACGAGCGTCATCCGCGTGTCGTCTCGGAGCACGGTCTCCACGATCTGCCGGAGCGTCTTGTCGAGGAAGATCCGGGAGCGCTTGCGGTGGCGGGCCCGGACGAGCGGGGGCTCCAGGACCACCCGGTAGAGGCTCCCCTCCGGGACCTCGGCGGCGTCCTCCGCCTCGGTGATGAGGCCATGCACCACCTTGAAGGCGGGCTGGGAGCCGGTCGCGATCCGCAAAGTGGCGCGCTTGCCCACCAGGGACTCGGGATCGACCTCCTGCGAGCCTGCCTGTTCGAGGAGGAGCACCTCGTAGCGGAACGGGCGGTTCATGCCCTCCTCGCCGTCGAACCGGGCCACCCGCAGGTGGTCCCAGGGTCCGGCCGTGCCGCTCACTCCCTCGCACGCGAAGACGAAATCGTCGAGCCCCATCGCTGCTCCCTTGCCCCTGCTCTCGTCGTCAGAGCTTGATGATCTGCCCGAACCGGCCCTTGAACCCCGCCGTCTCCACGTGCCCGCCATGGATGCGGGTCAAGATCGCGAAGACGTCGAGCTGGGCGCCTGAAAATTCGAGGTTGAGCCCCGTGGCCGCGAGGCTCACCCCCAGCGTGCTGGTGTTCAGCCCGTTGGCAGCGAGCTGGATCAACCCGAAGGTCATGTTCAAGCCGACCACGGTGATCTTGGCGTCGTTGATGTCGCTGCGGTTGTCGTCCGAGGCCGAGTAGCGCGGCGTGAGGTAGATGGCGCCCCCGCCCGCGGACAGGGTGTGGCTGCCGCCGACCTCGGTGGTGATGCTCCCGCCGACGATGCGGATCGAGGCGGCGCCGACCTCGGTGGTGAGGTCCGCGCACTCCAGCGAGCGGTTGCCGCCGACCTGCTTGAGGTGCGCCGCGCCGAAGGTCTGGGTGTGCGCCCCGGCGATGGTCGTCGCGCGGTTCGCGCCGATCTCCTCGGTCTCGGAGGAGGCCACCGTGGTGGTGAGCGAGGCGCCGATGGCCTCGGTCACGCTGCCGCCGACGTGCTCGGTGTGCGTGGCCCCGATGGCGATCGACTGGTTGGCGCCGACGATGTGCGCCTCGCTGCCGCCGATGGTGGTCATGCTGTTGGCGCCGATGGTCGTGGTGCAGTTCGCGCCGATGAGGGCCGTGTCGTTGGCGCCGACGGTGACCGTCTCGTTGCCTCCGACGGTGACCGAGCAGCTCCCTCCGATGGTCTCGGTGTCGTCACCGCCGACCGTCATCGAGGCGTCAGCGGCGACGGTCTCGGTCCGGTCGTTGCCGACGTCGGTCTCCATGTCCTTGCCGGCGCAGGTGTACACGAGCTCGGCCCCGGCGCTGTCGTCGAAGGTGATCTCGTTGTGGACCGCCCCACCGGGGCTCGAGTTCGACTTGAAGGTGCTGACCGACGGCGAGCCCCCCCGGTGCGGCTGGTTCTGCCCGTTGTAGACGCGCCCGACGACGATGGGCCGATCGGGGTCCCCCTCCTCGAACGCGACGATGACCTCGGTGCCCACCCGCGCGTGCCAGACGCCGCCCATGCCGCTGCCGGCGAACGACTGGCTCACGCGCACCCAGAGGCTCGACGGCTCGCTGGCGAGCCGCTCCTCGTCCGTGTCCCAGTGAAACCGGACCCGCACCGCACCGATGGCGAGGCCATCCGGGCCGCCGACGTTGATCTCCGCGCCCCTGGCCGAGGGCTCTGCCGTCACCACCGCGGTCTGCGTGCCCTGGATGCGCGGCTTCGGGGTGGTGCGGGGTGGCCGGAAGCGGCTCTCCTGCACGGCGGTCCCCTCCCCACGACGGGCACAGGTGAAGCGCGCGTCGAAGGGCACGCCCATGGAGGCGTCGGTCGTGCTCTGAAGGACGCCGGACTGCTCGCCGCGGACCTCGAGCGCCGTCACCAGGTACTCGCCTTCCAGGCGGGATTTGCTGTGCTCGAGCCGGAAGATGGTGCCGGCCGACAGGACCCGGAGGGTGCCTTCTCCCCGCGCGAAGCGGGCTTCGGTGCGGTGCCTGTCCAGCAGGGCGCCCGCGAGCAGCTTGCCCTGGCCCGCCTCGTCCGGGTAGCCGCCCGGATAGACCTGCTCGAAGAGATCTGCCCCGGGGGCGCCGGCTTGCGTCGCCATGGCCACATCCGGCTGCTTCCAGTTGTAGTCGCCGAGGGAGACGGCCTCGGGCCGCAGCCGGGCGCCCGCGAAGAAGCCGCGGATCTCACGCCCCGCGATGGCCGCGCTGGCGAGCAGCGGTGAGAGCCGGGGCCGACCTGCGTCGCCGTCACTGAGCACCAGCAGGCTCTTGCCCGCGCCGTTCTCCACGTGGAACGCGATCCCCTCCTCCTCCAGAAGGCGCGCCACGAACGCGAAGTCGCTCTCGTTGTACTGCACGACGAAGGGCCGGACGCGCTTGCTGTCGAGGCGCGAGGCATCCTCGATCCGCCAGGCGAAGGCCTCCTCGGCCGGGGTGAAGTCGGGATCCCCGAGGTCGGGCTCCGGGGACTCCCCTCCCCCCTTCGTCAGGAGCGGGTCGCCGAGCAGCACGGCGTCGACGATCTGGCGCAGCGTCTTGTCGAGGAAGATGCGGCAGCGCCGGCGGTGCGTGGCGCGGGCCAGGGGAGGCGAAAGCAGGACGCGCAGGGTGCGGCCCTCGGGCAAGGATGCGATCTCCTCGGCCTCGGTGACGAGGCCGTGGACCACCTTCCAGGCGGGCGTCGAGCCGGTGGCGATGCGGAGCGAGGCGCGCTTGCCGACGAGCGCGTCGACGTCGACCGGCTGCGCCCGGGCGAGGAGGACGATCTCGTAGCGGTACAGCGCCGAGAGCGCCTCGCGGCCCTGGAAGCGCACCACCTCCAGCGCGGCCCAGGGCTCGGCCGGGCTCCCCACCCCTTCACAGGCGAACGTGAAGTCCACGTGACTCATTCATCTCCTCCACGCACTGGCCGGACACAGGTCACACGCGCGTCGCATCAGACATCCAGCTTCCCGCCCGTCTGGTTGTCGGCCCCGGAGGCGATGAACCCCACGGGAGCGGCCCTGATGATGCGTCCGCAGGGCTTGTTCTTGTACCCGTCCGCATCCAGCTCGATCCCGTTGTTGGACTTCTTCACGCCGTTCACGGTGCGCGTCATCCCCACCAGCTCCAGCGCGACGCCGTGGATCGTGGTGCTGGTGGTCAGGGCCGAGAGCTTCGCCGACTTGATGTCCTCCTCGTGGGCCGCGGAGGTGAGGTGCAGCGGCGCCTTGCGGAGGATGTTGCCCGCGACCGTGAGGTTCTGCGGGCCACCGCTGGCCTCGATCATCACCGCGCCGACCCCGAGCGTGCTCGCGCCTCCCACCACCGTGGTGTAGTTGCCGCCGATCATCATCAGCCGCGCGGCGCTCACCGTGACCGCGTGAGAGGCGCACGACTCGTCCACGTTCCCGCCGACCGTGACGCTCATCAGGGCCCCGTAGCTCTCGGTCACCGCGCCCCCCACCGTCGTCGTCCGGGAGGCCCCGTACGTCTCGGCCACGGCGCCAGCCACCGTCTCCTGGAGGTTCGCCCCCACCCGCACGAGCTGCGCGCCCCCGACGAGGTTCACCTCGTTGGCGCCGACCGTATGCGTGAAGTTGGCGCCGATGATCGCGGTGGCGTTGCCGCCGATGGTGAGGGTCTGGTTGGCGCCGATGGTCAGCGTGTCGTCGCCGCCGATGCTCTCGGTGCGGTTACCGCCGATGGACTCGGTGTTGTTGCCGCCGATCACCATGGTGGCGTTGCCGCCGATGCCCTCGCGCCGGAAGTTGGCGACGTCCGTGGTCTGGTCCTTGCCGGCGTAGGTGTGCAGCACCTCGCCGCCGGAGGCGTCGCCGAACATGATCTCGTTGTAGGTGCCGCCTCCCGGCGTGGAGAGCGACTTCATCGAGCTCTCGTGGGGGGCGGTCCGCGCCGGGAGGTTCGCGCCGTTGTACAGGCGCCCCACCACCACGGGCCGGTCGGGGTCGCCTTCCTCGAAGTCGACCAGCACTTCATCGCCCACACGCGGGTGCCACACTGCCCCTTCCCCTGCCCCGGCGAAGACCTGGCTCACCCGCACCCAGACACTTGAGGGCTCCTTCGCCAGGCGCGCCTGGTCCGTGTCCCAGCGGAACCGCACGTGCACGCACCCGACGCCGAGACCATCCGGGCCGCCCACGTTCACCTCGGCGCCCGCAGCGCCTGGAGACGCGGTCACCACGGCGGTCTGGGTCCCCTGGATGCGCGGCTTCGCGGTCCGCAGCGCCGGCCTGAAGCGCGACTCCTCCACCTGGGCACCGCTCCCGCGGCGGGCCAGCTCGAAGCGCGCTCCCCAGGGTTTCTCCTGGGCGCCCGAGGCCTGGTAGATCACGCCCTGCTGTTCGCCGTGCACGTCGAGCCGGGTCACCACGTACTCGCCCTCGTGGTCCGCATCGTCGTGCTCGAGCAGGAACACCGACCCCCCGCCGAGCATGCGCGCGGTGCCTTCGCCCACCGCGTAGCGCGCCTCGGTCCGCTGACGATCGGCGCGGGCCACCGCCAGCGGCGCGCCCTGCCCCGGTCCGTCGGGGTAGCCGCCCGGGTAGTGGTACTCGGAGAGCGCCTCCGCAGCCTCCTCGCCCGCGCGCACCACCATGGCGAGCTTCGGCTTCTTCCAGTTGTACTCCCCGAGCACCACCCCGGACGCGCGGAGCCGACCTCCGAGCCGCACCTCGGCGATCTCGCGCCCGAGGATGCCAGCGCCGAGCGCCCCCCCGGGCGGACGCGGCCTGCCCCCGTCGTTGTCGGTGAGCACCAGCAGGCAGGCGCCGCGGCCTTGCTCGAAGTGGTAGCTGATCCCCTCCTCCTCGAGCAGGCGCGACACGAAGGCGAAGTCGCTCTCGTTGTACTGGACCACGAAGGGGCGCGCGCGCCTGTCGTCGCGGCGCACCGTGTCCCGCACGCGCCAGGTGAACAGCTCCGTGGCCGGCGCGTAGACCGGCGCGCCATCTTCCTCCTCGATCTCCGCGCCATCGCGGAGCTGCATCAGAGGGTCGCCCTGGAGCACGGCATCCACGATCTCGGCGAGCGTCTTGTCGAGGAAGACACGGCTCCGCGTCCGGTGCATCGCCCGCACCCAGGGGGGAGCGAGGGTCACCTTGTAGAGCATCGCGTCTGGCGTCTCGAACAGCTCCTCGGCCTCCACCAGGATGCCGTGCACCACCTTGAAGGCAGGGCTCGCGCTGGTCCTGATCCGGAGCGTCGCGCGCTTGCCGAGAAGATCGCGCGGATCCACCTCCGGTGCGGGGGCCCGGATCGCCAGGGTCAGATCGTAGCGGTAGGGCTCCGAGATCGCTTCCTGCCCGCGGAGCTCCACCACCTCGAGATGCCCCCAGGGGCTGGCGGCGCTCTCCGCCATGTCGCACGCAAACGAGAAGTCGACGTCTACCATCCGTCCAGTCCTCAGCGATCGGGCGTCCTGTGTGCGATCTGGGGTCCTGTGGGACCTTGGAAGCCGCCCGCGTCCATCCTCACAGGTGGTGAGAGCATGTTCAAGCGTGACCCCGGACGCCGCGCACGAATGCGTGGCACAACTGCTGTAAATTCCGGCCTCCGGTGCACGGCAGGCAGGGCGACGCTGGCGGCTGTGGATCCACGATGTCCACGACCACCGCGCTTGATCCGCGCCCTTCCCATCGGCAACGGTGGCAAGGTCACCTTCTGCGCGACGAGACCATGACCGACGGCAACGACGACGCTCAGCGCCCCTCCTTCCCCGCGGGTGACGGCGAGACCATGGTCCTCACACGCGCGCTCGACTGGTCGAAGACCCCCCTCGGGCCCATCACCGCGTGGCCCCACAGCCTGAAGACGGCCGTCGACATCTGCCTGAACAGCCCGCTCTCGACCGTGCTGCTCTGGGGCCCGGAGCGGGTGATGATCTACAACGACGGCTACGCCGCGATCTGCGGGAGCAAGCACCCCGCGGCTCTCGGCCAGCGCTGCCAGGACGTGTGGCCGGAGCTCTGGGCTGACTGGAACCTGCCCCTGAGCGAGCGGGTGCTGCAGGGCGAACGGGTGACGGCCCGCGACAAGCTCCACACCCTGGAGCGCGATGGGGCCCTCGCCGACGCCTGGTTCGACCTCTTCTTCTCACCGGTCCGGAGCGACGACCGAGAGAAGGTCGACGGGGTGATGATCGTGGCGATCGAGACCACCGAGCGCGTGCTCACCGAGCGCCATCTCCGCACGGCCAACGAGCGGATCCAGCTCGCCCTGGACGCGCAAGCCGTGCTCGGCACCTGGGTCTGGGACATCCCTGCGGACAGGTTCACGGCGGACGCGCGGTTCGCGCGGTCGTTCTCCCTGGACCCCGAGCGCTGCGCGACCGGCCTGCCGCTCAGCACGGTCATGGCGTCCATGCACCCCGAGGACCAGGTGCGGGTCGCTTCGGAGATCGCCCGCACCGTGGCGCGCGGGGGCCGCTACCGCTCGGAGTACCGCGTCCGCCAGCTCGACGGGACGTTCCGCTGGGTCGAGGCCAATGGCCACTGCGAGCAGGGCGCGGATGGCCGACCGATGCGCTTCCTCGGGGTGCTGATCGACATCGAGCACCGCAAGCACGCCGAGAACGCGCTCCGCGAGAGCGAGCTGCAGTTCCGCACCCTCTCGGAGATCGTCCCGGAGATTGTGTGGATGGCGTCCTCGGATGGCAGGAGCACGTACACCAACCCCTTCTGGAGCGACTTCACGGGCCTGACCCCGGAGGCGTCCCACGGCGCGGGCTGGGCCAGCGTCATCCACCCGGATCACAGGGCCCACGTGCTCGAGGTCTGGCGCCATGCGCTGGAGACCGGAGAGTCCTTCGAGGTGCACATCCCCTTCCGCGACCGGGAGGGTGGCTACCGCTGGTTCCTGACCCGCGGGATGCCGGTGCGGCGCCTCGACGACACCATCGAGCGCTGGATGGGCACCGGGACCGACGTGACCGAGGTGACGCACGCCCGCGAGGCGCTGGCCCGCAACGCCGAGGACCTGGAGCGCCGGGTGAAGGAGCGTACGCAGGCCCTCCTCCAGGCCGAGGAGGCCTTGCGGCAATCGCAGAAGATGGAGGCCATCGGCCAGCTCACCGGCGGCATTGCGCACGACTTCAACAACCTCCTCGGGGGCATCATCGGCGCGCTGGATATCCTGCAGAAGCGCGTCGCCACGGGGCGGCTGGAGGGAATGCAGCGCTACATCGACGTGGCGATCCGGTCGAGCACCAAGGCTGCCGCGCTGACCCACCGCCTGCTCGCGTTCTCGCGGCGGCAGTCGCTGGACATCCAGCCCACGGACGTGAACGCGCTGATCGGCTCGCTGGAAGATCTGCTGCGGCGCACCATGGGTGAGAACGTGGAGCTCGCGATGCTGCTCGACGCGGGCCTGTGGGCAGCCACCACGGACGCCAATCAGTTCGAGAATGCGCTGCTGAATCTCTGCATCAATGCCCGCGATGCGATGGCTGGCGGCGGGAAGCTCACCATCGAGACCGCGAACACGCACCTCGACGCCGCGTACGTGCAGGACAAGGACGGCCTCGACGCTGGTGATTACGTGGTCATCTGCGTCTCCGACACCGGCTCTGGAATGCCGCCCGACGTCATCGCGCGCGCCTTCGACCCGTTCTTCACCACCAAACCCATCGGCCAGGGGACGGGCCTCGGCCTGTCGATGATCTACGGCTTCGCGAAGCAGTCAGGAGGTCACGTGTCCATCTACTCGGAGGTGGACAAGGGCACGACGGTGAAGCTCTACCT
This sequence comes from Chondromyces apiculatus DSM 436, assembly GCF_000601485.1. Taxonomy (GTDB): domain Bacteria; phylum Myxococcota_A; class Polyangia; order Polyangiales; family Polyangiaceae; genus Chondromyces; species Chondromyces apiculatus. Next base: position 125,324 of record NZ_ASRX01000027.1, read on the forward strand.
GAGCCGACATCAGGCGCTCATGGAGAAGACCAGCGCCCCGGAGCGGGAGCGACCCAAGGCCGAGGCTGGCGAGACCGTGCTGGTGGTCGAGGACGACCCCGTGGTGCGGATGGTGATGCTCGACGTGCTGCACGACCTCGGGTACGCGGCGCTCGAGGCCACGGACGCGCGCTCGGCCATCCCCTTCCTGGAGAACGGCCAGCGCATCGACCTGCTGGTGACGGACGTGGGACTGCCGGGCCTCAACGGCCGACAGCTCGCGGAGATCGCGCGGCAGCGTCGCCCCGAGCTGCCCGTCCTGTTCGTGACGGGCTACGCAGAAGGGGCGGCGCTGCGCGGAGGGTTCCTGGGTCAGGGCATGGAGATGATCATGAAACCCTTCGCCATCGACGCTCTGGCCACGAAGATCCGGGAAATGATCGTGCTCTCGTAGCCACTTGCGCGGGTCAGTGCGCGTGCTCCTCGGCGGGCTCGCCCACCAGGATATCGGCCATCATCCCGTTCTCGCTGTGCTCCGAGATGTGGCAGTGCACCATCCACTGCCCGGGGTTCTCGAAGTACGAGAGGATGGTGGCCGTCTCGGTACCGCGGACGTGCACCGTGTCACGGAGCCCAGGCTCGAACACGGGTTGACCACCGCGCTCGAGGATCTGGAAGAACTGACCGTGAATGTGGAACGGGTGGGAGGGGCTCACCTCGCTGCTCAGGGTGATCTTCACCGGCACGTTCGGCTCGAAGGTCTCGATCACCACGTGCTCGTGCCCCTCGCCCACGAAGGCAGGCACCCCGTTGATGGTGAACTGCACCTTCCCATCCACCACGGCCCCCGAAAGCTTCCAGTCGTGGTTCTCGGCCTGCACGTCCGTGGCAGGCAGCGTCACGGTGGGGTACACGGGCTCGGCGGTCGACACCTCGCCCTCGATGGTCCCCCGCGCGATCTCGAAGGGAGCCTCGACCACCTCGTTGTTCTCGTCCAGCACCAGGATCATCGCTTCGAGCACGACCTCGGTCGCGTCCGCCGCAGGGCGCACCTCGAACTCGTAGCGCTGCCCCGGCGCGATCTCCACCTGGTCCAGCGCGAAGGGCTCCGGCAGGAGCCCGCCGTCCGTCGCGATCACCCGCGCGTCGGCCCCCCGGATCCGCAGCCCATACGAGAGGGCATTCGTCGCCAGCACGAAGCGCCAGCGCTCGATCGCGCCTCGGGGCATGGTGAACGTGGCTGGCCCACCTTCATCGTTGATCGGCTTGCCATTCACGAGAACGATGTTGCCAACCCGCCCGGCGCCCACATCGGGGCCGCTCGCCTGGAACACGGCGACCTGATTCCTGAAGTTCAAGCGGATGTCGTCCCCCATGAACATCCGCTCTGCAGAGAAGACGGGCGCCTCCTGCTCGTGGACGACGATGCCACCATAGAGGCCGCGCTCGAACTGCTCAATCTGGTGAAAATGGGTATGGTACCAGTACGTCCCTGCATCGGGGACGACGAAATCGTAGGTGAACGACTCCCCCGGCTGCACGGGGTTCTGGATCATCGGAGAGCCATCCATCTGATCGGAGATGCGCAGGCCATGCCAGTGCACCACCGTCGGCTCCTCCAGCTCATTCTTGAAGTGCACCACGATCCGGTCACCCACGCGGGCATGGAGCAGCGGCCCCGGGAACTGGCCGTTGTAGTTGAGCATCTCCGTGAGATCTCCGGAGAGCAGCGCGACGGCATTCGGGCGCGCGACGAGATCGACCTCGAGGATATGGGGATCGGGGTTCAGATCCTCCGGCGGGGTGAGCCCCTCGATCACAGGCAGAGGGGGAACGCCTGGCGTGTTGCTCGTCCCCGACGTCCCATCCTCGTCACCGCCGCAACCCAGCAAGGCCGAGGCAAACAGAAGTACTGCAGAAGACCGGCGCATGGTTGGCGGACACAGAATATCAATTTCAACGTGCGTCAAGACCGAACTTTTTCCCGCCTCCGTGTACTCCGCCCTGGCCCGCGGTCACCGGGCCCCTCCGCCCCGTCCCGCGTACCCACGCCCACCCTGGGGAGGTTCGGTAGCTTCATCGGGGTGACTTCGGTAGCTTCGCGCGCGTGACTCCGGAAGCCGTCCTCTCCGAAGAAGAGCTGGAGGCGACACGCCCCACCTGGCACGCCGTCGATGCCGTGGGACTCGTGGCTGCCGTGCTCCCTGCCCTCCTGCACTTCCCCAGCCGGCGCGAGAACCGGGCGGTGCTCACCGTCGGTGAACGCACCATCGCCTCGACCCACGTGGAGGAGACGGACACCTTCGCCCTCGTGGGTGGCAGCCTCACGCTCGTCTGCGCCTTCGTGGGCCTCCTCCTCTTCCGCCGCTTCAAGCGCTCCCGTCGCCCCCTGCGCCTCGGCCTCGCCCTGGTCCTCGTCGCCCTCGGCGCTCACCACATCGCCCGCGGCGCAGGGGCCTTCGCGAACCACGACGACGGCCCCCTCGAACTCATCGCGGGCCCACCCGTCTCCGCCCCGCCACCACCCCCACCCCTACCCGAGCACGCGCGGCTCAGCGACTTCATCCGGAACCTCTTCCCCACCCTCCCGCTCACCTCGGTGAGCTGTCCTCCCATCGACGCGACGACCTCGCGGGTGACCTGCGCGCTCATCCCCACCACGGGCGCCCCCGTGGACCTCACGCTCGAACGCGCCGGTGGTGAGTGGCTGATCCGCAGCCCCCAACGCATCTACGCCGCCAAGACCCTCGGGGACGAGCTCGCGGCGGACCTCTCGAACAAGATGAAGACCCAGATCGTCGTCGATTGCGGCCCGGGGCTCATCCCCTTCTCCGGCGGCGACAAGCACGTCTGCTCCGCCACCCGCAAATCGTCACCCGAGCCCCGCAAGGTCGAGGTCACCTTCGGCAAGATCGAGGTCACCTTCGGTGCCGAGCGCGGCTACACCTGGAAAGCCACCGCGCTCTGACCCGGAAGCTCAGCGAGCCTCCGCGCCACCTCCGCGTCTCCCCCTCGTCCTCGCCTCCGCGTCTCCCCCGCTCCCGTCGCCTTCAGAACTGAAACCTCACGAGGCGCCCCATCTTGCGCAGCGCCGGGACCTTGAGCATCAGCCTCACGATGGCGGACTTCACCCGCCCCATGCGCGCCACCTGCTCGGGGTCATACGCCTCCACCTCGTCGAGCAGCCTCAAACCCGGCACCGCGCGCACCAGCTCGTTCACGTCGTCGATGCCCCACCCCAGCCTCGCCCCGGTGGCCCGGATCGAGGGCTGGTAGGTGAGCGTCTTCACGCCGAGGTTGGAGTAGACATCGAAGGCCATCTCGCCCGAAGGAAAGTGCGCCACGAGCTTACGCAGCAGCGCGATGCCCTTGTCCGGCTCCAGGTAGGGAAGCAACCCCTCCCCCACGATCAGCGCCGGCTTGTCGGAGGGCAGCGCCTCGATCCACCCCAGCTCGGTCACCGAGGTGCCCACCAGCTCGTAGTGGTCCCGCGCAGGATACACCTCGCGCCGCAGCGCAACGACATCGGGGAAGTCCACGTCGAACCAGCGCGCGGTGGGCGGAGGATCGACCCGGAAGACCCGCGAATCCAGCCCGCAGCCGAGGTGCACCACCGTGGCCTCGGGCTGGCTGGCGAGGAACGCGCGTGTCCAGCCATCGATCATCGACGCCCGCATCGCGAGCCCGATCATCGCGTCCCGCTTCAACTTGAGCTTCTCGAAGTCGTAGTCGATCTGCGCGACGGCCGCGGCGGCGTAGGTGTCCTTGAGCGCGGAGTCGGGCAGCTTGCTCTCCAGCGCCTTGCCATACAGCGTGAGGAGCAGCGTCGCCTTCGTCTCGGTGAAGTGCACCTTCCTGCGCGTCATCGCCCGCCCCCCTCCGAGGCGAAGGCGCTCGCCCCCGCCGCCGAACGCCTCAGAGGCAGTCGCCCGGATCGCTGCCCTCGGGGCACAGACCTGTGCCTTCGGGCTCATCGCACTCACCGTCGTTCGTGTACGGACACGTCGCCGTCGGCATGCAGTCGTTCACGTCCGTCCCTTCGGGGCACAGCCCCGAACCTTCCGGTTCGTCGCAGTAGCCGTCGTTCGTGTAGTTGCAGGTCCCCGTCGGCGTGCAGTCGGCGACGTCCGTCCCCTCGGAGCACGTCGCCGTCCCCTCGGGCTCGTCGCACACCCCGTTGTTCGTGGTGGCGCAGGTCGTGGGGGTCGCGCAGTCGACGGCGTCGGACCCCTCCGGGCAGGTGCCTGTCCCCTCGGGCTCGTCGCATATCCCGTCACTCAGCGTGCTGCAGGCCGGTTCAGGCGTCACACACTGGTTCAGCTCTCCCAGCTCGGGCACGCAGCTATTCGGGACCTCGATCGTCTCGTCCTCGCAGACGGCCGCCCCGGTGTAGCAGGTGAAGAAAGCCTCGAACTCGTCCTGGCACTCGTTCTCGTCGATGGCCTCCTGCAGGAGCGCCTCGTCCTCCGCGCACTCATCGTACTCGTCCGCAGTGCACCCTTCGCAATCGCAGCGGAGGTCGCAGAGGGTCGGCTCACGCGGCCCCGAGTCGATGGTCGTGCCCGAAGCGCACGCCGCCGCAGCCACGGCCCATGCTCCCATGATCGCGATCCACTTCACGGCGTTCAGACGTCCACTCATAAATCCCTGTGTAAGCTCTGTCGGGCAAGCCGTGCCCGGAGGTAACGAGCGTCGGGCCCATCCTAGGCCCAGGACGCACAGGCCGGGTAGACATCTTCGCACCGCAGCACCCGGGACTCCGACGGTTCTCCGCACCCATGTGGCCGGTGTGCGATGCCCCCCCGCTCCACACCTCTGCCGCCACCGCCGCCGCCGCCCCCCCTCACCGCCTCACCTCCCCCCTTGCCTCCTCGCCTCCCCCCTTGCCTCCTCGCCTCTCCCCCCGACCTCGCGCACGGCAGCGCATCCATCCGGCCCGAACGCCTCCACCTCCGCGGCCCCCTCCGTGCCCCCCTGCACCTCGCGCAGCCGACCCCGAACCGCCGCCTCCGTTGCGCCTCGCTCCGGATCGCGAGAGAGCGCCACCGCCCCGAGCGCCTCACCGCGCACCGGGCACACCTCGACGAGCGGCGCCTCCCCCCGGCGCAGGTGCAGCCGCGCCACCAGCCCGAACACCGTGTCCGGCTCGCGCGGATTCGGGCGCATCACCAGGTTGCCGAGGCTGTAGAAAATGGGCCGACCGCGCCTGAGGGCGATCCCCTGGATGACGTGGGGATGGTGGCCGAGGAACGCATCTGCACCAGCATCGATGGCCATGCGGGCGATGAGCCGGGTACGAGGCAGCGGCGCCTCCGTGTACTCCGCGCCCCCGTGGTAGCTCACCACCACCGCATCGACGTCCGCACGGCGCCTCGCGGCCCTCACCGCGTGCGCCAGCAGATCGGGATCGGCCGAGGCCACGTGCATCCGCGCCGCGTGCTCCTGGAGCCGCCCATCGTTCCACACATCCGTCACGGCGATGAACGCGACGCGCAGCCCGTTCCTGTCGAGGATCGTGGGCGCGAAGAACTCCCGCGGACTCCGCCCCGCCCCCACCCGCGCGATGCCCACCCGCTCCAGGTTGCCCAGCGTCTCGAGGAAGGCCCGGAAGCCGTAGTCCCACATGTGATTGTTCGCGAGCGACACCAGATCGACCCCCGCCCGCGCGAGCGCCTCGGCGCCCTCCGGGGGCCCGGTGAACACCAGCCGTTCCCGCGGCGACGCCGTCTCCCCGTGCTGATCGCTGAGCTGACTCTCCAGGTTCACGAACCGGAGATCCGCGCCCCCCAGCAACCCAGAGAGACCCGCGAACGGATCGTGGTGCGGATCGCGCAGGAGCACCTGGCCCAGCCGACGCCCGAAGCTCACGTCCCCCCCCGCGACCATCACCAGCGCCCCCGCAGGTCGCGGCGCAGCCACCGCTCCGGGCATGGCCGGTTGACCCGACGCCCCCGACCCACCTGCCAGGCCAGCAGCCCCCGTCGCCCCCGTGGCGGGCGCAGGAAACGCCCTCGCGCTGGCCGCGGCGCCCGTCGAAGCGCTCGCCCCGACCGTTCCAGCAAGCCCTGGCGCGGCGAGCACCGCCCCCGTCTCCCTGCCTCCCGCCGGTTCCGGCTCGCGACAGGCTGCATACGCGAGCACGACCGCGAGCACGACCAAACGCGCAACCAAACGCGCAACCAAACGCGCAACCAAACGCGCAACCAGCAGCGCGAGCGCCGCAGGAGCGCAGGCGGAGGGAGCACCGAGCGGCACTGCCCTTCAGGTATCGCCGCAGCCTCGGGGGAGCAACCGTCTCGGTAGCGCGCCCACTGGCGCGGCGCATCAGCGCGACGCTGAGCGCTCCTTGGACATGGCGCGGATGCAGTACCCGAGCGCCGCGCGGAGGTTCCGGTGGGTGGTGATCTGCGACAGATCCGCGCCGAGCGTGATCATCGTCTGCGCCACCGTGGGCCGGATCCCGGCCACGATCCCCTCGGCCCCGAGCAGACGGATCGCATTGACGAGCTGGATCAGGTACCCCGCGACCCCCGTATCGACCACCTCCACCCCCGTCATGTCGAGGATCGCGAAGCGCGAGCTGTTGGTGGTGATCCGATCGAGGAGGTTGTCCATCACCTCCGACGTCCGCATGCTGTCCAGGATCCCGAACATCGGCAGCGTCAGCACCCCGTCCCACACCTCGATGATCGGCGTGCACCGCGCTCCCCCCGCCGAGCGCGCCGCATGGCACGTGAAGTAACGGAACTCCCCCTTCTCATCCCCCACCCGCAGATCGACCCGCATCGGCGCCCGGTCCTGCTGCAGCCGCACCTACGCGGCCTCGAACATGCTCCGGTCGTCGGGGTGCACGAGATCCGCGAGGGTGCTCCCCCCCTCGCCGCCTGGACCGAACGCCGTGCGCAGGGCCTGACGGGTGATCCTGAGCTGCCCCTCCAGCCCGGCGATGAAGAGCATCTGGGGGCACGTCTCGAAGAACGAACCCATCACACTGTCATGCACGTCCACGCTCAAGCAGTCCTCCGCGATGGGAAAATGAGTTCACCCGTATCAGGACACGCGCCCTCGTGAAAGCGCTCGAAACCCCCGTGTGGCGCCCCACCACTCCCCCTCACGCAGCACATCTCTCCGCCTCGTCCCACGACTCTCTCACAGCGTGGAGGCAGCCTGCCGCAGCGCAGCCGCAGCGGCAGATCCCGTCGAAAGCTTGTCGTGCGACACGATGAGGCGCACCAGCTCCGGCAGCGCCGCATAGCGCAGCAGCTCCTCCCGCAGCGCCCCCCGATCCCGGACGAGCTCGACCTTCACCACCGGCGTGACGCGTGGCCCGGGCCCCAGCCGAGCGACGTGCATCACCACCCGCGCCGCGAGGCTCTGTGGCGGCGTGAGGTCGAACACCACCTCGTTGAGCACCACCGTCACCCCGTCCGCCGACCGCACGATCATGGCCCCTTCTGCCTGATCGACCCCGCGCAGCATCTCCAGCCGGATCGCCTCGTCCGCCGGAAAATCCTCGTACGTCCCCTCCACGGGCACCACCTTCGCTGCCGCATGAAAGACCGCCTTCGGAGCGAGCACCCGGAGCCCCGGATAGCGCTGCTTGTACCGCGGCGCATCCATGCGGTGCCGCGTGTGCGGGATGAGCAGAAACGCCGGCTCCCCCCACGCCTCGATCTCCCGCATCGCCTCCGGATCGAGCGCGATCGCACTGTGAATCACGAGCCGCCCATCCCCCATCCGCGCCACCGTCATCACCCGTCGCAGCGAGAAGTGAGGCAGGGTCCCCACCACGCGCCACAGGTTCTCCGCGAGCTTCTCGATCGGATCATGCGGGAGAACCTTCCAGGTGCTGGCATCGTCGGACATGGCCCATCTGCGCATGCGCGCCCCCGCGCCAGAAGCCAGTGGATGCACGGAACCGAGGTGGGCTCCTTCCCTTACGCAGCCCCTGCCTCCCCCGAGCGGAACCCCACGCCCACCTCACCACCCTTCCACCGTGTGCAGCCCGCACGCCCGACGTAAGCTCCGCGCATGCCCACCGCCCTCCTGCGCATGCCCACCGCCCTGCTCCTCGCCCTCACGGCCACCGCCGCGTGCGGCAGCCCTGACCAGCCCACCCCGAACGACCCCTCCGCGCCTCCCCCGGTCGCCCCCGACGGCGCGCGCCCCTGCACCCAGATCGGCTGCGGCCCTGCCTTCTCCGTCGCCTTCCAGCGGCCCTCCCCCTGGAAGTCGGGGACCTACCGCGTCACCGTCACCGCCGACGGCAAGGAGGCCACGTGCACCGCCACCTTCCCCCTCGCCTGCGACGCTCCCCCTCCTTGCCCTGCCGACGCTGGCTTCCAGCTCGGCCTGAGCGGGTGTGCCCTCCCTCCCGCCCAGCACAGCCTCTCCGGCATCGACTTCTCGCAGGGCACCCGCCCCGCCAAGGTGGACGTGAAGGTCTTCGAGGCCGACGCCCCCATCGGCGCCGCCAGCTACACGCCTGCCTACACCTCCGCGACCCCGAACGGCCCTGGCTGCGAGCCGGCGTGCACCGGCGCCCCCCCTGTCACCCTCACCCTCCAGTAACCCCCCTCCACGCCCCCTCTGGCCCCCTCTCGCCCCCCGCCGCCCTCATTCCAGCCCCCGGAACCACCCCACCGCGCGCGGCATCGCCTGCAGCCACGTATTGATGTGATCGAGCCCATCCAGCGTCTCGATCGTCACCGCCCCCCCGCCCTCGTTCAGCGCCGCAACCGACGCCTCCGCATCCCCGTAGGCCACCTCCTCGTCCTCCGGGCTGTGGTAGTTGCGCACCGGCGCTCCCGGGACCCACCCCTCATCCACCCCGTTCTCACGCATCCGCACCCGCACCGGGTGCTCCGCATCCCCCGACACCGCCGCGTAGAACCCCGGCGCCAGCGTCTCCCGCGCCGAGGGCGCCAGCGCCGCCACCACCTCATCGAAGGTGTGCTCCATGTCGAACAGCCCCTCCACGATCCCCGCGTACGCCGGCGCGAACACCTCCGCCGTCGACCCGTAGACCCCGTAGACCGTGTCGTACGCCACCAGCACGTACGACGCATACAGCGCGAGCGTCGCCACCTCCTCGTTCGCCAGGCACGACAGGAAGAACCGCTCCACGTCGAACACCCCGCCCGACGTCGCTGTCGCCGTCACCGTCACCCCCAGCTCCTCCTCCAGCCTCCGCTGCGTCGCCAGCGCCGCATGCCCCCCCTGCGAGAACCCGAACAGGAACAGATCCTCCGTCCGCGCCACCTCCAGATCCCCGAGCACCTCCTGCGCCGCCTTCAGCAGATCCGTCGCCGAGTCCGCCTCCGACCCCGCATGGAAGTACCGGTGCGGCGTCAACGGCGACGACCCCAGCCCCAGGTAATCCGGCGCCACGTAAATGAACCCGCTCCCCGCAAAGATCGTGGACGACGGAGGCCCATCGAAGCTCACCTCGATGCTCGGATTCGATGGCGCATCGTCGTACGACACCGACGTCCCGTGGTGATACAGCACCACCGCGCTTGCCTCGCTCCTCCGCGGCACCGACAGCATCCCCGTCGCCACCGCCAGCTTCCGCCGCGTGCGCTCCCCGGTCCCCGGATCCGGCAGCGCCGCATCCACGGTGCAGTAACTGACCCGGTAGCTGTCCACCCCGTACTGCACCTCGGCCTCGACCGGATGGCTCACGTACCCGAGGTCCGTGTACAGCCCCAGAAACGCATCGAGCTGCGCCTGTGTCTCCACGGCAGTCGCGTACTCCGCGACCTTCTCGTACGCGAGCACCACCCCCCGATCCCCGACCTGACACGGTGACCCCGGATCCGCCACCTCGGGCTCACGCCCCTCCACCACCGGCTCCTCCTCGGGGTCGGGCAGCGGCCCCTCGCCTTCTCCCTCTCCTTCCCCCGTGATGATGATGCACGCCGCACTCATCAAGCAGAGTGACAGCGTCCCCACGCGAACCAGCCACGACAGCGGAGCAAGCTTCATGCGTCTGGCAGTCCACCCTACTCAGGCCCCTCGCCCCCCGCCAAGAACTTGGAGCTCCACCCTCTTCCCCTTCACCACGCCCCCTTCACCACGCCCCCTTCACCACGCCCTCTTCACCACGCCCTCTTCACCATCTCCTCCCTTCACCTCTCACCTCTCCCCCGCCGCGCCCCCCAGCGCCTTCCTCCCAGCCTCCCGCCGCGGCCACCCGCGTACCGACCTCCCCTGGGGTGCGTTATAGTTCTGACAATGCGTCCCCTGCTGCGCTCCACCGCCAGGCTCACCCTCCTCCTCGGTGCACTGCTGCCTTCCGCCTGCGCTGACGACACCGAAAGCGCCACCGGCGGCCCGACCACCCACACCGCCAGCGATCCCCCGGGCCTCTGCGCCCCCTCCGGCGGCGGCCCCCACTGGCTCCGCGAAGGCGAGACCCTCACCTTCACCATCGGCTGCACGACCAGCCTCTCCCTCGACGGCACCGCCCTGGAGATCACCGGCCTCCCCCCCGGCGCCACCCACGACCCTGCCACCGGCGAGGTCCGCTTCACCCCTGCCCTCGACCAGGCCGCCGTCTACGACGTCACCGTCCACGTCCCCGCCACCGACGAAACCACCCACGTGAAGATCGGCGTCGCCGACGCCTGGGACGACCCTGCCAACATCCCCGTCCTCGACCCGGCCCGCTACGGCGAGGAGTACGGCCTCCCCGTCCTCTTCCTCGACCGCCGCCCCCTCACCGAGGAGTACGACGCCAACACCATCACCTACCGCGGCCACGCCTACCTCGCCGAGGCCAAGCTCCGCGGCGCCTCGTCCCTCTCCTACCCGAAGAACAGCTACACCCTGAAGTTCGCCAAGGACGACCGCTTCCAGGAGCCCGACGAAGCCTTCGGCTTCACCGACCGCCGCAAGCTCGTGCTCATCAGCACCTTCGACGACAACTCCTACGTCCGCCAGCGCCTCGCCTACGACCTCTGGAATGCCCTCGACCCCGCCCACCTCCAGATCAAGACCTACAGCGCCGTCGTCTACATCGAGGGCGCCTACTGGGGCCTCTACACCGTCGCCGACCACCCCGACAAAGACTTCATGGAGGCCCACGGCTACTCCGAAGACGGCAACCTCTACAAAGCCATCGACCACGACGCCAACTTCGACCGCATCTCCATCCAGTACGGCGGCGAGAAGTCCACCCTCCACGACGGCTACGAAAAGAAGGAGGGCCTCCCCCTCGAAGGCGAGCCCGGCGCCTTCGCCGACCTCGAAGCCCTCGTCGACTTCGTCGCCACCAGCGACTCCGCCACCTTCACCTCCGGCATCGCCTCCCGCATCGATCAGCGCGACTACGAGGACTGGTGGATCTTCGTCACCTTCATCCTCGGCAGCGACTCCGCCGGCAAGAACAGCTACCACTACCGCGACCCGACCACCGATGGCGTGTTCCGCTACATGCCCTGGGACTTCAACGACAGCTTCGGGCAGACCTGGCAGACCGCCCGCGCCTCTGCCTCCACCTTCCGCGACTACACCGACATGAACCGCCTCTTCGAGCGCTTCCTCGAAGAGCCCACCCTCGGCCCCGCCCTCCGCGCCCGCTACGCCGACGTCCTCCGCACCATCTACACCGAGGAAGCCATCCAGGCCCTCGTGACCGGCTACATCGACCGCATCGACGCGAGCGCCCGCCGCGACGAGCACCGGTGGGGCGAAGCCTACCGCACCTACGGCGACTGGAGCTTCCGCACCGACTTCACCACCTACGACGAGGAGCTCGCCTACCTCCGCGCATGGCTCACCGAACGCTGGCAGTTCCAGGCCGCAACCTACTGACCCCCTCTCCCCGAGCATCACCATGTCCGACGCCCCCCTCGACCTCACCAGCGCCGACCTCTACACCCCTGGCTTCCCCCACTCCATCTTCCGGAAGCTCCGCGAACACCAGCCCGTCTCCTGGCACGTCGACCCCCGCGGCCAGGGCTCCTGGACCATCACCCGCTACCACGACATCCAGACCGTCCTGCGCAACCCCACCCTCTACTCCTCCTGGCGCGGCGGCGTGCTCCTCGAAGACCCCCCCCCCCCGTTCCTCGACGAGCTGCGCAAGACCTTGCTGAACCAGGACCCCCCTGCCCACACCAGCATGCGCCGCCTCGTCAACCACGCCTTCTCCCCCCAGCACATCGCCGCCCTCGACCGCCGCATCGCCGAGCATGCCCGCGACCTCGTCACCCGCGTCCGCGCCCGCGGCCACTGCGACTTCGCCACCGAACTCGGCGGCGAGATGCCCCTCTTCGTCATCTGCGAAATCCTCGGCGTCCCCCTCGAAGACCGCGAGCTGCTCTACGCCCGCACTGCCCGCATGTTGAGCAGCGACCTCCCCGACCCCCGCGCAGCCTTCGAAGACGGCGTCGCCGCCTCCGGCGAACTCCGCGCCTACGCCGCCGACCTCGCGCGCCACAAGACCACCTCCCCCGCGAACGATCTCGTGAGCGATCTCCTCTCCTGCGAGATCGAAGGCCGCCGCCTCACCCCCAGCGAATTCCAGTGGTTCTTCCTCCTCCTCTTCAACGCCGGCAGCGACGCCACCCGCGGCCTCCTCTGCCACGGCCTCGACGTGCTCTTCGCCCACCCCGACACCCTCGCGCGCCTCCGCGACGACCCCTCCCTTCTCCCTGGCGCCATCGAGGAGCTGATGCGCTTCGTCTCCCCCGTCATCCAGTTCCGCCGCACCGCCACCCAGGACACCGTGCTCGGCGGCCAGACCATCCGCGAAGGCGACAAGGTGGTGATCTTCTTCCCCTCCGCCAACCGCGACGCCGCCGTCTTCGACGACCCCGACCATCTCAACATCCACCGCACCCCGAACCACCACTTCGCCTTCGGCCACGGCGCCCACTTCTGCCTCGGCGCCCCCCTCGCCCGCCTCGAGTGCAAGCACCTCTTCCGCGAAGTCCTCACCACCCTCCGCGACCTCGCCCCCTCCGCCCCCCTCACCCCCTCCCGCACCAACCTCGTCCGCAGCGTCCGCCACCAGCCCATCCACTTCACCCCCTGCTGAGTACTGCGTACCCTGGCTCAGGGGCCTGGAGCAGGGGCCTGTCGG
>NZ_ASRX01000028.1 GCF_000601485.1 Chondromyces apiculatus DSM 436
CGCCCCCCCGGGCCCGTGGTCGCCTCCTTCTCCCTGGGCGCAGCCCCCCTGGACCCCTGCGTGGACCCCTGTCCCCCCCGGCGCCCCCGCTCCCGGAGCCACGTCCACCTCCCGCGCCGACGCCCGCGCTGGCGTCGTCCTCTCCGTGGGCGTCGAGGGCATGGCCCTCCTCAACGTCCTGCCCGCGATCACCTACGGCATCGCCCCCACCATCGAGCTGTCCCTCTCCCGCCGCGCCGAGCTGCGCGCCTCCGCGCTGGTCTCCGGCACCGCCACCACCTCCGTCGAGAGCGCGACAGCCGAGTCCTCGCTCATCGCCGGCCGCCTCGACGCCTGCGCCGCCGGCTGGCCCCGCGACCTGATCCGGCTCCGCGCCTGCGCCGGCCTCCTCGCGGGCGCCGTCAACGCCAGCGGCCTCTCCGTCCCCGACCCGCGCACCGCCGTCTCCCCCTGGATCACCCCCGCCCTCCGCCTCGACGCCACCTGGCACGTGGCGCGTCCCCTCGGCCTCGTTCTCGGTGTGGACGGCTACTTCCCGGGCCTCCGCCCCGAGCTGCAGATCGTCGACGCCGAGGGGACGGTGGTCGCCGCGCGGCGGTTCCCGCTGGCCGGGGTGGGGATCAGCCTGGGAGCGTTGCTCGCGCTGTGGTGAGGGGAAAGGTGGGAGGGGCGGCGGAGATGTTGGAGGCCTGACGGGGCGCCAGGTGGAGTTTTGTTCTCGCCTCGGGGGGTAGTGGTCAGTTTTGACCAACCGCGCTTGGTGGCCTCGACACCGCGTGCTGATGTGGAGCTTCCTCCACAGGGTGCTCTTCAGCGGTTGAGCCGCACGACCCACCGCAGTTGACCGGTGAGGCTCGCCTCCCGGCTGTCGGGACCATTTACGACGCTCAGCGTGGCCTCGCCGGAGCGGCGACGCGCAATTCCGGCTTCCCACCCGGCCGCGTAGAACGACGGCATGTGCTGAGCGTGCTCCCCGTCGACCACGTTCTCCAGGAGCACGTCGATGTAGAAGACGGACGAGCTTTCGCCGTTCCGATCTTCGTCACCCGCCTCCAGCGCGGCCTTGGCCTCCTTGTACCCACGCTCGAACTCTTGAGCGAAGTCCGCGTTCGCCCGCTCCCAGTTCGGCACTTCCAACGGCTGCATGAACTCTCCTTGACCCTTGACGCCGTGACGGCAGCACGTCGGTTGATAAGCGTCAACGCGCAACACAGGTAATCTCCTCGTGACGAAGGTGGCGATGGCTGCGCTGGACGACGCGGCCTATCAGAGCCTCCCTCGAAAGGCGCGTCCTCGGTGGCGCGCCGTAGACAAAGCTGGAGAGACGTCTCCGTGACCGCGCATGGCGTGCATGGCGCCCGATGACCCCGTCGATGGGCTCGCCGTCACCCCGGCGTCTGAAGTTTGCTGAACGAACGATCGCGGTGGGCCCGTCGCAGCGCGCGCCGAGGTCCGACGAGGGTCGTGCCAGCACGGGACACGGTGCTGCGGAGGAAAGTAGACTCTCGCGATGGTCGTCATTCTCTTGCTGGCCGCCGTCGGCGTTCTCGTGTTCTTCGGGTACATGGGGTACATGGTGTGCCTCGCGGTGGGCGGCGAGATGCGGCGCGCCAAGGTGCTCGAGCGCGGGGAGCCCGGGTGGGCGCGTATCCAGGGCTGGGAGCGGACCGGGTGGTCGCAGGGGAAGAAAGACATCCTGCGCTTCTCGCTGGCCATCCAGCCCGACGCGGGTGGGCCAGGGTGGATGGGCACCGCGGAACGCTGCGTCCAGATGATGGAGGTGCCGCAGTTCCAGGTGGGCATGGACCGGCGCGTGCGCATCCTCCGTGAGGGAGCCTCGGTCCGCGTCGAGTTCGAGTAGGGTGTTCTCCACCCGGACGATGTCCTGTGCCGTGAGAGGCTCAGGGGCTTGCCGTCGAGGCACGCGCCTTCGTAGCCCCGCTGGTCCGGGGGGTGGGCAGAGGTGGCAGCAGGGGTGGGTCCCCGGTCCGGGGCTCTCCGGAGGGGGGCGCAAGAAACCGTGAAGCGAACACCGGGCACCGGCCATCCAGGGGGGTGCAGCCTGGCGCCTCCCTGCAACCCGCGCTTCCGGTCGCCGCGTCCGCCGCGGCTGGAGGGGGGGTGCGGGTGAGGGCCGATGTGCTGTTCCGGGCTCATGCCGGGTTCGTGGCGGCCTTCGTGGCGCGCCTCGGGGTGCCGCAGGGAGAGGTGGACGACGTGGTGCAGGAGGTCTTTCTGACGGTGCACCGCCGCGGGGGGTTCGAGGAGGGGGGCGCCAAGCCGACCACCTGGCTCGCCGAGATTGCCCTGCGCGTGGTCTCCACCCACAAGCGCACCGAGCGGCGGCGCCGGGTGGTGCCGGACGAGGCGGCCCTCGACCGCGCCATCGAGACCGCGTCGTCGCCCCAGGAAATGGCCGAGCACCGCGACGCGCTGGCGCGGGTGCAGCGGGCGCTCGACGACCTCGATGTGGACCGGAGAGCCGTGTTCGTTCTGTACGAGATGATGGGCGAGTCCTGCGAGGACATCGCGCGTGGGCTGGGGATCCCGGTGGGGACCGTGCACTCGCGGTTGTTCGCGGCGCGGCGCGCCTTCCAGAAGGCTCACGAGCGGCTGGAGCGAGGCGGCCCGGTGGCAGCCCGGCGGATCACGGGACAGGCGGCAGGAGGTGAGCTGTGAGCGAGTTTCCGATGCGCCTGCAAGAGGACGAGGCGATGCCGGCGGCGCTGCGCGATGACCTGCGCGCCGCGCTGCCCCACGCCTCCGAGTACGATGTGGCTGCGGGATTCGCGCGCTTCGAGGCGCTGATCGCCAGTGGCGCCGGAGGGCCCGAGGACGATCCGGGCGGCGGTGGCGACGGCGCGGGGAGCGACGGGGGGAGCGCCGGCAGCGAGGGCGAGGGCCTGGACGCGGGAGGCGACGGGGGCAGCGCGCTGCTGGATGGGGGAGGTGACGTGAGCGGCACCGGGCGCCTCGCGGGAGGCGAGGCGGGAGGCGCCGGTGGGCTCGCGGGGGGCGCGGCGGAGATGGGACCGATCGCCATCCCGGGCCTCTCCACTGGCGGTGGCCTGCTGGCGGCGAAGATCGTGGCGGGTCTGGCAGTGCTGGGCGCGCTCGGCGCCGGGGTGGTCCTCCAGAACCGCGCGCCGGAGAAGCCCATGGTGGTCACGAGCGCGCAGGTGCGCGAGAGCGCCCCCGAGGCGCGCGCCACCGGCGAGAGTGCCACCGGCGAGAGCGGTACCAGGACGCGTGCGCAGGGCGCGCAAGAGGCTCCCAGCGGACAGTCGCCCGGACAGCGCGCTGGCTCAGGCAGCATCGCGGAGAACGGCGCTGAGCCCGGAGCGCCAGGCGCAGGCCGAGGGGCAGCGACGGCGGGCACGCCCGAGCGGGTCGCTGCGGGGGCACGCAGCGGCATCGAGGGGGCTTCACCGACAGCACCGGAAGTTGCCGTGAGGGGCGCGCCTCCCTCCTCGGCGACGTCGTCCGCTGCGGGCGAGACGCCGGCGCAGGAGGGGCCGACGCTCAAGGACGAGATGGAGCACCTCGCCACCCTGCGCCAGCTCTCCCGCACCGATCCGGCCCGCGCTGCCGCCATGGCGCAGGAGGGGCACAGCCGCTTTCCGAAGGGCGTCTTCTGGCAGGAGCGCGAGGTGCTGATGATCACCGCGCTCATGTCGAGCGGCCGGGGCGCGGAGGCCCGCAGCCGGGGCGAGGCCTTCCTGGAGCGTCACCCCGAGAGTCCCTTCGCGGAGACGCTGCGGCGGACGCTGGGCCTCACGCCTTGAGGGAGACGCCGGGCCTCATGCCTTGAGGGGTATGCTGGGCTTCACGCGCTGAGCAGGCGCTGGCGCGGCGGGGGTCGTGCTGAGGGGCCTGCCGGCGCAGGCCGTGCCGCTTCAGGGGGCGGCAGCGACGGTGAGGTCGGTGGCGAGGCGGGGCGCCACCTCGTAGGTCGCCTCGTACTGCGCGGAGAGGCCGGTCACCTCGATCTCGTCGCCCATGTCGAGGCCGTCGAGGGAGACGATGGGGGCGCCGTCGACGATGTGCACGAAGATCTGCACCTCGCCCGAGCCGTCGTCGATGTAGATCTTGTGGCCGTAGGGGGTGTCGTCCTCGATGGCCTTGGTGAGGGCGCCGGAGACGCGGACGAGGGTGCCCTCGGTGTCCTCACCGATGCGGCCGGTGGTGACGTCCTCCGGGGTGATGGCCGCAGTGCCTTCGAGCACTTCGAGGCTCGCAGCGTCCGCGACGAGGGTGGTGAGCTGCGCGACCTGCTTCAGGCTGCCGTGGATGCGCACCTTGTCGCCGAGCTCGACGTCGAGCTGCGCAGGGGCGCTGACGTAGATGCCGCCGGTGTCGTCCTGGATGGCGAAGCCCTGGTCGCCGATGGAGGAGGTGAAGATGCCGGGAGCGACGGTGACGGTGCCCTCGACGGTCGCCTCGGAGTCGGCCTCCTGGGCGCGCGCCTCGGCGATGGTGACGGCCTCGGGGTCGGTGGGGCCAGGGTCCTCACCGTCGTCCGAGGCGCAGCCGGTGAAAGCCGTGAGGGAGAGGGCAAGCAACGGAATGGTCCAAGCGATTTTCATGATCCTCAGTCTAGGCGTGGATGGGGGATGCACAAGGTGAAAGCAGGGAGACGTACGCCCCGCAAAACCAGTGAAGCGGCGCGGAGCGAAGGGTGCGCACGCGCGGTGTGTCGCGCGGTGCGCTGTGTATCGATGAACGCACTGCGCGGTGGGTCTTGCGAATATGTGATGCAATGGTGCGAACGAGCCGTGGCGTGCCGTTGCGGAGGGCGCTCGCCGTCCACGGGCTCAGGCGTCTGCGGGGGCGATCCGCACCCGGCGGGGGATGAACGGTCCGAACGGCACGAACATGCTTGCGGGCTCCTCGCCGGAAGGCTCGAACTTGTGGCGCCAGGGGCCCTGATTGCCGCTCGCGTCCTCGGCAGAGATCGCGACGGTCTCCGGAATCGGGGTGTCCGTGGTGATCGAGGCGTAGGTGAAGTCGCCCTGCTCGCCGACGGTGAGGCGCGCGTTCAGGAAGGCGAGGTCGGGGTGGAGGACGAGGGTGGCGATGGTCGCGGGGGTCAGGCCCGCGCGCAGGAGCGCCACGCCCTCGGCGGCATGGTGTCGCTCCCAGAGGCCCGGGAGACGCTCGCGGTAGTTGCGCACGATGCGCTCTCCTCCAGCGCGGAAGTCCGGGGCGTCCCGGTGGGTGCCAGCGGCGCGCACCCACGACTCGAAGGCGTGGGACCACACCGCGTAGCCCGACGCGCGCTCCAGCAAGGTGTCGAGCACGGCGTTCACGGGATCGTGGTCGTCGCTCAGCGCGCTGTCGTCGCTCAGCGCGTGGTCGAGCTGGGTGTCGAGATCCAGGTTGTCCGTCACGTAGCTCGCGGGGAAGTCCCAGCGGCATCCTTCCGCAGGGGGGACGGCGTCGTCGAGGCGGGCGCGGTCGCGCACCAGGGCCTCGAAGGAGTCGAAGCGCACGGCGCGCCCGAACTCTTCGTGCACGACCCAGAGAGGGCCGTCCTCGTCGCCCTTCAAGAAGGCGAGCTCGAGCCGGTCGCGGGCGGCGAACACGATGAGGCGCTTCCACTCTTCAAACGGGATGTCCTCGATCGGCGAGGCCGTGCGCGCTTCGGGGTTCCACCCGGCGACGCGCTCGGCGAGGTCCGCATGCGCGAACTCGGCCGGCTCGGGGGCCGCGAGCCAGAACTCCCCGAGGAGCCTGCCAGCGCCGTGGTGGCAGAGGAGATCACGGTACGCGCGAGGCAGGCGGTATCCGAGCGCGCGCTCCAGGGCATCGAGGGTGGCGGGAGCGACAGGGGCCGAAGGACCGAGCACCGAGAGGCTGGAGGGAAGCGCCATGTCGAGCGGGTAACAAGCGGCTCCCCCGGTCGTCAAGCCACGGTACCGTCGAGTCACGGTGACGCGCGTGCGGGTCCCCCGTGTCAGGCGGCGCGTCAGGCAGCGCGTCGATCGTCGTGGCGTTCATGCCTATCTCGCTTCACCACCACGTCCGCGTTGGCACCGACGATGGCTCCGACCACGGCGCCGACCACGATGCCTGGCGGGCTGCCCACGGTGCCGAGCGCAGCGCCCGCGACGACTCCCGCCAGCGCCTCCGAAAGCACGGTCGGGATCGTCGAGGTGCGGTGCTCGGAGAGGGGCACGTCCTCGGGCGGAAGCGGGTGCGGTTCGAGGGGCTCCCGTTCGGGCAATCCCCAGCTCGACATTGACTCGGGCGCCCTCACGGCGCGGCGGCCTTCATGTGCATCGTGGGTCATGGCGTGGGTGCGAGCAAAGCAGGTGCCAGGCGCAGATGTGCGCGCATCTGTGCTGCTCACGGCAGGACCCAGCAGGGGCGGCTCACGCAGCGTCGACGTTCTGGAAGGGGCCTTCGCTCGGCTGCGGCGCGCGCGCGGCGCTGCCAGAGAGGGTCGCGGTGGCCGCGGAGTAGACGCCGAGGCGTGGCGCAGTCTGGTTGGCCGGGGCCTCGCCGATGTACCCGTCGAGCACGCCTAGCGCGGTGTCGAGTTCGGCCTCGTGCTGCGCAGCGCGGGCGCGATCGCGGTCGAGCATGACCTCGGCAGCAGCGCCCACCAGGCCGCCCAGGAGGGCGCCCGCCACGATGCCGGGGGGGCCGATCATGGCACCCAGTGCAGCGCCCGCTGCGGCGCCCGTGAGCACCTCGGCGACGGCCTGGGGTGTGCTGCGGACGTGATGGATGAGCACTGTGGGCGGCGCCTCCACGATCTCGGGCGCGGGCGCCGTTCGTTGCCGATCAGCGCCGGGACGTCCAGCGGGTAGGTGGGTCGTGCTGCGGTGCATCCCCCACGAGAAAGCAACCGGGGTGCCATGGCACCACGGCATTGCGGGCACAGCGGCAGGCGGTGACCAGGGCGATGCGGATCAGCTCGGGGGCGCGTTGGTGGGCGCGGGCGTTGCGATTTGTCGTGTCGATTTCTGCTTCTGCGTGCGAGGTTGGCACATCAGGTCCCGAGCGCTTCGACCATGAGCTCGATGAAGCGCCTGACACGAGGCTCCAGGAGACGCTTGCTGGGATAGAGCGTCAGGATCTTCACGTCGTCATCAGCCTCAAGATCGGAGAGAACCAGCCGGAGGCGGCCCGCGGCCAGGTCTGCTGCGACCAGGAAGTCCGGAAGAAACGCGATGCCGAGTCCCGCGATGGCGGCGTCCCGGATCGCTTCTCCGCTGTCGAGCCTCAAGCGGCTACGACCCTGCGCCTTGACCCAGGAACCTCCTTCACCGCGAAAGCGCCAGCTTTGCCTCTGCTTTCGGCTGCTGAAGAACAGGCAGTCGTGGGCTGCGAGATCCTCGATGTCCAGCGGCTCGCCGCGCTCGGCGAGGTAGGACGGCGAGGCACAGAGCACGGCCTTGTACCTGGCGACCACCCGGGAGACCAGCCGTGTGTCCGGCGTCGTGACCCCGATCCTCACCGCCAGATCGAAGCCTTCCTCGACGATGTCGGCCACGCGATCGGTGAAGCTCACCTCGACCTGGATGTCCGGCCAGGCCTCCAGGTACTTCTTGATCAGGGGTAGAACCACGAGCCGCCCGAAGGCATCGGGAACGGTGAGTCGCAGAACGCCTCGTGGCGTGCCGCTCCCCCCGGCCACGCTCGCCTCCGCGTCGTCGACCGACGCCAGGATCTGCAGCCCGTGCTCGTAGAACACCCGCCCTTCGTCGGTGAGGCTCAGCGTCCTCGTGGTGCGGTTCAGGAGGCGCGCACCGAGCCTGTTCTCCAGGCGGATGACGGCCTTTCCCGCCGCCGATCGGGACAGGCCCATGGCTTGTCCCCCGGCGACGAAGCTTCCTGCATCGACGACGGCCATGAAGACCAGGATGTCCGTCAGATTTGCGCGCAGCACGGCCCGAGCGTCGCGCGTTTCGCTTCTGTAGGGACGTCCATTCGTCAATCAACCGGCTAGAGAAACCAGCGCCTCGTCGATGTCACGGGGACAGGAAGGAAGACGGACATGACCACCAAGGCCAGGACCTACAATCACGGGGTCTCCTGGGAAGAAGCTTTCGGCGTCACCCAGGGCTACTGCGTTAACGGCACCATCTACATCTCGGGACAGTTCTCCCACGACATGCAGGGCGCGTTCGTTGGCGAGGGCGACATCGAGGCTCAGACCCGACAGACGCTGGAGAACCTCGATCGCGTGCTGAAGGGATTCGGGGTCACGAGGTCGAACATCGCCGAGATGGAGATCTTTCTGACGAACCCGAAGGAACACTTCGAGCCCTGCGTGGCTCTGTTCAAGGAGTATGTGGGCGACCATCGGCCGGCCGGTACCCTCATCGGGGTGACCGCGCTGGCCTTCCCTCATCAGTTGATCGAGGTCCGCGCCGTCGCACACACCGACTGACGAGGTGCACGGTCAGGCAGCGACGAGGACGATGCGGGTCAGCTCGGGGGGCGCGTTGACGCGCGCGGGGGGGCCGGCGACGCCGAAGCCGCGGTTGACGTAGAGCGTGGAGCCGTCGCGCTGGTAGAGGCCAGCGACGTAGCCGTAGGGGAGGACCCAGGAGCCCGGGTGCACCACGGGGTTCACCTGGCCGCCGTGGGTGTGGCCGCTGAGCTGGAGCGCGACCTGGCCCGCCGCTTCGGGGAAGTAGACGGGGTTGTGGGCGAGGAGCACGCGTGCGAGGTCGGGAGGGACGTCGGCGAGGGCGCGGGCGAGGTCGGGGCCGCCGCCAGGGATGCGCTTGCGGGCCCAGACGTCGTCCACGCCGAGCAGGGCGAAGGCGCCGCCCTTGTCGCCGATGACCTGGCCGCGGTTGCGCAGCACCGTCGCGCCGCCGCGCTCGAGAGCGCCCACGGTGGCGTCGATCCCCGCGAAGTGATCGTGGTTGCCGGGGATGGCCGAGACGCCCCCGCGGGTGAGGGGCGCGATGCGGCGGGTGAAGCGGCCGAGCATGTCGGCGTAGGCAGGGTCGTTGTCGATGAGGTCTCCGGTGAGGACCACGAGGTCACCTCGGGCCTTGCGCACCAGGTCCTCGGCGACGGCGATCTCGCGCTCGCCGATGAAGAGACCGAAGTGGATGTCGGAGAACTGGAGGAGGGTGAACCCGTCGAGGCTGCGCGGGAGGCCCGGGATGCGGACGGCGACCTCCTCGATGACGTAGTCGTGGCGGCCGACCAGCGCGCCGTAGAGCGAGGTGCCAGCGCCCGCGAGCAGGGCCGCACTGGCAGCACCCTGCGCGAGGAAGTCGCGGCGCGGGAGGGCCAGCGCCGGGGCGTCGGCGGCGAGAGGGCGCTGCGGAGGGACAGGGCGTGAGGCCCCGTCGTCTGCGCGTGCAGGGGCGTCGTCTGCGCGTGCAGGGGCGTCGTCCACGCGTGCAGCGGTGTCGTCTGCGCGTGCAGCGGTGTCGTCGCTGGCCACCAGCGCGCCGGCTGGAGAGGTCGCGTCGCGGGTCCCGTCACGGCTCTCGCCGCGGAGCACGATGCGGCGCGCGAGACGGAGGACCAGGCGCAGGAGGTCGGTGAGGGCGAGGCACACGCCGGTGATCAGGAGCGAGAGCGTCAGGAGGAAGCCCACGGACGACAGCATCCGGGCTCCACCCGTGGGCACGATCGAGCGGGCGAGGCGCCCCAGGGGAAGGGCAAGGAGCGAGACGGCGAGGAGGATGCCGAGGATGCGGCGGGTGCGGGGTGAGAAGCCGAAGGCCGTGGAGAGGCGGCGGTGAACGTAGAAAGCAAGGCCGCCGGTGATGGCGGTCAACAGGGTGACGAAGAGAGAGAACTGCATCGGGGGGCGTCCTGAGCGCTCTTAGCCACCCTACCATGAGGCGGTGAGGGGGGCCGGTGGGGTCGCCGCGCTGCGTTGCTCACGGCGTTGCGCGGGATTGCGCAGGGGTCGCGTGCAGGGTTGCACGCAGGGGCTGCAGGGGGCGTTCAGGGATGAAACACCCCGGTGGGTTCAAGGATTCCAGGTCTGCCGCAGATCTGGTCTCCGTGAGGCGCTCTGGTGAGGATGCCTTCCTGCGGCAGGGGCTTTCGTTTACGCTCGTCGGTGCCCGAGGTGCGCTCGGGGCGTCCAGCCGACCATGTCTGCCCCCGATTCCATCCTGGTCCGCGCACGTGGGCGTGTCGGACGCATCCTCAAGGGCAAGTACCGTCTCGACGGGCTGGTGGGCATCGGCGGGATGGCGGCGGTCTACGTGGCCACGCACCGCAACGGCAACCGGGTCGCGATCAAGATGCTCCACCCGGAGATGTCGGCGGTCCCCGAGATCAAGCGCCGCTTTCTCACGGAAGGCTACGTCGCCAACAAGGTGAACCACCCCGGCGTGGTGGTGGTGACCGACGACGAGGTCGCCGACGACGGCTCGGTCTTCCTGGTGATGGAGCTGCTCGAAGGGGAGACGGCCGGGGCGCGGGCGCGACGCTTCGGGGGCAGGATGCCCGTGGGCGAGGTGCTGGCCATGGCCGATCAGCTCCTCGACGTGCTGGCGACGGCGCACGCGGCGGGGATCGTGCACCGCGACCTCAAGCCAGACAACGTGTTCATCACCACGGGCGGCCAGGTGAAGGTGCTCGACTTCGGCATCGCGCGCATCGTGGAGCAGGACAGCCACACCACGCAGTCGGGGGTGGCGATGGGCACCCCGGCCTTCCTGGCGCCGGAGCAAGCGCGGGGTCGGTGGGAGATGGTCGACGCCACCACGGATCAGTGGGCCGTCGGGGCGACGCTCTTCGCGCTGCTCGCAGGGCACGAGGTGCACCGCGCGGAGACGGCGAACGAGGTGCTGCTGCTGGCGATGACCCAGCCCGCGCCGCCGCTCGCGAGCATCGTGCCGGTGCCGCCGATGGTGGGTGTGCTCGTCGACCGCGCCCTCGCCTTCGATCGTGCCTACCGGTTCCCGGACGTGCGCGCGATGCAGCGCGCGGTGAAGGCGGCGACGGCATCCACCGGCGACGCGCTGCCGAACCTCGCTGTCTCCAGCGTGAGCTGGCCGATGCCGGTGACCGTGGGGCAGCCGTTCTCGCCGACGCAGCAGGAAGCCGCGCTGCGGACCCACCTGCCGGTGGTCACCGAGGGGCAACGGGGCACGCTGGGGGCAGGGGGGCCGCTGCGCACCGCGCTCCTGGTGATGGCGCTGGTGATCCCTGCGATGGCCCTCGCTGCGGCCGGCGTGTACTGGGCGAAGACACGGCGCTCGGAAGCGATCCCCGACACCGCTGCCGCGGCGACTGCGATCCCCTCTCCGGAACGCCCGGGCGAGGCCCCGCAGGTCCAGCCTGCGCAGGGTGCAGCCTTGCCCGCAGCGCCAGCGCCCAGCGCGCCCCCCGCGGAAGCACCCGCGGAGAGCCCCTCCGGCAGCGCTACCGTCGCTTCGCAGCCCCCCGCACCTCAGGGAGCTTCCACCGCCGTCACCGCAAACGCTCAGCGCGCCCCCTCGTCGGGTGGTGACGGGACGGGCCGCACGACGACGGCGCCGAACGGACGCTCCACGTCCGCCATCCCGGCGGCGACCCGACCACGCTCCACGAAGTCGGCGCCAAACCTCGACAGCCAGTACTGAAGGCGTTCCCTGCGCGGGCAAGGTTGGGATATTCCTGGCCTGTGCCCATGGCTGATCGCTGCTGGATCCGGGCGGGCATCCTTCTCCTCGCGCTGTCGGTCCAGGCCGTCCGCGCCCCGAGCGCGCTCGCCGAGCCCGCGCCGCGTCCGGACCCGCGCGCTGCCACGCTCTTCCGTGATGGCCGCGCGGCCATGGCGCGCGAGGACTACGTCGCGGCATGCCCCCGCTTCGAGGAGAGCGCGAAGATCGAGCCCGCGCCCGGGACCTTCCTCAACCTCGCCCTCTGTCAGGAGCACCTCGGCCAGCTCGCCGGCGCGCTCCACAGCTACAACGCCGCGCTGGAACGCCTCGCGCCCGGGGACCAGCGGGTGCCCTTCGCGAAGGAGCAAGCGGCGCTCCTCGTGGCGCGCGTCGCCCGCCTCACGGTGAAGCCGCCGCGCTCGATGCCCGCCGGGGCCCGCGTCTTCCGCGACGGGCAGCAGCTCTTGCCCGAGGAGATGGGCGTGGAGACGGCCGTGGATCCGGGGCGCCACGAGATCGAGGTGGAGATCCCGGGTGCGCCCAGGACGCGCCAGAGCGTGCTGCTCGCGGCAGGCGAGGTGCGCACGGTGATGCTGGACGAGGCCGCGGGCGAGGCGAGCGAGGCGACCGCCACGGTCGGAGCCTCCTCGGGTGGCCTCTCGCGGCGCACGGTGGGGTATGTCGTCGGGGGTGTCGGCGCCGCCAGCTTGACGACGAGCCTGATCCTGGGCGGGCTGGTGCTCGGCAAGAAGTCCACCGTCGACGACGAGTGCACCGCGACGACGTGCAGCCCCGAGGGCGCCGACGCCGCCAGCGCGGGGCGCACGCTCTCCACGGTCAGCACGGTGACCTTCTTCGCGGGCCTGCTGGGCATCGGAGCGGGGGTCTACCTGGTGCTGACCGACAGCGGCGCCGAGAAGACGGCCTTCGGCAAGGCGCGGCCGCGCGCGGCGACGGTCGTCGGTCCCACGTTCCTTCCGGGCGGCGGAACCCTCTCCGTGTGGAGGCAGTTCTGATGTTGAACGTGCGTCACCTGATCTCGGGCGTGGCGCTCGTCGGCGCTGCTGGGCTTGCGCACACCGCTGGCGGCTGCGCGCTCGTGGTCGGCGCGGACTTCAGCGAGAGGGGAGAGGCGTCGGACGCGGGCGTCGATCCGGATGCCGCGACGCCCGAGGGCGGAACGTGCCCGGACGGCAGCCAACCGGCCGCCGAGGATTGCTCGACCGCGCAGGACGACGAGAACTGTGACGGGACCCCGGTGTGCGACGGCGCGGCGATACACGGCGGGATCTTCGGGAACGACAACGATCAGGCCGAGGTGCGGGTCATCGTCGCCCCGGATCGATCCGTGTACCTGGCCCTGGAGACGATCGGCTCCATGGACTACGGCGGCAGCGCCATCGGGACGGGGAACCAGCAGTCCATCCACATCGCCAAGTTCACGCCGACCCTGGAGCACGTGTGGAGCTTCACCACCCAGGGCAGCGATTTCGCGCACGACCTCGGCGACATCGTGGTGGATGCCAGCGGGAACCTGGTGCTCGTCGGAAGCTTCCTCGGCACGTTCACCATGGGAGACGTGACGTTCGATCGCGCGAACGAGCGGGCCGCGTTCGTGGCCAAGCTCGACCCCACGGGGCCCACGGGGCCCAAGGTGCTCTGGGTGCGGGATTTGCGTGGGCAGCAAGAGCGCTTCGGCAAGAGCGTCACGGTCGCGCCCGACGGCGGGATCGTGGTGGTGGGCTGGTACCGCGGCTCGCTCGTGCTGCACGACGGCGCCGTCGCAGCGGCGGCCAGCGACGGCGCCGACCTCTACGTGGTGAAGTACGACGCCGGGGGCAACGTGCACTGGTCCAGGACCTTCGGCGGCGGCGGGGACCAGGACGCGCTGGGCGTGGACTGCGGCCCTGACAGCGAGGTGGTGCTCGTCGGGCTCTACCGCGGCGGCATCACCCTCGGAGCCCAGTCCATGCAGGGGCTCTCGGGCGGCAGGGAGTCGGGGTTCCTGGTGCTCCTGAACAAGGACGGCGACTACCAGCGGCACCGTTTCTTCGCGGGCGAGGCCTCCAGCCAGGCGATCGACGTGGTGGTCGAAGCGAGCAAGAGAGTGCTCGTGACCGGCTACTACCAGGGAGACTCCCTCGATTTCGGGCAAGGAGCAGGGATGCCTTCGGCGGTCGAGGGCCTGGATGCCTTCCTCGCTGCCTACCAGCTCGATGATCTGGCACCCCTCTGGACCGAGTCGTTCGGGGGTCAGAGCGAGGACATCGGGTTCCGCATCGAGAAGGACACGGAGGGCCACGTCCTGCTGACGGGCGCCGCCACGAGCACCATCCAGTTCTCCGACGGCGGCATGCTGCACGACACCAACGCCAGAGATGGTTTCGTCGTGAAGCTCGACCCTTCGCGGCCGGGTGGACCGGGGAGGGAGATCTGGAGTCAGCTCATCGGCGGTGAAGGCGCGCAGACGGCGCTCGACGTCGCTGCCGGGCCTCTCGGTGAGGTGTACGCGGTGGGGTACACCGGCAACTGGTTCCCCATCGCCCCTTCGAGCACCCCGGAGCGGGAGGTCAGGGAGAGGGATGTCTGGATCGCGGCGCTCCGGCCTTGAGGGCGCTCGCGGGCTCCCCTGGTGGTGCGTTTGGCAAGGCTGGGGGAGCAGTCGCTAGATACCTCTGGAGGCAGTTCCGTTGAAGATCATGCGTCATCTGGGGTCGGGGGCGGCGCTCATCGGTGGGTTGGGTCTCCTGCACTTCGCCGGGGGCTGCGCGCTCGTGGTGGGCGCGGATTTCAGCGAGCGACAGGGAGGTGAGGGGGCAGGTGGACCTCTCCCGCTCCCCCCTCCCGAGCCCTGCACGCAGGACTGCCTGGCGACACCCGTGAAGGGCACGTCGTGGGGCAACGCCGACACCCAGGACGAGGCGCGGGTCGCCGTCAGCACCACGGGAGACGTCTTCGTCGCGCTCAACGCGCGCGGCGCGATCGACTACGGCGGCGGCCCCATGGGAGAGCCCAACGAGCGCAGCATCCACGTCGTGAAGCTGGATGTGTCGCTCGGCCATGTCTGGAGCCACCATCTCTCGGGCAGCGGTGACTACCGGGTGACGGATCTCGAAGCCATCGCCGATGGAGCGGTGGTGATCGTCGGCGACTACAAGCAAGGGATCGACATCGCGGGTCAGCATCTTGAGAACGAAGACGGCCTGTTCACCGATCTGTGGGAGGGGTTCATCGCCGTGCTCGACGCTGACGGGGAGCCCATCTGGACGGAGGCGCTGCGCGGGGAAGGTCAGAGCTGGATCCACAGCCTGGCGGTCGGACCCGATGGGAGCCTGATCCTGGTGGGTGAGTTCTCGGGATACATCGACCTCGACAGCGCGCTGAGCGCGGGCTTCGCCGAGAGCTTCTTCGTGATCAAGCTCGACAGCGAAGGGAAGAAGGTCTGGGCCCACGCCATCAACATCAATCCGACCCAGCCCGTGGCCGTCGACGTGGGGCCCGACGGTGAGGTGGTCCTCGCGGGTGGCTTCAAAGGTGAGATCGACTTCGACGGAGACAGCGATGCTCCGGTGTCGAGCCAGGGAGGGCACGCGAACGGCTTCCTCGTGGCGCTCGACGCCGGCAGCGGGGAGCACCGCTGGCACCACCTCTTCCAGACCGACGCCGTGTTTCAGCCGAAGGACGTGATCGTGGAGTCCAACCGGCGGGTGCTGATGACCGGCACCTTCAGCGGCGACAACGTGGGCTTCGGCGCGGACCTCACGCAGAGCGCGCGGGGGCAGGATGTCTTCCTTGCGGCTTACGCCCTCGACGAGGGCACCCCGGCGTGGGTGGTCACCTACGGCGGTGACGCTGACGACGAGGGCTTGCGGCTGGTCACGGATCGCGCCGGAGGGGTGCTCCTGTGCGGCTCGCTGATGGGCGAGATCACCCTGCCGGACGAGGACGAGACCCGGCTCGAGCACCTGGACGGCAAGGACGGCTTCGTGATCAAGCTCGGGCCGTCGACCGAGGAGGGGCCCGGCGCCTTGATCTGGGCAAGCTCCCTCCGCGGACCTGTCGAGCAGGTCGCGCTCGACGTCGCCACCTCCCCCCTGGACCAGCAGGCCTACGTGGTGGGCCACATGGACAGCTCGTTCCCTGTGGAGGGTCTGGAGAGGCCGCTCGCGCACGGCGGGGGGCGGGACGTATGGCTCCTGGGCTTCGAGCCCTGAGCCGCGCTACTCCTTCACGTCGAACGACACCCGCCCGACGAGCTGCCCGTCCTCCGTCTCCACGTCGACGGCCCAGTGCCCCACGAGCCGCGGCGGAAGCTTCCGGCCGCTGAGCGATGACTGCAGGCGCACCGTGGCCTCCGGTCCCTGCACCACCGAGGTCTCCTCGGGCGCCCGGTAGATCTCCACGCCGTTCAGCCGCCATACGTGGTGCAGCCGGTCGCCCTTGCCGCCGGGGACCACCACGTCGGTCACCGCGAGCAGCTTCTCGATCACCGACTCGTGCAGCGCCTTCACCTCCATGGCCAGCCGCCCATCGGGGAGGGTCAGCGGCCCGACCGCGGCGTTCGACAGGTACATGGGCACCGGCGGGATGGCCCGCCGCGTCGCGTAGGCGAGCCCGGTCCCGCCCACCAGCGCCGTGAGGAGCAGCGCCACGCCGCCCGGGCTCCGCAGCGCCCCGAGGGGCAGGTGCAGCATGGTGAAGCCGAGCACCGCGATCGCTGCGGCCGACATCAGCGTGTAGAGCGTGCGGGTGTTCGGGAGCAGCGCCGGGATGACCAGGTTGAGGCAGGCGAAGAGGGTGACGCCGTAGAAGATGGAGGCGAGGAACTTCCAGCGCATCAGCACCCGGTCGAAGACCAGGTCGAGCGTGGCGAGCAGCGCGCAGGCGCCGAGGAGCACCACGAACCAGCGGTTCGAGACCTCGAACGAGGCGCTCTTCCAGTAGAAGGGCAGGAGGAAGAAGAGCATGCCCTGGTACAGGTTCTTCAGGACGTAGGTCATCACCAGGAAGCGCAGCCTGGCGCTGCGCCACGCGGTGGAGAAATCCTGGCGGGCTCCTGAGCCGAAGAGCCGGAAGAACAGCACCACCACGAGCCACGCCACGCCCACGCTGACGGCGAGCCAGCGGGCGCGCTCGAAGCCCTTCTGGGCGTAGCTGACCACGAAGGCGCCGAGGCCGAGCGCATAGGCGGTGTGCAGCCACCAGAGCTTGCTGCCGTGCTTCTTCAGGATCCACTGCACGGTCTCCTGAAGGCCCTGAGGTGACCGCTCCTCGTCGTCGTCGTGGTCGCTGCGGGGAGGGGGGATGTTCGAGGTGGGCGGCGTGCGTATCGGCGCGAGCCGCGTCGGATCGTCCTGGAAGTCCCGCGAGCGGGCGGCCTTGCCCGGCACGTGGACGGTGGGATCGTCCTGCATCCCGGACTTGCCGGGCATGCGCACGGTGAGGTCGTCGTGGATGGCGGGCGACACGAGGGGCGCGCCCTCGTCTGGGCCGCGGTCACCGGGTTCTCGCGGCGCGTCCTTCGGGTCGGCGGCGCCGGCGGCCTCGGCGGCCTCGGAGCCCTCCGGCTTCGGCCCTTCCTGCTTCGCCTTGGCCTCGGGGGCGTTGCGCAGGAGCGCCTTGCGCACGGCCGCGGGGTCGGCGACCTGGCCATCGGGCTGGTACACGACGGTGGGCGGATCCCAGGAGGACTGGGTGCGGCGGCGCGGCTTGTGCTCGCTCATGACGGAGCGCGGAGCGTAGCCGATCCGGGTCGTCGCGGTGTCCTGGAGACGCCCTGACGTGCCCTCGGGGCAGGTCCTTCAGGCGAGGTCGGGGCGGACGGCCCCCATGCCCGTCGCCCATCCCATGGTGTAGCGGGCGTTGATCTCGCACCGGGGGTTCCAGCGCACCTCACCTGCGGCGTCGCGAAAGCGGAAGGCGTCGATGCCGAAGGGCCCGAAGTAGCCGGCGGCAGCCAGCGCCTCCCCGGTGGTGGTGGCTGCCTCGTGGAGAGCGCGCGCCTCGTCGGGTGCCAGGTCTGCGGGCGCCGCGCGCGCCGTGGCGAGCCAGGTGCCTCGCTCGTCGCAGCGCTGCACGCAGGGGGCGCCGAGCACCAGCGCGCCCGCCGGGGTGAGGTGGCCATGCTGGCTGAAGTCACCGCAGCGCACCATCCAGGGCTCCACCTGCAAGCCCCCGCCGTGCCGTCCGTCGGGCGCGAGCGAGGCGGAGATCCATGAGAGCGCGCTCGCGTCGAGGGGCCCCGCAGGGATGCGCAGGCGGCCACGGCCAGCGAACCCGAAGGGCCGCTTGAGGAGCCACAGACCCGTGGGGGAGGGGGACGCCACGGTCCGGGTGATCTCCTCCACGGTGTCCGCGAAGCAGGCCCCGGGTAGCGGCTGGCCCAGCGCTGCGCAGAAGCGGCGGTGGTTGACGCAGCGGATCACCTCCAGAGGGGGCGCGGGCGCAGGCACGGTCCCCGCGTCGCGGAGGGCGCGGAGGGCGCGGGGAGTGGGGCACCAGGCGTGGCCGGGGAGGGGAGGTAGGGGAAGGGAGGTAGGGGAGCCGTCTGGGAGCGCGGCGGGGGGCGGTTCGTCGGGCCAGATCAGGACATCGTCGGGGCCGAGGAGCGGGCCGACCTGCGCCGCGAGCGCGCGTGAGCGGGTGAGCACCGCGCGGTTCGGGGTGTAGCCCGCAGGGCGCGCCAGCTCCTCGTCGGCATCGAGGTTCAGCAGCCAGGCACGTCTCGGCGGCATGGGGCGTGTGGGGGGCGTGTGGGTGATGGCTCAGCAGCCAGGTGCCTTGGGGGACCAGGCGGCGAGCGCGTCGAGGAACGCCTCGGAGAAGCCGGCGCGGGCGCGGTACTCGCGGTTGAGCGGTTCCCCGCGCATCACCAGCGGCGACAGGGGGGGCGGCAAGTGCGCCGTCCAGGTGTCGAACCCATCGCTTCGGGTGTCCGGGGATGCCTGCTGCATGAACCGCTGGAACCAGTGCACGGCGAAGTGGACGTGGGGGATCTCCTCGGCGCAGACCTGGTCCTGCATCGCGGCGCCGGCCTCGTCGCCGATGGCGCGGAAGCGGGCGGCGAAGCGCGCGGCGTGATCGAGGTTGCCGCCTTCGAGGCCCATGCCCAGGGTCGCCGTGAATGCCGCGGGCGAGGCCGCGGAGGGCACCCGCTGCCAGAACCAGTCCCGCACCGGGAAGTCGCCGAAGCGGTACCCGAGGGTGGCCAGGTAGTCCGCGTACATGCCCATGTGCCGCAGCTCGTCGCCGGCGATCTGGAGCAGGCCGCGGCGGAAGGCGCGGGGCGTGTCGGGGAAGGCCAGGAGCGCCCAGCACATCAGCTCTGCGGCCTGCAGCTCGTGGTGCAGGAAGGTGTGGACGAGCTGCGCCCGGCGCAGGGGAACGCGGATGGCCTCGGGGCCGGGGCTCTTCGGCGCGCGCGCGGTGATCTGGAGCGCCTCGGGGCGCCCGGGCCGGTTCAGGCGCCGGGGCGGGGGGGCCTCTTCCCAGTGCTGCGGGAGCGGCGGCGGGTGCTGCTTGTGGGCAAGATCGGTGGTGAGCACGTAGTCCCACGCCCAGCGCTCGACGGTGCCAGCCGGCGGCGGTTCGAGCGTCCCGGTAGCAGCCTCCTCACGGGCCTCTGCGGCGTCCGCGGCGTCCGCGGCGTCCGCGTCGCCTCCGGCGCTCGACGCGCCTCCGGCGCTCACCCGCCGTACCCGCGCGCCGCGCCGAGCCGCTGCAGGATGCGCTGCAGCTCGTCGACGCTCATGTCGATGCGCTCGACCACGCGGCCGTAGAGCATGGCCGTGGGCACGTTGCGGCCGCGGCGCTCCTCCTGCAGCTCGGCGAGGGTGACCAGCACGATGCGCTCGGGCCTGGTCAGGCCATCGCGGACGTCAGGGAGGTTGTCGAGCGGGGAACGGGGGCGCATGGGGCGAGGGCGTGGGGGAGCGCGGGCGATGCTGGCATCCGCGCGACGCGCTGGCCCGAGCATGCCCGGCTTACCGCAGGCGGCGCCGGCCTGCAAACCGCGCCATGGGTGCGCTCACGGCGCCTGGGGGACGACCACGACCGGGATGAAGAGTTCTCCGCCCGAGTCCGTGGTGCTCACGGTGGCCGTCCCTTCACCCACCTCGTCGGCGATCAGGACGAAGCGCGAGCCGATCGTGTCGGTGTCCTCCGGCGGCACGCGCTCGACGACCCGGATGTAGGCGCTGATGTGCAGCGTCACCGCGGACTCCAGCTCTTCCCCTTCAGCGACCCCGGTGACCGACACGGCGACCGCGGTGCCGTGGGTGATCCGGAACTCGCTCTTCGAGAACGATGCCTCCCCCGGAGGCTGGGAGTCGATGACGACCTGGATGTCGTCGATCTCGGGCTGACACCCGGCCGCGGCGAGCCCGAGGGCGGCGACGACGGCCGCCTGAACGATACCGAAGGTCCTCATGGCGTGCTCCCGCCGACCACCACGGTCTGCTCCAGGTCCCCGAGCTTCACCACGAGCTGCCCCGGGCCGCTGATCTCCACATCCACGACGTTGTTCGACGCGGAGGACACGATGCGCACCGCATCCGGCGTGCCGGTGCTCCACGTGCAAGGCAGCGCCCCGGCGAGGATCCTGCCATCGTCGGTGGTGGGCACTACCCGCAGGAAGCTCCTGCCGGGCAGATTCAGGGTGCTGCCGACGTCGATCTCGATGTCGGTGCCACCCACGTTGGCCGAGACGCCGCCCGCGAACCCGGTGTCGACCTGCTCGGCGGTCTCGGTCTGCGACACCCGGATCTTCGTCGCCGTCTCGAAGCGCACGTGCGCGAGGTCCTCGGCGTAGCCGTTCACGTCCGTCGCGACGAGCGCGGTGATCCCGGTCGCCTGCGCCGTGAGGACTGTCTCCGCGAACGTGACGAAGTCGGAGGTGGCGACGAGGCTGTACGTGGCGTTGGCGCCCTGGTCGGTGTTGGACACGTACTCGATGGAGAACTCCCCGCCGACGGCCACCGAAGGGAAGCTCCCGGTGGTCTCGTCGACCTCACCGCGCACGGCTTTCTCGTCGCACTGTCCGTCGCTCTCCGTCGCGCACTGGTAGTAGAAGACGCCTTGACCGAGCTCGCCGGCGATCGCTCCGCGCTCCTCACCCGACCCTTCGCAGCCTGACGCGAGCGGCACGCATGCGATCAGAAAGAGCAGACTTCCTCGCTTCACTGGACGACCCTCCTCGAAGCACGAAGAAAGAACCGAGGTGACCCGACCACCGTAGAGGTTCACGCGAAGGCGGGTCAATCCGAGCAGGAAAACGCACGCTGGGATCCATGCCGGTTCCAGGGCATAACCCCCCGCACCCGTGCGACCTTTCCTCCTGATCTCTCCCGGCTTCGCTCCCCAGGCTGCGGTCGGCGTCTACCGCTGGGTGAAGATCGCCCGCCACCTGCCGCGCCACGGCTTCCGACCGGTGGTCCTCGCCGCCACCTTCCCGGACGACCGGCGCGATCCGGCGCTCCTCGACGCGCTCCCGCCGGAGGTCGAGGTCGTCGAGGACTACCTCTCGCCCCGCCTCCTCGCCCTGCGCTCCCGCCGACTGGGACCGCCGTCCACCGCGCTCCCGGAGCGTCAGCTCGGCGGCCACCGCCCCTTCCGCGATCTCGGCGATCGCTGCGTCCCCCACGCGCCGCACGCCGCTGCCGCTGCCGTCCGCCTCGCGCGCCGCGTCGGCGCAGAGGCCGTCGTCGTCAGCGCCGGCCCCTTCTCCGCCATCCCCGTGGGCCTGCACGTCAAGCGCGCGCTCGGGCTCCCGTTGATCCTCGATTTTCGCGACCCCTGGAGCCTCCACGAGAGCGGCGACGACCCTGATCTCCCCTTGGCCGACCGCGCCCGCCGCGTGATCGTCTCCGCGCTCGAACGCCGCTTCCTCACCCGCGCCGACCACCTCGTGCTCAACACCCGCCGCACCCTGGAGGCCTACAGCGCCCGTTATCCCGAGCTTGCCGAGCGCTTCTCGTTCATCCGCAACTGCTTCGACCTCGACCTCTACACGCACCGACCGGAGACGCCGCGCCGCGCGCGTCCTTCACGCCCCTTCACCCTGCTCCACCTCGGCACCCTCCGCGCCGACACCGCCATCGACGACATCGTCGCGGCCCTCCGGCGCCTCATCGACACCGAGCGCCTCGTCCCCGGCGACCTCGTGCTCCGCCAGGTCGGGCGCATGTCCGCCGTCGAGCGCGATACCTTCGACGCCCTCGGCCTCACCCCCTTCGTGGAGGTCGTCCCGCCCATCCCCCAGCGCGACGTGCTCTCGGAGCTGCTCGGCGCCCACGTTCTCCTGGCCATGGTCACTGCCGGCGTCACCCTGCGCATCAACGCCAAGCTCTACGACTACCTCGCCTCCGGCATGCCCATCCTGAGCATCTCCGCGAACCCCGAAGTCGACGCGCTGCTCGCCCACCGCCCCGACAACGCGCGCCTCCTCCCGGGCGACATCGAGGGCATCACCCGCGCCCTCGCCGGCCACCTCGCCCGCCACCGCGCCACAGGCGCCCTTCCGGACCCGGTGTCACCGCCCGCGGAGCACAGCGCCGACGCTGCCGCTGCACGCATGGCGTCCATCCTCGAACGCGTCACCGCGCGGGCCAAGCCTCTGCCGTGAACGCGTACCGATCACGGTCGCGCCCCCTTTCCAATCGTTCGCGCCCGCGCCCCGCGCCCGCGCCCGCGCCCCGCGCCCCGCGTCCCGCGTCGAGGTCGCGCCCCGCCACCGTCGGACTCCATGGTATCCAGGGGTCTCCTGGAGGCCCTCCCGTGACCGCTCACCTCCCCGAACGCCTCGCCTGCGTCGACCGCGGCAAGGGCACCCCCGTGCTCCTCGTCCACAGCAGCATCATGTCCTCGCGGCAGTGGGCCCGCCTCGTCGACCGGCTCTCGGCAAACCACCGCGTCCTCGCCCCCGATCTCCTCGGCTACGGCAAGAATCCCCCCTGGCCGCACGACGCGCCCTTCACCTGCGCGCTCGACCGCGACGCCGTGATCGCCAGCGCTGCGGATCTCGACGGGCCCGTCCACCTCGTCGGTCACTCTTACGGCGCGTTCATCGCCCTCCTCGTCGCGCTCGCGGCGCCCGAGCGGGTCCGCTCCCTCTCGCTGTACGAGCCCGTCGCCTTCGCCGTGCTCCACGCCATGGGCGACACCCAGGGCCTCACCGACCTCGCCCGCGTCGTGAACCCCGCCTTCCTCGACGACGCCACGGGCGGCGACGAGACCTGGGTCCGATCCTTCGTCGATTACTGGAACGGCCCCAGCGCCTGGAGCGCCATCCCTCCCACCGCCCGGGAAGAGTTCCTGCGCGTCAGCCGGAAGGCTTTCCTGGAGGTGCGCGATCTCATCGGCCATCGCGCCGCGGCCGGTGAGTGGCGCCGCATCCGCGTCCCCACCCTGCTCCTTACCGGCGCCCAGTCTCCCCTCGTCGCACACCGCGTCGTCGAGCGCCTCGTCGAGCTGCTCCCCGTCACCGATCGGGAGACCCTCGACGGCATGGGCCACATGGGCCCCCTCACCCACACTGACCTCGTGAACGCCCGCATCCGCGCGCACATCGATCGCATCGACGCCACGCTCTGAGTCTCACTCACGCGGCGAGGGTGCGCGCCCCCGCCGTCGCCATGCTCACTCCTTCGGCCCCTCGTTGTACCCCCGCGGCCGGTACTTCGGGTCCACGCCGTTGTTCTTCTCGGCGTTGTCCAGCGTGTCTGGCCCCAGGTACGCGAGCCAGGTCCCGGGCTGCTTCTCCGCCATCTCCCGCAGCTCCGCGTCGTGCACGGTGAGCTGCTTCTGATCGTGCAAGCACTGGAGCCCCAGCGCGATCAGGCTCATCTCGTTCGGACCCAGCGTGAACCCCTCCCGGTAGTAGGGCCACGCCTCCTCGGCGTTCCCCATGCGGCACAGCGTATCCCCCGTGTACACGTGTGCCATCGGCCACTCGGGCGCCAGCTCCAGGGCCTTCTTGCTCGATTCGAGGCGCGCCGGGAGATCGTTGCGGGCGCCCTTCATCACCGAGTAGTTCAGGTGCGCCTTGGCGCTGTTCGGCACCGCGCGCCGCGTCGCATCCCAGAAGGCAAGATCGCTCCGGTAGTCCATCGCGTGCCGGTACGCCTGCACGCACTGCAGCCCGAAGAACAGGAAGATCACCGCCGGCACCGCCCACGCCTTCTTCAGCGGCCCCGGTCCGAACGGCCACCCCCACTGCCCGGCACCGCGCGCCTGCGCCCCGCCCAGCGCCTCGTCCAGCCGCGCGAATGCCATGGCCACCACGAGCGAGGACCCGATCGCCGGGAAGTACCAGAACCGCTCCGCGCGCACCGTCGGCAGCACCACCGGGATGTTGGAGTGCGGGAAGAAGCTCACCACGATCCACGTCAGCCCCACCGCGACCGCCGCCGCCCCCGCGTACCCCAGCGGCCGCGGCACCCGCCCGGCATCGGGAGAGACCTTCTTGCCCAGCGCCTCCACGACGAGCCCCAGCCCCAGCGCGAGCGGCCCCACGAAGGGCACCAGCCGCAGCGGGAGCGGCAGCGATGGCATGAGCCCCCGCCCCGCGCTCCGCGAGAGCACGATCTCCATCCCCCCCAGCACGACGGCGGCCATCAGCAGCGCCGCCCCCGCGGTCATCTGGACGATCCGGCGCCTCCCCCAGCCCTCGGGCGCCACCACCCCGAGCTCCTCGATCCCCTCCATCGTCCGGCGGGCGCGCCGCTCCCGCCCGAGCGCCCCGATCCACAGCCAGAGCGACGCGAGCGGTGGCAGCGCCATCATCAGCCCACCGGCCACGCTGCCCGGGAACACCAGCCGCTCTGGCACCGGTTCCTGCGGGTACGAGTAATCCCCGCTCAGCGCGTTCGGCAAGAACACCTGCACGAGCCCCCGCCAGTACACCCGCAGCGCCCCCGCGAGCCGGTAGGCCGTGTCCGCCTCGGCCAGCGGATTGTTCAGCGGATCCTTCGGCAGCGGCGCCTGGTGGAACCAGAGCAGCGCCGCGTGCAGCACCCGCCGCGCGAGCGACGCGTCCACCGGCAGCGGCTCGCTCAGCTCCGCCGACGTTGGCGCCGGGAACCACCGCCGCCGCAGCTCCACGTAGAGCACGAACGCCGCGCCTGCCCCGAGGAGCGCGAGCCCTGCGCGCAGCCACCGCGCCGGCCGCGTGGGGTGGGTGAGCGGCGCCGTCGCCAGCGCCGCCAGCGGCAGGAGCGGCACGCACACCAGCGCGCTCTCCTTCGCGAACAGCCCGAACAGCACCGCCCCGAACACCGCGAACGGCATCCCCCACCCGGGCAGCGCCAGCGCGAGGAGCCCGAGGATTGCCCCGAGCCCTCCGAGCACGTCGGCGATCCCCACGATGCCGCTCACCGCCTCCGTCAGCACCGCGCACGCCACGAACGCGAGCCCTGCCAGGTACGCGGCCCCCCGCCGCCGCGTCCACTGGAACGCCACGCACGTCAGCAGCGCCCCGTTCACCGCGTGCAAGAGCACGTTGTAGAAGTGGTGCAGGAACGGGCTCTTCGACACGCCCCAAAGCGCCCGCCACAGGAAGTTCGGCAGCGGTCGGTACGACCCCACGCTCCGCTCCGGCGGCAACCCCCAGAAGTCCCGGTGGATGGCGTCCACGAAGCGCAGGCCCCCCGTCGCGTTCACGTAGGGGTTGGCGAGCAAGGCCTCCTGCTCGTCGAAGATGTAGTTGGTGTCCGGCGCCCGGGTGAACAGCACGATCGCCAGGAGTGCGAGCGGCGCCAGCGCCGAGAGGAACGTCGGGTCGACGTCGAGGAAGTACCCGCGCACCGCCATGAACACCCGCTCCGGCAGGCTCGGCGCGAGCGGCACGGGCGGCAGCGGGCCCGGCGGAGGCTGCCCCGGCTGCGCGACCTCGTGGGGACCTGGCGCGTACGGAGGCGCCTCGTGCTCCCGCGACCCCTCCGACACGTGCCTAGCCCTTTGCTTCCGCCTGCGGGTCCGGGATGCTCCAGATGTCGCCCCAGAGCGGTTGCCCCCCGTCCACGCCCCACACCGCGCCGGTCACGAAGTCGTTCTGATCGCTGGCCAGGAACACGATCACCCGCGCCACCTCCTCCGGCGTCCCCAGCCGCATCAGCGGCGTCGCCTTGCGGGTGACCTCCAGCAGCGCCTCGCCGTACTGCGCCGTGCCGCTCGACCGGATGTTGTTCCCCGGCGCCACCGCGTTCACCCGGATCCCGTGCGTCGCCCACTCCACCGCGAGGGAGCGCGTCAGGTTCTCCACCCCTGCCCGCGCCGCGCCGGTGTGCGACATCCCGGGGAAGCCCCGGACCACCATCGCCGTCACGTTCACGATCCGCCCGCGCTTCGCAGGGATCATCGCCCGCGTCGCCACCTCCCGGGTCATGAAGAACGTCCCGTTCAGGTTGTTGCGGATCACCGCCTCCCACCCCTTCGGCGACATCCCCTCGGCCGGGGTCGGAAACTGGCCGCCCGCGTTGTTCACCAGCACATCGACCCGCCCGAACCGCTCCAGCACCTGCCCCACGAACGCCGACACCTGGTCCGGCTCGCGGATGTCGCAGCTCCCTCCGAGCATCCGCTCCGCGGGGATCCCGTCCGCCGCGAGCGCCGCCAGGCCTGCCTCGACCTTGTCCATCTTGCGCCCGCAGATCGCCACCCGCGCGCCCAGGTAGGCCAGCTCCCTCGCCGTCGCGAGCCCGATACCGCTGCCACCGCCCGTCACGAGCGCCACCTGATCGGAGAAGAGTCCTGCGGCGAAGAGGCTTTGCACTGGCTTGTCTCCCGGATCGCTGGGCTCCTTCGGCGGGCCTCGTGCACCCTCGCCCGCGCGGGTGCGCGGTGGCCCCGCCTGGAAGCCGCACGGCCGTTTACAACGACCTCCGCGGCGGCGCCAGCGGCGGAACCAGCGATCAGGCAGGCCCCCAGGTGAACCTGACCGGAGGCTTCGACTACGCTGGAGGGTACACTGGAGGGCGACAGACGAGGGCGCGCGCTCCCGCATCGCCCCCGCCCGGAGCCCACCATGCGTTTCCTGCACCCCGAGCGAGACGAGTCCCTGGAGCTTGCGCTGGAGGACGTGTTCCTCACCCCCGGCTATTTCGACGGCGGCTCCCGCTTCGAGGTCGACCTCCGCCCTGCCGACTTCGCGGGCGGCTCCCACCCCATCGTCAGCGCCAACATGAACGCCGTCACCGGCAAGCGCATGGCCGAGACCATGGCCCGCTACGGCGGCCTCGGCGTCCTCCCCCAGGACATGGCGCTCGACACCGTCGACCGCATCGTCAAGCACATCAAGGGCGCCGACCCCCGCTACGACACCGCGCTCTCCGTCTCCCCCCGCGCCACCTTGCGCGACGTGCTCGGCATCATCCGCAAGCGCTCTCACGACCTGGTGGTGGTGGTCGACGACGAGCGCCGCCCCCTGGGCATCATCACCCACGCCGACCTCCGCGACCGCGACCAGTACACCCGCGCCAGCGCCCTGATGTCCCCGCGTGTCGTCACCATCCCCGCCGGCACCCCCAACCGCGACGCCTTCCTGCTCATGGAGGAGGCCCGGGTGAAGGCCGTCCCCGTCCTCGACGCCGAGGGCCGCCTCCACGGCATCCTCACCCGCGAGGACGCCGTCCGCCTCGAGCTGCTCCGCCCGAGCCTCGACGCCCACGGAGACCTCATGGTCGCCGCCGCCGTCGGCATCTCCTCCCAGGCCGGCGCCGCCGCCGCCCGCCTCCTCGAGATGGGTGTCTCCGCCCTCGTCCTCGACACCGCCCACGGCCACCAGCGCCGCATGCTCGAAGCCCTCCGCGCCGTGCGCCAGGTCGTCGGCGACCGCGTCCCCCTCATCGCCGGCAACGTCTGCACCGCCGAGGGCACCGCCGCCCTCATCGAGGCCGGCGCCGACATCGTCAAGGTCAACGTCGGCCCGGGCGCCATGTGCACCACGCGCATGCAGACCGGCGCGGGCCGCCCCACCTTCTCCTCCGCCCTCGTCTGCGCCCGCGAAGCCCGCCGCCGCGGCAAGCACATCTGGGCCGACGGCGGCGTCCGCCACCCCCGCGACGTCGCCCTCTACCTCGCCGCCGGCGCCGCCCGGGTCATGATCGGCACGGCGCTCAGCGGCACCTTCGAGAGCCCCGGCGACGTCAAGGAGGACCGTGAAGGCCACCTCTACAAGGAGAACTACGGCATGGCCTCCGCCCGCGCCGTCAGCGATCGCACCGCCGACCTCGACGCCTTCGAGCGCGCCAAGAAGGGCTTCTTCCGCGAGGGCATCTCCACCTCCCGCATCTACATCCAGGAGGGCCGCGAGAGCGTCGGTGGTCTGCTCATCGAGATGATCACCGGCGTGCAATCCGCCTGCACCTACGCCGGCGCCGCCTCCCTGGAAGCGCTCCACGACAAGGCCCTCATCGGCGTGCAGACCCTCTCCGGCTACAGCGAAGGCACCCCCCACGGCGCCATCCGCCGTTGACCTCCACTCCTTCCAGCGGCGCACCTTCCAGGGCGCCGCAGTGATACACGTCTTCAGGAGATACCATGACAGCCGCGCCGAAAGTCCGGGTCACTGACGAGGAGTACCTCGACCGCGAGCGTCGGGCCGAAACCAAGAGTGAGCTCATCAACGGCGAGATCGTCGCCATGGCGGGTGCATCTGCCCGACACATCGCCATCACCATGAGCATCGGTGCCGCCCTCTACCAGCGCATCCGCACCCGACGCATGCCCTATCTTCTCCTTGGCACCGACCAGCGTGTCCATGTCGAGGCCACCGGCCTCTACACCTATCCCGACGTGACTGTGGCCTGCGGCGGTCCCCACTTCCACCCCAAGCACCACGACAACCTGCTGAACCCCACCCTCATCGTGGAGGTCCTCTCCCCTTCCACCGAGGCCTACGATCGCGGCGCCAAGTTCGCCCACTACCAGACCATCCCCTCCCTCGCCGAGTACGTGCTCATCTCCCAGACCTCCCACCGCGTGGAGCACTTCCGCCGCCTGGAAACAGGCCAGTGGCTTCTCACAGTCTACGAAGGCGACGAAGCCTCCCTCGACCTTCCGGCCCTCGGCTTCGCCATCCCCCTCGCCGAGATCTACGAGCAACTCGACATCCTCCCCGAGCCACCCCCAACCTGAACCTCCCCCCGCCACCACCCTCCCCCAGGGCCGGTACGCCCCCCAGGACCGGCTCACCCCCCGGCAGACACCCCCCTCTCGAAACCGCCCCCCGCTCAGAACTCGATCTGCACCGGGTCAATCACATCATTCGCCGGATCCGTAGCCACCACCCCGCTATCCGGCACCGCCCCATCCTGCTCCGCCCACCCCACCAGCATCCCGAACGCCTTCTGCACGTACCCCTGGATGGGCGTCATCCGATCCCCCGCCCCTTCCTCCCCCGCCGTCCCATCGAAGTCGTAGTCGAGATCCCCATCCGAGTGCCGGTCCACGTGCGTCCCGTTCTCGATCACGTACAGCCGGTACAGCGCCGGATCCCCCACCGCCTCCACCGCATCCCGGTACGCCAGCGCGTGCGTCCCCAGCCCGATGAACCCATCCCGGTCCCCGTGCAGCGTCATCATCGGCGCCGAGAACACCCCCGTCGTCGCGTTCAGCAGCGCGTACTCGATACTCTCCTCCGTCCACCCCCCGTTCACCGCCGACGCCAGCCACCCGTACAGCGCCGGCTCCTGCCCCGGCTGCGTCGGATAGCACGAGTACCCCGCGCTCTCGGCCGCCGTGTCCCCCAGCAACTCCGCCCGGAAAGTGTACGACGTCACGTTGTAGTACCCCACCCCCTCGAACTGCGGCGCCGCCGTCTTGAAGGCGTCGAACAGCGTGTTGTACGCCCCCCAGATCTCTGCCGACGCCGCATCGAATCCGGCCGCCGTCATCGCCGGGTGCGCCGCCGAGAAGCGCGGCGTCTCCGCGTATCCCTCCGGCGTCGCCAGCGCCTGCGGATCGTGCGCCCACCGCATCGTCAGCGCCGCCTGGTCCGTGCTCGACACCAGGTGCGTCCCCTCCGCGTACTCCCAGGTCGACACCGTCCCATCCCCGTCCGTGTCGAGCACCCGCGCATCCGGCCAGTAGATCCCCGCCCAGTCGAGCCCCCCGGCGAACACCCGCGTCGCGCCTCCCTCGACCCGCTGATGATCGATCTCCAGCGCCCGCCGCACCTGATAACCCCCGTTCGACAGCCCCACTGCGAACGCGCTGGTCACCTCCTGCCCCGTCGCCGCCGCCAGCCGCTCCCGCGCCCACACCCCGAGGTCGAGCATCATCTCCCCCCAGTGCTGCGTCGGGTGCGTCCCGGAGAGCAGCGTCGCCTCCCCGTTCGGCATCCCCTTGTCCCCGCTGACGACCGCGACGCCCTGCTCCACGAGCCACGAGGTGAAGATCACATCGTTCCCGAACTCGTTGCGCGTCCCCGCCGTCCCGACCACCGCCAGCCGCCCGTTCCACTGCGCCGGCAGCTTCAGCACCACCCGCTGCTGCCGCGTGCCCCCATCGCCTGCCGTCAGGAGGCCCGTCACCTCGGCCCCCGCGACCTCGACCGTCGGCGCATACAGCTCGCTCGCGAGCCCCACCGCCGCAGCCTTCAGCTTTGCGACCTTGGCCTTCTCCTCCTCGGACAGTGCCATGTACGCCGCGCTGTCTGTTGGCATCGCCCAGTACGTCAGGTGCGCGAGCCCCCCGTCGCCCGCGCCCTCGTACTTGTGGAGGGTTCCCTCCGTGAGCCCCTCCAGCAGCGCGTCGACGTTCCACTCGGCCGTACCCCCACCACCTCCGTCGCCGCCCCCACCTGCGCCTCCTGCGCCGCCCCCGCCGCTCCCTCCGGGCCCGCTGGTCGTGGTGGTGCCGGTCCCTCCGCTCCCTCCGTCGCCGTCGTCACCACCGCAGGCGGGGAACGCGCCGAGGAGAGACACGCCGAGGAGGGACGAGAGAACGAAGGATGAAGGCTTCATGCTGCTGCTCCTAGCTGCGGACGCATCGCTGGCCCGCTGGTCTTGCCTCTACCAGCGCAGCCACCTCGCGTCACCGCCGCCAGGAGCGCGGCATCCGTGGGGATCCGTCGGTGCGGAGAGCGTCAGCCGATGCCGGGGGGCGGCGCGTCGGGCTGCATGTCGAGCGGCACGTGGAGCTCCGGCTTCTGCTTCGCGGCCCGCGCCGCAGCCTGCTTGAGGAGGAGCGGCGACTGCTCGCCGACCTCCTTGAGCAGGTTGCGCTTCAGCACCTGCGGTGACGGCTTGCGGAGATCCCAGACGAGCCCCACGGCGCTCATGCCGCGCAGCGCGTAGTAGCTCACGTCGATCTCCCACCAGAAGAAGCCCTGGTTGACGCTGTTCATGTAGTGGTGGTGGTTGTTGTGCCACCCTTCACCCAGCGTGATCAGCGCGAGCCAGAAGTTGTTGCGGCTCGTGTCCGTCGTCGCGTACCGCCGCGACCCGAAGATGTGCGCGAGCGAGTTGATGGTGAACGTCGCGTGCATCAGCACGCAGGTCGACACCACGTACCCCCACAGGAACGCATCGAGCCCGCCGATCAGGTAGAGCGCGGTCCCCATCACGGCCGGCCCCACCGCGTGGTTCCGGTCGAGCCACCGCAGCTCCGGGAACGACGCGAAGTCGGGGATCTTGTCGAAGTCCGTGTGCTCGTGCTCTCGCCCGAGCCACCACCC
Organism: Chondromyces apiculatus DSM 436; assembly: GCF_000601485.1. Classification (GTDB taxonomy): domain Bacteria; phylum Myxococcota_A; class Polyangia; order Polyangiales; family Polyangiaceae; genus Chondromyces; species Chondromyces apiculatus. The sequence goes on from NZ_ASRX01000028.1 coordinate 31,255, forward strand.
CATGTGGGACTGCCAGAATCCGAACTGCATCGGGCTGTGCACGTCCCGCTCCGTGTCCGAGAAGCGGTGATGTACGCGGTGCGTCGACGCCCACCAGAGCGGCCCCTTCTGGGTCGCCGTGGTCCCCAGGAACGCGAGCACGAGCTGGAAGAACCGGCTCGTCTTGTAGCTCCGGTGGGAGAAGTAGCGGTGGTAGACCCCGGTGATCGCGAACATGCGCACGAAGTACGTGGCCGCTGCGAGCGCGACGAGCTTCCAGGTGAAGTCGCGGGTGAACGCCACGATCGTGCCCACGTGGATGAGCACGATGCCAATGACGGCCCCGATCTGGCCGAACGACGGCGGCGGACGCGGCCCGACGACGCGGACCGGCTCTGTGGAGGAAGAGGTGGAGGGCTTTGCTTCGAGATCGCTCACGTGACCAGGCAGCTTCGGTGAGGCGTGTCCGCGAGGCTCCCGCCGAATGTCATTTTCGGGTCACGCCAGGATCGCGCCCTGGTGACTTTCGTGACGGCATGCTGTGCGACGCGTGGCGTCAGTCCGTCGCGGCCGATGCCTCGATGACCAGCACGTGTCGATGCGCACCGGATCGTCGAGGGCGCACCGGGTCACCGTAGGAGCACTGGCTCACCGCGGAAGCGTCGGCTCACCTCCCGCTCCCGGAGCCTCCGGCGCCACCCTGCCCGGCCCCTCCTGCACCGGCGCCGCCCTGCCCAGCGCCCCCCGCGCCAGCGCCGCCCTGCCCACCGCCACCGCCAGGCCCGAAGCACCGATCTGTGGACTCCCACTGCCCCGACTGGCAGACCCAGCTCAAGCTGCAACTCGTGTCTGCGTAGTAACAGGAGAACCCCTCGATGCTGCACCCATCCGGGTTCTGCGGACCGAACAACCCGCAGGTGCCACTCGATCCACCCGCCCCCCCTGCGCCGCCTCCCCCTCCCGAAGCGTCACTCCCACAGGCCTGGAGCAAGAGGCCGGCGAGACCCACGGTTGCGAGCACGACGAAGGTGGTCAAGGTACGCATGCGTTCGAGTCTACACGCCAGGCCCACGCTGGCATGCGGCCTTTTTCGTGGCGAGAGCGCGTCCCAGATCTCCTCGGGTGGGGCGCGGGGGTCGTCGGGATCGATCACCCAGGCGGGAGAAACCATGGGTGCAAGATGGCGCAGACAGAGGGGGGATCCACCCGATCGCTGCGGGATTTGCCGCTGGTTGCGGGCGACCTGAGCGCGTATTTACGAGGGGCGACATGCTGAAGCGTCACCTTTCGAGCATCGCGCTCTCCTGCGTGCTCCTCGCGTGCGGTGGGGATCCCGCGCCTCAGGGCAGCAGTGCTGGTGGCGGCGGAGGCGCCGGTGGTGCCGGCGGGAGCACTGCCTCTCCACCGCTCGACCCGGCGCTCTTCGACTGCACGGCGGACGGTGTCCCGGAGCGCGTCTCACCGCTGCCGCCGGCGTGCGCGCTCGACCTCACCTGTGCCGAGCGCCTCGTCACCGGACATCGCGGTGTCGGGGGGGAGCTCGGCGTCATCGCGCCGGAGAACACGCTCGCGGCGGTGCGCGCGGCCATTGCGCTGGGGGTCGACTTCGTCGAGACGGACCCGCGGGCCACGGCGGACGGGGTGCTGGTCAACGTGCACGACACCTCCGTGGACGGCACCACCACCGGCACGGGGAACGTGGACGCCATGAGCCTCGCGGAGGTGCAGGCGCTCGGCATCGAGGCGGACAAGTACGCGGGCGACTTCTCCTGCGAGCGCGTCGCGACCATGGAGGAGGTGCTCCTCGCCGCGCGCGGGCGCGTTCACGTGCTCCTCGATGCCAACAAGACGGACCGGATGGATCTCCTGGTCGAGGTCATCCGCGCCACGGACACGCTGGACTGGGCGATCGTCGACACGGACGAGGTGGAGAAGATCGACGAGGCGCTCGCGCTGGAGCCGGAACTGCTCACCATGATCCGCGTCTCGGAGGAGGCCGAACTCACCGCGGAGCTCGCGCACTTCTCGGCGCATCCGCCGGTCATCGTGGAGGTGAACGACAACGGTCCGGTGGAGGACCTGGTGCCGCTCATCCACGCCGCGGGGCACCGGGCGATGACGGACTCCTTCGTCATCGATCTCGCGGCGGGGTTCGGCGACGATCCAGGTCTCTACGAGGAGGCCTTTGCGACGGGGGTTGACATCGTGCAGACCGAGCGGCCCGACCTGCTCCTGCGCTACCTGGGGCGCTGAGGGCATGGTGCGTCGGAGGGAGCTGCTCAGGGTCACGGGGTTCGTCGCGGCGGCGCTGCTCGCTGCGGTGCTGCTCGCGTCGCCGTTGTCGTGTGGGCGGCGCGATCCACTCGGGGGGATCGATGCCCACGTCGAGGAGGTGATGCGGGCGTGGCAGGTGCCAGGGCTCGCGCTCGCCGTGGTGAAGGACGACGCGGTGGTGCTGGCGCGCGGGTACGGGGTGCGCGAGCTGGGCAAACCCGAGCGCGTGGACGAGCGGACCCTGTTCGCGGTGGCGTCGTGCACCAAGGCGTTCACGGCGGCGGTGCTGGGGACGCTGGTGGACGAGGGGAAGCTCGGCTGGGACACGCCTGTCGCGAAGCACCTGCCTGACTTCGCCATGCACGACCCGTACGTGACGGCGCACATGACCGCGAGGGATCTGCTCACGCACCGCTCGGGGCTGCCGGGGTACGCGGCCGACCACCTCTGGCAGGGGTCCTCGTTCGGGCGCGACGAGATCCTGCGGCGGATGCGGCACCAGAAGCCGGCGGGGGAATTCCGGGTGATGTACGGGTATTCCAACGTGATGTACATCGCGGCAGGTCAGCTCGCGGCGGCGGTGGCGGCGGCGGTGGCGGAGGGGGGGGCGGAGAAGGGATGGGACGATCTGGTGCGCGAGCGGCTCCTGCAACCGCTCGGCATGAACGCGAGCACGACCCTCTCGAAGGCGCGCGCGGCGGCGGCGAACGTGGCAGCGCCGCACATGGTGATCGACGGTGCGGTGCGGCCCATCCCGATGCCGGATCTGGACAACGTCGCACCCGCGGCAGGGCTCGCGTCGAACGCCGTAGAGATGGCGGCGTGGCTCCGGTTGCACCTCGGTCGGGGGACGTTCGAGGGCAAGACGATCCTGAGCCCGGCGGTGGCGAGGGAGATGATGACGGCGCAGCGGGTGCTGCCGGTGACCGAGGAGGATGAGGCGCGGGAGGGGACGCATTTCTCGGCGTACGGGCTGGGGTTCAGCCTGTACGACTACCGGGGCCGGAAGGTCGCGCGTCACTCGGGGGAGATGGACGGGATGCGCGCGCTCGTGGCGATGGTGCCGGAGGAGCGGCTCGGCGTCGTGGTGCTGACGAACCTGACGCCGCACGGGGTCACGGACGCCGTGATCTACCGGGTGCTCGACGGTTACCTCGGCGCGCCCGAGCGCGACTGGAGCGGGGAGCTGCTCGCGCGCCGTCGTGACGCGGAGGCGAAGAAGAGGGACGAGGAGGCCGCGGAGGTCAAGGCACGCGATGCGAGCAAGAAGCCCTCACTGCCGCTCTCGGGGTACGTGGGCACGTACGAAGATGCGCTGTCCGGGCCCGCCGAGGTGACGCTCCGGGAGGGACGGCTCTCGTTCCGGTACAACGCCAAGTACGAGGCCGACCTGGAGCCGTGGGAAGGGGACACCTTCCGGGCGACGTGGCGGGATCCGTTCATCGCCACGTGGGCGGGGCGGCGGATCACCTTCACGCCCGGCGAGGGGGGCACGGCGCGCTCGTTGCGGGCGACGTTCGACAACGAGGTGGTGTTCTCACGCTGAGGAAGGGACGACCTCGCAGTGAGGACGTGGCGCCCTCGGGGTGACGTGGCGCCCTCGGGGTGAGGATGGCTCCTGGGGGTGTCAGGGCGCGTGGCCTTCGGGAGCGGCACGGGCAGCGAGGTGGGCGTAGGGGGGAAGGGTGGAGATGCGCGGATCGTCCACGGGGCCGCCCACGGTGAAGTGGTAGAGGCTCTGGAAGGCGCTGTCTCGGAGCCCGAGGATCTCGTGGAACACGTCGTCGAAGTAGCAGCCGATGCCGGTTGCGCGCAGGGGAGGCGTGGGCGGCGGCCAGGGGCTGGAGGGGGCCGCGGGGATGGCGTGCGGTGGCGCATCCTCGTCGGGTGACACGGAGGGTGCGAGGTCCTCGGCCTCCAGGTAGAGGGCGTGACCGAGCATGCCGGCCTCCCAGAAGAGGCGGCGGTAGAGCCAGGCGCCCTCGCGGCGGATCGGCTCGGCGAAGTCGGCGAGCATGCCCAGGCTGAAGGCGCCGTCGGCGGCGATGTCCTGGTGGCAGCTCACGATGCGGCTGGTGTCGCGGAGGTCGGCGTCGGCGAGGAGGAAGAAGGGCAGGTGCGCCGGGCACGCCGGAGGGCGCTCCCAGGCGAGCTCGGGGTGCATGGCGGCGCGGAGGCGGTCGTGCACCGCCGGGGAGCGTTCGAGGACGTAGAGGCCGGGCGCGAGGCCGTCGACGCGGTGGACGAAGAAGACCGGGTGCACGCGCGGGGGCAGGGGCCATGCATCCCAGGGCGGGACGTCTGGGCGCGGGAGGAGGCGGTCGAGGACGTCGTAGAAGGCGCCGGCGCCGATGCGGGTGACGCCGTCCATGGCGACGGCACTGCGGCGCGCCGTGATCAGGGCCACGGCCCGGGTGGGGCGGTCAGGCGTGTGCAGCGGAGGGAGGGATTGCGGAGGGAGGTGAGGAAGCGGCGTGAGCACTGACGAGGAGGGGGATGCCGAGGAGGACGGCGGTGCCGAGGAGGGCGAGGAAGAGGGAGGCGAAGAGGGCGTCGAGGTGGCTGTGGGCCTGGAGGTCGCGGCGGCGACGTCGTCGATGATCTCCCAGTGCGTGTGGTCGCGGCTGAGCGGGTTCGGTGTCCCTGCCCAGGCGCTCTGCTGGAGCGCGGCGAGCACCTCGTCGATGCCGGTGACGAGCGTGGTGATGGCCTCGGCAGAGATGGGGTGCGGGGCGAGGAGGAGGGCGGTGTCGGGGTGCTCGCGGTCGAGGGGGTCGAGGTGCGCGTGGTCGTCGGCGCGGTCGAGGCCGAGGAGCGTGGCGAGGCGGGCGTCGCCCAGCGTGTCGAGGAGGCGCGCAGACCAGCCGAGGGTCGCGGCGGCGTAGCGGGCGGCGGCGAGGGCGTGACCGATGTCGTGCTGGCAGTAGCGGAAAGCGCGTTCCCCGTACTTCCACGCCTCGCGCCAGTGGATGGAGGAGAGGCCGAGGAGCGCGCCGCCCTCGGGGAGGAGCGCTGCGAGCGTGCGCGCTGTCGTGTCGTCGAGGGCCGCGCGGCGTTCGAGGGCGTGGTCGTGGCTGACGTAGTGGTAGACGCCCGGCGGCAGGCTAGGCGTGGCGGGGGCGATAAGGTAGCCCTCGGTGGGGTGGAGGTTGCCGCTCGAAGGGTTGCAGCGGAGGGCCCACCGTGACGGGCCCGAGCGCTTCCAGGCAGAGAGGCCGAGGGCGAGCTGGAAGAGTGCGGCGATGGCGTCGAGGTCGTGGGGGGCGGGCGCGATGGCGCGGGGGACGTGGAGGTCGTGGTAGCGGGCGGGGAAGCGGTCGGCGACGAGGGGGAGCGCGACGACGGGAGCGCCTGCGTAGCGGCGGAAGGGGTCGGGCTGGGTGTCCCAGTCGAGGTAGCCGAGGGATCGGGCGTAGCGGCGCAGGTGGTGCTTGGTCTGCTCGTGGTAGGCGAGCGTCCGCGCGACAGGATCCATGCGCCGCTTCGTAGTGCAGCGAGGCGCGGCGGCCCACCCCCAGTCCTGATCTGGGCGGGCCGGGAGGGGCCGGGCCAGGAAAGGCCGGAAGGGAAAGGGTACGGCGACTCAGCCGCCGCCGGTCTGGCCCACGGCGACGCTGCTGGAGCCGGCGCCGCCCGTGCCGCCCTGGCTGTGAGGCCAGGGATTGGGACAGCAGGAGTCGGAGCAGGAGAGGCCGGAGTCGGGGCAGTTGCAGTACTCCTGGCCGTTGACCCGGCAGGAGCAGGTCGTCCCGTTGCACGCGACGCTGTACGTGTTCCCGCCATCGTCGTCGCAGAGGGTCTCGCAGGTGACGCCGCCGCTGCCGTTCGATGCGGCGGTGCCACCGCACTCGTTGGGGTCGAGGGGGCCGCCTTCAGGGGGAGGGACGTCGCCGCAGTCGAGGCTGCCGCCTGCCCCTCCACCCGCCCCACCCGCCCCGCCCGTGCCCATGAGGCCACCGGCGCTGCCGCCCTCGTTCATGCCCGAGGTGGTGGTCGTCGTCGTGGTGGCGGTGCTCCCGCCCTCACCGCCCGTGCCGGAGGTGCTGCTTCCACCGCCGCTCGTGGTCCCGCTGCAGGCGACGATGATCACCGCTGCGACGACACCTCCGAGGTTCCAGATCACTTCTCTCTGCACGGGCTTCCTCCTCAAGCTACGGGTACTGGCTCGCTGCTCCCCTCACTGGGGCGGGGTGCAGAACACACCGCGCAGCGTACCCTCGTTGTTGCCGGGTTTGCACTCGGCGTAGGCACCGTCGTCGTTGGGGATCACGGTCACGTCGACGGCGGCACTTTCCGTGGGAGGCGGGTTGGCCCAGGTGCAGGTCACGGTCTCGCAGGCGCCAGGGGCCAGTGCGCCCATGGTGGCGGTGCTGCAGACCTCGTTGCCCTCCACGTAGAAGCCGACGCTGAGGCCAGCGCCGATGCTGTCGGCGCCGCGGTTGCAGACGGGCGCCTGCAGGGCTGCGCCGGCGCCGCTGCAACCGAAGGTGTTCGACGCCCCCGCGGTGGCATCACCGGTGGCGGTGCCGTCCTGGTTGCCGGGCACGTTCTGTCGGAAATTGTTCAGGCCGGGGGTCATCCAGTTCTGGGTCCACTGGCTGCTCTGGGGGATGGTCCCGTCCTCGTTCACGTGGGTCACGGCGTAGGCGTGCTGGTTCCAGATGGTCCTTGAGCGGACCCACTTGTCGTTGGCGTCGGAGTACACGCGGATGCCGGAGACGCCGGTGGGGTGCGCAGCGCGGCAGGTGTTGCCCGCGCCCGCCGTGCCCGCGGGCGGCGGCGCGCAGCGGTGACCCTCGGCGGCGCAGGCCGCGTCGTCCATGGCGCCGCAGCACTGGGCGTCGGCCGTGCACCGGCAGAAGCCGCTGTCGCAGACGCCCGACACGCAGTCGGTGTTCTGCTCGCAGCGGATGCCGGGGAACTGGACGTCGACGCCGCTCGCGTCGAGCATGGTGCAGGCGACGCCGGCGCCCCCGAGGGAGCACGCCTTGTTCGAGGGCACCACCAGATCGGCGCGGAAGTTCCCGTCGACGTCGGCGATGATGGGGTTCTCGTTCCAGGTGCAGGACGAGCGGTACTGGCTGAAGAGCACGTCGCCGTTCATGCCGTTGTAGACGCGGGTGAAGCACTCGTCGCCGTAGACGACCTCGCTCTGACCGTCGGCCTCGAAGTCGAAGACGCTGGAGCCGGTGACGTTCGAGGAGATGTCCTGGGTCTGGCGCGACCAGGCGATGTAGCCGTTCGGCGGGCAGGCGCCGTTCGCGAAGTCGCAAGGGCCCGCGGCGCAGGTACCGTTCGGGCGGGGCGTCGGGCCGCAGTCGATGTCGTAGATGGTGTAGTAGGCCTGCCCGGCCACGGCGACCTCGGGGAGGCCGTCGCCGTCGAAGTCCGAGATGGTGGGCGGCCCGCCGCCTCCCGCGCCAGGGACGTTGGTGGGGGGCTGCGCGTAGGACCCGTCGCGCGCGAGCACGGCGACGGTGCTGCTGCCGGCGACGGCGCGCACCACCACGAGTTCGGGGGCCTCGGCGGGCACGCCGGTGCCGTAGGCGCCGAAGTTCGCCACGGCGACGTGGCCGGGGAAGGTGCTGGTCGCGCCGGGGTAGTAGGGCTCGACCACCCAGGCGCCGTTCGCCCACTCCCAGATGTTGTCGCCGTTCGTGAACTCGATGGCCGGGTCCTCGTCGAGGTTGGCGACGATGGGGAACATGCCCTGCGAGTAGTTCAGGTAGCCCGGAGGATTGCCGGAGAGGAAGGTGCCGTCGGCGGCGAAGACGGCGCCCTCGCGGAGCACCTCGGGCACGCCGTCGTCGTTGATGTCGTGGATGGCCGGACCCGACCAGCCGAAGCTGCAGCGGTGGTTGGCCGCGGTGCAGGCGCTCCAGTTCACGCCGCCCGGGTAGGGCGCCTTCCAGAGGAGCTGCCAGACCCCTGCCTTGCGGGTGAAGGCCATCATCCCGCCGTCGGCGGCGTAGGCGACGATCTCCGCGCTGCCGTCGCCGTCGAGATCTCCGGCGGCGAGGGTGGCCGACGAGACCACGTAGTCGACGATGCCGTCGGCGTTCAGGTCCGTGCCGCCGAGGTTCGCCTCCAGGCCGCAGTCATTGCCGTGGAGCACGCGGATGACGCCGAGGTCCTCGGTGTAGCCGTTGTTGACCGTCGCGGTGAAGGCAGCGGCGATGCTGGGGGGACCGGCGCTCGCGGGGACGTTGAAGTTGACGACGATGGGCGTGCCCTGCACGTCGACGTGCCCGGGGAACGGGTCGCCGGCGGGGGCGACGCTGAACTCACACTTCAGCTTCGGCGAGAAGATGCCGGCCGCGATGACGTTGATGCACTGCTCGTCGTTCCCGGGCATCGCGCCTTCCCAGGGCACGCAGCCCGTGGCCGGCTCGCAGTAGGTGTCGTTCGAGCAGCCGTTGTCGTTCGTGCAAGGCACGAGGGGGACGCAGGTGCCGTGGGAGCAGATGTTGCCTTGTTCGCAGGGCTCCGCGCAGTCCACGGGCGCTCCGGCCCCGCTGCCGCCCGAGCCCACGGGGAACAGGGCTCCGCCAGCGCCGCCCTGGCCGCCGATGCCGTCGCCAGCGCCGGTGCCCTCGGTGAAGCCGTTGTTCTCGTCGCCGCCGCACGAGCAGCCGGGGGTGGCCGCCGAGGCGCTCAGCGCTGCAGCGCCGAGGAGGATCAGCCAGTGATGATGTCGCCTACCCATCGGCGAGTCTCCTTCGTGGTGGGCCGGACCGAGCGACCCTGGTGAAAAAGAGAGGGAAAGGGAGCAGACACTCTGCACGAACCTCGCCGGCTGCGGAAGAGCTGGGAGTGCGCGCCCCCTTCCCGGTGGGCGTCGTTCCGTGCCAGGGTGCGCCCGTGCCCTGGGTCCGTGCGCGTCTTCGTGGTCAGCTCATCTATGCCCGCGCCAGTGAGACAGGCGCGCTGCAGGCCGAGAACGGCCGGGTGGAAATCCGTTACAAGCCCAACGATGGGCGCCGCTACGAGGCGCGCGAGGGCAACCTGGAGGTGGTGCCGGGACCCCCGTTGCCCGACGACACCTGTGGCCCTGCCGACGCTGTGCGCAAGCCGGAGAAGGGAGCAGCTTCTGGCGAAGCCGCGGTGAGCGGCGCATCGGCGGTGGGCGCGTCTCCAGCAGCAGGGACCCGGAGCCGCGCGGCGTCGGGCAGGGCGGCTGCCGGTCCGGCGCCCATCCCGGAAGGGGCGATCGTGGCGTATGCGGACGGCGCGTGCTCGGGGAACCCGGGGCCGGCTGGCCTCGGCGTCACCATGAAAGACGGGGCGCGCACCATCGAGCTGAGCGAGTACCTCGGGGTGGGGACCAACAACATCGCCGAGCTGACGGCGATCCTGCGGGTGCTGCAGGAGATCCAGGACGCGACGCGCGGGGTGGTGATCTTCACGGACAGCCAGTACTCCATCGGGGTCCTCCAGAAGGGGTGGAAGGCCAAGGCGAACGTGGAGCTGGTGGCCGAGCTGCGGAACGCGCTGAAGGCGCGCAAGAACACCCAGATCCGCTACGTGCCGGGGCACGCGGGGCATGCGGGGAACGAGCGCGCCGATGCCCTGGCGCGCGAGGCGGTACGGGCCCGCAAGTCGCGGCGGACCGAGCAGCCCCCCACGGCGTGACCGGGACGTGGCGAGGGGACCACGCCGCGCGTCCCGGGACGCGCGCTTCGGTGTAGATTGCGCGCCATGAGCCACGCCGCGCCGCCCTCCGTGGGACGCCCTCGACCCCTGGTGCTCTGTGTCCTCGATGGCTTCGGTGAGCAGACCGGCGCCGACGGCAACGCCGGGGTCCTGGCGAGGATGCCGCGGCTCGCGGAGATCGCGCGGTCCTCGCCGCGGACCACGCTCGCGGCGAGCGGCGCCGACGTGGGGCTGCACGAGGGGGCGCTCGGCTGCAGCGCGACGGGGCACCTCGGCCTCGGGGCAGGGCGCATCCCGCGGACCGAGCGGGTGCGCATCGACGAGGCGCTGGCCCTGGAGAAGCTCGCCACGAACGAGGTCCTCGCGCACACCTTCACGATCGCCAAGGAGATCCTGAACAGCCGCCTCCACCTGTTCTGCCTGGTCTCCACCGCCGACGTGCATGCCTCGCGCGCGCACCTGCACGAGGTGATCCGCATGGCGCGGTTCTTCGAGGTGCAGGTGGTGTTGCACGCCTTCCTGGACGGGCGGCACGCCTCGGCGGAGGCTGCCTGGGAGCTGCTCGCGCCCGTCGAGGAGACGCTGCGCGGCACGGGCGTCATCGGCACCCTGTCGGGCCGGCACTTCGCCATGGATCGCAGCGGGCGCTGGGATCGCACCTGGACGACGTACCAGGCCATCGTGCGGGGGCAGGCGAACCACGCGACGACCGCGTTCGATGCGCTGCAGGAGGGGCACGCGATGGGGATCACCGAGGACTGGCTGCCTCCGGTGCGCATCGGGGAGTACGAGGGCATGGTGGGCACCTTCATGGCGGACTTCGCGTCGAACGTGCCGTCGTGGAAGTGGTTCGGCGAGGAGGTGGGGCTGTCCCTGAACGTGCGCGCCGACCGGATGCGCCAGCTCTCGGCGATGTTCGTGCGCCACGATCTGCCGGCGGAGGTGACCGAGTGGCTGAGCGACAGAGGCAAGGCGGTCCACGCCTTCCAGGAGCACTGCTACCGCACCCTCGTGGAGCACGACCCCGCGATGGGGCTCCCCGTCGCGTTCCCGCGGGAGGTCGTGAGCGACTCCTTCGGGGAGGTGATCGCCAGCGCGGGCTTCACCCAGCTCCGGTGCGCCGAGTCCGAGAAGGAGCCGCACGTGACCTGGATGTTCAGCGGTGGGCATGCCGCGCCGTTCACCGGTGAGGAGAGGCGGATCGTGCCCTCGCCACGCGACGTGGAGCGCTACGCAGAGCGGCCGGAGATGAGCGCCGCGAAGGTGGCCGAGGAGGCGGCGGCTGCGGTGACGGGCGGCGCGTTCGACTTCATCCTGGTGAACTTCGCCAACGTGGACGCGCTGGCCCACGCGCAGAACGTGGAGGCGGCAGGGCGCGGCCTCGCGGCGGTGGACGCGGGCATCGGCGTCATCGCCGACGCGGTGCGCGCGGCGGGCGGGGCGCTGGTGATCACCGCGGCGCACGGGAGCGGCGCGCAGACGGCGCAACCGGCAGAGAACCAGGAGGGGCTGCACGGCGAGCTGGCCCGCGCTCCGGTGCCGTTCTACTACGTGAACGAGGCCGACGCCGCGGTGTCGCTCCGGTCCGGCGGACGCCTTGAAGACGTGGCGCCGACGCTGCTGGAGATCCTCGGTCTCCCGCAGCCTGCAGGGATGACGGGGCGCTCGCTCCGCGCGCCCGCGTGACCGGACCGTGACGGAGGCGAGGCGGCTCGGGCCGTACGTGCTGCGCGAGGAGATCGCGTCGGGCGCGTTCACGGCGACCTTCCGGGCAGAGCACGTGGAGATCGGGCGCGAGGCGCGGGTGAAGGTCCTCAAGGCGTCGGTGGCGCCCGGGGGGCCGCTCGCCGCGGGCCTGGAGCGCGAGGCGCGCATCCTCGGGCAGCTCGACGACCCGGGCGTCGTGGCCATCCAGGACGTGCGGCGCGAGGGCGGGGCGCTGGGCCTCGTGCTGGAGCCGGTGGCAGGGCCGACGCTCGCCGCGATGCTCGCGCGCACGAAGCGCCTCGACCCCGACGTGGCTGCGGCGATCGCGCTGCAGCTCGCGCGCGGCCTGGGGCACCTCCACCAGCGAGGCGTGGTGCACTGCGCACTCGCGGCGGAGAGCGTGGGGATCTTGCCGGGCGGAGGCGTGAAGCTGCTCGACCTGTCGGCGGCGCGGGAGATCGGGGGGCGCGCCGAGGACGAGCCGTTCGAGGCGCTGGAGCTCGGTCGTGCCGAGGGGATGGCGCCCGAGCAGATCCTTGGCGAGCCGCCAGGGCCGCCGGCCGACGTGTTCGCGCTGGGGGTGCTGCTCTACGAGATGGTCGCTGGCGAGGGGCCCTTCGGCGCGGCGCCCGCGGAGGGGCGGCCGGAGGCGCTGCCCAGCGCGCAGGCGAACATGCCGGCGAGTGCACAGGCGAGCACGCGGGCGAACGCGCCGACGAACGCCCTGGTGAGCACGCGGGCGAGCACGCAGACAAACGCCTGGACCAACGCGCACCGTGTCCGGCGGGATCCGCCGCGGCCGCTGCGGGGGCTTTTGCCCGAGGTGCCGCGGGGGCTGGAGATCGTGGCCCTGCGCTGCCTGGAGAAAGAGCCCGACCAGCGCTACGCCAGCGGGAGGGTGGTGGCGGCGGCCCTGGAGGAAGTCCTCGCCGAGCGGGGGTACGCCGAGGGGGCCGAGAAGGCACTCGTCGCGCGCGCGCTGGTCTCCGCGAAGCTTGAGGGGGTGGGGGTGAGCGCCGCGCGCCGCGAGGCTGCCGCTCGGGTGCGGGAGCCGGCGCGGCTGCCGGCGCCGGTGCAGCGGACGCCGCTCTGGGTGGAGGCGCGGCCGCTGCTGGGGATCCTGGCGCTGGTGGTGCTCGGCGGCGCCGCCATCGAGATCGGCCTCCGCGACCACGACGAGCCGGAGGCGCTCGGAGTCGTCGAGGGCTCGGAGCAGGCCGCGGGGCCGCGAGGCTACCTGCGGGTGCTGGCGCGGCCGTGGGCAGAGGTGGTGCTCGACGGAGACCTGGTGGACGTGACGCCGATCGGACGCGCGATCCCCGTGGTGCCCGGGCGCCACTACGTGACGTTCCGGCACCCGAACGCGCCCGAGGACAAGCGCGAGGTGGTGATCGCCGCGGGCCAGACGGTGCTGCTCGACGTCACCCTGCGGGTGAACCGCGGCGCCCAGGATGCCGGCGTCGACGCAGCGCCTCGCGACGAGTCGCCCTGACCACGGGCGCTGTGGCGGCGTGAGCGCCGTGGCCGTGCATGGCGCGCCTCCTTTCCTTACTCCTCGCGTCCTTCGTGCCCTTCGCCGCGCTCGAGCTGGACCTGGCCGAGGACGCCGTGGTTCGCCGCGCCGAAGAGGTTGTCGGGGTCCACGGCGAGCTTCACCTGGCGGGTGAACTCGCGGGCGCCCTCCGAGTAGATCTCCTTCACGAAGTCCTGCCGGATCTTGCCGATGCCGTGGTGGTGGGAGAGCGACCCGCCGGAGGCCAGGATCTCCTCCCGCGCGGCGTGCTCCATCTCCGCGTAGTGGCGCACCGGATCGTCGACGCCCTTGGCGTAGAAGCCCAGGTAGAAGTAGATGCAGACCCCGGTCGGGTAGACCTGGGTGATGCGCCCGGTGAAGAACGGACGGCCCGGCAGGCGGCGCTGCTCGTGCTCGCGCAGCACGCGCTTGTGCACCCGGTCGTACAGCTCCAGGGCGCGGCTCCACGGCACGCTCGTCTCGAAGCTCTCGGCGATGGCCCAGTGCTCGAAGGTGAGATCGCGGATGTAGGCGATGCCGAAGGTGAGCTGGTAACCGCGCTCCCCGTTCGTCGCGCCGGCCTTCATGCCCCCGTGCCGCTCGGCGAGGCGGTAGAGCGTGTTCTCCTGGAACGCGACCTCGTCTGCCGAGCCCTCGAAGACGATGGTGGCGACCACCATCTTGTGGGGATCGAAGCCCTTCACCCGGGTCACCACCAGCTTCTCGGCGCCGCTCTTGAGCCGCGCGAGCACGCCGGAGGCCGCGGGCTTCAGCGCCTGCCCGAAGTGGAACTGGGTGTTGTCCATGACCCGCACGCTCGACGGGACCGCGCCGGACTGCTGCAGGTCGTAGAGGAAGGCCAGACCCCGCTCCAGATCGGGCAGGATCACGCTGCCGTAGCGCTGCACCTCGGGCAGGGGGAAGAGCTTGACCACGGCGCTGGTGACGATGCCGTAGTTTCCCTCGCTGCCGAACATGAAGTTCCTCGGGTTCGATCCGACGCTCTCTCTCGGAGCGACCTGGGGGCGCTCGACCACGCCGCGGGCGGTCACCACCTGCATGTCGAGCACGAGATCCTCGATGTTCCCGTAGCGGTTCTTCTTCATGCCGCTCGCGTTGGTGGCGATCCACCCGCCGAGCGTCGAGAACTCCAGGCTGTCGGGCTCGTGGCCCATGGTGAGCCCGTGCTTCGCCAGCTCGGCGACGATGTGCCTCCCGGTGGCGCCCGCCTCGATGCAGGCCATGCGGTTCACGGGATCCAGCCAGAGCACGCGGTTCATGCGCCGCATGTCGACCGCGACGACCACCCGCTCCTCCTTCACGGAGATGCGAAGCGCGTCGGTGACGTTGGTGCCCCCGCCGAAGGGGATGAGGCACGCGCCGTGCGCCTTCGCCGCCTCGGCGATCTTCACCACCTCCTCGTGCGAGGTCGGGAACACCACCAGGTCCGGAACGCGGTCGAGGTGCTCGTAGCGGATGGCCCAGATCTCGGCGCCAGTGTGTCCGTGGCCGCGCCGCAGCCGCACCAGCGGATCCGTCGAGATCTGCTCCTCGGCGAGGAAGCCGCGCAGCGCCGCGACGAGCGCAGGGGCCTCCCGCGCCTCGGGCACGGACGGCGGGTAGTGGGGCTCGTTCCGGTTGTCGTAGGAGAGCGGCGCGCCGAGCGTGGCGGAGATCCACGGCAGGAGCGAGGGCAGCTCCACGTTGCTGATGTTGTACCGCTGACCCGTGAGCACCACGCTGCCGTTGGGCTTCACGACGAAGCGCGTGTCGGTGTAGCCCCAGCCGTCGTTGCTCTCCTCCGCGGGCGAAGGTACCGCCGCGGCAGCCTTCTGGTCCGGGGTGATGCGGGTGACGGGGGCCTTCGCGCCGCGCGCGGGGAGGCGTGTCGATGCAAGCGGAGCTTCGCGTTTTTCCTGGGCCATCTCGGGGAGCCTCTCGACCGAGCTTCACGCCGGTGCCCAGGGTCGAGACCGGCCACCGGGGGACGGTCTAGCGCTGCACGCTTCGCGCTGCTACCCGCGGCGCAGCCTCTCCAGCGCGATCAGCGGCCGCTCACGCTTCTCGTGCAGCTCGCCGCGGCACGCGCCGCTCCCGCGATCCAGGGCGCGGCAGCAGTCGGGCCGCATCGCGTAGATGGAGCACAGGAACCGGCCCTCCACCGGATCGAGCCGGAGGGCTGCGCAGTGCCCGTCCTCGATCTTCATGAAGCAGCGGTTGCCGACGAAATGGGTCAGCGCCTGCGCCGTGTCGTCCATCCGCTCGTGGTCGATGCCGAAGACCCGGATGTACTCCGGGAGGGTGGAGAAGCAGCACGCTCCGCAGGTCGTGCAGTCCTCCGGGACGGGCGGCTCGTCATCCTTGCGGCGGCGCATGGCCGGGGCCCTGCTCGGGACGCTCGCGGCCTCAGAGCCGCACGTCGAGGTGGCTGCGGCGCTTGAGGCCGTCGATCCAGCGGCGGCGCGCCTTCATCATCGTCTCCTGCTGGAGGCGCTGCATCAGCTCGGGGCGGGCGGCTTCGAGGGTGGTGTACCGGGACGGCTGACGGCTGAGGAGCTTGAGGATCACGATGTCGTTGCCGGCCTGGCGCGGCTCGGCGATCTGCCCGGGTTCGAGCGCCATCAGCGCGTTCTCCAGCGCCGCGTCCATCACCGGCCGCCGCTGCGCGGTTGCCGCCTCGCTGCCGCGCGGGGCGCGGATGCCCAGGTCTCCGCCCTGATCGCGGGTCGGCGTGTCGTCCGAGAACTGCTGCGCCAGTGCCGCGAAGTCCTCGCCCTTCTGGATCCGCTCGGAGATGGTCCGCGCGAGCGCCATCCGCTCCTCCACCACCTCGGCGCTGGAGCCCGGGTAGACGCGCAGCACGATCCACGCGGGGCGGTAGTCGCGGCGCCGCAGCTCGGCCTTCACCACGCGATCGTACATGGCGATCACGTCCTGCTCGGTGACGCGGAGCCTCCCCTTCACCCGGAGCTGGAGCATCTTGCCCTCCAGGATCTGCCGCCGGATCTCGTCGCGGTACTCCATCTCGGTCAGGCCCGACGACTCGCGGGCGAGCTTGACGATGCCGGCGACCGTCGTCCCCTGCGCGGCGGCCAGGTTGCGGATCGCGTTGTCCAGCTCCTCCGAGCTGACGGTGATGCTCGCCTTCTCGGCGTTCTGGGCGATGAGCTCGTCCTCGATCATCTTCTCCATCATGTCGCGGAAGATCTGCGACTCGGCGGCGGCCTGCTGCGCGCCCGGGGGCACCTTCTGGTGCACCTGGATCAGGAAGGGGCGGGCGCGGCGCCGCAGCTCGGAGAGGAGGATGGGGCGGTCGCCGATGACCGCCACGATGCGCTCCACGATGATGGCCTGTGCGACCGTGGCGCTGGAGAGCGAGGCGAGCAGCAGGCCGGCGACGGCGAGGTGACGGAGTCGACGCATCCAGGCGCCTCCGTACCATATGGATCCGGCTGGATCCAGGCTCTCCGTGCGTAGAGCAGGGCATGCGCGGACGTGCGCTGCCGTTCTGGCCGTTGCCGCAGCAAGCATGGCGCGCTAAGCGCCCGCACCATGACCACCTTCCCCGAGCCCACCCACGGGCAACCCATCACCATGTCGACTGCCGGCACCCTGAACGTGCCGGATCAACCCATCATCCCGTTCATCGAGGGGGACGGAACGGGGCCGGACATCTGGCGCGCCAGCGTGCGGGTCTTCGATGCTGCGGTCGCGAAGGCGTACGGCGGCAAGCGCAAGATCGCCTGGTACGAGGTGTTCGCGGGCGAGAAGGCCTACAACACCTTCAATAGCTGGCTGCCCGATGGCACGGTGGACGCCTACCGGAAGTACCTGGTGGGCATCAAGGGGCCGCTGACGACGCCGATCGGCAAGGGCATCCGCTCGCTGAACGTGGCGCTCCGGCAGCTCCTCGACCTGTACGTCTGCCTCCGCCCGGTGCGCTGGTACAAGGGCGTGCCCTCACCCGTGAAGGACCCGGGCTCGGTCGACATGGTGATCTTCCGCGAGAACACGGAGGACATCTACGCTGGCATCGAGTGGGAGGCCGAGAGCGCCGAGGCGAAGAAGGTCATCGAGTTCCTCCAGAAGGAGATGGGGGTGAAGAAGATCCGCTTCCCCGAGACGAGCGGCATCGGCGTCAAGCCGGTGAGCAGCGAGGGCACGGAGCGCCTCGTGCGCGCGGCCATCGAGTACGCCCTCAAGTTCGACCGGAAGAGCGTGAACCTCGTCCACAAGGGCAACATCATGAAGTTCACCGAGGGCGCCTTCAAGAACTGGGGCTACGCGCTCGCGCAGAAGGACTTCCGCGACAAGGTCGTGACCGAGCGTGAGTCGTGGATCCTCGGCAACAAGGAGAAGAACCCCGACATGACGGTCGAGCAGAACGCGCGCGAGATCGAGCCGGGCTACGACATGGCCCCGCCCGAGATGCAGGCGGAGTTCCGCGCCGAGGTCGAGGAGGCGCTCAAGCTGTGGGACACCCACGGCGGCGGCAAGTGGAAGAAGCTCCTCCGCATCAAGGACTCCATCGCCGACATCACCCTGCAGCAGGTGCTGACCCGCCCGAAGGAGTTCGACGTCATCGCCACCCTGAACCTGAACGGCGACTACCTCTCGGACGCGCTCGCCGCGCAGATCGGCGGCATCGGCATCGCCCCCGGCGGCAACATCAACTACGTCACCGGCCACGCGATCTTCGAGGCGACCCACGGCACCGCGCCCAAGTACGCGAACCTCGACAAGGTGAACCCGGGCTCGGTCATCCTCTCCGGCGAGATGATGCTCCGGCACCTCGGCTGGATCGAGGCCGCGGACCTGATCAACAAGGGCATGGACGGCGCCATCGGCGCCAAGACTGTGACCTACGACTTCGCGCGGTTGACCGAGGGCGCCACCGAGGTGAAGTGCTCCGAGTTCGCCGACGCGATCATCAAGCACATGGGCTGATCGCCCCCGGCTGACGGCGAGGGGGCCGCGCGCTCCCTCGCCTCACCCCCCTCCCTCTACAGCGAGAAGAGCCGCCCGAGCCCGAGCTGACCCAGCCAGGGTACCGGCAGTTGTGCCGCGGAGCTGCCCACCACCTCGCGGCCCCGCGCTGCCACGTACACCGTGAGCGTGGAGAACGCTGCGCGCTCCTGGAGGAGCTTCATCTTCCCCTCGATGCTCTCGATCTCGCCGCTCACCCGGGCGAGTTCCCGCTCGATCGCCACCGCTTCCGCGACCGAGGCTGCCTTCTCCAGCAGCCGCTCCAGCCGCGTGCGGATGGCGCGGAGGTTCTTCAGGCGGATCTCCATGTCGACGAAGGCCTCGGTCACGTCCTCCACCGAGACGTCGCGGCGGACGATCTCGCCGAGCTTCCCCACCTGAGCGAGCGCCTCCTCGAAGCGCGCCACGGGGATGCGCAGGATGATGGACGCATCGTCGCGCTTCGAGAGGAACCCGCCCATCTCGCGGGTCATGGCTTCGAGCTGCGCGAGCGCCTTCGCGGGCTCGTCGACAACGACCCACAGCCCGGCGACGTAGATCAGCATGGGGCGGCGCACCTGGGCCACCTCGGTGGACTCCCCCGGCCCGCCCGTGCCGGGCGCCGTGGCGGTACCTGGCGTCGTGCTCGGCTTCGGAGGGGCATGCGGCGCCGGGAACTCGGGGCCGCGTTTCTGCGGAGGCGCGGCTTCCGAACGAGGTTCGGAGGGCGGCGCAGGTGCCGGAGGGGAGGAATCCGACTCGTCGCGGCTCGCCGTGACCACCTCGGCGACCCTCCGCTCTTCGAAGGCCTCGGCTGCCGCGTCGGAGGACATCCCTCCTGTGCTGACGGACTCCTCGGCCGCGAAGGAGTACCCCTGAGGCGCGCTTGCTCCGAAGCCGCCGCCATAGCTCGGCGGTGCCGAGGCGTAGGACGCGCTCTTCTCCATCGATGCGCCGCTACACCCGGTCCCGAAGACGAGGGCAGCCGGCAAGAGAAGCGCGAGCAACGAACGGCGAAAGCGCATGGGAGCCTCCAGGGAGAGCCAGTCTACCTCGCGCCTGCCCTTCAACGCGAGGTCAGGGCCAGCGCAGCACGACGGGTGGGGCAGGGGGGGCACCCCCCGGAGCACCCTGCGGCGTCGCCCCTTGCCGCGCGCGCAGCACCACGTGGCGCGCCGTGTCTCCCGTCGTGTGGCGCGCCGCGACCCACACCTCCTCGCCACCGCCGCCCCACACGTCCAGCGGCTCCCAGCGCCCCTCGCCCGCGGAGCCCGCAGCGCTCGCAGTGCCCGCAGTGCCTCCGGTGAACGCCGGAACCGGCAGCGGCACCTGCTCCCACCCACCCGCGGGGCTGCGCCGCCACACCTCCCGTGCAGTCACCATCCACAGCGTCCCACCCGCCGTCCCCGAGAGCGCGCGCAGCGGCTCGGCGGTGGCCGGCAGCGGCTCCACGCTCCACACCGCCCCATCGAAGCGCGCGAGGTGGGACGTCCCGCGGCGCTCGTCCACCGCTGCCGTGTACACCTCGGTGCTGCTGCGCGCGTGGAGCGCGCGATGGGACGCGAGACCGGAGGACCCCGGGACGACCGAGACCACCCCCGGGAGCCCCACCTCCGGCTCCGGCACGCCCTCTCCTGCCGTGCTCGCGGCTTCACCCGGAGCGACGAGGGTCCCCGCATCTCCCGGAGAACCTGCGTCTCCTGCGCTCCCGGCATCTGGCCCTGCGCTCCCGGCATCTGGCCCTGCGCCTCCCGCATCGGGTCCACCTCCGTCCGGCGGCGCCCAGCGGATGACCACGTAGCTCGCCGTCTTGGCGCCTTCGGGCGTGCACGTCCCCGCGCCGAACACCTCACCCGTCGCGAGCGCCCCGAGCTGCTTCAGCTTGAACGAGCGCGCGCACCCCGCATCGTCCAGCCGCGCCCCGGGGATGTCCGCTGGTGGCGCCTCCTGGTGCGGCTCCAGCACCTTGATCTTCAGCTTCCCCGACGACGTCGACGCCGACAGGATCCGGTTCTTCGACCACGTCGCGATCTGCGGCAACCAGTCGTCTGCCACCTTGCGCAGCTCCCCCCGCGTGATCCGGAAGAGCGGCGTCGCGCCCCCTTTCCCCTCGGCGAGCGTCTCCTCGAACGACAGCCACAGCGCCCCTGGCGACCGCCCCGCCACGCGCACCACCCGCCCTGGTCCTGCCGGCAACCCTCCGGGAAAGCTCCCCTCCACGAG
Source organism: Chondromyces apiculatus DSM 436 (assembly GCF_000601485.1). Classification (GTDB taxonomy): domain Bacteria; phylum Myxococcota_A; class Polyangia; order Polyangiales; family Polyangiaceae; genus Chondromyces; species Chondromyces apiculatus. The sequence goes on from NZ_ASRX01000028.1 coordinate 51,569, forward strand.
GTCACCCGCGCCGACCGCCTGGGCCATGCGCGCGTGTCCTTCGTGCCCGATCCACACGCCGCCGCTCACCCCCGAGAAGGTGATCGCCGACGCCGACTCCAGCACCACCGCGAACGGACTCGCCGCGCCTGCCGGCGTCCCCCCGGCACCCGGAGCGCCCGGAGCGCCCGGAGCACCCATGGCGCCAGGCGTGCTCGCACCCGAGCCCTGGGGCGTCGCGGACGAAGCCGGCGCGCCTGCCGACCCCTCGTGCTTGCCGCACCCGAGCCCCAGACCGGCCACCGACGCCAGCGCCACCCCGACCAGCACGGAAGACGGACGGTTCATGCTGGCGTCCGAAGGTACGGGTCAGGCCTGTGCTCCGACAAGACGGATCGGGAAGCCCTCCGCGACACCGTCCCCGTGCTCTAGGATGCAGCCGCAGAGAGAGCGCCCATGACCATGAGCCCCCCCTTTCACCTCGCCTTTCCCGTCACCGATCTCGAGGCCACCCGCTGCTTCTACGGGTCCCTCCTCGGCTGTGGACTCGGCCGCGAGAGCGACCGCTGGATCGACTTCGACTTCTTCGGCCACCAGATCACCGCGCACCTCGTCGACCGCCCCGCCCACGAAGCTGCCACGAACCCCGTCGATGGTGACGACATCCCCGTCCGCCACTTCGGCGCCGTCTTGCCCTGGGAGGCCTGGCACGCCCTCCGCGACCGCCTCCGGCAGGCCGGCACCTCGTTCCTCGTCGAGCCGCACATCCGCTTCGCTGGCGAGCCCGGGGAGCAGGCCACCTTCTTCATCACCGATCCGGGCGGCAACGCCATCGAGTTCAAGTCGTTCAAGGACCCCGCGAAGCTCTTCGCCCGCGCCTGACCGCGCGCAGAAAGGAACCAGAGCCCCATGACCGACTCCCAGCGACGCGCGAGTTACCAGGATCTCCTCGACGTACCTCCCAACCACTGCGCCGAGATCCTCAAGGGCGTCCTCCACACCAACCCCCGCCCGGCGCGCCCTTACCGCAACGCAGCCTCCGTCCTCGCCGGCGAGCTGTACCTGCCCTTCCGCCGCGGCATCGGCGGCCCTGGCAAGTGGGCCTTGCTCGACGAGCCCGAGCTTCACCTCGGCCCCGATCCCGACATCATCGTCCCCGACATCGCCGGCTGGCGCCGCGACAAGATGCCCCGCATCCCCATGAAGGATGCCGCCATCTTCATCACGCCCGACTGGGTCTGCGAGGTCCTCTCCCCCGCGACGGAGGCCATCGACCGCGCCGACAAGATGGACATCTATGCGCGCGAGGGCGTCGGCCACCTGTGGCTCCTCGACCCCCGCACCCAGACCCTGGAAGTCTACCGCAACGAGTCCGGCCGCTGGAGCCGCATCGGCGCCTGGCGCGGCACGGCCACCGTGCACACCGAGCCGTTCGAGGCCTCCGAGATCGAGCTCGGCGTGCTCTGGGAAGACTGACGCCGCGCGGCGCCGCGGGCGTGCCCTCCCCCCTCGTTCCGCCGCTATCGCCACACCGGCGCTTCGCCCGTATCGACGAGGCGCCATTTGCCATTCGCGTGAATCTTGTCGTCGTAATAGTAAATGGTCTCGGGCAAGAGCCGCCTCCCGCCCGTGGCTTTCGCGAAGGCCTCCCTCGCCGCCTCGTGCAACGCCGCGCGCCGCACCCCCAGCCGCTCCTCGGCGAGCCTGGCGAGGAACGTGAGCGCGTGGTGCCCCATGAAGCTGTCGTACACCAGGCTCAGCACCTGCTCACTCGGCATCCGGATGTCCCGGGAGATCACGTTGAGCCCTGGCAGGTCCCGGAGAGCGAGCCCCTCCCTGATTGCTGGATCGATGTAGATCGCGCAGTCGCGGTAGACGATCTTGCTCCGCGCCCCGTCCTTCGAGAACGCGAACAGCGTATTCTGCCCGTGCAGCTCCGCCGCGCACCCCGTCGTGAGCAACGCCTTTGCCCAGAGCGCCACCATGGGCTCGATGACGCGCTCTGCGAGGTACGCCTCCCCTGATTGCCCGCTCACTGCGACGAGCTGCTCCAGCAAGCTCGGCTCCTCTGGCGCGCGGTAATCGCCGCCATAGAGCGCGAACAGCGGCACCGTGAACTCCGGTGCGTCCTCCCCGACCGCACGACACTCGCGGATCAGATACCCCCATGCCTCCTTGGGGTCGTGGCCGAACACCCCCCCGCCGACCTCGCCGAGGAACGGGACTCCCACCCGGAACAGCTCCTCGGCCACCCAGAGTTGCAGCGCGATGATCGGCCTCCGCAGCCGCCGCGTGAACCGCGAGAGCCGCTCCGGGTAATGCAGCTTCAGGAAATGCGGCGTCACCGCCTCCCCGCCGATCGCCCTCACGAACACCGTGCGCGCATTCGCCAGCGGCACCACCTCGATGGGCGGCCCCTCCGCGAACGTCGCGAGCTTTCCCCGCTCGTGCAGCCCCTCGAACGCCAGCGTCTCCGGGTGCACCGGCAGGAGGAAGCCCCCTTCCTGACGGTAGAGCGCGTGCAGCGCCGAGGGCAGCGTGTTCTGCAGGTAGCTCCCCGCGCTGTCCGGCAGCCGGAACGTGGGCACCGTGAAGCTCGCCGCCCCGCGCTGCGGGTGAAATGCCTCGGCGATCTCCAGGTCCTCCGAGAACGAGCTGTACGCCCTCGTGCCGACCCCGAGGTAGCGCTCCGCGTACAGCCAGGTGCCGATGGGATCGACGCAGTCGTAGAGCTTCAAGGTGGTGTCGTGCGTAGCGCTGCGACCGCAAAGAGTCACGCGCAACCATGGCCCTCGCGAGGAACGCCCGTTGTCCTGCCCTCGCGTCCAGCAGGAGACGCCAGCGATGATGACGCGATGGTGCGCCCACCCCCGCCACAACGCCAAGCGTCATCAGTCGAGCGGCGCGCATTGCGTCCGGTTGACGACGGCGGTGTCGCCCGCACCATTCATTGAATGGCTCAATACCATCGACGCGACCCGAAATGGCGCCCCTGTCTGGCGCTCCGAGGTTGTCGGCGCCTTTCGCCCGAAAGCTCAGTGTGCCGCCCTCGACCACGGCTCGCAGCAGGACGCCAGCGATGCCCATCCTCCGGCTGCCCAGCAATCAAGTCCTTCGGTGCAAGCCGGTTTCTGCGCATGGCACGCCGGCCTCGGGATCCGCTCAAGCACTCTCCGCGGTTCGCGGTACGGCAACACCTGACGTCCCGTGCCCTACGGTCCATGAGCGTTGCGCTCTTTCATAGCGCCAGGTAAGCCATTGTGTTGCGGCCGCCATTCACGCAATGGCCTGGAACAAGGCCTGTGCTTCAACGACGCCGGCCCAGGTGCAGCGATGAACCTGGACACCACCCTGGACCGCACCTGGACGGGGCGGGCGTTCCTCGCCTTCCCATCCCTGGAGAACCACTGTGGCTTCCCTCCTCGTCCTCGATCTCGACCCTCACGCGCTCTGTTTGTTGCGAGACATCGCGCCCTTCTGGGATGTAGCCATCGACGCCCTTGGTGGACTGCAGCGACTCGACGAGTCTCCTGACGAGCACCTGGCGGTCCTCGTCGGCCAGGTCCCCGATCCGGTCCGCGTCGCCTACCGGGCGCGCTTGGCCACGCCCGACATTCCCATCGTCCTGGTCTGCGCCAAGGGCCAATGCGCACTCCTGTCCGAGCGGCTGCGACGCTCACCGTTCGTCGGGGCGGACATCCACTGCCTGTCCTGCTCCTCTCCTCCGCTGCTCGTCGATGCCGTGAGCGCCGCCCTCGACCGGGCCCGCCTCCGTCGACAACAGCGCGAGACCTTCGCGGCCAGGAACCGCCAGCTCGAGACCGGCAGCACCGCCGTGCCTGTCGCCCTCGGCGTGCTGGGTCACCTGTTCGACGTGGCGCCGATCGGCGTCCTCGCCACGGACAGCGCCATGCACGTCCAGGCGGTCAACCCGTGCGCCGCAGCGCTTCTCGGGCAGCGGGACAGCGAGATCGTCGGCCGCCCTCTCCTGGAGGTGTTCGGGCCCGACGCCTCCGCCTGCGTCGTGTCGCTCCTCCGGGAGGTCGACGACGAGGCGGAGGCGCGGCCGACCGAGGTGCTCGAAGCCGGGACCGATGGCAACGTACGCATCGAGGTCACGGCCGTCCCCCTGCCCGTCAGCGCCGGTGGACCCGGCTACCTCGTGCTCCTCCAGGACGTCACGGAACGCTTCCAGCTCGTCGACCAGCTCCGGGCCGCCCACTACCGCAAGGACGAGTTCCTGGCGATGCTGGGGCACGAGCTCCGCAACCCGCTGATGCCCATCCTCACCGCCCTGGAGCTGATGCGCCTGCGCGGCGGAGACGTCTTCGTCAAGGAGCGGGCGATCCTGGAACGGCAGGCGAATCATCTCGTGGGCCTCATCGAGGACCTCCTGGACATTTCCCGCATCACGCGCGGCAGGATCGAGCTGAAGAAGCGCCCCATCGAGATCTCCAGCGTGGTCGCCCGCGCCCTGGAGATGACGAGCCCCCTCCTTGAGCAACGCGCGCATCGCTTGACCGTGGACGTGCCCTCTGCGGGGCTCCTCGTCGACGCCGACGAGGGCCGGCTCGTCCAGGTCGTCACGAACCTGATCTCGAACGCCGCGAAGTACACCGAGCCGCGGGGCAGGATCGAGGTCGAAGCCCACCGGGCAGGGGACAAGATCGCGTTGACGGTCCGCGACTCGGGGATGGGCATCGGCCCCGAGCTCCTGCCGGAGGTCTTCGATCTCTTCGTGCAGGCCAAGCGGACCCTCGCGCGCTCCGAGGGGGGCCTCGGCCTCGGCCTCGCCATCGTGAAGAGCCTCATCGAGCTCCACGGTGGCACCGTGAGCGCCGACAGCGACGGCCACGGCCAGGGCAGCGCATTCACGATCCACGTCCCCTTGCACCTCCATGCGTCGGCCCCCCCCGAGCCTCCGCGAGCCGGGGTGCTGGCCTTGGGCCCGAGCTCCGGCGCGAAGTGCATGCTCATCGTGGACGACAACATCGATGCGGCAGAGATGCTCGCCGAGGCGTTCGCCGCGTTCGGTTACGTGGTTCACGTCGCTCACGACGGCCCGACCGCCCTGGGCCTCCTCCAGGACCACGCGCCGGACATCGGCCTCTTCGACATCGGCCTCCCCGTCATGGATGGCTACGAGCTGGCCGGCAAGGTCCGCGAGCTGCTCGGCCGCGGCGTGCTGCTCGTCGCGGTGACGGGTTATGGCCAGGAAAGCGACGTCGCTCGCGCCACCAAGGCCGGCTTCGACCGCCACGCCACGAAGCCGGTCGACCTGCTCAAGCTCGTCGCGATGATCGAGCAGGGCAGCGCACACCCTTCAGCGGGGTAGCTCCCGGCGGGGGGATCGCCGCCTTGGTCCCGCGGAGGGGCCGAGGCGGCGGTCGTCGTTGCGGATGGGGGCACCCGAGGCCCACGCGCGTCGGCGCGAGGCCGCCGCGTAGCTCAGCGACCGGAAGGAGCCACGCGGCACGAGGTTGCGTTCGGGGGCTATGGTTCCACCGGCGCCTTCGTCATGGTGAGCCGGTAGCCCATGAGCTCAAGATGTCGCTGCGCGCTCCTGAGGGTGACGCGGCTGAAGAAGGGCAGGCGCAGGTCACCATCCGCGGCATCCGCGATGACGAGCGCGACTTCGTACTGGCCCGACTCGGGACGGCTCCTCGGATTGTCCAGGCGAAAGGCCCGGGGCAACTTGGTGTTGAGCTTATCGCGAAAGTCAGCGTCGGAGAGGAATGCGGTCGCCGAGACCGTCGCTTGAGCGAACAGATGGCTCAACACCGCGGAACCGCGGTTCTGCTTGACGTGAATCATGACGCCTCCGGTCGTGTAGACGTCGCAGAACTCTAGAGCGCTGCGACCTCCGCCGAAGTGAATGTTGTTGGCATCCATCAGGCACGCACTACCGAGCCTCCTGGCGAGGCGCTTGTTGTACTGGTTCTCGTTCTCACGCGCCCTATACGGGATCAGTGGCAGGGCGGTCTGCGGGATTCGCCCGATCTCCGCGTCAATGCGGCTCACGAAGTCGCGATCGACACAGTACCAGTCGCCTGCGTTCAGCAAGTACGTACCGTCTTCCATGTCCACTTCGGCATAGATGCACTTGTAGACTGGCCACCGCTGGACGGTCTGCTCTGACGCGGCCGAGTACACGAAGACGCGGTTTCTCTTCAGCCGCTCCACGCTGATCTCGGAGGGCTTCCGGATAAAATCGAAGTACGTGTCGAAATGGATGTCGGGGAGCGGCGCGCCGGCGGCATGCTCACTGTAATGGAACCCTCCCACGTCGACCCACTCCATCAGATCGGGGACCGCGAGCCACTTGCGAGACATGTCACGCGCGCGAAGCTGCGTGATGAGCGCGCCATTGAGCACGTCGAGCTTCGCCCGATCACGGACCTCCGTGATGTTGTCCACCCAGGGGAACCTCGACTTGAACCCTTCGTCTTCGTACTTCTCCAGGTACCTCTTGAGCAGGAGGTGCAAGCTGTCGATGTCAACGCGGGCCGCGGCCACGAGCGAATCCATGCCGGCGAGCCGGTTTCCGAACCGGGCGGTATCATTCGGGGTCCCCACGACGGCGCGCAGGAGGTCGCGCTCGACGTTCAGGCCGAAGCTGTTGAATGACGTCTCTTTGCTCGCTTGCTCACGAATGTACGTCGTAATGCCTTCGAAGGTCTTTCGATCGATGCTGCGGACCGCGGTCTCATCGATGCAGTTGAGCGCCACCCGCAGGCCGAATGCCGTCTCGAACGCCGCCTGATTGAGCATGAAACGGCCGTAGCCGAAGGTTAGCACGAACAGTCGCTGCTCGACCTCGACGACCAGTGCCGCCGAGGTCGACGAATTCCATAGCGCCAGCCTCTCAGGAGCGACGGTGTCGTCGAAGAACCGGAGCCACGCAGGTGGGCGTTGTGGAGAGGCACTCGAGTAGAGTGTCCCGATGCGACGCTCCTGCCTCCGCAGCTCGGTTTTCACGCATCTCTTCGAGACGTCGAGCAGCTCGGGCTCCGACTTGCCCGGCTTCGCCAAGGAGATCGTGAGGACGATGATTGGTCCCTGCCGGGGTGCCATGGTGTCGAAATCCCTCCTTCTGACCACGGGAGGTATCGGGCGTTTTCGCGAGGCTGCTCATCGCTGTGCGAATCCACGCTCGAACCTCACTGCCGCTGCCTCGCGTCATTCTTTCAACTCCCGTGCCACTGGCCGACCGCCGAAACGACGCTCGTCAGGCGCGTGGTCACCGCACCTTGGTCCCTGTCGCGCGGAGCCGCAGACAGGGCGAATCTGGCCAACGCTGCAGCACATCTCCGTGAGCTGGCCAGTTGTGGCCAGGCAGGCCCTCTGGAGGCCCAGGTCCTCGTTGGTTCCCCTTCCGGTCTCTGCGCTGCGGTCTGCGGGAACGCGTACCTTCTCAGGTCCGGTGCCTGTGGGCTAACCTGCAGGTACGAGAGCATGCGCCGACCCCTCGCCGCTGTCATCGGAAGCACCCGCGCAACCCCGGACCAGCTCACCATTGCCCATGAGCTGGGCGCGGCGCTCGTGGAGGTAGGGTTCCGGGTCCTCACCGGCGGGCTCGGTGGCGTCATGGATGCGGCGTTCAAAGGGGCCCGCAGCTCTGGCCGCTACCAGAGTGGTGACACGGTCGCGATCTTGCCGAGCTACCTCGCAGAGCAGGCCTCCGAGGCTGCTGACGTGGCCATCTGCACGGGCATGAACCACGCCCGGAACACCATCCTCATCGCCTCTGCTTCGGTGGTGCTCGCCATCGGCGGCCGCTCCGGCACGCTCGGAGAGATCGCCCTCGCCTGGGAACTCGGGCGACCCATCATTTGCGTGGGCAACTCCGAGGGATGGGCGACCCGCTTGTCGGGTGAGAGCCTCGACGATCGCCGGACCGACCTGCTCCACGGCCCCCTCGCCCCCCGCCCGGCGGCGCACCTCGCGTGGTCCCTCGCCGCGTCGGCGCCTGCTCCACCGTCCTTCACATGAGCGGGAAGCTGGCCATCCTCTGCTACCATCGCGTGCTGCGGGACGACGCGCGCGCCGATGAAGGCTGGCCGTACTTCCTCCGGGGCACGGCCGTCTCCCTGTCGACGTTCACCCGCCAGATGGCGCAGCTCACCCGGCGTCTGGCCCTCGTGGACGAAGAGCGAGTGCGCGCCTGGGCCCTCGGTCGCACCGATCTCGCGCGCCCCTCTGCCTGGATCACCTTCGACGACGGCTACAAGGACATCATCGAGCACGTGGCGCCAGTGCTCGCCGCTTCGGACCTCCCTGCCAGCGTGTTCGTCACGACCTGCACCCTGGCGACACCGCCGCGCGCGCTCCCCGCAGACTGCTGGTATGGGGCCCTCCTTGGAGCGCAGCGGCGCCAGGGCGTGCTCACGGTGAACGGCTCACCCTGGACTTTCGACCTCGCCCGCGCAGACGACCGCGCGCGGCTCGTCGACGGCCCCGAACGTCGGCATTACCTCCGCGCCTCGCCCGCAGAACAGAGCGCCATCCTCGCGTCTCTTTGCGCCGCGCTGCACGCCGGAGGAGGGGATCCTCCGGGGCTTTACATGTCCGGGGACGACTTACGCGCGCTCCTGCGGCGAGGCTGGACGATCGGAGCCCACGGGGCGACGCACGCCCCCTTCCAGACCCTCTCGTCCTCCGAACTGGCGACCGAGCTTGCCGCCGTGCAGAGCACCTTCTCGCGTCAAGGGCTTCCTCGCCCCACCACCCTCGCCTATCCAGACGCGGGCTGGAGTAGTGATGCAGAAGCGGTCGTCGCGGCGTACGGCTACACCGCCGCGCTGCTCCTCGGCGACCGCCGCGCCGAGAAGGATCCGCTTCGCCTCCCTCGTTTCCTCGTACCCGACGACCCCTGCTGGATCGAGCAGGTCCTAGTGCCTGCCCTGGAGGGTGACGAATGACTGCGCGCTGGCATCGTGAAGACGAATGGGTATCTCGCGTGGCGCGCTGGGTCGCCCTCCACCCCACGGCGGGCAGCCCACCGGCGCTCACCTTGGCTGCCGAGATCACCTCGGATCTGAGCGCGCTCGGCTTCGACGTGGAGCAGCGAAGCCTCCCGGGGCACAGCCCGCTCATCGTCGCCCGCCGACCTGCGGGGCCAGGGGGCGCCACGCTGGGCATCTACGGCCACTACGACGTCGAGCCCGTTCACGGGCAATGGTCGAGCGACGCGACCCACCTTCGGCTGGAGGGAGGCCGCGCATATGGTAGGGGCATTGCGGACAACCTCGGGCCGCTCGCGTCGCGCCTGCTGGCGGCGCGCGACGTCCGCGCCTGGCCAGGCGTGTTGTGGGTCCTCGAAGGCGAGGAGGAGACCGGCTCTCCTCTGCTCGCGGCGTACCTGGAGGAGCTGCGTGACGTGGACGTGGACCTGTGGCTGGACGAGACCGGTTACCATGAGGCCCCTGACCGACAGCGCATTCTCACGGTCCGGTGGCCTGCAGCGCTGGACGACCTCCGCGCGCTATGGCGCACGGCTGCTGCCGAGCACGCCGTCGCCGTCGTCGCAGAGCAGCGCGCGCTGAACCGCGCCTCGGGTGGGATCGAGGGCCCCGTCACCCGGCTCTTCGCCGGCCGCCCCTACGTGTCCCTCGGCCCCAACGACGATGCCTCCAACGTACACGGGGCCGACGAGTCGCTGCCGCGTCATACCCTTCCCCTCTGCGCGGAGCAGTTCGTGGCCACCTTGCAGTACCTCGCGTCTTGGAGGTCGCCGTGAACGTCATCGCCTTCCATGTCCAGCACGACGCAGGCGTCGCGGTGGCGCGTGATGGCGTGCTCGAGCTGGCGCTCGAACTGGAACGCCTCTTCGAGGTCCGCTACTTCGCGAGCGCCCGGGACGACGACACTTTCCGGGAGCAATGGCGCAAGGCCCTCGACAGCGTCGTGCAGGCGACGGGGCTCTCGCGCTTCGACGTGGCGGTGACGAGCTGGGTGATGCCTTCCCAGCGGCGTATCCTCGCCGAGCTGGTCTCAGCGGAGCGCTGGGTGACCGTCGATCACCACCGCGCCCACGCGCTCCACGGGGTGCATGACGCCCCTTACCGCCGCGCCCTCGTCGTCTCGTTCGACGGCGGCGGCAACGACGGAACGTTCAACGTCTACCGTTACCGCGAGCCAACCCTCACCCACGTTCGCCGGGTCTCCCTCAACCTCGGCACTCCCTACCGCCTCCTCGCGACCACCATGGCCGAGGTCACCGGCGGGCGCGCACAGCCCCGCGCAGGTCACCTCTCGCTCGCCGGCAAGGTGATGGCCTATGCAGCCCTCGGGAGCGCGCGCGAGGCATGGCTCGCGGCCCTCGTGGAGTACTACCAGCACTACCAGGAGCCCCTGCAGGCGCTCTACACGCTCGGCGAACGCCTCGGCCTGGAGCTGGAGCCGGACGCCCTCTCCGCCGCCGACGCGCGCGACCTTGCGGCGAGTAGCCAGCGAGCTTTCGAGATCCTCCTCCAGCAGGTCATCCTCGAGCAAATCGCGGACGACGACGAAGGCCTGGTGCTCACCGGCGGATGCGCGCTCAACGTGAGCGCGAACGAGCGCATCCGCCACTCCATCGGCGTCCCCGTCCACGTCCCTCCCGCCCCGAACGATGCCGGCATCGCGGTCGGCGCCTTGTGGTCCGTCGCGCCCCCTTCGGCCCCTCCCGACGTCTTCGTGGGGCTGCCGTTCGCGCATGATGTCGGCGAGGAGGAGCTCCGCCGGCGTGGCGCCGTGCGGGTGGAACTCGACGCCGTCGCCGCGCTGCTCCGGCGCGGGGCCGTCGTTGGCATCGCGCACGGGCGCGCCGAGCTGGGCCCCCGGGCGCTCGGGCACCGATCGCTGCTCGCGCTTCCCCGCTCCGTAGAGGTCAAGGACCGGATCAACGCCCGGATCAAATCGCGCGAATGGTACCGGCCGCTGGCTCCCGCGGTAGCAGCGTGGCGCGCGGGCGACTTCCTGCCGGACCCCTCACCGTCGCCTTACATGTCCTTCGCTGCTCCGGTGCATCCGGAGACTGCCCGGCAGTTCCCTGCCGCGGTTCACCTGGACGGGACGGCCAGAGTGCAGACCGTCGCGCGCGGCACGCTGCTCGGGCGCCTGCTCACCCTCCTGGAGGCGCAGGGTGAACCTCCCATCGTGCTCAACACCTCGTTCAACACGAAGGGACGTCCCCTCATCCAGCGGGCCAGCATGGCGCTGGAGGCGCTCGACGAGACCGATCTCGATTTCGCGTGGCTGGAAGGGCTCCTGGTCCCCCGGGACCACGCCACCCTCCAGCGCTTCTCCGTGGAGGGGCCCTCGTGAGCGGCGCGCTGCGCCTGCTGTGCGACGCGAATCCCATGGCCTACGGGTCCAGCTCCGCGCTCCTGTCGATCCTCGACCACCTCGACGCCGACGCCACCGCCCTCGTGCGTGACGTGACGGCCGAGGTGCTCGCCGTGGATGGCGCGGTCGACCGGACCCTCGCCGTCGACGTCAAGGATCCCGCCGCCGTGGACCGCGCGATCGAGGGACGGCACTTCGACGCCGCGCTCGTCGTCTCCAACCTGTCCTGCGTGGAGGTGTACCGCCAGCGGGGAATCCCCATCTTCTTCGTGGACATCCTCTACTGGTACACGGCGCGCAAAGACCACCCTGTGTGGACCCACGCGGCGCGCACGTACGCGCAGGCGTTCCCCGGGGTCCGGGAGCGGATCGAGAGCCTCACCTCGCGTCCACCTGCCATCGTCGGACCGCTGATCCGCACGACCCCCGCCAGGTCCACCGTCGCCCAGGGGACCCTCGTCAACCTCGGTGGCGTGCGCTCGCGCTTCATCGATCCGGCCCGCGCGCCCATGTTCATCGACTGCGTCGCGCACATCCTCCGTGAGGTCGAGCCGCTCTTGCCGCCGGGGCCCATCCTCGTGGCAGCCGGGGAGGACGCATGCCGCACCCTCCGGAGCAGGTTGCCTCCCCGCGCGACGGCCGCGTGCCTGCCCCAGGCGGATTACCTTCAGGCGCTCGCCGACGCCGCCCTGTTCCTCAGCGCGCCCGGGCTCAACGCCATCTTTGAGGCCCTCTGGCGCGACATTCCCCTGGTCTTCCTCCCCCCCCAGAACGCCACCCAGGTGCTGCAGCTCGCACGGTACGAGGCAGGGGCGCTGGTCCCGCCTGGCATCAACCTGCCCCGGCTCGATCCCACGTTGCACCTGCCGGCCCAGATCGAGGACGAGGAGGCGTACACGCGCTGCGTGCTCGACACGCTGCAGCGGATCTCACGCTCGACCGACGCCCTGAATGCCATGGTGCACCACGTCGCCGACCAGATCCACCGCGCCCCCGAGCGCCTTGAAGCTTGCAGGGCGTGGCGCGCGTCGCTCGGAGAGCCTGGTGGGCCGACCCTCGCGGCCGACATCGACCGCTGGTGGCACGAGCGCGCGCGCCCATGACCGATCTCTCGGTCATCGTGCCGACCACGGGGCACCGGCCGGCGCTCCTCAGGAGAGCGCTCACGTCCATCCTCTCCCAGGCCATCCATCCCCTGGAGATCCTGGTGATCGTCGACGACGAGGAGGCGGCGCTCGACAGGGTGATGGCTCAGGTGGAGGGGGCTGCCTGTCGGGTGCTCGCCACCGGGCGGAGGGCAGGCGTCGGCGCCGCGCGCAACCACGGCGCCCGGGTGGCGCGTGCACGCTACCTCTGCTTCCTGGACGACGACGACGTGTGGAAACCTGGATACCTCGCGGCGGTCTTCGCGGAAGGACCCGTCTTCGACCTGGCCCTGACGGCGTTCGAGAAGCACACCAGCGAGGGCGCGCGGCCCGAGAAGGTCCCTCCCGAGGTGCTGGAGCGGGCCACGTTCCTGGTCGCCAACCCTGGACTCCGCGGCAGCAACCTGGTCCTCACCCGTGACCTCTTCCAGGCAGCGGGCGGCTTCTCGGAGCACCTCCCCTCGTTCAACGACATGGATTTCGGGCTCCGCCTCGTCGAGGCCCGACCGGCGCGCTACCGGCGGATCACCGAGCCGCTGGTCGAGTATCACGCCCACCAGGGCGAGCGCCTGTCGAGGCGCGGCTCGTCGGCGATCGCGCCGGGCATGGAGCACTTCCTCGTGCTGCACGGACCGGAGATGGACCACCGCCAGGAGGCAGCATTCCGGGCCCGTGCCATTGCTCTCTGGGAGGTCGACCCCTGGGCCCTGCCGGCCCTCGAAAGGCGGCTCGAACGCGCCCTGACCGCGGGAGGCCTCGCGCCTCGGTTCCCGGGCCTCCTGCACGCGGCAGAGACGGCCCTCCTAGAGGCGACCTGCCGCGCCGACGCGGACGTCGACGCCGCGCAGGCGTTCATCGACCGCCTCTGCCTCGCCTTCGAGCGCGAGCGCACCGCACCCAGGCTGCAGAGGCTGCGCATCGTCACCATCACCACCGACACCCCCGGGGCCGTCGCTGGGTTGCTCTCCTCGCTCCAGCGCGCCCTCGAGCGCTCCTCCTGGCGCTGCTCCCAGGAAGGGCCGCTCGTCGAGATCCTCTTCGTGCGCAACGACCGCGAACCGGAGGTGCACGACGAGCATCGCGCGTTCCTGGAGGCCTGGTGCGATCGGCGGATCTCCGTCCTTCAGCAAGAGATCCCCGTACGTGCGCGAGCCCTGTCTCTGACGGAGGCCAGGGTGTTCGCCTTCCGTGCTGCGCGGGAGCGAGGCTGGAGCCCGTCCCCGGCGACGCCTCTCTGGTTCCTCGACGAGGACTTCCGGTTCGAGATGCTCGTTCCCTCGATTCAACGAGGGTTCCGCCGCATCCCTGGAGGGTCCCTCCTCCACCGCCTGGAGAGCCTGGCCCTCCAGTGTGGTCACCGTGGCGTCGACGCCCTCGTGGGCAGCAACAGCGGCGCGCCCCCCGTCCCCGCGCTCGGGACGCTGCGCCGGCAGCTCATCGACCTCACCTCGCGCTCGGGGGAGGCGTCTTCGCTCACCTCTGCGACCCCTGCCCAGCACCTCTCGGCGCTCCTCGGGCGTCGAGACCCTTACTACGACCTCAGCAAAGAGCTGGCGGCCGAGCTTCATGTCCCGCTGCGTGCGGCCTGGTGGCGCGAGTCGGGGGAGTGGACATGGGACGACATCATCGCCCGCCTGCAGAGCGGCCTGCCGGTGACCCGCCCGGCGCTCCCCTCCCTTCACGGCGCGCACCCGACAGCCTGGGGCGATCTCGAGCCCGCGACCGTGGCGGGGGGAAACACCCTGCTTCTTGCTCCCACCGTCCTGCGCGCGGATGCCTTCGTCCAGGCACGCTGGCAGTCCCTGCGCTCGCGACGGGGTGACACGGCGTGGTGCCTCACCTGTCAGAGGGATGGCGCGCGCATCCTGCAGGCCTCCTTCCCTTTGCTCCACGACCGGGCGCCGCGGCGCGGAGCGCACGGCAGTGAAGCGGCTTCGAGAGAGCTGCTGGCGGATGCCCTGGGTGTGGGCCTCTACGAGACCCTACGGGAGCTCGGCAGGGCCGAGCGAGAAGAGATCGAACGGAGAGCGAACTGGCGGCTCTCGGCGTTGCTGGAGAACCTCGAAGCAGCGGCGCTGATGGCGCGCGCGGCGACGTCGGCGCTGCCCCCTGACGGCCGCTCCGCGCTCGCGAGCTTCATCCTTCAGGCCCTCGCCTTGATGCGCCGCGTACGGTTCGAAGGTATCGAGCTGGTCGACCGCTTTTCCTCGGCCGCCCTCAGCACCTGAGCGCAGCCGCGGCGCCGCTCACCAGGGATGGCTGCGGCGCCGCACCTCGGGGAGGTTGTCTGGCGTGATCCGAGAGGATCAGTGCGCGTGGTCGCCGCAGATTTCGGGCTCGGACGCCTGGCGGAGCTGCTTGATGAGCGTGGCGCTGTGGGCCTCGCTGGTCGTGTCGGGCAGGTCCACGTCGCTGGTCGTGTCGGGCAGGTCCACGTCGGGCAGGTCCACGTCGGGCAGGTCCACGCCCTGACCTCCCGGGACCTCGCGCGCCGCGACGCACGTCGCGCCGATGGCGAAGCCTGCGGCCGGCGACTTCTTCATCCGCGTCTCGGTCTGCGGCCCCCAGAGCCCGTCGGTCGCGATGGTGTCGCTCGGGTTGTTGCGGTTCCACAGGCGCTGGAACGCCTTCACGTCGAGGCCCTTGTAGCTGACGGCGCCGGTGCCGGTGTAGTCGAAGTGCACCGGATCGCTCGACCCGAGCCAGGTGAAGCCGCGGCTCGTGAGCGCGGTCTTCCAGGTCGAGTACTGGCTCACGTCGAGGGCGAGGCCCGTCTCGTGGTTGCTGTTGCCGGGCGTCGCCGCCAGGCTGATGCTGCAGCGGCTGCTCTGGTACCAGCGGTAGAGCAGGTACTGCTGCGCGACGGTGCGCAGCATCGAGTTGATGGTCATCTGCGTCGACGGGTTGGCGTCGAGCGCGGCGACCAGCTTGTCGCGCGCCGGCTTCTCCAGGTACGCATACGCCGCCGACCCCAGGGTCAGGTTGGGGCGCGAGGGGATGGTCGTGTACGCGTCGGGCGTCAGGCAGCGGGCCTCGGCGATGATCTGCTGTGACAGCCCGTTGACGCTGGTCGTCGAGCAGCTCGAATCGGCCGCCTGGAGGACGGTGGTCCCCGTGACCGCGTCGGTCTGCGACTCCGTGGCCTCCGGCTCGTCCGAAGTGACCTCCTCGCCCTGCCCGACCTCATCAGACTCTTCGGTGCTGGCGACACAGCCGGCAGCGGCGACGGGGGCGGCGACGAGGAGCGACAGGACGGCGAGACGACGGAGGAGACACGTGACGGCTTGCGACATGATGTCAACATATGAGCATGGGGCATGCCGACGCCAGGGCGTCTCGCGGGCCGCGGAAAGTCGGAGGACAGATGACGCAGGGCGAAGCGCGGGCGCGTCCCAGGCCCCCCGCCGCGGGCAGGTCCACCCTCCGCCTCTCTCTTGCAGAAATGAGCCTTTTTCCCGGCTGTACTTCCTGAAAGCAGGTCGGTCCGCGGAGCGCGACGCGTGGTGTCATCGCGTGCCGCGCGACGACGCAGCGTGACGAGGCTGGCGCGCGACGGGCGAGGGGGCATGGAGCCTCGGTGCCCCACACTGAGCCAGCAGGGATCCACCACGCAGTGCGCCCGCGAGGCGTGTACGCGTGTGCAGGCGTCGGCAGACGGCGACCGCGACGCCCTGGGCACAGGGCGCCACATCCCGCCGCGGCCCCAACGCGTGGATAGAGCAGCACCGGGCTCAGGTCCTTCACCGCGCCCGCACGTTGCTGCGCCGCACCCGCACGTTGCTGCGCCGCGCCCGTCACGTCGCTGCTGCGCCGCGCCCGTCACGTCGCTGCTGTGCCGCGCCCGTCACGTCGCTGCTGCGCCGCGCGTGCATCTCTCTACTGCGCCGCGCCCGTCACGTCGCTGCTGCGCAGGCCCGGCCCTTCCCTTCATGGTTCGCGCACGCCGCCGCACAGAGCGCGCAACGCAGCGCTGCACAGCTTGAGCCGCCGTGTGCCATCGCTTCGTGTGTGCCTCGCATCTGATGCGTGCCACCGCGCCTCACGCACAGGTGTCGTCATCCGCGCTGCACCCGCACCGTCACCTACACCAATGGCCGCGTTACGCCGCATTTTAGCCCGCGCGGCCTGGCCGCGTGCGTGCCCGATGCCTGCGTGCCGTCCGCCGAACACCATGACTCGGTGTGGCCCACCTTGTGCAAAATGGCCTACGCGTCGTGGCACATCCGGACGGGGCCCGCTCCCTCTCCGGCTCTCTCGACCCCTGCACTTCAGGAGCGCACCCATGCAGCGAACCTCTTCGCCCTCCCTTTCCCTGCTGAGCAAGTCCCGCAGGTTTTCTCGCCGTCCCCTCTCGCTCCTCTCCACCACGACCGCGCCCTTCGCCCTCGCGGCCCTCTTCCCGCTGCTTCTCCCTGCCTGTGCCTCTCCGGAGGCATCACCACCGGACGCGGTGCTCTCCTCCATGCAGGGCCTGTCGCGCGTGCCGGGCCTCTCTCCCGCCGAGCACCAGCCGTCGTTCCTCATCGCTGCTGGCGCCGAGAAGGGCCTCGACGCCCCCCTCGTGCGTGCCCCGGTCGGCCTCAAGACGTCTCCCGCCGTGGCCTTCGCTGCCGGTGTGTACCTCGTCGTCTGGGAAGACCACCGCGAGCGCTCGCCGCTCCCTGGCCCTTTCGACACCCCCGAGCCCCTCCTGTTCATGGCCCGGGTCGCGCCCGACGGTGCCATGCTCGACGCCGAGGCCCGCCTCCTCGGTCGCGGCCAGCTCCGGTCCGTCGCCGGGGGCAGCTCCCAGTTCCTCGTCGCGTACAAAGGCACCCCGGATGCCTCTTGCTCCATCTGCGCCGTCCGCGTCGACGTGAACGGCCTCCCCATCGACATCCACCCGCGCGCCGTCGTCGGCGGGGACGAGAACTTCGGCCCACCGACCGTCGCCTCGAACGGCGGCGCCTACCTCGCGGCGTGGCCCTGCGGCACCACGGGCATCTGCACCCGCGGGATCTTGCCGTCTGGCACCGTCAACCCCGCCGCCTTCAGCGTCGCCCTCCACCCCGATCCCTACGATCCGGACCCCCTGCGCCTCGCCAGCGACGGCAACGGCTTCCTCCTCGCCACCTGGACCGCCGCAGGACTCGCGGGCGTCCGCCTCAACGCCCTGGGCGAGCCTCTCGGCGCCCCCTTCTACCTCAGCCCCCCTCCCTCTTCGGTCATCGACCGCGGCCCCCTGGCCCTCGCCTTCGACGGCACGAACTACGTCGTCGCCTGGTCCCACCGGAACGCCGCCGGCGCCTGGCCCGTGTCCGCGAACCGCGTCTCTCCTGCGGGCACCATCCTCGGTGCCTCACCCCTCGTCGTCGCCCCCAACGACCACCTCTGGGCGCCTGCCCCGAGGCACCTCGCCGCCGTCGCGCATGCGGGCATCACCAGCATCTTCTGGGAGGAGTCCGAGGGCGATCACGGCCCCCTCGCCGGCCTCCGCTTCCGGGTTCGCGTCAGCGCTGCGGGCAACGTCCTCGACACGCCCACCCCGGTCGGAGAAGGCCGCGCCCTCACCCTCGCCAGCGATGGCTACAGCGACCTCCTCGTCTCACTCGTCAACCGCCCCGAGGGCTTCCCCGACCCCTTCACCGGCGTCGGTGTCCAGCGCGTATCCCCGCTCGGCGCCCTCCTCGACGCGACCCCGCGCCCGGTGGCCCGCGGCAAGAACGCCCAGATCTCCCCCGCCGTCGCCTGGAACGGCCAGCACTACCTCGCCGTCTGGGCCGACTCCCGCGTCGGCCAGCACTGGTCCCTGTACGGCGCCCGCCTCTCCCCCACGGGCGCGCTGGTCGACACCGCGGCGTTCCCCTTCGACACCAGCACCACCATCCGCGACGCCCTCGACCCGCGCGTCGCCTTCGACGGCACCGGCTTCCGCACCGTCTGGCGCCGCACCGGCGACGGCACCTCGACGTGCGACGGCGCCTGGACCACGGCCACCGTCGACGCGCAGGGGACGCCCTCCGAGCCGACCCCCCTCTTCGCGCTCTCCACCTGCTGGAGCGTCTTCCTCGGCGCGCACGCCACGGGCGCCCTCGCCACGGGCGCCCTCGCCCTCGGCAGCAACGAGGACGGCGACGTCGACCTCGCCATTCCCCTCGACCCCGAGACCGGACCCGGCACCCCGGTCTCCCTGACCATCTCCCGCCCCCCGAACGCCCACCCGGCCGGCCTCTCCTTCGACGGCACGAACTACCTCGCCCTCTGGAGCGACGGCGTGGATCTCGAAGCTGCGCGCCTCACCCCGGCGGGAGAGGCGGTCGACACCGAGACGTTCCCCGTCTCCGGCGCCGCCGCCCTCGGCGTCCGCGACCCCGCCGCCATCTTCGACGGCGAGAACCACCTCGTCGCCTGGGCCACCGGCGCCACCGCCCCCACGGCCATCCGCCTCGCCCGTGTCAGCCCTGCAGGCACCCTCCTCGGCCCTGGCAGCCTCCTCATCGCCACCCTCCCCGAGGCCTGCGTCTCCCACAGCCCGAACCTCGGCCTCTCCCACGACGGCGAGCGCGTGCTCCTCACCTACCAGGTCAGCGTCTCCCAGCCCGAAGGCTGCTTCCTGCAGACCAAGGTCGCCGAGGTCGACACCACCGGCCACACCCTCTCGCTCGCCTCCCTCAACCTCCTCGAGGAACCCACCAGCGCCACCGCGCTCGCCTCCGCCGGAGCCGGCCAGAGCCTGCTCCTCCAGAGCCGCTACCTCTCCGCGAACACCCTTCGCACCCACCGCATCCGCGCCCACGTCCTCACCGGCAAGGAAGGCGTGGGCGGTGCTGGCGGGACAGGCAGCGTGAGCGGTGTGGGTGGCGGTGACGGCGGATACTGCCACGTAGGCGTGGGCGTGGGCGGCACCATCGACCCGAGCGGCGTGGGTGGCGGCGACGGTGGAAGTGCACCCGGAGGCGTGGGCGGCGCTGGCGGAGGCGCACCTGGAACCCCCAGCGGAAGCTCCCCGAGCGGAAGCCCCCAGAGCGGAAGCTCCTACAGCGGCGACTTCTCCTGCCGTGCGTCCGGCGTCCCCACCCCGGGCTCGGGCGGGACCTTTTCCCTGCTCGCCCTCGCGCTCTCCGGCCTCCTCGCGGCGCGGCGCGCTCCGTTGCGTGCCTCGCAGCGTCTCCCTCGCCACCGCTGACAGCCGCTCTCGCGGCGTCACCGCCACCATGGTGATCCCCTCGCGGCGCCAGCGTCGTCACCGCAGGCATCGCGTCACGACGCAGCCGTCTCTCTCCGGGCCGATACGCCTGCCCTGCCTCATCCCGGCCGCCTTGTCATCGCCACCGCCTGCAGTAGTCTCGCGGCGCGGTGAAACCGGAAGGAATGCGGCTCCAGATGCGTACCATGACGACGATGCGAGGGATCTTGCTGGCGGTGGTCGCAGCCACCGTGGGCTGTGCGGCAGGGAATGGCGACGATGCGACCGGAGGCCAGGGCGCCTCGACCAGCGCGAGCGGCGGGGGTGGAGGCGCTGGCGGCGGAGCCACGACGGGTGGTGGGGGTGGCGCCGGAGGAACGGGAGGCGTCGGTGGCGCCGGTGGCGCCGGTGGCGCCGGGGGCGGGAGCGTGTGCGGCAATGGGATCGTGGAGCCCACCGAGGCGTGCGACGACGGCAATGACGACCCCGGCGATCGGTGCGACGACTGCCTCGTCCAGTGCCGCCAGGGGGAGCACAAGTGGGAGGACAACGACCATTGCTACGGTGAGTTCACCGCGCAGAAGATCAATTACGAAGCCGCGAAGCAGGTGTGCCTGTCGCAGGGCGGGTATCTGGTCTCCCTGACGAGCCAGGCCGAGCAGGACTTCGTGTTCGACACCGTCATCGATCCGGCCATTGCCTTGCCGCGCTGGCTCGGGCTGACCGATCTCACCACCGAGGGGACGTTCGCCTGGGAGAGCGGCGAGCCCTTCGCGTACACCAACTGGGAAGCCGGGCAGCCCGACGATTTCGAGGGCACCGAGGATTGCGTCGAGATGTACCACGTGACCGGCGAATGGAACGACGACAACTGCACGTACGAATATCACTACGTGTGCGAGTACGAGGTCGCCGCGCCGCAGCCGTGAGGGCCCTCCTCGCAGCGCAGCGCTGGGCAACCTGCGAATAACGTCGATCGGATCCCTCGGGCGCGCCTGGCCCCGGCTGTCGTCCATCCCGGGGCAGGTCGTGACCGCATGGCTCAACTTGCGCAAGTGTGTGCCTCGCTCGTGCAGCCGTGTGGCTTCACTTGAGCCGCTGCGTGTCCCGCGTCCCCCGCACCCGCGCACCCTCTGGCACGTTCGGCCACCTCCCGCTCACCGGCGCTACTGCCCTGCGTTCCCCGCGTTGGTCTGCATCGAGGTGCCCGCGCCGGCTCCGCGCCGGTTCCTGGTGGCGCACCTGTGCCATGGTCTGGATCGTCCCGGCACAGATGGCCTGTCTCGTGCATCGCAGTCACGCGAAGTCACGCGCCGTGGCACACCTGGGCGGAGCATGCTCCGTCTCCGGTCTCTCGACCCCTGCACCTCAGGAGCGCACCCATGAAACTGACCTCCTCGTCGCTCTCCTCTCCGCTGAGCAGGCACCGAAAGTCCTCCCGTCGCCGTCTCTCCCGCCTCACCACCGCCCCCACCCTGGCGGCCCTCCTCCCCCTGCTTCTCCCTGCCTGCGCCCCCCGGGAGCCCTCACCTCCCGGCGCGGCGGTCTCCGGCGTCGCGCTCACGCCAGGCGCCTCTCCCGATGAGCACCCGCCGTCGTCCCTCGCTGCCACGGACGCCGACTTCGTCTTCGTCGCCTTGAGCGATGAGCAGGGCATCGATGAGCCTCTCGTGAGCGCCTCGATCGGCCTCAAGATCGCCCCTGCCGCGGCCTTCGCGAACGGCACCTACCTCGTGGTCTGGGAAGACCACCGCGAGCGCCCGCCGCTCTCTGGCCCCTTCACCAGCCCCACGCCGCACCTGTTCGCGGCCCGGCTCGCCCCCGACGGCACCATGCTCGACCCCGAGCCCCTCCTCCTCGGCCGCGGCCACACCCCCACCGTCACCACGAACGGCTCCGCCTTCCTCGTCGCCTACAAGGGCATCCTGGGCAGCGCCTGCACCATCTGCGCGCAGCGCGTCGGCGCGGACGGCACCCTCCTCGACGACACGCCGCGCGCCGTCGTCGGCGAGACCGGGGGCGAGGTCTTCGGCGCCCCTGCCCTCGCCTGGAACGGCACCGTCTACCTCGCGGCCTGGCCCTGCGGCATCTCGGGCGTCTGCACCCGTGGGGTCACCCCGGCGGGCACCGTGGTCCCCGCTGCCTCCTCCTTCGTGATCCACCCCAGCGCCCCCGAGCCCGACCCGCTGCGCCTCGCCAGCGACGGCGCCGGCTTCTTCCTCGCCACCTGGACCGCGACGGGCCTCGTCGGCGTCCGCCTCGACGCTGCGGGCCAGCAGCTCGCCAGCCCCATCACCCTCAGCCCTCCTCCCCCCGCGGGCATCGCCAGCGGCCCTCTGGACCTCGCCTTCGACGGCACCTGCTACGTCGCTGCCTGGTCCCACGGGACCGCCGCCGGCACCTGGCCCGTGTGGGCGAGGCGCATCTCTCCTGCGGGCGCCCTCCTCGACCCCTCGCCCCTCGTCCTCCACACCGACGCCGACCCTGCGTCGGCCTACCCGAAGCGCGTCGCCGCGAGCGGGCAGGCGGGCATCACCCACGTCTTCTGGGAGGAGCACCAGGGTGACGCCGGCCCCCTCGCCGGCCCCCGTTTCCGCGCGCGCCTCGAAGGGACGGCGGGCACCCTCCTCGACCCTGCGCCCACCCCTGTCGGCGAAGGCCGCGGCCTCGCCCTCGCCAGCGACGGCCAGGACGACCTCCTCGTCTCCCTCGCCGACCGCCCCGGCAGCCTCCCCGACCCCTTCACCCGCGTCATGGCCCAGCGCGTCGCCCCGAGCGGCGCCCTCCTCGACCCGGCCCCGCTCTCCACGACCCCCGGCGAGAACGCCCAGGTCTCTCCCGCCCTCGCCTGGAACGGCCAGCACCACCTCGCCGTCTGGTCCGACTCCCGCACTGGCCAGCGCTGGTCCCTCCACGGCGCCCGCCTCTCCGCCACGGGCGCGCCGCTCGACGCCGCCGCCTTCCCCCTCGACCCCACCCCCTCCACCCGCGACGACCTCCACCCGCGCGTCGCCTCCGACGGCACTGGCTTCCGCGTCGCCTGGCGCCGCACCGGCGACGGCACCTCCTCCTGCGACGGCCACTGGACCACCGCCAGGGTCGACGCCCAGGGCACGCCCACCGCCCCCACCCCGCTCCCTGCGCTCTCCACCTGCCGCGACGTCCTCCTCGGCGGCCACCCCGCAGGTGCCCTCGCCATCGGCACCAACGAGGACGGCGACGTCGACTTCGCCATCCCCTTCGACCCCGCCACGGGCCCCGGCGCCCCCGTCACCCTCGCCGTCGCCCGTCCCTCCGAAGCCCTCCCCGTCGCCCTCTCCTTCGACGGCGCGAACCACCTCGTCGTCTGGGCCGACGGGCAGAACCTCCTGGCGGCGCGCGTCACCCCGGCGGGCCAGGCGGTCGACACCGAGGCCTTCCCCATCTTCAGCGTCGGCCCGGACTTCGGCATCGAGAACGATGGCGTCGCCATCGCCTTCGACGGCGTGAACCACATCGTTGTCTCGAGCAGCCGCGACCTCGCTCCCTATTCATCCAACCGGATCTTCCACAAGGCCCGCGTCTCCCCTGCAGGCGTCGTCCTCGACCCTGGCGGCGTCCCGAGGCCATACGCCGAGCCCTGCCTCCCCCCGAAGCGGGGCCTCCAGCTCTCCTTCGACGGCGAGCACCTGATTCTCCTCCACCGCGCTGGCTCCGTGCATGTCGGCCAGTGCGGCATCGAAGTCCAGACCGGCGAGTTCGACACCCCCTCCTCGGACCCGTGGCTCCGCGTCAGCGAGTCTGAGGTCGACAGCGGCGGCACCGCGCTCACCTCCCCCGCACATGGCCAGACCCTGCTTCTCACGAGCCGTTACGTCGACGAGCCCGCCCTGCGCACCCACCGCATCCGCGCCCGCGTCCTCACCACCCACGAATGGGACGGGGGCGGCGGGAGCTTCCCAGGTGGCGCTGGCAGCACGAGTGGCGCTGGCAGCACGGGTGGCACTGGCGGTGTCGGCGGCGCAGGCGACCCCGGAGGCGTTGGCGGAGCCGGCGGCTCGGGCTACACGGGCAACGGCGGCGCTGGTGGCGGGGAACCCGGCACCCCGGGCGGCGGCTCGTCGTCGACCATCGGTTGCTCCCTCGGGGGCCTCGGCGCCCCCACGTCGTCGTCGTGGACCTTCTCCGCGCTCGTCCTCGCGCTCGCGGGCCTCCTCGCGCGCACCCGCGCCTCCGCGCGCACCGCTATCGCAAGAAGGCTTGATCGAGATCACCAGCCGGCTCACATCGCGAAACACGTGAACCCGCCGTCGATGTTGACGCAGATGTCACCGGCTGGGCAGTCATCCATCTCCAGGGAGCATTCATCGATATCCGTGCACACCGAAGGCTCCTGTTCGCATTCATAACCCACATCCCGCGTGCAAGTGTCGCTGCAGCCATCGCTGCCCATGACATTGCCGTCGTCGCAGGTCTCGGGGATGGTCACCGCGCCGTCGCCACACACGGCGTGGCCACCAGCTCCGCCACCCTGACCCCCACCCGCACTACCAGCTCCGCCACCCTGACCCCCGCCCGCGCCACCAGCGCCGCCGCCCCCCGGCACGGAGCCCCCCTCACCACGGTCACCTCCCTCGCTGGAGGTCGAAGCTCCCATCTCTCCATCATCGCCCGCGATCTCGAATGCGCTCAATCCAGTGAGCTGTGCGCAGCCAGGCGCGAGCAGTACGAGCGCGATGGGGTTCAGGAACCGTGAATACTCCACGGCGCCGCGCTGCGCTCGGGCCGTTGCGTTTGCCGAGATGCCAGCCGGCTTCGGCTCAGGGCATGAAGCTGGCGATGAAGCCTTTGTTACCAGCGCCGGAGATGGATGAGTTGCCAAGATCGAAACCCCCTGTGAAGACTCCCGCCACGAGAATGTTGCCCAGAGAATCCGTGGTCACTCCCCAACCGCCTTGAAAACTGGAGT
This sequence comes from Chondromyces apiculatus DSM 436, assembly GCF_000601485.1. Taxonomy (GTDB): domain Bacteria; phylum Myxococcota_A; class Polyangia; order Polyangiales; family Polyangiaceae; genus Chondromyces; species Chondromyces apiculatus. The sequence continues at coordinate 76,134 of NZ_ASRX01000028.1, forward strand.
CTCCGTACCGACTGCTCCACAGATGCTCGCCGGAGCTGTCGAACTTGGCGACGAAGAGGTCTTCCGAACCATGGCTTTCGAGGTCTCCTCCCCCTGCATGGATCTCGCCGGAGAATGAACCGGTCACCACCACGTTCCCCGCACCATCGGCAGCACATGCGATGTCGATCTGATCGCCTGCATCGCCGAATCCTTTATGCCAGCGAGCGTTGCCCTCGGGATTGAACGTGGCCAGGAAAAGGTCGATCCCTCCCTCGCTGGAGAGCAGGCCACCGCCAAAATCGATCGCCTCGGAGAACCCGCCGGAGAGCGCGATGTTTCCTTGTGCGTCGACGGCGACCCGCTGACCGTACTGAAACCCTTGTTCTCCGAATCGCCGACCCCACAGATGCGCGCCATCCGGAGCGAGCTTCAGCAACATCACGCTGGTGCCAGCGCTGACGAGTGAGTGCTGCGCGAAGTCGAGCGTGCCGAGCATGTAGCCAGTCACCACGATGTTGCCGTCGGGGTCCGTGGCGAGGCTCAAGCCCTCCTGCGTCTCCTCGTCGCCAAAGCGCTCGTTCCAGAGCGTTTCTCCCGACGGGCTGAGCTTGGCGACGAAGAGATCTTCGAACCCCGCGCTCACGAGGGGACCGACGCCGAAATTCACCGTGCTCCAGAAGCTACCGGTCACGATGACGTTGTCGCTGTCGTCCACGGCCACATCGTGGGCGAACTGCTCGTCCCTGTCCCCGAAGCTGGTGCTCCAGAGATGATTGCCGTCGGGGTCCAGCTTGGCGACGAACCCATCGGTGAGCCCGTTGCTGATCAGCGGGCCACCGCCGAAGTCCACGGAGCCCTGGAGCCAGCCCGCAACGAGGATGTTGCCGTGCTGATCCAGGTCGATGCTCCGGGCTTCCTGGAACTGCTGATCGCCGAACCTCTTTGCCCACATCACGGCGCCGCACCGATCGTGTTTCACCACGAAGACGTCCTCGCTTCCGGCACTCTCGAGGTGTCCTCCTCCCAGGGAGAGCACGTCACGGAACCCGCCGGTGACACTCACGTTCCCGGCAGCGTCCACGGCGAGATCGAAAGCGAACTGATCGCCATCGTCGCCGAGGGAGGTGCCCCACCGAGGACCGCCGGTGCACACGCCGACACCATCACAGTTCTCATCGGTCGTCGTCGAGCACTGCTCGATGCCTGGACTCACCTGTCCCGCGCAGTGTCCGCTGGAGTTGCAGTCAACCGGGATGCCACTATCAACGGGGACCCCAGCATCGATTGCTCCGTCCGGGGGCCGGGGACAGACCTCATGATCCTCGACAGCGGAGCACGTGCCGACCCAGGGCTGTCCTTCGCAACCTGACTGTGCGTGCGGCGCCTGCTGCGCCGAGCGCGAGGCCGCACATCATCGAGAAGCGACGTTCGCGCGTCGTCATGGCTCTGCCCACGCAGCGTCGTGGTGCTGCTCGGCGTAGGCGAGGAGCGCCTCCAGATCAGTACCATTCGTGTGTTCCTTCAATGCTCGGGCATCGGCCTCGCTCACGTGAAGCATGGCCATGAAGAACTCTGCCTTGTCGCCGGCGCTCGTCCTGACGACCACCATGTCCTGTTCGACCTCCTCCCCATCGACTGTATAGAGCGCCACCTCGTTCCTCATGAACACCAGCGATTCAAACGTGGCCGAGGCATCGAGAGTGACCAGATCGCGACGGCCAAGCTCGTGGGCTTTCTGGATTGGAATCATACCGTCGCTGAAGCGAATCGATTGATTGGATTCGTAGCAGCCAGGTTCGCATAGTCCCGTTATCACCGCATGATTCGCGGGATCGGACGAGCCGGGTTTGTAGCTCCTCGGCACATTACGAATCCCTGAATAGGTGTTCTGCAGACCCAGCCCCGTGGCAGATGGACCGGGACCTATCCAGCCCACCATGGTAGCGTTCTTCTTCTTGTAAACGGGATAAATTTCGAGCTGGTAGACCGCCGACGCAACGGCCACGTCCTCATCGAGTGCAGAGCTCCAGTAATCGCCATTGCCGTTTGACTCGACGTAGGCCTTGATTGCCCATTCACGGCGCCCCTTGGGTAAGTTCCCCTCCGGGCTCGTCGATGACATCCAGAGTCGGTCCTTGGAGCAACGTGAATACGTGGGCGCCCAGAAGGCCATGGAACTCTGCGCGACGCTCGCGAGCATGAAGAATGCACTGACAGGAAGGAGCGTCTTCACCGGGTTCTCCTTTGTTTCTCCACCGCCTCTGAGGGTGGTGGATTGAATATCCAACATGCCTGGGCTCCAGCATCAAGGCAAGGCTTATACGCAGCCCGCTTATTCAGCTTACGTCAGCGTCAGATTCAAATGGGTCTCCGTGAATCGGAGATTCAACGTCCGAGGCGTTCGCCGTTGACTTGAACGGTGACGAATCAGGTTCTGTGCCCGTAAGCCTCGTCGTAATACCTCGTGACAGCCGGTCCTCCGTCGGATCTCTCGCGCGGGTGTAGCGGGTGGCGCTTCGATGGAGAAGTGAGGGTTCGCCTGCGGTACCGATCAGGACCGATAAGGCGTCTTTACCCGCCTGCACTGCGGTGAGCGGACATGGCGTGCATGTAGACGGGGGTGCACGCACAACCATCACCACGTATGCGAATACGAGCGGCCCCCCAAGCGTGAAGGGGGTGAGAGAGTTGCTCAGCGGGGCGGCGGCGCATCCCCTGTCGGGTGAATCAATTGAGCTGCAGGGCCCAGCTCAGGCCGAGGCTCACCCGCAGGTCGTGGATTTCGGCCGCATCCAGCGCGGGCGGGGTGAGGCGGTAGGCGCCTTCGAGCACGGCGAAGATGGGCTGATCCTGGATGGCGAGGAGCGTGCGCTCAAAGTGCGCGGCGGAGAGCACCATGAGCTGCCACGTCCCCTCGCTGGTCCAGTGAGGGACCACGTCGACGCGGCCATCGACGGCGGTGAGGCCATCGGCGGCCTGCACCCGCGCGCGCACCGAGCCGGCCGTCATCGGCGCCACCCGGTGCACGAGGCGCGGGCGCCCGAGGGGCGGGGGCGCGTCCGAGGCGCTGGTGGCGCTGCTCGCGCTGGAGGGCGCGGGTGCGGCGTGAGCGTCGATGTCGTAGCGCACGCCGAGCCCCACTTCGAGGCTGCGCCCGGGCTTCCCGGAGCGCCACGGGTCGAGCAGCGCCGAGGCGTGCACCACGCCGATCCGCATGAAGGGGGAATGGCCGCCTTGCGCCTGACCGGCCTGACCGGCCTGACCGGCCTGGCCGGCCTGACCGGCCTGACCGGCCTGACCGAGGGGCGCCACGGGCGGGACCCAGACGCGCCCCACCTCGGCCTCCACGCCCACGTCGAAGGGAAACGGCACGCCGACCGGCGGTGAGGTGGGCAGCACGATGCGGGGCGACTCGTCGTGGCGCAGAAACGAGGCGCTGTAGACGGTGGCATCGAGCGCAGGGATCCCCTGCATCGGCCGCGCGGTGGGCACCACCCAGCCCGCGAGGACGCGGTGATCCGCCTGCCAGACCACGCGCAGCGGCCCGGCGCCGGAGATGTGCAGGGCCCGGTAGGACAGGCCCAGGGACAGCTCCGGCCCACGCACGGCCGGCTCACGCGCGTCCCCGGTCAGCGCGCTCGCGACGCCGACCCAGATCCGGCTCGCGGGGTCGAAGCGCACCCGGAACCGGTGACCCTCCTCCGAGACGCGGTAATCGCCATCGTCCACGTCCTCGCCGCGCGCCGCGCCTGTCCTGACGCCCTGGCTTTGGCCTTGGCCTTCCTCGGCGCGGGCCCGTCCTGGCGCCACGAGGACGAGGAGCACACCGAGCATTCCGAGCATCTTGAGCACGCCGAGGGCGTGGCTCACGGGTCCTCGAGCTCGGGCATGGGCTCGAAGACGCGCGGTGGTGCCCAGAAAGACATGCGGAGCCCCGCGGAGAGCCGCAGCTCCACGCTGCGCAGGTCCTCCACGAGGTCGTTCCGGGTGTTGCCCCCGGCGGTCAGCCGCACGCTGAGGGGCTGGTCGTTGATGGCGAGGAGCACCCCCTCGTACGCGAGCAGCGCGTCGAGGCGGTTGATGGCGGCCCCGGAGGGCGCGCCGTGCACGCCGTTCATCGCCGTGGGGCGCCGGTAGGTCATCTCGGTGGTGATCATGTGCAGCCCGCCCTCGCCCAGGCTGAAGCGCGAGCGCACCGCGGCGGTCGGGCCCGCGTACCACTGGCCGGTGTCGAGGCCCTCGCTCGCCTCGGCGCGGTTCTGCCAGTAATGCCCGAAGTCGCCGCCGGCTTCGAGGCGCAGGAAGCTGTACATGTCCCGCGATTGCCACGGGTGCCAGCTCAGGTGCAGCTCGCCGAACTCCATGTCGAGCGCATTGCGGAAGGCCGGGGGCCGGTCATTGACGCTGAAGATGCGGAACCCCCAGCCCGTGCGCGCGGCCACGGGAAAGACCGCGGGCGGGCCGATGAAGGTGCTCAGCCAGAAGGCAGGCCGGCGGTGGCGGTGCTGATAATCGTACGAGAACACCACCCCGTTCAGCTCCAGATCGTCGAAGGTGGCCGACCCTTCCAGGATGCGCAGCTCGTGGCGCGCGCGCGCGTGGGGTGAGAGAATGCTGAGGTGAATGCCCGCCTCCGCCGACCCGCGCGCGAAGGGCCCGAACGTGGGGCCGGTGCCGCGGTCGCGGATCTGGAAGGTCGGCACCCAGCTCGCGCCGATGTAGAGGCGGTTCATCAGGTCGAATTTCACCTGGAAGGCGCGCCCCGTGTCCGAGCGCGCATAGCCAGGCAGCGCATCCGCGAGGGCCGGGACGAGGCGCGCGCCGCTCGCTGCCAGCGCTGCGTAAGCCTCGGGGCCTTCCTCGCTCGTGCACATGCCCAGCCCCTCGAGCATCTCGCCGGTGTAGGCATTGGTCGCGGGAGCGACGAGGCAGCGCTGGCCGCCGCCTTCGGGCTCGCACTGGACGCGAACGGGTCTTCCCTCCGGTCCTCGCATGCAGCGAATGGGCTTCGACATCTGAAGTTGTGGCTGTTCATCCACCTCCTCCGCCCGAGCGGAGGTGGTGGAGAGCGCCGCGAGCGCCGTGACACAGAGCGGCGCGAGCACGGAGAGCATCCAGGGCGTTCGACGCAAGGCTGCCTCGTTGCGGGGTGGGTTGTACTTCCCCCGTTCTGCCCACCGCTGTTGCACCCGCCGTGCCTGGGTGTCCGACTGTTCGCAAATCGCAGAATTACGCGTCGGCGCGCGCCGCGACCCGCCCCCGACGCGAAGCAGAGCGCGCGCTTCGGGCGTCTCCGAGGAGAAGCGCGCTACCCAGGCGCGCAGGCGGCTCCTCAGCAGCGTCGATGTTCGGTCAGGGGGAGGGAGGCGCGGGCGCGGATGACGGACACGTCTGGCAGAAGGCGAGACTGTGTCAGTGGTGTGACTGGATCGATGCTGAGTGACGGGTCGGGGGATGGTGTGGCGTGGATCGGAGGACCGTGTGCGATGGGTCGAGGGATCCCGTGAGATAGGTCGAGTGACCCTGTCCGATAGGTCGGGGACCCCGTGAGATAGGTCGAGTGACCCTGTCCGATAGGTCGATCGACCCCGCGCGATGGGTCGAGTGACCCTGTCCGATAGGTCGATCGACCCCGCGAGATAGATCGGGGACGCTGTGCGATGGGTCGAGTGACCCCGTGCGATGGGTCGAGTGACCCTGTCCGATAGGTCGATCGACCCTGCTCGATAGGTCGAGTGACCCTGCCCGATGGGTCGAGTGACCCTGCCCGATGGGTCGAGTGACCCCGCGCGATGGGTCGAGTGACCCTGTCCGATAGGTCGATCGACCCTGCTCGATAGGTCGATCGACCCCGTACTTCAGGTACGAGGACCCACACTCAAGCGCAGTTGGGTGGCCTGAACCACCTCCGTAGCAACGCTGGACGACACCTGCCTACAGCGCCCGCGGGGCTCACCCACAGTGCCGCACCTCCGGCGCGGAGGGCAGGGGAGGGGAGAGGTAGCTCAGAAGTACGACTGCAGGGGGCCGCGGCGGCGGATGTCGAGGGTGGCGCAGTGGAAGGCGCCCACGAAGGGGAAGAAGTCCTCGAAATCGCAGGGGATGGGCTTGAAGCCCCACGCTTCGAGGGCGCGGATGAGGGGCTCCTGGCGCTTCTCGACGATGATGCGCTCGCCGTCGAGCGAGAGGACGTTGAGGTGGATCCAGCCGCTCAGGAGGCAGCGGGTCTCCAGTGGGGTGGCAATGCCCTCGGGGGCGATGAGCAGGTCCCACTTCTTCAGGATGGAGGGGAGCCGGTCCATGTCCAGGTAGGTGGGGTTGACGAGCACCCGGCCGGCGGCGAGGGGGACGAAGGTCGAGTCGAGGTGGATGGCGTGAGGGTCGCGCGATTCGAGGACGTGGATGCGGAAGCCGTCGCCGAGGTGCTGCTGGAGCCACTGGATGCCCAGCTCGTTGGTGACGTGGCTCCGCTGCACGAAGAGGTCGCGGCCGCAGCGCGCGAACTCCGCGGCGTCGAAGGTGGGCTCGAACTCGGTGAGCACGTAGCGCATCCGCTCGCCCTTGGCGGGCATGCGGTAGTTCGCGTCGAACTGGGCCTCGGTGAGCTGTGGGCGGGGGGCGGCCGTCCAGCGGGCGCCCTTCTTCAGGTACTCCTTGAAGAGGGCGCGGTAGGCCCAGGTCTCGAAGTAGCGGGACCGGTCGGGCATGGGGGCCTCGATGATCTCGTCGCCGACGACGAGGCAGATGTCGCGCGGGTTGGCGGCGCAGAAGCCGCTGGTCACCGTCCAGTCGGGGGTGCCGAAGGGGCGGGAGTAGTCGACGGGATCGGGGCGCCGCACGGTGACGCCCTCGGCTTCGAGGAGGTGGACGAGCCGCTCGACGGCCCGGGAGGCGCGGGCGACGACCTCGGGGAGGTAGGGTTTCCCCAGCTCGCCCGACATGGCGCGCACGGCAGGGCCCCACTCGTCGCGGGGGACGGTCACCTCGTTGATGGTGTCCCAGGCGGGGAACGAGGCCTGATCGACGCGGCCGACAATGACCTCTTCGAGCGGGTCCCACTCGTTCCAGGAGTTGACGACAGGCGCGGCGTCGACGACGGGCGTGCTCTGGGCGCTCTGGGCGCTCTGGGTGCTCTGGGCGGTCGAGGCGGCGCCTCGGCCTACAGGCGACGAGGCGCGGTCCTCCTGGACGATGCTGCGCGCAGGGACGGTGACCCCCTCCTGCCGCGCGGGATCCTTGCCGAGGTGGACGAGGAGCGGCTGGGCGGGGGAGGCGAGGCTGGCGAGCGCGTTGCCGATCTCGCGCACCCGGGCCTCGGAGACCGCGAGGTGGGCGGTGCGCCTCGGGTGATCGAGGACGTAGAGGCGGTAGGGCTGGACCTTGCTGAAGTAGCAGAGCTCCATCAGCCGCGTCACCGTGGCGGGGTCGTCGTTCACGCCCGCGAGCAGCACGCACTGGTTCATCACCGGGACGCCGGCCGAGAGGAGCTGGGCGACCTTGCGGCGGACCAGGGGGTGATCGAGGTCGTCGGGGTGATTGAAATGGGCGTAGAACCAGAAGACCGGGTGCTCCTTCAGGAACGCGACGAATGCATCATCGATTCGCTCGGGGTGCGCGCTCAGGGCGTGGCTATCAATGCGCACGGCGCGGACATGCGGAATGGCGACGAGGCGCTCCAGCCAGGGGAACAGCGCGCGGTTCGACAGCGCCAGCGGGTCGCCGCCGGAATCGCCGCGCGAGTCGCCGTGCGAGTCGCCGCGCGAGTCGCCGCGCGAGTCGCCGCTGGAGAGGAGCACGTCCTGGATGGCGGAGTCCCGGGCGATATCGGCGAGTGCCTGAGCGAGCTGTGCAGCGGGCACCAGCGCTCCCTCTCCGTCGGCGTCGCTGACGTTGTTGACGTTGGTAGAGGCGACCGCTTGCTGGATGCTGGCGCGAGGCGCGATGCTGGCGCGAGGCGCGACGAGGCGCGCGTGCGTGAGGGTGAGGGAAGCTCGCCCCTCGCGCACGTGCAAGAGGCCAGGTGCACGGGAACCGACGCTCTCCCCATCGTCCACGCTGGCGCTGTCGCCCTCCAGCTCGCGCAGATCGGGGAGGAACTGCCGTAGCGCGGCGGGGGCGTAGGAGCCCTGCTCTGCGCGCTGGAGAAGGAAGGGCGTGAGTTCGAAAGGAATACGACGAGCGACCTCCTGCATGTCGTCGAATGATCTGCCGGTGACCTGGGCAAGTCGACGTAGCGCCGCGAGGTGGCTGGATCTCAGCATCGCCCGACGATAATCATATCTGCGCAGCAACAGCAAGCCGACGGGCCTTGCTTGCTTGACCCCATTGATGGCCGGTACGTAGTATCGCGCCTTCGAGCCATGATCCTGACCGCATTGATCGTCGGTGGTGTCCTCTGTGTCGGAGCGAAGCTCTACGAGCAGCTCGCTCACCGCACCGAGGCGCCGACGTCGGCGCCCCCGGAGGACGAGGCCGTTGCCGCGGCGGGAGACGCCACGGAGGCAGGACCCATCGCGGAGGCGGGATCCACCGCGGAGGTGGGATCCACCGCGGAGGTGGGATCGAAGACGGTCGCGGAGGTGGAGCGGGCGGCGCGCGGGGAGGAGGTGATCGCGGAGCGGGAGGTGGACCAGCGGCTCGCGATTTCCGTGGCGGGGCTCGGATTCGCGGTGGCGGGGGCGCTCGTTTTCCCGGCGGCGACAGCGGTGAGCGTGGGGTGCGTGGGGTACAACGTCGTCGGGCTTGCCACCATCATCGCGACGCGGATCTCGCGGGAACGCAAGGTGCCCATCGAGGTCATGGACCTCGGCGCCATCCTGGTCGGCGTCGTCGCCCAGATGTACGTGCTGAATTCACTCGCCGAATGCATCTATTTCGGTGGGCTGAAGCTGCGCTACCGGACACGCAATCGCTTGCGCCACAAGATCATCAAGGTGTTCAAGGAGCAGCCCACGTCGGTGTGGCTGGTCAAGGACGACGTCGAGGTGCAGGTGCCGCTCCTCGACGTGCAGCGGTTCGACGTCATCGTTGTCAGCGCGGGGGAGCTGGTCCCGGTCGACGGGGTGATCATCGACGGGGTGGCGGCGGTCGATCAGCGGTTCCTCACCGGGGAGGCTCAGCTCGCGGAGAAAGAGGCGGGGGAGCGGGTGCTGGCGAGCACGTTCCTCGTGCGCGGCCGGATCAAGATCCAGGTGGAGAAGACGGGGGCAGAGACCGCGGCGGCCCAGATCGAGGCGGTCCTGAACAGCACCTCGACGTTCGAGGAGTCGCTGGCGACGCGGAGCGAGACGATCTCGGACGCGACCTTCTTTCCCACGGTGGGGCTCGGCGCGGCGGCACTGGCGATGCGGGGGCTGACGGGGCTCGAGGGGATCATCACCTCGAACTTCTCGGTGGTGTACCGGATGGCGTCGCCGTGGATGATGCTCAACTACACGGAGCTGGCGGCGCAGGAGGGGATCCTCATCAAGGACGGGCGCACGCTGGAGCTGATCCCGCGGGTGGACACGGTGGTGTTCGACAAGACGGGGACGCTGACGCTCGGAGACTTCGCGGTGGGCACGATCCACGTCCTCGGGGAGGTGTCGGAGGAGCGGCTCCTCGGGCTCGCGGCCTCCAGCGAGCAGCGCCAGGTCCACCCCATCGCCCGGGCCATCCTGCAGGAGGCGGAGCGCCGGGGGCTCCCGCTCGCGCCGGCGTCCGACATGCACTACGAGCTGGGGCACGGGGTGAAGGTGCGCGTCGGCGAGGAGCTGGCGCTGGTCGGCAGCGAGCGGTTCATGCGGGCGCAGGGGGTGGCGCTGCCGGAGAGCCTGCACGGGCTGCAGCCGCAGGGCGAGGCGATGGGCAGCTCGTTCGTCTACGTCGCCTCCGGCGCGACGCTGCTCGGCTTCCTGGAGCTGCGCCCCGCGCTGCGGCCCGAGGCGAAGGACCTGGTGGATCGGATGCGGGCGCGGGGGATGGCGGTGTGCGTGCTCTCTGGCGATCACGAGGCGCCGACCCAGGCCCTCGCGGCGTCGCTGGGGATCGACCGCTACTTCGCGGAGACCCGGCCCGAGGACAAGGCGCGGATCATCGAGGCGCTGCAGGCCGAGGGGCGCTCGGTGTGCTTCGTGGGCGACGGGATCAACGACGCCATCGCGCTCCGGAAGGCGATGCTGTCGGTGTCGATGCGCGGGGCCGCCAATGCCGCGGTGGACAGCGCCCAGGTGACGCTCGTCGACGGGACGCTGCGGGGCCTCGACGCGCTCTTCGAGCTGGGCCGCGCGCACCAGAACAGCCAGCGCGCGGGTCTCGCCGTCTCCTTCGGCCCAGGCGCGGCCTGCACCGCAGGGGTGCTGTTCTTCCGGATGGGTGTCCCCGCCGCGATGAGCTGGTACGTGCTCAGCACCGTCGCAGGGTCGGCCGTGGCCATGCTCCCGCGCCTGTCACGGCGCTCCCAGGCGGCGACGGCTCCGGGCGTGGCGGAGGCGAGCGCGGCGCCATAGGCCGGTTCGTTGGGGCGCCTGGCGGCCATTCCACGCGAGCCTCTCTCGACGCGCACACCGATGGGTCATTCCGCGACAATGGCGTTGCGACAGCAACGTCTACATTGATGGGGTACGAGGCGTGCGGCACACTGCAATCGCAACGCGCCACTGCGTCGACAGCTCCCGCCGTGGTTCGGGGTAGAGATCACAGCATGCATGTTGAGGTCATTGTCGAACCCGGCGGTAAAGGGATCGTGACAGGGTATCCAACGAACCGTCCGCGAAACCCATAGAGAAAAATGGATCAAAAGAACATATCGGTTGAGCTGGAGGAAATTGAGAGAGCGCTAAGCGACCTGGTGAGGGACTGCAACTTTCCTCATACGGCCCCAGAATGCCTCTTGAGCATGATAAAGGCGGGAGAGCTGGACGTCGCGTTTGATAGTCTCGTGGACAGCATGTCTGATTTTAAGGAGTTGCGTGAATCTGCGGAGCTGCAAGAACGCTTGGCAGCCATACGGCAACGTCTAGACCTTCTGCCTCGCAAGTATAGATAGATAGTTCCCGTCTCAAAAGCCTGGGTCCAGCGATGCCCGGAGCCCCAGCCGTTGGCGGCGCGATCTCTATCGCTGACCAGTCTACGCGCCCACAGATCTGTCAGAAGAGCCTGTTCGAGGAATTCCTCGCTGCCGAGGGGCGGGCGCTTCCCGAAGCCAACGTGGAGCGATGGGTTGTCACCGAACATGGTCATGCAATGGCGCATCACCGGCGGGTTGCGAAGCGGTAATGGCCAGGCCCGCCATACACCGCGACCTCGCGGCCGGGGCCATTGCGCCCCATGCTGAAGGAAAACGCGAGGATCGGGCGCTGACCGGCTGGAGGGCGGTGCTCGGGGCCGGACCAGCGCACCTCGACGTTCATGGCCAGGGCGGCCCGGAGGAGCGCCACGGCTTCGTCGGGGTCGGTGGTCGTCGCCTGGGTGTCGACGGCGAGGCCGGTGGTGTTCTGCTCGATGAGGTGGAGGTGCTCCCGGATCCAGGCGCCGCCGTGGGTGCCGGAGGCAGGAGGGAACTCGGGGATGTCCAGCTCCGAGGCCAGGGCTGCGCCGACGCGGCCGGCGATACCGAGGTAATGCCAGGGCTGCCGCGCGGAGGGGGAGGGGTCGGGCTCCGTCTCCAGCAGGATCGCCAGGGCTTCGAGGTACTGCACAGGGTCGTCGAAGGCGGGCACGACGCCGAAGGTCTCGGTGTCGACGAGGTACAGGGCGCCGCTCGCGCCGATCCAGAGGGCGGGGTGAGCACGGGGGATCACCGGGAGCAGGACCTGACCCTCGGCGCGGGGTAGCTTCTCAGGCCCGAGGGGGCGCCCACGCCCACCTTCGAGCGATCGGAGCGCGGCGAAGACGCCGAGGTGTCTGTCCGGGGGGATGGGCGTGCCGCCCGCGAGCGCTTCCAGGTCGAGCGCGGCTTCATGGACGGGCAAGTGGCGCTGTTCGAGGAGGGCGCGGAGCGCTTCGGGCGAGGTGGTGTCCGCGGGATCGCGCTGGAGGTCGAGGCTCTGGAAGACCTCGATGGCGTGTCGGCTGAGGCGCTTGCGCGCGCTGTCGCAGAGCCGGATGGGGCGCGCTGTGCCGCCGCGAACCTTGCTCATCAGCGCCTCCCCGCGCGCCGCTGCTGCCGCATGCCCTGGGCCCAGCGGGGGTCGGGCGGGGTGCTGCGGAGGGAGTCCGTGCCGGTCTCGCTGCTGGCGCCAGGCTGCACGACGCGCTCTCGGGGGGCGCCCCAGCGATCGCGGAGATTCTGCAGGAGCTGAGAGCAGTTCGGGCAGGGGGCGCGGGCGGTGCCGTCGGGGTGCTCGGCCTGGACCGAGGTGATGTCGCGCATGCAGCGCTGGATGCGCCGGCGGTCGCGGGGGTTGTCGGGGTCGAGGGGGCGGCCGTTGTTGTTCTGGCGCTCCCAGTTGCGGATGTAGTTGCTGAGCGCCCCGGGCTCGGCGCAGGTGTCGGGGGTCCGTCGCTCGGCGGGATAGAAGGGCTCGCCCCGGAGGTCGACCGGAGGCGGCATGGCTGCGGCGACGACGGGGTGGATCTCCGGGTCGCTGGTGCGGCCCGCTGCGCTCGTGCCGCGGCCGCGGACCCCACGGCCGGACACGGTACATTGCACGGGTGTCAGGCCGTCGGGATCGGCGACGCGGAAGGGCTGGCCGTGGGCGTACTCGAAGCCGTTCAGCCCTCCCGAGAGACCCACCGGGTCCGGGTTGAGGTACAGCCCGATCTCGGGGTCGTAGAAGCGGTAGCGGTTGCAGGAGAGCCCGGTCTCGTCGTCGTGGTACTGGCCCGGGTAACGCCACGGGGTCGAGGCCGGGGCGTCGGGCGGTGTGTCGAGCGCTCCCCAGAGGCTCGGACGCAGGCGCGCCAGCACGTCGCCCTGGTCCGAGAGGAGGAGCGAGGGGGCGCCGCCAGGGCCGAGCGCGTAGTGGACCCACGGGCCCGACGAGGCGGGCTGCGCCGACGCGACCTCCCGGTGCGCGAGGATGCCCTCGGTCTGCTCGTCCCACAGGTAAAGGCGGGCGCGTACGGCGTGCCGCTGTCCCGCGGAGATCTCCTCGGTGATCTCCTGGAGCAGCTCGTCGCCGCTCCAGACGAAGCGCGTCTCGATCACGGAGCCGTCGGCGCCCAGCACCCGCTTCAGGAGGCGGCGCGCGGAGGTGTCGTGGGTGTGCTCGATGCGCGTCCCGTCCGGCCGCACCACCGCGGCGAGCAGGCCGCGGCCATCCCACTCGTAGGCGTCGCGCGCGCCCGTGGCGCCGTCGATGCGGGCCGTGCGCCGCGACTCCCGGTCGTGGGTGTACGTGACGGCGCCTCGCGCGAGCAGCAGGCCGCCCGGCCCGTAGCGGCGGGCCACGGCGTCGGCGCCTGCTTCTCGGAGGCGCCCGCCCCCGCCGTGGACGAAGCGCTCCGCGGGGGCGTGGGTCGAGGAGCGCGCGAGGATGCGGCCGATCGGGTCGTGCTCGTAGCGTGTCCGTTCGCCGCCCGCGACGACGTGCTCGACGAGGTCGCCGGTCGGTGCGTGCGCGAACCCCTCGGCGTAGGTGGTGCCCGGCGGCAGGGAACCCACCCAGGCCGGCTCCGGGCCGCGGGGAGCCGCGCGGCCGAGCACGCGCCGCTCGACCAGGCTCCCGAGTCCGTCGTGGCGACAGAGCACCCGGCCTCCCCCGGGCAGCTCGCGCAGGAGCTCCCGGCCGAAGGCGTCGAAGGTGCGCTCGATGGCGGCGTCCCCGGCGAGGATGCGCCGGGCGCGGCCCATGACGTCGCGCTCGAAGCGCGCCTCGTATGCGGCCGAGGTCCGCAGCGAGGTGCGGCGCCCGGCCGCGTCGTAGGTGCTCTCGACGACGATCTCCCGCCCCGCGCAGGTCTGCACCTCGCGCACGAGGTTGCCGCGCTCGTCGTAGGTGAAGGCGCACGTGGTGGCCTCGGTCTCGGCGTGGGTCAGGCGACCCACGGGGTCGTAGGCGAAGGCGTCGAAGGCGTCGTCGAGGTAGGCGCGGCGGGTCACCCTGCCGCACGGGTCGCGCGCGACGTCGGTCGTCTCTCCCGACCCGCTCTGGAGGCGGGCGATGCGGCCCGCGGGATCGAGGCGGTAGTGCTGCTCGCGCCCGTCCACGAAGCGCTCGGCGATGACCCTGCCCGCCGCGTCCCGATCGAGGCGGTGGACCTCGCCCAGCTCGTTCTCCACCTCCACGAGCTGGCACTCGCGGTCGTAGCGGAACCTGGCGATCTCGCCGTTGGGTTTGCGCAGCTCGTGGACCAGGTGGTAGCCGCCCCAGGAGAGCTCGTAGACCCCGCCGGCCGGATCGCGGTAGCGGTGGAGGCGCCCGTCGGCGTCGCGGGTGATCGCGACCTCCGCGCCGTTCGCGAAGGCCAGCGCCTGGAGGGCGCCGCTCACGTCATACTGGAAGCGGCTGCGGTAGCCCTCCTCGTCGGTGACGGCGATGACCCGGCCCGTGTCGTCGTACTCCATGCGGCGCGGCTTGCCGTGGGGCTCGACCAGCTCGACGAGGTTGGCCTCGGCGTCGTGGCGGAAGAGGGTGACGCCGCCGTCGGGAAGGGTGGCGCTGACCCGCAGGCCGCGCTCGTCGTAGGCGCAGCGGAGAAGCTCGCCCCGCGCGTCCCGGGCTTCGAGCAGGTTCGCGGCGTCGTCGTGGAGGTAGTGGCAGGCCGTGCCGAGGGCGTCGCGGGCCTCGACGACGCGGCCCTGGGCGTCATGATCGTGCTCGATGCGCGCCCCCGCGGGATCGACCACGGCGCGGATGCGGCCTGCCTCGTCGCGCTCGTAGGTGGTGCGCGCACCGGTCGGGTCGCTGTAGCCGACGAGGTCGCCGCGCGCGTCGTAGGAGGCCTCCTCGACCCATACGCCGGCGGCCAGGTCGACCTTGCCGAAGGCGTTGGCGTCGAAGCGCCGCGCCTGGCGGGAGTCGTACACCATGGTGAAGCCGTCGGCGTACTCGAGCCGGCAGTGGAGCATGCCCCGCGCGGGGGTCACCCCGTCGGCGAGGAGGTCGGGGCAACCCACGGCCAGGGCCGGATCCCGACCGGCGGGGTGTGCACACCACGTTTCGATGCACCGACCCTGCGCGTCGTAGAGGTACGAGACGCGCAGGCCCGAGGGGAACGTCTGCGCGATCAGGCGGTGCTCGTCGTACTCGTAACGGACGCTGCGGCCTGCGGCGTCCGTGGCCGAGACCAGGTCGCCCTGGTCGTCGTACGCGTACGTCCTGTGGCGGACGACGCGCCCCCGCGCGGTCACGAGGTCGAAGGCCTCGATGCGCCCGCCCCGCTCGCGCTGGACGCGCACCACGCGGTCAGCGCTGTCGGTCAGCGCGTCGAGCCGGTCCCCCGCATAGGTGAGGTCGATGCGGTTGCCAGCCCGATCCACGACGGTGATGAGCCGGTGGCGCTCCGGGGACGTGGCGTCCGGTGCGAAGAGGTACACGAGCCCTTGCTCGCCCGTGACGAGGAAACCCCCCTCGTCGCGGCGGAGCCGCCCCCCGGAAGAGAGTGCGATCTCGGCCCCCACCAGGGGGATGTCGTGGGTGGACGGCGCGCCCCCGGGCGCATGGACCACCAGGGTGCGACGCCGGAGTTCGATCTCCCACGCGAGCGAGTGGGTCCACCCCGCGCCGAGGCCGATGTCACGCTCCCGGGAGAACGACGAGTAGCTGCGCCGTAGCTCGAAGAGCAGCGGCCCTGTCAGCACCAGATCGGTCCGAGGCAGGGTGTAGACACGCCCCGTCACGGGATCGACCGGGTCGCCCGCGTGGGTGCCACCTCCGCCTCCGTGCGCCGGGTTCATGCAGCCGCCGCCGCTGCCCGGTCCGCAGGTCGCAGCGCCGCGTCCGCCACCATCCGGGCCGTTTCCCCCGTTCTCTCCCGCCGCGCCCTGGTTGCCGCCGCGGGCGTTGCCCCCGCGCCCGTTGCCGCCTCCGCCCGCGCCTCCGCCACCCATGATGAATGCCCCGGGATTCATGCCGGGGATCGCGGGGATGTTGGGGATCGGGGCCGTGCGCGCCATGCGACCGATGGTCGCCCAGATCGGCGCGGGAGGACCAGCGTCACGGGGACGCGGGGATCACCTCACTCGTCGACGGTGCAGCCGTCGATGTTGACGGTCAGCTCCTCGGCGGTGCACACGCCGCAGCCGTCGGGGTTGTGGTTGTAGATGAGCTGACCGCAGGAGATCTCCATGGCGAGGCTGCCGGACCGGGTGGGGGAGAAGTCGCCGGTGACCTGCACGGTGCAGGCGTCGGGGGCCACGGGGCAGGCGGCGTTGGGGAAGCTCTGGATGCGGTAGATGTCCTGGCAGCCGGTGTCGGGGACGGCCATGGTGGCGACGACCTGCACGGGGCCCGCCTCGGTCCCGTCACCCCGGTAGCGGCCCTCGCCGTCGAAGGTGCGCAGGAGGACGCTGAGGTTGTCGCAGCCGTCGGTGCCGACACGGACGAGGAGGCCTTCGTCCGGGGTGTACCGGCAGGCGGCGGCGGTGCCCAGGCTGCGGACCACCGAGACGCCGGAGAAGAGGGCGTCGGCGCAGACGAGGGAGACGCGGCCGTCGCCGACCGCGTTGTCGTCGACACAGGTCTGCGAGCCGCTCGGGCAGGTGTTGTCGACGAGGCACCCGCCAGCGGTGATCGCCGTCACGAGGGCCGACCCGAGGAGGAGACAGGTTCGCGCAAGGAAGGAGCCCATCTCCTGTCTATACGGCCTGTCTCAGGAGAGTCTTTGCAGGACGTCGCCTTTTTTGTTGAGAAATCGACAGCCCCCAAGGTGCGTGGCTAGCCGCCTCCCTCCGACTTCTTGCCACCTTCGTGTGCCACGCTGTCTTCCGTTTCGGATTTCTTGTTTGCCGCGCGGCGGGTGGATTCGTCGATCAGGGCTTCGGCTTCGGTGTGGCCGGCCCAGCCGAGCAGGGTGGCGTTCTTGCGCTGGAAGAAGACGGCGGTGAGGAAGAACTGCTGGAGTTCGGCGCGTACACGCTCGGGGAGGTCGACCGCGTCGCGGATGCCTTCGATGCGGGGGGAGGTGACGGGTACGGCGATCACCCGGTCGTTGCGCTGCCTGCCGCTGCCGTCGTCGGCGTCCTGCTCCACGCGGACGACGCCGATGGGGATGCAGGCCAGCACCACGCCGGGGTAGCTCGGGCCTTCGAGGAGGGCCATGGCGTCGAGGGGGTCGCCGTCGGCAGCGCTGGTGCTCGGGATGAAGCCCCACTCGAAGGGGTAGGTCACGCCGAGAGGGAGAGGGCGGGAGAGGGTGAAGGCCTGGAGGGCGGCGTCGTACTTGAGCTTCACGGAAGAGCCGCGGGGGGACTCCACCACGACGTGGACGTGGCCCTTGGCGTTGCGGGGCGGCAGCCTGGAGAGATCCACGGGAACGTTCCTTCTGCGCAGCGCGCGGTGAGGTGCAGGCATTGCACCGCAGGGAGGAGCGAAGTCCAGCAGGACGTGAGGTCAGGGTGTCGCGCTGCGGTGTGCATGAACACCGAGGGGGCGGGCAGCGCTGCGGAGGGGCATCTCGCAGCAAAAGGAGCCGACGCGGGAGGGGCGGTGGCACGCGGTGGTGCGCGTTGGAGCCCAGGAAGCCGGCTCCTTGAAGTGGACGCAGACCGGCCGGATGGGGCATGCTCCGCGCAGGTGCCTCTCCAGAACAGCACGGCCGAGGGGAGCTTCGGGCTGCACCGGATGCGTTACCACGCTCCCGCTCTCATCGAGTTCGATGTGCGCGGGGCGATCTCGGACGAGGACGCGCGGGGCATCACCGGGTTCATCGTCGAGCACACGCGGATGTTCCCCGACGTGCTCTTCCTCGTGGACGTGGCCGGGCTCGACGCGGTGAGCCTGGGGGCGCGGAAGCTGGCGGCGGCCTCGGCGCAGCAGGTGGCTTACCGGGTGATGGCGTTTCACGGGGCGACCTTCCAGGCGAGGCTGCTGGTCACGCTCACCGTCGGGGCGATGCGGCTTCTCTCGGGCACCAGGACCGAGGTGCGGTTCTTCAAGACGGCCGTGGAGGCGCGGAAGTGGCTCGGGGAGCGGCACTGTGCGCTCTACCCGGCCACCACGGGCGCGGCTTGAGCAGCACGAGCGCTGTTGTTGCCGGGTCGTGACGTGGCGCGTATTGTCGGCGTCAATGGTTGGACCCGCAGCGGACACGTCGAAGCGTGAGGCTGCCGCTCCGGGAGAGATGATGCCCGACGTGCGCGTGTTCCCGCCCGGCTTCCTGGAGGCTCTTCAGACCATCTCCGCCGAGATCGTGCCCCAGCGGCTGCACGCGGCGCTGGCGCGGGTCCTGGTCCAGCACGCCGGCGCGGAGCGCGGGGTGCTGCTCGGTGCGGGGCAGGGCGCGCCCGTGGTGCTCGACTGGGCCGTGGCAGAGGGGATGTCGGACCGGCGCGGGCCCGCGGCGCCCGTGGGGATGGCGGCGCTGGTCTGCCGGACGCGAGAGCAGGTGGTGTTCGCTGACGCGGTGCGTGAGCAGGCGTTCGCGCTGGATCCGTACTTCGCGGTGAACCCGGCGCGCTCGGTGCTGTGCCTTCCCCTGGAGCGGGGGGGAGAGGTGCGGGGGGCGATCTACCTGGAGCACTCCCGGATGGAGGGGCTGTTCACCCCGGAGCGGGTGGCGCTGCTGGTGGCGCTGGGGGCGCAGGGGGCCGTGGCGCTGGAGAACGCGGCGCGTTACGAGGCGCTCGGGCGGGACGCCACCGAACGGGCACGCGAGCTGGAAGAGGTGCACCGGCGCCTCGTGGACGTGGCGCACCAGGAGGGGATGGCCGAGGTGGCCTCGGTGGTGCTGCACAACGTGGGCAACGCGCTCACGGGGGTGAACCTCGCCGCGCAGCTCCTCGCCGACCGGATCGACCTGATGCCGGTGGACCGGCTGCAGAAGAGCATGGGGCTCGTGACCGAGAACGCGGCGAACCTGGGGCATTTCCTCCAGCACGACGAGCGGGGGAAGCTCCTCGTCACGTTCCTGCCGAAGCTCGCGGATCGGCTCTCCCGGGACCGGGCAGAGCTGCTCGGCGGGGTGGAGACGCTGCTCGGGAACGTGGAGCAGATCAACGCGATCGTGGCGGCACAGCAGTCGTACACGCACGGGACACGCGGCCTGGAGATGGTGGAGCTCGGGGAGCTGGTCGAGGAGGCGCTGCGGATGCACGCGGCGGCGCTGCAGCGCCACAAGATCGAGGTGACCCGGGCCATCTCCTCGGTGCCGGCGGCGCCGATCGAGCGGCACCGGATCCTGCAGATCCTCGTGAACCTGGTGAGCAACGCGAAGGACGCGCTGGTGGGGTCGCCCGTGGAGCCGCGCCAGCTCCGGATCTCGGCGTTCCTCTCGGGGCCAGAGCACGCGCGGGTGGTCGTGGAGGACAGCGGGGTCGGCGTCGAGCCGGAGGACGTGAACCGGGTGTTCCAGCTCGGGTACTCGACGAAGGCAGGGAGCCGGGGGCTCGGGTTGCACTGGGCCGAGGGCGCGGCTCGGGCGATGGGAGGTTCCTTGACTGTGGAGAGCCGAGGTCTCGGGCAGGGCGCGTCGTTCACGCTGGAGATCCCCCTGATGTTCGGGGGAGGTAGAGACAGCGATCCGGGCAGCGCGGGGTTCGGCGGATGACGGGAGTCGACGACCGGAACAGGCGGGTGCTGGTGATCGACGACAACGTCGAGATCCACCGTTACCTGCGGGAGATCCTGGCGGGGGGCGAGGAGGACGCGGAGTTCGACGCCATGGACCTCGCCCTGTTCGGGGCCGGGACGGCGCCGGTGGCGATGCGCTTCGAGGTGACCAGCGTCTACCGGGGGGAGGACGGGATCGTGGCGGCGCGGGAGGCGCGCGAGGAGGGGGCGCCGTTCTCGCTGGCCTTCGTCGACGTGCGGATGCCCGCCGGGATGGACGGGGTGGAGACGCTGGAGCGGATCTGGGCCGAGGATCCGGAGATGCAGGCGGTGATCTGCACCGCGCACGCGGAGGTGTCGTGGAACCGCATCCTGTCGCGGCTCGGGGCGCCGCAGCGGTTCCTGGTGCTGAAGAAGCCGTTCGATGCCGTGGAGGTGCGGCAGATGGCGTGCGCGCTCACGGAGAAGTGGTGGCAGGAGGCGACCCTGCGCCGCGGCGAGGCGCGGACGCGGGCGATGCTGATCGCGGTGCCCGACACCATGCTGCGCATCTCCGCGGACGGGCGCTGCGAGGATCTGCGCGCGGTGGTGGGGGCGCAGGACAGGTCGCTGGAGGAGGCGCTGCCGGAGGGGGCCGTGGAGCTGGCGAGGCAGGCCGTGGCGACGGTGCTCGCCGGGGGGCCGACCCAGGTCTTCGAGGTGGAGCGCTACGCGGAGGGGCGGCTCTTCGAGGCGCGCGTGGCGAGGGCCGGGGAGGCGGACGCGCTCCTGCTCCTCCGGGACGTGACGGACCGGCGCATGGCGGAGCTGGCCGCGGCGCAACAGCAGATCCACGAGGAGACCATCGCGGCGCAGGCGGAGATGATGATGGCGCTGTCGACGCCGCTCCTGCCGATCCACGAGGACGTGGTGGTGATGCCGCTGGTGGGGACCCTGGATCCCCGGCGGGTGGACAAGATCCGCGAGGTGCTGACCCAGGGGGTGGCAGAGCGGGGCGTGTCGATCGCGATCCTGGATCTGACCGGGGTGCTCTCGCTCGACGCGGAGATGGCGCACGCGATCGTGTCGACGGCGCGGGCGGTGCGGCTCCTCGGCGCCGAGAGCGTGCTCACGGGGCTCGGGAGCAGCGTGGCGCGGACGCTGGTGGAGCAAGGCGCAGACCTCGGGGGAATCCGGGTGCACCGCGACCTGGGCGCGGGGGTGGCGTACGCGCTGCGCGCGCGGGGTCCGGGGCGCGCGCGGGGATGACGGAGGTCGATGTCCTCGTGATCGGCGCCGGGCTCGCGGGCCTGGAGGCGGCGCGCCGGCTCACGGCCGCGGGGCGCTCGGTGCTGGTGCTGGAGGCCAGCGATCGGGTCGGGGGGCGCACGAAGAGCCACGCGCTCTCCAGCGGGGAGGTGGTCGACCTCGGGGCACAGTGGATCGGGCCCGGGCAGGATCGCGTCGCGGCGCTGGTCGAGGAGCTCGGCCTGCACCCGTTCCCGCAGCACTGCGAGGGCAAGAAGGTGCTCGACCTGGGGGGCAAGCTGCGCACCTACGACGGGGACATCCCCTCGCTGCCGCTCCTCGGGCTGCTCTCGCTGCAGGCCACCATCACCCGCCTGGATCGCCTCTCCGCGGAGGTGCCGCTGGAGGCTCCGCTCCGCGCTCCCCGGGCGCGGGCCTGGGACGCGATGACGGTGGAGACGTGGATGCAGCGCAACGTGCTCACCGCGGGCGCGAGGGCGCTCGTGGACATCGCGGTGCAGTCGATCTTCGCGGCGATGCCCTCGGAGATCTCGCTCCTGCACTTCCTGCTCTACCTGCGCTCGGGGGGCGGGCTGATGCGCCTGTCCACCATCCGAGGGGGCGCCCAGCAGACCCGCTTGCGCGAGGGGACCCAGGAGCTGTCGCGGCGGATGGCGGAGCGGCTGGCGAGGCCGGTGCTGCTCGACGCCGCGGCACAGCGGATCCTCCAGGACGAGGCGGGGGTGACCGTGCAGCACGCGCGCGGCGAGGCGAGGGCAAAGTTCGCGGTGGTGGCGGTGCCGCCCGCGCTGGCGGCGCGGATCACCTACGATCCGCCGCTGCCAGGGGCCCGCGATCAGCTCACCCAGCGGGTCCCCATGGGCTCGGTGATCAAGTGCGTGGCCGTCTACGAGCGGCCCTTCTGGCGGGAGCGCGGCTTCTCCGGGGAGGCGGTGTGCGACAGCGGGCCGGTGCGCATCGTGTTCGACGACTCGCCGGAGCACGCAGGGCACGGGGCGCTGGTGGCCTTTCTGCTCGCCGAGGGGGCGCGGCGCGCGGGGGTGGCGGGGATGGCCGGGACAGCCGGGGCGGCCGAGGGAGAGAGCGTGGAAGGCGTGGAGGGTGAGGCAGGCGCGCGGCGCGCGCAGGTGCTCGCGGTGCTGGGGCGGCTCTTCGGCGAGGAGGCGCAGCGTCCGCTGGAGTACGTGGACAAGGACTGGAGCGAGGAGCCCTTCTGCCGCGGCTGCTACGGGGGGGTGATGCCGCCCGGGGTGCTGACCGCGTATGGCGACGCACTGAGGGCGCCGGTGGGCCGCATGCACTGGGCAGGGACCGAGACGGCCGTGCGCTGGATGGGCTACATGGACGGCGCCCTGGAGTCAGGCGAGCGGGTGGCGCGTGAGATCCTGGCGCGTTGATGGGTGGTTGATGGGTGGTTGATGGGTGGTTGATGGGTGGTTGATGGGTGGTTGATGGGTGGTTGATGGGTGGTTGATGGGTGGTTGATGGGTAGCTGACGGGCGCTGACGGGCGCTGACGGGCTACGAACGGGCCGTTGACGGCCCTGCGGGGCCGCGCGCGTAGGTGGGCCAGGGGCCGCCCTTGGGATATGGTTCCGGCCGTGATCACGATCCTTCGCGATGACGAGGCCCTGGACGAGCTGCTCGGCGCCAGTCTGACGAGCGGTTCGTCTCCCGGGATCCACTACCAGATGATGCGCCGCGCTGGCGTGGGGACCATGTTCGCCTCGTTCTACGCGCTCCGCGTGGCTCCCGAGGGCGAGAGCCCGGTGGTGGTGAAGATCCTCCGCCCGTCGTTCTCCCGCCAGCTCGGGGCGACGGCGGAGGTGGTGGTGCGCAAGGAGGCGGAGTCGCTCCGGCGCCTCAACGAGCGGGTGCCGCCCACGCCCTTCGTGGTCCGGCTCATCGACACCGGGTCGGTCGATCTCCACCGGGGGATGCGCACCCAGACCCTGCCGTGGGTGACCATCGAGTACGTGCACGGTGGCTCGCAGGGCACGACCCTGACCGAGCGGGTGGAGAGCACCATCGAGTTCACCGGGTCGGCGTTCGATCCGGCCCGCGCCATGCGCGCCGTGGAGTGCATGGCCGCCGGGCTCACCGCCGTGCACGAGGTGGGAGTCATTCACCGCGATCTGACCCCGGAGCGCATCCTCTGCTGCGGCGCGGGCGTCGACGAGGTCTTCAAGATCAGCGAGTTCGGCCTGGCGCGGCCGCAGGGGGTGAAGGAGACGCTGGGCATCGGCGTGATCGAGATGGACGGGGTCCGGCCGGTGGAGCTGCTCTCGGCCTCGAAGGAGGTCGGTCCGTGGACCGATCTCTTCGGGCTCGCGGGGGTGGTGTACTTCCTGCTCACCGGCGAGCCGCTCTTCCCGCAGCGGCGCGCGGCCGAGATCCTCGGCGCGGTGACCTCGCGGAACCGGCGCAGCGTGCTGGAGGGGCGCTGGCTGCACCCCGCGCTCCGGTCGCAGGAGTCGGCCTGCAAGTCGATCGATCTGGCCATCCGCTGGGCGACCGCGCCCGCCCCCGACGAGCGGCTCCAGGAGGCCGAGAGCCTGGCGGCGATGCTGGTCCCCTACCTGAAGCCCGTCGCCAGCGTGCCGCTCCTCGCGGTGTCCAACCAGACCGTGTCCGCGCCGCCTCAGCCCTCGCAGCGGCCCCCCGCGGCGCCCCCGGTGATGGACCTCGGACCCGCGCGCCCGGGGCCGTCGTGGTTGCGGCAGACCATCCAGGTCCGGCGAGGGATCTCGGGGTTCCCGAGCCAGCCCGTGCCGGCGCCCGCGCCGCTGCCCCCCGAGGCGGAGGACTACGGCGAGCGGATGACGATCCCCTCGATGCCTCCGCTGCGGGCGCCGCTCGCGCCGCAGATCAGCGAGGTGCCTCCTCCTCCCACCACCATCCCGCCGCTCAGCGCCCTCGACGCCGGCCACGCGACGCCAGTGCCCGAGGTGTGGCGCTGGAGTGTCCTGAACCAGCGGGCCATCGAGGGCGTGGTGCGGAGCGTGGGGTGGGACGGTTACGGCCGCTGCCTGGCGGCGACGAGCGCGGGGCTCCTGTTCTGGAACGGTACGAGCTGGTCCGTCGCCGAGTCGGGGCGGCTCCTCCGGGGGCGGGGCATCCACTTCGTGCAGCGGGTCAGCCCGGGCAAGTGGCTCGTCGGCGGGGATGGCGCGACGCTCGCGACGTACACCACGGGGGGCGTGGCGAACATCTCGCAGCGCGAGGGCGCGGTCGAGCATTACCTGGCCCTGAGCGGGGACGACGAGGACATCGGGGTGCTCGCCTCCGCCGCGGACGGGGCGCCGATCATGCTCCAGACCTTCATCGGCAAGCGGTGGATGCGGGCCTTCGAGGTGGAGGGGATGGCGCACCTCTCGGGCCTGGCGCGGATCGGGGACGATCAGTGGCTCGTGGTCGGCCGAGGCAGGCACGGGCGGGGGATGATTGCCCGCTACGTGCCGCTCGAGTGGTACATCGAGACCCTCCCGGCGCCCGATGTGCGGGCCTTCCTGGCCAGCGCCGCCATGCCCGAGCTGGGGCTCGGCCTGGTCACGGGCGTGGACGGGACGGCGGTCTGGTACCACGAGGGGATGGCCACCGCGGAGACCGTGGACGCGCGCTTCGATCTCTCCGCGGTCGCGCTGTCGCACGACGGTACCGCGTGGGCGGCGTCGGCCCGGCGCATCTGGTGCCGGACGCCAGCGCCGCCCGGGGCCGGCACCTGGACGTGCGTCTGGCAGGACGACAATGCGATGGTGCCCATCGTCTCGCTGTTCGTGGACTCGGGCGTGGCCCTGGTGGTCACCGCGGACGGCGGTGTCCTCGAAGGCCGCCCGAGCTGAGCCCCCGGTCGGTGCAGCCCGGGGGCGATCCGAGGGCGCGGCCGGCCACCTCACTTCGCGTCACACTGGAGCGGCATGAAGCTCACCCGGAAGCTGGTGATCGTCCTTTTTCTGGGGGTGTTCATGGTGCTCACCATCCACGCCTACACCCGGGTGCGGCGGGAGCTCGGGCTGTTCGAGGTGGACATGAAGCGCGACGCCCACATCATCGGGCGGGTGCTGTCGGCCGCGGCGTCCGAGATCTGGCTCTCGGACGGGCGTGAGCGCGCCCTGCGGCTGATCCGCGATGCGAATGAGCGCGAGAGCCACGTGACCATCCGCTACATCGTGCTGCCGCCCGAGCCGGGCTCGGAGGTGCCGCTGGCCTCGCTGGAGGCCCTGGCGCCCGTGCTGCACGACCAGGAGGTGGTGGTGAAGGCGACGCCGCCCGGGAAGGCGGAGTCGCTGGTGACGTACTTCCCGCTGCACGTGGAGGGGACGACGGGGGCGCTGGAGCTGGCGGAGTCGCTCGCGGGGGAGCGGCGCTACATCGAGCGGACCATCCGCAACACGGCGCTGGCCACGGGCGCGACGGTGCTGATCTGCGGGCTCCTGGCGACCGTGGTGGGGGTGTGGCTGGTGGGCAGGCCAATGCAGCAGCTCATCGGCCAGGCGCGGCGGGTGGGGGGCGGCGATCTGCGCACGGGTCCGCCGGTCGCGCAGGACGACGAGATCGGGGAGATGTCGCGGGAGATGAACGCGATGTGCGAGCGCCTCTTCGCGGCCCAATCGCGCATCACGGCGGAGACGTCGGCGCGGCTCACGGCCATCGAGCAGCTCCGTCACGCGGACCGGCTGGTCACGGTGGGCAAGCTGGCCTCGGGGGTCGCGCACGAGCTGGGGGCGCCGCTGCAGGTGGTCACGGGGCGGGCGCGGATGATCTGCGAGGACGACACGCCCCGCGAGGAGGCCGTCGCGAACGCGCTGATCATCGTCGAGCAGGGCCACCGGATGGCGGAGATCATCCGGCAACTGCTGGACTTTGCGCGCCGCCGCGGCGCGGACAAGGCGCCGGTGGGGCTGCGCGGGTTGCTTTCGCGGACGTGCGGGATGCTCGGGCCCCTCGCGGAGAAGCAAGGGGTGCAGATCACGCTCGCGGAGCCACAAGGCGAGGGTGAGGGCGACCTCCTCGCCTCGGTGGACGCCTCGCAGCTCGGGCAGGCGCTCACCAACCTGGTGCTCAACGCCATCCAGGCCATGCCGCGGGGCGGCATGATCACTGCAAGCGTGGGCCGCGAGCGCGCGCGGCCGCCGGCCGACATGGGAGGAGAAGAGGGTGAGCACGTGTGCATCCACATCGAGGACGAGGGGGAGGGGATGACGCCCGAGGTCCTGGAGCACGTCTTCGAGCCGTTCTTCACCACCAAGCAGGTCGGCGACGGCACGGGCCTCGGCCTGTCGGTGGCGTGGGGCATCGTGCGCGAGCACGGCGGCTGGATCGACGTGCGGAGCACGCCCGGCGAGGGCAGCAGGTTTTCCATCTACCTGCCGGTGGAGGCGTGACCATGCAAGCTGGCGGAGAGGCGTGACCATGCAAGGACGGGTGCTGATCGTCGACGATGAGCGGAGCGTGTGCGATCTGCTCGAGTCGGGGCTGAAGAAGCGGGGGTTCGAGGTGGAGACCCGCACCTCGGCGGACGCGGCGCTCGCGCTCGTCGCGGAGGAGGAGTTCGACGCGGTGGTCACCGACATCCGCATGAAAGGGATGGACGGGCTCGCCCTCTGCGAGCGGATCGCGGCGAACCGCCCCGACGTGCCGGTGCTGGTGATCACCGCATTCGGGAGCCTGGAGGCAGCGATCGCCGCCATCCGCGCGGGGGCGTACGACTTCCTCACCAAGCCCTTCGAGCTGGAGGTGCTGCGGCTCGCGCTGGAGCGCGCCATCCGCCACAAGGCGCTGCGCGAGGAGGTGAAGCGCCTGCGGAAGGAGGCGGCGGCGTCACAGGGCCACGGGGAGATGCTCGGGGCGAGCGCGCCGATGCGCAAGGTCTACGACCTCATCGATCGGGTGGCGGAGGTGGACACGTCGGTGCTGATCACCGGCGAGAGCGGGACCGGGAAGGAGCTGGTGGCGCGCGCGCTGCACGGCCGCAGCCAGCGCCGCGAGGGGCCGTTCATCGCGGTGAACTGCGCGGCAGTGCCGGAGCCGCTCCTGGAGAGCGAGCTGTTCGGGCACGCCAGGGGCGCCTTCACCGACGCGAAGGGGGCGCGCCTCGGCCTGTTCTTCCAGGCGAACGGCGGGACCCTGTTCCTCGACGAGATCGGAGACATGCCCCTCGGCCTCCAGCCGAAGCTGCTGCGCGCGCTGCAGGAGCGGCGGGCGCGGCCGCTCGGCGCCGACGAGGAGAGGCCCTTCGACGTGCGGGTGATCGCCGCGACGAACAGCGACATCGAGGCCGCCGTGGAGGAGCGGCGCTTCCGCGAGGACCTGTACTACCGGATCAACGTGGTCCACGTGGAGCTGCCGCCGCTGCGCTCGCGGGGGAGCGATGTGCTCCTGATGGCCCAGCACTTCGTGGAGCGGTTCGCCACGGTGACGGGCCGCAACGTGACCGGGCTCTCGGCGGCGGCGGCGGAGCGCCTCGTCGCCTATAGCTGGCCGGGCAACGTGCGGGAGCTGTCGAACTGCATGGAGCGGGCCGTGGCGCTGGCGCGGTACGAGCAGATCGCGGTCGAGGATCTGCCCCAGAAGATCCAGCGCTACCAGACCCGGGACGTGGTGCCCGTGACCGAGGACCCGGCCGAGCTGCTGCCGATGGACGAGGTGGAGCGCCGTTACATCGCGCGGGTGCTGGAGGCCGTGCAGGGCAACAAGACCCTCGCGGCCAAGGTGCTCGGGTTCGATCGGGCGACGCTTTACCGCAAGCTCGCCCGGTACGGCGAGACACCCCCGACGGGCTCGCCCCCCTCGGGCTGAGGCGGCGCGCGGCTCAGCGGGCTGCGCGGAGGGTCGTCCACGTCGCAGCGCGCGTCGCACAATGCGACGCTGTAGCGATTCACGCCGTGTCATTCTGACGGTGAGCGTTTGTAACCAGCGCAGAATGCGCTGCCATCACGCATGCCGGCGCGAGCGGGGGGCAGGCACGCGCCGTGCTCTGTCTGCATGCGGTCCGCGACCGCGAGTGAGCCGCGGGTGAGCCGCGAGCGAGCCGCGGCAAATACGCGGCGCGCCGCGGGACCAGGAGGCCCCGGATCATGAGCACCAGCACCCCGCACGATCTCGCGCTCTCATCGGGCACGCGACCCACCTCGGGCGAGAGGGGCTCCCGGTGTCCGAGCGCGCGGGCCCACGTGCTGCTCGCCGAGCAGGACAACGAGGTGCTGCGGCTGCTCTCGTATGCGCTCCGCAGAGACGGTCACGCCGTCACCGAGGTGCGGAGCGGCGAGGAGCTGCTCGCGTACCTGGAGCGCGCCGAGACGCACCGCCTGATGTTCGAGCCGCCAGACGTGATCGTCTCCGGCGTGCAGCTCCCCGGGGTGAGCGAGGGCGACGTGCTGGAGGGGCTGCAGCGGGTCTGCCGGTCGGTGCCCATCATCTGCATCACCGCCTTCAACGACCGCGACCTCCAGGCCAAGGCGCGGGTGCTGGGAGCCCTCGCGGTGTTCCGCAAGCCGTTCGACCTCGATGACCTGCGCACGGTGGTCCTCAACCTGGCCCGCCTCCCGCGCGACCTTTGTCCGACCGAGAACGAGGAGATTGCATGATCAAGGTGACTTCGCTCCTGACCCTGTTCCTGCTGGCCGGCGGCGCCTTCGGCTGCGCCTCCGAGCCCGCGCCGAAGCCGCAGACCCCCGCCGACAGCGCCGCGGGGAACGGCGCGGGGGGCGCGCCGCGCACCCAGGGGGAGGGCTCCGTGCAGGTGGATCAGCGCATCGCGGAGGCGTGCTCGCTGCCGTCGTCGTACTTCGCGTTCGACTCGTCGCGCCTCGACACGGGCACCCAGCCCACGCTCGACGCCATTGCCACCTGCTTCTCGACCGGGCCGCTCAAGGGGCGGGGGATGATGATCGTCGGCCACGCCGATCCCCGCGGAGAGCTCGAGTACAACTTCGCGCTCGGCCACAAGCGCGCCAGCTCCGTGGCGCAGTACATCCAGAAGCGCGGGGTGAGCGCGAGCAAGGTGGGGACCTCGTCGAAGGGTGAGCTCGACGCGAGCGGCGAGGACGAGCAGGGCTGGGCCAAGGACCGCAGGGTGCAGGTCTTGCTGGCGGATTGAACGTACGGAAACCACATCGGTTTCCAGCCTGGGCCGCGTCTCGGGTTTCCCCTGGGTTCCCCGGCCCTGGCGCCAGCCCCTAGAATGGCGGGTGTGACCCACCCCTACCGGACACCCCCCGACGAACGGCCGCCGCCCCCGCAGACCGATGTGGCGCGGCTGCGCTCCGTCACCTTCGCGTTCGGCTTCCTGTGCATGGTCGCTGGTGCGGCACTCTCGGGCGTGGACCGCGCCAAGTACGTCCTGCTCGGCACCGTGGGGGGCGTCGTGCTCCTGCTGTCTCGCACTCAGGAGTGCTGAGCATGCACTCGCCGCCGCGCCGCGGGCGTTGCGCTGTTCACGCGACGCCGGGGCGCGCCGCGAGGTGATTCACACCAGCGATTCGCCACCATCGACGGCGAGGATCTGTCCGGTGATGAAGTCGTTCTCGGCGAGGAACACCACGGCGCGCGCCACGTCCTCGGGGCTGCCGAGGCGGCCGAGGGGCACGCGCGAGAGGGCCTGCTGCTGCTGCTCCGCGGAGAGCCCCTCGGGCAGCAGCACGGCGCCAGGGGCGATGCCGTTCACCCGCACCTCGGGGGCCAGGGCCAGCCCGAGGCCGCGCACCACGTGGGCCAGCGCGGCCTTGGACACGGAGTAAGGCACGTACTCGCGCCAGGGGCGCTCGGCGCTGAGGCAGACGATGGCGACGACGCTGCCGCGTGCGTCGCGGAGGGCGGAGCGCAGCGCCAGGGTGAGCAGGTAAGGCGCCTCGGCGTTGAGGGACATCGCGTTTTCCCACGCTTGGGGGCCGAGCGCCTCGGGCGCGACCTGCTCGTAGTTCGCCGCGTTGTGCACGAGCAGGTCGAGCCGGCCCGAGGACCACGCGAGCGCTTCGTCGGCGAGCCGCTGGATAGCCGCCCTGTCGCGCAGGTCGGCCTGGATGGCGGTGGCCCGCCGCCCGAGGCGCGTGGCCTCGTCGACGACCGCCCTGGCAGCGGCGTCGCTGTGACCGTAATGAACGATGAGGTCGGTACCGGCCGCCGCGAGGGTGCGGGCGATGGCGGCGCCCACCCGGATGCCGCCGCCCGTGACCAGCGCCACGCGGCGCTGGTCAGGGCTGGAGAGGGGGACCTCGGCCACGCCGGGGCTCAGGTCGAGGACTTCACCACGTCGGTGATGCCCTGCACGCTCTTGGCGCTCTTCGCGAGCATGGCCTTCTCGTCCTCGCTCAGGTCGAGCTCGACGATCTTCTCGACGCCGCCGGCGCCGATGATCACCGGCACGCCCATGTACAGGTCGTTGTAGCCGTACTCGCCGCTCAGGTAGACGGCGGACGCGAGGAGGCGCTTCTGGTCGAGCAGGTAGCTCTCGGCCATCGCCACCGCGGCAGACGCCGGCGCGTAGTACGCGCTGGTGCCCATGAGGCCGACGATCTCGCCGCCGCCCTTGCGGGTGCGCTCGATGATGGCGTCGAGCTTGTCCTTGGCGACGAGCTTGGTGATGGGCACGCCGTTCACGGTACAGGCGCTGAGGACCGGCACCATGTCGTCGCCGTGGCCGCCGAGCACCATGGCCCGGAGATCCTTGACGGACACGCCGGCCTCGCGGGCGAGGAAGAGCTGGAAGCGGGCGCTGTCCAGCACCCCGGCCATGCCCACGACCTTCTCGCGGGGCGCGCCCACGCGGCGCTTGTACTCGTACACCATGGCGTCGAGCGGGTTGGAGATGACGATCACGAAGGCGTCGGGGCAGTGCTCCTTCGCGCCGTCCGCGACGCTGCGGATGATGGGCAGGTTCGTCGCCACGAGATCGTCGCGGCTCTGTCCGGGCTTGCGGGGGATGCCCGCGGTGATGATGAGCACGTCGGCGCCCGCGCAGTCCTTCCAGTCGGAGGTGCCGGTGATGCGCGCGTCGTAGCCCAGGACGGCCCCGTTCTGCTCCAGATCGAGGGCCTTGCCCTTGGCGAAGTTGGCTTTCTGGGGGATGTCGAAGAGGACGACGTCTCCGAGGTCCTTGCGCTGCACCAGCGCCGCGAGCTCTCCACCGATGTTGCCTGCGCCGATCAGGGCGATCTTCTTCCGCTTGCTCATGGCCGGCCCCTTTACCACCCCGGAGCCCTGGGACCAACCACGGGCCTTGCCGGGAGCGTCACTCCCGGCTAAGCCGCCCCTCGATGGTGCCCGATGGTCGCTGAGGAGACGCTGCGGCTCGCGCTCGGCAGGACGCTCGATCACACCTCGTTCCCCTGGCTCGGCGCGCGCTACGAGGGGAAGGTCCGGGACTGCTACACCACGGGCGACGGGCGGCGGTATCTGGTCGTCACCGACCGGGTGAGCGCCTTCGATCGGGTGCTCGGCACGCTCCCGCTGAAGGGGCAGATCTTGAACGGCCTCGCCGCGTTCTGGTTCGAGCAGACCCGGGACGTGGCGCCGAGCCACCTGCTCTCCCGGCCGGACCCGTCGGTGATGGAGGCCCTCGAGTGCGCGCCGCTCCCGGTGGAGATGGTGGTCCGCGCCTACCTCACCGGGGTCACCTCGACCAGCATCTGGACCCACTACGCGGCGGGGGCGCGGGTGTTCTGCGGGCACCGCTTGCCGGAGGGCCTGCGCAAGAACGAGCCCCTGCCGGCGCCCATCGTCACGCCGAGCACCAAGGCGGCGAAGGGCGGGCACGACGTCTCGGTGTCCCGCGAGGAGCTGCTCGCAGAGACCACCCTCTCCGCGAGCGACTTCGACGAGGCAGCGGCCATGGCGCTCGCCCTCTTCGAGGCAGGATCCCGCTGGTGCGCGGCGCGGGGGCTGATCCTCGCCGACACCAAGTACGAGATCGGCCGGGACGCGGCGGGGAGGCTGCGGGTCATCGACGAGATCCACACCCCGGACTCGTCCCGCTTCTGGTTCCTGGAGAGCTACGAGGGGCGCCTCTCCCGCGGCGAGGAGCCCGAGTCTTTCGACAAGGAGTACGTGCGCCGTTGGCTCGCCGCGCAGGGCTTCAAGGGCGACGGGCCGATCCCGGTGATCCCCGACGAGATCCGCGTCGAGGCCTCTCGCCGCTACATCGAGGCGTACGAGCGCATCACCGGGGCCGACTTCGTCCCGGATCTGGAAGACCCGGTCGCGCGGATCACCCGCGCGCTCGGCGGCGAACCGCAGACGCAGACGTAATTCAGGCGTGATTCAAGCGTGATTCAAGCGTGATCCGACGAGGAGGCCCTGCCCGTGAAAGCCGTCGTTCGAGTGCGATTGAAGCGAGACGTGCTGGACCCCCAGGGAGACGCGGTGAAGCGCGCGCTCGATCACCTGGGGTTCGAGGGCGTGAAGGGCGTGCGCGTCGGCAAGCTCATCGAGATCGATCTCGACCCCGCGCTGGCCTCCGCGCCGGACCTGGAGGCGCGCCTCCGCAAGATGGCGGACGAGATGCTCGCGAACACCGTGGTCGAGGACTACGAGGTGCAGATCGTCAGCTAACGAGCTGCTCGGGCGCGTCTTCTTCGAGGCGCGTCGGGTGGTCGAGGTGCTGGCGTAGCCGGGCCGCGTCGAGCGCGTTCTCCCACTTCGAGACCACGATGGTGGCGACGCCGTTGCCCACCAGGTTGGTGAGCGCACGCCCCTCGGACATGAACCTGTCCACGCCGAGGATGAGCGCGATGCTCGCCACGGGGATGTCCCCGACCGAGGCCAGCGTCGCGGCCAGCACGATGAAGCCCGAGCCGGTGACCCCGGCGGCGCCCTTCGAGGTGAGGAGCAGGACGCCGATGATCCCGAGCTCCTGGGAGAGCGAGAGCGGGGTGTTGGTCGCCTGGGCGAGGAAGATGGCCGCGAGCGTCAGGTAGATGCAGGTGCCGTCGAGGTTGAACGAGTAGCCCGTGGGGATGACCAGGCCCACCACGGAGCGGTGGCACCCGAGCAGCTCCATCTTCGCCAGCATCCTGGGCAGCGCCGCCTCCGAGGACGACGTCCCGAGCACGATGAGCAGCTCCTCGCGGATGTACCGCACGAACTTGAAGATGCTGAACCCCGCGAGCCTGGCGATGAGGCCGAGCACCACGAAGACGAAGAGCAGGCAGGTCGCGTAGTAGCAGAGCATCAGCTTGATCAGCGAGGCGAGCGTGCCCACGCCGAACTTGCCGATGGTGAAGGCCATGGCGCCGAACGCGCCGATGGGGGCGGCGCGCATGATGATCCCGACGATCTTGAAGAAGGTCACCGAGGTGGCGTTGATGAGCGAGAGCAGCGGCTTGCCGCGCTCCCCGACCATGTGCAGCGCGAAGGCGAAGAGGATGGCGAGGAGCAGGACCTGCAGGATCTCCCCCTCGGCGAAGGCGCCGACCACGGTGTCGGGGATGATGTGCAGGAGGAAGGCGGTCGTGGTCTGGCTCTGCGCCTTGGCGACGTAGCCGGAGACGGACGAGGTGTCGATCTGGGTCGGGTCGACGTTCATGCCGGCGCCGGGCCGGAGCAGGTTGGTGGTGAGGAGGCCGAGGACGAGGGCGAAGGTCGTCATCACCTCGAAGTAGACGAGGGCCTTCAGGCCGACCCGGCCGACCTTCTTCATGTCGTCCATGCCGGCGATGCCCTGCACCACGGTGCAGAAGATGATCGGGGCGATGACCATCTTCACCAGCTTGATGAAGCCGTCTCCGAGCGGCTTGAGCTTGGCGCCCGTGTCCGGGAAGAAGTAGCCGACCAGGGCTCCGAACGCGATCGCGGTGAGGACCTGGAGGTAGAGGTTGCCGTACCACCGCGGCTTCGGTGCAGCAGGCTTGGCGGCGGCAGGCTTCCCGTCCGGAGCCAGCGCCTCGGGGCTATGCATGGCCGGGATTATCCGGGCAGGGGTGGAGCACCCGAAGCACAATCGGCGGGGCGACGCGCTGCGGCAGGTGGTCTTTCCCGGGCAGGGCGTGCCTCAGCGGGGCTGCGCGGTGAGGCTCACCAGCACTGCGAGCAGCTCTGCGGGGTCGATGGGCTTGGGCACGTGCATGTTGAACCCGGCGCGCAGGGCGCGCGTCCGGTCCTCGCTCCGCGCATGGGCAGTGAGCGCCACGGCGAGGGTGCGCCCGCCTTCCTCGGGGCTCAGCGCGCGGATCTTGCGGATCAGGGTGTACCCGTCCTCGCCAGGCATGGCGATGTCGGCGAGGAGCAGGTCGGGCCGCTCGCCCTTCACGGCCTCGAACGCCTCGGCCGCGTTCGCGGCCGCCACCACCACCGCTCCGCAGCGACCCAGGAGCGCCACCAGGAGCTCGCGCGCGTCGGGTTCGTCGTCCACCACCACCACGCGCATCCCATCGAGTTCGTCGGGGCAGTCCACCTCGGTCGCGTCGTCCACAGGCGGCGCCGCCAGGACCAGCGGCCGGCTCTCGCGCGCGGCGACCAGGGGGAGGCGCAGGGCGAAGGTCGACCCCATCCCATCCCCGTCGCTCAGCGCCCGCATCGTGCCCCCGTGCAGCTCCACGAGGTTCTTGACGATGGCGAGCCCCAGCCCGAGCCCGCCGTGCGCCCGGGTGATGCTGCCCTCCGCCTGCCGGAAGCGCTCGAAGACGTGGGGCAGGAAATCCGGGGCGATGCCCTGGCCGTCGTCGGTGACGAGGACCTCCACGAAGCCGTCCTCGGCCACGATCTTCGCCTCCACGTGGCCACCCTGGGGCGTGAACTTGATGGCGTTGCTGAGCAGGTTCCAGACCACCTGCTGCAGCCGCGCGGCGTCGCCCACCACCATCACCGCCTCGCTCCCGAGCGACGCCGCGAGGGTGATCTGCTTGGCGTCCGCGGCGGGGCGCACCGTCTCCACCGCGGCCTCGACCACCCCCACCAGATCGAGCGGGTGCACCTCGATCCGCAGCTTGCCGCTCATGATCCTGGAGATGTCGAGCAGGTCCTCCACGAGCTGCGCCTGCGCCCTGGCGTTGCGCTCCACCGTCTCCAGCGCCCGCTCCCGCCGCTCGGGAGGGAGGTGTCCCGTGCGCAGCATGCGCGTCCATCCGAGGATCGCGTTCAGCGGCGTGCGCAGCTCGTGGCTCACGGTGGCCAGGAACTGGTCCTTCAGCTCATTGGCTTCCTCCGCGGTGGCGCGCGCCTGCTTCTCCCGCGCGAGCAGCGTGGCCCGCTCGGCCTCGGCCTGCTTCTGCTCCCGCAGGTCACGGGCCACGATCGCCACGGTGCGCGGGGCCCCGCCGTCCCCCAGGATGGCGATGCTGGTCTGGTGCACGGGGATGCTCTCCCCCGTCCGCACGTGGCGCACCGTGGCTTCTCCCTCCCACGTGCCGCCTGACAGGACGGTCGCCAGCATCTCCCCCTGCGCACGCGGCGGGCCCTCGGCAGGGGAGAGGGTGAAGCAGTCCGCGAGGCTCCTCGCCCGCGCCTCCTCGACGCTCTCCAGGCCGAGGAGCCGGAGGCCCGCCGAGTTGACGTAGAGCATCGCGCCTTCGAGGGTGGCGAAGCCGATGAAGTCGCCGCTGGTCTCGACCAGCTCCTGGAAGAGCGCGCGCGCGGCTTCGGCCTCCTTGCGCGCGGTGATGTCCTCCAGGATGGTGATGAAGTGCGCGGGCGCTCCCGAGGCGTCGCGCACCAGGGCGGTCGACAGGTTCACCCAGACGGTGCTGCCGTCCTTGCGGAGGTAGCGCTTCTCCATCGCGAAGTCCTGGATCTCGCCCGAGAGGAGGCGCGCCACGAACACCTCGCTCGCGTGGAGGTCGTCGGGGTGGGTGACCTCGCGGAAGTTCAGCGCCCGCAGCTCCTCCGTGGTGTAGCCGAGGATCTCTTCGAGCTTGTGGTTGACGTGCAGCCACTTGCCGTCCGGCGCGACCAGCGACACCCCCACGGCGGCCTGCTCGAAGGTGGCCCGGAACCGCAGCTCCGATTGCCGCACCTCCTCGTTCAGCAGCTCCACCTGGCGCCGCGCCAGCACCCGATCGGTGACGTCGAAGCTGACGTGGATGATCCCCTCCACCTCACCCGCGGCGTCGCACATCGGCTGGTAGACGAAGTCGAAGTACCCACCTTCCCGCTGTCCGTCCCCGCGCCTGTCCACCTCTGTGAAGCGCTCGGTGCCGACGGCGGCCTCGCCCGAGGCGTACACCCGGTCGAGCAGTGTCACGATCCCCTGGTCCAGGAGTTCCGGAAGCGCGCTCCGCACCGTCTTGCCCAGGAGGCCCCTGGCGCCGAGCATCCGCTCCATGCGCGGGTTGAGGAGTTCCAGCACGTGCTCGGGGCCGCGCATCATGGCGATGGCCATGGGCGCCTGGCGGAAGATCTCCTGCAGACGCGCCTTCTGCGCCCTCACCTCCTGGAACAACCGCGCGTTCTCCACGGCGAGCGCCGTGCGCTCGGAGACCTCTTCGAGGAGCAGCACGTCGTCGTTCGTGTACTGACGGTCCGAGGTGGTGAAGACGGTGATGTACCCGAGCGCGCGCCCCCGGACGGTGAGCGGGGCCAGGATCGCGGCCTTCACCCCCACCTCCAGCGTCGCCACCACGTACGGCGCGCCGGGCGGCAGCCGTGAAAGGACCTCGACCGTGTAGTCGGGTACGAGTCTGGCGTGGTTTCCGCGGAGCAGATCGCGCAGCTCGGCCGCGAGCCCTTCGGGCACCGGCGCCTTGCGGGCCCGCTCCACGCGCTCGACGAGGGCAGGGTCCACCACGGCGTCCGTGAGCCTGTGGATGGCCCCGTCGGCGCCGATGATGCTCACCGTGCTCCCGTCGCCGAGCAGCGGCAGCAGCAGCTCGGCGAGCTTCTTCAGGTGCGCCTCGTAGTCGAGCGAGCTGCCCAGCAAGGCGCTCACCTGGGCCAGGAGCGCGGTGCGCTCCCGCGAGAACTCGGCAGCTTCGCGCGTGCGGACCTGATCGGTGATCTCCACGGCCGAGACCATGAGCCCCTCGAGCGCGCCGCCGGGCTCGCGGATCGCCTCCAGGTTGAAGGCGAAGAACCCCTCGGAGTGGTCCCCGTTCTCGAGGCGATCGAAGACCACCCTGAGCTCCGGGATCAGGATGGAGGCCCCCGTCGCATAGGTGCGCTCGAACAGCTCGAACACGCCTTGCCCTTCGATCTCGGGGAACACTTCCCGCAGCGCCCTGCCCACCAGATCGTGCCGCCCGAAGATCCGCTGGTAAGGTCGGTTGGCCAGCTCGTAGACCAGCGAGGAGCCGTGGAGCACGGCGATCGCCACCGGCGCCTGCATGAACAGCCCGTGCAGCCGCGCCCGCTGCGCCTCGGCGTCGGCGCGCGCCTCCTGCGCCTCCACGAGCAGCCGCGCCCGCTCCGCTTCCGCCGCCCTCTGCGCGGTCACGTCGCGGAAGACCAGCACCACCCCCGTGACCTTCCCCTCGACGTCCACGATGGGCGCCGCGCTGTCGTCGACCGCGATCTCCTCCCCGCCGCGCCGCACCAGCTTCGACTGCGGCGGGAGCCTCACCACGTGGCCCACGCGCAGCGCCTTCGCCGTCGGGTCCTCCACCGGCTCCCGGGTGACGCCGTTCACGATGGAGAACACCTCCGCGACTGGCCGCCCCTTCGCCTCCTCGGCCGACCAGCCCGTGAGCGCGCTCGCGACCGGGTTCAGGAACGAGACGCGCCCTGTGCCGTCGGTCGCCAGCACCGCGTCCCCGATGCTCGCCAGCGTCGTCGCCAGGAACGCCACGTGGTGCGCCGCGCGCCGCTCCTCGGCGAGGATGGCGCGCTCCATCCACGCCACCAGCGTGACCGACGCTTCGTCGAGCGCCGCGTGCACGAGCGCCGCGGCTGGTCCTTCGAGCGTCGCTCCTGCCCCGGCGCACAGCTCCAGGATCACCCCCCTGAGGTGCGACAGCTCGCGCAGCGCCGCGACTGTGCTGTACCTCTCGTGCAGTCGCTCGTTCGCGTGCTCGTGCGATGTCCGCCCCTGCCCCAGGCTCCGGCCCAGGTGCTCCGCCGCCCCCATCTCTCCCGGGCACCCGTCGAGCAGCGCGCTCACCCTGTCGAGCAGCGCCGGGATGTGGTCGCGCAGGGCAGGATCGCTCAGGCGGTTTGCCTCCGGTACCGCGGGGTCCTCGCGCAGGCGCCGTATCCACGCCGCCAGGATCGCTTCTTTGTGCGCACGCAGGAGTGCGGCGATCCTGGGGGGGCCGTCGGTGTCAGGGGCAGGAGGGGCGCTGCGGGGGGGGGGTACGTTCGACACGGCAAGGCTTGGAGCAAAGGTGTTCCCCCGAGGCCGGCAGGGGGCCCTCGCCTTCGCGCGGAGGATGCCGGTTGGATGATGGATCCAGCCGTGGGGCTTCTCGGGGCAGGTGGCGGCGAGAAGGCGTCCCCCGCGTGGCGATGCTCGAGCGCCGCCGAGCATCCAAGACCCCTTCACGCCACGTCAGCGCCGCGCGGAGGGGTGCGGATCGAGGGTCGATGCTCCAGCAAGGTGACGCGCCGGTGCGTGGATGCATGTACCCTCTGGAGGGTCCTGCCGTACCAAGAATCCTGTGGATCGGCTCACCTACCCTGTGCCACGGTGGCGGCGCTACACCTGTGCATTCCGGTCGAAACGAATCGATGTTCCGGGATTGACTGGGCCAGAGAGCGACCTCACGGTCGCCAGTCCAACTTGCGGAGGATGGTCATGAACGTGTTTCGAGGCGCCCTTGTCGCCACCTTGGTCCTGGGCTTGGTAGCGTGCGGCAACAAGGACGACGACGCGGGGACGGTCCCCCTGCCGCCCACCACGCCCGTCTCGCCCACGCCTGAACCGGCGCCCACGCCCACGCCCACGCCGACGACGTCGATGCAGATCGAGGGCGCCAACCCCAAGGTCGAGGCCCGCGTGAAGGCGGAGCTCGATGGGCGCGCCGATGGGATCACCGGCTCCGCCCTGGCGGTGACCGGCGCCACGGCTTCGTTGCAGACGCCGGCGAACTGGACGGTCACGAAGGGTGCCGTCAACGTGGTGAGCACCGCCGACAAGAAGGCGCAGTTCGCCGCGACCGCGACCGGCACGGAGGGCGCCTCCGCGAAGCTCTCGACGGCCACCGAGGCGCTGGGGTTCGCGTCGTGCGAGTGGGGCTCCACGGAGTCGCTGACGCTCGGCAAGAGCAAGCTCTCCGCGACCGCGGCCGACGGCGTGTGCACCCGCTCCGGCGTCCAGGTGCGCACGGCGTGGGTGACCGCCGAGGGGCTGCTCGTGGTGGGCGGCTGGGAGCCCTCGGGTGACAGCGCTGGCGTCTTCGGCGCGATGCGCTCCATCGCCAAGGCGGGCGGCGGCACTGGCGGCGGTGACGGCATCAGCGCCTGTTGCGCGGCGCTCCAGCAGAACTCCGCGTCGGCCCCTCCCGAGCAGAAGGGCTTCTACATCTCGGCGGCTGCGGCCTGCAACTCGCTGCGATCCAACCCCGACGCCCGCGCGGCGCTCAACCAGGTGAGGGCACTCCTCGCCAGCGCGAACGTGCCCGCCTCCTGCCGCTGACCCTCGCCTCCAGGTCGGCCCCGAGGGACGTCGAGGTCCCCGCGGAGGCCGACCTCCCACGCCTTCAGAACTGACCCGCGCGGACGGTGAACTGGCCGTTCACCTGGTCACCACCGGCCTCGTGCTCCGTTCCGTAGAGGAGGAGCTGCCCGGAAGGCGTGACGTAAGCACCGCCAGAGGCGTCCAGGTTGCAGTCGCCGCTGCAGGAGAGGTGGTTCTTGGCCACCTTGGTGAGGATCACCCTGGGATCCGGGCCGCTGCTCGTGCCCGGATCGAAGCGGAACTCCACCCGGAACAGGTCTACCCAGTCCTGGCCGACCGTGTTCCGGTCCGTGCCCACGAGGAACAAGGTCCCGTCACAGCCGGTGACGAAGTTCAGGGCCTGGTAATCGGCGAACGTGGTGTCGCCGATCTGGGTCTTGAGTTCCTGCTCGTTCCAGTCGTAGCGATGAGACCAGGTGTAGGGCCCGTTCAACCCGGAGACATAGAAGTCGAGGTTGTTCGAATCTTTCCGACCCACGACCATCAGGATGCGGCCCGTCTCCAGCCTGGTGATTCCCACGGCTCCCGCCTCGGGGGACTTGAGCACGTTGCGCTTCACGCTGGTGATGAGCTCCGGCGACGCGGGGCTGCCCATTTCGTAGAACATGACGCGCGTCTTCTGGTTGAGGGTCAGGTTCGAGGCGTCGGGCGACTCCACGGGGAACGCCAGCGTCCTTCCCATGGTCTGGAGGCCGCCCATGTGGCCCTGGTGCACGTGCGACCCGTAGTTGCGCCTGTCGTCGGGGTTGAGCTCCCTGTAGACGACCGCGTCGTTCGACTGAACGCCTGAAACGAAGGGCTGACCGGTCCCGTTCTGGGAGCCCATGTTCACCACGTAGAGGCCCAGGTGCCCGCTGCGGGAGACGATGAGGCTCCGGCCGTCGCCGAACGCGAGCCGCTGCACGCCCTGCAGGTGAGGCTCGCCGAACCAGTAATCCAGCCCTTCGGCGGTCGGCCCGAGCACGAACCTGAAGCTGCTCCGGTTCATGGGGAGGGCGTTGAGGTCACCCACCGGGTTGCTCGCGCAGCGGTTCACATCGCCCTGACCCCAGCTCGTGGTCACCTTCGGCTTCACGTCGTACCACTTGCAACCGAGCGACTTGTCGACCCCGCCGCCGATGTTGACCGCCGTGACGCAGACCCGGTGCGTGCCCCAGGTGTCTGCGGGCAGGACGAACGAATAGCCGTGGTAGTTGCCGGAGCCCACGTCGGGCCGGTAGGTGTTCGCGAGGAACGTCCCCTGCTGGTAGCCATCGACGATCACCCGGACGTTGAGGGACGTGAGAGGGCTCTCCGGGTCGATGGCCCACCCGTAGACCTCCACGTGCTGCGCGGTCTGGTCCAGGGCCACCACGTCCAGGTAACCGTAGGGATTCACCTCCTGGGGAGGCGGGCAGTCCTCGATCGGCTCGCACAGGCTCCAGTGCCCGCCCGAGCAGATCTCGATGCCTCCGCACCACCCGTCGTACGCACAGGATCGCATCTTTCCATCCTGGCAGACCGCAGCAGCGGCGCTCGCCGCCAGCGTCGTCGCCCCCATCAGCACGCCACCTGCCAGCAGTCCCGGCACGAGCCAACGGCTCCTCGTGATCACCGCACGTGTCGCTTCGCTCTTCATGGTCCTCTCCTGACTGTCTCTGCCGCCTGAGCGGCGAGCCCTGGTGAAAGCCCGGTGCAGCGCGCGCGAGGCGCGGAGGCCTTCCAGCGCTCCATTCGCTCGGCTGTGCGCCGCACGGGACGCTCGCATCTTCAGCACGGCGCGTGCCGCAGCAATGACGGCGGCAATCACGCTGCGGCCGGTGCGCAATGCCGCCGAGGCGTCGCCATCAACAGCCTTCGCGCGCCTCCGTTGCGCGGATTGCGCCAGCCTGGCGCGATGGCTCCTTCACACCTCGCGCGTCATGCTGCTGCCCGCACCGCGCCCGTGAGCGCACGGGGAGCTACCGGGCCGCCGTCACCCGCACCATCCGGTCCAGGAGCCGCTCCAGCGCCGCGGCTGGCTCGGTGCACAGGCCGGTGTGGGCCCGCGAGGGCTGGACGATGGTGCTGGTCGGCGACACCAGCCATCCGAACCGCTCCGCCTGCGGCAGCCGCGCGATGGCCCCGCCGCGCGCCTCGCCGGCGCCCACCGCGCGCAGGAACTCCAGATGGTCCCGCACCGCCGCGAGGTCCAGGTCGGGGGCCAGCGCGAGGAGCCGCCCCTCGTCCACCGCGAACCCCACCCCCAGGAACTCCCGGTCCCTGCAGAACACCACCGCTCCCACGTTGAGCCGCTCGCCGCGCTCCACCCGGGGCACCACGCGCAGCACCGCGCTGTCGAACGCGCACAGGGCCTTCTGCCCTGCCTCTGCGCTACCGTCGTCCCTGGGCACGGATGGCCTCCTCCACGAAGC
The DNA here is from genome assembly GCF_000601485.1 of Chondromyces apiculatus DSM 436. Classification (GTDB taxonomy): domain Bacteria; phylum Myxococcota_A; class Polyangia; order Polyangiales; family Polyangiaceae; genus Chondromyces; species Chondromyces apiculatus. The sequence continues at coordinate 117,925 of NZ_ASRX01000028.1, forward strand.
GCCGCGGCGACTCCAGCCGCCGCGTCAGGTACGCCGCATACCCAGCCCGCCGCTCGGCGGCCTCCTCGGGCGTCTCCACCCCTTCCAGCCACGCCTCCGGGATGAGCCCCACGATCTCCGCGATGCGCTCCGGCGTGAGCTGCGCGGAGAGCTTCGCGTCGGCCGCGGCGATGTCCCCGGCGTGCGGCAGGAGCACGTGCTGCTTGATGAACGCTGCCGGGTCGAGCGCGTCCTCGCGCGGGTCCACCCCGTCGGTCCAGGCGTGGTGCACGTAGAGCGCCGCGCCGTGGTCGATGAGCCACAGGCGCTTGTGCCAGAGCAGCATGTTGGTGTTCTTCGCCGTCCGGTCCACGTTGCTCACGAAGGCGTCGAACCACACGATCTCCGCCGCCAGCGCCGGGTCCAGGGTCAGCCCCGCCAGGGCCTGGTAGGGCAGCGCCTTCGGCAGGAAATCGAGCCCCAGGTTCAGTCCCGTGCTCGCCGCGAGCAGCGACGCGATGTCCGGGTCCGGCTCTGCATCGCCGAACCGCGCGTCGAGTTCCATGAACACGATCTCCGGCACCGGCAGCCCCAGCGCCCGCCCCAGCTCTCCGGCGACCAGCTCCGCGATCAGCGCCTTGGGCCCCTGACCTGCGCCGCGGAACTTCAGCACGTACATCCCGTCGTCGTCGGCCTCGACGACCGCCGGGAGCGACCCGCCTTCCCGCAGCGGCGCCACGTAGCGGGTGGTGTTCACGGTGCGGATCACGGCCCGGGGAGCCCCTTCTCGTCGAGCCAGGTGAGTGCTTCGCGCATCGTCTTCTCTGCCTCCGTCATCTGCCCGTGGCTCGCCCCTGGCATCTCCAGGTAGGTCGCCGGGACCTTCGCCGCGCCGAGCCCCCGCGCGCCGTCCTTCATCCGGTACTTCGCGTCGTGCTCCCCGCTCACCATCACCGCCCCCCGGACCTTCCGCAGCCGCGCTGCCGAGGGGGTGGTCGGCGCGCCGATGAGCACCAGCCGCGCGTACCGCTCGGGCCACCGCTCTGCGAGCCGCTCCGCCACGTACGCCCCCTGCGAGTACCCGGCGAGCACCAGGTCCTCCGCCTTCCCCCCGCAGGTCTCCAGCGCCTTGCGGATGCGCGCGTCCTGCTTGTCGAGGTCGAAGGAGTACTTCCGGAACACCCCGTCAGCGCTGCAAGGCACGTCCCCCTGGAGCCCCAGCACGCCGCCGTGCTCCCGCGCTGCTCCCTGGAAGGACTGCACATACCCGAGCCCATGCGAGCACATGCCGCTGAGGAAGACCATCCGCGGACAGCTCCCGTCTGCGCCCTTCACCACGAACGCGGGCAGATCGCCGGGGACCTCCACCTCCTTGGCCCCCACCGGCTCGAAGCGCAGCACCTCGGGCACCTTGATCGTGAACGGCGACGCGGGGCGCTCCCCCGCCAGCGCCTGTTCGTCCCGACCACACCCCGTGGCCATCATGGCCAGCAGCGACCCAGCAAGACCGGCAATCCAGAGCGTGCGACCCATGGGATCCCTCACGGAGCAGCCGTGGTGCCCCGGGCGGCGCTCCGCAAGTCCCGATCTGCCCGCTACCCGCGCCGCGCGCGCTCCTTCAGGTGGACAGGTCAGGACACCTCGAAGGCCCGCCTCACCGCTCCCGTCACCGCTCCCGTCACCGCTCCCGTCACCGCTCCTCGCCCACCTGCCGCGCCTCCTCCGGATCGACCCCCAGCGCCGTCAGCGCCTGGGCGATCTTCGTGCGCTGGAGCGACACCACCGTGGGCATCCCTCCGGAGATCCCGAACTTCTCCAGGAAGTTGATGCCGCTGTCGAAGCGCGCCGCGAACGTCACGCTGTCGCCGTCGGTCACCGCCGCGATGGCCGCGCGCTCCTGGCCCATCAGGAGCAGCAGGGTCTTGTCGTAGGAGCCGTTCCGCTTCGTCGCGTCGACGAGGACGATGTTCGGCTCGATGCGGCGGTAGCGCTGGGCGAGGCGCCGCGCCTCGGCCTCCAGGGGGAGCAGCTCGGCGCCCGCCGCGTCGATGAGCGACCACAGCGACGCGTCCGCGAGACCGCTCGACAGGTGCCGCACCACCAGCCCGAAGAGCGCGTAGTCCCGCGGGCGGGCCCGCAACGCCCGGTCGATCCGCGTCGCCACCGGGCCTGGTGTCCCCGTGCGGGTGTCGATGGCGCGGGCGTCGGCGTCGCAGCCCGGGTAGGGCTCCACCCCCGCGCGGATCCACTTCGCGCCTGCCGCGAGCCCGTCGAAGTCCACGTGCAGGACCAGCGTGTCCACCCGGCCCGCGCGCGCCACCACCTCGGGCGTCACCATCTCCGGGCACGCCGGGTGCTCGGCCTTCGTCGACAGGGTGAAGCGCGCGTCCTTCGCGTAGCGCGCGTGGTGCGCGCTGTCGTGGTGATCGACCCAGGCCACGAGGCGCGGCCCGAGGCCCTCGATGAACGGCAGCGTCACCGTCTCGAAGCTCTTGCCGCCTGCCTCGGAGGCGAAGGCGATGTCGAGCACGGCGACGTTGCCGCGCACCTCGCGGGGGCGCGGGAGCTTGCGGGGGGACGCGAAGGACAGCTCTAGATCGGGCATGAACGCGCCGTCTTACCACCGAGACGCCTCGGTCTGATCCCCGCGACGCCTCGGTGCTGTGGTTTCCCGGTGCGCGCGACATCCGCTAAGCTGGCCCATCGAAGACAGGAAAGGTCGGGTCGGTCCGGCCGGCCACAGGGACGGAGCCGCACGAGAGCGCGAGAGGTAGCCATGCGAAGGAAGGTTCTCACGACGGGTTTGGGCCTCGGTCTGGCGTCCCTGGGCGCCCTTGCAGCCTTGCAGGGGGCGGACATGACCGAGGCGCGCGCGGACGTGGGGGACAACCAGCCCGCCGCCAGCGCGACGCCTCCGGTATCCGCGGCCCCGACCACGTCCGTGACGCCCGCCGTGGTCGCCGCGTCGGGCTGCAAGCTCAAGGGCACCCAGGCGGGGCGCAAGGGCGTGCAGCTCTACGATGCCCCCGTGGGCGGCCGGGTCATCGCCGCCTTCACCGGCGCGCTCGTGCCCATGACGCTGAGCGAGATCCCGCTGGAGCCCGGCCAGGCCCGCGCCAAGCTCAGCACCTCTGCCGGCAGCCCCGCGCTCCGGATCGACGGGTACGTCTCCGCGGCGGACGTCACCGTCTTCTCCCTGCGCGACCTGCCCGTGGTCGCGTCGCACGTGTGGATCACCAGCGGGCACCGGGTGAAGATCGTCTCGGCCACCGCCGACACCCTGCGCACCGAGCTGACCATCGGCGGCTCCGAGAACCAGGCCGTGCGCGCCTCCGGCCCCTGCGAGGCGTACTCGCTGCAGCCCGGCCCCACCTCGCCCATGGAGGTCCCGGGCAACGCCCGCGGCTACATGACCAAGAAGAGCACCATGGACCTCTTCGACCGCGCCAACGGCAGCGTCGTCTTCTCCCTCAAGATGATCGAGGGCAGCGGCCAGCTCTTCTGGAGCACCGAGTCGAAGACCGGGTTCGTGCACATCCAGTCGCGCTCCGACATCAGCATCGACGCCTGGGCGCGCTGGAGCGACCTCGAAGCCCTCAAGAAGGGCGAGATGCGCGACCAGTACATCGCCCCGAGCACCGCGCTCGCCGGCGCCAAGCTCGGCCTCGACAAGCCGCCGCCCATCGTCAAGGCCGTGAAGGACATCCCGGTGCGCGCCCGCCGCGACGAGAAGGAGAAGCCCGTCGGCGTGGTCGAGGCCGGGACGGAGCTGTACCTGATGGAGACCGTCGTCGGCTGGACCAACATCTTGCCGGTCTCCCTGGGCATGACCCCCCCCGACGACGGCGGCTTCTGGATTCCTTCCACCGAGGCGCCGAAGTAAGCACGCCGCACGTGCCTGCGGCGGATCCCGTCACCGAGCACCACGACTCGGCGTTCGGGCGCTTCATCGAGTGCACCTGGAGCCCCCCGGCGCTCGCCCCCTGGGTGGAGACCTTCTGGTACTCCGAGGGATGGCTCGCCAACCTGCGCGAGCGCGTCCTGCCGAACGGCGCCCTCGAACTGGTCCTCAACCTCGGCGCCCCCATCCGCATGGTGGAGGGCGTCGGCGCGCACGACCTGCCCGGCGGCGCCCTGTCCGGGATGCTCGCGCGCGCGGCCGTCCTCGAACACCCGCGCGTCCACCGCGTGGTCGCCGTGCGCCTCCGCCCTGCCGGCGCCTATGCCGTGCTGGCGCGCCCCCTCTCCGAGGTGAGCGACCAGTTCGTGCGTCTCGACGACCTCCTCGGCCCCGTCGCCCCCGAGCTGCTCGAACGCTGCCACGAAGCCCGCTCTCCCGAGGCCTGCCTCCGCATCGTCGCCCGCTGGGTCACCGAGCGCGTGGCGCGCGCCCCCGGCTTCGACCCCGCCATCGCCTTCGTGGCCCGCGGCATCGAGCAGAGCGGCGGCGAGGCTGCCATTGCCGCCCTCGGCGAGCGCGCCGGCCTCTCGAAGAGCCGCCTCGCCACCCTCTTCCGCGGCCAGGTGGGCACCACCCCCAAGCGCTACGCGCGGATCATCCGCTTCCGCCGCGCCCTCGACCTGCTCGATGCCGGCGCCCGCTCCCTGGCCGACGTCGCCCTCGCCGCGGGCTACTACGACCAGCCCCACATGAACGCCGAGTTCCGCGAGCTGAGCGGCATGTCCCCCCGGGCCCTGCTCACCACCCGTTACCCCAGCGGCGTGACCATGGCCGACCCCTCCGGCGCCTGCGACCCGTCCGGTGCCTGCGACCCATCCGGTGCCGCAGGAGGTTCCAGCACAGCCGCCCTCTCCGGCGCGGTTGCCCTCTCCGGCGCGGTTGCCCTCTCCGGCGCGGCCGACCCTTTCTGATCCCCCACCACGGGCGCGAGACTTTTTTCCAAGACCCCGGAGCCCCCTCTGCCTGAGAGTTCGCCCGTCGCCACGGCCCTCGCCTCACCACGGCGCAGCGTCCCGGCCCACGCGCCAGGCGACGGCACCCATCCCGAAGGAGGTTCTCTCATGGCCACGCACCACAAGCCCCCCACGTTCACTGCGGTCACCCCCTACCTCACGACCACCGGCGCCGACGACCTCATCGCCTTCCTGCAGCAGGTCTTCGGCGCCCAGCTCGTCGACCGCCACACCGACGAGAGCGGCAGGGTCGCCCACGCCACCGTCCGCATCGACGACGCCGTGCTGGAGGTGAGCGAGGCCAACGACACCTGGAAGGCCATGCCCCTCGCCCTCCACGTCTACGTGCCCGACGTCGACGCGACCTACAAACGCGCGATCGACGCGGGCGCCAGGTCCACCATGGAGCCCAAGCTCCACGACTACGGCGAGCGCGGCGGCGGCGTCCAGGACCGCTGGGGCAACCACTGGTTCCTCGCCACCTACGTCGGGCAGCCCGGAGACAAGGGCGGGAGCTGAGGTCCGCGCGGGGGCGGGCGCCTCGTTCAGGCAGGAGACAGGGGCGAGACCTGACGCCTGCCCGCGCGCTCTGCCGCTGCTTCGGCCTCTGCCGCTGCTTCGGCTTCAGCTTCTGCCGCTGTTCCGGCCTCCCCCTCTACCCTGACCTCGTCGATGCGCGAGAACGCCTTGAGCACCGCGGGCGCGACCCTCGCCACCCAGCGCTCGGTGCGCGGATCGTCCCGCAGCTCGGCCTTGAGCCGCGCGATCTCCACGGCCCCCACCACCTCGGGCCGCGCTGCAGCGCGCCCCAGGTCTGCGAGCAGCTCGTCGCGCATCGACAGCGGCAGCTCGTGGATCCCCTCTCCGAGCGCTGCCACCCCGTGCACGTCGCCCCGCTGTGCCGCGAGCGCGAGCCCCACCCGCAGGCGCATCGTGGGCAGGTAGGCGTAGCCAGGGAAGCGCTCGCCGAGGAGCGCCACCTCGGCCGCAGCGTCCTCGGCCCGACCGTCCACCGCGAACAGGAACGCCCGCTCCGCGAGCAGACCGGGCAGGATCAGATCCGACGCGCTCGCGCGCCACGACGGCAGCGTGAGCTTCCCGAGTCCCTCCTCGCAGTGCTGGAGGGCTGCCTCGAGCTCGGTGTGCCGCTCCTTCACCCCGGCGAGCGTGAGGTGCGCCTGCGCGGCGATGAGCGGCGCCCTGGCGCTCCCCACCTCCGTCAGCACCGACACCGCTCCGTCCTCGTCTCCACGGCCCAGCGAGGCGAGGGCGGTGAGCAGCTTGCGCCCCTGCGCCCGCACGTACATCGCGAACCCCACGATCGCCGTCATCGCCACTGCGCACAGCGCGAAGGCCATCGCCATCCCCGGAAACGCATCTGGCGTAGGCTGCGCGCCTCCGGGGACCGGCGGGCTGGGGACGGAGAGATCTTCGATGCCGAACATCACCGCGACCACCGCTCCGAAGAGCACCGCGAACAGCATCACGAGCTGCCGCATCGTCCGTCCTCGCGGGGGCTTCCCCCGGGCCTCGGCCGCTGCCCGCGCTGCCGGAGCGATGCCGGTCACCTCCGCCGCGCCTGCCACCCCCGCCGTGCCTGCCTCCGCGCCTGCGCCCGCGCCCGCCGTCCTCGCCGTGCGCACGAACGCCGCGGCCCCTGGCGCGATCCGCGCCACCCAGTCGACGAGCGGCGGCTCCTCGCCCTCCGCTTTCCCCCCGGACTCCCGGTAGATGCTCGTCACACCCGCCTGCAGCATGCGCTGGTAGGCGCGCATGATGGCCCGCTCCCGCGGGTGGGTGTGCTCCAGGAGCAGCGCGCGCTTCTCCAGCAGGTGCGCCTTGAGGGACGCCCGCTCCCCGCCGCGCTCCAGCAGCACCGCCGCGGCCAGCTCGGCGCGCGCCAGCACCTCCGGCGTCACCATCCTGCTCTTCCGCACCCGCTCGATGTCGGCGAGCGCCCCCTCGCGCTCCCCGGTCGACGCGCGAAGCAGCCCCCGGAGCGCCAGCGCCCCGAGGAGGTATCCCTGGTCCTGATCCGGCGAAACGTCGCTCTTGGTCCGGCCGACCGCGCGCTCCGCGTGGACCAGCGCGGCCTCCAGATCCCCGCGCCGCATCGCCACCGTCGCCCGGTGGATATCGATGACCCGCAGGTACATCGTCTCCTTCGTGCGCTCCTCGGCCAGCGTGAGCAGCTCCTCCGCGTCGGCGAGCTGCCCTGCGAAGATGAGGCTCGCCGACCTGTTGACCAGCATCAGCGCGGAGCCCTGCGACCGCCGCTTCAGGCCGACCCAGATCAGGAACAGGCTCAGCGACGCGAGCACGGCGCACAGCTCCGGCGCCACGCCGATCCAGTACATCGCCGCGCCGTAGAGGAACCCCACCACCCCGAACACCACCTTCCTCGTGGCGCTGCGGCGGGTGGCGTGGGTGGTGATGCCGAAACGAGCGGGGATCTCGCGTGCCATGTTCACGCCTCTACCTGGTGCGCCCTCTCGGGCGCGTGATCGTCTGTCGCGCGCGAGAACGCGGTGATCACCGCGGGCGCGACCGCAGTGATCCACCGGCGCATCTCGGCGTCCGTGTGAAGCTCCTGCTTGAGGCGCGCGATCTCCGCCGCCCCCACCACCTCGGTCTTCGCCGCCGCCCGTCCCAGCGCGGCGAGCAGCTCGTCGCCACGCGCCAGCGGCAGATCTGCGGATCGTTCGGCGAGCGCCGCGAGCCACGCCACATCCCCATCGCTCCCGGCGAGCGCCAGGTCCACCCGCATACGCACCGTGTCCAGGAGCGGGTACGAGGGGTGCCGCTCCGCCAGCAGCGCGAACTCCGCCTCCGCGTCCTTCGGACGCCCCGTCACGGCGAACAGGGTCGCGCGCTCCGCCAGGATGCTCGGCACCAGCAGGTCGGACGCCATCGCCCGGAGCTGCGGGGTGTCGAGCTTCGCCAGCGCCTCCTCGCAGCGCCGCGTGGCTGCCGTGAAGTCGGCGCGCCGCGCGTCCACCATGGCCAGCACGAGGAGCGCCTGCGCTGCCACGAGAGGCAGGGGGCCACGCGAGAGCGCGGTCAGCTCCCCCAGGGCGTGCTCCTCTCGCCCGCGCGCGAGCGACGCCACGGCCGCGAGATACCGCCGCGTCAGGCGCCGCCCCCGTCGCACCAGGAGGACGGCCGCCGCGACCACCACCCCGATCAGCACTGCGCTTGAGACGAGCGTGAAGGTGAGCCCCTTATTTCTCCGGGCCGCGTGGTCGGCTGGCGCTTCCGGGTCTGCGTCGCGCTGGCCCTCGTACGGCTCGCCCACGACATCCTGCTCGCCCACGACATCCTGCTCGCTCACGACCTCACCGGAGCGACGCTCGGGCGCCAGCACCTGCCAGATCACCAGAAACATCAGGATGAGCACGCCCCACAGGAGCCCGAGCCGCACCAGGGGGCGCATTCCGGAGACCTTCGCCCGCGCCTCTGCCGCGGCGCGTGCCTCTGGATCGACCACCGCGCCCACCGCGCCCTCCTGCCCTGCCCCGCCCCCGTGGCTCTGCACGAAAGGCGCCGCCCCCGGAGCGATCTGCGCCACCCACTCCGACAGCGACGGCTCCTCGGCGTGGACCTCACGCCCCGCCTCCCGGTACACGCTCGTCGCCGTCGCCGTCGTCTCCAGCATGCGCTGGTAGGCCCGCACGATGACCCGCTCCCGCGGGTGGAGGTGCTCCAGCAGCAACCGTCGCTCACGGACCAGGTGTGCCCGGAGCGCCTCCCGGTCCCCCGACTGCTCCAGAAGCACCGCCTCGGCCAGCTCCGCGCGCGCGAGCGCACCGGGCGTCGCCTCCGGGTTCCGCCGGACCTCCGCGACGTCGGCGCGCGCCCCGTCCCGATCCTTCCCTGACGCGCGCAGGATCGCTCTCAACGCGCGCGACGCGGGCACGTTCACCCGATCGCTCTCCTGGAACAGCCACGCCCTCGGCCGCGCGACCGCGCGCTCCGCGTGCGTGAGCGCCTCCTTCAGCGCCCCTTGCCGCATCGCCAGGGTCGCCCGGCTCATGTCGATCACCCGCAGGTGGGCGGCCATCCGCGTGCGCTCCTCGGCGAGGTCGAGCAGCTCGCCGGCATCCGCGAGCTTCCCTGCGAGCGCCAGGTTCGTCGCCTTGTTGAGCATCTGCGCGCTGAGCCCTGACGAGCGGTTCAGCGCGCCGAGCAGCACGCACAGCGCCCCACCGACCACGCACGACAAGCTGACCGCCAGCGGTCCCATCACGCAGCCCACCGCGGCCAGCCCGACGCCCAGGACCACCATCCCGGTCGCCTGATGGCGGGTGACGTGGGGCGTGATGCCGAAGCGAACGGGGATCGGGCGGGCCATGGCGCCGGAGGGTAGGGCAAGCCGTGCGTCATGAACATCACCCCTCCGCCTGCACGCGACCACCTGCGACCGCTCCACGACACGCAAGCCCAGCGGTGCAGCCTGTGGGATCGCCCTGCACGGCACGGAAGGCACACCTCGCTTTGTGCAGGCGCGGCGCCGCCCTCCGCGCGCTCCGGCGCCCCTTTCGCCACGCGCTCCTGGCATCCTCGGCGCGCCCCCGGCCGATCTCGCTGGCCACCGCCCACCAGGAAACTACCCTGCGCCTCCCATGACGCCGAGGCCCCCCCTCCTCCCCACGCCCTCTCGCACCGCGCTCCCCCTCCTCGCCCTCCTCGCCGGCGCCTTCACCACGCTCTCCGGCGCCACCTCCGTCGCCGCTGCCGCCGACGAGCCCACGCACCTCGTCCCTGCCGCCGCCGGCCAGCAAGCCCTCGCCCTCCGCGTCGGCCCCTCCGCCATCACCGCCCGCGCCTGCGCTGCGGCCCCCTGCACCCCTGACGGCGCCAACCCCCTCACCATCCCCACCGAGATCGCCGGCCGCCTCGCCACCGCGGGCGCCGCGCGCGTCCGCACCGTGCAGCTCGAAGACGGCAAGCGCCTCGCCCGCGTCGACATCCCTGGCGACACCGGCGTCTGGGTCGCCCTCCTCGCGGCTCCCCTCACCGGCAAACCGAGCGCCCCCGTGCTCCTCTGGAGCGGCTGGACCGACATCCAGCGCGGCGAGCATGGCGAGGAGCGCAGCCAGATCATCCTCGAAGAACCTGCCGGCAAAGGCCACCGCGTCATCGTCGGCCAGCGCCGCGCCGACGTGACCCTCTGCGGCAGACCCACCGTGGTCGCCGCCCGCGCCGTCGACCCTGCCACCATGACCCTCACCCGCGGCGCCACCGTGCAGAACCTCCCCGACGCCGAGCGCGCCCGCGCCGTGAAGCTCACCGCCGTCCGCCGCGACACCCCCTACGTCGCCCCTGGCTTCCAGCTCCTCCGCCCCACCGCCGCCTCCAGCGCCATCGCCAAGCGCATCGCCGAGATCGCCGACCGCGACCCCGTCACCTCCTGGGCCGAGGCCAAGGCCGGCGCCGGCCGCGGCGAGTTCATCTCCTTCTCTGCCCCGAGCGAGGTCGCCATCCGCGGCCTGGAGCTGCGCATCCGCCCCTCCCGCCCCCTCACCGACACGCCCATCGCAGGCCCTGACGCCGCCTCCCCGAAAGCACCCGCCGCCTCTCCGAAATCCACCGCGTCCTCTCCGACCCCCACCGCCGCTCCCGACCCCGCGAGCGTCGACGGCGCCGCCCCCAGCCTGCTCTACCTCGCCACCGAGGATCGCCTCTTCTCCATCGCCGTCCCCGCCGATGCCTGGAGCGCCGTGGGCGCTGGCTTCGAGGTCACCTTGCCCGAGGAACTGCACGCCTCGTGCGTCGCCCTCGTCCTCGACACCACCTCGGCTCCCCGCGGCGTGAAGGACCCCCAGGTCACCCTCAGCGAGGTCACTGCCCGCACCGACTTCGACGCCATGACCCCCGACGCCCTCGTCGGCGCCCTCGCTGGCGGAGGCCCGCGCGCCACCGCCGCCGCTGCCGTCCTCGCCCGCAGCGGACCTCCCGCCATCCGCGCCGCCATGGAGGGCTACGCCCGCCTCGACCAGCAAGGCCGCCTCCTCGCCATGGGCGTCATCGACGGCTCCTCCTGCGCCGACCACGTCGACTTCTTCGCCGAGCGCCTCGCCGAGTCGGCCACCGCCGCTGCTGCCGCGCGCAAGCAGGTCAAGGTGCGCGGCGCCCTCCTCCCCGAGGGACCCGAGCCCGAAGCGCACCACGCCCACGACCGCGTCCGCCGCTGCGGCCGCGCCGCCGCCCCCGCCCTCGTGAAGATCCTCGCCCGCAAGCCCGACCTCGCCGCGCTCACCGTCATGGCCCGCGAGCTGGCCCTCGCCGCCCCCGACGTCGCCATCACGACCCTGCTCGACACCATGACCACCGCCAACGACGCGACCCGCCGCGAGCTGCGCGCCGCCCTCTCCGTCGCGGCCCAGGCTCCCCGCGCCCGCCTCGCGCTCGAAGCGGAGCTCACGCCCGAGAACGCGCCCGAGAACGCCAGCCAGCAGACCCTCCTCCGCCCCGAGAAGGTGCGCATCGACCTCCTCCGCGCCATGGGCCCCGCCCTCGCCCGCGTCGAGGGCAGCACCCGCGCCTTCCAGCGCCTCGCCACCCCGAGCGCCTCCTTCGACACCCGCTACCTCCTCCTCGCCCCCGCCTCCGAGCTGGCGCGCGGCAGCGACCCCGCCGCCACCACCTGGCTCCGCGCCGCCCTCCGTCGCGACCCCGACCCCCACATCCGCGCCCGCGCCGCCGAGGTTGCCGCCCGCGCCTCCGCCCTCACGCCCGATCTCCTCGCCGCCGTCGCCGACCCCGAGGTGCGCGTGCGCGAAGCCGCCATCGGCTCCCTCGCCGAGCTGCTCGCCGCCGGTGCTGCCGTGCCTGCGGGCTCCGAGGCCGCCTTCTCCCGCCGCCTCGGCGAAGACCCCTGGACCTTCGTCCGCGCCCGCGCCGCCCGCGCCCTCGCAGCCCTCCCCGTCGGCATCCCGCGCACTCCGGGCACTCCGGCCACTCCGGCCACCCCGCGCACCGCCGCCGCCAAGGCCGCCGACCAGGCCCTCGCCCGGGCCGTCTCCGACCTCTACCCCGAGGTCCGCGGCGAGGCCCTCGACGCCCTCGGCGCCCGCCGCGCCATCGCCCACCGCGACGTCGTCCGCGCCCGCGCCGAGGAGCCCGAAGAGCTCACCGAGGTGCGCGCCCGCGCCCTCCTCGCCCTCGGTGAAATGTGCGACCGCGACTCCATCGCCCTCTTCACCACCCTCGCCCAGCGCGCCCGCACCCCCATGGGCGAGCGCGACGAACGCCTCGGCCAGGCTGCCATCGCCGCCCTCAGCCGCATCCACCCTGCCGACTTGAACAAGCGCCTCGCCCCTCTCCTCGACAAGGGCGTCCCTCGCCCCATCCAGGAGACCGCCCGCGCCGCCCTGGAGGAACCTGGACAGTGCCGCTGACCCTCGGCTCCGCCGCCCTCGGCTCCGCCACCCTCGCCGACGCGCCTCGCTCGTTCCTGCACACCGGCTGGGTCGAGAAGCGCCTCCCGCCCTTCTTCACCGAGATCACCTTCCTCGACGTCGCCCTCTGGCAGTGGATCGGCCTCGCCCTCGCCCTCCTCGTCGCCTGGTTCTTCGGCGCCGTGCTGGGCAAGGTCACCCTCCGCCTCGGCGCGCGCCTCGCCCGGCGCACCCAGGCCACCTGGGACGACCTCCTCCTCAGCGAGCTGGAGGGCCCCCTGCGCGCCCTCGTCACCCTGCTCGTCCTCGGCCCCCTCATCGCCGCGCTCCGCCTCGACCCCGACGTGCGCGACATCGTGAGCCTCCTCTTCCGCACGGTCTTCATCTGCTCCGTCGCGTGGCTCTTCTTCCGGGTCATCGCCTTCACCACCGAGACCGTGTGCAACGCCGTCAGCCGCGAGGGCCGCGACCCTGCCCACATCCGCGCCAGCCGCACCCGCCTCACCCTCCTCCGCCGCTTCGCCGAGATCCTCGTGGTCCTCATCGCGACCGCGCTGGTGCTCCTCCAGTTCGACGTCATCCGCCAGGTCGGCGTCTCCCTCCTCGCCTCCGCGGGCATCGCCGGCGTCGCCCTCGGCTTCGCTGCCCAGCGCTCCATCGCCGCCTTGCTCGCCGGCCTCCAGATCTCCGTCTCCCAGCCCATCCGCATCGGCGACTCCGTGGTCGTCGAGGGTGAGTTCGGCACCGTCGAGGAGATCTCTCTCACCTACGTCGTCGTGAAAGTCTGGGACCTGCGCCGCATCGTCCTGCCCATGACCTACTTCCTGGAGAAGCCCTTCCAGAACTGGACCAAGGCCTCCACCGAGCTGCTCGGCGCCGTCATGCTCCACGCCGACTACGCCGTCCCCGTGCCCAGGCTGCGCGAGGAGCTCCAGCGCCTCTGCAAGGACGACCCAGCCTGGGACGGCCGTGCCGCCACCCTGGTGGTGTTCGAGGCCCTGGAGCGCACCGTGCAGCTCCGCGCCGTCGTCTCCGCCCCCGACGCCAGCAAGCTCTTCGACCTGCGCGCCCGCGTCCGCGAGGGCATGGTCGCCTACCTGCAAACCCTCGACGGCGGCCGCTACCTCCCCCAGGCCCGCCTCAACCAGCTCGACGCCGAGCCCCGCGAGGGCGTCCCCCGCACCAGCGACGCCGCCGAGAAGCACCAGGTCTCCGGCGTCGACCTCTCCTGACCTCCCCAGCCACCCCTCACACCCCCGCGGTGAGGCGCGCGACTTCACCACAGGCGTCAGGGTCGAAGCCAGGCCCGAGGTGAACGCATGCCCTTTGCAGCGAGGTGTGCTTCGTCAGCGACGGTGACTCGTGCAGAGAAACGTCGCCACCAGTGGTGAGGGGCAATGAAAGGGGAGGGGAGCGCACCCGTTCATCCGGGCACGCCCCCCCCCGAGGCGCGTGCGCGTGCATGGCGTCGGACCCATGACGTCCCATGGACCGCGCTGGGTCCGTCGAGCTGCGCGCAATGTACCGGGTTAGCCCCGGCCGGCGCCGTCTCGGCGTCCTACGCGCAATGCGCCGGGTCAGTCCCCGGCCGGGGCAGCCTCGGCGTCCGCCTGCGCGCTGACCTTCGGCTTCGCGTCAGCCTTCGGCGCCGCATGGCCCTTCGCCTTCACGTCGGCCCTGGCCATGGCGTCGGTCTTCGCGACCGCGTCGGTCCTCGCCGCCGTGTCGCCCTTCGCCTTCGCGCCGGCCTTCACGGGTCCCTCGGGCTTCGTCCCCGGACTGGCCTCCGACCCGTCGGTCGTCTCCTCGTCGTCCGAGTCGCTGCCCTCTTCCTCCTCGCCCTCTTCCTCCTCCTCGTCACCCGGGCGCTTCGTCGACGACCTGAAGAAGGCGTCGGCTGCGGCCTTGTCTTTGAGGAGGGTGAGGAGCTGCCCGTGCACGGCCACGCGCGCCTGATCGAGCGCCAGCTTGAACCGCACGACCCGCGATCGCGCCAGCGCCAGGGCCGTGTCGGCCTGATCCTCGTTCTGCATCGCCGTCTTCAGCGCCGCGTTCGCCGCTGTGAGCGGGGCGTGGTAGGCGGCGTGCACCGGGTGCTCTTCGGTCAGCGCCGAGAGTTCCCCGAGGATGCGCGTCACCTCCTGCACTTCCTCTGCAAGCGGCAGCCGCGCCGTCTTGCTCGGATTGCGCTTCGGGAACAGCGACGCATAGAGCGGCTTGTCCTTCGCCCGGACCACGCCGCCCATTTCGATGAGCATGGTGTCGAGGCTCTCGTCGCGCCGGTTGCGCCGCGCCGCCGAAACGAGCGCCGCGTCCTCGGCCAATTCGAGCGCCTCCCGCTCGGCCCTGAGCTCCTGGATACGTGCGCCAATGGGCGCCGCAAGCGTCGCGATCTCGGCCCTCTCATCCGCCTCCAGGTTGGCGAATAGATACACGAGATCCCAACGGAACACCGTTAACCTGCGCTGAACGCCAAGCAATCGCATGGCTATGTCCTCTCTGCCTGCGTCACGCCCGGTCCCCCGAATCCACCATGGTCGAGGTTCCGCGCAGCCGCGGGATGTCATCCCAATCCGCCAGGCAACATAGACCCGAACGTAAATCGAACAACTGGAATTTTAGGGCTCTCGGGAATTCTGGAGGATGGTGTGGGTTTAGGTGCCCCGTTTCGGGATGCTCCCTCACCGCGCGGCGCGCCAGGAGCCAGTGCACGGCGTGCAACGGGTCCCTGAAGGCGTTCAGGAGGTCAGTGCACGACGTGCAGCGGGTCCCTGAAGGTCTCCAGGGGCCAGCGCACGACGTGCAGTGACTCCTGAGCGGTTCGTGAGCCCTCAAGGAGGCGGTACAGTGGCCATCCTCACGGTGGAGGAGCCATGAACAGCATCGTCTTCCCCGGTCTCGACCTCGACGACACTCCCATGGAGGAGTTTCGCTACCTCGCCCATTGGTGCTTCGCGATGCTGACCCTGGACACCAGCGACGGGAGCCGCGTGGAGCTGCTGTTCACCGGCACCCTCGCGCATCGCTTCCAGCCGGCGCCGGTGCGCGAGCATCTCCGGATCGACGGCGCTTATCCGCGAACGCTGATGAGGCGCGAGCGGTCGCCATGGA
Organism: Chondromyces apiculatus DSM 436; assembly: GCF_000601485.1. GTDB lineage: Bacteria > Myxococcota_A > Polyangia > Polyangiales > Polyangiaceae > Chondromyces > Chondromyces apiculatus. Next base: position 133,329 of record NZ_ASRX01000028.1, read on the forward strand.
TGGCCGCTCTGGCGCGCAAGCTGGATCGCACTGGAGATGTGCTTCCCCAGGGCTTGAAGCACTACGTGGTCCCCACCAACGATGGCGTCTGGGAGTGTCTTGCCCTGGACGTGGTGCTGCGGTGATGACGTCTGCACGACGAAACGGCTCCGCCACGTCGGATCCAGGAGCGTCGAGGATCAGGTGCCGCAATCGACGGGTTGCTGACGCGAAGGACTGCATCGTCACGCGTCGGGCGGTTCTCCTGTCTGCCCCCGCGATTCGAGCGGCGTCGCAGTGGGACCGGCGTCGTGGTCACACCAGCACGGCGCCGCCGTCGACGACGACGGTCTGGCCGGTGCTGAAGCGCTGGCGCATCAGGTAGAGGTAGGTCTCGGCGATGTCGTCGGGCTCGCCGACGCGGCCCACGGGGAGGGAGGCGGCGGTGTCGCGGTAGAGGGAGGTGCGGGCGTCGTCGGGCATGCTGTCCCAGAGGGGGGTGCGCACCACGCCGGGGCTGACCAGGTTGACGCGCACAGGGGCGAGTTCCACGGCGAGGGCGCGGGTGAGGGCTTCCATGGCGCCGCAGATGCTGGCGCCGAGGGTCCAGCCGGGGTGGGGGCGCAGGCTGGCGATGCCGCCGGTGAGGACGATGGAGCCGCCAGGGCGGAGGTGGGGGGCGCCGTGGCGGGCGGCCATGAAGGTGCCCCAGTAGCGGAGGTCGAAGAAGCGGCGGGCTTCGGTGAGGTCGGTGCTCGCGAGGGGGCCGAGCTTCAGGGATTCGCCGGCGGTGAAGACGAGGTGGTCGAAGGGGCCGAGGGCGTCGAAGAAGCGGCGCACGGAGGGCTCGTCGGAGAGGTCGACGGCGTGGCCTTCGTTGCCGGCGGGGAGGGCGGTGAGGGCGCGGTCGACGCGGGCGCGGTTGCTGGAGACGACGACGACCGAGGCGCCCTCGCGGGCGGCAGCGGTGGCGGTGGCGAGGCCAATGCCGGAGGTGCCGCCGAGGAGGACGATGCGCTTGCCGTGCAGGGGGGAGGGGGTGGTCAGGGCGGTGGGCGTAGAGGACGTCGTCAGGGTGGTGGACGTGGTCGTGGATGCCATGGGGGACCTCGCTGATGGGTGCGCCGGGGACTGCGGGGCGCACGCAGATCGTGGTGGCGGGGAAGGGGATGAAAAAGGCATCTTTGGTCACGGCGAAGATGACTCCTGGTCATCGTGGTCTTCGTCATCGTGGTCTCCGTCATCGTGGTCTTCATGGCGCATGATCCTCGGCTGCTGAACGGGCTGGCGGTGCTGGCGGCCATCGTGGAGTCTGGCAACTTCGCGCGGGCGGCGGAGGTGCTGGGGATGACGCCGTCGGGGGTGAGCCGGGCGGTGGGGCGGCTGGAGCAGCGGCTCGGGGTGCGGCTGTTCGACAGGAGCCCGCGGGCGGTGGTGCTCACGGAGGAGGGGCGGCGGCTGCACGAGGGGGTGGCGCCGCTGCTCGATGGGATCGAGGACGCGGCGACGGAGGCGGCAGGGGCGTCGCGCGAGGTGCGGGGGAGGCTGCGGGTGCACGTGGACGCGGCGTTCGGACACCTGGTGCTGGGGCCGAGCGTGGGGGCGTTTCTGGCGCAGCATCCGGGGGTGTCGCTCGACTATGCGGTGCGCGAGAGGCTGGGGGATCTGGACGCAGAGGGGTTCGACGTGGCGGTGCGCTTCGGGGTGCCGGAGATGTCGAGCCTGACGTGCCGGAAGCTGTTCGAGACGCGGGTGCTGACCTGCGCGGCGCCGGCGTATGTGGCCAGGCATGGGCGGCCGGCGCATCCGCGGGATCTCGCGGGGCACGAGTGCATCCACTTTCGCAACCCGGTGACGGGGATGCCCTTCGCGTGGGAGCTGCGGCGGGGGGAGGAGGTGGTGCCGGTGGAGGTGTCGGGGAGGCTGACCGTGAACGATGCGGGGGCGCTGATGGATGCGTGCCTGAGTGGGCACGGGATTGCGCAGCCGCTGGAGGTGTTCGCGCGGGAGAGGATCGCGGCGGGGAAGCTCGTGCAGCTCTTGCCAGAGTGGGCCGATGAGCGGTTCCCGGCCTATGCGCTGCACCGATCACGGACGCTGGCGTCGGCGCGGGTGCGGGCGTTCCTGGAGTTCGTGGTGGCGCTGACGCGGGGGGGCGTGACCCGGTGATTCTCTTCAGGCCTTCGGGGGGGCTCCGCTTCGGAGAGTTCAGTAGAGCGAGATGGGGAGGAGGTCGTCGCCCATGTCGGTGGGTGCCTCGCCGCGGCTCAGGGTGTCGCCCTGGCCGAGCTGGCCGTTGCTGCTGCCACCCCAGCACTTGACGGCGCCCGTGGGGAGCAGGGCACACGTGAAGGAGTCGCCCATGGAGATGCTCGCAGCACCTTCGAGGGTGCAGGTGGTGGAGCAGCCGTCGCCGGCCATGGTGTTGCCGTCGTCGCAGGCCTCACCCGCGTCGAGGATGCCGTCGCCGCAGACGGCAGGCGCTGCGCCGCCCTGTCCACCCGCGCCGCCCTGTCCTGCGCCGCCCTGTCCTGCGCCGCCCGTGCCGCCCTGTCCACCCGTGCCGCCCTGTCCACCCGTGCCGCCCTGACCCCCAGTGCCGCCTTGTCCGCCGTGCCCACCCGCGCCTCCGTGCGCGCCCTCGCCGCCGTGCCCGCCGACGCCGGGGGAGGCGCCCTGGCCGCCTTCACCGCCCTGGGTGCCGGTGGTGGCCGTGGTGTTGCCGGGGGGGTCGGCGTCGCTGGAGCCGCAGCCGCTTGCAGCGAGGAGGCCGAGGAAGAGGGCAGTGGTGCACGCGAGCGGTGTGGAGAGGTGTCGGGAGCGCATGGAGATCGTTTCTGGAGGCGGGGAGGAAGAAAGACGCGGGCACGCTAGCCTCGACTTGGGCGCCCAATCCAGGCGTCATGCTGCCGTGTCGAGGCATGCCAGCAGAGGCGTGAATGGTT
>NZ_ASRX01000029.1 GCF_000601485.1 Chondromyces apiculatus DSM 436
CCGCCCCCCGCCGAGCAAAGCTCGTCGGGGCCTCCACTCCGCGATCCAACCGCAGTTGCCAGAGCGCTTTGCCGCTTCGGGCCTGACGCCCGTCGCCTCGGGAAGCGGACAATGTCCCCGGCCGTATGGATCAGTCCGCGTCGAGGATCTGCTCCACCCCCGTCCCTTCCACCGCCATCCATCCCTCTCCGTCCGCCTGGATCAGCCCATCGCCGCGCTCGGCCAGGGTGGCGGCCACGGCAATCGCCACGGGCCAGCCCATTCCCTCGACGGCTCCCAGATCGACGGCCACCTGCACCACCTCCACTGCCTCTCCGAGGCAATCGAGCACCTCGTCCACGTCCTCTTCGTCGCAATCGTCGAGCGCGGACCGGAGCGCGGCCACCTCGGCGTCGCGCTCGGCACCCTTCTGCAGCCGCACCACGGTGCAGATCAGCCGGTCCTCACCGCCCTCGGCCTCTCCCCTGGGCGCACCTGTGCCTTCGCCGTGGCCCCCCTCCAGCACCGAGAACGCCTCGCCAGGGGAGCGCCGCGCCCCGCCCGCATCGCTCACGAGGAGGCGCGCGAGGAACGTCTCGGGGTCGGGCTCGCCGTAATAGGTCGCGAGCGTCGGCAACCGGAGAGCGATGCCTTCCCGCAGCGCCTCGGCCGACACCTCTCCCAGACCTCTCGTGCAGACCGCGCGAACGAAGATGCTCATGATGCTCCTGGGGATACCCTTGCGCGCGAGACTGCCGTGGCTTGCGGAGAACCTGGCCGCGCGCCGCCCTGCCACCGCGCGAGCGCCTGCATGCGCGAACGCCTGCAGGCCCGAGTGCCGGACCCTACCGGACGCCCTCGGCCACCACAAGCCGGCGACAGGCCGGCCCCGCCGTTGACGGTCCCCACGGCCTGCGATTCCATCTCCTTACGTGTGACCTGCACGTGTTACCTGCGCGGGCCAGGCCCGGCATCAGGCGCTCGCCACCCGGTGATCGCTGCGGAGAGAACGCCATGCAGACCTTTCGCCTCGCCCGTTCCCTGCTCGCCTTCGCCCTCCTCGGCGCGAGCGCCTGCGGGGGTAACGTCGTCGTGGACCCGCCCGCCGACGACCCGCCGCCTTCCACCGGCAGCACCGAACCGCTTCCCCCTCCCACGCCTTTCGAGGATCTCGTCTGGGATCAGCCCGGCGAGGTCGACACGGTGACCGTTCCTGCCGGCGTCACGTCCGTCGCGTTCCTGGTCTGGGGGGGCGGAGGCGGCAGCGGCGCGCCCGGACCCGGCGGAGGCGGCGCGTGGATCAATGCCCGGATCGCCGTCAGCGCGGGGGATGAGCTCGAGGTGCGGGTCGCGAGCGGGGGCGAGGTGTTCGGTGGGGGTGGCGGCGCCTCGTACGTGCTGCGCAACGGGGAGATCATGGTGGTGGCTGCTGGAGGGGGTGGCGGCGGCGTCGACGGGTGCAACGGCTGCGATGGTGGACCCCTCGTGGGCAGCGGCGGCGGCGGTGGCGCAGTCGGTGAGGCCGGACAGAATGGCACCCCGAACAACGAGGACCCCGTGAAGTCCGAGGGCGGCGGCGGGGCCACGGCGAGCACGGGAGGCATCGCGGGCCGCTACAGCCCCCAGGGCCCTGCCAACCCCTGCGCCGCCGACGGCTCTCCCGGCAAGGAGCACGAGGGGGGCGGGGCGAGCATCTGCGGGGGCGACCCCCTCCGACCAGCACAGGGCCACCTCGGCGGCGAGGGGCTGGGCAACGGCACCGGGGGCGGCGGCGGCGCGGGCTTCTTCGGCGGTGGCAGCGGCGCCTCGCAGTACACGTACAGCGGCGGGGGCGGCGGAGGCGGCTCCTCCTGGATTCACCCGAGCATCGAGGTCTTCTCGACCGAAGGCGGCAGCGGGCAGATCGCGGGCGGGGCAGGCATTTCTGACTACCTGGGCAACGCCGGGCGCGGCGGAGATGGGGTGAGGTCCTACGAGATGACGGGCGCCGCCGGATCTCCAGGGCTCATCCAGCTCAAGATCTGATCGAGATTCGGAGCCGGTCCTCTCCTCGTCCTCATCACCGACGCGCTCCGGAGCCGCGCGCCCCCCCCGCGCACGCCGAGCCTCCCGCGCATTCTCCCCGCCCTCTTCCCTCGCGCCCTCCGCCCTCTCCCGTCCCCTTGCCGCCGGCTCTCGCCGCGCCTCGCATCCCATTGCCAGCCCGTCGTCTTTTCTGGTGCGGCCATAGCAATGCGCTCGCCGACCGCACGCCACGAAACCACCGTGGCATTTTTCCCTGCCTGCCCCGCCAAGATTTTTCCAGAAGAGTCCATGGGTTACCGGCATCCTCGATTCACACATCGAAGAAGTGTAATTTTGGATCTTCGAAGAATCGCATCGACGCACTGCATTCGCACTTGCCATAACATGCACCTCGCGAGCACACTGCCACGCCTCTCACCGACGCATTCAACCCCCATACAGGACAGTGGAAACATGACGAAGCACACGAGTCTTCTGTTCGCCGCGGTGTGTCTCACGGGTGTGGCGTGTTCCGTCGATAGCGTCGAGGAACAGGGCCAGGAGGCAGTGCTGTCGGACGCGCAGGAGATTGTCGGCGGCACGGCGGACACGGGGCATACCTTCGTGGTCGGCGTCGGCGACAACAGCGGGGCGTTCTGCACCGGCACCGTCATTTCCAAGCGCACGGTCATCACCGCCGGCCATTGCTACGGCGGCATCACCAAGATCTTCATCGGCAACAACATCAACAGCGGGGGCGGAGCGCAGACGGTGAGCGTCGTGCAGGAGATCCGCCACCCGGGCTACAACAACTCGACGCTGGCGAACGACATCGCCATCCTGAAGCTCGGCGCCGACGCGCCGGTGCAGCCCGCGCCGCTGCTCCGGGAGACGATGGCGAACAACAGCACCTATGTCGGCCCCAATTACACCTTCGTCGGCTACGGCTACGAGAACGGGGTGACGGACACCGGCTTCGGCATCCGCCGGGTCGCCAAGTTCCCCATCAACAAGGTCGGTCCGGCGACCGTGGGCGGCACCCCGGGCTCCATCAACAACACCCAGTTCTATTACAAGGTCCCCAGCAAGAACACCTGCAACGGGGATTCCGGCGGCCCCGCGTTCATCGTCCGCAATGGCGTGGAGATGCACGCTGGCGTCACCTCCTTCGGCGACGGCCCGTGTACCCTCGACGGCGTGCAGGCCCGCACCGACCAGCCTGCGATCACGGGCTGGATCCAGGCGCGCATCGACGAGTTCGAGGGCGCCTCCAACGCCTGCCGCTCGAATGGCGTGTGCCAGGAGTCGTGCAACACCAACGGGAAGATCGGCGACCCCGACTGCGCGGTGAACCACTGCGGCGCCGATGGCATCTGCGCGGAGACGTGCGTGGCTCCCGCCGACCCCGACTGCGGCAGCAGCGGCAGCGGCGGCGCGGGCGGCAGCGGCGGCGCGGGCGGCTCTGGCGGCTCCGGCGGCTCCGGCGGCAGCGGTGGGGGCACCGGGGGGACCTGCGCCCACGACAAGTGCTCGACGGGCACGAAGCTCACCGCCTCCTGCGACCCCTGCGTCGCCAGCATCTGCGCGGTGGACTCCTTCTGCTGCAACAACTCCTGGGACAGCACCTGCGTCGGTGAGGTGCAGAGCGTCTGCGGCCTGAGCTGCGGCTCCTCGTCCACCTGCGCCCACAACAAGTGCTCGACGGGCACGAAGCTCACCGCCTCCTGCGACCCCTGTGTCGCCAGCATCTGCGCGGTGGACTCCTTCTGCTGCAACAACTCCTGGGACAGCGCCTGCGTCGGCCAGGTCCAGAGCGTCTGCGGTCAGACCTGCAACTGACCTGATGCGCCCGGCGCGAGCCGCGGACCCGAGAAGACCTCGGGTCCTGGCTCCGGCGCCGCCGTGAGCACGCCCTGCATGCCCTCCTCGCCCGGCGCGCCCTGCACGACGGGCGCGAGCGGCACCCCGTCCCGGTAGATCACCACGTTCCCCATCACCGACGGCACCCGCGGCCCTGGCGTGACGATGCCCGACAGGTTCAGCGGGTCGCACGCGCACAGGGTGACGATCTCCCCGGCCGGCGGCTCCCGCCGCACCGCCCGCAGCGCGTCCACCGCTTCGGGCAGCGCGAACTGCTCGCCCACGAAGCTCGCCACGAGCCGCCCCCCGCGGATCTCGCCTGCCATCTCCAGCCGCCGGTAGACCCGGAGCAGCGCGCTCCACGGCGGCGCCCCCGGCTCCCGCGCGAGCAGGTCGCGCATCACCACCCCGTAGCGGCACAGGTACTGCCGCGCCAGCGCCTCCACCACGTCTGCCTCGGGCACCACCGCGGGCCGCAGCAGCGCCCAGCGCCCCGAGGCCACCGGCGCTCCCCGCGAGAGCCGCCCCGCAGCGCTCCCGCTCCGCGAAGGCTCCAGAAGAGCCCGCAGCGCTGCGAACCCGTCCGCGGTGACGGCCCCCGCGGCCACCAGCTCCCAGAGCGCCTCTTCGAGCTCCACCGTCGGGCACACCGCCGCAGCCACCAGGTCGGCGTGGAACGACGCCCCCGAGTGCCGCAGCACCGCGAGCACCGCGCGCGCCCGATCCGACAGCAGCACGCCCGCTTCTTCTTCCCTTTCCCCCCCACCCGGAGCCCTTTCCCCCCCACCCGGAGCCCCTCCTCCCTCGCCCATGCGCTCCCCGCGCGGCGAGAGCAGCCACCCCAGGTCTCGCCGCAGTGCCAGCGTGATCGGCGCCGCCCGCGTCGGCCCTGCCGCCGCCGTCGCCCGCGGCACCACCCGCCCCCACGCCACGTCCCCCGACAGGCACAGCGCATCCAGCAGGGCCGGCGCATAGCCCGCCACCCTCGCCGGCAGCACCTCCCGCTCCCAGGCCCCCGCGGCCAGCTCGAAGCCCTGGAGCTGCTCGATCACCCGGAAGAGCCCTCCGGCCCCCCGCCGCTGCGTCCCCGACCGGACCCCCTGCCACCCCAGCAGGAAGCGCATGAACTCCGCGGGCATGGCCGGCTCGATCGCCTTCCGCAGCCCGTCCACCGTCCGCTTGTGGATGCGCGCCAGCAGCCGCCGGTCACACCACTCCAGCGCGCGCGCCTCGCCCGCGCTCTCGTCGCCCACGCTCCCCTCCCCCGCACTCCCGACTTCCGCACCCGCCCCGCTTGCACCCGCCCCGCTCGCACCCGCCCCGACCGCTCCTGCCGAGAAATACCCCCGCAGCGCGGCCCCGTGCGCCTCCAGCCGCCCGAGCGCGATGCGCGTGTCGCCCCCGTCGAGCCCTACCCGCCGCGCCAGCACCGCCTCCGTCACGGGCCCCAGCGTCCCCATCCAGCCGGCCACCAGCGCGTGCAGCGCGTCCTCCCGGCTCGCGGGCGCCGCGGCGCGCACCGCAGGCGGCACCGCCACGTCGGGCGCGAACGCCGCCTCCGGCCAGATCGCCTCGGCCCACGGCCGCCGCTCCGTCGCCACCCAGCGCGGCTCCGGCCCCAGCGACGCGACCAGCATCTCCGCCGCGCGTCCCTCCGCCACGAGCCGCGCGAAGTGCCGCGACCAGCCCGCCCGCGCCCCCTCTGCGCCGCACATCGCCACCCGGTCGAGGAGCAGCTCCAGCAGCTCGTCGTGGCTCCGCACCGCGGGCTGCGCCGACGCCACCACCGCGGCGATGGCCTCTCCGTCCAGCCCCCCGAGCCGCTCCCGGATCACCGGCGGCAGCCCGCGCCGCACCGACACGGCCCGCGCCCGCCGCTCCTCCAGCGGCGCGTCGTCGAGGAAGGTGTACGGGTTGGAGTTGAGGATCTCGTGCGACAGCACGCTGGGCTCCGGCGTCATCCGCGCCACCACCTGGATCCGCCCGTCGCGCAGGCCCTCCAGCAGCGCGCGCAGCCGCGGCACGTCCATCAGCTCCGTCAGGCAATCGCGGAGCGCCTCGTTCACGAGCGGGTGGTCGGGCGGCGTGAGGTGCGCCCCGATGCCGTGGTTGTCCTGGCATCCCGCCTGCTCCGGGAACACCGCCAGCAAGAGGTCATCGGCGCGCATCCGGAGCTGCGCCGGGGGCACCCTCCGCCCCGCGCGCTGGCGCAGCATCATCAGCGAGCGCGAGAGATCCCAGCGCCACCGCACCCGGAACATGGGCGCCTGCAGCGCCGCCTGGGTGAGCACCTCCTCCAGGCCCTCGGGACGCACCAGGTCCAGGATCTCCTCCGGCGTGATCCCGTGCTCGGGCGAGAGCGACAGCAGCACCCCGTCGTCGGTCGCCGCCGCCTGGAGCTCGAAGTCGAAGGACCGGCAGAACCGCTTCCGGAGCGCCAGACCGAGGGCCCGGTTCACCCGCCCCCCGAACGGCGCGTGCACGATCACCTGCGTGCCCCCCGCCTCGTCGAAGAACTGCTCGACCACCAGCGTCTCCTGGGTGGGCAGCGCCCCGAGCGCCGCCTTCCCCGCCGCGAGGTACGTGCACAGAAGCTCCGCCCCTCGCGCGTCGAGCGCGCACGCCTCCGCGACCCAGCGCGCCGCGTCCCCTGCCGCGTCGCCTGCCGCGTCGCCCCCGCCCTGCGCGAGGCGCGCCCCCACCTCTCTGCGCAGCGCCGACACCACCTCGCTCAGCTCCGGCGTGCGCGCGGGCGCCTCGCCCAGCCAGAACGGCACGTTCGGCGGCGCCCCGTGCGCGTCCTCCACCCACACCTTGCCCATCTCCACCCGCCGCACGCGCCACGAGGTGCTCCCCAGCAGGAACACGTCGCCCGCGTTCGACTCCACCGCGAAGTCCTCGTCGAGGTTGCCGACCTTCGTCCCCTCCGGGAGCGCCAGCACGTCGTAGTTGCCGTTGTCGGGGATGGCCCCGCCCGAGGTCAGCGCCGCGAGCCGCGCCCCCCGCCGCCCCCGGAGCTTCCCCCCGATCGCGTCCCGGTGCAGGAGCGCCCCCGCCCCGCGCTTCCCCTTGTCCCGACCGAGCCCCTCCGCCGCCATCGCCACCACCGCGTCGAAGTCGTGGCGCGAGAGCGAAGCGTACGGCGCCGCCCGCCGGCAGAGCGCGAACAGCTCCTCCTCGCCCCGCTCGTCGCACGCGCACGCCGCCACGATCTGCTGCGCCAGCACGTCGAGCGGCGCCTCCCGCAGCACCAGGGTGTCCATCGCCCCCGTGCGCGCCGCCCGCACGATCGCCGCGCACTCCACGAGCTGGTCCCGCGTCAGCGGGAAGAACACCCCGCGCGGCGTGCGCCCGATCCCGTGCCCCGAGCGCCCCACCCGCTGCAGCGCCCCCCCGATCGACCGCGGCGACCCCACCAGGCAGGTGAGATCCACCGCCCCCACGTCGATCCCCAGCTCGAGCGACGCCGTCGCCACCACCACCCGCAGCTCCCCCGCCTTCAGCCGCTGCTCCGCCTCGTGCCGCCGCGCCCGCGACAGGCTCCCGTGGTGGGGCAGCACCGCCCCCTCCCCGAGCCGCATCGCCAGGTGGTGGGCCACCCGCTCCGACAGCTTGCGGGTGTTCACGAACACCAGCGTCGACCGCGACTCCTGCGACAGCGCCGCGATCCGGTCGTAGATCTCCTCCCACTGCTCGTGGGTGCACACCGCCCCCAGCTCGTCGCGCGGCACCTCCACGGACAGGTCCAGCGCCCGCGCCACCGTCGCGTCCACGATCTGCGGCAGCGGCCTCCCTCCCACGAGCAGCCGCGCCGCGACCTCCAGCGGCCGCACCGTCGCGCTCAGCCCGATGCGCTGCGGCGGCGCGCCCCCCGCCTGCGTCACCAGGTCGTCGAGCCGCTCCAGGCTGAGCGCGAGGTGTGCCCCCCGCTTGTCCCCGGCCACCGCGTGGATCTCGTCCACGATCACCGCCTTCACCCCTGCGAGCGCCTTCCTCCCCGAGACGCTGGTGAGCAGGATGAACGCCGACTCCGGCGTGGTCACCAGCACGTGCGGCGGCCGCACCGCGAGCGCGCGCCTGTCCTTTGCCGAGGTGTCCCCCGTGCGCACCGCGATCCGCACCCCCGAGCGCGGCAGCCCCGCCGCCTCCAGGGCCTCGTCGATCTCCGCGATGGGCTCCGCGAGGTTCTTCTGCACGTCGCTCGACAGCGCCTTGAGCGGCGAGATGTACAGGACCTCGATGCGCTCCTCCTCGACGCCCGCGGCCTCGCCTGCCGCCTCACCCACGGCCTCGCCCTTCACCGCGGCGGACAGCACCAGGCGCCGCGCCAGGCGGTCGAGGCACGCCAGGAACGCCGCCAGCGTCTTGCCGGCGCCCGTGGGCGCGACGAGCAGCGTGTCCTTGCCGGCCGCGATCTCCGGCCACGCCGCCACCTGCACCGGCGACGGCGTCCCGAACCTGCCCTGGAACCAGCCCTCGATGACCGGGTGAAACACGCCCGGGAGCCTAGAGCATCACTGCGCCCCCAGCCACGCGCAGCCACCCGCGTCCACCCGCGCCCTCTCCACGCGCGCGGGATTTCTCCAGCCCGCGCCAGCCCACGGCTCCCGTTTCGTACGCTCCCCTCCCTGTCGCGCCGCAGTTCCCGGTTCAGCGCACCGACGCCTGCGCCATCACCGCCGCGTGCCCGCGCTGCAGCGCGCGCTCCCAGAGATCGCTCCGCCCTTCACCTGCGTGCCCCGCGCGCGACAGCTCGGCGCAGATCGCCGCCGTGAACACGTCCCCCGCGCCCTTCGGCCGGAGCGCGCCGATGCCCCGCGGCGCCAGCGCGATCTCCCCGCTCGTTCCCGTCGCCCAGGCGTCGCCCGCGCCGTTGCTCAGCACCAGCACCGCCGCGGGCCGCAGCCACCCGCGCACGGTCGCGGCGTCCGCGCGGAGCACCTCCAGGTCTGCCGCGCTGCACCGCACCACGTCGGCCTCGCGCAGCACCGACCGGATCGCCCTCTGATCCTGCCCCACCCACAGGTGCCACCGCGCGTTGACGTCCACCACCACCAGCGTGCCTTGCCGCCGCGCCGCCCGCGCCGCCTTGCACAGCGCCGCCGCGCGCGCGAGCACCGGCGACAGCCCCGACAGGAGCAGCACCGTCGACGTCCACCCCGGCGGCACCGTGATCGGCACCTCTCCCTCGCGGGTGGAGACCACCGTGCGCGCGCCCGCGATCCCCTCCACCCGCAAGAGGCCCCCGTACCGCGGCGCGAGCACCACCCCGCCCACGTCGATCCCCGCTGCCGCGATCTTGCCGAGGAACGTCCGCCCGAACGTGTCGTCCGTGAGCGCCGTCGCGAGGCCCACGCAGAGCCCTCCCTGCGCCAGCGCGAGCGCCGCGTTCACCGCCCCGCCGCCGGGCTTGAAGCGCAGCGACGCCGACCTCCCGAAGAGCACGCCCCCGGCCTCCGTGAGGTCCCAGAGCGCCTCCCCCGCGCAGATCACGTCGAAACTCCGCGCCGACCCCGCAGCCCTGTTCTGCGATTCCATGGACATCCCCACCTGCTCACCCCTCCTGCAGCCGCGCGTCGCCGCCGGCCGCCCACACTGCCCCGGAACGATCTGCCATCTTACCAGATCCCGGGGAGGCGTGAGGAGCATCACTGCCACGCGCGTGACGCCGTGCACGACGGCGCGCACACCTACATGCGCATCGAGGCGTCCTCGTGGAGGCTCAGAGCTGACTGAGGCGCCGCACGTCGTCGTGCTTGAAGTCGCTCCAGATGTCGTCCGCGGTGTCGAAATTGCGATCGTTCCCCGCGGAGATCACGAAGATGTCGCCGTCCTGGCACTCGATCTCGTACGGGATTCCCCACGGATCGTCGATCCTGGCGCCATCGATCTTCCTCGCTTCCACGAGGTCGTCGATGGTCGGGCAAGCCTGGGCGCCGACGGGCATGTCGAGCTCGATGTAGGCCTCCGTCGCCATCTTGATCACGGAGGCGCCGATGAGCGCGCTCCGGATGCGCGCCTTCTTGTACTCGGGGAACACCAGGTACGTCGCGCCGGAGGAAATCATGGCCATGATCGCGACCACGATCAGCACCTCGACGAGCGACACACCGCGCGAAAGTGAGCGTAAAGCCCGCTGGATCCGTCTGGCGTCGTTCCGCATGTCCTGCTCCCTTGCCCTGCTCACGCAGCGCCCCGCCTCGCGGTGAGACCCCCGCAGACGACGCGCTTCCCCACTCCGGCCCCCCCCCGCGACCCCTTCAACAGGGGGTGGCCACCTTGAAAGGGTTCCAAACGCCCCCCGGAGTGTCAACAGAAACACAGGACTCCAGAGTCTCGCGCACCCTGGACGTAGTGAATGCGGTCCCGGCGACGCCGCGCGCCCCCCCGCGACCTCGCGGTTATCCGCGCCTGCTCACAGCGTCACCGCGCAGACGCCGACCGTGAGCTTCACATCCAGGTGGAATGGCCCCACCGCGAGGGTGCCTCCACCGGCCTCGTTCACGCCTCTCGCGGCGGCTCCACCCGGAGCGCGTGGTCACGGTGCTGAGCAGGTGGACCACCGCCGCGACGCGCATCCCGCTATGCTCGTGCCGCGCGGGCATGATCGTCTTCGAAACAGAGCGCATCCTCCTCCGTCGGCTCACCCCCGACGACGCCCCTTTCATCCTCCAGCTCCTGAACGAGCCCTCCTGGCTCAAGTTCATCGGCGACAAGCAGGTGCGGACCCTCGACGACGCCCGCGCCTACATCGAGCGTGGCCCCGCCGCGCTCTACGAGCGGCTGGGCTTCGGCCCCTACCTCGCCGTGCTCCGCGACGGTGAGGTCCCCATGGGCATCTGCGGCCTGTACAAGCGCGACACCTTGCCCGACGTCGACCTCGGCTTCGCCTTCGTCCCCGCCTTCTGGGGCAAGGGATACGCCCGCGAGGCCGCCGCCGCCGTCCTCGCCCACGCGCAGCACGTCCTCCACTTCCCCCGCATCCTGGCCCTCACCAGCCCCGACAACGAGCGCTCGGCGCGGCTCCTCGAAGCCCTCGGCTTTCACCTGGAGAGCGTGACCCGCCTCTCCAGCGACAGCCCCGAGGTGAAGCTGTTCGTCCGTCAGCAGGGGTGATCCATGGACGTCCTCCTCGACATGGAGACGTGACCCGATGCCTGCCCCGCCTTTCTCTCGGCCCCCTCGCGTGCTCCTCGCGCTCGCCCTCGCGCTCGCCCTCGCGCTCGCCGCCAGCACCACGCCCCCTCCCTCCTTCGCCGCGCCGCAAGGACCTGCGCCCGCTGCACCTGCGCCCGCGGCCCCCCTCACCGGGCGTGACCGCATCCTCGCCGACGTGCCGCGCATCTCCGCCCTCGTCCGCACCGAGGGCGTGCGCCGCTTCCTCGCCCGCGCCGCGATGCTCCCGCGCATCACGCCCCGCACCCTCTTCCACGACGCCGCCCGCACCCGCTACTTCACCGCCGCCGAGGCTGCCGCCCTCCCCGCCTCCGAGCGCGACGCGCTCCTCCGCCGCGTGGTCGACGAGGAGTACTACTACACGACCCGCTACGGCTCCCCGCTCTCCTATGCGCGCCCCCTCGACCTGCTCTTCGCGCGCGGCGTGACCCTCCCCCGCACCGCGCGCATCCTCGACTTCGGCCACGGCTACAGCGGCCACCTCCGCATGCTCGCCGCCCTCGGCCACGACGTCACGGGCGTCGACGTCGACCCCTTGCTCCGCGCCCTCTACGCCGAGCCCTCCGATCAGGGCAGCCTGCGCGGCTCCGACGGCCAGTGGGGCCGCCTCCGCCTCCTGCACGGCAAGTTCCCCGCCGACCCCCACGTGGTGCAGGCCATCGGCAACGGCTACGACCTGATCCTCTCCAAGAACGTCCTCAAGAAGGGCTACATCCACCCCGACCGCCCCGCCGAGGAGCGCCACCTCATCCGCCTCGGCCTGCCCGACGACGCCGTGCTCGCCGCCTTCTTCCGCGCCCTCAAGCCCTCTGGCCAGATGCTCGTCTACAACATCTGCCCCGCCCCCTCCCCGCCCGACAAACCCTTCCTCCCCTGGTCCGACGGCCGCTCCCCCTTCACGCGCGCCCAGTGGGAGGCCGCCGGCTTCCGTGTCCGCGCCTTCGACGAGGACGACACGGCGGCCATCCGCACCCTCGGCCGTGCCCTCGGCTGGGACCAGGGCGAGGACGCCATGGACCTCGACCACGACCTCGACGTCCTCTTCACCTGGGTCGAGCGTCCCTGAGGTGCTCCCCGCGCGCCTGATCCCCGCCGAGCGCGCGCTTCGCCTCTCGCCCGCGCTCCGCCTCTCGCCCGCGCAGTGGCGCATGCTCTTCGTCGTCTGGGTGACGTACGGCGCCTTCTACCTGTGCCGCGTCAACATCGGCCCCGCCCGCACCGAGATCGAGGCCACCTTCGCCCTCGACCCCCTGGAGATGGGCTTCGTCCTCGGCGCCCTCAAGGTCGGCTACGCCCTCGGCCAGCTCGTGAACGGCCAGCTCGCCGAGCGCTTCGGCCCGAAGCGCATCCTCCTCACCGGCATGCTCGGCTCCGTCGTCGCCTGCCTCCTCGTCGCCGGCGCAGGCCCGCTCGCGGCCTCCCTCGGCCCCGCGCTCCCCGTCCTCGCCCGCGGCGTCTCCGCCCTCGTGCACCTCGTCTCCCCGGCCACGACCCTGAGCCCCATCGCCGCCCTGCTGCTCGTCCTCTGGTTCCTGAACGGCTGCTTCCAGGCCGGCGGCTGGCCTCCGACCGTGAAGATCATGGCGAGCTGGTTCACCCCCGCCCAGCGCGGCCGGATGATGGGCATCGTCGGCACCAGCTACCAGCTCGGATCGGCCCTCACCATCGTCGCCTCCGGTGCCCTGGTCACCGCGTTCGGCAGGGACTTCCGCGCAGCCTTCGTGATCCCCGCCCTCTTGCTCACCTTCGCCGCAATCCACGCCGCCGTACGTCTCCGCGAGGCCCCCACCGCCGCCGACCTGCACGCGGACCTGCCCGCCGACGCGCACGCGCCCACGCGCACCGACGCGCGCGCGTCCCTGTCCGACGAGGGCAGTTCCGCGCCGCCCCCCGCTGCTGCGCCGTCCCCCTCCCCCTCTCGCCCGCCGCTCGGCGAGACCCTCTGGATCACCTTCACCAACGGCCGCATCTGGATCCTCGCCCTCGCCCTCTTCGGCCTCGACATCGTGCGCTACGGCTTCCTCGACTGGGCGCCCGGCCACCTCAAGACGCTGCACGGCTCCGGCGTCTTCCTCGCCGCCCTCAAGGTCGCCGTCTTCCCCCTCGCGGGCGCGGCCGGGGCGCTCGCCTCGGGCTGGATCACCGACCGCTACTTCCAGGCCCGGCGCGCGCCCGCCATTGCCTTCGCGCTCCTCATGGTCGGTCTGCTCACCCTCGCTTACGACCGCATCGCGCCCCTCGGCGCCGCGCCCACCATGGCCTGCCTCGGCGCCATCGGCTTCTTCCTCTACGCCGCCCAGATCCTCCTCGTCGGCACCGCCGCCCAGGACTTCGCGAAGAAGCGCGCCACCGCCGCCGCCGCCGGCTTCGTCGACTTCATGGGCTACATGGGCGCGTTCGGTGGCGACGTGGTGACGGGATGGCTCCTCAAGCACCACGATTTCCACGCCGCAATCCACTTCTGGGCAGCCGCCGCCATTGCCGCCGGCCTCCTCGCCGCGACGCTCTGGAAGGCCACGCCGCGCGCGGCGGACGAGGGGTGAGCGGTTGAACGAGCGTGGGGCTCGTGCTTTGCTCGCCCACCACGCGAGGAGCGTCGACGCGCGCGGTGCGGGCAGCGCGGGCAGCGCGGGCAGCGCGGAAGATGCGGGCAGCGCAGGCAGCGCGGGCAGCGCGGGCAGCGCGGACGGTGCGGGCAGCGCGAACGGTTGAGGAGAGATCCCTGCGATGAAACATCCCATCGACGACTACAACGACGCGCAGGAGCCGAGCCGCCGCGCGATCTGCGCCGCGCTCGCAGCGCGGATCAACGAGGCCCTCCCCAAGGCCGAGAGCAAAGTCTGGCACGGCGGGCCCGTCTGGTTTCTCGCGGGCAATCCCGTGGTCGGCTACTGGGTGCGCAAGAGCGCCGTGCAGCTTCTCTTCTGGAGCGGGCAGTCGTTCGACGAGCCCGGGCTCGAGCCGGAAGGAAAGTTCAAGGCAGCGCACGTGCATTATGACGATGTGTCCGAGGTCGACCCCAAAGCGCTCGAGCGCTGGCTGCGCAAGGCCGAGACGATTCAGTGGGATTACAAGAACATCGTGAAGAGGCGTGGCGTCCTCGAAAAGCTGGGCGACTGGTAGCGAGAGATTCTGACCAGAAGATGTCGGAGGTCTGGCTCAGCCCGGCCTGCATCCTCCGAGGAATCATCGCTGCCCTGGCTTGCAGCGACGGATCCGGGCACACTAGATTCCCGCCGACCGCTGCTCCTCGCTCTCTGCTCCCCGTTCGCAGAGCAAGGAACCCGAGATGAACTAGAAACATCCTGGCCGGAGCCAGCGCACCTCCAGATGCTCGGACTCGTTCACCCGCCTCAGCCTCTGTCCCCGGTGCAGGAGACGCTCCTCCGTGCGCTAGCGCTCCTCAATGGCCGAGCTCGTTGCTTCCGTTTCACCGCACTCCATCTGTTCGGTCGCGCCCGTGGCTCGACGGTCTTCGATCGCGCGCACGTCGGCGCTCCCCTCTCCACGGAGGCCTCTCCGACCGCCGCGCTCGACGCCCTGGTCCGGCGGGCTGGAAAAGCGTGGAGCACGGAGGATGCGTCCGTCGATCCCCGCCTCGCCCGGCAGACCCTCCCTGCCCTGACCCACCGCGCGTATGCAGGCGTGCCCCTGCGTGACGACGCCGGCACCACCCTCGGGGTCCTCTGCCACTTCGACGAGGGCCCCGCGCGGCTCGACGAGGGCGAGCACGAGGTCCTCACGGACGCGGCGCGGGAGCTCGCCGCGTGGTTGTCGACGCTGTCGATCAGCGAGCGGGCCCTCGGGTCACCGCAGACCGACGTCGGCCCCCGCGCGCAGCCTGAAGACGAACGGGCGCGCAGCGACAGGCTGGAGCGCGAGCACAGCTTGCTCCTCTCGCTCGACGCCGCGGTGAGCCGGGCTCTGGTCGCGCGGGTCCCGCTGCGGGAGAGCCTCCAGCGCGCCCTCGACGTGCTGGTCCAGAAGCTCGACGTGGCGCTCGCGCGCATCTGGACCTTGAACGACGCCGGGGACGTCCTCGTGCTCCAGGCGAGCGCCGGGCAGTCCACCCGCACCGACGGGGCGCACGCCCAGGTGCTGGTGGGCATGTCCGAGATCGGGGAGATCGCGGCCTCACGGACGCCTCGCCTGCGCAACCAGGTCACGGGGGATCCCGCCACGTCAGGCCCGGACTGGGCGCTTGACGAGGGCGCGGGCGCGTTCGCGGGATACCCGCTGATCGTCGACGAGGGGCTCGTCGGGGTCTTCACCGTCGTCGCCCGCGCGCCGTTCTCCAGCGCGACCCTGCTGGCGCTCGACACCCTCTCGGCGAGCTTCGCGCAGGCCATCGAGCGACGCCAGATCTACGAACGGCTGCGCCTCCGGGAGCGGTGGCTCTCGACCACCCTCACCAGCATCGGCGACGCGGTGATCACCACCGACGAGTACGGCCTCGTGACCTACCTCAACCCCGTCGCCAGCGCGCTCACCGGGTGGTCCACCGAGGAGGCGAAGGGCCACCTGCTGGACGAGATCTTCGCCATCTTCAACGAGCACTCGGGCGTCCCGGCGGAGAGTCCGGTGAACAAGGCGCTGCGCGAGGGCAGGATCGTGGGCCTCGCCAGCCATACGGTGCTCCGGCACCGCGACGGGCGCCTCACTGCCATCGAGGACAGCGCCGCCGCCATCCACATGCCCGACGGTCCGCTGACCGGCGTCGTCCTCGTCTTCCGCGACGCCACGGCGGCGCGAGAAGCCAGCGCCGAGCGGGATCGCCTCCTCGCCCGGGAGCAGAAGGCGCGGCGCGAGGCGGACTACCACCGCGACACCGTGGCCGCGCTCATCGAGGCCGCGCCGATCGCGTTCACCACCTGGAAGGGACCGCAGCACGTCTACGAGACCGCCAACGATCTCTCCCTCCAGTACCTGCGGCGAGGGCGCGAGATCATCGGCAAGCCCTTCGCGGAGGTCGTCCCGGAGCTGCCGCCCGATCACCCCATCTTCGGCCGCTTCGACGAGGTGTACCGGACCGGCAAGCCTTACCTCGACCCGGAGCTTCACCTCACCCTGTCGGGCGAGGATGGCTTGCAGGAGCGCGTCTACGCCTTTCACCTCATCGCCACCCGGGGCATGGGAGGGCACGTGGACGGGCTGATGGCGTGCATCGTCGACACCACCGCCGTCGTGCGCGCCCGCGAGGAGATCTCGAGGGAGCGGGACCGCGCCAGCGCGCTGGCGGCGCAGGAGATGCGCATCCGCGCCTTCGCCGAGGAAGCGCGCGATCGCAACGAGTTCTTGCTGGGTGTCGCCCGGGCGCTCGGTGAGGGCCTGGAGCGCGACACCATCTTGCAGCGCCTCGTCGACACCATCGCCCCCCGGCGCGCGGACGCCGCGAGCGTCTGGATCCTCGGCCCGCAGCGGGCGCTGTCGTGCGCCGCGTGCGCGCCCCCCGGCGCCCACCTCTTCGCTCCGGAGGAGGCGCCGGCTTCACCGGGCCGCCGCGCCACGTCCTTGCCGGTCCAGCACGTGGCCGACACGGGTCGGGCCCTGGTGCTCGACGACATCCCGGAGTGGGCGTGGAGCAGGGCCGCAGAGGGCTCCCCCGACCTCCCCGACGCGACGCCTCCCCTGGATTTCCAGCACGGGATCTACCTCCCCATCCAGCGCCGCAAGGAGGTCTTCGCGGTGCTGGCGGTGACGAACCGGAGCGGGCGGCCGTTCGCGGAGGCCGACCTGACCATCTTCAAGGCCGTCGCCCGCCACACCGCCCTCGCGCTCGACAATGCCCGCCTCTACGGCGAGACCCTCCGCCTGCGCAAGGCAGCCGAGCACGCCACGCTCGCGAAGGATCAGTTCCTCGCGGGGGTGTCGCACGACCTCCGCAACCCGCTCGGGACCATCCTCGGCTGGACCGACCTGCTGCGACGCAAGGCTTACGACGCGGCGCAGGTGGCGAAGGGCCTCGACGTCATCGAGAGGAACGCCAAGGCGCAGGTGCAGCTCATCGAGGATCTCCTCGACGTCTCGCGGATCACCTCGGGCAAGATGAAGCTCGAGCTCTCCACGCAGGACGTGCACGAGGCGCTCGACACGGCCCTCGACGCGGCGCGGCTCGCCGCCGGGGCGAGGCGGGTGAACCTCGCGGTGAGCGTCGAGCCCGACGTCGGCGCCATCGCGGTCGATCCGGACCGGTTCCGCCAGGTGGTGTGGAACCTGGTCTCCAACGCCGTGAAGTTCACGCCCGCCGGGGGGACGGTGCGCGTCAGCGCGCGACGGGAGACCTCCCACCTCGTCCTCGTGGTGGCGGACACCGGGCGCGGCATCGCTGCCGAGTTCCTGCCCCACGTCTTCGGGAGGTTCGAGCAGGCGGAGCCCGGGACCCAGCGCGCCAGCGGCCTCGGTCTCGGCCTCGCCATCGTCCGCCACATCGTGGAGCTCCACGGGGGCACCGTGCAGGTCGAGAGCGAGGGCGAGGGGAAGGGCACCCGATTCACCGTGCGTCTGCCGATCCGCGCCGCCATCCGGCCGTCCGACCTTGCCCCGGACGAGGGCCCCGGGCAGGTGCCGTGCCTCCTCGGCGGGGTGAGGGTGCTCGCCGTCGACGACGACCCCGACGCGCGCGAGGTGGTCACCGCCATCCTCCAGCGCGCGGGAGCGACCGTGATCGCCGCGGGCTCGGTCGCCGAGGCGTTCACCTCGTTCAGGCGAGAGCGGCCCGCCGTCATCGTGAGCGACATCGGGATGCCCCACGAGGACGGCAGCTCCCTCCTCCGCCAGGTGCGCGCCCTCCCCGAGCCGCAGGGAGGCCGCGTGCCAGCCGTCGCGCTCACCGCGCTGGCGCACGCGAAGGATCGCGTCGACGTGCTCTCGGCAGGCTTCAGCAGCCACGTCGCGAAGCCCGTCGAGGCCGAGGAGCTGGTGCTGGTCATCGCCAGCCTGCTCGGCCTGCCCATCCCCGGCGACGTCGCTCACTGATCGCCGTCGACGCACACGGCGCACAACGCCAGACGTGAAGGGGCGCCGGGTAGACTTCCCACGCTCGTGGTGAGCGGCGGGAGGCAGCCGTCTTAGAATTTGTGAAGTGCAATACTGCAGGGGTCAGTGAGGTGACCCCGGCGAGATACCTGCGAGCTTGCAGGGGTCAGTGAGGTGACCCCGGCGAGTTCCTGTGGCTGCGCGCAGGCGCGACCAGGCATCTCCGAGGGAGACGCCCAGGGTCACCGGTAACTGCTTACTGAAGAGGGAGGGACCCCTCCGCGGGTGCGGAGGGGTGGTTCAGGGCTGGATCAGGAGGCCACGCGGCGACGGCGCCGGGACACGAACAGGCCGAGCGCGGCCAGGGCGCCCAGGGAGGCCATGCCCTCGGAGGACGACGAGGACTCGCTGCCCGCCACGGTGCAGCTGCAGCCGCCCTCGGGGACGGGCCCGTCGGGGGGGTTCGTCCCGCCGCCGACGCCGGGCTCGTTGCCGCCGACGCCGGGCTCGTTGCCGCCGGTGCCAGGCTCACCGCCAGCACCACCGATGCCGCCACCACCGACGCCCGGCTCGCCACCGGCACCACCGGCACCGCCGACGCCCGCGCCGCCAGCACCACCGACGCCCGCGCCGCCGACGCCAGCACCGCCAGCACCGCCGACGCCCATGCCACCGCCGACGCCCATGCCGCCGCCAGCACCACCTGCGCCACCGCCACCGCCCGTGCCGCCCTGGCACGTGGCGGCGTCAGCGATGAAGGCGTTGAAGGGCGTGTTGGTGATCCCTGCGACGTTCACGTTGTCGATGTACCAGCCCTCCGCGCCCACGTAGGGGTCGGTGCCGATGCGGAAGCGGATCCGCACGGTCCCGCCAGCGAACGCGGTGCCGAAGTCGAGGCTCACGGCGTCGGAGTTGGGGTACGAGGGATTCGTCGCGACGAGCGCCTCGCGGAGCGAGAGGGGGTTGTCGCCCTCGACGATGGTGCCCTCGTAGCCGGGATCGGCGTAGGTGCTGACGTCGTCCCAGGTGATGCCGCCGTCAGAGCTGATCTCGATGACCGCGCCGTCCCAGAAGGTGTAGGAGCCGTTGGACTCCTGCGAGTACTCGAACTCGTAGAGGTGCTCGAAGGAGAACACGAGGGGGTCGGTCGCGCTGACCGCGAGGTCCGGCGTTTCGAGCCAGGTGTCCGTGATCTCGGCGCTGTCGAAGCCGTGCCAGGCCATGTCGCCAGGGCCCACCTGCTCGCGGCCCCAGATCTCCGCGGGGTCGATGTCGACGTCGGCGCTGCCGAGGTCCCACGCGGTGGTCGGGCTCTCCATGGTGTCACCGGCGCTCACGGCGAGGCCCTCGTCGACGTTGATGCGGACGGCGTCTTCGAAGGTGAGCTGGGGGGCGCAGTTCGAGGCGGCGTCGACGGTCACCTCGTAGTTGAGCCACTCGGGCTGGGTGAACGAGTCGTCGAGGTGGACCTCCACCTCGATGGTGGGGGAGGTGAAGGGCGCGATGGTCGGCAGGGCGACGACGCCGCCAGAGCCGAAGGTCACCCCGGCAGTGGAGGTGGTGATGGTCATCGTCGCGCCGGTCACGGGGACGAGCGAGGGGTTCGAGAGCTGGACCCGCAGCGTGCCGCTCTCCAGCCCGTCGAGCACGCCGTCGTTGTCGCACGTGGGGGTCCCCTCTTCGACGACCGCCGAGACGATCTGGAGGTTCTCGCGGATCTCGAAGCTCTCCGTGACGCCGATGAGGTTCGTGGAGTAACGGGGCGGGGAGATGGCGCAGGAGCCGGCGCCGCGCTTGGCGAAGCCCTGGGCGACCAGGAGCGCGTCGGCCGGGTCCTGGGCGAGGGCCGCGGCGAGGATGCTGTCGCGCATCTCGGTGTGGGTGGTGTCGACCGGCGTGGCGAGGAGGCCACCCACGATGTAGTCGGCCATGCGGCGCCGCGCGTCCTCGAAGGTATAGGGCGCGCCGGGCTCCTCGGTCTCGATGAGGAGGTTCCGGTAGGCGTCGAAGAGCATCGTCGCCCAGACCTCGCCGGCGTTGTGCACCTGCGAGTTCACCAGGGTGTTCGGCCTCATCGGGTGCGTGGGGAGCGGCACGCCGTCCTGGATGTGCCGGAAGCTCAGGCCGTTCCGGGCCGGGTCGGTGGTGTAAGGCTGGCGGCGGATGCCGAAGTAGGCGTGGTTCGCCGCGGCGCTCGTGGCGTAGATGGCGAGCGCGAAGACGCCGTCGAGATCGTCGCCCTCGCGGACCGTCTGGTGCAGGCCGATGAAGTCGCCCCAGCCCTCGCTCATGCCGCGGCAGGCGGGGACGGCGCAGTCGGAGAGGCGGTGGTGGAAGTAGTGGCCCCACTCGTGCGCCACGATCTGGTTGTCGATGGTGCCGTCGTACGCGAAGTGCGACCGCTGCATCGTGGCCGACACGGGCCCCGCCTGGAGCTCGGCCTTGAGGGCCACGCCGTCCTCGTACGAGATGGAGAGCGAGGGGAAGGCGAGCTTCTGCGGGATGGTGGTGTCGTTGCCGAGCGTGTTCGGCCCCGCACCGGGCGCGTTGTTGGCGAGGATCATCCCGATGCCGCCCGCGTTGAGGATGTTGACGGCCTTCACCTTGAAGGTGCAGACGCCGCGGTCGGCGAGGACGATGTTGCCGGCGACAGAAGCCGGCAGGGCCTGGCAAGCGTCGCTGAAGGTACCCGTGGGCGGAGTGCCGAGGGAGCCGTCGTTCGCGAGCACGACGTTGCCCGTGACGTTGAAGTCGCGCTGGCCGAACGAAGCTGCGGCGCTGTCGAGCACCTGGCCGCTGGGGTGGAGGGTGAGGGAGCGGGAGATGTCCGGCCCCATCCAGATGTACATCTGCATCCGCGGGGCGACGCCGTCCGCGGGGGTGTTCATGTTGGCGTTGTCGCTGTTGTCGGTGTCGAGCGCGCCGTCCTGCGCCTCGGCCCGGAGCGCGTCGCCCTCGACGCCGCCGCGGCCGAAGTTCTGGGCCTGGGCGTTGCCCGCCCCCTCGTCGAAGCCCGAGGCGTAGAAGTAATCGTGCAGCCAGTTGTTGTTGTAGAAGAGCTGCGTGATGGCCGCCATCGACTGGGCCTGGCTCGACGTGGGCGACTGGGTGGGGTCGAAGGTGTAGTCGAAGGTCGCCGGCGCGCTGGGCGTGGCGCGGAAGTCGCCCGCCGTGAGGCCGTCGTAGGAGACGTTGTTGTCGACGTACCCGTAGTGGTCGACGTAGGCGTTGACGTTGTTGCCCAGGCTCTCCGTGGCGTTCGGGGGGAGCCAGGAGTCGGAGGTGCCGCTCGGGTTGTTGAAGCTGTCGATGGTGACGAGGTTCGGCGCGATGAAGTCGGGCGCCGAGCCGTCGGGCACGCCGGTGGGGTGCGGGGTGAAGTCCTCGATGGGGCCGTCGAGGGGGCGGAGGTCGCCGGTGGGGTCGGCCCAGACGCGGTAGCTGTAGCTGTCGCTCTCGCCGAGATCCTTGCGGTGAAGGATGCGGCCATCGTCGGCGGCGACGACGTAGCGCACGTAGTCGGTGCCGCGCGAGCCGGCCTTGCGGCCGTAGACCTCGACGAAGTACGCGGGGACGATCTGCTTGCCGACCGGGTAGAAGACCTTCTTCACGCGCGCGGGCTCGACGAACCCGACGCCCGCAGCCTTCATGGCAGGCGTCTGGAGGAGGCTGTAGCGGGTGTAGCCGCCGGGAGCCTGCGAGGGATCGACGAGGGACTTGAGGGGCGTCTCGACGCCGTAGACGTCCGAGAACGCCGTGGCGAGCGCCGCCTCCGGCAGGACGCGGAAGTCGCGCGCGTGGGGCTTGCCCCTGCCCACGGCCGCCGGGTGGAGGTTGCCGGTGATGGCGACGAGCTCGAGGTTCTGGCGGAGCACCATCTTGAGGTCGTTGCGGTAGACCTCCACGCCATCGATGTTCTGGCGCATGGTGACGACCACGGCGCCGCGGCCGAGGTCGTGGACATGGCTGACCTCGACGTTGGCGAGCGCGGCGGGGGCGAGCCCGTAAGCGCGAATGAACCGGGTGAGGTGGTGGCGCGCCGCGTCCTCGGGCTTGCGGACCTGGGCAGGCGCCGGGTGCGAGCCCGTGGCCCACATGAAGGTGGGCACACCGAGGCGCGTGTCGATGGAGGAGATCGAGCCTCCAGCCTTCGCCGCCGCGTCCTTGAGCGAAGCCTGAACGACCTGGGACGGGACGACGGCGTTGACGTCGTACCCCGGGATCTCCCTCTCGTGCGCGGCGGCTGAGCTGGCGACAAGGCCCGCGCAGATCGCCAGGAACTGGATTGAACGCTTCATCTACTCCCTCCAAAGAACCCGCGGGCACAGGGAAGCGCCGCGCCCACCCCAGATAACCTGTCCTCGCGCCGCTTGGAAGCCGCTCGACCCGTGCCACCCGTCACAGGTGTGTCAGGCGTCTTCCTCTTGGAGTGCCAAGGACCCTCAGGTTCACCCCCCCGAGGAGCCGCTCGTTCACAGCCCCAGAGGAGCCGAGCGTCACAGCGCCCACCGCGCCGCGCGCCGCGCACCGCGCACCGCACACCGCGCACCGCCAGAGACCGCCGCCCTCGGTAGGGCCGCAACCGGTGGGCGCGTGAGGTCCGAAAGCCCCCTGATTCCAGGGAGCGCGGTACTAGGATGCGCGCATGCTCGGCGAGGCGCGGCGAATCTACACGGGGACCAGGAAGCGACACGATCAGCTCTTCAACACCTACGTGATGCGGCCCCTCGCCAGCGTGGTGGTGGCGATCGCGGCGCGCACGCCGGTGACGCCGAACCAGCTCACGCTCCTGAACTTGCTCACGTTCCTGGTGGCGGTGGTGCTGCTCGTGGTGCTCGGCGACGCGACCGGCGCGCTGATCGCCGTGGGGGTGCTGGAGCTGAGCTACTGCCTCGACTGCGCCGATGGAATGCTGGCCAGGCACAAGGGGCTGGCTTCCAAGGAGGGCCACCTCTTCGATTTCTTCACCGACGAGCTGAAGGCGACGCTGCTCGCCGGAGCGCTCGCCTGGCGGATGCACCGCACGGGGGGCCTGGGTCTGACCGGAGAGATGTGGCCGGCAGGTGACGCGCGCTTCCTGATGGCCGGCATCGTGGGGGTGACGGTGGTGGCATCCGCCATCTCGCTGACGAACTTCGTGCGCCGGCCAGAGCTGAGCGGCCGGGCCGTGACGGTGGAGGCCTACTACGAGGCCGCGCCGCCGCCGGCGAAGCGCTCGGCCGTGGCGCAGGTGGGGACGCTGGTGATGACGTTCCTGCGCTTCCTCAACCACTACCCGAGCCACATCTGGATCTTCGCGCTCGCAGGGCGGCTCGACGCGCTGCTCTGGATGTACGTGGCGCTGAACCTGCTCTACCTGGGTCGCGGCTGGCTGGGGCTCGTGGTGCGCTTCGGGAGGTTTTCGCGCGCGCGGCCGGAGGGGTGAGGCCTCGGGCGGGAGGACGCGCGGGGAGCACGCGAAGGGGCGTGCGGGGGACGCTGGGTGCGTTCGCGACGCGCGGTGCGCTGGTCGGGCCACCAGGGCTGGAGGTAGAGTGATGGGCATGACCTCCAGAACGGTGCTGATGCGGACCGCGCGCGCGGTGGGGATGGCGATGGGGCTCGTCGCGATGGCGGGCTGCGGGTCCGAGAGCACGGAGGCGCCCGGCGCCACGGAGCCTGGGCCGTGCGCGGAGATGGTGGAGAGCTGTCTGGCGAAGCAGCAGGCGTGCGTGGACACGGGCGGGGAGGCGCGCTGCGAGGCGTGCGCAGAAGGGCAGTACGCGGCGCTGTCAGGGCAGTGCGAGCCGATCGGGGGGTCGGCGATGGTGCACGACTTCGAGGAGTTCACCGTGCAGCCCGGGGAGGAGATCACCGGGCTGTGCCAGAGCTGGACGCTCGACAACCCGGAGGCGATCTGGGTGAACGCGGTGGTGCTTGCGCAGGACGTGGCGTCGCACCACTCGAACTGGACGTACGTGCCCTCCGACAGCTTCGAGGGGCCCGACGGGGTGTGGCCCTGCGCAGAGCGGAACTACGACCAGCTCTCGGCAGCGGTGGTGGGAGGCGTGCTCTACGCGCAGTCGACGCAGGCGACGAAGGAGGTGCAGCGCTTCCCGAACAACGCCGCGGTGAGGATCCCGCCCTACGCGCGGATCATCGGCGACGTGCACCTGCTCAACGCGCGGCCAGAGCCGGTGACGGGGCACGTGAAGCTGACGCTGCACGCGCTCGCCGCCGAGGAGGTGGCGGTGAAGCTGGTGCCCTTCCACCTGGACTACCACGGGCTCGACATTCCGGCGCGGTCGCGGTCGCGGTTCACGGGCGAGTGCAAGGTGGCGGAGCAGCTCGCAGGGATCACGGGGAAGCCGTTCGAGATGGATATCTACTACCTGCTGCCGCACTACCACATCATGGGGAGGCGGTTCTTCCTGGAGGAGCTCGGAGGCGCCGAGGACGGGAAGGTGCTGTTCGACGCGGCCGGGCAAGAGGGCGAGGCGAAGGGTCGGTCCTACGATCCGCCGCAGCACGTGGAGGGAGCCGAGGGGTTCCGGTTCGGGTGCGAGTTCGACAACACGCGGGCCGAGCGCGTGGGCTGGGGGCTGGGCGATCAGGAGATGTGCGAGATCCTGGGGTTCGCCGACATGGGGGCAGCCTTCGAGTCGACGGTGACCACCGCCGAGGAGAAGGGAATGGACGGGGAGTTCCAGCGCTTCGGAGGGGAGTGCGGGACGCTGGCATTCCCGTGGGACCACGACAAGGAGGGCGGCCCCGCGCCGCAGTGAGCACGGCAGGGGTGGAGCCAGGGTCCGGGGGGCCTTGATCCTGGCTCCCGGTGGTCGCTCCCCCTCCTGTCCGGACATGCGCTGGAGCAGGAGGGGCGATGGACGACAAGACGAAGAAGCTGCTGAAGCGGGTGCTGTTCGGGGAGCTGTCGTGGCGGCGGCTCGCGCAGTCGGTGGCGTTCATCTACGGGACGCTGCTGTTGTTCGCGGTGTTCGGCGCGGAGCGGATGCTGTTCTTGCCGCATGAGGCGGGGTACGCGGCAGGGCCCGAGGTGGTGATGCTCGACGCGGGGGGCGGGGTGAAGATCGCGTCGCGGTACGCGGTGGCGCCAGGGGCGCGGTACGCGGTGCTGTACAGCCACGGGAACGCGGAGGATCTGGGCGATGTGGGGCCGCTCGTGGAGTACCTGCAGGGGCTCGGGGTGTCGGTGCTGGCGTACGATTACGCAGGGTACGGGCTGAGTGAGGGGTCGCCGTCGGAGGCGCAGGCGTATGCGGACATCGAGGCGGCGTACGCGCACCTGACGGGAGCGCTGGGGGTGCCGCCGGAGCGGGTGATCGCGTACGGGAGGTCGCTCGGCGGGGGGCCGTCGGTGGAGCTGGCGCGCAGGAAGCGGCTCGGGGGGCTGGTGCTGGAGAGTACGTTCACGTCGGTGTACCGGGTGGCGACGGGGGTGCCGCTGTTCCCGCGGGACCGGATGGTGAGCATCGACAAGATCGGGCAGGTGGGGTGTCCGGTGCTGGTGATCCACGGGCGGCGCGACAGGGTGGTGCCGTTCAAGCACGGGGAGGCGCTGTTCGCGTCGGCGCCGGAGCCGAAGCGGGCGCTGTGGGTGGACGAGGCGGGGCACAACGATGTGATGTTCGTGGATGAGAGGCGGTACGACGAGGCAGTGCGCGGGTTTGTGGCGCTGGTGGCGGAGGAGGAGAAGAGGCGGGGGGGTGGGGACGGGAGTGGGAGGGGGGCGTTGTAGAAGGGGGCGGCATGGTTGGGGGGCGTCGTGGGATGCGAGTGCGAGGTGGTGGTGTGAGCAGCGGCCAGCGGGGGGATGGTCTGGCGCTACATGAGAAGCGCGGCGGGGCTGGGTGGAGGAGCGTCCAGTGTTGGGGGCCCTTTCACGGAGAGCCACGGTAGGCGCTGGGGGGCGGGGGGCATGCCGAGCGCTGGACGGTGGGAGCACCAAAAACTGGACGGCTCGCGCGGGTCGTGGAAACGAGGGTGACCGACATGCATCGAACGCGCGCCACAGAGCAAACCCAGGCGCGTGGGCGCGGCGGCCGGGTGGCCCCGCTCCTGCGATCGTTGACGTTCACCGCGACGTTCTCGGCGGCGTGCACGCTGCTCGCGGGGGTCGGGGGGTGCGGGCGCTCCGATGCCGGGCAGGTGGCGGAGGAGGCGGCGAGCGCGGCTCCGTCGAGCGGGGCGACGACGGAGGTGGCGGCGGCAGTGGCCTCGGCGGCGCCTTCAGGGGCGGCGGAGGATGAGCCGCCGCCGCAGGCTGCGGGGACGCCGGCGGTGGTGGATCTGAGCGGGGTGGCGACGCCTCCACCGCCTGCGCCGGAGGGGAGTGCGCGGCTCGGGATCAAGGCGCTCAGCGTGCGGGCGTATGCGCGGCCGACGGCGAGCTCGAAGGTGGTGGGGTATCTGCGCGCGGGGGCGGTGGTGGCGCTGGAGAGCGCGGAGAGCGCGGGGACGGAGGGGTGCTCGGGGGGGTGGCGGAAGCTGAAGCCGCACGGGTACGTGTGCGTCGGGAAGGAAGCGACGCTGTCGCTCGACGACGAGATCGTGCGGGCGGCGAGCCGCAGGCCGGATGTGACGCAGAAGCTGCCGTACATGTACGGGGTGGTGACGCGGGGAGGGCCCGCGTATGCGCGGCTGCCGGGGGAGGCGGATCTGAAGCGCTTCGAGCCAGGGCTGAAGAAGCACCTGGCGAAGTGGGAGAAGGACAAGGTGAGCGGGGCGGGGTACGGGCTCGATGTGTGGCAGCGGTGGGCCGACAAGCCTGCCCCGCCTGCGCTGGAGGCGCTGGAGCAGAAGCTCACGGAGGGGGTGCCCTGGTACCTGCAGGGGGGGCGGCAGGTGCCGAACCTGTCGGGGCTGGTGAAGAGCGCGGAGGATGTGAGGATCGACGAGGTGTCGCGCCGGAACGGCGTGGCGTTCGTGGACTCGTTCCTCCACGAGGGGCGGCGCTACAACGTGAGCACGGATCTGCGGGTGGCGCCGGCCGACAGGTTCAGGCCGATCCGGGGGTCGGACTTTCACGGGTGGGAGATCGGCAAGGAGATCGATTTCCCGTTCGCGCTGATCCGCAGGCCGGGGGGGAAGACGTGGCGGCTCGACGGGAAGAAGCTCGTGGAGGCGGGGGATCTGGCGTGGCGGAGCGCGGTGCCGCTCACGGGGAAGCAGCAGTTCTTCGGCGGGAAACTGCACTACGAGACGAAGGACGGGGCGTGGGTCGACGACCGGCATGCGGGCCGGATCGATGCGGCGAAGAAGATGCCGGCGTGGGGGAAGAACGGCGAGAAGTGGCTCGACATCAACCTGACGAAGCAGGTGCTGGTGGCGTACGAGGGGACGAAGGCGGTGTACGCGACGCTGATCTCGTCGGGGGAGGCGGGGCTCGCGGATCACGAGGGGACGACGGCGACGCGGAAGGGGATCTTCCGGATCCACACCAAGCACGTGTCGATCACCATGGACTCGGACACGGTGGGGGAGGAGTTCGAGCTGCGGGACGTGCCCTACGTGCAGTACTTCCAGGATGGGTACGCGCTGCACGGGGCGTACTGGCACGACAGCTTCGGTCGGCCGAAGAGCCACGGGTGCATCAACCTGGCGCCGGAGGATGCGCGGCGGATCTTCTGGTGGACGGAGCCGCAGGTGCCGCCGGGGTGGCACGGGGCGGCGCGGTCGCTCACCGGGACGGTGGTGTTCGTTCACCCATGAGGGTCGTCTGGAGGGAGATGACGTACTGGGCGGCGATGCGGAGCAGGCTGCGGAGAGGGTGAGCAGGGTCGTCGAACCACGAAGAAGCCGCCTCGCTCGAAGGAGGCGCGCTCGGGGGTTCGAGAGGGACCTCGAAGACCAGGGTGTCGCGGTCGTCCTCGCGGAGGATGGCGCCGGCGTCCTGGAGCAGGGCGCGCATGGGGGCGTTCTCGGTGAGAACGGTGGTGCGGAACCGGCGGATGCCGCGCTCCACGGCGGCCTCGACGAGGGTCGCGAGGAGGAGGCGGCCGAGGCCCTTGCCCTGGGCCCGGTCGACGACGGTGACCGCCGCCTCGGCGACGTCAGGTTCGTCGGGGAGGCGGATGAAGCGGGCGATGCCGAGGCCCTCGTCGCGCTTGAGGTCGAAGGAGTCGGTGGCGGCGACGATGGCGACGTGGTTCACGCCGTCGACCTCGGTGAGGTAACGGAGGGTGGCGTCGGAGAGGTCGATGGCGAGGGAGTGGAAGCGCCGGTAGCGGGTCTCCGGGGAGAGCAGGCGGAACTGGCGGAGGAGTTCCCCCTGGTCCTCGGGGCGGACCATCCGCAAGGTCACCCGGGTGCCGTCGGAGAGCGTCGCGGTCCGGATGGATTGGGGATCAAGGCCCACGGTTTGTCTCCGTTCGCTGCTGTTCATGCATCCAGAGGTGCGCGACGGGCGCGCGTCAAGTGGGCGCCGCGCACCCGTCGCGAGGTGGTCTGGACGGGACTCGACTTCGTGGTAGCGTCCGCGCCATGCAGCTTGCGGTTGTTGGAACAGGGTACGTCGGCCTGGTCGCCGGCGCGGGCTTTGCCGAGTTCGGCAACGATGTCACCTGCGTCGACGTCTCCGAGGCGAAGATCGCGATGCTCAAGCGTGGGGAGGTCCCCATCTACGAGCCTGGGCTGGAGGAGCTCATCGCCAAGAACGTGCGCGATGACCGGCTCAAGTTCTCGACCGACGTGGCGGGCGCGATCCGCGGCGCGGAGGTGGTCTTCATCGCGGTGGGGACGCCTTCGGCCGATGACGGGTCGGCCGATCTGTCGGCGGTGTTCGCGGTGGCAGAGACCATCGCGAAGAACATGGACAGCTACAAGGTGGTGGCCACGAAGAGCACGGTGCCGGTGGGCACGGCCGACAAGATTCAGGCGATCTTGAGGGCGAACACCACGCAGGCGTTCGGCGTGGCGTCGAACCCCGAGTTCCTCAAGGAAGGGGACGCGGTGAACGACTTCATGAAGCCCGACCGGGTGATCATCGGGTCGGACGACGCGCGGGCGCGCGAGGTGCTGCGGCACCTCTACAACCCGTTCGTGCGCGCGAGTGACCGCATCCACCTCATGGATCCGCGGAGCGCGGAGCTGTCGAAGTATGCGGCGAACTGCATGCTGGCGACCCGGATCTCGTTCATGAACGATCTGGCAATGCTGGCCGAGAAGCTCGGCGCGGACATCGATGTGGTGCGCAAGGCGACCGGCGCGGACGTGCGCATCGGGTCGAAGTTCCTCTTCCCGGGGCCCGGCTTCGGCGGGTCGTGCTTCCCGAAGGATCTGGCGGCGCTGGTGTACACGGCGAAGGTGTCGGGGCACCCGCTGGCCATCGTGGAGGCGGCGCAGGAGATCAACGCGCGCCAGAAGCACGTGCTGGGGCAGAAGGTGCTCGCGTACTTCCAGAGCAAGCGCGCCGAGGGGGAGCGCGAGGAGGGCGCGGCGGACGAGGGGCGAGGGCCGCTCGCGGGCAAGACGGTGGCGCTCTGGGGGCTGTCGTTCAAGCCGCGCACGGACGACATCCGCGAGTCGCCGGCCCTGACGCTGATCGAGGATCTGCTCGCGGCCGGGGCGACGGTGCAGGCGCACGATCCGCAGGCGATGTCGGCGGTGCGGGCGATCTACGGGTCGCGGGTGATGATGAGCGACAACATGTACGGGGCGGCCGAAGGCGCGGACGCGCTGGTGCTGGTGACCGAATGGCACGAGTACCGGCGGCCCGACTTCAAGCGGCTCTTGCGGATCATGAACGCGCCGGCGCTGTTCGACGGGCGCAACATGTGGGAGCCCGACGAGCTGCGGGGCCTCGGCTTCTCCTACAAGGGGATCGGCCGGCCGTAGTACTGCGTACCCAGGTTCAGGGGCCTGTCGGCCCCCACGCTCCCGTTGGTCGCTCCCCCCGCTCCTCCGCAGGCCGCCTCGCCAGGGACCTGGAACGCTGTCGGGCAGCGCGATCGTCGGTATCAGTCGTCGTTGGTCGGGGGGTCGGAGGGAGCCGGCTGGCGGTGGGTGAGGCGGCGGCTGCTCGGAGGGCTCTCCAGGCGGCGGCTGCTCGGGGGGCTCTCCAGGCGGCGGCTGCTCGGGGGGCCTTCGTCACCGGAGGGCGCGCCGCCGACCGTGGAGTGCCGGTCCCAGCGTCGTTCGAGCATCTTGCGGTCCACGCCGATGAGGCGCGCGGCGGCGGCCTTGTTGCCGCCGCAGCTCTCGATGGCCTGGTGGAGGACGGCGCGCTCGATGACGCGGAGCTTGGAGCCGAGGCGCTCGGGGAGCGCGAGGAGGGCGCGGGCGATGCGGTCGACTTCGGCGCTCGTGTCGAGGATGGGGCGCTCCCTGGCCAGCTCTTCGAGGGTGGGGACGTCGATGACGTCGTCGTCGGCGAGGAGGGCGAGGCGCTCGACGAGGTTGCGCAGCTCGCGGACGTTGCCGGGCCAGGAGCGGCGGAGGAGCCACTGGATGGACTCGTCCGTGTAGCGCAGGCGGCGCGGTAGCTCGGCGGTGAAGGCGAGCAGGAGGTCCATCAGGTCGTTCTCGCGCTCCGCCAGGGAGGGGAGATAGATGGTGACCACGTTGAGGCGGTAGAAGAGGTCCTCGCGGAAGCGGCCCTCGCCGATGCGCTTTTCGAGGTCGACGTGGGTCGCGGCGAGGACACGGGCGCGCAGGGGGATCTCGATCTCGGAGCCGAGGGGGCGGAACCGCCGGTCTTCGAGGACGCGGAGGAGCTTGGCCTGCATCTCGCCAGGCATCTCGGCAATCTCGTCGAGGAGGATGGTGCCGGCGCCCGCGAGTTCGAGCTGGCCGCGGGTGCGGCGCTCGGCGCCCGTGAAGGCGCCGCGCTCGTGGCCGAAGATGAGCGACTCGATGAGGGTGCCAGGGAGGGCCGAGCAGTTGACGGCGACGAAGGGCTCGCCGCGCCGGGAGCTGACCTCGTGGAGGGCCCGGGCGACCATCTCCTTGCCGCTGCCGGTCTCGCCGCGGATGAGGACCGTGGAGTTCGACTCGGCGACGCGCTCGATGAGGCGGCGGACGCGCTCGATGGCCGGCGAGGAGCCGAGGATGGCGCGGGTGCCCCAGGTGCGGTCGACGCGCTCGCGGAGGCGCGCCACCTCGCCCTTGAGGGTGAGGCGCTCGCGCTGGCCCTCGACGATGGGCAGGAGCATCTCGGGGCACAGCTCGTCCTTGAGGACGTAGTCCTGGGCGCCGAGGCGCATGGCCTCGCGGATCTCATTGAGCTCGCTGACGGAGGTGACCATCACCGCGGGGGTGAGGCGGCCGGCGGCGCGCACCTTGCGGAGAATGTCGAGGCCGCCGCGGTCGCGGGGGTCGTCGGAGAGGCGGACGTCGAGCAAGAGGAGATCGGGCGGGCTGCGCTCGATGGCCGACATGGCGTCTTCCATGCCGGAAGCTTCGAGGATCTCGATTCCATCCAGGGACGCCAGCATCTGCCGCAGCACCCGCCGGGCACTCCGCTGATCGTCGACGATGAGGATCCTCACGCGACCTCTTCCTCCGGGATCTCGGCTCGCTTCGCCGCGTCGATGACGTCGGATGTGACGTCGGTTGCGGGGATGGATATCACGAACAGCGTCCGTCCGTCGCGGCGCTCTGGGCCGATCGACCAGCCGTGGGCGCGCACGAGGCGGTGGGTGATCGCCAGGCCGAGGCCGGTGCCGCGGGGCTTCGTGGTGTACCAAGGTGCGAAGATGCGCGCAGGGTCGCCGAC
Organism: Chondromyces apiculatus DSM 436; assembly: GCF_000601485.1. Taxonomy (GTDB): domain Bacteria; phylum Myxococcota_A; class Polyangia; order Polyangiales; family Polyangiaceae; genus Chondromyces; species Chondromyces apiculatus. Next base: position 31,709 of record NZ_ASRX01000029.1, read on the forward strand.
GATGCCGGGGCCCGTGTCCCACACGATGAGCTCGGCGCCGGCGGCGGTGGCGGACCAGAGGACGCCGACGTCACCCTGGCTCCCGGTGGCTTCGAGGCCGTTCGAGAGGAGGTTGACGAGGACCTGCATCATCTGGTCGGCGTCGCAGTGAAGGTGGGTGGGGCCGTCGGTGCGGAGGTCGATGTGGCGCTCGCCGAGCTGGTCGCGGAGGAGCATCTCGGCCTTGTTGACCAGCTCGTGGAGGGGGCACGGGCGCCGTTCGAGCCTACGGTGGGTCATGCGGCGCAGGCCCATGACGAGGCGTTCGAGGCGCTCGACCTCCTCGCAGCCGATCTCGACCTCCTCGGCGTCGAGGTGCTGCGCGCCGGGGCCGCGCTGGAAGATGGAGCGGAAGAAGTTGATGGGGTAGCGCACCTCGTGGGAGATCTCGGCGGCCATGGTCTCGATGAGCGCGACGCGCTCGTCGCGCCAGGCTGCGGCCTGCTCGCGGCGGCGCTGTTCGAGCTCGGCGTAGCTGAGCGCGTGGGCCATGGCGATGGCGGCGAGGTTGCCGATGGTGCGCAGGAGGCCGATGTCCTCGCTGGTGAAGAGGGCGCCGCCGGCCTTGGGGCCGACCTCGATGACGCCGAGGGGGCGGCCGTCGAAGGAGACCGTGAACACCAGGTCCCCGCCCGCGTGGAGGGAGGGGCGGGAGAGGATGGCGCGCTGGCCGCTCGACTCGGCGCCGTCGAGGCTGTCTTCGTCCCGCTCGGGGTCGACCCGGCGGAAGGCGACCTTCTCGCAGGCGAGCCAGCGGCGCACGGTGCGCTCGACGGCGCCCGCGACGTCGTCAGGGTCGGAGATCTCGGTGAGTTCCTCGCTGAGCTGCTCGATGGTGGGTCGGTACTCGGCATGCGCGGGGAAGAGGGTGCGATCTCCCGTGCGGAGCGCGAAGGCGACGAGGCCCGCGCCGAGCAGGGCCGCGGGGGCCGCGACCTTGAGGGTGCCGATCGCGGTGAGGCCCGCGAGCGGCGCGCTGGCGGTGACGAGGGTGATGGTGAAGGTGAGCATCGCCGCGGCGATGAGCATCCGGGTGAGGGGGCGGCTGAGGAGGGCACGGCTCCCCCAGAGGTCGTACCTGATGAAGGCGAAGAGGGTGGAGAGCGGGGTGAGCGCCAGCGCAGGGATGGCGAACCAGAGGGTGAACTGAGGCAGGCCGAGCATGACGGAGAAGCACGCCAGGCCGAGCACGAGGTGGGGAGGGACCATGGCGAGGAAGAGCACGCGCATGGTGTGGCGGCGCCTGTCGCGGGCCCACAGGAAGCGGAGGAGGACCGAGGCGGCGAAGAAGAGGAGCGAGATGCCGAAGAGGATGGCGCAGACGTCGCGGAGGACGACGGTGGTCCTGCCGGTGGCGAAGAGCGCGAGCATGCCCGCGGCGAGCAGCGCGCCCCCGAGGTCGGCGAGGCGGGGGATGAAGGGCCAGCGCGCGAGCTGCGGGACGTCGTCGGGGAGCCGCAGCGGGAGCACGAAGAAGGCCATGGGCACGCAGGCGTAGGCCACGAGGAAGAGGTGAACGAGGGAGCGGGAGGTGTGGTAGTCGAAGAGGGTGAGCAGGAAGAGGGCCGCGGCGAGGGCGAGCTTCGCGAAGGCCCGGGCGAGCTTGCCGTCGGGGCTGGCGGTGACGGCGGTGAGCGCCGCCATGATGTAGAGCGAGGCGATGAACATCGGCGCGCCCGCGTAGAGCCACCAGGCGCGGGGGTCGAAGCGACGGACGTCGAGCGTCACTTCGCGCTCGCCCTCGCTGGTCGCGAACCTGGCGCGGACGTTGGGTCGCCCTTCGCGCGCGGCGTCCTCGATGGCGCGGTCCCACGCGGTCGCGGGGTGAGGATCGGTGGCCTGGTCCCAGACACTCGCGGGGCGAGGGCCAGCCGGCGGGCGCACCGGCACGCCGTCGATCTCGATCAAGCGATCAGGGTAGCGGAGGCCCTGCTGCATGCCCTGCCACGAGGGCAGTGCGAGGCTCGACACGACGCCCTCGGGATCGACGAGGAGGCCCGCGAAGGGTCGCTCGTACCAGGTCACCGCCCCCCGAAAGCTCACGGCGGCGACGAAGAGCGCGGCGACCGCCACGAGCGCGAGGATCCAGCGCCGGAACGGGGGAGGAGACATCACCGACGGAGGCGCTGTACGGGCTGCACCTTGATTGGACACGTTACGCTGGAACCCGCCTCGAACCAACGGCGCTGGCGAGAAAAGCAGGGTTCTGGTGTGCTCGCTCGGCTAGCCAGAACACGCATGCTCGGAGGGGCGCCCGGCTCAGCGCGCAGCGTCGTCGGGGGGACGCGCGAAGAGGTGGGTGGCCAGGTCGGCGATCGCCGCTTCGAGGGCATCGCGCCGCGCCGCGGTGGCACGGGAGAAGGTGGGGATGCCGGTCACGACGCTCACAGCGGTCGCGCCGGCCGCACGCTCGGCACGGACGTGGAGCGCGTGAAGCTCCGTGGCGGTGCGCCTGGAGGGCCGCGGCGCGAGGCGGCTCGTGGCGAGCTTCCGGAGGATCAGGGCCAGGTGGCGGAGCATGGCGCCTGCACCATGAGCGCGCTGGCGCTCGGGACGGCCGGCGATGAGGCGCGCATGGCGGAGGAAGGCGCGCACGTCGTGGAGCAAGCTCGGGTCGGCGAGGAGGGCGCGGACGGCCCAGCGCGCAAGGCGGCGCGAGTAGAGCGCCCGGAGGGCAGGATCGGCCGCGCGGCGATCGTGCCAGACACACGCGGCGTCGGTGGCGCCCATGACCACGAGGGCGAGGGACACGGGATCGCCAGCCGCGAGGCACGCGCGGCCTGCGTGGATGCGGCCGTAACCGTGCTTGGCATTGTGTCCATCCGCGTCGCGTTCGTCCGGGAGCACGTCGCTCGGGTCGGCGAGCGGCTGGGCGTGCGCCGGGACGGAAGGGGCGACAGGTTCGAGGGTGAGGGTGACGAGGGCGTCGACTTCCTCGGCGCGCAGCGCAGGGTTCGTGGCGAGGACGAGGAGCAGCGCGCCCGCCGCGAGCGCGGAGGCGCCGCTGGACTCGGCGTGATAGAGGCGCTCTGCGGGCGCGGCGGGGGCGCCACCAGCACCGCCAGCACCGCCAGCACCGCCAGAACCGCCAGCGCCTTGACCACCGGCGGTGGGCGCGTGGAAGGGGAAGGCCATATCGTCGCCAGGGGCGAGCCAGCGCATGGCGGGTCCGCGGTTCGCGAAGGGTCGGCTGCGCCCGTGGCGGTCGCGCCAGAGGAACCAGCCGTGGCTGCGTGCGCTGGGACCGATGCAGAAGACGCGCGGGTCGCTCGCAGGGGCGCCCAGGCCGAGGGAGAAGCTGGCGTGGAGGGAGCCGGCGGGGCTGGAGGCCTCGCGTCCGGTGGGGATGACCACGAGGGTGCCGCGGCCCCCACGGCCCCAGCGCCAGGCGAGATCGAGGGCGTCGTCGAGCATGGGGGTCGTGCAGTTCTCGACGTAGGTGGCGCCGAGGATCACGTCGGCGCCATCGAGGACGGCGCGGGCGATGGCGAGGGGCAGGGCGAGGGTCGCCGCGTCCGGCTTGGGGATGAAGTACAGGCGGGGGGAAGCGTCGGGGGCGACCCCGCGGAAGTCACCCGGCTTCTGTCCGCGCCCGACCGACCACGCCACCATGAGGGCGCCATGGAGGGTGCCCCGGGAGAGATGCTCGGTGGCGACGAGGACGGCGCGCTCCAGGTCGACGAGATCGGCGGCTGCGGCGTCGTCGTCGATGACCGCAAGGCGGGTGCCAGCGCCCCCGCCACAGCGTGCGCGGTCGACCCCGAGGCCCCCCTCTTCCGCGCGGAGGAACCAGCGACCGGAGGTGTCGGGGTCCTCGCCTGCGGAGGGGCGGCGCGTGGGCCAGTGGGCGTCGACGGAAGAGCGGGCAGCGCGGGCAGCGGTCCGGAGGGCGCTGGCGGTGAGGGGGTGCGTAGGCGCGACGGCGTGGGAGGGGCAGGTGGCGGAGGCGACATAGCGCACCGGTAGGGCGGCGGCGGTGAGGGCCACCTCGATGGCCGCGCGCGGGAGGGGGCGCTGCGCGCAGGCGCGGTACCAGAAGAGGGGCGCGTGCTCGATGAGGGGTTCCAGGGTGAGGTCAGGAGCGACGCTGCGGAGGTGCTGGGCGATCTCGGAGGCGGGGAAGGCCGTGGAGAGGGCGATGACGAGGTCGAGGGGCGCGCCGTCCTCGCCTGCGCCCCCGTGGTTCGCGTCGCCGTGGTCCGTGCTGCCGTGGTCCGCAAGGAGAGGCGGGAGCGGCGCGTACCCGAAGTCCCAGGGAGGCCGCGCTGGCCGCGCTGGCCGCGCTGGCTGCGCTGGCCGCGCTGGCCGCGCTGGCCGCGCTGGCCGCGAGCCGCCCTGGCTCACGCCAGCACGGTTCTGGCCCAGGCCGAGAGCGCCCTGGCGCGGTGCACGTACCCCGGGCTCTGCTCCTCGCAGCGCGAGAGCTCTCGCAGGTGGGCTTCACGCCCCTGGGCCCAGGCTGCGATGCGCTGCGCGCCGATCACTTCCGCGCGTCGGCGGGCGGCAGACAGCTCGCGCCGGGCGCGCTCCAGGAGGCGCACCAGCACGCCGGACGAGAGCACGAGGCTCCTCGCAGAGGCCAGGGAGGAGGCGTCGTCCGGAGCAAGGCGGGTCACAGGCTGGGTGCCGGAACGGGCAGGCTCGCGGGGCTCCTGGACACCTCGCGCGAGGGCGACGGCCCATGCACCGCCTCGGGCCCAGTCGTCTTCCCAGTCCATGACGTCGTCGTAGAGCTGGAGAGAGATCCAGATGGACTCCAGCATGCGGAAGAGGGCGTGACGCCAGCGCGCGTTCCAGCCCGCGGCGGTCGCCAGGGCAAGCGAGGCCGGGATGCCAGGGCGCTGCTTTCCGCGGGAGATGGTGAGGTAGAGGTCGAAGCGCACGGGGACGCCGCTGCCGAGCAAGCCACGCTCCTGGGTGATGAGCCGCGCGACGTCCTCGTCCACGTCGGAGAAGTCGATGCGGTCGGCGCCGATGATGTCGGGGCCGAGCCGGCGCATGGCAGCGTCACGGGCGCGGCGGACGTGGGCGAGCAAGGTTTCGAGCTGCCAGGTCTGCCGGACCTGACCGTCGGCCACGCGGTCGGAGCCGAAGGCGTCGATGATCGCGAGCATGTGCGCGAGCAGGGCGTCCTGGATCATGGTGCCGCGCACCTGCGGCATGGTCTCGGCGAGCATGGCGGGCGCGGCGAGGGTGATGCCGTGGCTGAACACCGCGCTCCACGGGATGTCGCGGCTCGGCGCGAGGCCGAGGGTGCACGCGAGCCCCTGAGCCTCGGCGTGGAGCATGCCTGGGAGGGTCTGACAGAAGGCTTTGTACAGCTCGTCGACCCACTGAAGCTCATGCATGCCGCCCGACCCGCTGCGAGGAGGCCACCGGGGAGGCTGCCGCACCGGCAGGATGCCCCCGGGAGGGCCTCAGTACATGTTCGAATCCTTCCAGGGAGAGAGGGCGACGTTGAAGCGCTCCTCTACCAGGATGGAGCGCCAGTGCAGCATCTGGACCGCGCTGAGTCCATTGAACGCGCCCACCCAGGCGCGGATGCGCTCGTTGAGGCGCTCGCGGATGTGGGCTGCGTCCTCGGGCTCCTCGTCGTTGTGCTCCGGTGAGGCGCTGTACAGCGCAAGGAGCTGCCTGAACTCGTCGAAGTGCTCCTGGTGCTGGAGCAGCGAGAGGTAGAGCGCACGGAGCTGCGCGTGAGGATCGAACGAGGCCGCGGTGTGCATGAGGCTCCAGCCGTGCCGGCGAACACGCCGACGACGAACAGGCGCATTGCACAGGGCGGGCCGGGCCGCTTAGCTGCTCTAACCCCTCGGAATCGTTGAGGTCATCTCGGGGCTCACACTCGCCGATTACCCGGATCCGACCACCGCCTGCCCGAAAGCGACCATCGCGCTTCGAGGGGGTGGGGTCAGGTCGCCCCCCGTCACTTGCCACCGCCAAAGCTCGGCCCAATGAAGCCGCCTCCTCCTCCACCACAACTGCAATCACTCAGCGCGATCAAAAAGATGATCACCAGGATGATGACGATGACCACCAGCACGGAGGCGACACTGGAGCCCTGACCGCCGCTCAGCGCGGGGGGAGCCACCTGGATGTTGAAGGCGCCCGCGATCTCTTGCCCGGACATGGGCTCGCAGAACGAGTGGGTCACCTCGGTCGGCGCTTCCTCCACACTGACCTTGCCGCCGGGGCCCTCGTACTCGGTGGCGCGGACGCGCTCGCCGATCTCCACCTTCCAGTAGAACTCGCCGACGACGTACTCGACCTCGGCGCTGACGCTCTGCCTGTAGACGTATTGCTGGCCACGGTAGTCGGCGCCAGCGCCGACGCGCACCTCACCGGGCGGGATGGGCGTGACGAACTGCCACGCGCCGTCCTCCTCCATGAGCCACAGGTAGCCGACGCGCGGCCCCGCATAGAGGAGGTACTCGCGCCAGCGGTAGCGCTCCCCTTCGACGGTGCAGCCGCGCACCACGAAGCCGATGCAGATGACGCGGTTGCCGCGGAGCTGGCCCTGGGCGCCGAGAGGAATGTACGGCTCGATGGGAGGCTTCGGAGCCTGACCGAGCGCGACGAGGGCGCCCTGACGCAGATCACTCGCGGTGCCGCAGTAGCGGCAGACGATGCGCTCGGTGGTGCCAGGGGCGGCGAGCGGGAGGTTGCCGCCGCAGGTGGGGCAAGAGACCGCAGTGACCTGGGCTTCGGCCGGCTGGACGGGGGCGCCGGAGTCGAGCTGCATCACCGCGGGGTCGATCTGCCGGCCGATGTAGAGCTTGGGCGGGATGGACTGGCCGTCGCCGTAGTCGAGGGTGCCGAAGGCGCCGTTCGGACCGCCGATGTCTGCGTAACCGGTGACCACGCCAGGCGCGGCGACCGAGGGCATCTCTCCCTCGCCGGCGACGACGCGGCGCCTGCCCACCTCGGCGACGGTGAAGGCGCCGTAGCCCTGGAGGTGGATCTGCGCGCCGGGACGAAGCGCGCTGTATGGAGGGAGGCCGCCCGGCGGGAGGGCCACCTCGCTGGTCGAGTACCAGCGGCCCTGGGCCGAGGCGACCCAGCACCAGCGCCCGCTGTTCGGGAAGGTGATGAAGTGCTCTTGCCAGGGCGCCCCGGGGGCGTTCGCCCGATCGATCTGCACCCGGCCGTCGACCACGAAGGGCTCGCCAGCCCAGCGCCCGGTGACGCCGAGCTGGAGGGGCGTGGGGATGTCCACCAGATCGGACATGCGCCCCACGGCCTGCAGGTTGCGGTCGGTGCGCGCGACGACGAACTTGCAGTGCTTGCACACCTGCGCCGCCGCTCCCGCGAAGCGGAAGGTCATGGGCGCGCCGCACGAAGGGCAGGCGGCGGTGCGGTCGAACGGCGTGCTCACTGCGGCAACATACTAAAAGCCCGGCCGGGCGCGGCGCCATGCTTTCCGTTGACCGGCCCGATCCCCCGATCTGGCCGGGAGCCGCGGAGGCAGGGAGGGTGAGGCCACGACGCGAAAGGGGAGGATATGGGGCGCTCCGGGCGCGCCGGGCTGTACCGCCGCCCGAGCAGTGCTACGACCGCCCGCGATGTCGGCCAGCGAGGCCAGTGTGCCCCCTCCGAACGAGGCGCCCGAGGTGCCCGAGGCGCCGGGCCAGGATGCCGTGGCCGGTCCGCCGAGGCGCGCCGCCCGGGCCGCGCTGCTCGCGAGCGTCTTCGTCATCGCCACCTCGGGGCTCATCTACGAGCTGATCACCGGGACCCTCGCGAGCTACGTGCTCGGCGACTCGGTCGCGCAGTTCAGCTTCGTGATCGGCCTCTACCTGTTCGCGATGGGGATCGGGTCGTACCTGTCGCAGTACCTCGAAAGCAAGCTGCTCGAGCGCTTCGTGGAGATCGAACTCGGGGTCGCGCTCGTGGGGGGCCTGTCGGCGCCGCTGCTCTTCAAGGTGTACACCGCGTCCGGCGCGTTCCGGGTGCTGCTCTACGGGCTGGTGCTGCTCATCGGGATGCTGGTCGGCCTGGAGATCCCGCTGCTGATCCGGCTGCTCAAGTTCTCGCTCGACCTCAAGCAGCTCGTCGCCCGGGTGCTCACGCTCGACTACATCGGCGCGCTCGTGGCGAGCCTGCTCTTCCCGTCGCTGCTCTTGCCGCGGCTCGGCATCCACCAGACCGGCCTGTTCTTCGGGCTGCTCAACGCGTTCGTCGCGCTCGGGAGCACCTTCCTCTTCCCGATCACCAGGGCCGACAGGTTCCGGCTGCGGGCGCTCTGTGCGCTGACCGTGCTGGTCCTCGGCGCGGCGTTCGCCATGGTCACCCAGTTCGTCGAGCGCGCCGAGGCGATCTACTTCGGGGCCCCCGTCGTCCACTCGGCCCAGTCTCCGTACCAGCGGATGGTGCTCACCCAGAGCCCGCGCACCACCCGGCTGTTCCTCAACGGAAACCTGCAGTTCTCCTCCGACGACGAGTACCGCTACCACGAGGTGCTGGTCCACCCGGCCGTGGCGGCGCTCGGGCGCGATCCGCGGCGGGTGCTGATCCTGGGCGGCGGCGACGGGCTCGCGGCGCGCGAGCTGCTCCGCTACCCGTCGGTGGAGCAGGTGACGCTCGTGGATCTCGATGCGGTCGTGACCGACGCCTTCCGCACCCTGCCCATCGCCACCCGCCTCAACCAGGGAGCGCTCACGGACCGCCGGGTGACGGTGCGCAACGAGGATGCGTACAAGTTCCTGGAGGGGTGCACCGAGTCGTTCGACCTCGCGATCGTGGACTTCCCCGATCCGGGCAACTACGCCGTGGGGAAGCTCTACACCGACGCCTTCTACCAGCTCCTGCGGGAGCGGCTCGGGGTGCGCGGCGTGGTGGTGGTGCAGGCGACGTCGCCCCAGTACGCGCGCGAGTCGTTCTGGACCATCGTGACCACCATGGAGGCCGCCGGCTTCATGACGGCGCCGCTCCACGTCTACGTGCCGAGCTTCGGCGAGTGGGGGTTCGTGCTGGCAGGCGGTGAGGGGCTCGCCGCCCCTGGCGGGCTCCGGATCGAGGCGTCCACGCTGCGCTACCTCGACAGCGCGGGGCTGCCGGAGCTGTTCCGCTTCCCGCGCGACATCGGCCGGGTGGCGGCGCCGATCAACCGGTTGAACGATCAGAAGCTCGTCGCCATCTACACCCGCGAGTGGTCCGTGTGGACGAGGTGATCGCATGGATCGTCGCGCATTCCTGAGCGCCCTCGGGACGGGCTGGCTCGTGCAGACCGCAGGCGAGCACCCGCCGCGGATCGCGGGGCAAGTGGTGGGCGCGTCGCACGCCGCCGGGCACCTCCTGCGTGGCGGTGCGCCCGTGGTCTCGAGCGCGGTCGTGCGCGCGGTCGTGCAGGAAAAGGCCGATGTGGTGATCGTCGGGGGTGGGGTGAGCGGGCTGTCGGCGGCGTGGCGGCTCGCGCCCGCGGGGCTGGACGTGGCGGTGCTGGAGCTCGAGCCCCGGCCCGGCGGGACGAGCACCTGGGGCGAGGAGGGCGCGGTGCCCCACCCCTGGGGAGCGCACTACCTCGCCGCGCCCAACGTGGAGGCGCGCGCTGCCCTGCGGCTGCTTCAGGAGATGGGCGCCGTCACGGGCTGGGATGCGGCGGGGCGTCCGGTCTTCGATCCGCGGCGGCTCTGCCACGCACCGCAGGAGCGCCTCTTCTACGACGGAGAATGGCACCAGGGGCTGGTACCGACGGACGCGCTCTCGATCGCCGAGCGCGACGAGATGGCGCGGTTCCTGGACATCGAGGAGGCGCTCACCGTGCGCCGCGGGGCCGATGGACGGCCAGCCTTCCAGATCCCGCTCGACATGTCCTCGCGCGATCCGGATCTCCTCGCGCTGGATCGGCTCAGCATGGAGGCGTGGCTTGATCGGGAGGGGTTCCGGACGCCGTTCCTGCGCTGGTACGTGCGCTACGCCATGCTCGACGACTTCGGTGGCGCCCCGGAGGACGTCTCCGCGTGGGCGGGGCTGCACTACTTCGCGGCGCGCAAGCTGCGGACGCCGGAGCTGGAAGGGAGCCACTTCCTGGTCTGGCCAGAGGGCAACGGGCGGCTGGTGAAGGCCCTCATCGAGCGCGCCAGGCCCCGGATCATGCTGGGCTCACTGGCGATGGCGGTGCACGACCTGCCCCAGGGAGGCGTCGCCGTGGATTACCTCGACGTCGCGCGCCACGAGGTGCGGCGCATCGAGGCAAGGGCCGCCGTGCTCGCGACGCCCGCCTTCGTGACGCGGCGCCTGTTCCCGGCCGCGGCGCCCATGCTGCCCGTGCGCACCTCGTCGCCGTGGCTGGTGGCCAACCTCCACGTGGAAGACAGGTTCGAGCCGAACCTGCCCTGGGACTCCATCCTCTACGAGGCCGAGGGGCTCGGATACGTGGACGCGGCCCATCAGCTCACGGATCTCGCCGCCACCACGGTCCCGGCCTCCGCTCTCCGCGCGCCCAGGCGCCAGACGGTGCTCACCTACTACCGGGCGTTCGGCGGTGCCGACACGACGGCGGCGCGGTCGATGCTGCTGGGCAGCGCGTGGGAAGGCCTCGCCGACGGCGTGCTGCGCGATCTGGCCCCGGCCCACCCCCACCTGCGGGAGGTGCTCGGACGCATGGACCTGATGCTCTGGGGCCACGCCATGCCCCGGCCCCGACCCGGGTTCCTGGGGGAACGCCCCTTCGAGACCACCTGCGCGCTCGGCCCGCGGATCGCGTGGGCGCACGTGGATCAGCCGGGGATGGCCCTGTTCGAGGAGGCCCAGGCCCGCGGGGTGAGGGCTGCCGAATTGCTGGCTGGCGACATGGGCGTCGTGCTCGGCGAGAGCTGGCTTTAGCGCGCCGCTCCATCCTGGCTCAGGGAAAGTTGCACCCTGAGCAGCCTCTCGCGGGGAGCGCTGTCCTCACGGTCTCCGCCCGAAAGCGGCGAGAACGGCCGGCGTGCCGCACGAACGACCATGGCCGTCGCACGCAAGAAAAGCCGGTGATGTGCGGGCCAAGCCCCCTCGGACAAGCGCTCTCCGGGGAGGATCGGCACGACCCCCTCGTCAGGCGCTTGCACTGGACCCCGCCTCTCTGTCTACTCTCTGCCCATGCTGCGGACCCGGTTTGCCGGGAAGACCGATACTGGGCTGCTTCGGGACCACAACGAGGACAACATCCTCGTCAGCCCCGAGTACCGCATTGTCGCTGTGGCGGACGGGATGGGCGGCCACCGCTCGGGCGACGTCGCGAGCCAGCTCGCGGTGTCCACCCTCGAAGACTTCCTGTCGGTGACCGTGGGCCGAGACGCCACCTGGCCGTTCCCCGCGGACCCGAACCTCACTGAGGAAGAAAACTACGTGGTGACGGGTCTCCGCCTGGCGAACCGTCGCATCTTCGACCGGTCGCTGCGAACGCTCGCCGACTTCGGGATGGGGACGACCATCGTCACCGCGATGTTCTCGAAGGACAACACGCACGTCACCGTGGGCCACGTGGGCGACAGCCGCTGCTACCGGCTGCGCGACGGGGCGATCGCCCAGCTCACGCGCGATCACTCGCTGGTGAGCGACGCGGTGCACATGGCGCCCTGGATGACGGAGGAAGAGGTCCGTCAGCTCCCCACGAACGTGATCACCCGGGCCCTCGGCATCCGCGAAGACGTGCTGGTGGACCTGGTGACGGACGAGACCCGCCACGGCGACGTCTACCTGCTCTGCTCGGATGGCCTGTCGGGCATGGTCGCCGACGAGCAGATCCTGGAGCTGGTGATGTCGAGCGAATCCCTCGAAGACGCCTGCACCTCGCTGATCGACCGCGCGAACTACTTCGGCGGGACGGACAACATCACCGTGGTGCTGGTGCGCGTCGAGGACTCCTTCGAGGACCTGAAACGCTCCTGAGTCTCCACGAGGGAGTTCGCGTCCCTTCGCCCCGCCAGGAGTGAATCCCGACAGGTCCCCGCGCGGGGGTTCACAGGACGAAGTGATCGAGGAGCTGCACGACCTGCATGTTCAGCCCGCGCAGCGCGGCGCACTCGCGCTCCACCTCGGACTGGAACACCGGCTTGATGTGGTAGAGCAGCGTGGGCAGGTCCTGCGGTGCCCGGTACTTGCGGAGATCGATGCCGAGCGTGCGGGGGGTGTGGTGACCGCTGATGGTCGCCAGCCCTTGCTCCCGGTTGGGGAAGCTCACCTCCATGAGGAGGGCGCGCAGGTTCTTCTGCTCGTTCAGCACCTCCCAGAGGCGGTCCGTGGGCCCCGTATCGCCGCTGTAGCCGATGGCTCCGTCATCGCCTTCGACGACGAAGCCGGACGCCTCGATGGTGTGCGTCACGCTCACGGCCCGCACCCGGTGCCCCGCGATCATCGTGGGCTGCTCCGGCTCCAGCTCGAGGTAGCGGATGGTCGGGTTCGTGCGGTTGGGGATGACCGCGAAGTCGGGCCAGACCATGTTGTTGAAGAAGTGCTGCTGCAAGGCCCGCAGCGTCCCGCGGGTCCCGGCCACGATGAGCGGCGCGCAGCCCATCTGGCAGCGGTTGTCGGCGATCGTCGCCAGATCCCGGATGTGATCGAGGTGGGCATGGCTCACCAGGCAAGCCTGAAGGCGGGCCTGGTCGCCGACCTCGAGCCCGCTGGTGAGCGAGCCAGCGTCGATGGAGAGCACGTCGTCGAGGACGAACGCGCACGTCCGATGCTTGGGGGTCTCGCCGCCGTGGCAGCCGATGACGCGCAACTCCACCTGGACTCAGCTCTCTCCGCCGAATTTCTGCGGCATCTCGAGGAACTCGAGGAAATCCTGAAGCCGCGACACGTCGGAGATGACCATCGCGTTCTGCTCTTCGGTCACGAGCCGGAGCCTCCTCAGCCGCGCGACCACTTCGCGGACCACCCAGGCGTCCACGTTGACCTCCTGGGCGAGATCCTCGGGCGAGGTGCGGATCCGGATCCCTTCCGGCGTCGCCTCGCCGAAGGCCTCGGCATGACGCGCCAGCGCGAGCATCACCCGCGCCTTGGGATCCCGGTGCATGAGGATCTCGATGAGGGCGTTGGCCGAGTCGAGGCGCTTGGAGAGCTTCTTGATCAGCCGGATCGCCACCTCGCCGTTCCGCGACACCATCGTTTCCAGCATGCGCGCTTCGATCACCAGACAGCGCGTGGGCTCGACGATCGTCGCTGTCGCGGCGCGGGGCTTGGAATTCAGGATGGCCATCTCCCCCACGAACTCTCCGGGCCCCAGCACGGCCAGGACCTTCTGCTCTCCCGAGACCGCTTTCGTGATCCTGACGGCGCCCGACTGGATGACGAACATCTCGGCGCCCGACTCGCCTTCATTGAAGAGAACGTCACCGGCCTGGTACTCGCGGCCAAACCGGTCGAAGAGCGGATCCGACACACCAAGGAGTCTACTGCCCGCCGTGCCGCCGGGTCAAAAACCCCGGGACCGGGACATCATGCCCGGCGCGTCGGGAGACACTGGCCTGCTGAGCAGGTGTTCGGGGGAAGGCGGCGCCCTGCTACCTGGATGCGGTGCGCCAGCACGCAGGGAGGTCGCTCTGACCCACAAAGTGCGAAAGGCCTGCAATGCAGGCCTTCACGCAGACAAGGAGGTCTGCAGCCCGCCCGAGGGCAGGCCACAGCCTTCCATCACATGTCGAAGCCGCCCATGCCGCCCATGCCGCCCATGCCGCCCATGCCGCCCATGCCGCCCATGTCCGGCATGCCGCCACCGCCGCCCGCCGCAGCAGCCTTCTCCTTCTTGGGCTTCTCCGCGATCAGCGCCTCGGTGGTGAGCATCAGGCTCGCCACGCTCGCCGCATTGGCCAGCGCGTGCCGGACCACCTTCGCGGGATCGATGACGCCAGCGGCGAGGAGGTCCTCGTAGGTGTCGGTCGCGGCATTGAAACCGAAGTTCCCCTGCCCTGCCCGGACCTTCTCGAGCACCACGGCACCCTCGATGCCCGCGTTCGCAGCGATCTGCCGGATGGGGGCCTCGACCGCGCGCCGGATGATGCCCACGCCCGCGCTGCGCTCGTCGTCGAACTTGAGCGAGTCGAGTGCGCTCGACGCCCGGAGGAGCGCCACGCCGCCGCCGGGGACGATCCCTTCCTCGACCGCTGCCCGCGTCGCGTGGAGGGCATCCTCGACGCGCGCCTTCTTCTCCTTCATCTCCGTCTCGGTGGCTGCGCCGACCTTGACCACCGCCACGCCGCCGGCGAGCTTCGCCAGGCGCTCCTGGAGCTTCTCCCGGTCGTAGTCGCTGCTCGTGTCGCCGATCTGCTTGCGGATCGACTCGATGCGCCCCTTGATGGCGTTCTTGTCACCCGCGCCGTCGACGATGATGGTGTTGTCCTTGTCGATCTCGACGCGCTTGGCCGTACCGAGATCGCTGAGGGTCGCGCTCTCGAGCTTCTGGCCGAGGTCCTCCATGAAGGAGGTGGCGCCGGTGAGGACGGCGATGTCCTTGAGCATCTCCTTGCGGCGATCACCGAAGCCGGGGGCCTTCACCGCCGCCACCTTGATGGTGCCGCGGAGCTTGTTCACCACCAGCGTGGCGAGCGCCTCTCCCTCGATGTCCTCGGCGATGATGAGCAGCTCCCGGCCGTTCTTGACGACCTGCTCCAGCACGGGGAGCAGATCGGCCATGGCCGCGATCTTCTTCTCGTGGACCAGGATGAGAGGGTCGATCATGACCGTCTTCATCTTCTCGGTGTCGGTCACGAAGTAGGGGGAGAGGTAGCCGCGGTCGAACTGCATGCCGTCGACGGTCTCGAGCTCCGTCGTCATGCGCTTGTTCTCCTCGACGGTGATCACGCCCTCCTTGCCGACCTTCTCCATCGCCTCGGCGAGGATGTCGCCAATCTCGCGATCGCCGTTGGCGCTGATGGTGGCGACCTGGGCGATCTGCGACTTGTCGCGGGTCGGCGTCGCGCTGTCGTGGACCACCTGGAGGATCTTCTCCACGGCCGCGTCGATGCCGCGCTTGAGGTTCATCGGGTTGTGGCCGGCCTCCACGAGGCGCAGGCCGTCGGCGAAGATCGCCTGGGCGAGCACGGTGGCCGAGGTGGTGCCGTCGCCGGCCTTGTCGCTGGTCTTGGAGGCGACCTCGCGCACCATCTGCGCGCCCATGTTCTCGAGCTTGTTGTGGAGCTCGATCTCCTTGGCGACGGTCACGCCGTCCTTGGTGACCACCGGAGAGCCCCAGCTCTTCTCGATCACGACGTTGCGGCCCTTGGGGCCCAGGGTCACCTTGACGGCATCGGCGAGCGTGTTGACGCCCTTCAGGATCAAGGAACGGGCACTGCGGCTGTAGATGATCTGCTTGGCAGACATGATTTCTCTTTTCTTTCGCGGCATCTCGCGCCGCGCGACGAATTGACGGTCAACTCAAGGCACGGGCTCAGGACGCCGCGGCCGACTCCTGGGTCACGGCGAGCACATCGTCCTCGCGGAGCAGCACGTGCTCCTCGCCATCGATCTTCACTTCGGTCCCGCTGTACTTGCCGAACAGCACGACGTCGCCGACCTTCACCTCCAGAGGACGCGCGGTGCCGTTCTTGAGGATCTTCCCGTTCCCCACCGCGACGACCCGACCCTCGATCGGCTTCTCCTTCGCGGCGTCGGGGATGATGATGCCCCCCTTGGTCTTCGACTCCCCCTCCAGACGCTTGACGACGATTCGATCCTGCAGCGGCCTGATCTTCATGGTGCGCTCCTACATCCTCCCCACCAGCGACGAAGGACATTGCCAGCACGGTCGAGAGACAGGGAGGCCCCGGGGTCGCCGGCGCCACACCTCTCTGTCCCTGGACCGCGTACCTCCTGATCGACAGCGCCAAGCTGCCGGAACCCGAGGCGATTGGCACTCTCCCTGGCTGGTGGCTAAAGCCGCGCGGAAGGTAAATCGAACACAGGCTCCGTCAAGAGACAGAACGAAAGCCGACCATCGATTTTTCCGGTTGACAGATGGGACAAACCTAGTAGTTTCCGCGGCCCGTCGGCACTGATTGCCGCGGCGCGAACGTCCCTTGGGGGATCGTCTAATGGCAGGACGCCAGTTTCTGGCACTGGCTATCAAGGTTCGAATCCTTGTCCCCCAGCAAATCGATCCGGTAGTGTCCCTGTCGGGTTGATGTTTGGTCCCATCGTCTAGCGGTTAGGACGCCGGCCTCTCACGTCGGTAACGCGGGTTCAATTCCCGCTGGGATCGCCACACTTCATCTTCCTTCGCGCCATGGCCCTGCATCTGGCCAACGAGCGTCTGCTCCGAGATCTGGAGCTGTTCGTCGTCGCCACTCCGGCGAACCGAGCGCACTTCGAGCTCAGCCCCTTCGGCCTCCCGCTGGCGCATGACGGCGTCGTCGACCCGCTGCGCCGCGAGTCCCTGGCTTTCCTCGACCTGCTCTCGGTGCTCGACGCCGCGGCGTTCGGCCCCGAAGGCATGCCCATGCCGCGCTGGGTCTTCTACGACGCGGCCGAGCTTCCTGGCGGCATCGTGGGCTTCGGCCGTCGCGCCGAGACGCTGACCCCGCACCTGCGCGACCGCCTCCGGATCCCCTCCAGCTACGCAGGGCTCGTCCCGCTCTCGATGTACATCGCCATCCCGACGCTCGCGCCGGGTGTCTGGGTGGGGCACAACCTCTGCAGCCTGCGCGATCAGCTCGCCGACGAGGCGCTGCAGGGCATCGGCAAGCTGACCAAGGCCATCGCGCTCAAGGTCTTCCGGACGACGAGCCAGATCGGCGTCACTCAGTGGAACAGCCGCGCGCTCGGCCTTCACGCGCGCCTGGGTCCCCTCCGCCTGCTCACGGCCTGGACACCGGCGCACACGTACCCGGCGAGCCTGACGTATCAGGTGACCGTCGATGATCCTGCGCTTCGTCACCTGGCCGGAGAGCCAGGCGCCTCGATGACCTTCCCCGTACCCGAGCAGTGGATCGAGGGGATGGACCATGGCGCCATGGAGGCCCTCCAGGCCCGCATCGAGGAGGGCGAGCATTTCTGTGTGGCAGGCCTCCCGGAGAGTGCGGGCTCGGACCGGCAGCGCGTCCCTATCGCGCGCCTCCCGGCACCTTGATCGCCGTTCTTTTGGAGAAGCACGGACCTTCGCTGCAGAGTGCTCGGCGGAGGTCCCCATGGTCGAGCGTCGCAAGCTGCGCAGCAATTTCCCCCAGGAAGCCATCTCGCTCCTCCTGAGCGCCGCGGCCGCACGGAGCGGTGCGCTGGCTGCCGTCCTCTCGGACGAGGAGGGAATGCTCCTCGGGGGTGCTGGAGAGCACCACGATCTGGAGCACCTCGCAGCCCTCGGTGTCGAGCATGCCCGGGGAGGGACCGATGCACCTGACGAGGTCCAAGAAGGGCTCCTCGAGGCGCTCGTCGGCGCCGAGGACCTCTACGCCTCGCCCATCCAGCTCGGTGACGACGTGGTGTACCTGACCTCCCTGGGAGCACGGGTCAGGCGCCACTGCGACATCGCGGCGGGCCTATCCCGCATCTTCGGCGCATTCTGCACCGACCTCGGCGACGATCATCCCTTCCACGTCGTCGCCGCAACCTGAGTCGTCACCGCAACCTGAGCCGTCACCGCAACCTGAGTCGAGCGTGGCGAGCACCACCCCTTCGGTCGGGTGCGGTGAGAACCCGCATCGCCGCGAGATGTGCAGCGCCACCTCGTCGCGCGCCCCGACGACCGCATAGAAGCTGTCGACCTTGAGCCGCGCGCGCGCTTCGCGCAGGGCAGCGCTGGCGAGCACCGCCGCGAGCCCCCGTCGCCGCGCATCGCGCCTCAGGCACAGGCTCACCAGCGCTCCCGGACCTGCATCGGCCCTCCCCACCGTCGCGGCCCCCGCGAGCCTCCCTTCGGCGTCCTGCAAGATCACCGTCAGCGCCCTCCCCTCGGCGCCCCGCAGATACCACCCCGGCACGGGGACCAGACCGGCTCCCTCCTGCAGTTCCTGAACGGCCTCCACGGCCGCCGCCGGAGCATCTGCGGACAGCTCCATCAACCTCCAGCCTTCGGGGAGGGGGCGCGCGCGCGCCACGGCCGCTGCAGCGGCGCACACGTCGGACCCGCCCCCCACGCACAGCAACAGGTCCTCCCCGATCGTCGCGCCCGCGCCTCGCAGCCGCCGGGTGAGCCCCGGCATCTCCGACAGCGGTGCGTGCGCGAGCACCTGCTCGAAGCAGCGCACCCACGCCTCCACGTCGGCGGGCTCCCCGCGCTGCGCGTGCAGCAGCATCAAGCCCTGCCCGAGGGACACCATCCGATCCTGCTCCGAGAGCCAGCCGCGCGCCGCGAAGAGGACGCGCTGCACACGGACGGCCGACGGATCGCCGTAGCACTCCACCACACTGCAATCGGGAGCCATGTTCACCGGTACCCTCCACCATGCGAGCGCAGGACGGCCCTGGCACCACACCCGTCCCACCACGGGTGTGTGCCGCGACCAGCCCCACGAAGGATGCAGAGCCTCGCCACGAGTGCGTGCTCGCGAAGCTCTGACGTCCACCATATGCGCGCCCACGTGCCGTGCAAGATCGAGCAGCACGGCCCGGAATCACCGTCCCTGATCGCGCGCACCGCGCCGACAGATCGCTAGACCGCCAGAAACACAGCGTTTTTGGCCATCAACTGTCGGCTGACGCCCGCATGTGCATGCCCTCATCCGGGCGCCTCATGGACATTCCTCGTCCCACGAACCGGCGCATTCTCCGGTCGGCGCACGGCCCGCACGAGGAAGCGCGCGTCCCTTCCTGGAGACTCAGGAGGAGGTCGAGGACGACGCGGGGAGCACCCGCTCGAGGACGAGCATCACCTCATCCTCCGTGGAGCGCCCTCGATTCCCCCCTCGCAACTGCCAGCCGGGGCGCCGCTTCAGCGCGGCCACGGCAGCGCTCACGACCTCTCTCGTGATCTGGGGGAGCTCCTCCGCCCACGCATATCCGTCGAGCTCACCCTGGTAGTCCTCCGGAAACTCGCAGCGCACGACCAGGTGCAGATCGAACTCTCGCTCCTCGGTGTACTTCATTCTTCCCTCCTACCACGCCGCCCTCAGGGCCAGCCGAGAGCCAGCGCGGCGCCACCCAGGAGTACCGCCAGCGCCCCCGCAGCCACCGCGCGCACTGCTGGAAACGCGAGCAGCGGTGGGAGCCGCAAGATCGCGACGATCACGCTCGGACCGATCACGGTGATCTTCCAGAGCACCGCTGGCCAGACGATCATCCCGAGCACCACGAGGAACGCCGCGGCCCAGGAGACCACCACCAGCGCCGGGCGCGTCACGGCGGGGGCGAAGTAGAACACCAGGCCATCCGTCACCAGGAACACCGCCGCGCCCACGAGCAGGAAGCGCGGCACCACCTCTGCGCCGTACATCCAACGGAACACGGAGAGCGCGACCGCCAGCAGCACCACCAGCACGCCCGTCGCGGCGAGCCAGCGCCGCAGAGCCCGCGCCTCGTTCCCCGTGGCCGCCACCACCTCCCGCGCGGTGAAGCTCTGCAGGGCGACGTTCGCCATCAGCACCAGCGACCAGTACAGCGTCTGCTTCCCCACGCTGGTCGCCCCGTACAGCGCGATCCCCCGCCTCAGCGCCTCCGGGTACACGATCGCCGTGGCCATGCTCGGCAACGCCAGCGGCACCGCGTGCCGCACCAGCCACAGCGCCAGGCGCAGCGACCTCCCCACGCGCACCCGCCCCAGCATCGCCCCCATCGGCAAGGCCCCCCCGAGCCCCACCAGCGCCACGACGGGCCAGGGCGCGCCCGCCAGCGCGGCCGCCGAGCTGAGGACTGGCGTGACCAGCAGCGACACCCCGAGCACCCGCGCGAACCTCCCGCTTGACTGCCAGAACGCCCACGCCGCGGGCGCGCAGTTGTAGAACACCGTCGAGCACGCGTAGAGCGCCGCCGCGAGCCCCAGCCAGCCAACCGGCTCACGCACCGCGCCCACGATCAGCGCGATGAGCAGCGCGGCCACCGCGATCCAGCCGACCGCACCGGCGACCAGCGCGCGCCCCCGCCGCGTCGTGAAGAGCCGCCGCCGCGCCACGATCACCGGCGTCATCCCCGGCCCCACCAGGGCGGCCACCGCCGAGCCGTTGGAGATGCACGTCACGAACAGCGCCCCGGCCGCATGCCCCGCCGCGAGCGACAGCAGCCACTGCGCGGCCACGGACGACACGCGCGGCGCGAGCGACACCACGGCCGTGCCCACGCCCCCGCGGGACACGGCCGTGACCGCACCACGCAACCGGCCGACCAGCGCGCTCATGCGCCCTGTCGCCCCGTCGCTCGCCCCGCCGCTCGCCCCGCCGCTCGCCCCGTCGCTCGCCCCGCCGCTGCCCTCGCCTCTGCCTCTGCCCCGCGCCCTGGTCCCACCGCACGGAGCGGGACTACACTCCCTGCCTCGGGGAACCACCCACCACCATGCTCAGGACCGCACGAGACACCCTTCGCGAGACCGTCGCCCGAGGCCTTCACCGGAGCGGCCTCTCCACCCGGCTCCGGCGCGCGCAGGAGCGCGGGCGCGTCGCGACCCTCCTCGTCTACCACGACCCCTCGCCCGAGGTCCTCGACGCCCACCTCCGGTTCCTCTGCCAGCACTACGACATCGTACCGCTCGACGCCGTCGTCGACGCCCTCCACCGCCGCGACTGGAGCGCGCTCCCCCCGCGCCCCCTGGTGCTCACCATCGACGACGGCCACCGTGGCAACGCCGCCCTCGCCGACGTCCTCCGCGCCCACGGCGTGCGCGCCACCATCTACGCCTGCAGCGCCCTCGTCGGCACCCACCGCCACTTCTGGTGGACCCACGCGGGGAAGCGCGCCCATGCCTTCATCGAACTCTCCCAGGAAGACCGCCTCGCCGCCCTCGCCGCCCTCGGCGTCGACCCCGAGGAGGAGCACCCTTCTCCCCAGGCCCTCAGCCGCGACGAGATGGAGCGGCTCCGCCCCTGGGTCGACTTTGGCTCCCACACCCGCACCCACCCGATCCTGCCGCACTGCGACGCGCCCACCGCCCGCCAGGAGATCCAGGCGAGCCGCGCCGAGATCCGCGCCCTCACCGGCGCCCCCTGCGATCACTTCTGCTTCCCGAACGGCGACTTCTCCCCCCGCGACCTCGACCTCGTGCGCCAGGCCGGCTACCGCTCCGCGCGCACCACCCGCGTGGGCCGCGTGGACGAGACCACCGACCCCTTCGTGCTCCCCGCCATCGGCGTCGGTGACGGCGACTCCATCGACGTCCTCGCCCTCAGGCTCGCCACCTTCTACGGCGTCCTCGGATCGAGCACCGTCAGAGCATGTCGGCATATGCTCCGGAGATGGACCAGGTCGAGGCACGCAGCACAGGCCGCAGATCCTCGTCGGCCCGATGCGGCCGGTAGGTGAACGGGAAACGCCGCACCGGCACGAACCCCGCCGCGAGCAGCGACCGCCCCAGCGCACTCCCGGGTGTCGCCAGCGCCTTCACCGCGTCTCCCTCCGCCGCCACCTCGTCGAGGAACGCCGCGAGCAGCGCCGCGCGCGCCCCGTACCCCGCCGCCTCCAGGTCCACCAGGTTCACGGCGGGCCGCCGCCCCGCGCGCGCATCATGGCTCCACACCAGCACCCCGGCAGGCTCTCCATCCGAGCGCGACGCCACCAGGTACCGGTACGACGCCCGCGGGTTCTCCTCGAACCGCCACTGGAACCATGCCCCCGTCTTCTCCAGACCGATCGGCGTCACGGGCCGCCGCAGCGCCCACAGCCTGTCGACCCAGGCCGCGTCCACCGCCCCCACCGCCTCGACCCGCCACCCTGCCAGCCGTGCCAGCGCCCCGGCTGGACGCGGCAGACGTCGCGCGAGCCCTGGCCCCAGCACCGCGTGCGGCAGGGGCCGCACCAGGAGGTACACCCCGAACGGCTCCTCGAAGCGGAGGTTCTTCGTCAGCCCGTGGTGCGACTTCTCGTTCGGGAACCCGATCGTGAACCGGCACCCTGCGGCCCCCGCCTCCTGCAGCACCGCCTCGCCGAGCCCCGCGAAGATGCCCTGCCGCCGGTAGTCCTCGTGGGTGAACGTATCGAGCGACAGCGCCGCCTTGAACGACTGCCCCCCCGCCACCATGTCGATCGGGATCACCACGTACTGCCCGGCGATCACCTCGCCATCCATGGCCAGGTGACAGAACGGCGGCCCTGCCGGGTTCGCGCCGTACAGCCAGTCGACGTACGCGTCGCTCGACTGCCCGTAGAACTGCGCCCGCGCCTGGCGGAGCAGCGCCTGATCCGTGGCGAACGCGAGGCGCCTCGGTTCCCATGTCCGCGGAGGTCGAGCCATCGTCCGGAGGGGATCCCGCGCGGGCGGAGCGCGCCACGAGAGCCCCCGCGATCCCCAGCGACCGCGGGCACTCCCGGCGCGCGCACGCCTCAGTCGACGATCTTCGTCTCGTGCTTCTCGGGGTCGGGCGCGACGCACTCCTCGGCGGTCGCCATGGCCACCTCGATCTCCTCGGTAGGCACCGACGACGCGAGCTTCTGCTCCGCCGGCCCCGTGGCTTCCCAGAGGAACCCGCGCTTCACGCCGGGCTTCTCGGGCACCCACCACACCTTGAGGTTCCAGCCGCGGATCTCCGCCGAGTAGCTCCCGTCCTCGTGGTTCCTCTGCCACGCTGCGAGCGTCGGGTGTCGGAGCTTGCTCATCGGCCCGCCTCCTGCGACGCGACTGCCGCCGAGGTCACCGACGTCACCCACGTCAACGGCGCTGCGAGCGCACAGGGCGCCTCCAGCACCACAAAACAGAAATCCCCGATCAGCGGCGCTCCCCCCCCGAGCAACGCCGCCAACCGGGGACCACAGGAAAGTAGCAGCTGCCTGGCGTCCATCGAGCCGGACGCGCCCGCATTCGTCATGGGGCCGCACCTTACCTCAGCGTCTTCGCTCGGCATAGACCTCGGCCTGCACGCAACCCGCTGGATTTCTGGCGGTCGGCCCGCCTACCCTCCCGACCCCGACGGAACATGGAACACCAGCTAGACGTCCCCGCCACCGAGCCCACTTCGAGCAAAATCATCCTCTGCGTCGCGAGCTTCTACAAGGGCAACGACTTTCTCGACCAGTGCAAGCGCGAGGGCTGGAAGGTCGTCCTCCTGACGCACGAGTCGCTCCTCACCAAGCCCTGGGTCCGCGAGTCCATCGACGAAGTCTGGGCCATGCCCAGCTTCACCGACTGGCGCGCCGTCGAGAACGCGGTCTGCTACCTCGCGCGCACCCGTGACTTCAGCCGCATCGCCCCCCTCGACGACTACGACGTCGAGCTCGTCGCCCACCTCCGTGAGCACCTCCGCATCCCCGGCATGGGTGAGACCACCGCGCGCTACTTCCGCGACAAGCTCGCCATGCGCGCCCGCGCCAGGGACCGCGGCATCAACGTCCCCGAGTTCATCCACGTCCTCAACCACGACCGCATCCGCCGCTTCTGCCGCGAGGTCCCTGCACCCTGGCTCCTCAAGCCCCGCGCCGAGGCCTCCTCGGTCGGCATCCGCAAGCTCCAGCGCGAAGAGGACATCTGGCCCATCGTCGAGGAGCTCGGCGACAAGCAGCCCGCGTACCTCATCGAGCGCATGATCCCCGGCGACGTCTTCCACGTCGACGCCATCATCTCCGAGCGCAAGGTCGTCTTCGCCGAGGTGCACCGCTACCGCAAACCCCTGCTCGAGGTCACCCACTCCGGCGGCATCTTCGCCAGCCGCACCGTCGAGCGTGGCAGCGAGGTCGAACGCAAGATCCTCGACACCCACCGCCAGGTCGTCGAGCAGATGAGCTTCGTCCGCGGCGTCATGCACGCCGAGTACATCCTCGGCCGCGACGACGGGAAGGTGTACTTCCTCGAGACCGCCGCCCGCGTCGGCGGCGCGCACATCGTCGACCTCGTGCAGGCCTCCACCGGCATCAACCTCTGGCGCGAGTGGGCCCGCGTCGAGCTGGCCCAGGGCGAGCACCCCTACACCCTCCCCGAGCACCGCCGCGACTACGGAGGACTCATCGTCTCCCTCGCGCGCCAGGAGGTCCCCGACACCAGCGCCTTCAGCGACCCCGAGATCGTCTGGCGCCTGGAGAACCACCCCCACCACGTGGGCTTCGCCCTGCGCGCCCCCACGGGAGAGCGCATCGATGCGCTGCTCGACGAGTACGAGCCCCGCATCCTCCGCGACTACATGGCCGTCCTCCCGGCCCCCCTCACCCCCACCGCCTGATCACGCACCCAGCGTCACGCCTCGCTCGCCCCGCCCTTCAGGTAGCCGATGAAGCTCGTCACCGGCGTCCCCGTCGGCCGCCCGAACTGCCAGTCGGCGCCCTCGCACACCACCCCGCCGATATCCAGGTGCGTGAAGGGCAACGCCGACCCCTTCATGCCCGACGCCACGTCCATGAACGCGAACGGGAACTGGTGCCCCCGCGGCGTGTTCACCGATGCCAGCCGGTTCGCTGACACCACGTCTTCCGCCGGCGTCCTCGGCGCGATCAGGGCGTAGTCTTCCCGCCGCGGCCGCACGTGCTCGAACGGCTCCGCCCACTGCTCGCCCACCTCCGCGAGCCGCGCGATCTCCTTCCGCCCTGCCCCGTTGCTCAGCGCGCCCACGTACGGACCGTGGGCCCGGTACACGTGCCCCGTCAGCGTCGCCACCGAGAACACCACCGGATCCACCGCCCCCGCCGTCGCCAGCTCCCGCGCCACCGCCAGCAGGTCCGCCAGCACCAGCCTCCCTTCCGCGTCCGTGTTCCCGATCCGCACCCGCACCCCGGCCCGGCTCCGGATCACCTCGTCGCTCACGAACGACTCTTCCCCCACGCTGTTGCGCACCAGCCCCAGGATCCCCACCACGCGCACCCCTTCCAGCCCCAGCGCCGCCGCCGCGCGCACCACGCCGGCCACCGCGCCCGCGCCGCCCTTGTCCCGCGACATCCCGGCCATGTGCCCGTCGGTCTTCAGGTCCGCGCCCCCCGTGTCGTACGTCACCCCCTTCCCTGCCAGCAGCACCGTCCGCTTGATCTCCCCCTTCGGCCGGTAGTCGAGCCGCACCACGCACGGCTTGTGCCGCTCCACCACCCGCGAGGCCCGCGCCACCGCGCTGAGCAGCGGATAGTCCTCCACGTTGCGCTCCACCTTCACCCCCACCCCGGTGCGCGCGAACGCCGCCTCGCACAGCTCCGCCACCCGCCGTGGCGCCATCCGCTCCGGATCCCCCGCCGTGATGTCCCGGCACAGCGCGCGCCCCACCTCGATCGCCGCCAGTTCCCGCGCCCGCGCTTCCGAGAGCCCCAGCACCGCCACCGCCTCTGCCGGGCTCGGCGCGTGCTCCGACTCCCGCGCCTCCAGCGCCGCCCACTGCGTCCCCAGCACCGCGAGCGTCGCCACCTCCACGGCCCGCGCGAACCGCGGATCTGCCGGAGCCCGCACGAACAGGAGCGGCCGCCGCGCCCCTGCCGCCACCGCGCGCGTCATCGCCGCCGCCGCCGCCTCTGCGACCGACCGCACGTCGTCGGTCTCCTCCTGCAGCGCGCTCATCGGGGCCACCACCAGCCGACCACCAGGCACCCCCTGAACCGCGAGCACCACCGGCGCGCACTTCCCTCCCAGCGCCGCGTCGAGCTTTGCTGCCCCGGCGATCGCCCCCTGGATCTCCGCCCCCAGCGCCTCCACGTGCGCGGCGACCGGTGAAGGCGTCACCACGACCAGCGCATCGCACCCCATCGCTGCCGGGCTCCCTTCCAGAAGGGCGCGCTCGGGCAATCCCACCACGGACGTCACGTTCACCATGGCCGCGGAGTCTCATCCAACCTGCCGGCCTTGGAAAGAAAGATGGTCCGCATCTGGACAGTCCCCCGGCCAGGCACCATGGACCGGTCTGGGAGGTCGTCAGTGCGCTTGCTGGGACGAGACATTCACTGGGCCGGGGTCAAGAAATTCCTGGCATCCCTCTACCGCGAATGGGACGCGGACAACGTCGAGGACGTGGCCGCAGCGCTCACCTTCTCCGGTGTCCTCGCGCTGTTCCCCTTCCTGCTCTTCCTCGTCGCCCTGACGAGCTTGATGCTCGATCCCTCGGAGACGGCGGAGCTCATCGCCCAGCTCTACCAGGTGGCCCCGAGCGCCGTGGCGGAGATCCTGAGCGAGCGCCTCGACGCCCTCGGGCACGGCGGGAGCCCCGGCCTCCTCACCCTCGGCGGCATCGGCGCCTTCTGGGCGGCCTCCGGAGGTGTCGCTGCCCTCTCCCGCGCCCTCAACGCCGCCTACGACGTGACCGAGACCCGCCCCTGGTGGAAGGTCCGCCTCCTCGGCATCGGCGTCACGGCCGCGGCTGCGGTCCTCTCGGTCATCGCGGCTGCCATCGCCATCGTCACCCCGGCCGTCGTGAACTTCCTGGGCCTCTCGGGGCTGAGCCCCCTGTTCCTCTTCCTGCGCCTCCCCATCGCGGCGTTCATCATGATGATCGTCCTCGCGATGCTCTATTACGTGCTGCCCAACGCAAAGATGAAGTTCCGGATCATCACCCCTGGCTCGGTGGTGGCGGTCCTTCTCTGGCTCCTCGTCTCGGTCGGCTTCTCGTCCTACGTCACCAACTTCGGCAGCTACGAGGTCACCTACGGCGCGCTCGGCGGCGTGATCGTGATGCTGATGTGGATGTGGATCTCCTCCAT
Organism: Chondromyces apiculatus DSM 436; assembly: GCF_000601485.1. Classification (GTDB taxonomy): domain Bacteria; phylum Myxococcota_A; class Polyangia; order Polyangiales; family Polyangiaceae; genus Chondromyces; species Chondromyces apiculatus. The sequence goes on from NZ_ASRX01000029.1 coordinate 58,394, forward strand.
GGCGATCATGCTGGGCGCCGAGATCAACTCCCTCATCGAGCGGCGCGGCGAGGAGAAAGGCGCCGGCACGGCGAAGACGGAACTCGGGGCCATGGCCGACGCTCCCGAGGAGACGGCCGCCAAGAAGGCCAAGAGCGAGGCGTCCGCGCGACAGCTCGCCCCCACCCCTGCCACCTCCCGCTTCTCCGTCGGCGCCCTCTCGGCCCTCGCCGTGGGCTTCCTCCTCGGCCGCCGCCGCGCTGGTCCACGTTGAGCCGCGCCGACGTCTGCCACCGACCCCCAGCAACGAAGCTACAAAACGAAACGAGGAGTGGGCCGAAGCCCGCTCCTCGTTTGCGTTCACGGCCCTGCCGCTCTCAGAAAACGACCACGCTCCGGATCGACTCGCCCTCGTGCATCAAGTCGAGGGCGTGGTTGATCTGATCGAGCGGCATCGTGTGCGTGATCAGATCGTCGATGTTGATCTTCTTCTCCATGTACCAGTCGACGATCCGCGGCACGTCCGTGCGCCCCCTGGCCCCGCCGAACGCCGACCCCTTCCACACCCGCCCGGTCACGAGCTGGAACGGCCTCGTCGAGATCTCCTGCCCCGCGCCCGCCACCCCGATGATCACGCTGGTCCCCCAGCCCCGGTGGCAGCACTCCAGCGCCTGGCGCATCACCTTCACGTTGCCCACGCACTCGAAGCTGTAGTCGGCGCCCCCGTCGAGCAGGTTCACGAGGAACGGCACCAGCTCCTTGTCGGGGTCCGCCATCTCCGACGGGTTCACGAAGTGCGTCATCCCGAACTTCTCCGCGAGCGCCTTCCGCTTCGGGTTCAGGTCCACGCCGACGATCTTGTCGGCGCCCGCCATCCGCGCCCCCTGCACCACGTTCAGCCCGATCCCGCCGAGCCCGAACACCACCACGTTGTCCCCCGGCTGCACCTTCGCCGTGTTGAACACCGCGCCGATGCCCGTCGTCACCCCGCAGCCGATGTAGCAGACCTTGTCGAACGGCGCGTCCTCCCGGATCTTCGCCACCGCGATCTCGGGCATCACCGTGAAGTTCGAGAAGGACGAGCACCCCATGTAGTGCCGCACCACCTCGTTCCCGAGCCGGAACCGGCTCGTCTTGTCCGGCATCAACCCCTGCCCCTGCGTCGCGCGGATCGCCGTGCAGAGGTTCGTCTTCCGGCTCAGGCACGACTTGCACTGCCTGCACTCCGGCGTGTAGAGCGGGATCACGTGGTCGCCCTTCTTGACGCTCTTCACGCCCGGGCCCACCTCCACCACCACGCCGGCGCCCTCGTGCCCGAGGATGCACGGGAACAGCCCCTCCGGATCCGCGCCCGACCGCGTGAACTCGTCGGTGTGGCAGACCCCGGTGGCCTTGATCTCCACCATCACCTCACCCTCGCGGGGCCCGTCCACGTGCACGGTCTCGATGGTCAGCTTCTCGCCCGCCTTGTGGGCAACGGCTGCGCGGGTTTCCATGAGAATCTCCTCCTCGGTTCAGCCTTCGCCGACCGCGTCGCACGGCCAGCCGCCTACCCTTAACCGCCCCGCGAACTCTGTTGCAAGGGCGCTGAAGTGTCCGCCGCGCTCCCCTCCCCCGCGCTCACCGCAGCGCGCGCCCCTCGATGATCCCTCCGTCCGCGGCCATCGCGATGACGATTCCGAGGTCCGTGAACAGCGACACCACCGGCGCCGTGAAGCTCTCGTCCTGCCACACGCAGCTCCACCGCCCCGGCTGCTGCAGGCTCCCCGTCGCGGCTCCCACCGCGGCCTCCCGGTGCCTCCAGATCTTCCCCGCGCCCGCCGCCCAGCCCCGCCCCACCGCGTCGACCCCCACTGCCGACACGTCCGCCCCCGCCTCCACCTGCTCTGTCACCATCGCTCCCCCCCGCAACCACAGCGCCGCCCCTTCTGCCCCTGCCGCGAGCCCCATCCTCAGCTCGTGCTGCCCTGCGCACGCCAGGAACGCCCGCACCGATGGCACCGCCAGCGACCGCACCTCCCCTTCCAGCGGCGCGACCATCGCCACGTACCCCCGCCCATCCTTCCCCCGCCCCACCACCAGCCACCGCGTCGCCTCCACCCGCGCGAGCGCCGTCACCACCGCCACCCCCCGCAGCGGGATCGGCTTCAGCCACCGCCTGTCGCTCAGCGTGCACAGCGTCGGCGGCTCCCCCTCCGCCTCCCCCACGAGCAGCGCCAGCCCGTCCAGATCCCCGCTCAGCAGCGCGAACCGCATGTGCATCGCCCCGAGGTGCCGCAGCTCCCCGAGCCCCTCCGGCGTGTAGGTCGCGAACGTCGCGTCGTCCGCCACCACCAGCCACCGCCCTGCCCCGATCCGCCGCGTCAGCCGCACCCCTTCCGGGTTCGGCAGCCCCCGCGTATCCACCTCTACCCACGCCGATCCATCCCAGAACGACAGCCCCGCGCTCGTCGCCACCATGCAGCGCCCGTCCCCGTCCCACGCCGCGCTCCGCACCACCCTGGGCGCCTCCTCCGACCCCGGTCCCCGCACCGTCGTCCACGCCCAGCGCGCCACGCCGGTCAGCTCTTCCTCCTCGCGCAGCTTGTCCCGCCGCAGCGCCGAGCCGCCCCCCACCGCCCCCACGGGCCGCACGTCCCGCAGCCACGGCACCACCATCGCCGCCAGCGCATCCGCCCGCTGCGGCCGCTTCGACAGCGCGTGGCTCGTCGCCGCCGCCAGCGCAAAGTCGATCGACCTGCACGCCGCGTCCGACGCCCGCAGCTCCGGCGACAGCCACCGCCCATCCCGCACGCTCCGCCGCGCCGTGCTGCACATCGCCGCGAGCGCTTGCCCCGGGTTGAGCACGTCGAAGTACTCCTCCCCCGTGAGCAGGTAGAACACCACCGCCGCCAGGCTGAAGATGTCCGACGGCGGCCCCAGGATCTGCTGCTCGTACGCCGTCAGCTCCGGCGCCGCGTACCCCAGCGTCCCCAGCGCCGTCCCCCCGAACGTCCCCGAGAACCCCGCCGGCCGCGCCACCCCGAAGTCCGCGATCTTGAAGATCTCGTCCTCCCCGAACCCGCAGCACAGCACGTTGTCCGGCTTCAGATCCCGGTGGATCACCCCCACGTCGTGCACCGCCGACAGCCCCGTCGCCAGGCACTGCACCGCGTGCGCCGCCCGCGCCGGATCGAACGCGAACCCCGTATCTCGCAGGCTGTGCCCCACCCGCTCCGCGAGCGTCGTCCCCTCCGCTCCCCCGTGCACGTACTCCAGCGCGAGCCACGGCAGCCCCACCTCTTCCCCCGTCGTCAGCTCTCCCTGGTACGTCCCCGCGTCGAGCAGCCGCACCACGAACGGCGTCGGCGGCACGTGCTCGTTGAGCCGCCCGAGCGCCACCGCCTCCTTGGTGACGATCAGCTCCGCCGTGGCCCCTCCCTTCCGCACGAACCACGGCCGCAGCACCTTCACCACCACCGGCGTCTCCCCCTCCGGCCCGGCGCGCAGCGCGTAGTACGCGACCGACATCGCCCCCTCCCCCACCACGTGCTGCACCCGGTAGACGACCCCCCGCGCTGCCTCGGAGGGGATCTCCACCCCTGGCCACATCGGCGGCGGCTCCTCGATCTCGTCGAGGTACGACGACCGCCTCACCGCCTTCGCCACCGGCTCCATGGCGGCGCATCGTAGTCCGAGGAACGCCCACCCGCACAAGAGGGCGTCCCGGAGACGAGGAGCGCGAGGGGTGAGGAGGTGCCGTGCAGCGACGGCGTCGGGTTCTAGGAGGACGAGCTTCGCCGGAGCAGCGTGGAGACGGCAGGTCCCGCATCGAAGGCACGCTGGAGATGACCAGCTTGGACGTGATGGTGGGGGCGTGCGGCTTGCTGGCCGGGAGTGGCGATGGTAGCGCGCGAGGCTCACCCGAGACGCGGGAGTAGCGCCCCTGCTTGGCCCGAAGGACCTGTCGATGAGCAATAGTCAGCGCGACCAGACCGTGAGCCCCGAAGCAGGCGCTCTGCTGAGCACGCTCATTGAAGAGGTGCAGCAGACAAGAAAATTCCCGAAAGATGCCGAGGTTCGTGCACGCAACGACCCCTGGCTTATCGACGACCTACTGCAGCATCAACTATTGCGAGTAGGTCACCGTGGTTCGTTGGTGCCGACCGTCGACGCGCTGCGCGCAGTGGACACCCCTCTCTCGCAAGACCTCTTGGGTCTGACACAACGACTTTTCAGAACCCTTCGTCAACTCTACGTACAAAACGCCTCACAGGTTCGAAATGCACAGGAGCTCGCCCACCACATCGGTGCCGACGCTCGTTCAACATCTCTCGCGCTCACCCTGCTGCTCGTCTCGATGCCATCCATAGGCAAAGAAGCCGGAATGGACATGGCCACGGGAGACATCGTAGGCGTGCTACCAACCGACGGCGTTCTCCATCGGGATCCTTTTGCGCAAGACATCCAGAGCCAGCCGCTCGCTACAGGTGTGCCTGTCATGTTGCTCGCGCAGGACTTTCGGGGACTCTCAGAAGTCTCCTGGTCGCCTGATGGCGTGTGCCTCGTGGCCGGTCCCAACGGCGCTGGCAAAACGACCTTGCTGGACATCTTTGCTTTCCTCCGCGACGCCTTTGTCCATGGAGTTCCCCAAGCGGTGACCCAGCAGCGCGGAGCTTCCGGAATGCGACGGCTGGATGCCGCGGGCCCCCCGGAAGTGATGCTCGGTCTGAATGTCGGTGAGGTGTGCTGGGAGCTACGACTGCCAGTTGAGGGTGGCATGGTGGGCAGCTCGCCAGGCGAGATAGTGAAGGCTGGGGGTGACATCCTGCTACGTCACGGGGCCCATGCGGACACATGGTACCTGGGTCGCGAGCGTCGCCCAATCGACGCCGAAGGTCGCACCTGCCTACGCGCCGCCTGGGAGGCCCAACAATCTCCTAGCCTCATCCCCCTTACCGATGCACTGCGCGGCTTTCGGATCTACGGGATGTACGGATTGGATGCGCTGCGCAATGGCGGCGCCGGTGCCGAAGGCGACGAGCGCCTCGACCCAACTGGCAAGAACCTCTTCATCGTGCTCCGCAACTGGAAGGCTGCCCCTCGCCGCTTCAGCGACAGCTTCGCCTGGGTCCTCCGCCACGCAAAGCGCGCCTTCCCCGGCATCATCGACGATATCGAGTTTGACCCGCCCGTCGGCCAGGTTGTTCCCACCCGCTTCTACAAGCCCGGCGCGAGCGCTGCCCTGCCCATGCACCGCGCGCCCGACGGCCTCCTCGTGGGCCTGCTACACCTCACCGCCGTCGCCAGCGCCCGCGAGGGCACGGTCATTGCCATCGAGGAGATGGAGAATCAGCTCCATCCGCATGCCATCCGCAAGCTCCTCGCCGCCATGCGCGAGATCGCCGACGAGCGCCGGCTGACCATCCTCCTCACCACGCACTCGCCCGTGCTCATGAACGAGTTCCGCGACCACCCCGACCAGTTCTACGTCATGGAACCTGGACGCGAGGTGCTCCCCGTCTCGCTCGACAAGATCCACGACCCGGAGTGGCTCGCCCACTTCCAGCTCGGCGACCTCTACGATCGCCTGGAGTTCGGCGCACCGCGGGCCGAGGGCGCCGAGGCGCCGAAGACGCAAGGTGGCTGATGCGGGTCAAACTGATCCCCACCGGCCGCTGCGAGCTGCTTGGTTTGCCGGAGTGCCTCCGGCGCCTCTTCCCTGACCACACCTTCGAGGCCGTGGCCGCACGCGAGGAACCCGACGGAGACCGTGTGCCATTCGATGGCTTCACCTCCGGCAGACTGAGCACCTCGCTCCTGGCGGCGAAGCTACCCACCAACCTGACCAGGCTCGTGCAGCAGCTCGCCTCCGAGGTGCACCCCGGCCGCGATGGTCATGCCGCCGATCTGGCGGTGCTGCTGGATGATCTGGAGCTGGAGAACGCCGATCAGCCAGAGATCGTCGTCGCCAGCGTGCGGGCAGCGGTGAAGCAGCACCTGGAGGCCCTTCGCCAGCGCGAAAGCGCCGCCAAGGCGCAGCGGGTCGAGCAGGCCTTGCGCGAGCGCGCTTCGTTCCACCTCGCGGCGCCCATGATCGAGGCCTGGCTCTTCGCCGATCCGGCATCGCTCCCGCTGGCCGGGGTGGGCCCGGATCGCCTGCCGCCGAAGCTCCGCCCCGGGGTCGATCCCGAAGCCTTCGAGACCGACGATCTCGCCTTCTCACAGGACGACGGCACAACCTGCGCCGCCTTCCATGCGCAGAACGCGCGCCGAAGAAAGCCGGAACGCTTGCTCTGGATGCTGCCCGAACGCTTCAACCTTCCCGGCTACCGGCGCGAGCTTCACCCCAAGGCTTACCTGTCCTGGCTGTGCCGCAATCCCACGGAAGCTCAGCGCGGCTCAACCTACCGGGAGTCTCACGGCGGCGCCGCAGGGCTACGGGCACTGAGCTGGGAGCAGGTCCTGCGCACGCCTGCACACGCCAAGTTCGCGCGCGCACTCATACACGATCTGGCTGATGCGCTCGGACCACCCACACTGACGCTCCCCAGTGGCGAGGAGTACCCGCTTCTGGCGCGCAGCTCGGCGCCACGAGATCGCGCGCTGCGGAACCTCTGATCGGTGCGCTCACGCCCGCGCTGCCTCCATGAGAGGGCACCGCGTGTATCCTGCGCAGGACGGCTCCGAAGGGTCTGCCGTTCGTGGTCCTTTTCCCGCTTCATCTCGAAAGTCGACGGTACAGGAGCCTATCCTGTTGCTCTGGTCCGCGCGTTGAACGCTGCGGCTCTCGCATGTCCCTGCGGATGACTGGACGAGATTGTGCGCATCCAGGATAGAGTTCGCGAGCCCCGCGTCGAACTGTCGCCCCTCCTCTCCGCCATGAACAACGACTGGAAAGCTCTCACCCCTCATCGGCCGCTCGACCCTGGCTCCGATGTCTATGTCACTCCACCGTCGGGTGGCGCCAGGCACATCGCCGACTGGATTCTTGCCGGAGGCTCGACCGTGCTCGTCGGAGGCCCCGCAGGGATCGGCAAGAGCACTGAGATGGCGCAGGCGGCGACGCTGCTACAAGCGGAACGCTTCGCCTGTCTCGTCCCGCTCGATCGGTGGGAGAACATGCGGAAGCTCACGCCAGAACAGCTCCTGCTTCGCATTGCTGGGCGAATCGCCTATGTCGCGACCCAGAGCCTCCGGCTCCCTGTCTCTCCTGAGCTACGGGAGAGCTTGATCTCTGCTGGAGTCCTCAAGGATGACTCGATGAGCGTCGCTCCAGGGGGGAAGGCTATACCCAGCGCCCCCGCCCTGATCCGTCACACGCTCAGCGAGGTGAACCGTTTGGTCGAGCAGCGACGCATCGCGCTCCTCATCGATGGCCTGGAGAAGGTGCCTCCTGGCGCCGGTGCCACGGATCTCTTCGACGCGCTCGGAACACTCCCCGAGAATGTTGATCTTGTGGTGGTCGTTCCCTGGCACGCCGCCTTTGGGCCCCGCGCCGACGCCGTGCTGCGCGCGGGCGAGAAGTTTGTTGCCCTGCATGCCGTAGAAGTCGAGGGCGAGCCCGGCGAGCCTGGTCGTCAGTTCTTGCGGGACCTCCTGTCAGCTCGTCTGCAATTGAATGCCGAGGCTTTTGAGGATGCGGAGGGCCGTGCCAGGCGGACCTTGGTCAATGAAGCCGCGCAGTGGAGCGGAGGTGTCCCCCGCACGTTTCTGCAGCTCCTGGCGGATGCTGGCACCTACGCGCGCCTCCGGCGCAACGCGCCGTGGCCGGAGCCGTCGGATCTGGCGGACGCAGTAGCGGACCAGGAAGACAGCTTGCGGCGTGTCCTCTTGCCGGGCGATACGCAGGCCATCCTCGCCGTCGAGGGCAGCGATGGCCGGGAGCTGGCTCTCGATCGAAAGGTCCGCTTGATGGCACACGGAGTGCTGCTCGAACGGCTGCGCGACCGGCGCCCAGTGCTCGAAGTTCATCCGCTTGCACGGGCCGCTGTGAAGGAGATGCGTCGCAGTGCGTGAGTCGATCCAGTCCTTGCTCGGCGCGATCGAGCGCGACCACGGGGGGATCGCTGTGGTTTGGTGCCCTGATATAGGGCTTCGCGAGTGGCTGGTGGGGGAAGTCGAGAGCGTCGTCCCCACGGCAGCAGAGGCATTCCGGACCTCGTCGGTCGAAGAGGCGATCGCCTGGCCGCGCCGGATGGCGCTACTTATCCCCAGCACGGGCGACGAGGTGACGACGGTGCTGGATCTCGATGGGAGCCGTGACCGCCTGCACGACGAGGATCACCCACGCACACAACCCATCGTCCTCTTCCTGCTCCGCCATGGCGATGGCGAGCGCGCCTTGGCCGAGCAGGCCATCAGCCTATCGAGTTGGATCGGCGGCAGCGATGTGGATCCGGAGGCGCTAAGCGAGATCGACGACGCCGCAGAACGAACACGCTTCACCGAGGAAGCAGGACAGCCCCCCGAAGCCTGGCTCGCCTCGTGGCGTGCAGAGGAGATCCGACCGACAGCCGAGAGCTTTGCCCTGGCCTACCGCGCGATGCTCCTGGAGGAGCGATGAAGGCCTGGGTCGATCTCTACAGCGCGCACCAGGCGCTACGTACACAGGGCGCCGAGGCGGAGAAGCAGATCCGGGAGGTCCTGCGCCGGCTCGGTGAGCAGCGCCCGTCTGTGTTCCAGAGCAACGTACAATCCCGCCTGCAGCCGCAGCGAAACCCGGAGACCGGCCTCCAGGTAGTGGAGCTCAACCGCGCGAGAAGAGGTGAAGAGGTCCACCTTCACCAGCTTCCAGCCGCAGACCAGAAGGAGGTGCACCTGAAGGAAGCACGTCTCACCGTGCTCCTTCTGCTGGATCGATCCAGGCAGCACCTGCACCAGTTCACGGTGATGGTGGAGGGCAAGCGGAGCGACGACTCGCCGTGGACTGTGGCTGTCCACCTCCCGGACGATCGTCCGACCGTGAAGAACCCCTCGGCTGATCGGCAGGGCCACGGAGGATGCGGGCATGCCGCGCTTCACTGCCATGTAGGCCCCACCCTGGATGTGCAGCCGAAGGTGAGGGTGCCACTTCCGCCACTGAGTCCTGGCGCGATCGTGGAATGGGTGATGTCCCAGGTCGTACCTACCGCGGCGTTCGAGCCAGCTCTCTGGCCCAACGTGGTCAACGCGCGGAGCCAGCCCCTGCGTTGACGGAGCAGGCGCGGGAGCCTCATCGGCTACCCGCTTCGTCATTGACCTCCGCCGCGTCGGGATGCTCCTGGTCACCAATCGACGTTCCGACTGCTGCCCCCGCCAGCCCCGCCCCGCCTCACTCCACCCGCAGCCGCCTCGCTGGCGCCACGGCCCTGGGCAGCTCTTCCAGCGCCACCCGTGCCCGCGCCTCGGGCACTGTCATCGACCCGGCCAGCATGAACCGCAGCGGGATCTCCAGCAGCGTCGTCGTCCCATCCGCATGCACCGACGCCCGCACCATCAGCGTCCCTTGCACCAGACGCACGCCGCTCACCGGCGCCGCCAGCGTCACCCCGGGCGGCAGCGGGATCCGCGCGTCCACCTGGTGGGCGCGCCCCAGGCTGCTCCGCAGCGACACCTTCAGCGCCGACACCCGCCCCGCCTTCGGCCGCTCTGGCCACGACACCTCGATCTGCACCGGGCTCTCGCGCACCTCCGGAGGGCTCGACCACCGCCGCAGCGCGGGCCGCTCGAACCGCGCCATCACCCCGGCGCCTGCGACCGAGAGCGCCACCTCCTTCACCCCTGCCACGAGCGGCACCACCACCCGCCCTGACGGCCCCACCGTCACCTCGCGGGTCGTCCCGCCGGCCCTCACCTTCACCCGCGCCGTCCCCCGGCCCTGCGCCGCCCCCGCCTTCCTCGCACCCCGCGGGCCCTCTTCCTTGTCCCCCAGGGTTTCCCTCCCCCCGACCTCGGCTCCGACCCCCCCGTCGTAGGCCAGCAGCGCCCGCACCACCGACCGCGTCCCCACGCTCGTCCCGTAGCCCCCCCGCGTGTCCCCCTGCACCCCCACCCACCCGAACAAGATCTCCGCGGATGCCGGGCTCTTCCCCACCCCCGCTGCGCGCAGCAGCGCCCCGTACACCACCGCCCGCGCGCCCCGATCCCTGGCCTGCGCCGTGGGCAGCGAGATCCCCCCGCTCTCCCGCAGCCCCACCTTCACGCGCAGCGCGTTCGCCAGCGCCTCTGCGGCGGCTGCCCGGTGAGGACGCTCCAGCAGCGACAGCAGCGCCCGCGCCATCATCACCGCGTCGCTGCTCTCCCGCGCCTCGCTCACCGTGTCGGTCACGAACGCGTCCCAGCAGCCCGCGCTCGCCCCGGCCTGGGGCAGCGGCTCCACCTCCAGCGCCTCCAGCGCGGCCACGAGCGGCAGATCCTTCGCCGGGCACCCCTCGTCCTTCCCTGCGTCCCTCCCCGCGCCCTGCCGCGTCGTCTGCACGTTCTTCCGCACCTCGTCCCCCAGGCCTGCCGGCGCGAACAGCCGCGCCCTGCGCTCCTCGCTCCAGAGCGCGTCCCCCTTACCCGCCTCGCGCTTGAAGCCCATCAGCCGCGCCATCGCCCGCTGCCCCACCTCACCTGCGCGCGCCGCGAGCGCCGACCGCTCTCCCTCGTGCACCGTCGCCCACCGCGCGATCCGCGACGCCACCTCCACCGCATCGGCAGCCGCCTGGGGCGACCCGAGCCGGTCGGTGTCCAGCGACGCCAGCGCTGCCGACAGCGCCCTCTCCACCCCGCGCTCCAGCACCAGCCGCGGTGCGCCCCACAGCACGTGCGTCCTCGCCTCCACGGGCGCCCGGAGCCACGCTTCGGGCAGCGCCCCCTCTCCGTGCGCCCCTTCCCCGCCCTCGCCCCTCTCTCCCCCCATCCCCGTCCCGGCGGCCACCCACTGCGATGCCGTCAGATCCGTCCGCTCACCCGCGCCGCGCACCTCCCACGAGTGCTGCGCCACGTCCCGCGCGATCCCCGGCGCGCTCACCCGCGCCGTCAGCGTCGCCTGCCCTGCCTTCGGCGACTTCACCCGCACCCGCACCGGCGTCGCCCCGCCTGCGGGCACGTCCACCACCCGCAGCCGGTCCCGGTCCGAGGCCAGCACCGCTGCCCCGCCCACCTCGATGGCCACGTCCGCGCGCACCGGCTGCGCCGAGCGGTTCCGCACCGACACCTCCACGTCCACCTCGTCGCCCTGGACCCACGTCGACCCGGCCTCCACCCGCGCCGACAGCGGCAGCGACGTCGCCACGTCGATCGACGCCGTCGCCGGCATCCCCCGCTCCGGCACCCCCACGAACGCGATCCGCCACGTCGTCTCCACGTCCCCGAGCGGGATCCGCATCCGCAGCTTCCCATCGGGCCCCGTCTGCGTCGGCGGCGACCAGTAGTACACCCCGCGCGCCACCGACGGCGACCTCCGCGTGTGGCTCCCCCCGAGCCGCCCGTGCCCCGAACCGAACCCTTGGCCGGAGCCCGTCCCGCTCCCGTGCCCGATGGTCCCGATGCTCCCCATCCCGAGCGCCGTCCCCGTGTGTGTGGTCAGCAGCGTGTCCCACGACGCCACCGTCGCCTCGCCGACCTCCATGTCGTAGCGCGCGTCCACGATGAGATCCTCCCCGAGCGCCTCCGCGTAGGGCGACCCTGACGCCACCACCCGCCCGAAGGGATCGCTCACGTCGTCCCCCGTCCCGATCCGCCCGTCAGGCCCCGGCGCCTGCAGCGCGTAGCCCCGCGTCACCGTCAGGAAGGGCGCCGGCGGTGCCGTGGTCTTCACGAACTGGATCGTCCCCCCCCACGGATCGAGCAGCAGCGCCTCCTCCACGTTCCCGTCGCGCACCGCCCGCCGCAGCAGCGCGTTCGGGTCCTTGAGTGCCGGCTCGTCCGCGTCGAGCCCCCGGTCCCGCTTCACCTGCCGGAGCGCCGACAGCACCCGGAACAGCTTCAGCCGCGTCACCCGCCGCGCCACCGTCTCGAACGTCACCTGCTTGTCCACCGCGAGCAGGTCCGGCAGCGTCAGCGGCTCGCCTCCGGGAGTCTCCGGCGGCTCGTCCATCGCCGCCGTCACCAGCGTGAGCAGCTCCGGGTTGAACTGCCACTTCCCCTTCTCCTTCCGCCGCACGTCGATGAGCTGCTCCGGCGACGCCGACGCCTCGTAGACCGCGCCCTCCAGCGAGCGCAGCACCTCGCCGAACGACTTCTTCATGGTCTCCTTCGCCGCCCCCTCGGGATCGTTGTCGGGCGCGAGCGGCGCGCGCAGGTGCTCCCCGAGCAGCGCCCGCCGCACCGGATCCAGCGCCGGATCGCCCCCGAGGAACGCATCGCAGCGATCGTCGTACATCGACACCATCCAGCAGAGCCGCGACCGCGTGTCGAGGTTCAGGAGCCCCGTCGTCGAGCCTCCCCCGTGCAGATCCACCACCACCGCCGCGATGGATCCCGGTATCCCGCCCCCGGGCTCACCGCTGAGCGCCAGGTCCACCTCCACCGTCCCTCCGGGCACCGCGCGCCCGCCCACCATCGTCGCCGTCAGCCGCGGCAGCACCTGCGGCGCCACCAGCACCGCCCCCCCCACGCTCCGCGCCCGCTCTCCCACGCGCGGCAACGCCGCGTGCAGCGCCCACACCCCGGCCGCTCCCTCCGGCACCGCCAGCGTCCCCCGCCCCTCGCGCAGCCACGCCCCTCCGGCCCGCGCCTCGTTCTCCGCGACGAGCAGCGTGCTCCACCATCCCCCGCCCGCTCCTCCCGCGCCTCCCGCACCCCCAGCGCCCCCTCCCACGCCCCCGACCCCTGCCGCGCCGCCCCCCGACAGCGCCGACAGCACCGACAGCGCCAGCGCGCTCCCTGCGCGCACCACCGCGTGCTCCGGCTGCAGCAGCGCCGTCCTGTCCCGGTCCACCGACATGCACAGCACGAACGGCTCGCTCCGCCGCCGCAGCGCCGGGATCTCCGCCGCGGGCCGCACCGTCACCGCGGCCGCCACCCCGCCTGCGCACGGCCCCACGTTGCGGAGCGCCCCCACCCCGGCCGGCGGAGACCACGCGACCTCCGCCTCCCCGAAGGCATTGGTGGTCACCGCCTGCCGCAGCCCATCGGCTTCCACCTGGAAGGGCCCCACGATCGGCTCGTTGCGCCCGTCGCGCACCCGCAAGAGCAGCCGCTGCGGCACCCCGGGCACGATCACCCCCGCCTCGGGCCAGAGCGTCGCCTCCGCGGTCCGGCTCTCCACGGCCAGCGTCGTCGCCGTCTTCAGCGGCTGCCCGTCCAGATCGGCCCGCGCCTCGAGCTGCAGCGTTGTCCCTGCCCCGGCCACCACCGTCGTCGGCGCCACCGCCGCGCCTTTCACCTCGCCGGCCACGTCGGTCACCACCGGCGTCGTGACCTTCTTCCACTCGTCCTCGTCCGTGGGCGCCTGTGTCCCCTTTGGCCCCACCCACACCCGCACCGGCAACCCCGCCACCGGCTGCCCTGCTCCATCGCGCACCCGCACCACGTACGAGGCCCGCTCCCCGGCCCCCACCTCGGGCTCATCCCACAGCGCCCACAGCTCCGGCTCTCCCGGCGTCTCCTCCCGCGGCGTCAGCAGGATCGACGCCAACCCCAGCACCTCTCCCTGCGCCAGCGTGCGCGCCTGCAGCTCCCAGGACCACGCCGGCTCGTCGGTGAAGGGGATGGGCACCCGCGCCATCCCCACGCCCGCATCGTCCGTCGCCACCAGGACCACGTGCCGCGCGATCCCGCCCTCCAGGAGGCGCACCTCCACCGGCGTCCGACCCACGGGCAACCCCGTCGCCGCCCCCTCCACCGTCACCCACGCCGACAGCTCCCCGCCTGGCACCACCCGCGCGTCAGGCACCCGGATCGCCACCTGGTGCGGCGCCATCCGCTTCACGCTCAAGGTCCGCGTCCGCTGCCGATCCCCGACCCGCACCCCCAGCAAGAGCTGCAGATCCCCCGGCGGCCCCGGCGGGATGGGCACCTCCAGGTGCGCCCGCCCCCCTGCGTCCGTCGTCACCCGCACCGGCGCCGGCACCACGCTCACCTTGCCGAGGTGCTCCGGATCCCACGTCGCCTCCACCGTCACCTCTCCGAGCGGCTTCGAGGTGGTCGCTGTCGGGAACCCCAGCGCCACCACCTGCACCGGCAGCATCGCCCCCGGCGCCCCCTGCCCCGGCGCGTGCAGGAACAGATCGAGCCCCCGCGCCACCGCCTCCGGAGCAGGGGGAGCCGCGTCGGAGGGCCCGGCCACGAGCGCGACGGAGAGGGCGAGGGCCGCGAGGAGCCCGAGAGATCGGCGCATGGCCACTGGACATACCGGAACGCCAGAGGTTCCAGAAGAGATCGTGGCCGGGTGCGATCCTGGGCCCGACGCGATGGACACCCCGGTTCGTGGTCATCCCGCCGGGATGGCAGGACCTCACCGCCGGGCAGGACTGCTTCGAAGCATGCCTACGCCATGCATCAAACCCCGCCGAACTGACGCATTGGCCACGGCCATCGGTCTGATAGACCTCGAGCGGGTGAAGCTGGAACCATGAAGGTGACCACCGACGCCTTGCGGAGAGCGACGCTGACGCTCCTTGCCCACCTGGACGCCACCGGACAGCGCGAGATGGAGATCGAGGAGGATTTCTACTGGAACGTGCCCGCGGACCAGCGTTACGACCCCTACGAGAAGCCGGAAGCGCTCACGCTGGGCCAGCTCTCCGACGACGGGTCCGAGATCCAGCGGATCCTCGCAGGCGAACGTGAGCCCACTGGACTGGCGATGGTCTGGCTCGCGACGATCCTGCGTCGCGTGGGAGAGAAATCCCGTGAATGAGGGCTCCGTGCCGATGAACCAGAAGAGCATCTCGGAGGAACTCGAAGACCTCCGGAACGCGCTCGCCGCCGTGATACTGGACTGCAACTTCCCTCACACGGCCCCCCAATGCCTCCTGAGCATGGTCAATGCCGGGGAGCTTGACATCGCCTTCGAAAACCTCCTGAGCAACATCTCGGACTTTCGAGAGCTGGCTCAAAGCGAAGAGCTACGCGAACGTCTGGCAGCCATCCGGAAACGTCTGGATCTCTTGCCTCGCCTCTATCGATGAAGTGCCGAACGTCGTTCCTTCCTTCCACCACCTCCGCGGTCGCTTGCACGATGTTGGTCGGCAGCGTCTTCGGTACGATGAGCCGGTCCGAATTTCTCTCGCCGTAGCTCTTCGGCGTGTCAGTCGGGGCGCCGCGCCAGGGCGGCTGCGAGGGCCCGCGCCAGGGCTTCGCGCCGGTCGCGAAAAGGGTTCTCCCCGTCGATCTCGTTCTGAACGTGGTCCTCGTTCTCCGGTCCCATGAGCGGGACGAGCAGGGCCTCGAGTTTCGCGTCGATGCGAAACGGCGTGTCCTGAAGCTTCGCGAGCACCGGACGGAGGACGGCGCGTTCGCGGCGCGCGGAAGCAATCGAGACCGCGAACATCAGCTCCGCAGGGTTCCGCGCTTTCCGGACGAGGCTCTCCAGGATGGGCCGGGCGATCTCGCTCGGAGCGCCATCCATCGCCGCCGCGAGCGCCGTCTCGGGGATGAGCGCCGCGATCTCGGGCTTGCGGTCCTGGAAGGCCATGTGGGCACCCGCGGCGGCGAACCAGCGCCTCTCGACGCGGGCGCGGTCCCCCTCGTGAAAGCGCCGCGCCAGATCCTTCGCCTTCGCCGGATCGAGGCGCACCCACGCGGCCGCAGCCGCGGGTAGCCGCTCCTCGGGATCCTGGGTCATGAACCCCGCGAGCTTCAGGATCTCCTCCGGCCCGAGCAGATCGGCCGAGGCCGTGAGCAGCTCGACGAAGGGGACCAGCGTCTCGGGCGACATCGTGCTTCCGAGCAGCTCGAAGAGGGATGCCGTCCGGCAAGCGAGGGCCGCATCGCTTCGCACCAGCATGGCGAGCGCCCCGAGGACCGCCAGCTCGACGCGGCTCGGCAGACCTGACGTGCGCGCTTTGTCGAGAATGGCGGCCCCGCGCTCGAACCGGCTCCGGACCGCCGGAGAGGCGGGCATGCGCACCCCTGAGAACTCGGCTTGCAGGTACTTCCGGTGGAACAGGGGCCGGAGTTCATCGACCTCCAGCGCATCGAGGAGCACGGCGTGGACCTCGTCCGTCGCGGCGCCCGGCTCAATCTGGAGAAGAAGGCGCAGGATACGCACGCCATCCCGCCAGTCGGCCGTGTCTCTGTCGGCGAGCCGCTTCAAGGCCTTCGACGACAGCAGAGGCCGGAGCAGCGGCAGGATCTCCGCGGGCATCGCAGTGAAGCGGACGGCACGCTTCGCGGTGGCGACATCCTCGTGCAAGGGATTGGCGAGCGCGTGGAGCACCGCGACCTGATCCTCGGGTGGTCCGGCGAGCCCACGCGCGACGAACTCCGACGCGGCGCCGGAGAACCGCACGAGCGCGTAAACCGCCCGCTGCCGTTTGCCGCCGTCACGACCGTCGAGCCATTGCCGCAGCTCCCCGCTCACCTGCGCGATGATCTTCTGGTCACGCGCCCCCTTTCCCTCGGCGAGGGCGTCGACGAGCCCGGGGTCGATCACCAGGTCGTCGAACGTATCGTCCTCGTAGCGCGCGAGGTGCGCGAGCGAACGCAGCACCCCCTCGGGCGACCGCTCCCGCTGCTTGATGGCGCGCCGCTGGACGGCTTGCGCCAGCGCGTCCAGGCCTTTGACGTCCGGAAACTCCCGGTCGTACACCTCCGACAAGAGTGCGTTGCGGTTCCTGGCCATGACGAAACCACTCCCGACAGGAGCGCCTCTGCCCGACGTGCGCCTCCGTCCGGTGCACGCTAGAGCGCCCGCGCATCCAGCGTCCAGAAGAACGGGCGCGAGGCCGGAAACGCAGCGAGAAGTACGAGACCGCAGGATGAGGAAGTACCCGTTCTCGCGCATGTCCGTCGGGAGCCCCGGCCCCTCCGGGCGCCATCCCAGCGACTATCAGCTCAGGACGCCATCCCAGCGACGCTCGGGTGCGGGCGGTCTGGGAGGGCCGCCATGCGCACCACCGTTCAACGGCATTGTGACAGCAATGCCCACATTGATCTGCCTCCGAGACCTGCTGCAGCACTGCCATTGAGAAGTGAGGCGTCACCATTACCTATTCCAGCGTGATCGCCTGATGGTGCGCACCCGGTGCAGCAGACATTAAAGAGAGGCCACTCATGAACGACGACCGAAGCTCCCGCAGGCTTCCTGCCGGCGCGGCGTCCAGCGTCCCCTCGGCGCTCACGACCCCTGCCCAGGCTCCTGGTGGCTTCTCGCCCGTCAAGGCGCCAGCGCCCTCGTTGCCCATGGGCGGCGGCGCAATTCGTGGCCTGGGAGAGGCATTCCGCGTTGCCCCGGCCACCGGCACTGGCAG
Organism: Chondromyces apiculatus DSM 436; assembly: GCF_000601485.1. GTDB lineage: Bacteria > Myxococcota_A > Polyangia > Polyangiales > Polyangiaceae > Chondromyces > Chondromyces apiculatus. The sequence continues at coordinate 75,736 of NZ_ASRX01000029.1, forward strand.
CTTGGATGTCCCCCTCCCGCTCACTCCGGGGCGGCAGGGATTCGGCCCTTCGCTCTCGCTCGTGTACGACTCCGGCTCCGGCAATGGCCCTTTCGGCCTCGGATGGCAGCTCGCCGTCCCGGCGATCACCCGCAAGACTGACAAGGGCGTCCCCCAGTACGACGACGCGGGCGAATCGGACATCTTCCTGCTCTCCGGCTTCGAGGAGCTGGTCCCTGGCCTGAACACCAGCGGTACCCTGGACGAGACGCTCCGCGAGGGCTACGACGTGCGCCGCTACCGGCCACGTCTTGAAGGCGCCTACGCCCGCATCGAGCGCTGGCGCAGCCGCAGCTCGGGTGAGGTCCACTGGCGGGTCACCACGCGCGACAACGTGACCCACACGTACGGAGCGTCCAGCGAGGCACAGATCGCCGATCCAGGCGGCCCCAGTGGCCCCGGCCTGCCTCGACGCACCCATTCCTGGCTCCTTGAGCGCAGCCAGGATGATCGGGGCAATGTCATCCTCTACCGCTACGTCGAGGAGGACCTCGCCAGTGTCCCGCCGACTCTCTACGAAGATGCGCGCCGTCGGGGCCTCGCGCCCTTCACCAACCGCTACCTGAAGCGCGTGCTCTACGGCAACACCGTCCCCGGCGACACCAGCGGCGAGGACTGCATGCTCGAAGTCGTCCTCGACTACGGCGAGCACGACCCGGCGCATCCCACGCCTGACTCCGCCCCTGGCCGTCCCTGGCACGCGCGCCTCGATCCCTTCTCGCAGTACCGCGCCGGCTTCGAGGTACGCACCCACCGCCTGTGTCAGCGCGTGCTGATGTTCCACTGGTTCGAGGAACTCGGCCCCGAGGCCACCACCGGGCTCGACCCCGTCCGCGTCCCAGCGCGGAGCGTGGTGCCGACCTTGGTCCGCTCCGTGGACCTCGCCTACGACGAGAACCCCTCACTCAGCCGGCTCCTCTCGGCCACCCACAAAGGATACCTGCGCCCTGCGGGCAGCACCGGCGCCTACACGGTCAAGGCCTTCCCTCCCGTGGAGTTTGGCTACACCAAGGCCGCAGCCCCAGGGCAGATGAAGCAGCTCGACCCCGACACGGCCGAGATCCTCTCCAGCCGCATGGTCGAGGGCCACCAGTGGGTCGACCTCGAAGGCGAGGGCCTCCCCGGCGTCCTCTCCGAGCAGAGCGGCGCCCTGGTTTACCAGCGCAACGAGGGCGGGGGTCACTTCGCCCCGCCCCGACGCCTCCGCGACCGCCCGGTGATCGCGGCGGGTGTCTCCCCTCAGATCCTCGACCTCGGCGGCGACGGACAGCGCAACCTCGTGCAGTTCGCACCCCCCGTCGCGGGCTACCACGCGCGCACCGAGGACGACGGCTGGGGCCCCTTCGTCCCCTTCGCCTCGCAGCCAAACATCGACTGGAACGACCCCAACCTCCGCTTCATCGACCTCAACGGCGATGGCCTCGACGATCTTCTGCTCGTCGGCGCCACGAGCTACACCTGGTATCCCTCGCTGGGCAAGCGCGGCTTCGGCCCGGCGCGCTTCTTCCCGCGCGGACGCGATGACGCCCGCGGGCCGACGGCGGTCTTCGCCGACCCGCGCCACACCGTGTTCCTCGCCGACATGAGCGGTGACGGCCTGACCGACCTGGTGCGCATCGACAACGGAAGCGTGAGCTACTGGCCCAACCTCGGCCACGGCAAGTTCGGGGCGAAGGTGGTGATGACGAACGCGCCCCGCTTCGCCTCGTCGACCCAGTTCGACGCGCGCCGCATCCGCCTCGGCGACATCGACGGCTCCGGCACCACCGACGTCATCTACGTGGGCGGCGAGGGCGGCGTGCGGGTCTGGTTCAACCAGGCCGGCAACGGCTGGAGCGAGGAGCAACCGCTCGGCGTGTACCCCGACGCCAATGCGCGCGTGGACCTGGTCGACGTGCTCGGCAGCGGCACCGCGTGCCTGGTGTGGCACTCGCCACGGAGCCGCGCGGTCCACTACCTGGATCTGTGCGGCGGCCAGAAGCCGCACCTGCTGGAGCGCATGGTCAACAACCTGGGCCTGGAGCGGCGCATGGCCTACGCGCCCTCGACGCAGTTCTATCTGGCCGACCGTAAGGCCGGGAAGCCGTGGGTGACGCGGCTGCCCTTCCCCGTGCACGTGGTGACGCGGGTGGAGAGCTACGACCACCTGAGCCGGGTGCGGTTCGTCTCGGAGTACCGCTACCACCACGGCTACTTTGACGGCAAGGAGCGGGAGTTTCGCGGCTTCGGCCTGGTGGAGCAAGTCGACACCGAGGCGTTCTCGGCGGCGCGCGGGAAGGGGCTGTTCCCGGAAGTGACGCCGGTGAACGGCGAGCTGCCGCAGCCGCCGGTGCTGACGAAGACGTGGCTGCACACCGGGGCCTGGCGCGGGCACGCGGCGATCAGCCGGCAGTACGAGAAAGAATACTTCTCGGGAGACGCTCGGCCTGGGCTTGGTAAGGCCGGGGCTGGGATCGATGAAGCCGGAACTGGACTTGAGGGGAGCGCGGAAGAGCCGCGGTTGCCGGACACGATCTTGCCGGAGGAGCTGACCGTCGACGAGATGGGACAAGCCTGCCGGGCGCTGCGCGGCTGGACGCTGCGCCAGGAGGTGTACGCGCTCGACGGCTCGCCCGAGGCGGCGATCCCGTACTCGGTGGTGGAGAGCAGCCACGCCGTGCGCATGGAGCAGCCCGCGCGAGGCAAGACCCCGGGCGTCTTCCTGGTCTCCCAGCGGGAGGCGATCTCCCTGTATTACGAGCGGCACCTCGATGCGCAAGACAGGCTTGATCCGCGCGTGACGCACGCCTTCACGCTCCAGGTCGACGCGTACGGTGTCGCGACGAAGAGCGTGGCGGTAGCCTACCCGAGGCGACACGGCACGAGCGCGGTAGCCGCGCAGAACGCGCTGCACGTGACGCTGACCGAGGTCGAGGTCGTGCACCTCGCGGGTGCTGCAGAGGGCTACCGGCTGGGGATCCCGACGGCCACGCGCACCTACGAGCTTCACGGGCTCACGGCCCCCGCGCGCGTCTACGCCTTCGAGGAAATGGCGGCGGCCGTCGCCGAGGCGAGCGGGAAAGCCGCGCGCCCCTACGAAGACTGGCCTCCCGCCGCTGGAGCCCCGCTACCCACAGCCCCCGAGCGGCGCCTCCTCGAAGACGTGCGCGTGCGCTACCAGGACAGCACCAACCTGCCGGCGCCCCTCGCCATGGGACAGGCCGACCTGCGCGCGCTCCCTCACGAGAGCTACCAGCTCGCGCTCACCCAGGGCCAGCTCGACACCACCTTCAACGACGCCCAGACGCGCGTCACCTCGGCCATCCTCCTTGAAGGCGGCTACATGCAGCTCCCGGGCGAATCAGGGTGGTGGATCCCCTCCGGCCGCCAGCGCTTCGACGCAGGGCGCTTCTTCCTCCCCACCTCGGTCGTCGACCCCTGGGGCGCTACCAGCACTGTCGCGTACGACCCCTACCACCTGCTGGTGGAGCGCACCGAGGACGCGCTGGGCAACGCCGTCAGCGTCACCAACGACTACCGGGTGATGTCCCCCGTCGCGATCACCGACCCCAACGGCAACCGCAGCGCCGTGCGCCTCGATGCGCTCGGGATGGTGGTCGCCACTGCGGTGATGGGCAAGGCGGGAGGCCAGGAGGGCGACACCCTAGACGACCCCACCACCACCCTGGAGAGCGATCTCTTCCGCTTCATGAATGCCGGCAAGCCTAGCGTCATCCACGCCCGCGCCCGCGAGACCCACGGCGACCCGGTCACCCGCTGGCAGGAGAGCTACGCCTACTCTGACGGCTCCGGCCGCGAGCTGATGCGCAAGGTCCAGGCCGAGCCCATCCTCACCCTGGTCCTCGACGAGGACGGCCAGCCCGTGCTCGCTCCCGACGGCACCCCGGAGCTGGCCGCGAACCCGCGCTGGGTCGGCACCGGCCGCACCATCGTCGACAACAAGGGCAACCCCATCAAGCAGTACGAGCCCTACTTCAGCAGCACCTCCGAGTACGAGGACGACGAGGCGCTCGTGCACTGGGGCGTGACCCCTGTCCTCCGCTACGACCCTCTGGGACGGCTCGTGCGCACCGACTTCCCCGACGGCACCTGCGCGCGCGTGGAGTTCACGCCCTGGTCGCAGACCTCCTGGGACGCGAGCGACACCGTGCTCGACGAGGACAATCTCTGGTTCGCCGCTCGCCAGCCTGGTGCCTCCCCCGCCCCCAGCCTCGCCGACCAGCGCGCCGCCGCTCTGGCCGCTGCCCATGCTGGCACGCCTTCCGTGGTGCATGTCGACCCGCTCGGGCGCGCCGTGGTGAGCGTCGCCGATCTGGGAGGCGACACCAGGCTCCTCACCACGACCACGCTCGACCTCGAGGGGAACCCGCGCGTCATCACCGACGCCCGCGGCAACGACTGCATGGTCCACACCTTCGCCGTGGCCGGCCGCAAGATCCACCAGGACAGCATCGACGGCGGCATCCGCTGGATGCTCCCTGATGTGCTCGGAAATCCGCTGCGTGGATGGGACAGCCGCGGCCACACCCTGCGGACCAAGTACGACGTGCTCCGGAGACCGATCGAGCTGTGGGTGCAGCAGGGCACCAACCCGGAGGTGCTCGCCGAGCGCACTGTCCACGGCGAGAGCGTCCCTAATGCCGCCTCCCTCAACCTGCGCGGCAAGATCTACCAGCAGTATGATGGCGCCGGGCTCGTCACCAGCACCGGCTTCGACTTCAAGGGCAACCCCCTTGGCAGCACCCGCACCCTGGCGGTCGACTACCAGAACCAGCTCGACTGGGCCGCGACCCCGGCCCCCGCTCTGCAGACGGAGACCTTCACCAGCAGCACGGCCTACGACGCCCTCAACCGGCCCATCAGCACCACCAAGCCCGACCAGAGCGAGACCCGGCCGACCTACAACGAGGCCGGCCTGCTCGAAGCCGTCGACGTCCGGCTGCGCGGCGCCTCCACCTGGACCTCCTTCGTCGTCGCCATCAACTACAACGCCAAGGGCCAGCGCGAGCGCATCGCCTACGGCAACGGCGTCGTCACCGAGTACACCTACGACCCGCTCACCTTCCGCCTCACCCGCCTCAAGTCGATGCGCATCGCGGACAGCGCGATCCTGCAAGACCTCCGCTACACCTACGATCCCGTCGGCAACATCGTCCTCATCGAGGACAAGGCCCAGCAGAGCCTCTACCACAACGGTCAGCTCGTCGAGCCGGTCTCCAGGTATGAGTACGACGCGCTCTATCGCCTCACCCGTGCCGAAGGCCGCGAGCACGCCGGCCACAACGCCGACGTCCAGCAGGACGCCGAAGGCTTCCCGCTGGTGCAGGCCCCGCACCCCAATGATCCGCAAGCGCTCCGCGCCTACGCGGAATCGTACGAATACGACGAGGTTGGCAACATCCTCACCATGGCGCACCAGGCCGTCGGCGGCGGGTGGACGCGCCATTACGAGATTGACGAAGACAGAAACTGGCTACTCTCTACGAGCCTTCCGGGTGACCTGCCGTCAGCGCCTTACTCGGCACACTATATGTACGATGCTCACGGGAACGTGACCTCGATGCCGCACTTGGCGAGCATTGTCTGGGACTTCAAGGACCAGCAGCGCGAGGTCGACCTCGGTGGCGGCGGGACCGCGTACTACGTGTACGACGCCGCCGGGCAGCGTGTCCGGAAGATCTGGGAACACAGCGGGCTTAAGGAGGAGCGGATCTATGCTGATGAGTACGAGGTCTACCGCCGGAGAGAAGGGCTGAACGCGGATCTCGTCCTGGAGCGAGAGACACTTCATCTCATGGACGATGCGCGGCGAATCGCGATGGTGGAGACGAAGACGGTGGACGCTTTCACGCCAGTGTCGTCTCCCCGGAGTGGCGTCCGCTATCAGCTCGAGAACCATCTCGGCTCTGCCGGTATGGAGCTCGACGGGGCAGGGCTGGTCATTTCCTATGAGGAGTACCACCCGTACGGGACGACGGCCTACTGGGCGTCGCCTGGCGGAGTAGAGGTGAGCCTCAAACGGTATCGCTACACGAGAAAGGAGCGTGACGAGGGTACCGGGCTTTACTATCACGGCGCCAGGTACTACGCCTGCTGGCTCGGAAGGTGGACATCCGCGGACCCGGCGGGAGTGGAGTATGGCCCGAACCTCTACGAGTACGTGAGGGGTAATCCGGTCAGGCTCCATGATCCGAGCGGAATGGCCCCTGAGGACGACGTCCCTGATTACGGGCTCGCGTTCATGCAGCGGCTGGTCGTCATGCAAGCGGTGGAGCTGGGGATCACGCCTCCAACAGCCGAGGCGCAAAAGGCCCAGCAGGTGGCCCAGCGCAAGGTGCGGGCACAGGAAGCGCCGTCACGCACCACGGCCCCCGTGGGGCTCCATGCGCTCCGACAGATGGCACCAAGCACCCAGAACAGCGTTTTTGTTCAGGGGATGCACATGACGGGAGCCATCCACGGAACCACGGCGGTAGGGTTCGGTGGGGCTGTGGTTGGCGCTGTCGGAGCTGGCGCGGCGGCGACACTCGCCCCGGCTGCAGGTGCCGCTGCAACGGTGGAGGGCATGGGTGGGGTCGCTGCAATCAGCGCTGGCGTAGCGCGGGTCAGTGCTGGCATAGCGCGGGCCAAAGCTACCGTGGCGCAGGCCGGTGCTACGGCAGCTGCGGTGGCTGCGAAGTACCAGCAGCAGATTGGTCAGTTCCTCGACGATGCATTGGAAGGAGCTCAGCAGGGCTTGAACCCGGCGGAAGCGGTAGCTGGAGCCGGTGCCGGGAAAATCCTTGAGGGGACGCTGAAGGGACGGGTGGGTCGCGTTCTGAACGAGGTCGAGGACTCGCTGTCTCTGATGGTCGGGCGAGGATCCGGTGGGGCTTCAAGAGCTACGGCCAAGGGGCAAGCGCTTACCACGGGAGAGGTTGCGGGGGCCGCAACTGAAGTACTCCCGCGCTCTGGCCCGATAGGGCACAGCATCGGCGCCATGTCGCGAGCGGAGCAGCTTGCGCGGAAGCTCAAACTCAACGTGAACAGCCCGACGAGCAGACAGGTGCTGAACAGCCTCGATGACACCGTTGCCAATTTTGTAGGCCAGTTTCGCAAGGGCAGCATCAAAGAGGTACTTCCGAGCGAAGTGATGAACATGACTGTCGAGGAGGCACTGACGTATAACTCGACTGTTAGAAAACTGCTCGTAGACGGGAGGTTTGTGAAATGAGCGTCGAGAAGGATGACAGCGTTCTGGTGCTGTTGAACCGTCTGGACCTGCCGAAGCGTGGATGGGTGGTCCGAGACCACTGGGCAGGAGACCTTTGCGCGATCGGAATAGCTTCGACGCGTGACGAGCGCCGTCTCGTGTATGTGTCGACATTCGCCAAGGATCACGGCAAATTCGATTTTGAATGCGAATTGCCAGATGGTCCAGAGGCCGAGCAATACACCGTAGCGCGGCGTGGTGAGGATGTTGATTTTGAAACGCTCGTGGACGTCCTCTCTGCTCACCTCGATGACTCAGCTTCGCGCTCGGGTGCGTAGGGTTCGGAGAGGCATTCGGGCTCGTTGGACAGCAATCCAGCGCTCGATCGAACCCCAGAGATCACCTCAGTTGATCGGCTCTTCTGACAGATCTGTGGGTGTGTAGGCGGGTCTAGCGATAGATCCGGGCACGGGAGCTATGTGTGGGTCAGGAAATACCCGTTCTCGCGCATGTCCGTGAGGAGCCCTGGCCCCTCCGGGCGCCACCCCAGCGACGCGCGGGTGCGGGCGCTCGTGGTCGGATTGTCGACCGCCGCGAACTTCGCCAGCCAGGTGAAATGCGCGGCCGCCTCCTCCGCGGCGACGCTGCGCACCGGCACCCCGACCCCCGCGCCGATGACCTCCGCGATCGCCCGCATCGCCACCCCCTCCTCGGCCACCCCATGCAGCCGCGTCCCTGGCGCTGCCTTCTCGACCGCCAGCCGGAACAGCCGCGCCGCATCGCCCCGGTGCACCGCCGGCCAGCGGTTCGCCCCGTCGCCGACGAAGCCGGAGAAGCCCGTGCGGCGCGCGATCTCGATCAGCGTCGGCACGAACCCGTGGTCCCCCGCCCCGTGCACCGACGGCGGCAACCGCACCACGCTGGCCCGCACCCCGCGCCCTGCCGCTTCCAGCACCACCTGCTCCGACGCGCCGCGCTGGCCGAGCGTGTGTCCCCTCTCGGGCGCGTCCTCTTCCGTGCCCGTGCGCCCAGGCGTGAGCAGCGCAGTCCCCGACGTCACCACCAGCGCCTTGCCCGATCCCTCCAGCGCCCCGGCCAGCGCCTCGATCGCCTTCCGGTCCGTCTCCACGGCGGCCGCATAGGCCGAGAAGTCGTGGATGAACGCCAGGTGAATCACCCCCTCGCACGCCCGCGCGCCCGCAGCGAGGCTCTCCACGTCCGACAGATCGCCCCGATGCGCCGCGGCCCCCGACCGCGCCAGCGCCTCCGCCGCCGCGTCGTTGCGCGCCAGCCCCAGCACCTCGTGCCCCGCTCCCAGCAACTCCCGCACGACCGCCGTCCCGATGAACCCCGTCGCTCCCGTCACGAACACCCGCATGCTGACCTCCTCGCTGTCTTGCGGGAGGGTTATGCTCGGCCAGTCCGGGCTGAAAAAGCCGGGAGCGTATACGGGTATGAAACCTAACCCCCTGCCGGGCCCGACCCTCACCCTGGGTGACTTCCTCCGCGACCGCCGCGCGCGCTTGCAGCCCGAGCCTGCCGCGCCGGGGGCTCCGCGCCGCCGCCGCACCCCGGGCCTCCGCCGCGAGGAGGTCGCCACCCGCGCGGGCGTGAGCGTCACCTGGTACACCTGGCTGGAGCAGGGCCGCGGCGGCCCGCCCTCCGACGACGTCCTCGAGCGCCTCGCCCGCGCCCTCGACCTCGACGCTGCCGGCCGCGAGGTCCTCTTCCTCCTCGCCCAGCAGCGCCCCCCGCCCCTCCAGCCCGCGCCTCTCCCTCCCGTCGCGCCCGTCCTCCAGCGCGTGCTCGACGCCCTCCCGACCAGCCCTGCCTTCGTGAAGACCCCGACCTGGGACATCGTCGCCTGGAACGCCGCTGCCGCCACCGTGCTCACCGACTACGCCGCCCTCCCGACCCGCGAGCGCAACCTCCTCCGCCGCCTCTTCACCGACTTCGCCGACCCTGCCGCGCGCGCCGCGCGCCCCGACTGGGAGACCCATGCCCGCTTCGCCGTCGCCACCTTCCGCATGGACGTCGCCCGCACCGGAGGCTCCCCCGCCGCCACCGCCCTCGCCGCCGAGCTGCAGGCCACCAGCGAAGACTTCCGCCGCTTCTGGGCCGACAACGAGATCTACACCCACGGCATCGGCCTGAAGCGCCTCCGGCACCCCATCGCCGGCCCCCTCACCCTCGAGTACTCGGCCTTCTCCGTCGACGGCAGCAACGGCCTCGACATGATCGTCTTCACCCCGGCCACCCCGGCCGATGCGCGAGCGATCGAGGCGCTGCTCGCGCGCCGCCCTCCCTCCTCCTGAACCAACCCTTGGGTGGCCCCTGCTCCTTGCGCAATTTGCGCCAGAGTGGCTCTCATCGCGCCAGAACAGCCTGTCTTCGCGCGGCGCCGCCTGACATTCCCGCGTTCCTCCCGTGGCATATCGATTGCTCAACTGTCGATCGCTCAACCGTCGATGGCTGGAAGCCTCGATGGCTGAAGCATCCCCGGGTCGCCATGAAGCCGCGCCTCGACAGAACCAGGAGCTTCTCATGTGGAAATCAGCGTTTCGGAACTCCCTGGTGGCCTCCACCATCCTCGCGACCGTTCATTGCGGCTCGGGAAACAATGAGGGCACCCCCGGCGGCACCGGCGGCGGCACCAGCACCAGCACCACCACCGGCACTGACGGCACTGGCGGCACTGGCGGCACCGGCGACACTGGCGGCGACGGCGGCGCGGGCGGCGCGGAATGCACGACCGCCGACAAGGCCATCCGGCTGGGAAAGCTCGTCAACCCCGAGGACGGCTCGGTCATCAACCAGGCCATCGTCGTGATTCACGACGATCGCATCAGCTACGTCGGCGCGGACGAAACGCAGATCCCGTGTGGCGCCAGCATCATCGACTGGTCGGCCTTCACCGGCCTCCCCGGCCTCGTCGACGCCCACGTCCACTTCTCCTACCAGACCGACCAGGAGCCCGGCACGCTCCCCTGGGCCCGCACCACCTGGCTGCACAACAACAACCCCTACAAGCTCGTCGACCTCGCCCGCGGCGCCGCGGTGGCCACCCTCAAGACCGGCGTCACCACCGCCATCGACAAGGGCGCCCGCGACTACGTCATCAACACCCTGCGCGCCGAGATCGCCGCCGGCGAGCTGAATGGCCCGCGCATCTTCACCGCCTACGGCGGCATCTCCAACTACAAGTTCCCGAGCTCGGTCCCTGCCGAGGAGCTGACCGGCTGGGTCCACCTGCAGAAGCTGCGCGGCGCCGATCTCGTCAAGGTCTGGGCCGACAGGTGCTCCGACCAGACCCTCGACTGCGTCCCCACCTTCACCTTCGACGAGCTCAAGCTCCTGGTCGACACCTCCCACCAGGAGGGCTTGCCCATCGCGATCCACGCCTACCACGGCGACACCGCCAAGCTCGCCATCCTCGCCGGCCCCGACTCGGTCGAGCACCCGGAGGGCATCGACGCCGTCGACTGCGGCACCATGATCGACAAGGGCACCATCTACGTGCCGACCATCGATCACAACCGCTACTACAATGACAACCTCGCCTTCTTCGGCTACGCCCCCGAGCTGGAGGCGCAGTTCGACGAGTACATCCAGGAGAACCTCGCCACCGCGACCCAGGCGCATCAACTGGGCGTGCAGATGGCGATGGGCTCCGATGCCGTGTTCACCGGCTTCGGCCAGAACACCCACGAACTCACCTGGCTCGTGCAGGCCGGGATGACCCCCCTCGAAGCCCTCCGCGCCGCCACCCTCCACGGCGCCCAGAGCATGGGCCTCCAGGACGAGATCGGCCGCGTCGCCGTGGGCTACTACGCCGACATCATCGCCGTCGAAGGCGACCCCCTCACCGACGTCAACGTCGTCATCAACAACGTCCGCGAAGTGATGATGGGCGGCCGCGTCGCCGACTTCTGACCAGCCCCGCCTCAGGCCTCACGCCTCAGCCCCCTGCGCTCCACGTGGTCCGCTGAGCCGACCTGTCACGCCGCCATCACACCCTGTCACGCGTGCGTGGCACTGGTCCGGCGCCGTGACAGCTCCCGGGTGCCCCCTCGCCCGTCATCTCCTGACCCGCCCCCCATCGCCTGCCCTCAGGGGCCGGTGCTGCGGCGGTTACGGTGCGCGTGTCCCCCGACCACCCGTCAGACGATCTCCTTGCCGAAGGGCCACAGCGCCAGGATGGCCAGCTTCACGTGCGCCATGGCGAAGGGAATGCCGATGATCGTCACCGCGCAGAGCAGCGCCATCCCGAGGTGCGCGAGCGCGATCTCCCACCCGAACAGGAATAGCCACAGCAGGTTGAAGCACACCCCCAGACACCCGGAACCGAGGCTGTTCTTCCGGTCCACGACGCGACGGTTGAAGGGCAGCAGCGCGTAGAGCCCCACCCGCCAGATCGCGAACGCGAAGGGCAAGCCCACGATGGTGAGCGCCAGGACGGCCCCCGTGATCAGGTAGCCGAGGAAGAACACGAACCCACCCAGCACGACCCAGAGCACGTTGCCGAGGGCCCCCATCACCGTGCGCTCCGTCGGTCGTGCATCGCTCATGGGCGCATCCTGTCTGAACCTTTCCCTGCTGACGAGCACCATCGCGTTGGACAGGGGAATGGAAGCACTACTTCGCCAGACCCATCACCTTTCCTGTCGATCCGGTGAGCCAGTAGATTGCGCTATCATCAACGGTGATGTCGACAGCCTGACCCTGACCAGTGACCAGCATGGTTGGATTGGACAGATTCAGGTTGGCGCGGCCGATAGCTCCGTCAGATGTACGCGACCAGTAGACGTGCTGGCCATCTACCGCGATGCCTCGTGCTAGCGACTGGTTCGAACTCACATATGTCTGCGGCCCACCGGCCTTCGAAACACGACCGACGTAGCCAGGGTTAGCCTCGATTGCCCAGTAGACATCGAGCGCAGAGACCGCGATGCTCGTCGCATTCACCTGACCGGACGCAAGTCCGACAGTTGCCCCCGAAAGCTTGGGCACCTTGGCGACACCACCGCCGTAGTCCGTGAAAAATACGTGAGTGTCGTCGAGAGCTATCCCCCAGGGATAGATCAATCCCGTTGACAGCGGGGCGACAGGGGGTCTCTGTCAGAGCTGAAGTCGACGCATGTGCCGTTGCACGGGGACAAGGTTCCTTCGCACGCAGGATCGCATACACCTTGAATACAGGACTGCCCCGGCGCACAAACATGGCCACACGTCCCACAGTGCTCGAAGCTGCTCTGCATTGAGACGCAGACACCATCGCATTCCGTGGTGCCGCCTGTGCACACGGCTACACAGGAGCCGCCGCTACAGACCTGATCAGGTCCGCACGTTGTGCCACAAGCGCCGCAGTTTGCCGGGTCGAGCGATGTGTATCGACGCAACCAGCACCACAAGAGGAGGTGCCGCCGACACAGCGCATGGCGCAGAGAGCGTTTTCGCAAATCTCGTCGGCCGTACACACGGCTCCACACGAACCGCAGTTCTGTGGGTCGTGCGATGAATCCACGCATCGGCCATCGCACATGAGGAGCGGCGCCGTACATCCTGCCTGGTTGCCGTCGGTGTTCTTGTCACTACCGCTGGCGCACGAGAGTGCCAGGAGGAGCGGGAGTAGGAGAAGGACATCGGGACGCTTCATATTCTTGCTCTGCAATGGCATGTGGGTGGGGTTGGGACTGGCCTCACGATGTTTCGCGATCACCACGAAATAGCGCGTAGGCCGGCCCACAGGGCAGGCGCACCCCATGTTGAGAGCACCAGCCGTGTGCAGATATGTGCACGTCGGGGGCCCCTTCCAGTGCATTGTTTCGGCGAACTCGGGATGCTGCGGACCGATATGGTCTGCGCCCACGCGCCTTGAACCGGCGGGCGGTAACTCACACACCTGCTCCAGACTAACGCCACGCGGATAGGTTACACACGAGGTAGCGTTGTCGTCCATAGTCGTGGACGCGACGCAAGGTTTGCTTGAGGTAGTGCGAGACGCGAGGGCCGTTCCTGCGCTCAGTACCATGCCTGAATACCCCCCCGCTTGTGGTCGCGACGATCGATGACACCCTCGCCCATCATCGATGACACCCCCGCCCATCATAGGGGTGGTGGTCGAGATTGACCCACCGCGGAGTGAGGGGGTCAGGCGGCACTGCCGCAGTCCATCTGCCCAGCGCCACGTTTCCGCGCGTCACATGCGGGGCCGGGCCTGGCTACCGTTTCGGCTCGTACCGCATTGCCACGGCCCCCGAGGGGAGCTCCAGCCGGCTCACGAGCTTCAGGTCGATGTACTTCGAGAGCCCCGCCAACAATGTCGGCCCATGGCCCGCGATCCGGGGATGCACGACGAACTCGTACTCATCGATCAGTCCCAGCTCCGCCAGCGCCTTCGGGAGCGTCACGCCACCCGTCATGATTCCGTTCCCCGGCTGCTGCTTGAGCTGCTCGACGGCCTTTCCCAGGTCCCCGCGCACGAGCTCCGCGTTCCAGTCGACCCGGTCCAGGGTACTCGACACGACGTACTTCTTCTTCGCGCCGATCGTCCTGGCGAAGGGCTCCATCCAGTCCGGCCTCGTTCCCGCAGGCACCGGTGACCGCCACGCTTCCTCCATCATTCCGTAAGTCACCCGGCCAAAGAGGAGGGCATCGGCCCGCTCGATGTTCGCGGTTGCGTGACGGTGTATCTCCTCGCTCGAGACGCCGGCGCGATGGTCGCAGCACCCGTCCAGGGTGACGTTGATGGTGTATCGAAGAGCTTGCATGACGTACTCCCGGAGCGGTGTAGCGCAGGGTTGGGTGCGTCAGGACTCTAGTGCGGCCAGGGTCGAGGTGACCAGTTCCCGGTGAGGGCACAGCGCTTCCTCGACCGGTGGTCAAAATTGACCACTACCTGCCGGCAGTCATCCTTCGCGTGCCAGCAGTCGTCCTTCCCGTGCCGGCAATCATCCTTCCCGTGCCAGCAGTCATCCTTCCCGTGCCGGCAATCATCCTTCCCGTGCCGGCAATCATCCTTCCCGTGCCAGCAGTCATCCTTCGCGTGCCAGCAGTCGTCCTTCCCGTGCCAGCAGTCATCCTTCCCGTGCCGGCAATCATCCTTCCCGTGCCGGCAGTCATCCTTCCCGTGCCAGCAGTCATCCTTCGCGTGCCAGCAGTCGTCCTTCCCGTGCCAGCAGTCATCCTTCGCGTGCCGGCAGTCATCCTTCCCGTGCCAGCAGTCATCCTTCGCGTGCCAGCAGTCATCCTTCTCGTGCCAGCAGTCATCCTTCTCGTGCCAGCAGTCATCCTTCTCGTGCACGTGGTCACCCCTTCACGTGCACGTGGTCACCCCTTCACGTAAACGGATCCTCCATTTCCTGGCACAGGATGTGCGCCCCCTGCGAATGCAGGGGTGCTCGCGCTATTCACACGGGACACACCCGGCATTGCGATCCTCCCCACCTGCGCTTGACCTGAACCGCGTCTACCAGGGACGCCCCCGCCAGAGACTGCACCCACCAGAGAGCACATCGTCCGCGACCGCTTCTCCCGGACACCCCGCCTGTCCAGCCGGACGCCCCTCCTGTCCAGTGGCGCTGGCCCTCCCGCGTTCACTCCCGCGCTTCCTGCCCCCCATCGGAATCTCCCCTCTTCCCTACCCTGTCGATTCTTGAGCCGCGGCGCCCGGGAGTGGCCACAGCATCTCCCGTGACCAGCCATCCGCGACCTCCCTCGGCGAGTGTGCCTCCGGCCCCGCCGGGGCGGGTGGGGGAGGCGCGGCTTGCGCGGGGGGCGGTGCAGGCGCTTCCGCTCGCGGCCACCAGCGATGAGGCGCTGGCGCGGGCGGCGGCGGCGGGGCATCCGGGGGCGGCGGCGGTGGTGTGGACGCGGTTTGCGCCGCTGGTGCGCAGGCTCCTCCGGCGCACGCTCGGGCCGGGGGACGAGGTCGAGGATCGGGTGCAGGACACGTTCCTGCGCTTCTTCCGGTCGGCCGGGGAGCTGCGGGATCCGGCGCTGCTCCAGAGCTACATCGTGGGGATTGCCATGCGGGTGGCGCGCGAGGAGCTGCGGCGGCGGAGGCTGCGGCGGTGGCTGCAGCTCACGCCCACGGGGGTGCTGCCCGAGGCGGCGTGGAGCGGGGTGGATGCGGGGGCGCGGGCGGCGGTGGCGCGGCTCTATACGCTGCTCGATGGGGTCGATGATCGGGCGCGGATGCTCTTCGTGCTGCGGCACATCGAGGGGCTGGAGCTGACGGAGATCGCGGCGGCGATGGACACCTCGCTGGCCACGGTGAAGCGGCACCTCGCGCGCGCGTCGCAGCGGATCCTGGCGGCGGCGCAGCGGGATCCGGAGCTCGCGGCGTACCTGGAGGCGCCCGGCGGGGAGAGCGCGGCACGGCTGGGAGGTGGAGCATGAGCGGTCAGGGGCCGGAGCGCGCGGGGGATCGGTGGGCGGGCGCGGAGGGCGAGGTGAAGCTCGCGCGGCTCGGGGATCTGGCGCGGGTGGGGCTGCCCGAGGTGGACGACGCGGCGCGGGACGCGGCGGGGCAGGAGCGGCTGGTGGCCGCGGTGGTGCGGGGGGCGGGGCGCGAGGAAGGGCGGCGGCGGGCGATCACGCGCGGGGCGACGGTGCTCGCGGCGGCGGCGGCGATCGCGGCGGCGGTGGCGGTGGTCTGGTGGCCTTCACCCATCGACTACGCGGTGGAGAACGGGACGACGACGGCGGAAGGCTACGTGGCAGCTCCTGCGGGAGGCGAGGCGCGGGTGCGCTTCACGGAGGGCAGCGTGGTGGTGCTCGCGGCGGGAGCGTCGATGCGGGTCGGTGAGCGCGGGCGCGAAGGGGCCCGGGTGGCGCTGGAGGGCGGGCGCGCGTCGTTCGAGATCATGCGGCGGACAGGGGCGCGGTGGTCGGTGGAGGTGGGGCCGTTCGTCATCGAGGTGACCGGCACGGCGTTCGACGTGCGGTGGTCGCGCGAGGCGGGGGAGCTGGTGGTGCAGCTCCGCGAGGGGGCGGTGGTGGTGCGGGGGCCGGTCGCGCCCGAGGGGGTGTCGATGCGCGCGGGGCAGCGGCTCGTGGCGCGGTTGCAGGAGGGGGCGCTGGAGATCCAGAGCGGGGAGGCGGCCAGGATGGACGACCTCGGGGCCGGGGTCGGGGTCGAGGGAGCGCGCGCGGCAACGGCGGGGGCGGTGGAGGGCGGGGCGGCAGGGAAGGACGCGAACGCGCAGGGGACGGGCGCGGAAGGCGCGGGCCCGGAGGGCACGGAGGGGGCGGGGGCAGAAGCGAACGCGCAGGGGACGGGCGCGGAGGGCGCGGGCGCGGGCGCGGGCGCGGAGAAGGGTGGGGCCGAGGGGGCGGTGGGAGGGGCGGCGAAGGGCCACGAGGTGGCGCGGAGCTGGTCGAAGCGGGTGGCCGAAGGAGATTTCGGGGGGGTGCTCATGGACGCAGAGACGCGGGGGATCCAGTCGGTGCTGGCGCAGGGTTCGATCGACGATCTGTCGGCCCTCGCGGACGCGGCGCGGTACACGGGGCGGTCGGAGCTGGCGCGGAAGGCGCTCCTGGCCATGCGCAAGCGCTTCGCGGCGAGCAGCTCGGGGCGCGCGGCGGCGTTCCTGCTCGGGCGCATGGCGGATGGCTTCGCGCCCGCCGAGGCGATCACCTGGTACGACACGTACCTCGCCGAGTCGCCCGGGGGAGCGTTCGCGGCGGAGGCGCTCGGACGGAAGATGGTGGCCACGCAGCGCACAGGTGGACGCGCGGCGGCGCGGCCCATCGCGGAGCGTTACCTCGCGCGGTATCCACGCGGTGGGCATGCCGCCGCAGCGCGCGCTCTGCTAGAGCCGTAGGGGTGCGCCAGAGGCCCCACGCGAGGATCATCGTCCTGGGTGCGATGCTCGTCAGCGTGGGGAGCACGGGGAACGCCGCGGCCGGTGAGCCCGGAAAGGGCGCGGGATCCGCGGCGAGGCAGGCGGGGCGTCCGCGGGTGGTGCTCGTGGGGGGCGAGGCGACCGCGCGCGAGGACGAGGTGCTGCGGGAGGCGATGACGCGCCTGCGCGCGGAGCTGGGCGCCGCAGGGTTCGAGGTGGTTGAGGCGGGGCGACGCGCAGCGGGAGGCGCGGGCGCGGCGGGAGGCGCGGGGGCAGCAGGAGGCGCGGGAGCTGCGGGGAAGCCGATCGATCTGGCGCAGGTGGCGCGGGCGTCAGGCGGCGTCGCGGTCGCGAGGCTCCGGCGCTCGCCAGGTGGGGCTTCCGTGGATCTGTGGACGGTCGAGGGAGGAGAGGGCGCCGCGGTGCGCACCATCTCTGCAGAGGGGGCGTCGGCGCCGTCGGTGGTGGCGGTGCGGGCGGCGGAGATCCTGGAGGCGAGCCGGATCCGGCTGGAGCGGGCGCGTCCTCCGGCGGACAAGGGCGCGCAGGAACCACCGCCAGGTGCGGTCACGGAGGGGGCTGGAGGCGCTGCCGCGCAGCAGGCCAGAGGTCCGCTGCACGGGGGGATCGGCGTGGAGGTGGGGGCGGTCGTGCTGCAAGGAGGCGGGGTGGGGCCGGCCGTGGGGCCGTTCGTGCGGGTGGAGGCTGGAGCAGCGCTGCCCGGGCGATCCAGCGGGGCGCTCGCGGTGCGGGTGAGCCTGGTGGGCCCGACGTTCGCGCCCGCGCTCACCGGAGGCGCAGGCACGCTCGCGGTGCGCCAGGAGATGGCGATGGCGGAGGCGGTGTACAGCCTGGAGGCGCTCGGGCCGGTGGTGCCGCGGCTCTCGGCGGGGGTCGGGGTGTACCACCTCCACGCGGCGGGAGAGCCGGTGCCGCCGTACACGGCAGCGTCGGGGGAGGTGTGGTCGGCGCTGGGGGCAGCGGGGGTGGGGGTCGGGGTGCCGCTGGGGGCGCGGGTCGCGGTGCTGCTGGACGCGCAGGTGCTGTTCGCAGAGCCGCGGGCCGTGGTGCGCCTCGCGGGCGAGCCGCTCGGCGCGCCAGGGCGGCCGAGCGTGGGAGGGTTCCTGGGGCTGGTGGTGAAGCTTTGAGGGGCAGTGGCCGGGCCTCTGCATTTTCTTGAGCCGTGGACGCGCGGTGCTGCCACAGCCCACGCAGGACCGACCCGGCATGCACGCCTGCCGGTCCCTGACTTGCTCCTGGAGGACTCATGCGCTTCGTTCGGCTTGCCACGCTCGCCCTCGTCACCGTGACCTGCGGGGTCGGCCTCTCGGTGGGGTGCAGCGACAAGGGCGTGGACGGCGCGGATACGGCCGGGAGCGGGGCCGGGAGCGGCACGCTCACGGGCGGGGGCAGCGCGGGCGGCGCGGGCGGCGCGGGGGTCGGGGGCGCGGGCACGACCTCCACGACGGGGGTGGGGGGCGCGCCGACGCACGAGGCGCCCTGCCAGAACCAGGTCTACGCCTGCGGGAATCTGGAAGACGACGATGGCGATGGGCTCGTCGACAACCAGGACCCTGACTGCCTCGGCCCCTGCGACAACACCGAGGGGAGCTACTACGGGGGGATCCCGGGTCAGGCGGGGCCGCCCTGCATCGTGGACTGCTACTGGGACTCGAACTCGGGCGCTGGCAACGACGACTGCACGTGGACGCACCGGTGCGACCCGAACGAGGTGGCCCCGGGCTATTACCCCGAGCCGGAGAACGGGGCGTCCTGTGCGTACGACGCGGGCGCGATGTACCCCGGCTCGAACGCGAGCTGCGGGGATTTGCAGGACGCGCAGTCGCAGCAGTGCCACGACGTCTGCGGGCCGCTCACGCCGAACGGGTGCGATTGCTTCGGGTGCTGCGAGCTGCCCGCGGGCAGCGGCGACCACGTGTGGCTCGGCTCCGAGGGCGCCGATGGCAACAGCGTGTGCACGGCCGCCGACCTCGGGGATCCGACGAAGTGTCACCCCTGCATCCCCGTCGACTCCTGCTGGAACGACTGCGGGCCCTGCGAGGTGTGCCTCGGCAAGCCGTCCCCCGATCCTGGCTGCGACGCGGGCGGGAGCGGCGGCAGCGGCGGCAGTGGTGGGAGCGGCGGCAGCGGCTCGGGGCAGCAGTGCGCGGACGGGGTGCAGCCCTGCGGGCTCGGTGGGCAGGACCCCTGCCCTGTCTACACGTACTGCATCACCGGCTGCTGCCAGCCCGTCCCGCAGTAAAGGGCGCTGGCGCCGCGCGTGGTGGACGCGGGCCCGAGGGTGGGCGTGGCCGACCTGCGCCCGCACCTGCGGGTGAACGACTTGCAACGCGCGGCAGCGCTGACGCGACGCGCTTGATCCCGGATGCTGGAAAGGAGATCGCTCATGACGCTTCATCGCTCGTCTTCCTGGTTCCTGATCGCTTCCATCCTCGCGTACGCCTTCGCCGCCTGCGGGGGCGACGAGGACGGCAACGAGGCGCCCGAGAGGTGCTCGGTGCTCGACCAGACGGGGTGCGCCGCCGGCCTGGCCTGCGAGGAGGTGGAGGGGGGCGGGCCTGGGTGCTTCGCGCCGGTGACCTTGAAGGGGCGGGTGCTCGACGCCCTGGAGATGGCGGGCCTCGCGGGGGCGCGGGTGATCGCGCGCGACGCGAACGAGGCGGCGCTGTCGCGGGTGGCGGTGAGCGGCGCCGATGGGGCGTACACGCTGCAGGTGGCGGCGAGGCGGGACAGGGACGGCAAGCCCGTGGCGGCGAGCGTGACGCTGCGCGCCGATGCGTCCGGGTACGAGACGTTCCCGAGGGCGCCGCGGGTGGCGCTGCCCCTCGATCTCGCCACGGCCACGGGAGATCCGCCGCGGATCGAGACGGTGGCCACGGACATCGCGCTGCTCGGGCTGCCGGACGTGGCGGGGCTCGGCACGGTCTCGGGCGCGGTGGTGGCCGAGAGGCCAGGGGGGACGCTGGTGGTCGCGGGCGGGGTGACCGGCGCGGCCGACGTGGACGGGGCGTTCACGGTCTTCAACGTGCCCGCAGGGGACCACGAGGTGCGCGGCTACGCGGGCGGGCTGCAGCTCGCGCCCGCGGCGGCGACGGTGCGCGCCGGGGAGGAGACCGGAGGCGTGCTGCTGAACAGCCTCGGCGCGGCGACGGCCGTGGTGCGGGGGAAGGTGTCCATCGTCAACGCGCCGGGGGGCAGCGAGACGAGCGTGATCCTGGTCGTGAAGGACACCTTCGTGGAGGCGACGAAGCGCGGCGAGGCGCCGCGGGGGCTGCGCGCGGGGGGCGTGAGCGGGGAGTTCGCGATCGAGGGGGTGCCGGACGGGACGTACAAGGTGCTGGCGGCGTTCGAGAACGACGATCTGGTGCGCGATCCGGACACCTCGATCGGGGGCACCGAGATCCTGGAGATCACCATCGCCGGGGCCGATCACGCTGTGGATGCGACGTTCAAGGTGACGGAGGCGCTCGCGGTGCTGAGCCCCGGGGCCGAGGGGCTGGAGGAGGTGTCGGGGACGCCGGAGCTCGCGTGGGCCGACGACTCCAGCGAGGGCGGGTACACGGTGCAGGTCTTCGACGTGTTCGGGGACCTGGTCTGGGAAGACCTCGATGTCCCCGAGGTGAACGGCGGCGGCGAGGTGCGGGTGACCTACGGGGGTCCGCCGCTCGACGCGGGGATGATCTACCAGTTCCGGGCGACGTCGATGTCGAAGGGTCAGAACCCCACGCCCCTCTCGCAGACCGAGGATCTGAAGGGTGTGTTCGTCTACCGCTGAGGGAGAATGCGGCTCCCGGGACCGCCGCCCGGAAAAACAGCGGGAGCGTGTAAGCTCCTCCGGGCGCCCCCGTTCTCCCCACAGTCGGCGCGGTTGGCGCGGTCGGTGCGGGTGCTTGGGCGGCACGGAGGGTGACATGGGCAGGATGCGGCGGATCGGTCTTCTCTTGGTGGCGGCGTGCTCCCTGGCCGTGCTGGGCTGCAGCGGCAGTCAGGTGGCGGGTAGCGGGGGCACGACGCCGAAGAGCGCGGCGGAGGGGCCGTCGGGCAGCGAGGCCGGAGGGAGCCGTGACGGCGACGTGGGCAATGGCGCCTCGGGCGAGGCCAAGGCGCCTGAAGCACCGGCTCCGGCGGAGCCTGGGGGTGCGGACGATGGCCTGGGGAGCGCCAGCGCGGGGCCTGCGACGCAGGGAGCCGCAGGTGGGCGTGCGGTGAGGCCGACCCAGCCGGCCCCGGCGCCACCTCCGGCGTCGACCCCGGCGCGGACCGATGGCGCGGGGAGGTTGAGCAAGAAGGAGTCGGCTCCGCCGGGGGACGAGGTTGCGGCCACGCAGCCGCCGCGGGCGAGGCCCGGGCTCGGGACGGAGTGGGGGGAGACGCGCACCTCGCGGATCACCACGGCGCCGTTCGTGCGCGCCGATCCGACGTCGCCGTTCGCGCTGGTGAGCCTGAGCTACAACGACGAGCAGGGGGCGCGGGCGATGGCGGGGCTCACCGGGTTCCAGCGCACGGCGGCGCAGGCGTTCACCGTGGCGAGCGGCGCGGTGCAGCTCGGGCTGCGCGGCGAGGCGGGGCAGTTCCTGAGCGGGTTCACGGCGGAGGGGAACCGCTTCGTCGTGGGGGAGCACGGGATGCGGTACAGCATCGTGCTGCGCAACCTGACCTCGGAGCGCTTCGAGTGCGTGGTGTCGGTGGATGGGCTGGACGTCATCGACGGGCAGGCGGCGGCGTTCCCGAAGCGGGGGTACCTGCTCGAACCGAACGGGGAGCTGGTGATCGATGGGTTCCGGCAGAGCGCGGACGAGGTGGCGGCGTTCCGGTTCGGCTCGGTGCGCGGGTCGTACGCAGGCAAGAAGCATGGGGACACGCGGAACGTGGGCGTGATCGGCGTCGCGTTGTTCCACGAGCGGGGGGCGACGCTGTGGACGCCGGAGGAGATCCGGCGCCGCCAGAACGCAAACCCGTTCCCGGGGCAGTTCGCGACGCCCCCTGGCGTGCCGTGAGAGGCATGCCGTGAGGGGCGTGCCGTGAGCGCGGACGAGCGCAGACGAGCGCAGACGAGCGCAGACGAGCGCAGACGAGCGCGGACGAGCGCAGACGAGCGCGGACGAGCGCGGACGAGCGCAGACGAGCGCAGACGAGCGCCGTGAGATGCGGGCGAGGAGGGGGCGTGCCGGGACGCGGTTGACGTGGTCCCGGGCGCGGCGGATGCTCGCCGGATGCATCGTTCCACCGCCCTTGCTTCGCTCCGACCCTGGCTCGCGTCGCTGCTCGCGCTGACGCTCCCCTGCTTCGCGATCTCCTGCTCGTCCGAGGACGGCGGGACCGGGGGCTCCGGCAACGCGGGGGCCTCCGGCAACGAGGGCGGCGCGGGTGGCGCGGGCGCGGGTGGCGCGGGCGAGGGCGGCGCGGGCGGCGAGGGCGGAGGGTCCGATGGGGCGCCGCCGGTGCCGGAGGACCTGGTCCACTACGTGACGGGCAACGCGCTGGACGCGGACGTGACGCCGACGGGGCCGGCGCTGCTCCTGATGGGCGGGTCGGCCGAGGTGATCGAGTCGCTGGAGTGGTGGATGCCGTTCGCGGCAGGCGGAGACGTGGTGGTGCTCCGGACCAGCGGGGAGGATGGGTACAACGACTTCCTGTACTCGGACATCGGCGGCTGCGACTCCGTGGAGACGATGCTGGTGACCAGCCGGGAGCTCGCGAACGATCCCTACGTGGCGTTCCGGGTGCGGAACGCAGAGGCGGTGTTCCTCGCGGGCGGGGACCAGGCGACGTACTTGAACAACTGGATGGGGACGGCGGTGGAGGACGCGCTGATGGAGGCCTGGGGCCGGGGCGCGGCGCTCGGGGGGACCAGCGCGGGGTGCGCGGTGCTCGGGGAGTTCATGTTCGCGGCATACGTGGACACGGTGTACTCGAGCGAGGCGCTCGAGGATCCGTACAACGAGTTCATGACCCTGGAGCGGGGGTTCCTGCCGCTGCCGCCGCTCGCGGGGGTGATCACCGATCAGCACTTCGCGGCGCGCGACAGGATGGGGCGGCTGGCGACGTTCCTGGGGCGCCTGATCCAGGATGGCTGGTCGACGGCGCCGATCGGGCTGGGCGTCGACGAGTACACGGCGGTGGCGATCGATCCGGAGGGGGTGGGGCGCGTCTACGGGGAGGGGGCGGCGTACCTGATGAAGACGAGCACGCCGCCGACGTCGTGCGAGCCCGGGGTGCCGTTCGCGATGTCGGGGCTCACGGTCCACAAGCTCGTCGCAGGAGACACGGTGGCGCTGCCCGCAGGGACCACCGACGTGCCGGGGCAGGCGCTCGCCGTCGAGAACGAGGCGCTGATCCCCGCCGATCCCTACTGAGTGCGGCCGCGCTGAGTGTGGCCGCGCTGCTCGCGGCCGGTCACAGCGGATCGCGGCTGGTCGCGGTCGATCACGGCTGGTCGCAGCGGGATGCAGGTTTTAGGGAGTCGCGGGTCGCCGTGGTAGGCTCGGCGCCGGACTGTCATGGCCATGCGTCTTCGCTTCGCCCGCCGTGCCCTGCTCCCCGCAGGGGCCCTCGGCCTCGTCGCCGCGCTGCTCCAGGGCGCCTGTTCCCACCCCTGGGACGACTACGATCCGCGCGTCGGAGAAGGCACGGGTCCGACGAGCGGGACGGGGGCCGGGACGCCGGGAGAGGCGTGTTCGCTCGGTGATGTGAGGGCCTGTTACACGGGAGCTCCAGGGACCGAGGGGACGGGGATCTGCACGGGGGGACTGGTGGCCTGTCAGGCCGACGGGACGTTCGGCGCGTGCCAGAACCAGCAGCTCCCGGCGGCGGAGACGTGCGACGGGCGCGACGAGGACTGCGACGGGGAGGTCGACGAGCAGGGGAGCTGCTACGGGGGGGCCGAGGGGACGGCGGACGTGGGGGTCTGCCGCCGGGGGTGGCTGTTCTGCGATGTGGGCGACGGGGGGATCTGCCTCGGGGAGGTGCGCCCCAGCCTGGAGGAGTGCGTGAGCGGCGTCGCGGTCGACGAGGACTGCGACGGGGCCGTGAACGATCACTGCGCGCTCTGGAGCCGGCGCTTCGGGGGAGACGGCGACGATGTGCCCTACGCGTTCGCGCTCGACGGGTCGGGGGCGCTGCTGCTCGCAGGGGCTTTCGCGAGCGATCTGGACTTCGGGAGCACCACGCTGAGCAACCAGGGTGGGAACGACGTGTTCGTGGCGAAGCTCGACGGGTCGGGCGAGGCGGTGTGGAGCACGAGCTTCGGCGATGGGGAGATCCAGGAGGCGCGCGGGCTCGCGGTGGATCCGGGCGGGTTCGTGTACGTCACGGGGAGGTTCGAGAGCACGATGGACCCGATGAACGGGAACCCGGTGCTCACGAGCGCGGGCGCGAACGATGTCTTCCTGCTCAAGCTCGATCCGGACGGCAGCGCGGTGTGGGGTCAGCGGTTCGGCAACGCGCTGAACCAGGCAGGTCTCGCGGTCGCGGCAGACGCGGGCGGGGCGGTGGTGGTGGGGTACTTCAACGGGGCGATCACCCTGGGGGCCGAGACGCTCACGAGCGCCGATGGGGAAGACGGGTTCGTGTTCCGCGTCGATGGAGACGGCGAGGTGGTGTGGCAGCACCGGCTCGGGGGGGCGCTCAACGACAGGGTGACCAACGTGGCGCTCGCAGCCGATGGGGAGGTGGTCGTCACGGGGTTCTTCTCGAGTCAGCTCACGGTGGGCGATGCGACGTTCCAGGCGGCGGGGACGCAGGATGGTTTCGTGGCCAGGTTCGGCGCCAACGGCATGCCCCTGCAGGCGACGGCGCTCTCGGGAGCCGGGGCGCAGCAGACCGAGGCGCTCGCGGTGGGGCCGGACAAGCAGGTGATCGTGGGGGGGTCCTTCGGGGGAGCGATGGACATCATGGGCCAGACCGTGCAGGCCGAAGACGCGGCCGACGGCTTCGTGATCCTGCTCGACGGCGGGGGGAGCCCGGTGTGGGGGCACGCGCTGCAGGGCGCCGGGGAGCAGATCTTCCGGGCGGCGACGTTCGACGGCGAGGGGAACGCGCTGCTCGGGATGACGCTGGAGGGGCAGGTGGACTTCCAGGGCGAGGCGCTGCTCAGCGCAGGGGCGGGAGACATGCTGGTGCTGAAGCTGTCGCCCGCGGGAGAGAAGGTGTTCGCGCGCCGCTTCGGGGACGTGGCGGATCAGGATCCGCGGGTGCTGGCGCTCGACGGGTCGGGCAACCTGGTGCTCGTCGGGGACTGCGTCGGGACGGTGGACTTCGGGAGCGGGGCGACGGGGACGGCGGCGCAGCTTCAGGACCAGGAGGACATCTGTGTGGCGAAGCTGGCGCGGTGATCAGGTCGGGGCCTTCGCGGGCATCGGCGCGCTCGTCGGGGCACTCGCAAGCGGGCCCGTGGCATGCTCGGGGGGCAGCACGCCCGGAGGCAGCGGGGGCGCCGGGGGCGAGACGGGGTCCACGACGAGCCCGAGCGGGACCGGCGGTACGGCAGGATCGGGCAGCGGTGGGTACGGGGGGGCAGGCAGCGGGACTGGCGGAGAGGGCGCGGGGGATCTGGGGAAAGGCGCGCTCGTGGACCGGGATCTGCTGGTCCGGTACTTCATCGACGAAGGGGGAAGCGGGGCGGCCACGGGCACGCTGGCCGACGCAGCGCTGGATCCGCTGCCGCTCGCCGTCACGGGAAGCAGCGCGCTCAGCTTCGTGACGGAGGGCGGCCACCGGGGCTTCGGGTGGAACGTGAGCGGCGACTCGGGGCGGGCGTCGGTGGCGGTGCCAGGGTCCAAGCTCGAGGCGCGGCTGAACGGGTCGCAGCAGGGCACGATCGAGGTGGTCGTCGACATCGACGCGGTGGTGAGCCAGAGCTCGCGGATCAGCCACATCGGGTTCGACGAGCAGTCAGGGTCGTTCTCGCTGACCTCGAACAGCACCTCGCGGCTGCAGTTCCGGTGGAACAACTCCATCCTGGCGGGGAGCTGGCCAGTCGCGCTGCCAGCCCTGGGGCGCGCGGTGGTGCACGTCGTGCTGGACACCACGCAGGAAGATCCAGAGGCGCGGCTGCGGCTGTACGTGAACGCCTCGCCCATGCCGCGGGTCAGCGGCGCGGTGCCGACGCAGGACGCGCTGGTGGCGCTGGTGCCAGACACCCACTACGTGCTGGGGAACCGGGAGGTCGGGCTGCGCTCGTTCAAGGGGTCGATGTTCTACGCGGCCATGTACACCGCGGCGCTGAGCACCGAGGAGGTGCTCCACAACACGGCCCTGCTGCTCGTCAACGACGATACGCCCTCCTCGACGCCGTGACCCGACCGCGCAGCCCACGGCGGTGCCGCGGCAGACGCACTCCAGGCTTTTCCCGACACGCGCAGCCCGCGCGGCCCACGAGGCAGGAGGCGCTGGCGAGAGACCTGGGACGTACGCAGGCCGTACCGCGCGTCTGGACACACGCTCCCCGTCCAGTATGCAATGATGGCTGCCGATGCGATTCACACCGGGCGACACCTTCGACCGGTACGTCATCGAGGAGAGCCTCGGTGCGGGAGGTATGGGCGAGGTGTACCGCGCCCTCGATACCCGACTGCACCGTCACGTGGCCCTCAAGGTGCTGAACAGGGTCCTCGACGTGGCGCCAGAGAGCTGGCGCGGGTCCGCGAACCCCGTGCTCCGCGAGGCGCGCGCCGCCGCAGCCCTGAACCATCCGAACGCGGTGTCGCTGTTCGACGTGGGCGAGCACGCGGGAGCCCCGTACCTGGCCATGGAGCTGGTCGACGGGATCCCGCTCCGGCGGTACATCGGCGCAGGCATCCCCCAGATCGTGCTGCTGCGCTGGCTGCTCGACGTGGCGCGCGCGCTGGCCGCCGCGCACCGGGTGGGGGTGGTGCACCGCGACGTGAAGCCAGAGAACGTGATGCTCCGCAGCGACGGGGTGATCAAGGTGCTGGACTTCGGCATCGCGCGGCGGGTGCGCTCGGCCTACACGCCGCCCTCGCACGACACCGACGACGACGTGACCTCGACCCTGACGAGCCCCGGGAAGCTGCTCGGGACACCAGCCTACATGGCGCCAGAGCAGATCCGTGGAGAGGACTCCGATCAGCGGGTCGATCAGTTCTCCTGGGGGGTGACGGCCTACGAGGTGCTGTCGGGGAAGCTGCCGTTCGGGCATGGGCGAGACATGCTCGCCGTGGTGGCCGGGATCCTCGGCGACGCGCCGCCGCGGCTCCACGAGGCGCCAGAGCCGCTCTGGGCCATCCTCGCGCGGACGCTGGAGAAGCGGCGCGAGGACCGCTTCGCGTCGATGGACGAGGTGGTGGATCTGCTGGAGGAGTTCGTCCTCGGGGAGCAGAACGCGCCCTCCAGCCGCCGGATGAGCGTGATCATGGGCAAGGCGTCGGACCTGCCCCCGCTGGCCGATGCGAACGTGCGCCGGGATGCGGCGACGCTGAGCGCGCCCCCCGGGACACCATCTCCGCTGTCCCAGCACCGCAAGAGCCACCGGTGGCCCCTGGTCGGCGCAGCGGCAGGGGCACTCGGGGTGGCCGTGGCCCTCGCCGCAGGCTGGGCACCGTCGTCGTCGTCCGAGCCGGCGGGAACCACCTCCACCAGCGCGCCCGCGGCGTCCCCGTCCCCGGCGTCGCCCTCGACGACCCCCGTCCCCATCACCGCCCTCCCCTCCCCCCAGACCGCGAGCACCCAGGCCCTCGTCGCCTTCCGCGAGGGGCTGCAGGCATTCCGGGACGCGCAGTGGTCGGTGGCCCACCAGGCCTTCGCCCGCGCCGAGAAGCTCGATTCGTTCTTCGCCGCCGCGCACCTGCGCCTCGCCCAGACATACCGGAACACGGGCAGCCCGGAGGCGCGCATGCACCTGCAACGGGCCATCTCGCTCCGGTCGTCGCTGTCGCCGCGGGACGAGGCGCTGCTCGAGGCCTACGAGCCGCTGATCATGCGCGATCCGGAGGACCGCGACGAGAGCCTGCGGCGCTTCCGGGAGGCGTCGCGCCGCTACCCCGGCGATCTGGAGCTGCTGCACCACCTGTCGATGTTCGTGCGCTCGACAGACCCCGCCGAGAGCCTCGACGTCGCCACGCGCTGCACCGATCTCGATCCGAAATACGCCGATTGCTGGCAGGCGAGGAGCCGGGCGCTGACGCTGCTCGGGCGCAGCGGGGAGGCCTACGACGCCATCGAGGAGTGCATCCGGGTGTCCCCGGCGGCGACCGACTGCATCGGCGATCGGGGTCTGATGCACGAGCGCGCCGGCCGCTGCGATGAGTTCGAGCAAGACACGCGGAGCTACCTGACCCAGGCCTCGACGCTGTTCTCGCGGCACATCGAGCTGGCCACGGCGCTCTACGCGCTCGGGAGGCCCGTCGCCGCGGTGCGCGCAGCCCTGGAGCAGCACCAGACGCAGGTGTCCGCAGAGTACGCGGAGAACTCGCGGGCACTGCACCACCTGTACCTGCAAGCCCTCACCGGCGATCTGCGCGGGGCCGTGCGCGAGGCGCGCGATCTCGCCCAGCGGAGCGATACGATCGCGGTGACCCGGCGGGTGAGCGCGCAGTTCATGATCGCGCTGCAGCGCGAGCTGGGAGAGGTGCACCAGGCAGGGCGCGACGCGGCCGAGCTGCTCGGGAGCCTGGAGGTGCACCGGCGCACGGTGCCGCGCATCAACCGGGAGACGACGGTGCTCCTCCTGCACGCGCAGCGCGAGGCCGAGCAGATCAGCCGGGCGCAGTACGTGGAGCGGCGCGAGGCCTGGGTCCAGGGCTGGGAGCCGCGGACGGCCGGGGAGATGCGGTCGATGCTGTGGATCCAGGCCTACGCGATGCCCGCGAGCACGCCCGCCGACGCGGAGGAAGCACTGGCCGCGCTGCCCCGCTTCACGCCGCTGCCGCCCGCCAGGACCCTGGAGACAGAGGCCGCGCTCGGGAAGCTGTACGTGCTCGCCGGTCGCTCCGCCGAGGCCATCCCGCACCTGACCGAGGTGACCCGCTCCTGCTCGGCGCTGCGGCTCCCGGTGACCCACACCGTCGCGCACCACCACCTGGGTCTGGCCCGCGAGGCCCAGGGCGATACCGCCGGCGCCTGCGCCGCCTACCGTCAGCTCCTCGACCGCTGGCCCCCCAGCTCCGGCTCCCTCACCAGCAAGGCCACCTCCACCCGCAGCCGCGCCCTCGGCTGCGTACCTTAAAAGCAGGGGCCTGCAGCCCCTACGCTCCCGATGGTCGCTACCCAGCGTGAGCGGCGGGATTGGGGAGAGGGGGCACACCAGAGCTGACCGGGAAAGCGTCGCGAGCGCCCCGCGGCCAGGAAGGCCGACCGAGGAATCCACAGTGGATTTCGAGGGAGGCCGACCGACGACGCGGGGCGCGCAGCAGCTTTACCGGGGAGAAAAGTCCTGGGCGACCATGTACTGGCTGGGCCAGGGGAGGGGGAAGCCCTGGTCGCGGGCCGCGTGGCGGGTCCAGTAGGGGTCGTAGAGGTGGGCGCGGCCGAGGCAGCAGAGGTCGGCGCGCTCCGCGGCGAGGACGCTGTTCACGTCGGCCCAGGAGCTGATGGCCCCCACGGCCATGGTCGGGATGCCGACCTCGTGCCGCACGCGGTCGCTGAAGGGGACCTGGTAGAGGCGACCGAAGGCAGGGCGGGCCTCGGCCACGGTCTGGCCCGAGGAGACGTCGACGATGTCGCAGCCATGCTCCTTGAGCATGCGGGCAACAGCCACAGCGTCGTCGGGTTCGAGGCCCCCGGGCGCCCAGTCCGCGGCCGAGATGCGCGCCGACATGGGCCTCTCCGCAGGCCAGGCCGCGCGCACCGCGTCGAAGACCTCCAGGGGGAAGCGCATGCGCTGGGCGATGGCGCCGCCGTAGGCGTCGGTGCGGCGGTTGGTGAGCGGGGAGATGAAGCTGGCCAGGAGGTAGCCGTGCGCGAGGTGCAGCTCCAGGAGGTCGAAGCCGGCCTCGACGCAGAGCGAGGTGGCCCGGGTGAAGTCGGCGATCACCCGGTCCATGTCGGCGCGGTCCATCTCCTTGGGGAGGTCGCTGTGCGGGAAGTAAGGGAGCGCCGAGGCCGAGAGGAGGGGCCATTTGCCGCCTTCGAGGGGCTGGTCCATGCCCTCCCACATCAGCCTCGTGGCGCCCTTGCGGCCGGCGTGGCCGAGCTGGATGCCGATCTTGGCGGGGGTGTGGCGGTGGACGAAGTCGACGACGCGCTGGAAGGCGCGCGCGTGCTCGGCGGTGTAGATGCCGGCGCACCCCGGGGTGATGCGCGCCTCGGCGCTGACGTCGGTCATCTCGGTCATCACCAGGCCAGCGCCGCCCATGGCGCGGCTGCCGAGGTGCACGAGGTGCCAGTCGTCGATGGTCCCCTCCTCCGCCGAGTACATGCACATCGGGGAGACGACGACGCGGTTGGGCAGGAGGAGGCCCCGGAGCTTGAAGGGGGTGAACATCGGCGGCGGCGGCTCTCCGCGGGGGGTGCGGGAGATGGTGCAGCCGCTCTGCCGCTCCGCGAGGCCGGCGAAGCGCGCGTCGACCTGAGCCACGAAGGCGGGGTCGCGCAGCTTGAGGTTCTCGTGGGTGACCCGCAGGCTGCGCGAGAGGAGGCCAAAGGCAAAGGGCAAGGGCTCCATGCCCAGGTAGCGCTCGGCGCTCTCGAACCACGAGAGGCTCACCTGCGCGGCCCGCTGGGTGCTCTGCACCGCCTTCTGCCGCTCGTCCTCGTAGGCGGCGAGCGCCTCCGGCACCGTCCTGCGCTCGGTGAGGGCCCTGGCGAGGGCGATGGCGTCCTCCATGGCGAGCTTGGTGCCGGAGCCGATGGAGAAATGCGCGGTGTGCGCCGCGTCGCCGAGGAGCACCATGCGGTCGTGGTGCCAGCGGGCATTCTTCACGGTCGGGAACTGGCGCCACACCGAGCGGTTCTTGAGGAGGCGGTGGCCCTTCAGCTCCTCGGCGAAGAGCCGTTCGCAGTAGGCGAGCGTGGCGTCCTCGTCCCCCGAGGCGAGCCCCGCCCGCGCGAAGGTGTCCGCCGAGCACTCCACGATGAACGTGGAGCGGCCCTCTTCGTAGCGGTAGGCGTGGACCATGAAGAGGCCGTCGCGGCTCTCCTTGAACCAGAAGGTGAAGGCGTCGAAGGGATAGGTGGTCCCGAGCCAGACGAAGCGGTTCGGCCTCTCGTCGATCTGCGGCTTGAACCAGGCCGCGAACCGGGTGCGGAGGGCGCTGTTCACCCCGTCGGCGACGACCAGGAGGTCCACCCCCGGGAGCGTGGCATCCGGGGGGATCTCCTGCTCGAAGTGGAGGTCGACCCCGAGCCCGCGCGCGCGCTCCTGGAGGATGGCGAGGAGCGTCTGGCGGGAGAGGCCCGAGAAGCCATGCCCCGTCGAGCGGAGCATCTGCCCGCGGTACTGGATGTCGATGTCGTCCCAGTGGGTGAACTGCCGGGTGATGGCCTGGTACGAGGGCAGGTCGGCCTCGGCCAGGTTCTCCAGGGTGGCGTCCGAGAAGACGACGCCGAAGCCGAAGGTGTCGTCGGCGCGGTTGCGTTCGAGCACGGTGATGGTGCTGTCGGGACGCGCCTTCTTCATGAGCAGCGCGAAGTACAGGCCCGCCGGACCTCCCCCGATGCAGACGATGCGCATGGGCCGGCTATTGCGCATCGGAACGGGCGGGGCAAGCCGCCATGCGTTCCCTCACCCGTTCATGTGCTGGACGGGCGGCGCGGCGTCCTGGCGCGGTCCGTCCTTCGCGAGCGAAAGGAGCCAGGCCCTGGCCTCCACTTCGGTGTCGAAGAAGCTGAAGGGGACGACCCGGTGCGGCGCGAAGACCTGGAAGGCGCCCATGAGAAGGCGCAGGAAGACCCGCGCGTGGAAGGGCGCCCCGAACACCCCGATGCCCCGGTACGGGATGAGCGCCGCCTCGCGGGCCGCGATCTTTCTGACCTCGGACGACATCGCCTCGGCCTCGGTCAGGTCGAGGAGGAGGCAGACGAAGGGCTGGCCCTCGGCGCCCTCCCGTAGCTCCGCCGCGAGCTCCAGCAGGTCCACCTCGTCCATGTCCCCGCGGCAGGTCGCCTTGAACAGCCAGGGCGACTCGAACCCCACGGAGTGTCTCCCGATCCGCCGCTCCCCCATCGCAGCATCCCCCTTGATCCCCCATCCTGCGCCCGCGGGCACGCCGCCGTCCACCGCCAATGCCTGGTGCTCCTCCGAAGTCCGTCGCGGCGTGCGCGCGACGCGCCGCAGCGCCACCCACCTGCGGAGCCAGCCGCGACGCTGCACCTCCAGCCCACCCGTACATCTCCCGTGGCGCCCGATGGAGACCAGCGCGCCTCGACGTCCGGAGGCGGCGCTGGTATCGGGGGCCATGCCTCGGATCCGCGCCCTCGTCGCCCTCGCCCTTGCCTTGTCGGCAGCCACCGCCTGCCAGAGCGAGAAGGCGTCGTCCTCCGCGGCGGAGCCTGCCGCCGAGAAGCCGGGCGAGGCGCAGGACAAGGAGGCCGCCCGCGCGCTGTTCGTGCGCTACCGCGACGCCATCGCGAACCGCAAGGGCACGGAGGCGGTGGGCGTGGTCAGCGCGAAGACCATCGCCTACTTCGAGGCGACGCGCGTCGGCGCGCTCAAGATGTCGGCGGCCGAGCTGCGGACCCAGCCGCTCATGGATCGGCTGATGATCCTCATCCTGCGCGGCCGCATCCCCAGGGCCGATCTGGAGCGCTGGACGGGCAAGGACCTCTTCGCCGTCGCCGTCGACAACGGCTGGGTGGGCGACAACGTGAGCACCGTGGAGCCCGCGGAGATCCGCATCAACGGCGACGAGGCGCTCATCGGCGTCAAGGCCGGGACCGAGGCGCTCCCCGCCGGATCCGGGTTCCAGGCCCAGCGCGAGGCCGGGGGCTGGAAGCTCGACGTGATGAGCATCCGCGATCTCGCCGAGCCAGCGCTGGAGGCGCAGCTCAGGGAGGTGGATCCGGACCTCGATCGCGCCATGATGGCCCTGCTCTCCGTCCTGCTCAAGAAGAAGGTCGACGAGTCGATCTACGAGCCGCTCATCAGCGCGCCCGCGCCCGCGCCCGGCAATGGCACCACACCATGACGCTCACGCCCTCCGATCAGCCCCTCACGCCCACGCACACGCCCACGCAGGCCCTCACCCCTCCCGCCCAGACCCGTCCGCCACGCGAGGCCCATCGCCTCGACGAGGCCTCCCTCGGGCGCTGGCTCGGGAGCCACGTCGACGGCTGCGAGGGCGCCACGGTCACCGTCCGCCAGTTCAAGGGCGGCCAGTCCAACCCCACCTACTGGATCGGCGTCTCCCACGGTGGCGGCGAAGGAGACGGGGGCGAGGCCTCGGCCCTCACCCAGCAGCTCGTGCTCCGCAAGAAGCCCCCGGGTGACCTCCTCCCCTCGGCCCACGCCGTCGAGCGCGAGTACCGCATCATGCGCGCCCTCGCCGATACCCCCGTGCCGGTGCCACCCACGCTCGCCCTCTGCGAGGATCCCGCGGTCATCGGCACGCCCTTCTTCGTGATGCGCTACGTCCCCGGCCGCATCTTCTGGGATCCGAGCTTGCCCGAGGTGAAGGACGCGGCCACCCGCCGCGCCATCTACGCCGACTTCATCCGCGCCCTCGCCGCGCTCCACACCGTCGACCCCGCCGCCGTCGGCCTCGGCGACTACGGCAAGGTCGGGGGCTTCATCGAGCGCCAGGTGCAGCGCTGGTCGAAGCAGTACGAGGCCTCCCGGACGGGCGAGGTGCGCTCCATGAACGCGCTCATGGCCTGGCTCGCCGCGAACACCCCGGCGCGCGACGAGACCACGCTCATCCACGGGGACTACCGCATCGACAACGCGCTCTTCTCGCCCGAGGAGGAGGGCGGTTCCGGTGAGCCACGCCCTCCGCGCACGCTCGCGATCATCGACTGGGAGCTGTCCACGCTCGGCCACCCCGTCAGCGACCTGGCGTATCTCTGCATGGGCTACCACCTGAACCTCCCGGGCCGCGGGAGCCTCGTGGGCGTCGACTTCGCAGCGAGCGGCATCCCCAGCGAGGACGAGCTGGTCGCCACCTACTGCGCGCTCACGGGGCGCGACCGCATCGACGACTGGCCCTACTTCATGGCCTTCGGCATCTTCCGCCTCGCGGCCATCGCGCAGGGAGTCTACAAGCGGAGCCTCCAGGGCAACGCCAGCTCCGACGACGCCAGCATGTTCGGCGCCGCCGTCGGTACCCTCTCCGAGCTTGGCTGCCGCATCGCCGGCGTGACGTACTGAGGCGCCCCCCGGAGGCGCCACCCAGAGGCGCCACCCAGAGGCGCCACCCAGAGGCGCCACCCAGAGGCGCCACCCAGAGGCGCCACCCGGAGGCGCCACCCAGCGAGGTGTTCGTGAAGCCCTTTCAGTTGAGTGATCTCCAGGATCGATTGGACGCCCTCCCGGCCCTCGGCCTCGAGCTGCAGCGCCGCGCCGCCTATGCCCTGCTCCATGCGCCACCGCGCCTCCTCCGCGCCCTGGTCGGGCCCGAGAAGCGCTCTCCCGAGGGCCACGTCCTCGACCTGCAGATGCAGGTGCTGATCTACATCAACGAGCGCCTCGGCGGCGCCCTCGACGCGACCGAGGATCCGGTGGAGGCGCGCAAGCGCATGGACGAGGGCTCCCGGTTGATCACGCCCCGCGTGAGCCCCGCGCCCGCCCACGAGGACCGCCGCATCCCCGTGGAGAACGGCTCTCTCCCCGTGCGCATCTACACCCCGCCCTCTGCGGGATCGGCCCCCCTGCCCGTGGTGGTCTTCTTCCACGGCGGGGGCTTCAGCCGCGGCTCGCTGGTGTCGCACCACGGGGAGTGCCAGGGCCTCGCGGTGAAGGCCGAGGCCATCGTGGTCGCCGTCGATTACCGCCTCGCCCCCGAGCACCGCTTCCCCGCTGCCGTCGACGATGCCCTCGCCGCTTTCCGCTGGGTCGCCGAGCACGCCGCCACCTTCGGCGGCGATCCCACCCGCATCGCCGTGGCGGGTGACAGCGCAGGGGGCAACCTCGCCGCCGTGGTCGCCCGCGAGACGCGCGGCGATGCGCACAAGCCGGTGTTCCAGCTCCTCGTCTACCCGGCCACCGACATGACCCGCTCCCTCCCCTCGCATCGCCACTTCCGCGAGGGCTTCTTCCTCACCGAGGCGAGCATCAACATCTTCCTCGCCGCCTACCTCAACAGCGAGGCCGAGCAGCGCGATCCGCGCGCCTCCCCGCTGCTCGCCGGGGATCACGGCGGCCAGCCCCCCGCGATGGTCCTCACCGCCGGCTTCGATCCTCTGCGCGACGAGGGCGACGCCTACGCCAAGGCGCTCGCCGAGGCCGGCGTCCCCGTCGAGCACCGCTCCTACGAGGGCCTCATCCACGGCTTCTTCAACATGTCGGCGATGGTCGATGCGGCGCACCATGGCTTCGATGACGCCGCGCGCGCCCTTCGCCGGGCCCTTCACCCTCTCGGCTGATCCACGCCGTCCGACCGACGCAGCGCAGCACGCCGTCGACGATGCGGCGCGCGCTCTCCGGCGTGCCCTCCACGCCTCGCCGTGAGAGCATGACGCATGCAGATCGACTGCGACTTCGACGGCGGCAGCATCGAGATCCTGAACGCTTCGGACCCCTCCTCGGTCGCGCTCGCGCTCCGCGGCGACAACGCCGCCGAGTACATGCAGTGGTTCTACTTCCGCGTGCGGCACGCCGCGGGCGTCGCGTGCACCTTTCGCATCGTCAACGCGCGCCAGGCCTCGTACCCGGGCGGCTGGTGGGAGTACGGGGTGTGCGCCTCGTACGATGGCGAGCACTGGTTCCGGGTCCCCACCGAGCACGACGGGCAGGTCCTCGCCATTCACCACCGCCCCGAGCGCGACGTGGTGGCCTACGCCTGCTTCGCCCCCTACCCCACCGACCGCTACGAGGGGCTCCTCGACCAGGTGCGCGCCTCTGGACAGCAGGGCAGGCCCCTCGGCGTCTTCGAGGTCGGCAAGAGCCTGGAGGGGAGGCCCATGAACGTCATCGTCTGCGGCGACCAGGGGCGCTCGGTGCCGCGCGTCTGGATCATCGCGCACCAGCACCCCGGCGAGACCATGGCGGGGTGGTTCATGGAGGGCGTGGTGCGGCGCATGCTCGACGAGGGCGATGGGGTCGCGCGCGGCCTGCTGGACAGGGCCGTCGTCTACCTGGTCCCCCGCATGAACCCCGACGGCTGCGCGCGCGGCAACCACCGCACCAACGCCGCCGGCCGCGATCTGAACCGCGAGTGGCTCTACCCCGACCGGAGCGCCGCCCCCGAGGTCTTCCACGTGCGCGAGGCGATGCAGGCCGGCGGCGTCGATCTGTTCCTCGACGTGCACGGGGACGAGTCCATCCCCTACGTGTTCGCGTACGGGGCCGAGGGCGTCCCCAGCTACACGCAGCGCCTCGCTTCGCTCGAAGAGCGCTTCGCCGCCACGCTGGAGCGCATCGACGGCGAGTACCAGCGCGCGCGCGGCTACGAGCTGGACCCCCCGGGCAAGGCCGACCTCCGCCTCTCGTCGCTGTACGTGGCGGAGCGCTACGGGTGCCTGGCCCTGGGTCTGGAGATGCCGTTCAAGGACAACGCGAACCGTCGCGATCCGCACCTCGGCTGGTCACCGGAGCGGTGCCGCCGCCTCGGGCGGTCGACGCTGGAGGCCGTGCTCTCCTGCATCGACGCCCTGCGCTGAACCCGGCCTCCCTGCAGCGAGGGGGCCAAAAGGCCCCTGCTCCAGGGCCTGCCGGGCTCACTCGGTGCCGACGACGACGTTGGAGCCGTCGGCGATCCAGCGGAAGTTGTCGATGAGGGTCGTCGAGTCGAGGGCCTGATCGCCCGTGTCCCAGATCGTGAAGCGGATGGTGAACTCCTGGCCGCCGGTGATGGGGGCGGAGGTGGTCAGCCAGCCCGTTCCTCCTGCGTCGTCCCAGGTGTTGAAGCCCGTGCCCGCCATCTGGGCGGTCCCGAGCGGGCAGCCGTTGCAGACGTCGAAGAACGCGATGTTCACGCTCACCGGGTTGCTCTGCGAGTCGAAGGAGATGTTCCCGTTGATGGAGCCGACGGGGGGCGGGTTCACCAGGGCGATGAACTGATCGTTGTAGGCCGAGCAGACGTACTCGGGGTACTCGAACGAGTAGAACTTGAAGTTGAACCGGTAGCCGGTCGCGTTCGTCGGCGCCCGCAGCGTCACCTGCAGGCCGATGTCGTCCCTGATGAGCGACGACCCCGCGCAGTTCGGCACGCTCTGCGGGAAGCCGGGGGGCGCCGTCCCGTTGCCGAGGCCGTTGCAGGTCAGGGACCCGCACGCACCGGGCTGACCCGGGATCCGGGCGCGGCCGGACGAGATGGCCAGCATCCGCGCCCCTCCCTGCGGCATCACGTTGGGGCCGAAGTTCGGCTGGATCCCGCGCTGCTGCGCCCCGCCCGTGGTGACCACGCCGTTCGCGCGCACGTAGTTGGCGCCCACCACGCCCCAGGACTTGGGGCCCGTTGACGTCTTGCAGAGATCCACCGCCCACGCTCCATGCAGCGGATCCGCGTCGTCCAGCGCCAGGTTGGCGTCGCAGGTGGAGGCGACGTTGTCGATCGTCCCGTCGCAGTCCTCGTCGACGTTCGTGCCGGCGACCTCGATCGCGCCCGGGTTCACCCGCGCCGGGACGCTGCACCCGTAGGCCGTCGAGTCGCAGCAGTCGCCCTGGCACACCGTCCAGCCGTCGCCGTCCTCGTCGGGCGAGTTGTCGACGACGCCGTTGCAGTCGTTGTCGAGCCCGTCGCCGCACACCTCGAAGATGGGGAACACCTGCCCGTAGCAGGGGCCCCAGCCCGTGCCGCTCGTCGAGCAGGTCCTGGTGCCCGCAAGGCAGGTTCCCATCCCCGCGGTCCCGGGCGGCCCGTTGTAGCAAGTCTGCGTCTCGCCAGGCGCGCAGGGGCAGGATCCAGCCGCCTCGCAGCCGTCTGCGGCGTCGCCGTTGCAGTCGACGTAGCCCGCCTCGCAGGCGCCCATCACGCACGCCCCGGCCGTGCAGCTCACCTCGGCGTTCGCCATCCCGTCGCACGAGGTGCCGCACGCCCCGCAGTGCGCGGTGTCGCTGCTGGTATCGACGCAGCTCGTCCCGCAGCACACCTGGCCCGCGGCGCAGGTGCTGCCGTCGCCGCCGAGGCACGCGACGCACTGCCCCGTCGCCAGATCGCAGAGCGGCGCTGCAGGGTTCGCGCTGCAGTCCTCGGCGCAGCTCTGGACGCCGCCGCCGCCCTGCCCGCCGACGCCGCCGACGCCGCCGACGCCGCCGCCGACGCTGTTCCCAGCGCCCTCTCCCGACGCATCCCCACCGCTGCTGCCCGAGCCCCCCGCGGCGGAGCACGCGGCGAACGCCCCTGCAGCGAGCGCCCCCAGGACCAGCGAGCGCGCGGCGAAGCCGAGCGCGCGGTGCACCGGAGGAGAAGTGGGACGGCTGGTGGAACGGGGTCGCGCCGGCATCGAGGCCTCCTTCGTCGGCGCGGATGAAAAGCTCCACGCCACGATCCCGCAGCGTACCGGATCCACGCACGCACCTGAAAAAAGAGCGGCACGCCCGTGCATCGAAATATCCGTGGGACGGCCTGATCTCGTGCGCTGGCGTTGCAGTTTGCGACGTCCACGGGTGCCGGCGATCCCCGATCCGGTGGAGAACGGTTCCCAACAGGCCTGCGGCGCGTCATCCTGGGTCGCGGCTGCGGCGATGGTGCTGGCGAGCCACGAGGACCCCATGGCCGAGCCCGTTCCGCCCGAGACCCCGTCATCCCCCCCGTCTCCCGAGCCGCGCGCCGCGGAGGAGCTGGAGCCGCGCGCCGCGGAGGAGCTGGAGCCACGCGCCGCGGAGGAGCTGGAGGCGCACGCCGCGGAGGAGCTGGAGGCGCACGCCGCGGAGGAGCTGGAGGCGCACGCCGCGGAGCTGAAGGCGCACGCCTCGGTCGTCGTCGAGGTCCAGCCGGCGCGCCCCGTGGTGGCGAGTACGGTCATCCAGACGGTCATCAACAACACGGTGATCCTGGTGGCGCCCGAGGGGTCGGCGTCCCCGCAGAGCGCTCCGCCGCGTGGCAAGGCGCCCGCGTCCTCCGAGGCCGCCGAAGCTGCTGCTGCAGCGCAGAAGGCCAAGAAGGCTGCCGTCACGGAGCTGCGTCAGCACCTCGCCGGGCTCGGGGCGCGCGCAGAGCAGGCCGCGGAGCAGATGTCCCGGGTAGGGACGGCGGCCGCGGCGCTCCAGCAGCAGCTCGCGGAGCTCAAGGCAGCCGTGGAGCGCCTGAAGCAAGGGCGCTGAGGCGGGAGCAGGGGGCAGGCGGCGCAGGGGTGCCGGGCGACGCCTCGTCGCGAGGTCTCGGGCGGCGGCGGGCGCGGTTTGCGTGGCGTCGGAAGCGCATCGGCCTGGACGTGCCTGGGCGAGCCGCGATTCTTGCAGGATGGCTGCGACGCAAGCGGCTATTGCATTCGCCGCTCTCGTGCAAGCGCGAGGATTCGTGGCTCGTGTGCACGCCGTGGGATATACCCAGCAGCTGATTGACCTGAGGGGAAGGCGGCTGCATGGGGGCCACGATGAGCGAAGCGGCGACCGCAATGGCGTCGCGGTTCTGGCGCGTTACCGGGATCCTCTCCACCTACGACGAGCTGGAGCTCAGGCTCGGCTACCTGAGCGAGGAGGGCGACGGCTCGCAGGAGGATCCGGGCAGCGCGCTCGTGGCGAAGCTCTACGGGGTCGCCGGGGATCTGCTGCTGACCCACCGGGTCCCGGTGCGCCCGACCGAGGCAGGGCGCGCGCGCACGGTGCGGGGCGCCATCCCGTTTCCCACGGCGACGCGGGTCATCCGCTTCGAGGTGGCCGGCAAGGTGATCGAGGAGATCGGTGTGCCCGCGGCGGGGCCCGAGATCGAGCTGACCTGGCGTCCGCCGGAGCGGGTGCGCGGCAAGGTGCGCGTCACCTGGAGGGGCGAGCACCCGCTCGGGATGAAGCTCGACTACTTCCTGAGGTACAGCCATACCAATGGGGTCACCTGGAGCCCCATCAGCCTGCGCACGCCGAGCGAGCACCAGGAGATCGATTTCGATCAGCTCCCGGGCGGCGAGCGGTGCAGGATCGCGGTGATGGCCACGGACGGCGTGAACACGCGTCTCGCCCGCAGCAGTCCATTCGCCGTCGCAATCAAGCCGTGCCGGGCCGTGATCCTCGAGCCGAGCACCCCAATCACCGCGCCCGCAGGCTCGGTCGTGTCCCTGCACGGTCAGGGGTTCTGGCTGGAGGAGGGGCGCCCCGAGCCGCAGCACCTGGCGTGGGAATCGTCGC
Organism: Chondromyces apiculatus DSM 436; assembly: GCF_000601485.1. Taxonomy (GTDB): domain Bacteria; phylum Myxococcota_A; class Polyangia; order Polyangiales; family Polyangiaceae; genus Chondromyces; species Chondromyces apiculatus. Next base: position 116,168 of record NZ_ASRX01000029.1, read on the forward strand.
TCGACGGCCCCCTCGGCAATGGCGAGCGGATCGAGGCCACGCTGTCACCGGGGACGCACCGGGTGACGCTCACCGCCGGCTGCGGAGAGCGCGCCGGGACGCGCGAGACGCGGGTGGAGATCACGGCGCACGCCGGCCGCTGAAGCGCCGATGCGGTCGGAGGTGTCGGCGCTCCGGCGCGAACGTCCATCGTGACCACCGCGCGACGCACCGCCACGAACGGTACGGCCGACACGGAGCACGCGCTTCGGTCATCCAAGGGGACATTCGCCCAGGAGACAGTGGCATGCGATCGTCAAAGCTCGTCGACTTCTTCATCGCGCTCGGAGCAAACCTGTCGCTCGTGAAGCGGTTCCACGAGGATCCCGAGGGCGCCATGCGCGACGCCGGTCTCGGCGACGAGGAGCTGGATCTGGTGCGGCGCCGCGACGAGGAGGGCATCCGGCGCGCCATGGGGGAAGAGCACGCGGGCGTGAAGCTGCACATGCCGCCGGGAGGAAGCGACGGCGCGCAGGCCGGGACGCCGAAGGGCTGACCCACGCGGAGGTCGCGCGCGGCGGCTGAGGTCGCGCGCGGCTGGCGCGCAGCGGCTGACGAAGGGGTGACCGGAGGACGCCGGGGTCCGTGCGCAAGGTACAGGCTCCAGAGGCGCTTGCTGCCGTCCAGGCCGGAGCGTAAAGGGCTCAGGAGCCCGGGGCGTCGATGCCCCCCCCTTCGGTGGAGCGCCCCATGACCTCGAGATCCACGCTGTCGCTGCCTGTCTTCGCCCTGGTTTTGGGCCTCGCGGGTCCCTCCCTCCTCGCGGGCTGTACCGGGGAAGAAGGCAACACGGGGCCTGAGGGCCCCCCAGGGGCGACGGGGTCCACCGGGCCTGCAGGTCCGGAGGGGCCCACGGGGCCCACGGGCGCAGACGGTCCCACGGGCCCGGAAGGTCCGACAGGTCCGACAGGTCCCGAGGGGCCTTCGGGAGAGGGCGGCAGCGGTACGGGCGGTGGGAGCGGCGTGGGCGGAGGAGGCGCAGGGGTGCCGGGGCCGACGGGGCCGGCAGGGCCGATGGGTCCAGCGGGGCCGATGGGTCCCGCAGGGCCTGCGGGCGCGCCGGGTGCGACGGGCGCGATGGGACCGGCAGGGCCCGCAGGGCCTGCGGGCGCGATGGGCGCGACGGGCGCGACGGGACCGGCGGGGCCCGCAGGCGCGACGGGCGCGATGGGACCGGCGGGCGCGCAGGGGGTGGCTGGAGCGATGGGGCCGATGGGACCCGCGGGGCCGCAAGGCGCCACCGGACCTGCTGGAGCACCGGGGCCGCAGGGGCCGGCGGGGCCGGCAGGAAACGGCGCAGAGGGCGAGGACGAGGCGATCTTCGCCGGGTTCACCTCGTCGACCCACACCGCCAACATTGGCAGCCGCACGGCAGCGCACGCGATCTGCGCGGCAGCGTTCACCGGGGCGCACCTGTGCCACGCTTCGGAGTACCTGCAGACCGCGTCGGCAGCGTCGGTGCCGGCGAACGGGGCGTGGCTCGACGCGAGCGTCGGCCTGAGCGGGAACATGACCCTGCAGAACAACGTGCAGTTCGGCCGGTACACGCAGAACTCCTGCCAGAGCTTCACGAGCGGCGTGAACAACGGCTCTTACGGCACCTGGGTGCAGCCGAACGGCGCGGTGACCGAGAGCACCTCGTGCGGCACGGCCCGCGCGCTGGCGTGCTGCAGCGGGGCGCCGAAGCATCCTTTCGCGGGGTTCACCACCCAGGGCTACACGGCGAACCTCGGCAGCCGCACGGCAGCGCACGCGGCCTGCAGCACCGCGTTCTCCGGCGCGCACATGTGCCACGCCGCGGAGTACCTGCGGTCCACGTCGGCCACGCCGGTCCCCGCGGAAGGGGCCTGGCTCGATGGGAGCGCGACGACGACGGGTACGTTGACGCTGCAAGGAGGCCCGGGGTTCGGCCGGTACACGCAGAACTCCTGCCAGAGCTTCACGAGCGGCGTGGACAACGGCTCGTACGGCACCTGGGTGCAGCCGAACGGCGCGGTGACCGAGAGCACTTCGTGCGGCACGATCCGCCGCGTCGCCTGCTGCTACTGACGCTCGCGGGAGGCCGCGCGCGGCGCTCGCGGGAGGCGGCGCGCAGCACGCGCTGAAGGCCGGCGCACAGCACGCGCTGAAGGCCGGCGCGCAGCACGCGCTGAAGGCCGACGCCGAGGAGAGGGAGCGCGGCCTCCCGTGGGGCTTGCTGCCGTCCAGACCGGAGCGTAAAGGGCGCAGCAACTCGGGGGGCTCGACGTCCCCCTTTCTCGGTGGAGCGCCCATGAGTTCGAGATCCACGTCTTCGCTGTCCGTCTTCGTCCTGGCCCTGAGCCTCGCGGGCCCCTCGCTCCTCGCGGGCTGCACCGGAGAGGAAGGCGGCATGGGGCCTCAGGGTTCCCCGGGAGCGACGGGTTCCACCGGGCCTGCAGGTCCGGAGGGGCCCGCAGGTGCCACGGGCGCAGACGGTCCTCCAGGCCCCGAAGGGCCGACCGGACCCACAGGTCCCACGGGGCCTTCCGGAGAGGGCGGCAGCGGGACCGGCGGTGGGAGCGGTGGGAGCGGCGGGGGTGGAGGGGATGGAGGGCTGCCGGGGCCGACAGGTCCGACGGGGCCGATGGGTCCCGCAGGGCCTGCGGGTCCTGCGGGCGCGGCGGGTCCAGCAGGTCCGGCAGGACCGACGGGGGCGGCTGGCGCGACGGGTCCAGCCGGCGCGGCAGGGCCGATGGGACCGGCAGGTCCGACAGGTGCCGCTGGCGCGATGGGTCCGACGGGCGCGACAGGACCGATGGGACCGGTGGGTGCGACGGGTGCGACGGGTGCTGCTGGCGCGATGGGGCCAGCCGGCGCGACAGGACCGATGGGAGCCGCAGGACCGGCAGGCGCGACGGGCGCGATGGGACCTGCAGGTCCGCAAGGCCCTGCGGGGACGGGCGCACCGGGGCCGCAGGGGCCTGCAGGACCGGCAGGAAGCGGCGCGGAGGGCGAGGATGTGGCGGCGTTCGCGGGCTTCACCTCGACGACGTACACCGGCAACCTCGGCGGTCGCTCGGCGGCCCATGCCGCATGCGCGGCGGAGTTCACGGGAGCACACCTGTGCTACGCCGCGGAGTTTCTGCGCTCCACGTCGGCCACGTCGGTGCCGGCGACCGGGGCGTGGCTCGACGCGAGCGTGACGGTGACCGGGAGCCACACGTTGCTCGGGTCGGTGCTCTTCGGCAGGAACACCTACGACTCCTGCCAGAGCTACACCCTCGGCACCAACAACGGCAGCCAGTACGGCACCTGGGTGCAACCGAGCGGCGAGCTCACGGCGAGCGGGACGTGCGGGGCGCCGCGCGCGCTGGCGTGCTGCAACGGAGCGCCGAGGCACCCCTTCGCGGGGTTCACGACGCAGGGCTACACGGGGAACATGGGCGGTCGGGCCGCCGTGCATGCCCTCTGTGGCGCGCAGTTCCCCGGCGCGCACATGTGCCACGCGGCGGAGTACCTGCGGGCGACGTCGGTGACGCCGGTCCCCGCCGAGGGCGCCTGGGTCGACTCGAGCGCGACGCAGACGGGCGCGCACTCGCTCGAAGGAGGCCCAGGCTTCGGCAGGAACACGTACGACACCTGCCAGAACTACACCCTCGGCACCAACAACGGCAGCCAGTACGGCACCTGGGTGCAGCCGAATGGCTCGGTGACCGCCACCGGGACGTGCGGCATCGTGCGGCGCGTCGCCTGCTGCTTCTGAGGAGCGGGTGGCGCTTGCTGTCATCCAGGCTGGCGCGTAAAGGGCGTGGAAGGTCGGGGGGGGCTCGCGCGGTCCCCCCACAAGCAGGAGCGCTTCCCATGACATCGAGAACCATGCCCTCGCTCTCCGTGATCGTGCTGGCCGTGAGCCTCGGAGCGCCCGCATGCGTCGCTGGATGTACCGGCGATGAAGGCGGGGGCGGGCAGGGGCAACCCGGTGCGACAGGGCCCACGGGACCAGCAGGTCCCGCAGGACCTGAAGGTCCGACCGGGGCCACGGGACAGACGGGCGCGGATGGCCAGACGGGACCCACGGGGCCGACAGGTCCCGAGGGGTCCTCGGGTCAGGGCGGCAGCGGGACGGGCGGCGGTGGCGGAGCGGGCGGCGATGGGACCGGCGGGGGAGACACCGGAGTCCCGGGGCCCACGGGACCGATGGGTCCTGCTGGACCGGAAGGACCTCCCGGCCCCGCAGGACCGGCAGGCGCGACGGGTGCGACGGGTGCGACGGGACCGATGGGACCGGCAGGACCTGCGGGAGCTACAGGCCCTGCGGGTGCCACAGGCCCTGCGGGTGCCACAGGCCCTGCGGGTGCCACAGGCCCTGCGGGACCGGCCGGCGCCACCGGGGCCATGGGTGCGACCGGCTCCACCGGCTCCACCGGCGCCACGGGGCCTGCAGGACCTCAAGGGCTGCCAGGGGTTGCAGGTCCCACGGGGCCCATGGGTCCGGCAGGTCCGGCAGGGGCTGGAGCGCCGGGGCCTCAAGGTCCGGCAGGTCCGGCAGGGACCGGAGCGTATGCCGAGGATGTGGCGTCGTTCGCCGGGTTCACCCCGAACGCGTACACCGGCAACCTCGGGGGACGGCCTGCGGCGCACGGGATCTGCGCGGCGGCGTTCTCGGGGGCGCACCTGTGCCACGCCTCGGAGTACGTGCTGTCGACCTCGATGACGCCCGTACCAGCCGCGGGCGCGTGGGTCGACGCCAGCATCATCCCCGCGGGTCAGATGACCCTCGAAGGCTCGGTGGCCTTCGGCAGGCACACCGACTACTCGTGCAACAGCTTCACCTCGACCCTCAACGATCCAGACGGCGCGTGGATCCGGCCGAACGGTCAGGTGACGTGGGCGAGCACGGGTGCCTGCGCGATTGCCCGGCCCCTGGCGTGCTGCAACGGGGCGCCAAAGAGCGAGTTCGCCGGCTTCAGCGCGCAGAGCTACACGGGGAGCATGGGCGGCAGGCCGGCGGTGCACGCGATCTGCAACACCGCGTTCCCGGGCGCGCACCTCTGCCACGCCGCCGAGTACCTGAGGACGGTGTCGGCGACCCCCGTCCCGGCGAGCGGAGCCTGGCTCGACGCGAGCGTGGTCCATGCAGGCACGATGAGCCTGGAGGGTCTGCCGAGCGCGGGGCGGGAGACCGACTACTCCTGCGACAGCTTCACCTCGACCGTCAACGACGAGGACGCGGCCTGGGTCCAGCAGAACGGCGAGGTCACCTGGGCGAGCACCGGCGGCTGCGCCGTGGCGCGGCCCGTGGCCTGCTGTTACTGAACCCCCCACGCGTCGCCGGCGCTCCACACCCCACGAGAGAAGGTCACGATGGCGAGGATCGACCGTTCCCTGATGCTGGCGCTCGCGCTCACGGGCGCGCTCTCGGGCGCGCTCTCCATCGGGTGCCGCAAGAAGGCCGAGGTGACCGCCGAGGACGTCGCCGCCCAGGGCGCGCTGACCGAGCAGAGCAGCGCCGGCTCGGTGGTGTGGAGCATCAAGCCCGACGGCCAGGTACGGATCGCGGTGAAGGGGCCCGACGGCAAGCCCATGGAGACGGGCGTCACGGGAGGCATGAGCGTGAAGCCTCCCGTCGGAGCCCTGGCGCTCGCGACGGTCAAGCCGGTGGAGGGGTCGGGCGGCGTGCTCACCGCCACGCTCCCGCCGTTCACCGAGGACCTGACCGAGCTCCGCTACGGCCTCAAGATCGGGAACGCGTCCTTCGACGGCGTGATGCACGTCCCGAGGGGCGGGACGCAGGAGCTGCTCGACAGCGCCCGGGCGACCGAGAAATCGAAGCTCGAAGGCAAGAAAGGCCCTCACGGCGGGGTGATCCAGGTGGTCGGGCTGGATCGGGTGGAGATCCTCGGCGACAAGGCGTCGGCCCTGGTGCGGGTGTACCTGCTCGACGCCATGCTCCAGCCAGCGCCCATCGGCGAACGAAAGCTCGACATCAAGCTCGGCCTGGTGGGCGCGCGATCGCAGGTGCTGGATCTGCTTCCGAACCGGAAAGAAAATTTCTACGAGGGAATGCTGCGCGGAAAGATCGAGCCGAGGAAGATCACCGTGGCCCTCGTGGAGGGCGGCGTGACCCGCGTGGCGCTCTGCGGATGGCAGCCCGGGCGGGTGGTCCCCGTGGGGCAGTCCGCGCCGGTGATCGGCATCTTCATCAACGACATCTGGGGCGGAGACGCGCCGCTGCCCACGCCGGGCGGTGATCACGGCCACGATCACCACGGCCATGATCATGGCCACGACGACCACGGCCACCACGATCCCTGACCCACGCGCGTCCTCCCCTCCCCGGGCTCGGCGCGCTCAGCGCGCTCAGCGCACTCCGCGTGGCTCCGCGTCTTCCACGTGTCCCGCGTGCTCGGCGGAGTCGAGCGCGGAGCGGTGGCATCGCCTCGAAGGCGTACCCCTCCCGATCCATTGACGTGCGCCGAGCAAACCCCGTAGCGTGAGGCTCTTTTCCGAGAGGACCTTGTCGATGACACAAAATGCTGGTGGGTACGGTCAGGCGCCCGGTGGATACGGTCAGGCCCCGGGTGGATACGCTCAGGCGCAGGGCGGCTACGGGGGACAGCAAGGTGGCTTTGGCGGAGGCGCCGCGGCAGGGGCGGCCTACCAGGTGCTCACCGTCGACGGTGGCTGTGGCGGCGTCATCGATCACAGCCGCATCGCCGATCTGACGAACCAGATGGCGGGCCAGGGCTACGCGCTCGATCAGCTCTTCATCGACGTGCGCAGCGTCTTCGGCCCGTTCTGCATGAAGCGCTGCGCGGTCCTGGTCTTCAAGCGTGGCTGATCGCCGCATTCACCTCGAGCTCGCACGCGAGCCCGGGGTGAACCGGAGCATCTCCGATCTCAGCGCGCTCGGGCGCTTGCCTGCGCTCGCGCACCACCCCACCTGCGGACGACACGACCACCACCTCCTGCGCCCCTTCGGGCTCGCCCTCTGCCTGGGGTGTACCAGCATGTACCCGGGCATCGCCGCGGCCCTCGGGGGCTTGCTGCTCGCCGCGCCTGACCAGGGCTTCCGGTCCGTCATCACCCTCGGGGTGGTGTCGCTGCTCTGCGCGGGGCCCACCTTCGCGCAGCCCTTCGTGCAGAAGCGCTGGTTCAAGGTCCCGGCCCGCTTCACCCTCGGCGTGGGCATCGGCCTGCTCCTCGGCGCGGTCTGGTGCGCGCCTTTCAGCGTGCTCGGGTGGGCCGCGCGGGTGGTGATGGTCGCCGCGGCCATCGGGCTCGCGGCCACCGCGCTCACGCTCCGGCAGCGGCACGCCAAGGATCCCTGTCTCCAGTGTCCCTGGGGTTCGTACCCCCTCTGCGCCTACAACCTCCCTGCCATCCAGCGCATGCGGGACGCGCGAGGCCCCGATCCGCTGCTCGACGGGCTCATCGCCGAGCTTTCACCGCTCGCGCCCTATCCGCCGCGCTTCGGAGCCGCTCCCCCCGTGCGCCGACCTGGCCAGGTGGCCTTCGCGACCGTCCCTCTGGCTCCGCCCCAGGCTCCCCCCACGGCCTCCCCGCCCCCTCCGGCGACGCCCCCCGGCTGAAGCTTCCGCTCCCCGGAGACACGCGGCGCGGGGACATCGTCCGGACATCACCGCGTGAGGACGGGCAGCACGAGCGCGGAGGGTGCCTCGCGGGAGCGGGCGATGCGCTGGGTGGCCTTGATGAAATCGGCCTCCGTGGCCTGGAAGATGCTGCCCACGTAGCGCTGGGGATTCCTGTCGATGAGGGGAAACCAGGTGCTCTGGATCTGCACGAGGATGCGGTGCCCCTTCCTGAACACATGGGCGCTCGCGTGCAGGTCGATCGTGTACTTCACCACCCTGTTCGCGGGGATCGCCGAGGGACGGGAGAAGCTCTCGCGGAAGCGGCCGCGGAGCACCTCGCTCGCGACCATGAGCTGGTAGCCCCGCAGATCGGGCGCCACCTCGGCGGGAGGCGCGCCAGGCTTCGGCGGCACCGGCGCCAGCCCCTCCGGATGGACGTCGATGAGCTTGACGATCCAGTCGCTGTCGGTCCCCGAGGTGGAGGCATACAGCTCGGCGAGGATGTCGCCCGCGATCGCCACGTCGGCATCGAGCGGCGGCGTCGAGAAGGACAGCACATCGGGGCGGTGATCCACGAAGCGCTGATCCTGAACGAGCCAGTCGGCCCACTGCCCGGCCTGCAAGAGAGGCCTGATGGGCCGCTGGTAGAAAGGCACCGGGTTCGCCGGATCCGACACGTACACCTCGGCAGCATCCGCGCCGGTGGCCGTGGGGGACTCGAACGAGAGCGCCCGACCCTCACGGAGGTAGAGGCGGCGCTTCGAGACGCCCTCCACCGGAGGCCAGCGCGCGAAGGTGCGCCAGCGGTTCACGCCGGTCTGGAAGACCTGCGCCTCGGGCATGGGCCCGGGGCTCTCGTCCCCGCCATGGAGATGAAGGCGCAGGAAGGGGGCCTCGATCGCCTCCCGGTAGTGGACGGCGGTGTCGCTGCCGAAGTCGATGGGCCCGAGCTTGCGGCCCGTGCCGCCGTGCCAGCCACCGTGGTTCCAGGGACCGAGGACGAGGTGATTGAGCCCTTCAGCGTCGTCCTTCTCGAAGATCTCGTAGATCTTCTGAGGCCCATAGAAGTTCTCCGGATCCCAGAACCCCGCGACGTTGAGGGTCGGGACCCTGGTCTTGCGCAGGTGCGCGACGAACGACTGCCGCTCCCAGAAGGCATCGCGGTCAGGGTGCGCGACGAAATCGCTCCAGGTGGGAGACTTCCCGTGGAAATGACGCCGATCGGCGTTCGAGAGCGGCCCGAGATCGAGGAAGAAGTCGTAGATGTCCCCCCGGTCGAAGGGGAACCTGCTGTTGCTGGTCTTCTCGGTCTCCAGGAAGGCCACGTACTCGAAGCCATAGGCGAGCCGGAAGGCACCGTTGTGGTGGAAATCGTCGCCCAGGAACTGGTCGGCCGGCGAGGCTGCCTCGATGACCGCCGCGAGCGCCGGGTGCGGGTCGAGCAGCGCCATGGTGGCCGTCCACGCGTCGTACGAGGTCCCCCACATGCCGACGCGGCCATTGTGGCCAGCGACGTTCTGGAGGAGCCAGGCGATGGTGTCGCTCGCGTCGGTGGTCTCGTCGATGGCGCGGGGATCCTTCCCGTCCCGCGGAGGGCGCATCATGACCAGCGTGCCCTCGGACCTGAACCGGCCCCGGATGTTCTGGAACACGAAGATGTACCCGTCGGCGAGCAGCGGCGCGAGGCTGGGGTGCGCGCCGAGGTTCACGGAGGCGTCCGGGATGCCGTAGGGCGTGCGCTGAAGGAGCATGGGCAAGGGCTTCGTCGCGCCCCTGGGTGCGAGGATCACCGTCTCCAGCCGCGCGCCGTCGCGCATCGGGATCATCGCCGTGGTGAAGGAGAACCCGGGCCTGCCGACAGGCGCCGCAGTGGAGCTCCGCGATGTCGGCGACGCCGGTGACGTCGGCGGAAGAGAGCCCACGGGCACGGAGGGCTGCCCGGCAGGCGAGGACCCGGACGGAGACACGCCTCCACAGGCGGCGACCATCAGGGCCTCCCCGAGGGCCAGAGCGGCGAGGAGACGTCTCCGGTTCACCCCGCGGAGCCTACCACCCTGCCTCCCCACGCGACTCCTGCACGGAACTTCGCCCCTGGATCGTCCCCTCGCTGTAAGCTCGCGCCGCCCCATGAAGACGTCCAGGATCGCTGGCTGGCTGCTCTCGTCGACCACCTTCGCCCTCGTCGCCTGCTCGGAGTCGCCCCCGACGCCCACCGGAGCCGCGCCATCCGCCACGGTGAGCGCTTCTCCGGTCGCGTCCGGGAACCCCCACCCGACCCCGCCCCCGTCGACGACCGATGAAGCGCGCGCGCTCCTCGACAAATGGGTGGCGGCGCAGAAGGAGGGCAAGGCCGATGCTTACGCCGCGCTCTACGCCCCGAAGTTCGAAGGTGTCCTCCGCGCGGGCGCCCGGGTGCACCGCCTCGACCGCGCGCGGTGGCTGAAGCAGCAAGAGGCCGCGCTGCAGAAGAAGCCCGAGGTGAAGGTGAGCGACGTGAGCGTGATCCCTTCGCTCGCCGGCGCGACCGTCCTGTTCACGCAGACCGGGGCGGTCCCCGCGGAGGGCGCGGAAGCCGAGGCAGGCGTGAAGCGGCTCTCGCTGGTGCGCGCGGACGGCAAGCTTCTCATCGAGAAGGAGGAGATGCTCCGCCCGGCGAAGCCGAAGGGGGACCAGGCCGCGCCGGCGCCGACAGAGCGCTTCGCGTTCGTGGTGCGCACCCCGACCCCCATGGTGGTGCTCGACACGAACCCCAAGGAGGAGTGGACCGACGGGCCTCCCTCCCTGACCACGCGCGGCGACGTGGTGCTGACCAGCCGCATGGTCGACGCGACCAAGCTGCCCGAGAACCTCGCGTCGTTCCGCGGCAAGCGGTTCGAGCTGCACGGCAAGACCGGCAAGGTGTGCGAGGCGACCGTGACCAGCTTCGGCGCCGTCGGTCGGGTGACCCCGGCGGCCACCACCGTGGCCCGGTGGGACGCCAAGGGCGAGGGTGCCGTCGCGTCCTTGAACACCATGGATATCGCCAGGGACGCCTGGGATCTGTCGGCGAGCGGGGGAGACACGGGGGGCCGCCTGCTCGTGGCGCAGATCTTCCCGGTGCAAGGCACGTGTGACGAGGCCCTGTGGGGCCGGGTCATTCCGGAGCCTGCTGCCCCGGAAGCGCCCAAGACCGACGCTGCGCAGAAAGCCGACACCGCACCGAAAACCGGCGCCGCACCGAAGCCCGCGGAGAGCACGAAGCCCGGCGACACCAAGGCCAAGGAGAGCAGCGCCAAGCCGGGCCCCGGGGTTCCGGCCGAGGCGCGACCTGCCGATGACGCCACCCGCGACAAGGTGCTCGAAGCGTTCCGGAAGCTGCCGGCCTACGAGGCGATCCAGAAGGAGTACGGCACCGCCAAGGCCGCGGGAGACCCCGAGCACTGGGAAGAGTTCCAGGGCGGCAAGCCCGAGGTGTTCGTGATGGAGCTCCCCGGAGGCCTCACCCTGATCGCGGCAAACCTCTCCGCAGGCGCAGCGTGCGGCGGCTTCGGCGCGGCGCTGAGCGCCATCTGGGAGAGCAAAGGCGGCAAGCTGACCCTGGTGCGCGAGCCCGAGGGAGAGACGCTCCGGCCCTGGGTCGCCGACGACGTCGACGGTGATGGCAAGTTCGAGATCCTGCTGGAGGAGGGCGTGCTCCTCACCTCCGGGACACGCTATGACCGGTGGAACCGCCTCGCCATCCCCGCCCTCGGCAGCGGTTGCTGAGGGGAGCCCCCGCGGAATCCCCCCGCATGTCGCGCCCTGCCTCCTGGCTGCTCGCGTCCACCCTCATCACCTCGGCGTGCTCGGCCAACCGCACGGAGACCGGCCCCTCCCCGGACGTGCTGGAGCCGCCGCCCGTGGCCAGCGTCGCCTCCACGCCTGCCTCCACGCCCACCGCCGCGGCCGCGCCGACAGAGAACGCCAGCGCCTCCCCCACCACCCGTGCCAGCGCTGCGCTGGAAGGCATCGGCGCCCCTGGGAATGACGCGAGAGACGCTGGCCTCCCAGCCCCTGACGGCGGCACCGATGCGGGAGATGCGGGCATTGCCACGTCCGGAAAGGTCTATGTCGTCGCGGCCATCGGGGACTCGCTCACCGACGCCAGGTCCCACGGCGGCGGGTTCCTGGACGAGCTGAAGCGCCGCTGTCCAGAGAGCCGCTTCGACAACCAGGGCAAGGGCGGCAACATGGTCAACCAGATGCGCCGCCGCTTCGCGCGCGACGTGCTCGGCGAGGAGGGTGGACCGGAGCGACCGGCCTACACGCACCTCATCGTCTTCGGCGGCGTCAACGACCTGTACAGCGACAAGACCGCGTTCCGCAGCGTGCCCAAGATCTCGGCAGATCTCGCGGCCATGTACGCGGCCGGCCGCGCCCGGGGAATGCGCATCGTCGCGCTCACCGTGGCGCCCTGGGGAGGCTTCTCCAGCTACTTCACCGATGCGCGCGGCCAGACCACGCGGCAGCTCAACGACTGGATCCGCGGCCGCAAGGCAGCCGGAGAGGTCGACCACGTGATCGACGCCTACGCGCTGCTCTCCTGCGGCGTCCCGCACCGCCTCTGCCCCGACTACACCAAGCCCTTCATGGACGGGCTGCACTTCGGCCCCCGTGGGCACGAGGTGCTGGGCAAGGCGCTCTACGAGGCCGTCTTCTCGGATTGCCGTTGAAAGACGGCGTCGTTCAGGATCCGCTGGGAGGTGTGGCAGCGCCGCCTTCGGGCATGGTGCTGCCAGGCATCGGCTCACCCCCGGGGCTCTCGGGGGTCGCGGGGGCGCCAGGCGTCACCCCGCCGGGGACTTCGGGAGCCTCGGCGGGCTGCACCTCGGGAGGCTGAGGCAAAGCATCGGGGGCCTGACCACCGCCGCACCCCGCGAGGAGGGCAGAGACGACGACGGGGAGCGAGGCAAGGGCGAGGGACCTGCGCATGGACATGCTCTTTCGTCGCTGGAGGAAAGCTCCCCGGGAGGGGAGGATCAGCCGAACACCGAGAGGTTGTTCTTGATCATGAAGGCCTGCACGTACGGGTGCAGGTGCGCGTCGGGGATCTGGAAGTACTGCTGCATCTGGGTGAGCATCTGCTGCTCCTGCGGGGCCAGGTAGCCGTCGCCCATCGCCATGTCCGCCGCATTGAGGATGAGGCACATCTTCTGGGCCGGCGAGAGGATGCGCGACGCCGCGTCGAGGAACTGCTGCACGCTGTTCCGGCGCACGAACTGGAGGGCGGTCTCGAGCACCTGGCGGTCGGGGACCACCTTGAGGATGTCCCCCGCCTCGCTGTCGTCGAGGCTGCCATCCGCGGCGCTCACGTAGACCATTCCTGCGACGAGCGCGACCTTCGGCGTGAGATTGATCTGAGCCCCGCCGAATCCATCAAACAGCCCCATTGGCGTTCCTCCTGCTGGCATTCACGAACGCGCCGTCACCCCGGAGCGCGCTGGGGCCGAGAGTCTGGATGCTCCTCGTTCCAGGTGTCAAGCCCGTAGCCCCCGAAGATCGGAGCGGAGTAGCTTGAACGCGTGGAGACCACGACGATGGATGAAGTGCTGAGCGATCCGGTCAGGGCCATGATGCGGCTGCGTTCTTCCCAGATCGTGGCCATCCAGGACACGAAGGGCGTGGGGACCGGTGTGCTCGTGGGGCCCGATGGATGGGTCCTCACGAACAAGCACGTGGCCCCGAGCATCGGCCCTTACCGGGTGGTCCTCGCCGATGGCAAGGACATGCATGGCGTCGGCGTGCATCAGAGCGCGCACCACGACCTGGCCATCGTGAAGATCGCGCCGAGCACCGGCTCCTTCCTCGACCTCGGCGCCGAGGTGACCGACGAGCACCACGTCGGTGAGGAGGTCTACGCCCTCGGGCACCCGCGCGGGTGCCGCTTCTCGGTGGCGCGCGGGATCATCTCCAACCCCTACCGCGAGATCGAGAAGGAGTACTTCATCCAGACCGACGTGAACATCAACCCCGGCAACTCGGGCGGCCCGCTCGTCGACAGGGCCGGCAAGCTCGTGGGCATCGTCACCATGATGCTCTCGAATGCCCAGGGCCTCGGCTTCGCGGTGCCCGGCCACGTCGCCGCGGACTACCTGCGCTACGTGCGGCGGCTCGTGCGGCACGGCGTGGTGAAGGTCCCCGAGGCCCTCCTCCAGAAGGCCGAGGCCGAGCAGGTCCCGGCCGAGGACATCGTGCGGCAGGCCGTGAACGCCCTCGTCGAGGCGGGCAAGGCGTCCATCGAGGAGGAGAAGCCGGAAGAGGGCTTCTTCAAGCTCAAGCAGCGCAGCGTCGTGGTGGAGGTGCGCTGCCACGAGGGCCTCTTCACGGTCAGCGGCCAGCTCGCCGCCGTGGGCCCTTCGGAGCGCGCAGACGCGCGGTTCTTGACCAAGCTCCTGGAGCTGAGCGGCAGCCGCGACGTGGGTGGTGCGAGCTTCTCCTTGCGCGAGGGTGCGCTCGTGGCGGGCCTGATGCGCCCGACCGCGGGCCTCAGCGGCCTGGAGGCCCTCTGGGCACTCGACCTCGTCCTCCACCTGGCCCTCGAATGGCCGACGAAGCTCCACGCCTTGCTCTTCTCCGGTGGCCCCCAGGCGCAGGCGAGCGCAGATCCGGGCTACCCGATCCTCACCTTGCCCACGGACGAGGCCTGGCGGCGCATGTGAGTCACGCGCGCGTCCCCTGCGCGTCCTCTGCGTCGCGCTCGCCGGACGTCACGTCGCTGGTCGCCTCGCCCGACGCCGCATCCGCCTCCCCGGCCTTCAGATCCTTCTCGACCGTGCTGCGGAGCAGCGCCTCCATCTCGGTGGCCTTCGCGGGGTTGCTCCCGAGCGCGCGCTCCAGCGGGTCGACGAGCGCGGTCTCCTCACGCTTGTCGAGGGCTTCCATCCCGGGTCGCTCGGCGGGCGCCATGAAGGCCCCGAGCGCGGAGTTCTCCAGCGAGTGCTCCAGCGCATTGCTCAGGCTCTTGCGCAGGTTGCCCCGCTCGTTGCGCGCGGCGAAGGCATCGTTGAACTTCTCGGCGGCCCGCGCGAAGGGATCCTCGTCTGCCGGCCTGCTCTCCGCGCGCTGCTCCGCGGCCGGCATCGACTCCCGGAGCGACTGCGCCGCGGAGGAGAAGAGCCACCCCTCCTGCCGCTGCAGGCGCGGATCGTCGGCGGCGACGACCGGCAGGAAAGACCCCTCCTCGGAGACCAGCGTGTCGTAGCGGCGATCCTCCGGCGGACTGCCTGCCGGAAGGACGAAGACGCCCCGTGTGTCGCCGTGCTCGTCGAGGGCATCCCCGAGGATCTCGCGCAGGTGGAGGGCGAGCTCGTCGTCGCTCTCGAAGCCCACGAACGGCATGACCAGCGTCCCGTCGTCGATCGCCTGGGCGCCGAACGTGGCGCCGTTCTTGCCGGTGAAGGCCGACCAGCCCGCGCCCACCGCGGCCTGGGGCGCCGGCGCGAAGGCGGAGGAGAGCGACGCGAAGGAACGGCGCAGGACCACGATCTTCCCGATGCTCATGAGGAGGAGCCGGCTAACAGAGGGTCGGAGGGCGGTCAATCCCGGCAGACGGGGTGTTCCTTCCGGAAGCGCTCACCGCGCTCGCCAGACAGCACCGCGACAGCACCACCACAGCACCATCACAGTGCCGTCGTCGACGGGCCGCGTGACTGTCCGCGGGAGGGGGCGCCGGCAGCCTGCCGTGTGCTACACCCCGCGCGCCATGTCCGTTGATCCGGAACCCCGCAAGCGCCGCACACCGCAGGCATCGCTCACGGTCCCGCTCGGCGAGCTCTCGGGCGATCTGGAGCTGCCCCCCGACAGCGCGCCGCCCTCCTCGGTGGAGCGGCTGCCGTCGCTCGATCTTCCCGTGGACCGCGCCGTCGTCACCACCCGCGATCTCACGGTGCGCGTCGCCTCCGCGAAGCCGCCCGAGCTGCTCCACGCGTCAGGCGCAGCAGGCGCCGCGGCGGGGCTCGTCGTCCGCCGCCTGGTCACGGCCGGCCGCCGCCGCGTCGTGGCCGTGACCCACGACGTCGATGCTGCCCGCGCGCTCGCCGCCGACGTGTCCTTCCTCCTCGGCGAGCGCGACGCGAGCGACGCCGAGGAGAGCGGTGACGGCGCCGGCAAGGTGCTCCTCTTCGTGCCCAACGAGGCGAGCCCCTACGCCGACGTGAACCCGGACCGGCGCGGC
Source organism: Chondromyces apiculatus DSM 436 (assembly GCF_000601485.1). Classification (GTDB taxonomy): domain Bacteria; phylum Myxococcota_A; class Polyangia; order Polyangiales; family Polyangiaceae; genus Chondromyces; species Chondromyces apiculatus. The sequence continues at coordinate 131,954 of NZ_ASRX01000029.1, forward strand.
GCCGAGGCCCGCCTGTCCACCCTGTTCCACCTCGCCATGGACCTGCCCTGGTCGGTGCTGGTCTGCCCCGTCACCGCCCTCTCCCGCAAGGTGTTGCCCCGCGAGGAGGTCGTCGACCACGCCGAGCTGGTCATCGCCGAGCAGGAGCTGGACCGCGGCGCCCTCATCGCGCGGCTCGGCGCCTCGGGTTACGTGCGCAGCCCCCTCGTCGAGGACCCCGGGACGTTCGCCGTGCGCGGCGCCCTGCTGGACGTCTGGGCCCCCGGCGCCCCCAACCCGGTGCGCGTGGAGTTCTACGGAGACCTCATCGTCTCCATCAAGGCCTTCGAGCCCGATCACCAGCGCACCGTCGCCGAGGTGAAGGAGGTCTGGCTCCCCCCCGCGCGCGAGGCCATCCTCACGCCCGCCAACGTCGAGCGCGCCCGGGAGCAGGTGCGCGCCCTCTGCGACGCCGTGGACCTCCCCACCCTGAAGGCCCGCCCCCTCGTCGACGACGTGGCGAGCGGCCGCACCTTCTTCGGCTCCGAGGGCTTCCTCCCGGCCTACGTCGCGCTCTCCTCGTTCACCGACTACCTCCCCACCGACGTCGCCGTGGTGCTCGAAGATCCCCCCGCGCTCACCTCGGCCCTGCGCGACGAGCTGGGCCGCGCCGCCGCCGACCGCAACGAGAAGGACCGCGAGCCTCACTTCCCGGTGAGCGCCTTCTACGACGAGGAGCACCGCGTCGCCGCCTGGCTCGGCGCCCGCGTGGCCATCGCCCTGCACCGCACCGGCGTGGCCGGAGGCGCCCCTGGCGAAAACTCCCTGGAGCGCTTCGAGATCGCCCCCGAGGATACCCCCTCGCTCGCCACCCAGGACCAGTCCGATCTCGAGCGCGCCATCAAGGCCGCCCGCACCTCGCGCGGCAAGCACGGCGCCCTGGACCCCCTCGTGCGCCGGGTGTCGGCCTGGCAGGAGGCAGGACTCAAGGTCATCATCGCCGCCCGCGCCCAGACCCAGGTGGAGCGCCTCGTCACCCTGCTCCGCCACCGCGACCTGCCCGTGAAGGCCAGGCTCGGCGCCTTCGATCCCGCGCTGCTCGACAGCGCCTCCACGGAAGCGCGCGACGCCGCTCTGGTGGTCACCGGCGCCCTCGCCCGCGGCGTCGTCGCCCCCGCGGAGGGCGTGGCGCTCGTCACCGAGGAAGAGATCTTCGGAGCCCGCGCCCACCGCCGCGCCGCCCGCGCCGCCGCCTCCTCCACCAAGCCCGCCCGCGCCTTCCTCGAAGACCTCCGCGGCCTCAACGTGGGCGACTTCGTGGTCCACGTCGAGCACGGCATCGGCCGCTACCTGGGCCTCGTGCACAAGCAGGTCGGCGCCTTGACCATCGACCTCATCGCCGTGGAATACGGCGGCGGCGACAAGCTCTACCTCCCCGTCTACCGCCTCAACCAGATCCAGAAGTTCTCCGGCGGCGAGGGCACCCCCAAGCTCGATCGCCTGGGCGGACAGTCCTTCGCCAAGACCAAGGCCCGCGTCGAGAAGCAGCTCCGCAAGATGGCCGACGAGCTGCTGCGCCTCTACGCCGAGCGCCGCGCCGCCCACGCCGACCCCTTGCCCTCTGCCGACGACGAGTACCAGGCCTTCGAGGCGACCTTCCCCTTCGACGAGACCGCGGACCAGGCCCGCGCCATCCTCGACGTCGGCGCCGACCTGGAGGCCCCCCGCCCCATGGATCGCCTGGTCTGCGGCGACGTCGGCTTCGGCAAGACCGAGGTGGCCATCCGCGCCGCCTTCCGCGCCGCGCTCGCCGGCAAGCAGGTCGCCGTCCTGTGCCCGACCACCGTCCTCGCCCAGCAGCACTACCTCACCTTCAAGGCCCGGATGGGCTCGTACCCCATCGAGATCCGGGCCATGAGCCGCTTCCAGCCCAAGTCCGAGCAGGACGACACCATGCGGCGCCTCCGCGACGGCACCGTCGACATCGTGATCGGCACCCACCGTCTCCTCTCCAAGGACATCCATTTCAAGCGCCTCGGCCTGCTCATCGTCGACGAAGAGCAGCGCTTCGGCGTGACCCACAAGGAGCGCATCAAGGCCCTCAAGACCAACGTCCACGTCCTCACCCTCACCGCGACGCCCATCCCGCGCACGCTCCAGATGGCCGTCTCCGGCCTGCGCGACATGTCCATCATCTCCACCCCCCCCATGGACCGCCGCGCCATCCGCACCATCGTCACCCGCTTCGACGAGAGCGTGATCCGCGAGGCCATCACCCGCGAGATCGAGCGCGGCGGCCAGGTGTTCTACGTGTACAACCGCGTCGAGGGCCTCTACGAGCGCGCCGCCCGCCTCGCCGAGCTGATGCCCGCCGCCCGCATCTGCGTGGCCCACGGCCAGATGTCCGAGCACGCCCTCGAACAAGCCATGCTCGACTTCGTGGAGGGTCGCTACGATGTCCTCTGCACGACGGCCATCATCGAGAGCGGCCTCGACATCCCCCGCGCCAACACGATGGTCATCGACCGCGCCGACATGTTCGGTCTCTCGCAGCTCTACCAGCTTCGAGGCCGCGTGGGCCGCTCGCGGGAGCGCGCCTACTGCTACCTCATCGTCCCTCCCCCCAACGCCATGACCGACGAGTCGAGGGCCCGCATCGAGGCCCTCGAACGCCACACCGAGCTGGGCTCCGGTTTCCAGATCGCCTCCCTCGATCTGGAGCTGCGCGGCGGCGGCGACCTCCTCGGCGCCGAGCAGAGCGGCACCGTCGCCTCCGTCGGCTTCGAGCTGTTCTGCCAGATGCTCGACGAGGCCGTCCACGAGCTGCAGGGCGACCCCGTGATCCACGAGGTCGACCCCGAGCTGAGCTTCGATGCCGACGCTCTCCTCCCCGAGGACTACATGTCCGACGTGGGCGTGCGCCTCACCCTTTACAAGCGCTTCGCCAGCGCTTCGACCATCGACGACGTCCAGGAGCTCGCGACGGAGATGGAGGACCGCTTCGGCGCTCCGCCGGTGGAGGCGCGGCGGTTCGTGCACCTGATGCGGCTGAAGACGGAGCTGCGCAAGCTGCGGGCCCTGGGGTGCGAGGCCACCTCCAAGGGCGTGACCATGCATCTGCGCGAGGACACTCCCCTCGACCCTGCCAAGGTGATGCGGCTGGTGCAGCAGAAAGGGTCGCCCTACAAGCTGACGCCCGACATGCGGTTGACGCGGCGTTCGCGGGAAGGGGAGATGTTCGCGAGTGGGCTGGAGGCGACCGATCGGTTGATGAGTGAGCTTTCGGGGTGTCTCAAAGACGGGGCTGTGTGAGCCGGTTTCTGCTGGGTTGAGTGGCTTGCGGGCGGAGCGGGGCGGAGCGGCTTGCGGGCGCTTCCGGCGGCGGTGGGCGGGGGGGTGATGCGACC
>NZ_ASRX01000030.1 GCF_000601485.1 Chondromyces apiculatus DSM 436
TCCTTCCTGACCAGCCTTGCCTGGTCGCACCCGGGATGGGCCGTAGCCGGCACCCGACGCGCGCAGCCCCCCCGAAGCCGACCGGCCCCGGAACGCCCAGCACCGAGGCCACCCCACCGAAAGCTCCCACGTACAGGCCATCCTCGCCGAAAGGCGTGTACTCCACCCGAGGTCCCAGGGTGATGAAGGAGACCGAGAAGGCCATCACCTTGCCACCGACTCGGCAGTGCAACCAGCAGGCCGTCCTGTAGACAGCCCGTTCCATGCAGGCCCCCCAGGAGCCCAGGCAATGGCGCCCTCGAAGGGGCCAGCCGCTCCTCCAGCGCGTGCCTCGCGAGGGTGGACGGATGCGCAAGCTGAGCAACGGGAGGCGCAACCGGAGCAGCGGCTTGCGCGAGGGGGCGAGGAGCGCGCCTGAGACCCGCGGGTCAGCGCCTGCGGGTCAGCGCCTGCGGGTCAGCGCCTGCGGTAGGGCGAGCGACCCGCGAAGAGCGCGCCGTCGCCGAGGGTGTGGGCGATGCGCAGGAGCTGGTTGTACTTCGCTGTCCGATCGGAGCGCGACGCGGAGCCCGTCTTGATCTGCCCGGCATTGGTGCCCACGGCCAGGTCGGCGATGAACGTGTCCTCCGTCTCGCCCGAGCGGTGGGAGATGATCGAGCGGTAGCCGCCTTCACCCGCCTGCCGGATGCACTCCAGCGTCTCGGACACCGACCCGATCTGGTTCAGCTTGATCAGAATCGCGTTCGCGAGCCCGTCCTCCATCCCCTTCGCCAGCCGCTCCGGGTTGGTCACGAACAGGTCGTCGCCCACGAGCTGCACCTTGCGCCCCAGCCTGTCGGTGAGGAGCTTCCAGCCCGCGTGGTCGCCCTCGGCGCACCCGTCCTCGATCGACACGATCGGGAAGCGCGCGCAAAGGTCGGCGTAGATGTCGACGATCTCCTCGCGGGTCCGGGGCGCCTTGTCGAAGGTGTAGCGCTCCGTCTTCTCGTCGTAGAACTCGCTCAGCGCCGCGTCGAGCGCGATGCCCACGTCCTCTCCAGGACGGTAACCGGCGGCCTCCACCGCGCGCACCACGTACTCCAGCGCCGACTGGTTCGACGCGAGGCGCGGCGCGAAGCCGCCCTCGTCGCCGACCGCGACCACGTGGCCGTCCTTCTTGAGCAGGCCCTTCAGGGTATGGAAGATCTCCACGCCCACCCGCAGCGACTCCGCGAACGTGGGCGCCGCGTACGGGATCACCATGAACTCCTGCACTTCGAGGCCGCTGTCCGCGTGCACGCCCCCGTTCAGGATGTTGAGCATCGGCGTCGGTAGCACCCGCGCCTGCGCGCCGCCGAGGTAGCGCCACAGCGGCAGCTCCACCGTGTCCGCCGCGGCGCGGGCCACTGCCATCGACACCGCGAGGATGGCGTTGGCGCCCATCTTCGACTTGTTGGGCGTTCCATCGACCGAGAGGAGCACCTGGTCCACCGACGCCTGGTCCAGGGCGTCCATCCCGATGATCGCCGGCCCCAGGCTCGTCTCGATGTTGCGCACCGCGGCGAGCACGCCCTTGCCGAGGAAGCGCTTCTTGTCGCCGTCGCGCAGCTCGACGGCTTCGTACTCGCCCGTCGAGGCGCCGCTGGGGACTGCGGCGCGGCCGAACCCGTTCAGGGTGGCCACCTCCGCCTCGACCGTGGGGTTACCACGCGAGTCGATGACCTCACGGGCAATGACGCTCTGGATCTCCGACATGATGTCTCTCCTCTGGGCTGCGAGGCGCGCCTCGGCGGGCCCGCGCCCGCCATCGAGCGCTGCCGATGCGGTGCTGCGCCCGTCACGGCGGGCCGCAGGCGGCGGGAGCATAGGCGGCCCTGGCTTCCCTGTCGACGGTGGACGGCGCGCTGGCGTAAGCTCCGGGCCAGCGTGGAGACCGGGCAAATCGAGACATCCATCGGCGTCTTCGGGGAAGAAGTGATCCTCTGGATCTGCATGCTCCGACAGTCTCCCCAGAGGCCGCCTCCGGAGCATGTCCTGCGGCAGGCGAACTTCCTCCTCGACGAACTGAAGAGCAGCAAGGCCGCGCAGGCCATCCCCGTGCAGTCCGCGGACGACGGGATGTTCGTCATCGCCGCGCTCCTCGACGAGATCGCCATGGGCTTGCCGGATCTCCGCCCGCTCTGGGCGCAGCACCCCCTGCAGGCCACCCGCTGGCTCACCCACAACGCGGGCGTCGAGGTCTACGACCGGCTCACCCGCGTCCACGAAGGACCGAAGTCGGTGCTCGCCACCTACGCCGTCGTGCTCGGCATCGGCTTCCTGGGGCGTTTCGGGTTGCCTGGCCAGAACCCTTACGCCGTCGCGCAGCTCCGCCGCGACCTCACCGTCAAGCTCCGCGTCGATCCAGACCGCGACTGGATGGGCGGGACCATCCACCCCGTGCGCGCCGACGAGGCCAACATCTACTCGAGCAAGGAGCCCTGGTTCCGCTCCATCTGGGTCGCGCGCGGCCTCGGCGTCCTGCTCGCGCTGATCGGCGCCACGGCGCTCATCATCTCGATCTACGGAAAGGTCGCTGGATGAGCGGACCGTTCGTCTACGAGATCGCGAGCGTCTACTCCGCCATGGAGCGGACCCACGGGAAAGACCCCTACGCCGCCCCCTGGTACCTGGTGATCGGCGACCCAGGCTCGGGCCGCTCCACCGCGGTGCAGCGGATGGACCTCACCTGGGAAATCCAGGGGCCGCTCCCCATCGGCTTCAACCAGGCGCAGTGCACCTACTGGCTCGCCCGCGAGGCGCTCTTCATCGAGCCCGGGCCCTCCGTCCTGGGCCCCCAGCGCAACCCGCAGGCCATCACCGCCCTCTGCCAGGACCTCAAGCTCGCCAGGCCGCGCGAGGCCATGGACGGCATCCTGCTCGTGCTCAACATCGCCGACCTCATCGACCTCGATGACCAGCGGCTCGACGAGTACGGCAGCCGCATCCGTGGCTACCTCGTCGAGGTGGGCAAGGCGCTCCAGGAGGACGTCCCCGTCTACGTGGTGCTGACCCGCTACGACACCCTCTGGGGCTTCGCCGAGGTGTTCCAGTGGGGCCCCGACCGGGTGCGCGAGGAGCCCTGGGGGTTCGTGCTCCCCTTCGACCTCGACAGCCAGGACGCCGTCCCCCGCATCCGCGAGGAGCTCGAAGCCTTGAACGCGCGCTTCGAGGCCTTCTGCATGCACCGCCTCCTCTCCGAGGACCCGCCCGAGCAGCGCACCCGCGCCTTCCAGCACCTCGCCGAAGTGCGCTCCCTCAAGGAACGGCTCTCCCAGCTCTTCGAGGTCCTCTTCCGCGCGAACTCCTACGAGCGCGCCCCCTGGGCCCGCGCGGTGATCATCGGCAGCGCCGTCCCCGGCACGGGCGACCGCCTGCGCGCGAGCGTCACCCGCTTCATCAACATGGGCCTCGCCCAGCCCCCGGCGGCCCCGACGGCGGGGCGCCCCGGAGGCCTGCCAATTCACGCCTTCATGAAGCTCGTCGTCCTTCCCGAGAAGGACCTCGTGCGCACCCGCACCCGCTGGCGGGACGACCCCATCTTCGTCATCTCACTCGTCGTCGGCGTGCTGCTCCTCGTCGCCACGGGACTCACGGAGCTGATCCTGGCCCTGCTGGAGAAGCCCCACTAGACGTCGCCGACGCGCCCCGCTCCCCCGCGAGCTTCACCTCCAGGTCGATCCACGCGCCCAGGTCGGGATCGATGCTGAAGAGCCCGTAGCTGAACGCTCGCCCGTTGATGAGGATGTGGGGCGTCCCCTGCAGGCCAGCCTTGTCGCCGGCCTGCACGTCGCGCTCGATGGCCACCCCTGCCGCGTCGCTCTGCCTGTCGGACTCGAACCGCTCCATCTGCAGCCCGAGCTCCTGCGCGTAGCGGCGTAGATCGGTGTCGTTCAGCGCGAGCTGGTTGTCGAAGAGCATCCGCTCCATCTCCCAGTACTTCCCCTGCTTCTGCGCGGCGAACGCCGCACGCGCTGCGGGCCCCGCGTGCACGTGCGCCCGCAGCGGGTAGAACTTGTGCACCAGCCTCACCTGCCCGGGGTGCGTCGCGAACGCCTCCTCGATGAACGGCATCGCCCGCTTGCAGGCGGGGCACTCGTAGTCGGACCACACCACCACCACCACGGGCGCGTTCTCTGGCCCGCGCGAGGGCGAATCGCCGATCGCCACCTGCTTCACGTCGGGCCCGAACCGCGCCGCGTACGCCGCTTGCGCGTCTGGGGGCGCCGCGCCCCCGTGGATCTTGTCGGCGAGGAGCTGCGCGGCCGGCGCGCACGCCGCGCACGACCGCGCCTCGCGCACGCACTGCGCGATGGACACCGCCTGCTCCGAGCATGGCGCGTACAGCTCGTTCACGAGCTTCCACCACAGCACCCGCTCGCGGCGGACGAGATCACCGGTGTTCACGCCGGCCAGCTCCTCGGGCTCGCTCTCCGTCGCGGGGAGCGGCGCGGCTCCCGACGGACCTGGCAGCGCTGCCGGATCGCCTTCGAACTGAGGAGATTGCGGAGATTGCGTGGAACCGCAACCAACGAGCACGCTCGTGAGCAGCACGGCGCAGACCGAACGACTCCTGTTCACCACGCGGTGAATCCTACACCCCGAACCCGGAAACGGGAGCGGATTGAGGGCTCGACAGCGGCATCCGACCGGGTTACGCGATGGATGCCTCGCGCGCCGCGGAGAGCCCCGGGAACCCGACGCCGTGACCACCGCAACCCGCCTCTCCTCGTTCTTTTCCCGCGAGCAGGCCCGCTGTCCCACGTGCCTCGAGCGCATCCCGCGCGGCGCCGATCCGTGCCCTGAGTGCGGTGAGTCCACGAAGCTCCCAGTCCCCTCGGCGAGCAGACTTTCCATCGCCGACGACCCTCCGGGCGCGAGCTGGCTCCACATGCACTGGCGCCCGCTCGTCACCCTCGGTGCGATCGGCGCGCTCATCCTCACCGGCGTGATCCTGCGGCACCTCGCCCCCGATCGCTTCGCCCCCTCGCGCGCCGCATCGGCCCGCGCCACGGTCCCCACCTGCCCCTCGCCCTGCTGGAACGGCGAGGCTTGCCAGCTCGGACGCTGTGTCTGGCAGAAGCCCAACGACGTCGGACATCTCGCCGCCGTCCCCTCGGTCTCCGGCCCCTTCCCGCTCCCGAAGGACGCCTCCGACACCCTGCTGCTCGACGACGAGCGCTTCGCCGTCGCCCTCCTCTCGGGCGCCCAGATCCGCAGCGCCCGCACCGGCGAGGTGCTCAGCCTCCTCAGCGAAGCCCCCCAGGCGCGCCGCCTCCACCGCGTCGGCGACATGGTCTACGCCACCGCGCCGCAGCGGATCTACGTCTTCCACGCCGGCACCCCGCGCGTCCTCAAGACCATCGAGGTCGGCTCCCTCGTCGGCGATCTGGTCCCCGACCCCAGCGGGCGCCGGGTGCTCGCCTCGCTCCCCGCGGCGCACGCCGTTGCCATCATCGCCACCGAGTACCACGCCGAGATCGACCGCATCCAGTTCGGCGACGATCCCGTGGGACCGCTCGCCGTCGACGACAGCGGCGCCCGCGCCATCACCACCACCGGTCAGGTCCCCCTGGCAGGCCTGCGCGATCCTGCGGGAGGCGCCGTCTACGCCTTCGATCCCAGCCGGCTCGGCTGGGATCAGGACCGCGTGCGCGCCTCCCAGCTCGGCAACCCTGTGAGCGTGCTCATGACCCCCGACGGCGATCTCAGCCTCGTGGCCCTGCGCGCCGAGAGCGCCCTCGTCCCCCTCCGCTGGCAGCCTTCGGGCGCCATCCGCCAGGAAGGCGATCGCATCCCCACCTGCCGCGAGCCCGAGCACATCGACCTCGTGCGCAGCGAGCGCCGCGCCATCCTCCGCTGCAACGAGGGCCGCGCCATCCAGGTCCTCGACCTCACCCAGCTCACCGCCCTGCAGACCATCGAGTTGCATGGCCGCGCCGCCGACCTCGCCGTCTCACCTGACAACGCCCAGGCGGCCGTCGCGGTGAACAGCGAGGGGGCAGGCTCCCTCGCCCTCATCGATCTCCGGACGTACGCAGTCTCCACCGTCCCCCTCGGCGCCGAGCCGACGCGGGTCAGCTTCTCGCCCGACGGACGCGCCGTCATCGCGCTCTCCGAACGGTCCAAGGTCACGTGGGTGATCCGGTGAGCGAAAACCAATCCACATCCACCTCCAGCGTCTCCGTCGCGCAGGCCGAAGCCGGGCCCGCGGCGAGCCCCCGCATCCCCTGCCCGAGCTGCAAGGCCCCCATCCTCGATGGCGCCCGCAAGTGCCGGAGCTGCAAGGCCTGGGTCACCGCCCCCAGCTCTCCCGACGCCCCCACAGCGGCGCCGCCTCCCCGGCGCTCCGGCCGCGCCACGGTCACCGTCTGTGCCACCGTCGTCTCCGTCGTGATTGCCCTGATCACGAACCGCGAGTCCACCGTCGGCGAAGCCCCGCCCCTCACCGAGCTGCAGCCCGAAGGCAACGCGCAGGGCGCCGCCCCCGACCCGGCCGCCATCGGCCCCGACGACCCCGACACCCCTGAGCCCGCCTCCGCACCGTCACCCGAGGCCCAGGCCCGCTGGCACGTCGCCCGCGAGTTCCGCGTCGGCGACTACCACCCCCTCGACCTCGCCTTCAACCCGAAGGGCAACTCCGTCTACGTCAGCGGCGACGACGCCTCCCTGCGCGAGTACCGCCTCAAGAGCGGCGAGCTGCTCCACAAGGCCTCGGTCCCCGCCCAGGGCGACCACATCCGCGTCCTCTTCGACCGCTACGTCGCCGTGCTCCGCCACGAGGACGCCGCGCGCATCCCCGTCATGGACACCACCGCCTGGGACCGCGACCCCGTGCTCCTCGAAGTCGGCCGGAGCCCTGGCGACATCGTCGAGCTCCCCGACGGCCGCAGCGTCGTGGCCACCACCGCCGACTCCAGGCGCCTCACCCGCTTCGAGCTCCCGAGCGGCGCCCGCACCTCCAACATCACCCTGCCCCACACCACAGCCCAGCTCTACGTCGTGCACGCCAACGGCAGGACCCACCTCGGCGCCCTCGGCGTCCTCACGCACGCCGGCCGCCCCGCCGGTGCCTGGCTCGACCTCTTCGACCCCGAGGAGACCCCCTTCGGCGCCACCCGCCGCAGCATCCCCGCCGGGCGCGACCCTCGCGCAGGCGCCGTCACCACCGACGGCGGTGCCCTCTTCTACCCCGACCGCGTCTCGAACACCGCGGTCCTCATGTCCGTTGCAGGCGTCACCCGCTCGCGCCAGGTCACCGTCAGCGGCGGCCCCACCCGCGCCTTCCTCCTCGAAGGCGACCGCTACGGCGTCACCCTCAATGCCGAGGCCCGCACGGCCAGCGTCATCGACCTCGACGCCATGACCATCGTCAGCACCCTCCCCCTCCGCGGCATCCCCTCCGGCGGCGTCACCTCGCCCGACAGGAAGACCCTCTTCGTCGTCCTCGGCGGTGAGGAGCACCCGCCCACCGGCAGCGGCGTCGACATCATCGCCGGCAACCCCCCCAAGATCGTGGCCTCCCTCCCCACGGGCAGCGGCGCCTGCGCGGTCGCCGTCTCCAAGGATGGCCGCCGCGCCGCCGTCGCCTCCTACCGCGACCGCTCCGTCACCGTGCTGGAACAGTAGCGCGCTCGGCCACACGGCGCATGACCTCGCGCGGTGCCGCACGGCCTCGCGCGACCGTGCGGACGCATGTCGAACCATGTTTGCGTCTGTTAGCCGCCGGCCCGCGCGCACCCCGTACGGTACGCTCGTGCTCCATCATGTCCGCGTCCCCCGACAACGAGCCGATCTCCGTCGTCTACATCGAGGATGACGACCGCCTCGCGAGCCTCACCGCCCGTTACCTCGAATCGCACGGCGTCCGCGTCACCGTCGCTGCCGACCCCCGCGACGGCATCGCCAAGATCACCCGCGAGCGCCCCGACGTGATCCTCCTCGACCTCATGCTCCCCGGCATCGACGGCATCGAGACCTGCCGCACCCTCCGTGCCCGCATCGACACCCCCATCATCATGGTCACCGCCCGCGGCGAGGAGGCCGACCGCGTCCTCGGCCTTGAAGGCGGCGCCGACGACTACATCGCCAAGCCCTTCTCCTCCCGCGAGCTGCTCGCCCGCGTCCGCGCCCAGGCCCGGCGCGCCCGCGGACGCTCCGGCCCGGCCCCCATCCAGCTCCGCGTCGGCCGCCTCCTCATCGACGTCGCCGCCCGCCACGCCACCCTCGACGGCAAGAACCTCAACCTCACCACCTACGAGTTCTCGCTCCTCCACGTCCTCGCCGAGCGCCCCGGCCGCGTCCTCACCCGCGAGCAGATCATGGAACTCGTCCGCGGCAACGCCGAGGACGCCTTCGACCGCTCCATCGACGTGCACATCTCGCACCTCCGCCAGAAGCTCGGCGACGACTCCCGCAACCCTCGCCTCCTCAAGACGGTGCGCGGCATCGGCTACATGCTCGCCGAAGAGCGCGTCTGACCGTGCCCTTCTCCGTCCTGCGCCGCGTACGCTCCCGCCTCGCGCTGCGGATCTACCTCGCCGGCCTCGCCCAGTTCGGCGCCGTCATCCTGGGCTTCACCCTCCTCGTGCGCGTGCTCTCCCCCGGTCCCCGCGTCTTCGAGGTGCGCAGGGACGCGCGCCTCGCGACCTCCCTCGTCGCCGCCCAGCTCGGCGACGGCGACGCCCTCACCCGCGAGCTGGCCCGTGTCCGCGACTTCCTCCACGCCGAGCTGACCCTCCACGACGACACCGGCGCCGTCCTCGCCTCGACCGACGACCTCCCTCCCCCCGAGGCCATGCTGCCTCCGGAGCGCCCCTTCTGGCCCCCGGAGCGCGGCTTCCGGCCCCCCGAGGGCGCCACGCCGCCCCCGGGCATGCCCCGGTCCCCCGACGCTCCCCGGCAGGAGACCTTCTCGCCCCAGCAGCACGGTCGTCACCCCTTCGACGGCGCGCTGCACCACGGCCCTCCGCCGCCGCCACCAGGTGCGGTCCGCGGCGATGACATCACCGTCGTGCTCCGCCTCCCTGACGGCCGCACGGGTCGCGCCGTCTACACCCCGCTCGTCCCTGGCAACCCGGGCCCCCCAAGGCACCATATCGTCCTCATCGTCGCCCTCGTGCTCATCATCGTCGGCGTCGCCTCGCTCCTCACGGCCCGCTCCCTCGCGCGCCCCCTCGCCCGCCTCTCCCAGGCCGTGCGCGCCCTCGGCGCGGGCCATCTCGAGACCCGGGTCGCCCTCGCCCGCACCGATGAGATCGGCGAGGTCGCCGCCGCCTTCGACGAGATGGCCGACCGCCTCACCGCCCTCCTCCGCGCCGAACGCGAGCTGCTCGCCAACATCTCCCACGAGCTGCGCACACCCCTCGCCCGCATCCGCGTCGCCCTCGACATCGCCGCCGAGGGAGACGCCGAGGTCGCGCGCCAGTCCCTCCGCGACATCACCGAGGATCTCGGCGAGCTGGAGCGCCTCATCAGCGACGTCCTCACCGCCGCCCGCCTCGACCTCGGCCAGCAGAGCGGCGCCCCTGGCATCCCCCCGCTCCGCCACGAGCACCTCGACACCCGCGAGCTGCTCGACCGCTCCATGGCCCGCTTCCGCAGCGCCCACTCCGAGCGACCTCTCGTCGTCGACCTCCCCCCCGATCTCCCCGCCCTCGACGGCGATCCTGTCCTCCTCCGCCGCGCCGTCGACAACCTCCTCGACAATGCCCACAAGTACAGCAGCCGCCCCGACGACCCCGTCACCCTCCGCGCCTCCACGACCTCCACCGAGATCCTGATCGAGGTCGCCGACGAGGGCATCGGCATCTCCCCCGAGGACATGCCCAAGATCTTCCGCCCCTTCTTCCGCACCGACCGCAGCCGCACCCGCAGCACGGGAGGCCTTGGCCTCGGCCTCGCCCTGGCCCGCCGCATCGTCGAGGCACACCACGGCACCATCACCCTCGACAGCGCCCCTGGCAAAGGCACCCGCGCCTCCGTGCGCCTCCCCTGCGCGCCCCTCAGCGTCGGACGACGGCCGCCGGAGAGCGCGCGCGCCCCCACCAGCAAGGCCTGACCAGGCCAGACGCGTCGACAGCACGCCGACAGCACGCCGACGGCACGCCGACGGCACGTCGGTGACGCGGCGGGAGCGCGAGCCCCGCCGCCTGCGTTCTTCAGGAGAGGCTTACTGCCCGAGGGAGGGCTGGCTGTTCAGCTTGGCGAACTGAGAGGCGAGGCGCGCGGCCGAGGTGCCGAGCCCCGTCGGGCCGCCGACGTTCTTGAGCAGGCTCCCCGGCGTCCGGTCCGCGCGCAGCTCGAACTCCCGGTAGCGGTCCACGGTCTGGTGCCAGATCATCACGCCGGCCATCCACTCCTGCAGCCTCTCGACGTACTCGTTCACCTTCGCCCGACCCGCGTCGTCGAGGCCGAAGTCGTCGAAGAGGACCGGCAGCTCCGTCTTCTTGATGAACTCGAACTGACGCATCCGCGCGGTCATCAGGTCATTGACGATCGACACCGCCTCCGCCGAGTCCACCCCGAGGAAGTTGCGGACGACGAGCACCATGTTGTGGAACTCGCCCTCGTACTCCACCTCCTTCTGGTAGGAGAACACGTCGTTCGTGAAGCAGGCGTAGTCCATGGCCGAGTTCTCCAGCCCGCGGATCGACCGGGTGCGGAAGATCTCGGCCGGGAGCTCGTCACCGATGGACATGCGCGAGAGGCTCGTCGTCAGCTCCGAGCCGAACGTCCTGCGGCGCATCTCCACGTAGTCGACCGGATCGGGGATGCGGTTCAGGGTCTGGTTCGCCAGCTCCCACAGCCAGCTCGACGTCATGTTCATCACCGCCGTGCGGAACAGGTCCCGCGCGTTCGATGACAGGCTCTCCATCATGCGTAGCCAGAGATCGGCCAGGCCCTTCTCCACCGGGTTCGTGGGGACCTCGGTGATCGCGCCGCTGTCCGGCATGAACAGCCTGAGCCGCTCGTTGAACACCTTCGCGCCTGCCAGGTTGCGCGGATAGGTGAAGAGCGCCGGGAAGAAATCGTCCGCGTACGTCCCCCAGACCAGCCAGCACGCCGTCAGGTCAAGCTCCGGGCCCGTCGCGTCCGGGTGGATCACCGCGCCGCACAGGGCCACGTCGGCCACGTCGAACTTGTGGTCGTCCCAGATGTAGCCGCCGGGCACGCCCGGGATCACGTCGAGCATCCCCATCCGGCGCGCCCACTCCTTGGAGTTACGCCTTGCGGCGTCCAGGTGGGGGCTCTGCCCGGTCTTGAAGGGCATGTAGAACTCGGGGAGCTGCACCGGCCCCACCGGCTCGAAGGGAACGAAGGTGAAGTTCCTGATCCGCTGGAGCCCGAGCGCGCCGGGTGTCCAGAGGATGCGCAACCCCGAGGTGCCGAGCCCCGTCGGCCCCGGGAGCGTCCCGCCGAGCGGTGAATCGCTCGTGGCGGCGCCGCCTTTGTTCATGTAGCGGCTCGACCGCATGTGCCACTCGTGGCCCCCGGACTGCCAGTCCTGCAGCCCGCGGATGTAGGTGAGCACCTGCGCGCGCTCGATCGGATTCAGCCCGAACTCCTCGAAGAGGGGGGGCAGCTCTGTCACCGCCGTGTTCTCGAACTGCTGCAGCCGCGAGGTCAGGATCTCGTTCGTCAGGTCGGCGGCGCGCTGGGTGTCGCAGCCCAGGAACTGCTCCAGCACCAGCACGTTGTTGGCAAGCTCGCCCTCGTCGAGGATCTCGCGCTCGTACGAGAACAAGTCGTTGCGCAGGTGCACCCCGTCGGAGAACGTGGCCTTGAGAACCTCCATGGGACGCGACTTGGCGATCCGGTCCGGCACCTCCACGAACACCGCGTGCTCCACCAGGTCCGCTGACCAGGGGGCACCGCCCACCTTGCGGCGCATCTCGATGTACTCGATCGGGTTCGACACCCGCCGCTCGGTGATGTTGTAAAGCTCCCAGGTCGACTCCTCGAGCAGGTGCTTCGTGCTCTCGAAGAACCGCTTCCGCCACTCCATCGACTTCGAGGGCACCGTACGCGCCCACAGGTCGATGAGGCCACGCTCCACCCCGTTGGTCGGCTCCGGCGGGGGCGAGAGGTCCACCGGCATGAACAGCGGCAGCCGATCCAGGTACTTCTTCGCGCCCGCCTGGTCCTTCGTCCGCTTGTAAAGCTCCAGGAAGTGGTCGTCGAAGTAGAAGACCCACACGTACCAGTCCGTCACCAGGTCCAGCTCCGGCCCTGGCGCCTCGGGGTGCGTGTACGCGCAGAGCAGCGCGTAATCCATGGCGTCGAATTTCGCCTCGTCCCAGACCTCGACCCCCTCGCTCTCCGGCGGGTCGAGGATCCCCATCTCGCGCGCCCACGCCTTGGAGTGCACGCGGGCGCCCTCCAGGTTGGGGTTCAGGCGCGCCGGCCAGGGCACGTAGAAATCCGGCAGCTCGAAGGGTTGCTTCTTGTTCCCCCCAGCCTTGCTTCCACTCATCGTGACGTCACCCCGTGAAGGCCCAGGACCACCCTGAGCGGCCGAATTCTGCGCCTCTCGTCGCGGCGCGCGAAGCTCGCGGATCAACCCCCGAGGACCCCTGCGAGTCCTCGCTGGCAGGCCGAAGCGCGGACAATCTCGCACGAATCGCCCGGCATGGGCAGACCCTCGACGTCGGCGCCCGCGCGTATGCCCTGGTTTTCCGGCTCCGTCCCCGCGCCCCCCTGATCCCCCCGCGTTTCCCTTGGCCCCCGCGCGCTACCCAGCCGCCTGCTGAGCTTCCTTCCGGCGCGTGAGCCGGAACGCTGCCGTGACGATCGCCTCCTCCTCCGCCGACGCCGCCGGCATCGTCGGCCCCTCCACCGCCACCACTCCCTTACCCACCGAGAGGGCGCCCACCGAGATGGCGGCCCCCGACATCGGCGCGTCTGCCGGCCCCCTCGCCGCGACCACCGTCGGTGGCTCCACCGACGTCACCCCTGCGCTCGGCCGCGTCGTCATCGCCTCCGCCGCCCCCTCGGGCACCCGCAGCGTCTCCACCGCGCTGTCGCCCAGCTCTTCCCACCACCGCGCCGCCTCGTCCCGCGACCAGCCCTCGCTCTCCCCGCAGCCCTCCAGCGCTTCGAGGAGCGCCTGTCCATCGGCGGGCCGCTCGTAGGGCAGCTTCGCCAGGCACCGCATCAGCACGTCCTCGAAGTCGCGCGGCACGTCGTTCCGCGTCCGCAGCGAGGGCGGCAGCGGCGGCGACAGGAGGTGCGCGTTCGCGATCGCCGTCCAGCTCTCCCCGTCGAACGGAAAGGTCCCGGTCAGCAGGAAGTACCCGAGCGCCCCCACCCCGTACACGTCCGCACCAGGCCCCAGCGCGCCGCTGTCGTACAGCGCCTCCGGGGCCATGAGCTGGGGCGTCCCCGCGATCAGGCTCGTGCGCTCGCCCCGCACCCCGCCCTCGTCGAACCGCCGCGAGAGCCCGAAGTCCAGCACCTTCACGAAATCCGGCGCCCCGTCGCGGCACCCCACCATCACGTTGGAGGGCTTGATATCCCGGTGCATCACCCCCTTGCGGTGCGCCTCCGAAAGCGACGCCGCCACCTGCCGCAGGATGTGCAGCACCCTCCCCGCGGGCAGCGGCCCCTCCGCGCGCACCAGCGCTTCCAGGTCCATCCCCTCGATGAACTCCATCGCGTAGTAGCAGCTCCCGTCCGCCGCCTGCGCGTAGTCGTAGAGCGCCACTGTGTTCGGGTGCGACAGCTCGCTCGTGAGCTGCGCTTCCCGCGCGAACCGCCTCACCCCTGCCGCGTTCGCGTGCACCGGCTTGATCACCTTGAGCGCCACCTTGCGCGGCAGGAGCGCGTGACGCGCCTCGTACACCACGCCCATCCCCCCTTCCCCGAGCTTGCGCACCAGCGTGTAGGCCCCGAGCTGCGCCCCGCCCTCGAGCACTTCAGGCACCTCCGCCGCCCCCCCGGCGGCTGCCTCCGCGCCTTGCCGCGCCTCCCCTTGCGCCTCGCGCGCGTGCCGCGCCTCACCCCACGGCCCCCAGCGCGACGAGAGCGCGAGACCTCCCACGAGCGCCGCCATCACCCAAAGCCGCTGCAACGCGTCCCCCTCGCACGCCGCCGCCGCCAGCGACTGCCCGCCGAGGGACACCCGCACCCCCAGCGCCACCCAGTGAAAGCCCACCAGAAACGCGAGCAGCGCGGCCAGGTACACCCGCAGCCCGTCCTCGCGCCTCACCCGCAAGACCGGACCCGGCAGGCGCACCGGGCGGCTCACGACGAGGCTCCTTGGGGACGAGATACCATCATCGCTCAGCAACCATCGTGACCACGCGCCATGAACGGCGTGCTGCGGGTCTATGAGCGATTGTGAAGGTGCGCGCCCGTCTCCAGCACGGAATCAGGCCTTTGCGAGGGCTCCCGTGCGATCCCCAGCACGGAACCGACGCCCCTCTCCTGCATCCTGCTCCCCGCTTGCTTTACAGGATCTCGGCGATCGCCCGCCCCAGATCCTCGCGCGAATCGACGTCGAGCACGCCCTCCTCGAAGGCCACCGCACGTACCCGCGCCGGGTCGCGCCGCAGCACCCGCCGCGCTCCCTCGTCGCCTTCCAGCGCCGCCAGCTCCTTGAACACCCCGGCCGTGAACACCGCCGGTACCCCGCAGACCCCCGCATACGACGACGCCGCGATCGGCTCTGGCCCTGCGGCCACTGCCGCGACCAGCCGCCTGAACAGCGCGCCCGACACGCGCGGCTGATCGCACAGCGTGACGAGCACCGCCCCGAGCTGCGCATCCAGGAGCCGCGCCTCCGCCAGCCCGCACCGCAGCGAGGCGCTCAGCCCTTCCGCCGCCGCCTCGTTGAACACCACCCTCACCCCGAACCGCCGGGCCTCCTCGACCATCGCCGCCTGTCCATCCTGCGCGTCCCGCGGCCCCAGCACCACGATCACCCACTGCGCCCCGACCTGCGTCGCCTCCGTGAGCGTCCGCGCGAGCAGCGTCATTCCTCCGACCTCGGCGAGCTGCTTCGGCGAACCCAGCCGCCGCGACGCTCCAGCCGCCAGCACCACCACCGCCGTGTGCGCCAGCAACGCCTCGTGGCCGGCGTGCTCCAGCGCCTCGGACGCGCGCGTGCGCACCACCTCGCGCAATTCCTTCATGGCGACCTCACAAGAGCTTGTCGAGGGTGATGGGCAGATCCCGGACGCGCTTGCCGGTCGCGTGGAACACCGCGTTGGCGATCGCCGCCGCGACCCCCACGATCCCGATCTCCCCGAGCCCCTTCGCGCCGAGCGGGTTCACCACCTCGTCCTCCTCGGGCACGAAGATCACCTCGATGTCGCGCACGTCCGCGTTCACGGGCACATGGTACTCGGCCAGGTTGTGGTTCATGAACCGCCCGAGGTCGTGGTCCATCAGCGTCTCCTCTTCAAGAGCCATTCCGATGCCCCACACCACCGCCCCCAGGATCTGGCTGCGCGCCGTCTTCGCGCTGACGATGCGCCCCCCAGCGATGGCGGAGACGACGCGGGTCACCTCCACCTTCCCGAGGTCCTCGTCTACCTTCACCTCCACGAACACCGCGGAGTGCGTGGCCCGCGTGTACTTCGCCTGCTCCTGGAGCTGGGGCAGCGTGGAGGTCTCCTCTTCGAGGGTGAACGCCTCCCCTGCCCGCATCGCCGCCGCGATCGACACCGCCTGCGCCGGATCCCGCGCGAGCCGCACCTCGCCCCCCGCGAAGATCACCTCGTCGAGGCTCGCCTGCGCGAGCGGCGACCCCTTCATCTTCTTCGCGAGCTTGAACACCTGCTCGCGCACCGCCTCGCACACGGCCTTCACCGCCGTCCCCACCGACGCCACGGTCCACGACCCGCCCTGGAGCGGTGCCGGCGGCAGCGTCGTGTCGCCCAGCTTGAAGGTCACGTCCGCGATGGGCAGCCCCAGGATCGATGCCGCGATCTGGGTCATCGCCGTGTACGTCCCCGTGCCGATGTCGCTCGTCCCGCTCCCCACCACGAGCTTGCCGTCGATGCTCAGCACCGCCCTCGCCGCGGCCTTCTGCTGCATCGCCTCCCAGATTCCCGTCGCCATCCCCCAGCCCACCAGCTTGTTGCCCTCGCGCATCGCGCGCGGCGTGGGCAGCCGCTTCTCCCACCCGAACCGCGCCGCCCCCTGCGCGTAGCAGGCCCGCAGCTCCTTGCTGGAGAACGGCTTGTCGGTGTTCTGGTCGCGCTCCGTGTAGTTCGCGAGCCGGAGCGCCAAGGGATCCATGTGGAGCGCGTAAGACAGCTCGTCCATCGCGCTCTCCAGCGCGTAGAGCCCGAGCACCGCCCCCGGCGCGCGCATGTCGAGGGGCGTGTACACGTCGAGCTCCGCCACCTTGTAGTCGTACCGGGCGTTGTCGCACTGGTAGAGCAACCCCGACCAGTTCACGACCACCTCCACGTAGTCCTCGAAGCGCGACGTCTCGCCGATCGCTTCGTGCACCACCGCTTCGAGCTTTCCCTCCGCCGTCGCCCCCAGCGCCACCCGCTGCCACGTCGCCGGCCGGTAGCCGAAGGTGAACATCTGCTGCCGCGTCAGCGTCACCCGCACCGACCGCTTCAGCACCTGCGCCGCCATCACCGCCAAGAAGACCTGGTACTGCGGCCTCAGCCCAGACCCGAACGCCCCGCCCACGAACGGCGAGATCACCCTCACCTGGTCCGGCTTGAGACCGAAGACGTTGGACACGTACGTCTGGGTGTTCGTCACCCCCTGCGTCTTGTCATAGATGGTCAGCGCCCCGTCCGGCTCGTGGACCACCGTCGTGGCGTGCATCTCCATCGGGTTGTGGTGCTCGGCGGGCGACTCGTACGCCGCGTCCACCTTCACCGCGGCCTTCGCCAGCGCCTCGTCGGCGTTCCCCCGCGGCTTCGGCGGCGGCTCGTACCCGCCCTTGCCGGGCCTCGCCTTGCGCGCCTTCTCGCGCCTCGCCGCGAGGTCCGTCTCGTGCTCCTCCGTCTTGTAGGTGACCCGCACCAGCGACGCTGCATGGCGGGCAATCTCCAGCGTCGTCGCCACTACCAGCGCCACCGGCTGCCCGCTGTAGACGATCGCGTCGTCGTAGAGCGGTCGGAACGGCGACCCCGCCGGCGCGTCCTCGTCACGGTAGCTCTTGTCGAACCACGCCAGCCGGGGCCGGTTCTCGTGCGTCAGCACGTGCACCACCCCCTCCACGGCAAGCGCCGCGCTCGTGTCGAGCGTGGCGATCTTCCCCTTCGCCACCCCGCTCGACACCACCCAGCCGTGGAGCAACCCCTCCGCCTCGAACTCCGCCGCGTACTTCGCCTGACCGGTCACCTTGGCCCGGCCATCGACGCGGTTGATGCCATCCCCGATGCGGGTCGCCTCGCCCCTCATGATGCCTGCCTCCCCGAGACTGCCTCACCCAGCGCACGCACGATGGCCCGCTTTGCCAGCGCCATCTTGAACCCGTTGTGGCGGTAGCCCTGCGCGTCCTGGAGCAGCGCCTCCGCCACCTCCTGGAACGCCTCCGTGCTCGCCGCCTTGCCCCGCAGGAGGGCTTCGGCCGTCCTGTCTCGCCACGGCTTGTGTGCCACGCCGCCGAGCGCCACCCGCGCCTCCTTGATGGTGCCGCCGGCGAGTTCCACCGCCGCCGCCACCGACACTAGCGCGAACGCGTACGAGGCCCTGTCGCGCACCTTCAGGTACGTGCAGTGCTCCGCGAACCTCCCCGGAGGCAGCTCCACCGCCGTGATCAGGTCCCCGGGCTCCAGGGTGGTGTCGCGCTCCGGCATGTCCCCTGGCAGCCGGTGTAGCTCGGCGAACGGGACCCTCCGCTCCCCGCCCTTCCCCGTCACCCGCACCACAGCCTCCAGCGCCGCCAGCGCCACGCACATGTCGGACGGGTGCGTCGCGATGCAATGCTCACTCGCCCCGAGGATCGCGTGGTTCCGGTTCTGCCCCGTGATCGCCGGACACCCCGACCCCGGCTCCCGTTTGTTGCAGGGTGTCGCCGTGTCGTAGAAGTAGAAGCAGCGCGTCCGCTGGAGCAGGTTCCCCCCCGTCGTCGCCATGTTGCGGAGTTGCGCCGACGCCCCGGAGAGGATGGCCCTTGAGAGCAGCGGATACCGCGCCTCAACCAGCGGGTGGTACGCGAGGTCGGCGTTCGTCACCAGCGCCCCGACCCGAAGCCCCCCGTCCTCCGTCTCCTCCACCTGCTGGAGCGGCAGCCGGTTGATGTCGATGAGGTGATCCGGGCGGGCCACGTTCTCCTTCATCAGGTCGACGAGATTCGTCCCTCCCGCGATGAAGGTCGCAGCCCGCCGCTGCATCGCCGCGCTCACCGCGTCCCCCACCTGCTCCGCCCGCGCGTAGGTAAACCGGTTCATCGCTCCTCACCCCTTCCGCCGCCCACCGCGTGCCTACCCTGCCCGTTGCCGCGCCCATCACGCTCGCGCGTGCACGCTCCCATCACTTCCTCGATCGCCGCCACGATGTTGGAGTAGGCGCCGCACCGGCAGAGGTTGCCGCTCATCAGCTCGCGCACGTCGTCGGCCGTCTTCGCCCGCTTCTCCCGGATGAGCCCCTCGGCCGAGCAGATCTGCCCCGGCGTGCAGTAACCGCACTGAAACGCATCGTGGTCGATGAACGCCTGCTGCAACGGATGAAGCGCATCGCCCGCCGAGAGCCCCTCGATGGTGGTCACCTCCGCCCCATCCTTGACGATCGCGAGCGTCAGGCAGGAGTTCACGCGCTTGCCGTCGACGAGCACCGTGCATGCCCCGCACTGACCGTGGTCACAGCCCTTCTTCGCGCCCGTCAAGTGCAGCGACTCGCGCAGCAGATCGAGCAGCGTCGTCCATGGCGCGACCTCCACCTGCTTCTTCGCGCCGTTGATGGTGAGGGTGATGGTGTGCGACGTGGCCGGCGCTGCGGTCGTGCCCTCTGTCGCCACGGTTCTCTCGGAAGCGCTCATCTGGATCGGACCCTCCCCACGTCGTACGCCGCACCCCGCGGCGGGCCGCGTGTCCTGGATTGAACCCTTGATGCTCCTTGCTTCGAGGTGGTTCTGTTCCTTCTTCCCCTGACATGCCCTCCCTCACGGCGCGTTCCGGAGAACCCCGGGCTTGCCCTGAAAAGCGGCCAGATCTGGTGCCTCCGACCAGGTATGCCCCTCTTGCAGCTCTCCGTGCTCGCTGGGTGCGCACCGCGCGCGGGCTAACGCAGCGCTTCCACGCAGAGTGCCACCGCAACGCCCGGTTCTATGCCACGAGCGTGATCGATCTGGCCCAGCACGTACGGCACGGAGTGTGAAAGCGCTGGGATCCGTGCAACACCACCATCTGCCTCGAACGCGCTCCGGCCTCCTGCGACGATCGGCGGGCATCCTGCTCCTCGGCGCGGCGTTGATCCCCACAGGATGCATCCGTCAGGCGAGCAAGGGCGCCACGGAGGGCGTGCTCGACGCCATGGAGAACCATGTCGCCGATGACCAGGCGCCTGCCAGCGGCGCACGGGGCGACGGGAAGTCCGAGCGCGAATCCCTGGCATCTGGCGCGGGGACCACGGCAGGACGAGGCGGAGATGGCCCGAGCGGCGGCAAGAAGCGGGGCATCATCGAGCCCGTCGCGCGTGACGCCGTCTCCGGCACCCTCGAGGCACTCGACAACCAGGCCGCGCCACTCCAGCGCGTCTCGCGCGCCGCAGCCACCTCGGTGACCAGCGGCGTCCTGGAAGGCGCCTATGGTTCGCGCGCCGAGGTCACTGCACTCGTCGGCGATGTCTCGGGAGCCGCAGGTCAGGCCATCGTGAAGGCCGTCGCCGAGGAACTCCGCCGTCAGGCCGCCGAAGGCATGGGCATCAGCACCGAGGAGCTGGGCGACGGCGCCGCGCTGCTGGCCCGCCGCACTGCTGCCGCCGCCGTGGCAGGTGCTACCGAGCAGCTCGCCGTCGACCTCTCCACCTGTCCCCCCGAGGGTCCCTGCCTCGCGCTCGGCATCCAGCGCGCGAGCCGCGCCGTCGCGATGGGCATGGCCGAAGGCGTCAGCCGCAAGACGAGCCCCTGGGACGCCCTCATCCCCTTCGCGCTCGGGGCCGTGGTCGCTGGCGGAGCCGCCGCCCTGATCGGGTTCATCCGGCGTCGCAGGCAGGTGGTGGTCCCCGGCGTGCCGGTCGCCGCCACCGTCGCGACGCCGCAGGCGCCCATCCGCCCCGTGCGCCACGTGCCCCGCTTCCGGCCCCACGCCCCCGAAGCGATCTCTTGAGCGGTCGCTCCGAAGAGCGCTGAACGAAACCGGCGTTCCGGGCCAACAACGGACATCTCCCACATATCCCGCCGGGGTGCCCCTAGAGCGCCTCCGCTCACAGCGACGACGGGGGTGATTCGGAGCCCCTACACCGGTGCGTCGTCGGACGGCGGAGATGCTCTGGGAGTGAGAGGCGCGCCGCGAGCGACCTCATACACACGGACGGGGCCATCCATGGTCCGCTTCCCGAGGCGACGGGCGTCAGGCCCGAAGCGGCAGACGCTCTGGAGACCGCACACCTCCACAGACCCCAGGACCCGCGCGGGATGGCCTGTGTTGCGCGAGGAGACCGTGGTGCTGGCGGGAAGAGGTGCGGCCGGTCGCCTCCCGCACCTGGTCCACGGCGGGAACGCGTGGGCGCCGGGGACCTCCCGCACTTGGTCTACGGCGGGACCAGCCACCGTCGGCGACCGACAACACCATGTCCACTTCGCGAAGCGCCCGGACATCCTCGCGGTCCTGCTCAACGACCTGCTCGATCGGCAGGGGGAGCGGACCATCGAGAGCATCGAGTACCTGCCTCCGCAGCAGCTCCCGCTGGCCGCTGGCGCGAAGCTCTCCATCCTGGATGTCCGGTGCCGCGACCGCGCGGGGACGACCTTCGTGGTGGAGATGCAGCTCCTCCACGTGACGGAGGTGCCACCCGAGCTGCCGCCGGCCCGCACCGGGCGGCGGTGGAGCTCACCAACATCACGGGATGCACGGAAGTCGCCACACTCGATCGGTGGATCACGCGCGCCGCCACGGCGGGTTCCGCAGCAGAGGTCGTCGCCGGATCATCCTGACGGCGCAGGGGCTCCGACCTCCGTGGGCGCGTGACCGTCAGCCCCGCATCGCCTTGATGGGGCTCATCCGCGCCGCTTGCACGGCGGGCAGGAAGCCTCCGAAGAGACCCATCACCACGGCCACGGCCAGGGAGCCGAGCATGATCCCCGGGGTGGGCTCGAAGGTGAACACCACCTCGGAGAAGCTCGCGAAGTTCACCATCGAGAAGCGCACCATGCCCATGGCCAGGGAGGCCAGGGCGCCGATGGCGCCGCCGATCAGGGCGAGGCAGATCGATTCGAGCAGGAACGAGAGGAGGATGCTGAAGCGCGAGAAGCCGAGCGCGCGCAGGGTGCCGATCTCGCGCTGACGGTTGGCGATGGAGCCGTACATGGTGATCATCGCCCCAATCATCGCGCCGACGGAAAACAGGAAGGCGATGCTGATCCCGAGCGCGCCGATGAAGACGTTCATGCCTTCGGACTGCTTCTCGTAGTAGTCGGTCTCGCGCAGCACCTCGAGGCCGAGCTGCTGGTTCTGGTCGATGGAGGCCTTGAAGCCATCGAACTTGGCCGGGGAGAGGAGGCGGACGCGCACCGAGGACATCGAGCCCTGGCGGCCGAACGCGGAGCCGACGGAGTGCACATCGCCCCACACCTCGGACTCGAAGGAGGAGCCGCCGTCGGCGAAGATCCCCACCACCTTCAGGGGGCGGTTCTTGCGCAGCTCGAAGGACTGGCCGAGGGTGAGGCCCTTGAAGCGGCCAGAGATGGCCTTGCCGACGATCACCTCGTCGCTCCCGGGCTGCGCGGGGCGGCCCTCGACGAGGGTCACCGAGGGGCGGAAGGCCATCACGTCGTCGGGGACGCCGCGCACCTGGACGTTGGACTCGCCGTCTGTGCCGAGCTTCGGGAGGAGGATCACCGCGGCGATCTCGCCGACGCCGTCGGGCTTGCCGTCGGGGCGCTTGGCCACGTCGGCGTTGCCCAGGATCAGGCTGACCTGCTGCGCTTCGATGCCGCTGGCCAGCTCGGCGTCGGAGCCCTTGCGCAGGACGATGGCCACATCGGGCCTGCCGGAGCGGCCCAGGGTGCGCTCGATGCTGTTGGCGAGCATCAGCACGGACGCGAACACGAACACCACCAGGCCCAGGCCGGCCGCGGTGGCGAGGGTGGTCGTCTTCCGGACGGCGAGGTTCCTCAGGTTGTAGGCGACCGGGATCATGCGACCCTCCGGAGCGCGTCGGTCACGGACAGCTTCGCGGCCCGGTAGGCGGGGATAAGCGAGGCCACCACCGACAGCGTGACGGCGAGCAGCACCGCGGCGACCATCGTCATCGGGGCGATGCGGAAGTAGGGGAACATCCCGCCCATGTTCTCCTCCAGGAACCGGCCGAACATCAGCTCCACGAGCGGGTAGGAGATGCCGAGGCCCACCACCCCCGCGAGGACGCCGATGGTCAGCGCCTCGCCGAGGATGAAGAGGCCCACGTGCTTCGGCTGGAAGCCGACGGCCCGGAGCACGCCGTACTCGCGCGTCCGCTCCCGCACGCCCATGGCGATGGTGTTGCCGAGGATCATCACCATGATCACCAGGATGATGATCGAGACTGCGTCGAGCGCCGAGAGGACGGCGGAGAACATCGCCATGAACGAGAGGTTCATCGCCCGCTCGCTCATGGTCGCGGTCTGCACGTCCTTCTCGTCGAAGATCCGGTCGATGGCGGCGCTGACCTCCGCGCTCCGGGTGGGGTCGTCGAGGCGCGCCGAGATCCAGGCGACCTGGTCGCGCTGCGGCTCGGGGACCGACTCGTTCAGGTAGTCCCAGTGGAAGAAGAACTGGGACTGGTCGATGGAGCGGCGGGACGCGGTGTAGATCCCCGAGACGTTGAACTGCCAGTCGCCCGGGAAGATGGTGCCTTGCAGGGTCACCCTGTCGCCCACCTTGAGGCCCATCTTCTTCGCGAGCACCGCGCCGACGATGGCGCCCTGACGGTCGGCGAGCCAGCGCGCCTTGTCCTCGGGCGCCACCACCATCTCGTCGTAGATGTCGAAGACCGTCTTGCTCTCGACGGCCGTGTTCGCGAAGAAGTTGTTCTTGTCCTTGGGGTCGACGCCGCCGAACCACTGGAAGTAGCTCGCGTGCTTCACCCCGGGGACCTCCCGGATGGTGTCCGCGTAGCGCTTCGGCAGGGGGAGGATCATGGAGACCTTGTGCCGGGTGGCGATGCGGTCCTTGGCCGCGAACTCCACGCCCGCGCTCCACGAGGTGAGCATGGTCTGGATGAACACGAAGGCCAGCACCGCCACCGCCGCTCCGAGCACCGTGAAGATGGTGCGGAACTTGTTGCGGAGCAGGTTGCGCGCCGCGATGGAGAGCAGGCTCACGACAGGTTCCCCTTGTCGAGCCGGTGAATCACCGTCGCCCGCTCCGCGGCCTGGGGGTCGTGGGTGACCATGAGGATGGTCTTGTTGAACTCCTTGTTCAGCTTCTCCAGCAGGGTGAGGATCTCGTCGGCGCTCTTCCGGTCGAGGTCCCCGGTGGGCTCGTCGGCGACGATGATCCGCGGGTCGTTGACGATGGCCCGGGCGATGGCGACGCGCTGCTCCTGGCCGCCGGAGAGCTGGCGCGGGTAGTGGTTCATGCGCTCCTCCAGGCCCACCACCCGGAGCGCCGTCTGCGCGCGCTTCTTGCGCTCGCCGCGGGAGAGCTTGGTGAGGAGGAGCGGCAGCTCCACGTTCTCCACGGCGGTGAGCACCGGCATCAGGTTGTAGGCCTGGAAGATGAACCCCATGGTCCGCGAGCGGAACGTGGCGAGCGCGCTGTCGCTCATCCCGGACAGCTCCTGACCGGCGACCCGCGCGCTCCCGCGCGAGGGGCGGTCGAGCCCCGCGATCAGGTTGAGCAACGTGGATTTCCCCGAGCCCGAGGGGCCCATCAGCGCCTCGTAGGACCCCTCCTCGATGTCGAGGGAGATGTTGTCGAGCACCACGACCGGCTCCTTGTCGCGGAAGTACGTCTTGCCGACGCCATCGAGCTCGACGATCGGCTTCTTACCCTCACGCTGTCCCTCTCCCATCAGCTCCCCTTCTCTTTCTCTTTGATCTTCTGTCCGTCCGCGAGATCTGGCGGCGGGTTCGACACGAGGCGCGTGCCGGGCGCCGGGCCGTCGAGCATCTCGAAGCCACCGGGCGCCGGGGCGCCGAGCTTCACGGGGGTCATCTTCACCTGCCCCTGATCGACGACGAACACCATCTTCGCCCCTGCGCGCTCCACGATCGCGCTCTCGGGCACGATGCGCTTCGGGGGCTCCTTCATGGCCTGGGTGGAGAGCGCCTCGCTCAGGAAGCTCACCCGCGCGCTCATTTCCGGGAGCACGTTCGCGGTCTCGTCCGTGAACTTCACCTTCACGGGCACCGTGGCCTTGGCGCGGTTCACGCGCTTTCCGATCTCCAGGGTGGTGCAGCGGTGGCGCTTCGTCGGGTAGGCGTCGAGCACCACCTCGCAAGGCTTGCCAGGCTCGACCTGGGAGAGCCGGCTCTCGGGCACGTCGGTCTCGACGACCAGCGATCCGAAGTCGGTGATCTCCATGAGGAAGGGGCGTTCGAGGAAGATGCTCTCGCCCACCTCGGGCGGCTTGGTCACCACGGTGCCGTTGATCGGCGCGAAGATCTTCCGGTCGTTGAGGCCCACCCGGAGGCTCCCCACCTCCGCCGCGAGCGCGCTCGCCTCGGCCTCCGACGCCTTCGCCGACTCTTCGAGCGCCCGGAGCCGCGCCGACAGATCCTCGAAGGTGGCCCTGCCCGTGACGCGCTGCTCGACCAGGGCCCGCTCGCGGTCCACCTGCTGCTGGACCTCGGTCAGGTTGGCCCGTGAGGCGAGGGCCCTGGCGCGCGCCGCCGCCACCCGCGCCTGGGCGGCGGTGATCGCGCTGCGCTGGTCGGAGTCGTCGAGCTCCGCGATCAGGTCTCCCGTTTTGACGACATCGCCCTCCTTCACGTGGATCTTGGCGACGCGCCCGGGGATCTTCGATCCCACCCGCGAGGTGACCTGAGGCACCACGTAGCCGGTGGACGTCACCGTGATGGAAGCCTGCGCCGGGGAGACCAGGGCCACCTCGGTCATGGCGATCTCGGTCTTGAAGATGGCGCTCTGCGCCCGGGGGACTGCGTAGGTGGCGATCCCGCCCACCGCTCCCAGGCCTGCCAGGACGAGCAGGACCGTGGTGAGGGGGCTGCGACGGTCGGGGTCGACGTCGCGCTGGATCCTGAGGGATGCCAGGTCAGAGCTGAGCTGATCAGACATCGGCCGGCGTCTACCACCGAGGTGGGTCCGAACCAATCACCAAAGATGAATGTATTCGTCCGAAAAGTCGCTTCTTGTGAGCCCTGAATCCTTTACGTGTCCAAGTGTGTAATTCCACGGGCTGCGCGCCCCTGCGCGAAATTCCACAGGCTTCCACCCTCTCTGCATGGTGAGTGCGTCGGACCACAACGGCGCCGCTATCGCGGTTTTTTGCCCCATAGCGTGGCCTCTGGAGCGTGACAGCAGGAGGTCATGCGATTGGACTTGACGCCGGCGTCGTCATTGCAAAGAGCAGTCGTCGTTCCGGCGCTGCGATTGGCAACTATCCGTTGCCCTCCTGCGATTGCCTGTCCGCGTCGCAGCGTCGTTGCGTCACTGGAATGGTCGTCCGCGGGCCCGAGCCGCGCACTGCAATCACCTGGGGCACCATTGGTAGAGGCGGCGCCGCGCAAGGCAGCAGGGGCGCGTGACGAGACGTGACGAGACGTGGCGCGGCGTTCTGGAGGCGCGCTTCCGGGGCCTCTCGCCGGCCGCGACGTGCCACAATCGAGCCGCGTGTCTGCTCCTCCCTTCGTGCCCGAGCTGTTCGGAGATTTTCTGCTCATCCAGCGCCTTGCGCGCAGCGCGATGGCCGAGGTGCTGGTCGCGGTGCGGCTCGGAGACCGGAGCGGGCGCACCTTCGTGGTGAAGCGGCCGCTCGTGGGAGAGCGGGCCTCGGGGCGCGCCGCGCAGGCGATCGCCCGGGAAGCGGAGGTGCTGGAGGCGGTGCGGGCGGCAGGGCTGCCAGCGCTGGAAGCGGCGGGGGAGATCGCCGGGCTGCCCTACGTGGCGCTGGAGCACGTGCGCGGGGTGGCGCTCGACGAGCTGCTCGGGCGAGGGAGCGCGCTGCCACCGGAGGCGGCGGTGGGGGTGGGGCGCGACCTTGCGCGGGCGCTGTCGGCGCTGCACGCGGCGGGGTGGGTGCACGGGGACGTGACGCCCTCGAACGTGATCGTGGACGATGCGGGGGAGGCGCGGCTGCTCGATCTGGGCATCGCCCGGCGCGCAGGGGAGCGGCGGGACGAGGTGGCAGGAAAGCCCGGGTACGTGGCGCCGGAGGCGGCGCTCGCGGGGACGGGGAGCGTGGCGAGCACTGCGGAGGATACGTACGGGCTCGGGGTGGTGCTGGCGGAGTGCGTGCTCGGGAGGCGGCTGTTCGCGGAGCGGGACGTGGTGGAGGCGGCGACGCGGGCAGAGCTGCCGCGGGAGATGGCGGCGCTGGAGCAAGCGTTGCCCGGCGTCTCGGCGGCGCTCGCGCGACGGCCCGAGCAGCGGCCGACGGTGGAGGCGCTGCGCGCGACGCTGGAGGGGTTGCCCGTGGACCGCGGGCTGCTCGCGGAATACGTGCTGCGGGCGGGAGAGCAGGCGTCGGTCGGGCCGACGCCGACCGCGCCGATGGTGATGCCGGGGCGGCCCGAGCCAACCCTCGCGGGGACGCCGACGCCCGGGAGGGTGGCGGTCAACCCTGGCCCCGAAGAGGCGCGCGGGGCGCGGGGTGGTCACGAGGGCAGTCACGCGGGTGAGCACGGCGCAGGTCTCGGTGGCGGTCCCGCGAACAGCGCGCAGGGAGGTGACGCGATCGCCGCGCGCATCGCCGAGGCGCGAGGGCTCCCCGCACCGGTGGCGCCGGCGGCTGCGCTGGCTCCTGTAGCTCCGGTGGCTCCGGCGGCGCGGCTCCCCTGGGTGGCGCTGACGCTGGGGTTCGCGCTGGTGCTGGTGGTGGGGATCCTCATCGGGCGGGCCGGGGATCGGCGCAGCCCGGGGAAGCTGTCGATCGCAGGGACGCTGCCGCGGCGGTCGCAGCTCGAGCTGGACAGCAAGCCGTTCAGCATGCCCATCGGCGGAGGGGTGACGCTGTCCCCTGGCGCCCACACCCTGGCGATCGTGCTACCCCGCGGAAACCGCCGCGAGTACACCTTCCAGGTGCGCCCCAACGAGCACATCGTGATCCTGCCTTCGGCCCGCCGGGAAGACGGCGACGGCGAGGGTGAACCTTGATCCCGGCGCCGCCCGCAGGGAGTCGACGAGGACCGGTCACCGAGGTGATCGACGCCCAGACGGGGGCCTCCATCCGGCGCATCCGCAAGCTGCGCGTGGTGGTGGTCGACGCACCGGAGGCGCAAGACCAGGGGAAGTCGTTCGTGTTCGCGCAGGACGAGGTGCGCATCGGGACGAACCCGGAGGCCGACGTGCCGCTGCGGGACCCGGCGGTGTCGCGGGAGCACCTGGCGGTGCGGCTCGATCCGAAGGGGTTCGCGCTGTCGGACCTGGGGTCGACGAACGGGACGTTCGCGGGGGACCTGCGCATCGAGCGGGTGGCGATCACCGAGGACACGCTGGTGCGGCTCGGGAACACGGTGCTGCGGCTCCAGCCGCTCTCCGAGACGGTGGACCAGGAGCTGTCGCCGCGGGCGCGCTTCGGGCGGATGATGGGCGCGAGCGCGGCGATGCGGGAGATGTTCGCGCTGCTCGAGCGGGTGGCGGCGAGCGATCTGACGGTGCTCATCGAGGGGGAGACGGGGACGGGGAAGGAGCTGGCCGCCGAGGGGCTGCACGAGGCGAGCGGTCGCCCGGGCGCGCTCGTGCCGGTGAACTGCGGGGCGATCCCGCGGGAGCTCCTGGAGAGCGAGATGTTCGGGCACGAGAAGGGGGCGTTCACGGGGGCCGTGCGGGAGCGGCCCGGGGCGTTCGTGGCGGCGGACCGGGGGACGCTGTTCCTCGACGAGGTGGGGGAGCTGCCGCTCGACATGCAGGCCAAGATCCTGCGGGCGCTGGAGCGGCGCGAGGTGAAGCCGGTGGGGTCCGACCGGACACGGACGGTGGACGTGCGGATCGTGGCGGCGACAAACCGGTCGCTCGCACGCGAGGTGCAGGCGGGGAAGTTCCGGCAGGATCTGTACTACCGGCTGGCGGTGGTGGTGGTACGGGTGCCGCCCTTGCGGACGCGGCTGGAGGACATCCGGCTGCTCGTGGACCACATCCAGGACGAGGTGGCGCGGCGGCGCGCGGCCGCGGGGCAGCCGCCGATCGTGCCGCTCGACGAGACGGCGATCGCGATGCTGACGCGCTACGACTTCCCGGGGAACGTGCGGGAGCTGCGCAACATCGTGGAGCGGTGGGCGGTGCTCGGCGCGATGGCGGCGCCCGGCGACCCCGGCGGCACGCGGCGCGAGGTGGAGGTGCGGCCCAAGGACGGGGGCGGGAGCGGCGGCGGGAGCGCGCCTGCCGGGGGTGGCGCGGCGACGTCGGGAGGACGCGGGGAGCTGGAGGACGAGCTGCTGCGGCTGCCGTACCACGAGGCCAAGGACGTGTGGGTGGAGCGGTTCGAGCGGGCGTACGTGGACGCGATACTGGCGCAGAGCGGGGGCAACGTGTCGAAGGCCGCGCGCGACGCGGGCGTGGACCGGCGTCACCTGCAGCGGCTCATGGGGCGCTTCGGGATCAAGACGAACGAATGAGGGCGTGGCGCGGCGCGGCGCCGTGACGCTGTGACGCCAAGACCCCGAGGGCCTTGACCCCTCCCGAGGGGCTTGGTGTCCTCTGCGCAGAGGAGCGTCACGCGATGCCCGGTATGATCTACGCGCGGACGAACACCCGAGGTTTTGCGGGGGTCTCCGGTCTCTATCAGTACACGAACGGTGACGGGACGAACCAGGACACCGTCTGCGGGCCTGCCGCGTGCGCGACTTTGTTGACGTACTGCGGCCTCGCGAGGCCCGACATCGCGACGCTGCGTAGCATCGAGCGGTCGCACCCTCCGGACCTGCTGTTCGGCAGGGCCGGCTCGTCGCCCCAGCGCGTGGTGGAGACGCTCTCGGCCTACCGCGCCCGTCGCCTCGGCACCGCCAACAACATCGAGACCTTGAGGCGGTGTGTCCGCGCCTCGTGCCCCGTGATCTGCGTGATCCAGAACACGGGTGGACTGTTCGGGCTTGGCGATGGTGCCCACTGGTTCGTGGTCTACGCTTACAACGACGCAGGCGTCTTCGTGACCAACTACGGGTCGAGCCCGCACCTTAGCTGGGATGACTTTCGTTCCAAATGGGGGGGCATCGTCAGCAATGTGGCGCGGTTTGCCGTGGGCCTCGGGGGGCTGTTCAAGGGGATCACCAACGTGGGGCGCGTCCTCTCCGAGAGCGCCTCCATGGGCTGAGCCGAGGCGCGTCCGCGGGCGGAGCGCCAGCAGGGATCAGGGCGCGGGCGGTACGGGCGCCGACCCATGCGTGGCGACGAGGCGCATCACCTCGGCGAGCTGCGCGTTCGGCACGGTGAGCGCGAGGTTGTACTGGGCGATGCGCCAGGCGCCCGTCGCGCCGTCGTGGACCAGCACCCCGCTGCCGCGGGCAGGGCCGAGGTTCTCGGTGGCGAGGTCCTCGTCGAACCAGGCGACGTCGCCGCTCGGGTGGAGGGCGATGTCGCGGCGCACCGCCTTGAAGCGCCACGCTCTGCCGCGCGCGAAGTGGGGGTGTGCGTAGCGCCGGAAGGCGGCGACGTCCCAGCGCTCGGCGGCGTCGGTGCCGAGGAAGACGGCGTCGGGAGTGAGGAGCTTGAAGTAGCCCTCCTCGTCGGCAGCGGCGGCGGCGGCGTGCCAGCCATCGAGGACCGCGGTGATGGCCGCGCGGTACTCGGTCTCGGCAGACGCGGTGATCTTGGCCCGCTCGGGGGAGCCCCGCCCGCAGCCGAGCGAGGCCACACCGAGCACGGTGAGTCCACAGAGAAGAAGGGCCCTGACATCGGCTCGAATCGGCATCGCTCTACCTCTGGAAATGTACCGCGGAGCGCTGCTCGATGGTGGGACGACGTGGTCCGGGCCTCGACCTGGCAAGCTCGCTTCGGTGCTGCTCTTGACGGCTGACGGAGAGGTATGGTCCACAAAAATGAGTCCGGTGTCACCGGAGCAGGACGGCCGTCCTGACCTCGAACGCGCCGAGGAGAACGGGTTGCTGCGTGCCGTCGCGGGCGCTGGAGGCCCAGCCGGTCCCGGGTAGCCCCTCTCCCCCGCTGTCGTGGCCTTCGTGAGAATCCCTGGATGAGCTCCGACGCCAAGTCCCCCGGCGACCTCGACGCCTCTGACGAGGCCTCTCTCCGCGACGTACTGGGCGCCGTGCCGCGCCCTGCTGCCCAGGTCCAGCCGCCTGGCTCTCAGGGCAGCGCGAGCGCTGGCGACGCGGACCCCTCCAGGCCCTTCGGGCTCGGCGGCGCTGGGGGAGGAGCGCAGGGCGATGCAGGCGCCGGTGATGCCGACCCCTCCAGGCTCCTCGGCATCGCTGGACCTGCAGGACAGGCGCAGGGTGCGAACGCGGCAGGCACCGAGGGCGCTGCGCCCTCCCGGCTACCAGGGCTCGCCGAAGCCACAGGGGGAGCACGAGGTGCTTCGATCCCTGGAGGCTCAGGTGCGGCAAGGCTGTCCGGTCTCGCAGGCATCGCTGCCGCTGCTGGAGGTGCTGCTGCTGCAGGCACTGTCGCGGCGGGGCTCGCCGCCATCACGGGAGGTGGTGCCTCGTCGGGAAGCACTGCCGCAGGAAGCGCCGGCAGTGGTGCGACCGCCGCGGGTGGGGCTGGTGCAGGCACGGGTGGGGGCGCCTCATCGGGGGGCTCCGGGCTCGCAGAGCGCGTGGGTGGGGTGTTGTCGGGGGCGGGCGCCGGCGGGGGCGGGGGGCTCGGGGCGAGGATACCCGACGCGGGAGGGGATACCGCGTCGGCTGCGACGTCGGCCGGAGGCGAGGGGGCGCAGCGGCTCGGTGCCGCGGAGGCTGGCGATCTCCTGGCATCGACCACGACGCGCGTGGGGGCCATCGCCGGAGGGAAGGTCGCAGAGGTCAGCGGCAAGGTCGCGAAGGTGGGACAAGCGATCGCCACGGTGGCGCGCGGGCCGAACCTGCTCGAGCTGAGCGAGCTCGCGGCGTCGGCGGGGGTCGTCCCCAGGGAGGCCGTGGAGGCTGGCAAGACCGTGTCCGAGCTGGTCGGGGCCGTGCGCGGAAACCCCGCGGGGACGGTGCGGGACATGGCCACGTCGGCGCTCGGGTCGTCGCCTGTGGCGCGCACCGCAGCCGGGATGGCCGACAGGGTGGGAGGCGTCCTCCAGCAGAACATCCCGGGCGGCGGCGGCCTCGGGGGCACGCTCGAGGACACGGGCCAGCCACTGCTCGAGGTGACCGTGGCGTCGGGCGACACGCTCGACATCCGCCAGTTCTCGGTCGAGGAGGGGCTCTCTTCGCTGTTCGCCATCCATCTCGTGGTGGTGAGCGAGAACGCCGACGTGCCGTTCGACGGGGTGGTGGGGCAGCCGGCGAGCTTCACGTTCCGGTCAGGGGCGCACACCCGCTCCTGGACGGGGCTCTGCAACCACCTCCAGCAAATCCGCGTCGAGGAGGAGGGGCTGTCGACGTACGAGCTGACCATCGTGCCCACGCTGTGGCTGCTGACGCAGCGGCGGAACTACCGGATGTTCCAGCAGCTCTCGGAGCCGGAGATCGTGCAGAGGATCCTCTCGGAGTGGGCGATCGAGCCGCAGATGAAGCTCACCGAGACGTACAAGGGCCGCAAGTACCGGGTGCAGTACGCGGAGACGGACTACGACTTCATTTCCAGGATGCTGGAGGATGCGGGGATCACCTTCCTGTTCGAGGAGGTGGACGGGGAGACGAAGCTCACGCTGACGGACAGCCCGCAGTCGCGGGAGCCGCGGGCGGAGAAGATCGCCTACCGCGACGCGGCCATGACAGCACCCGACCGGGAGCACGTGACCTCGGTGCGCGTCGGTCAGCGGGTGCGCCCCGGCCGCTACACGATGCGGGACCACGACTACCGGCGGCCACCGAGCTACAGGCTGATGGCGAGCGCAGAGGCGACGAACAGCGGCATCGAGGCGCGGCTCGAGCGGTTCCACTACACGCCGGGAGCCTTCCTGTTCCGCGCGGACAGAGGCGAGGATTCGCCGGTCGCCGACGACCGCGGCAGGGCGCGCACTGACGAGAGGGAGGGCGAGGCGCTGGCGCGCAAGCGGCTGGAGGCCAAGCGCGTCAGGGCCAAGACGTGCGCGTTCACCACGAACGCGCACGACCTCGGGCCGGGGGTGGTGATGAGCATGCTCGATCACCCGAAGAGCGATCTGGGGCCCGATCGGCCACTCCTCATCGTGGAGTCGAGCCTGATGGGGACGCCCAATGGAGACTGGGGGCACCAGTGCGAGGCGGTGAGCGCGGAGCTTCCGTACCGGCCGCCGCTCGCGGCGGTCAAGCCGAAGGTGAGCGGGGTGGAGAGCGCGACGGTGGTGGGCCCCTCGGGCGAGGAGATCCACTGCGACGAGTTCGGGCGGGTGCGGGTACACTTCCACTGGGACCGCGAGAGCCAGATGAACGAGGGGAGCTCGTGCTGGATCCACGTGAGCCAGCCCTGGGGCGGGGCGGGGTACGGCGGGACGAGCCTGCCGCGCATCGGGCAGGAGGTGCTCGTCGACTTCCTCGGCGGCGATCCGGACCGGCCGGTCATCGTGGGGCGCCTCTACACGAACCTGCAGAAGACCCCGTACGCGCTGCCCGCGAACAAGACGCAGAGCGGCTGGAAGAGCAACTCGACGACCAGCACCGGGGGCTACAACGAGCTGATGTTCGAGGACGCAGCCGGCCGGGAGCTCCTGCGCATGCAAGCCGAGCGCGACCTGCAGAAGCTGGTGAAGAACGACGAGACGGTGACCGTGGGGCACGACCGCACGAAGCTCGTGAGGAACGACGACGAGCTGACGGTGGGCAGGAACCGCACGAAGCGCGTGGTCGCAAACGAGTCGGTGACGGTCGGGATCAACCGGGTGACGGCCATCGGCCAGAACGACCTGAACGCGGTGGGCGTGAAGCACGAGCTGACCATCGCGACCGAGTCGGGGGGCGCGACGACGACGACGCACACCGACGGGACGATCGTGCTGACCACCGGCAAAGGGGCGACCATCGTCCTGCAAGGGGCGGGTATCCTCATCACCGCCGATTTCATCGACGTGATCGCGAACGCGGGCGATGTGCTCATCCAGGGTGGGCCCATGGTGAAGATCAATCCCTGAGAGCGGGGCGGCCGATGACACGTTTGCAAGGGAGGGATGGTCGATGACGAGCTTTCAGGCGAACGAGTTCTCCACGCGTCTTCCGGAGGGGCTGAAGGACAAGACGGTCAACGTCTTCTCCCTGACGGACGACGGGCCGAGTGATCTGAGCGTGGTCGTGATCCGCGACCGCCCTCTCCAGGGCGAGGCCCTGGCGGTGTACGTGGAGCGGCAGCTCGGCGTCCTGCAGCAACGGCTGCCGCTCTTCCGCATCCTTCATCGAGGCGAGGCGGTGCTCGATGGAGAACCGGCCGTGCAGCTCGACTACACCTGGATGTCGGGACCGACGGCGATGTTCCAGCGGCAGGTGATCCTCTACGCCCCCCTCTCGGGCGGGGTCCTGCTGGTGTCGGCGACTTGCAAGGGGCGCCTCGAGCCCGCCTGGGAAGAGATGTTCGGTGCGTTCCTCGCCGATTTCCGGCTGAACCGCTAGCCAGCGACAAGGGGGAGCGACATGACCGCTGCGGCCCGCATCGACGATCCGATCCAGCACTCCAACGCCCTCACCGGGCTGCTCATCGGCGCGGCCGCAGGCGCGGCGATCGGCCTGTTCGTGGTGTTCACCGGAGGGCTCGGCGCCGGGGTGATCGCGGCGGCCGTGGTCGGCGCTGGCGCGGCGGGAGGCGCAGGGCTCGGCGAGCTTCTGGGCTCTCTCTCCGGCGCCGGAGGCTCGATCACCGGAGGGATCGCCAGCGGCTCACCCGACACCACGGTGAACAGCCGGCGCTCGGCGAGGGCCACGGACGACATCGTGGCCTGCACGGGCACGCCGCCCCTCTCGCTGCCGGCCCACGATGGCAAGCACATCGCTCAGGGCAGCGCGACGGTGACCATCAACGGCCTGCCGGCCTCCCGGGTGGACGACAAGATCGAGTGCGGCTCGAAGATCCAGGAGGGGTCGCCAAACGTGATCATCGGCGGCGCGACCGTGCAGACGCTGGAGATCGACAACGAGGTGCCGGGCTACGTGCACGGCATCGTCTTCGCGGTCGGGTTCGCGAGCGCGGTGGTCCTCGCAGGGCCCGTGGTGGCTGTCGTCGGTACCCTGGGCTCCCTCGGCGGCGGCATGCTCGCGCAGGCGGCCGCAGCCCAGCTCGGCCTCAGCGAGGACGGGCAGAAGATCGCCGGATTCCTGGGCTCGCTGCTCGGCGGGGGGTTGTCCGGCAGGGCCGGCGGCAGGATCGGCAGGATCCCATCCGTCGCGCGGACGGAAGCCGCCTTGATGAGGCCCTTGATGTCCCGCTCGACGAGCTACAGCAGGTACGTCGCCTCGGTCGCCGGCGAGAGGCCGATGCAGCTGGCGGCACGCGAGGCGCACGCATCGAGGCTCGATCCCAACTCGCAGGCCGCGGCAGCCGCCAGATTCCAGGGAACCCCGGATTATCCCGGCAGGGACCCACTGCGAAACACCACATTTCGCAGGGACGAGCTCTATTACGGGGGTACCGACAGAGACGGCAACCCCACCGGCTTCTTCATCTCCGAAGCGGAGTACAACCGGGTCATCGTCAGGGGTGGAGGAACGCGCGAGGACTACTTTCAGGGCGTGCAGGTCCAGGGGTCGTCAAACCCGAAGTACATCACGCCGGACAATCCGCTCGGTTACCGCAATCAGCTCTCGGTGTTCAGGGTCACCCGTGACTTCGAGGGAGCCACCGGCCCGACCGTCGCCAATCCGCGCTATGGGGCGGGCGGTATTCAGCAGCATTTTTCGAACGCGTGGGAAGGAAGGCTGGTGGAGGTCGGGAAAGTCGACCTGAGACCGTCGCCGAATCCCGTGCTGGTTCCCTCGACGGCCGCGGGCCGTGGCCGCTACGAACTCCCGGGTGTCGGCGGCATCAGCAGCGCTGGAACACCTGCAGTCACCAACCCGGGGAACGATGTGGGCTCCCAGCGGCCTGGAGGCAGACCATGATCGATCGAGAGACGGGTGCGATGCAGCTCGAGCACGGGGTGGTCCTCGATGCATCCTTCACCCCACAGCAACTCGCGGGCTCGCCGCTCGGCCCGAAGGCCGTTCCCTACATCCACAACCTGCCCTGGGAATCGTTCGTGGTACAGACCCGGTGCAGCGACGGGACGCCCGTGCACCTCACCCTGTCGTTCTTCAACCGTACGCTGAAGTCGATCCACCTCTACCTCAGCCAAGATCCCGCGGATGATGAGAAGGGGGAGATGCTGCGGCGTCACGAGGCGTGGATCCGAGACCAGCTCGGCCAGTCTCCCTTCAGGGGAAGCTGGGGCTCCGCCGTCGCCGCGTACAACCCGCGCAACGACACGAGCAACCTCGTCCTCACCTACGGTGAGCCGATCCCTTGATCCCGCTGCCGCCTGTCCCGTCCGCCACGCGCCATGCTCAGTCCTCCGCGCGGGCAGCCTCCAGCTCCTTGCGCACCGCCGCAGCGAGCGCGACGTCTCCCGCGAGCTTGCGCATCCACACCCGCTGGATGCGGAGCAGCGCGCCGGGAGGCAGCCCGCGCGCGGTGAGGGCCGAGGCGGCGGCGCCGCGCTCGCCGGCCACCACGAGGCGCGCGTAGTCCTCGACCTTGATCGGCCCGCGCTCCGCTTCGAGCTGCTTGACGTAGGTGCCGTCGTACGCGCTCAGGAGCATGGAGCGTCCCCGCTGGGTCTCCTCCTGGATCGCGGCGGCGTGGTGCTGTTCGAGGGCCGCCCAGCGCTCCGGCTCCAGGCTCTGCGCCTTCAGGATGGCGTCGCGCCTCTCCGGAGCGCGCGCGATCGAGGCTGCGATCGTGGCACACCGGATGAGCGGGTACTCGTCGAGGGGTAGCGGCGGAGCCTCGGGCTCGGCGGGGGCCGGAGGGGTCGCGGGCTCGGCCGCAGACTCGGGTGCGGGCTTCGGCGTGGCCCGGGCGGCCATGTCGGGCGTGGCCAGCGGCCCGATGAGGGAGGGAGGACCCGGGGGCTCTTCCGCCGGGAGTGCCGTCGGCTGCAGGGGGGCAGGTGCCGTGACCGGCGCGGGCGAGGGAGATGCGGGCGGGGTCGCTGGTACGAGCGGCGCAGCAGAAGAGGCGCTGGAGGGCTGGAAGGGAGGCGGGACGGCCGGTGTCGACGAGGGGATCAGCGGCGCCGATGAGGAGGCGCCCGCGGACAGGTACGAAGGGCGCAGCGGCGCAGGGGTGGAGACCAGCGGCGCAGCTTCGGACGACGCACTGGCAGGTGCCGCAGAAGCGGGTGGGGCCGGTTGCACCACCGGGGGAGGCGCGAAGGGTGGAGGCGAGGGCGGCGAGGAGGCCGCAGGTCGGGCGGGGCTCGCCGGCTGGCTCCAGGGCGAAGCGGTGGGGGTCGCTGCGGGAGCCGAGAGCGAGGAGAGGGCCCGCGCGCCGGAGACGAAGGGCAAGCCTTTGGCGGAGGGCTGGCCGTCCGCGGGAGAGGCGTCGCTGGGGAGGGCGACCGTCATCGCCTGAGGGGGGCCGGAAGGTTCGGGAGACGCGGATCTGGCGAATGCCGAAGACACCGGCGGCGCCGGGGCGGACGGCGAGCCTGCCAGAGGTGCCGCGGGTGCCGCGGGTGCTGCGGGTGCGGCAGATCGGAGAGGATCCGGTGGCGGGAAGCGCACGCTCGGCGGTGGACCGGCGTTCGAGGAAGGGCGGGCTGCCGGCGCAGAAGCTGCGCTCGGCACGAAGGGCATCACCGCGCCGAGGTCCTGCAGGCCGAGCACAGTCTCCGCCGCGGGAGGCGCTGCTTTGGGCCGCCCAAGAGCTTCGTCGTGACGGGAAGGAGAAGGTCGTGGGCTGCTGTGCGGTGGCTCGAAGAGAGGAGGCTTCTGCGCGCTGCTCGCCGCGGCCTCCCCCGGCGATGCAGGCCGCACGCTGCTCGCCGCGGTCTCCAGCGGCGACGCAGGCCGCGCGCTGTTTATGGCGCCCTCCAGGGAAACGACCACCCGGCCGCGTTCGAGGGGATGGCGCAGCGTGAGGGTGGCCCTCCAGGTGAGGGTGCAGCGGCCGCGATCGGTGTCGATGGTGAGCGTGTCGCAGCGGAAGCGGAGAGGTTCGGGGGCGCCGCCCTCGCGCTCGGCGACGCCGCGGGGGACGACCGACGCGAGGGTGGTCACGAGGCGCGGATGCTCGGGGTGCAGGTTCTCAAGGACAATGCGCTCGGTGCCGCGCAGTTCATCGAGCTGCTGGTCCGGAGGCGCGGCGTTGAAATAGCCGGGGTCGATGTCGTTCGGCATCGGGCGCTGGGACCAGTGGAGCTGGTTCCAGGTGGCGGCGTGGCGCTGGAGGCGGGTGAGGCGCAGCGGCCAGGTGGGAGCGATGGGGCCGTAGCTGGCTGGCTCGATGGGGGTGCCGCGCGCCGTCACGCGCGAGCCGGAGAGCTGGAGGTTGGGGACAGGGGTCATGCCTTGCGCGTCGGGAGGGGCGTCCGGGCGCACACCGACGGGGTTCGCGGTGTACGGGCCGCCGGCAGCGCGCTCCCAGCGGAGGGGCATGCGGGTGAACTGCGCGAGGCGGCGCAGGTCACCGTCGGCGGTAAAGGCGCGGTCGCCGTGGACCTCAAGGGTCTTGTCGAGGGCGCCCACGACGAGGCGGGTCGGGAGGGCGGTGACCGGCTCGCCCGCAGGGGCGTGGGCATGACCCACGAGGAGAACGTCCGCGCGGGGCTTGAAGGGGACGAGGTCGGTGGCGGCTCGGAGGCTGCGGCGGTCGTCGTCGTTCCAGTAGGCGTCCGCCTCGACCGGGCGCTCCTGGTCGGGGGCGAGCTGGGACTCGCCGGGCGCGAGGGCGTAGGTGGCGGCGACGACGACGGTGAGGGCGAAAGAGCCAGGTCTGGGTTGCCAGGTGATCGAGGCAATGGGGAGAACACACGCGGAAACGACGTCCATCGTGGCCGAGTGTACCGCACCCGCAAGCAGGACAGGCTCCGCGGGTGCGGTGGAGGCTCCGCACCTCGCTCTCCGCAGGAGCGCGGGTGCGGCAGGATGTCCGCAGCCACTTCGTCCGGGATTTCTCGGGAGCCAGGCGGCGGCGGCGTGGCATGCGGGCTGCAATGACGTCCTGGCGAACCAACGCAGCGCCGCTGCAGGGAGCGTCATCATGTCGAGCATCCGCACCATCGTTCGTTCCACCGTCCTCGCCCTCTCGGTCGCGCTCGGGGTGGCTCCGGCCGCCGCGTTCGCCGACGAGGGTCAGCCCGCGCCGGTCGCCGCGAAGGGTGACGCGCAGGGCAAGCAGGGTGAGATGCGCAAGGGCAAGCCCGGCGACGGGTGCGACGGCAAGCCTGGCGAGGCGCGCAAGGGCAAGCCCGGTGACGGGCGCGACGGCAAGCCTGGCGAGGCGCGCAGGGGCCAGCAGGGCGGGCGCAAGGCGCGGGGGCCCGGCGAGATCCAGCCTCCCATGACCGCGAAAGCGTTCCAGGAGAAGGTCGAGGCGCGCATCCGCGAGACGCGCGCGAACGTGGAGGTGGCGATGGAGAAGCACGCCGTGCCCGCGCCGGTACGGGCGCAGGTGCGCAAGGACATGGAGGCGGGCGCGGCCGCGGTGCGGGAGGCACTGAAGCAGGTGGCCGCCGACGGGCAGGTGTCGCGTGACGAGGCGAAGAAGGTCCGCGAGCTGACGCGGGACATGCGCCAGAGCAGCCGCGAGAAGCTGCGGCCCGCGACGCACGGCAAGCGCGCTCGCCGGAGCGCCTGAGCGCAGGGGCGGGAAGGTCCCCTGACCCAGGGGACGCCGCGCTCAGAGGCACGTTTAGTGCGGGCGGGCGGGGGCGATGAGGTCGAGCGCGCCGTCGGCCACGAACTGCACGGCGATGGCCGCCAGGATGAGCCCCATGGTGCGTTCGAGGATGGCCATCCCGCTCCGCCCGAGCACGCGCTGCACGAGCGCGGCGCCCCGGAGGATGAAGTACGACGCGATGAAGGTGATCGCTATCGAGAGCAGGACGGCTGCTGCCGGGAGCACGCCGGGGCCGCCCTGGGACATGAGCACCACCACCGTGGCGATGGCGCCGGGGCCCGACAGGAGGGGGATGGCGAGGGGGACGAGCGCGACGTCGTCCTTCTGCGCGCCCTCCTCGGTCTCCTCGGGTGAGGTCCGGGTCCCGGAGGGCTTGGCGCGCAGCATGTCGAGCGCGGTCATCAGGAGGAGCAGGCCGCCCGCGATGCGGAAGGCGCTCAGGCTGATACCGAAGATCTTGAAGACCGCGCCACCGAAGAGCGCGAAGAAGGTCATCATCCCGAACGCGGTGAGGCAGGCGCGGGCCGCGGTCTCGCGGGCCTTTTCGGGAGGGGAGCCGGCGGTGATGGCCAGGAAGATCGGCACGATGCCGAACGGGTCGACGATGAAGAACACCGCCGAGAGGGAGACGAGGAAGTGAGAGAGGAGCTCGGTCAAGGGCAGCTCTGCGCGAGGACGCCCGAAGCGCGCCTACTTCGTTTCCTCTTCTTCGGCCGCGGCGCGCGAAGGGTTGGGCGGCGCGCCGCCGCAGCGCGAGATGCACTCGGTGTGGGCCTCGTGGTCGAGGCCGTGACAGCTCTGCGTGCAGGAGCCCGCGGCCTGCTCCTTGAGGTAGGCGCATCCCGCCGAGAGGAGCGCGAGGAGCGTGAGGGTGAGGAAGGTTCCTTGTCGGGCGAGCACGGCGCAGGTTACTGCGCTGCGGCGGCGCTGGAAAGGTCGCCGCGCGAGGTGCAGGGGCGAGGGTGGCGAGAGCGCTCGCGATGTCGGCGCGGCCGGCGCGGCTCCCCTGGCCAGCGCGTCAGTCGACGAAGCAACGCTGGAGGCGCGGGTCGTGCGTCAGGAGGTCCGCGACCTCGTCCGCGCAGTCGCGCGACGAGAGCACCGTGTAGAAGTCGTCCTTCATCGAGGGCGCGAGGCGCACCGCCTCCCGCCACGTCGCGCGCGAGAAGGGGTCGGCCTCGACCCCCTTCCAGAATCCCGTGGCGTCGAGGACGGCGGCGATGCGCTCGGTCCCCTGCCGCTGCAGGTGGCTGACGAGGTACGTCGCGACGCCTACCTGCAGCCCGTGCAGGCGGGGGCGCTCGGAGAGAGCGTCGAGGGCGTGGGAGATGAGGTGCTCGCTGCCGCTGGCAGGGCGGGAAGAGCCGCACACGGCCATGGCGATGCCATTCAGCATGAGCGAGGTGGCGAGGAGGCGGACGCCTTCGAGGTCGCCGGAAGGGCGCGCCATGAACTGGAAGACGGTGGCGTCGGACAGCAGGGCGGCGAGGTCGTTCACGGGGGTGCCGCGCGCGTGGAAGGCGAGCTTCCAGTCGGCGACGGCGGTGACCTTGGCGCAGAGATCGCCGACGCCAGACCACCAGAGCGCGTCGGGGGCGCCGAGGCACACGGCCGTGTCGACGACCACGCCGGCGGGCATGGCGGCGGGGAGGGAGCGCCGCCGTCCAGCGTGGCACAGGCTCGCCTGGGGGCTGCAGAAGCCGTCGTTCGAGAGCGAGGTAGGGACGGCAACGCAGGGCAGGTCGGCGAGGAAGGCGGTGTACTTGGCGACGTCGAGGGCGCGGCCGCCGCCGACGCCAACCACGGCGGCGCACGGGGACGGCAGGCCGGCAAAGAGGGAGGCAGCGTGCTCGAAGCTCGCGTCGCTCACCTCGTCGTTGCGCACGACCTCGACGCCATGCGCAGCGAGGCTCTCCCGGACGCGGGCGCCGATCTCGGGCAGCATCCCGGCGCTGATCAGCAGGGCCACGCGGCGGTGGCCGTCGCGCGCGAGGTAGAGGCCCACCCGATCGAGGGCGCCCGGCTTGATGCGGACCAGGCTGGGAACGGCGAGCTGCTGACGATGCGAGACCATGGGCGCTCCGGAGGGCAGGCGCGGCGGGCAGGCGCGCGGGGGTGTTCCCCCACCCGACCTGGCAGGCAGGTCTCTGCCGC
This sequence comes from Chondromyces apiculatus DSM 436, assembly GCF_000601485.1. Classification (GTDB taxonomy): domain Bacteria; phylum Myxococcota_A; class Polyangia; order Polyangiales; family Polyangiaceae; genus Chondromyces; species Chondromyces apiculatus. The sequence continues at coordinate 41,355 of NZ_ASRX01000030.1, forward strand.
GGTATAGCGCGTGCGGCAAACCCCATCATGAACAAGCGCGTCGTGACCTGGGTCCTGATCCTCGCGGTGCTCGGCGCCGCCGTGGCGGGCATCGTCTGGAAGGTGCGCAAGCCGTCGGAGCCGGACATCCGCTTCGAGACGGCGCAGGTGGAGCGGGGCAGGCTGACGGCCTCCGTCACCGCGAGCGGGACGCTCTCTGCGCTGGTGACCGTGGAGGTGGGGAGCCAGGTCTCCGGCCGCATCGAGAAGCTCTTCGTGGACTTCAACTCCACGGTGAAGAAGGACGAGGTCGTCGCCAAGATCGAGCCGATGCTGTTCCAGGCCGACGTGCGGAAGGCCAATGCCAACCTGGTCGCCGCCTCCGGGAACCTGGCGCGCGCGAAGGCCGAGGCCGACCTCGCGGAGCGCCAGCGCGTGCGCACCGTGGGGCTGCGCGCCGAGGGCCTGGTGTCGCAGGCGGACCTCGACACCGCAGAGGCCAACGCGGTGGCCGCGAAGGCCAACGTGGAGGCCCTGAAGGGTGCGGTGGAGCAGAGCCGGGCAGCGCTCTACCAGGCCCAGGTGAACCTCGCATACACCACGATCAAGTCGCCCATCGACGGGGTGGTCATCTCGCGCGACGTCAACGTGGGCCAGACGGTGGCGGCCTCGCTGTCGGCGCCGAAGCTCTTCACCATCGCCGAGGACCTGCGCAAGATGCAGGTGGACACCTTCGTGGCCGAGGCGGACGTGGGCAAGCTCGGCGCAGGGATGGCGGTGCGATTCACGGTCGACGCCTTCCCGGGGCGGCGTTTCCAGGGGGCGGTGCGCGAGATCCGGAACGCGGCGCAGACGGTGCAGAACGTGGTCACCTACGACGCGGTGATCGACGTGCAGAACCCGGAGCTGTTGCTCAAGCCTGGCATGACCGCGAACGTGAGCGTGGTGGTGTCCGAGAAGAACGACGCCCTCAAGGTACCGAACGCGGCGCTCCGGTTCAGGCCCCCGGCGGAGCTGACGGCAGCGGGGAGCGCGAGCGGCGCGGGCAGCGCGGGCCCGGCCGGAAGCGGGGGTCCTCCAGGCAGCGCCGCCGGCGCGGGCAGGCCCGGCGGCGGCGGCCGGCGAGGCCCTCCCGGCGCTGGCGCGGGTGCTCCAGGGCGTGGCGAGGGTGAGCCGGGAGGCGGCGAGGGCGACGGCGCTCCTCAGCAGACCCGCCGCACGGTGTGGGTCCTCCGCGACGGGCGCCCGCAGCCGGTGCGCGTAGTCATCGGCGTCACCGACGGCACCAACACCGAGGTCGTCGAGGGAGACCTCAAGGAGGGAGACGCCGTCATCATCTCGTCGAGCGGCGGCGCCGCGGAGACCTCCACCTCTACCCCGGCGCGGGGCGGCAGCCCCGGCGGTCCCGGCGGCATGCGGCGGATGTTCTGACATGAGCGACGCGCCGATCGTCGTCGAGGACCTCACCAAGGTCTACCGGATGGGCGACGTGGAGGTGAAGGCCCTGCGCGGGGTCAGCCTCACCATCGAGGCCGGCTCGTTCACGGCGATCATGGGCGCCTCCGGGTCCGGCAAGTCGACCCTGATGAACATCCTGGGCTGCCTCGACAGGCCCACGAGCGGCCGCTACCTGCTCGACGGCCGCGACGTGTCGCGCCTCGACGTGAACGATCTCGCCGAGATGCGCAACCGGTCGCTGGGGTTCGTGTTCCAGAACTTCAGCCTCCTGCCGCGCACATCCGCGCTCGAGAACGTGGAGCTGCCGCTCATCTACGGCGGGGCCCCGGCCAAGCAGCGTCACGAGAAGGCGATGCACGCGCTCGGGCGCGTGGGCCTCGGCGGCCGGGCCGACCACAAGCCGAACCAGCTCTCGGGCGGGCAGCAGCAGCGCGTCGCCATCGCCAGGGCGCTCGTGAACAGCCCCCGCATCCTCCTCGCCGACGAGCCGACCGGGGCCCTCGACTCGCGCACCAGCATCGAGATCATGGCGCTCATCCAGGAGCTGGGCGTCTCGGGGATCACCGTCATCCTGGTGACCCACGAGCCGGACATCGCCGCCTACGCCTCGCGCCTCGTCGTCGTGAAGGATGGCCTCATCCAGTCGGACATACGCCAGGTGCCTGAGAAGGCCGAGCTGCCTCCGGCGGACGCCGAGGGAGGTGCGTCGTGAACCCCATCCAGACGTTGTTCATCTCCGTGCGCGCGCTCCTGCGCAACAAGATGCGCTCCTTCCTCACCACGCTCGGCGTGGTCATCGGCGTCGGCGCCGTCATCGCCATGGTGGCCATCGGCGAGGGCGCCAAGGCCAGCGTGTCGGCGCAGTTCGCGGCGATGGGTACGGACCTCCTGATCGTAATGTCGGGCTCCTCGACGGCGAGCGGGGCCCGAGGCGGCGCGGGCTCGGCGCCGACCTTGACCTGGGAAGACGTGAAGGCCCTGCGCACCCAGGTGCGGAGCGTGCGCTACGTGGCGCCGAACCTGCGCTCGAACGGGCAGGTCGTGAGCGAGGAGCAGAACTGGATGGCGCCCATCACCGGCACCACCCCCGAGTACTTCTCCATCCGGACCTGGCCCGCGACGAAGGGCACCCTCTTCACCCAGAGCGACGTCGACACCGGCACCAAGGTCGTGGTCCTCGGCCAGACCGTCGCCAACAACCTCTTCGGCGCCGACACCAACCCCGTGGGGCAGCTCGTCCGGATCAACAACATCCCCTTCGAGGTCGTGGCCGTCGCGGCCTCCAAGGGCCAGTCGGCGCAGGGGCAGGACTACGACGACGTGGTCTTCGTCCCGTCGAGCACCTTCCAGGCAAAAATCCAGGGTGGCCTCCAGAAGTTCGTGGCGGGGAGCCTGTTCATCGGCGCCGACCCCGCGCTGGGCACCGCCGCGGCGCAGCGGGAGATCACGGAGCTGCTCCGCGAGCGGCACCAGATCCGCCCCGGAGCCCCCGACGACTTCACCATCCGCAACCTGTCCGAAATGGCGAACGCGCAGCAGGAGGGCACGGAGACCATGACCACCCTGCTCGCGAGCATCGCCGCCGTCTCGCTGCTCGTGGGCGGCATCGGGATCATGAACATCATGCTGGTGAGCGTCACCGAGCGGACGCGCGAGATCGGGGTGCGCATGGCGGTCGGCGCCAAGCCGCGCCACATCCTCGCGCAGTTCCTGGTGGAGTCGCTCACGCTGTCCTTGCTCGGAGGGCTGCTCGGCGTCGTGCTCGGGACCATCTCGGCCCAGCAGCTCGCGTCGCGCTTCGGCTGGACCATGCTGATCCGCGTCGACGTCACGGTGGTGGCCGTCGGGTTCAGCGCCTTCGTCGGCGTGGTCTTCGGCCTCTACCCGGCCTACAAGGCGTCGCGGCTCGACCCGATCCAGGCCCTCCGCTTCGAGTGAGGTGACGGGAACACCCTCACCAGCGCCACGCCCTCACCAGCGCCGCGCGCTCTCGGGCGCAGGCCCTCGCCCTGCCTTCGCCGAGATATCGCGCTCCCACCGCACGTCCAGGCCCTCCCTGTCGACGTCCAGGATCTGGAGCTTCCCGTCGGAGGTGGCCACGAGCAGCCGCCCTCGCGGATCCCAGTCGGCCCACGTCACCTCCGCGAGCGCCGCCTCGTTTCCCCACCGCTCCAGGTGGTAGGTCGGCCGCTGCCCCTCGATGGTAGCCGGCCCATGGTCCCGCCCCGGTCCGTCAACACGAGCCGCTCGCTCCGGCCGGGCCGCGCGCGGACGAGGACCACGCGCCGCCGCTCGTCCCACACGTCATTCTTGCCACGCAGAGGGCAGCGCTCGTGCTCCACCCATCCCCGGCGCCGCTCCGCCGCGTACTGGATCGACGCAGTGCGGGCGAGCCCGTAACGCGCGCGCAGCGGCGCCGCATCTCCTACCTGAGGAGGTCCGATGTCCCAGGGGCGCTCCTCGGGGCTGCCCCCTTCCACGAAGTTATACTCACTCCCAGGCGCGCGCCTCTCCGGAGAGTTCGATCTCCAGCGCGCCGCCGGCCGCGATCTGTTCATGAGCGAAGCGCGGCCTGGGCAGCCGCGCGCCGTTCAGCGTCGCTGCGACGGGGACGCCGTGGGCAGGCCCCTTCGTGGTGATCGTGAAGTCGCCCCCCGGCAGCTTCAGCGTCACCTCCGGCAGCACAGGCGCGCCGATCAGGTACTCCGAGGTCGCCATGCGCGGAAAGATCCCGCTCGCCGTGAACAGCCACCACGCGCTCATGGTACCGCCGTCGTCATTGCCCGGGAGCCCATCGGGGCCGTCGCCGTACTCGCTGGCGAGCGCCCAGCGCGCCCAGGTCGAGGCACGCGCCGCGTCATCGAGCTCGCCGTACAGCCAGGGGACGAACAGCACGGGCTCGTTGGAGTGCCAGTAGTAGGGCTTCGGCAGAAGCTTGCCCGCGATCTGGCAGGTCGACATCGCGAAGTAGTCGTCGAGCCGCGCGAGGAGCGCGTCGCGTCCGCCCATCACGTCCGCCAGCCCCTCGGCGTCGTGGGGCACGAACCAGGTGTAATGCCAGGTGGTCCCCTCGGCCCAGTAGTCCTGCCACATCTCCGGATCGTCGCCGCTCGCGAAGGAGCCGTCGGCGTGGCGGCCGACGAGGAACTGGCTCTCGGCGTCCCACAAATGGCGCCAGTTTCCGGACCGCGCGCGGAACGCTTCGGCGTCGGCGGTCTCGCCGAGGACCTCGGCCAGCATGGCAAGGGCGAAGTCGTCGAGCGCGTACTCGAGCGTGCTGGATCCGCTCGACCCGCCCGACTCGATGCCGATGTAGCCCTTCTCCATGTACTCCGCCACGTGGTCACGCCCGCCCTTCGGCAGGTCCGTGGTGGCGCTCGCCTTGAGCACCGCGTAGGCGGCTTCGAAGTCGACGTCGCGCACCCCGCGCGCCCAGGAGTCGGCGAACACGATCGCCGCGCTGTCGCCGACCATGCCGCCGGTCTCCCCGATGCCGAGCGGCCACTGGGGCGGTGCGCCGCTCTCGACCGCCATGGCCGTCATGGAGCGCAGCATGTCGCGCTGCACCTCGGGGTACACCAGGCTGAGCCACGGGTGCAGGGTGCGGTACGTGTCCCAGAGGCTGAAGTCCGTGTAGTAGGCGAAGCCGTCGGCCGTGTGCACCTGCGCGTCCAGGCCGCGGTAGCTGCCGTCGACGTCGGTGGCGAGGGTCGGCATCAGCAGCGTGTGGTAGAGCGCCGTGTACGCGATCTCCACGTCGCGCTCGCTCCGCGCCACGAGCTGCACCCGGGAGAGGGCCTCCTCCCAGGCCGCCTCGGTCGCGGCGCGGGCGGCGTCGAAGTCGACGCCGGGCGCCTCGGCGTCGAGGTTCATCTGCGCGTGCGCCACGTCCACGAAGGAGATCGCGAGCGCCACCCCGACCTCGGCGTCGGTCGTGGTGTCGAAGCCGACCCAGGCCCCCACGTCGCCGCCGGTGCGTGACAGCTCGTCCTCGGCGAGCGTCCCTCCCTGGAACACCCCGTGGCGCGCGAAGGGGCGCGAGAACCGGGCGGCGAAGTACACCGGCATCCCGCCGAAGCGCGACGAGTAACCGCCGGAGATCGTCGCGGACCCCGTGATCTGGTGCGTCACCGGATCCACGTCCACCTGCCCGGCGACGACCTCCACGTTGGGCAGGGCGTGGCCGATGTCGAGGAGGATGGTGGCCTCGCTCGCGCCTCCCGTTCCGCTCTCCTGAGGGAAGGTGGTGCGGTAGAACGCCACCCGCTCGCTCGCGGTGATCTCCACGCGGATGCCGTCCTCCAGGGTCACCTCGTAACTGCCCGGCGACGCATGCTCCTCCGCCTTGTCGAAGGCGATGCGGCGCCCCTCCTCCGTGGTCTTCTCCGGCGTCATGCCCAGCGTGGGCATGAGCCCGACGCTGCCGTAGTCGACGATCCCCGTGCCGTGCATGCGGGTCTGGCTAAAGCCGTAGATGTAGGGATCGTCGTACGCATACCCCGAGCAATGGGCGAACGAGATGGCGCTCTTGGAACCCGTGGTGTCGGGGCCGGGGCGGACCATGCCGAAGGGCCGCTGCGGACCGGGGAAGGCGCTGCCCACGCCGAAGCCGACGCCGCCAGTGCCGATGAACGGGTCCACGTAGCGGATGAGCGGCGCCGTGGCCTCGACCCGCGCCGTGTCATCCCCGGTGGGCGGCGCATAGCAGGCGTCCGAGGGCTCGGGCCCGGGCTCCTCGGCAGGAGGCGTGGGCTCGCTGCCCGAGCAGGCAGCCATGGCGAGGGCGAGGGTGACGAGGGAGGCGGGGCGCACGGGACGAGGCTACCACGCCCCGTAAGGCCCCCAGTGGGCGCGCTCGGCGCCTGTGCCGTGTGACGCGCTCGGCGTCGGCGCGGTGAGAGCGCTCAGCGCCCGTACATGGCCGCGAACTCCTTGGTGAGCGTGGGGCCCATGGTGTAGCCGACGGAGTTCTCCTCGCCGTACTGGGGCTCGGTCTCCTCGCCGTAGGCGTAGGGCGGCGCGTCATCGAACTGGGTCTGCGGCAGGATGTAGCCGAGCGCGTCATTCGCGTTGTTCACGATGACCGGCGTGACGCCTGCCGGGAGCACCGCCTGGATGGGCGTCTCCGGCATCGCGTCCGAGAAGTCGCCGCCCTCGGGGCGCTCGATGTACGACGAGCCGTCCGGCTTGAGCATCCAGAGTTCTGGGTAGATCTCACCAGGGACCATGGCGATCGCCAGGGGCCCCACGTGCACGCCGTTCAGCTCGGTCCCGATGAGCACATCGCCCTCTTTCACATTGGTGAGCGAGAGGAGCGCCTGCTGCTCGCGGGGAATGAGCTTCTTGTCCCGGGAGTACACGTCACGGTGGAGCACCCCCGTGAGCACGAGGAGCGCGAGCCCGGTGTTGGTGGGCTGGATGAAGAAGCTCCGCCTCCGGAAGGCGAGCGAGGGGCTGTCCTCGATGGTCGCGCCGGAGCCTTCGAGCGCGGCGATGGCGGCGTCTGCGGCGCCCTTCCCCACGTACTCGGCGCGCTCGAACGTCCCCTGGGGGCAGGTCTCCACGCCAGCCGCGTCAGGGCAGCCAGTGATGCGGATCGTCGTCATCAGCCCGCCCAGCGGCCCGCTCAGGAACACCGTCGTCGTGCCGGGGTAGCGCTCCTCCAGCCCCTCGCGCAGGTAGTGCACGTAGTCGGAGGTGAGCTGGGTGTTGTCCGAGCCGAGCGCCTCGGGGTGGTTGCCCCAGACCGCGAGCGTCGCGAAGGGCGCGCCCGCCTCGTCGATGAACTGCGCCGCGTGGATGGACTGGTCGATGACCTCGGGCAGGCGGGTGTCATTCACCAGCTCCGGCGCCTCGCCGCGGGCGACCTTCATCCGCGCCGCCTTCTGCGACGCCTTAGCCTCGGCGAGCGCGTCGACCGTCTGGGTCACGATGTGCTGGATGTACTCCTCCTGGTAGCCCGTCGTTCCGAACTCGGCGCCCCACATCCCCATGGTGTCCGGCCCCTCGTGGGTGTGCGTCGACGTCACCACCACGTGGTCGAAGTCGAGCCCGCGCGCCGCGGCCTCCAGGCGCACCTTCACCACGTCCTGCTGGAAGTACCCCACCAGATCGAGCCCCACCATCGCGACCGACACGTCCCCCTGCTCGAACGTGAGCACCCGGCTCCACACGTCGTCGTGGATCTCGGTCGCCGCCCGCCCCGCGGCGAAGCCAGCGAGCCAGACGCCATCCCACTCACCGTTGCCGTTCACGTCGTCGAAAGGCTCGCCGTCGCCGCGCACCCCGTCCCCGTCGAGGTCGTCCCAGGTCTCCAGCACCGGCGTGATCGGCCGCGCCGCGACGCCGACCAGCAGCGGCCCCTCCGCCTTCTCGCACCCCGGCGACCCGGGGCAGGCGTAGTTCGGCACCACCCCGTTCGCGTCGACGATCGGCGGAGGCCCCCCCGGGCCCCCCGGCCCAGGAGCTTCCTCTCCGGCGCAGCCCGCAACGAACAGCACCGAGCCCAGGATCGTGAGGGGCAGACGCGCCATGTCGAGCATCCTCCAGGCCGCGCACGGAAGCGCCCGGTTCGGGCGGCGCGCCGACCGGCAGACATACCCGATCCCCCTCCCCGGGAGCAACGCGGGGCGTGGTAGCGTCGCCCTCATGACGCTCGAAGCCACGCGCGATCCGGCGCGCGACGTCCCCCGGCAGCTCCCGGTCCTCGACATCGCCCCCCTCGTGCACGGTCGTGGCGACCGCGACGCCGTCGCCGCGGCGATCGGCGGAGCGTGCCGGGAGCATGGCTTCTTCTACGTCACTGGCCACGGCGTGGACCTCGCGCTCCTCGACCGCCTGGAGCAGCTCAGCCGGCAGTTCTTCACCCTCCCCTCCGCCCGGAAGCAGGCCATCCGCATGGAGCGCGGTGGCCGCGCCTGGCGGGGCTACTTCGCGGTCGGGGGCGAACTCACCTCGGGCCGCCCCGACCTCAAGGAGGGCCTGTACTTCGGCAGCGAACTCGATGAAGGAAACCCGCGGGTGCAGGCCGGCATCCCTCTCCACGGCAGGAACCTGTTCCCGTCCGAAATCCCCGACCTGCGCGGCGCCGTGCTCGACACCATGGCCGCGCTCACGCAGCTCGGACACGCCGTCATGGAGGGCATCGCCCTGAGCCTTGGGCTCGACGCGCGCTACTTCGCCGACCGCTACACCGGCGACCCGACCATCCTCTTCCGCATCTTCAACTACCCGCCTCCGAGCGCGCCCGCGATGGCTGGCGACGAGCCCGCCTGGGGGGTCGGAGAGCACACGGACTACGGCCTGCTCACCCTGCTCTGGCAGGACACCGCGGGCGGCCTGCAGGTGAAATCCGGTGCGCGATGGATCGACGCTCCGCCCATCCCTGGCACGTTCGTGTGCAACATCGGCGACATGCTCGACCGGATGACCGGGGGCCTGTACCTCTCCACGCCACACCGGGTGCTCAACCCGGCGGGGCACGACAGGCTCTCGTTCCCCTTCTTCTTCGATCCCGCCTGGGACGCGGAGATCAGGCCCATCCAGGCTGCGCTGCCCGTCCGCGACAACCAGCGCGAGCGCTGGGATCAGGCGAGCGTGCACGCCTTCCGCGGCACCTACGGCGAGTATCTCCTCGGCAAGGTGGCGAAGGTCTTCCCGGACCTCCGGCAAGACGTCCTCCCCTGAGGTCGTCCCTCATCCGGCGCGCAGCCGGAACCCGCGCCCACCGTCACCGCCGCGCCCGCGCCCGCGCCCCGCGCGTGACTGCAGCGCGTGGGAGATGCCGTCCCGCAAGGTGCCCCGCGTGGTCATCCCCCCGAGGTCCACGCCGAGCTCCACGAACGTCCGCGCCAGCGCGGGCTGCATCCCGGTCAGCACCACCTCGGCCCCGAGAAGCCGGATGGTCTGCGCCGCGCGCGCGAGCGCCGCAGCCACCTGGTCGTCGGCCTCGGGCACGCCGGTCACGTCCACGATGACCACCGACGCTTGCTGCTCCACGACCCCCGCCGACAGCTCCTCCACGATGCGCTTGCCCCGGTCCCCGGTGATGCGGCCGATGAGCGGCAGCGCGATCACCCCGTCTCCGAGCGGGATGAGCGGCGTGGACAGGGCGCGGAGCGTCTCTTCCTGCGTCTCGATGACCTTGGCCTGCGCCTCCGACATGCGCAGCGACGCCTCCGCCTCGAGGCGCGCGCTCACGTCCACCAGCGCGAGCTGGGTCGCCGGCGCTCCCTCGTAGAGGATCGACTGTGCGATCACCTGCACGTGGATCAAGCTCCCGTCGAGGCGCACCACCCGCCTGTCGAACGGCGAGGTTCGTCGGCCGGGCCTCACCCCCTCCAGCGCCTGGATCACCGCCGCGTCCCGGTCCGGGCCGTAGATGAAGTCGGCGATCTGCCGCCCGGTCAGCTCCTCCATGCTGGAGGCCCCCACGAGCCGGATCCCGGCCGCGTTGACCCACAGGATCACCCCTGCCCGCTGCACGCACATCGACAGCGGCGCCAGGTCCACGAGCGCGCGCCACCGCTCCTGGCTCTCGCGCAGCGCCTGCTCCGCCTTGAGCTGCTCGGTGACGTCCACCAGCAGCCCGACAAAGCGGTCGACCTCGCCCCACGCATTGCGGACGGCGAGGCTCGAGACGAGCGTGTCCACGATCTCGCCGTCCTTCGTGACGAGCTGGCAGGGGACGTCCAGGGTCATGCCCTGCCTGGCCAGCTTCGGCAGCGTGTCTTCGAGGATGCGCTGGTTCGACGCCGCGGTGACGAAGTCGGCGACGGGCCGCCCGATCACCTCCTCCCGCGTGTACCCGAGCACGTCGAGCCAGCGGAAGCTGACCGCCATGAAGCGTCCCTGAGTATCGACGATCTGCATCATCGCCGGTGAACGCAGATAGAGGTTCTGGTAGCGCCCCTCCACCTCTTCGAGCGCCTGCATCGTCTCGTCGATCCGCTCCTGAAAGCCAGCCGGCGCGCCGGTGAGCATCTCGTCGAGGACGTCGTTGAGACGCTCGATCGCCTCGGGCTCCGCGCCACCTGCCAGGATCCTGCGCGTGAAGATGCGCCGCGTGATGCGCGCCACCCTGAACAGGTCGGAGAGCGCCGCGCCTTGCCGGGTGCGCGCGGAGAGCACCATCTGCATCCAGGCTTCGAGGGCCTTCGGATCGGGGTTGAGAAAGCTGGAGAGGATCAGGTCGCAGAACCTGCCGGCCCCCACCCTCTCGGCCTCCGGCGAGAGCGTCCTGTAAAACGGCACGACTGCGTGGACTTCCGTCACCAGCTCGTCCACCAGGGCCTCGCGCTCGGCGTTCAACGCGCCATGGATCTCCCGCATCGACCGCATCTCGGCTCTCTACCACGAAGGTGCCGATAGCCCAGGCCACGCGGCCTCGCGCGGCACATCGGACATGGGTCGTTCGGGGTGCGACCCTCGCTACGCAGTACGCGCGAGGGCCTCAGGGGTGGCGCTCACGCCGTCGCTTCGCTGCGGCGCCGCAGCTTCAGGTGACGGCCCACCCAGGCCTGGAACTCGTCCAGGTACACGTAAATGACCGGCGTCAGGTAGAGCGTGATGAGCTGCGAGACGAGGAGCCCGCCCACCACCGCGACCCCGAGGGGACGCCGCGCTTCTGCCCCGGCCCCGAAGCCGAGGGCGATGGGCAGCATGCCCATCAGCGCCGCCACGGTGGTCATCATGATCGGCCGGAAGCGCACCACGCATCCCTCGAAGATGGCCTCCTCGGGTGACTCGCCGCCGGCCCGCTCCGCATCCAGCGCGAAGTCGATCATCATGATGGCGTTCTTCTTCACGATGCCGATCAGCATCAGCACCCCGACGAACGCGTACAGGTCGAGGTCGAGCCCCGTGATCCACAGCGCCAGGAACGCCCCGAACCCCGCCGACGGGAGCCCCGAGAGGATGGTGAGTGGGTGCACGAAGCTCTCGTAAAGCACGCCCAGCACCACGTAGATGATCCCCACCGCCAGCACCACCAGCCACCCCAGGCTGCCGAGCGACTCCTGGAACACCTGCGCGGTCCCCTGGAAGGAGGTGCTGACGGTCGGTGGCAACCCTTCGCGCGCCGCGGCCTCCACCCGCGTCGTCGCGTCGCTCAGCGAGGTCCCCGCGGCCAGGTTGAAGGAGATGGTCACCGCCGGGAGCTGCCCCATGTGGTTGACGCTCACCGGGCCCGTGCCCTCGGTCGTGCGCGTCACCGTCGACAGCGGCACCAGCTCGCCAGTGGCGGCCGACCGGATGTAGAGCTTCGAGAACGCGCTCGTATCGCGCTGCGCCTCCGGCAGCACCTCCATGATCACCCGGAACTGGTTGGTGGGCGCGAAGATGGTGGAGACCTGCCGCTGCGAGAACGAGGTGAAGAGCGCCTCCTCGATCTGGCGCGCCGTCACCCCGAGCGCCCCCGCCTTGTCGCGGTCGATGATGAGGTTCACCTCGGGGTTCTTGTTCTCCAGATCGCTGCTCACGTCCGCGAGCCCCGGGATCTGGCGGATCTTCTTCTCCAGATCGACGGCTGACTTGTAGAGGGCGTCGGTATCCGTGGAGGTGAGCGTGAACTGGTACTCCCCGCGGGTCAGGCGCCCGCCCACGCGGATGGTCGGCAGGTTCTGCATGAAGACCTGCAGCCCCGGGATCTTCGCGAGCTTCGGCCGGAGGTCGTTGATCACCTCCTCGGGCGTCTGATCTCGCTCGGAACTCGGCTTCAGCCGCACGATGAGCCTCCCTGCGTTGCTCCCCGCGTTGGGCCCGCCCGCGCCGACGGACGACAGGACCGACCCGACCGCCGGGTGCTCCCTCGCGATCTTGGCGGCCTCCTCCTGGTGCGCCTTCATGGACGCGAACGAGGTCCCCTGCGCGGCCAGCGTCTGCCCGAAGATCTGCCCGGTGTCCTCGCTGGGGAACAGCCCCTTCGGCAGGACCATCACCAGCGCCACCGTCCCCCCCAGCATCGCGAGCGACACCATCACGGTGGCGAGCCGGTGCCGGAGGACCACCTTCAAGGTGCGCTCGTAGAACCGCTCGACGCGACCGAAGATGCCCGTCGAGGTGGCGTGTCCCTCGGACGCAGGCGCACCCTCCCCTCTCTTCGCCTCGTGCTGCCGGCGCTCCGCACCCGCGGGCACCTCCTCCCGCTTCCCCTCGCGGGAAGGCTCGGAGGGATGCTCGCGTAGCGCCTGCACCGTCCTCTGAGCCCACGACGCCTCCTCGCCCCCGGCCTCTGCCGCTGCTGGAAATGGCGCCACCTTGGCCCTGGCGACGTGCGCGTGCGCGTGCGCGTGTGCCGCATACGCGACGTCGGCGTCGGCGTCGGCGTGCGTGGCGTCGGCGCCTTCCTTCTGCGCGCCATCGCCATCGCCCTCTCGCTGCGCGGTGCTCTCCTCCCCGGCCTTGGCCTTTTCGGCCTTGGCCTTTTCCTGGTCCTTCTTCGACGGCCGCAGGAACCGCGCCGCCAGCATCGGCGTCAGCGTCAGCGACACCACGCCCGACATGAGCAGCGCGACGCTGATGGTCACCGCGAACTCGCGCAGAATGCGCCCCAGGATGCCGGCCATGAACAGCACCGGGATGAACACCGCCACGAGCGAGATGGTCATCGAGATGACCGTGAAGCCGATCTCCTTCGCCCCGTCGAGCGCCGCCTCGACCGGCTTCTTGCCCATCTCCAGGTGCCGGAAGATGTTCTCCAGCACCACGATGGCGTCGTCGACCACGAACCCGACCGACAGGGTGAGCGCCATCAGGGACAGGTTGTCGAGGCTGTAGCCGAGGAGCCACATCACCAGGAACGTGCCCACGATCGAGATCGGCAGGGCCACCCCGGACACGAAGGTCGCCGACAGGTTGCGCAGAAACAGGGCGATCACCAGCACCACGAGGCCGATGGTCAGCACCAGCGTGATCTGCACGTCGAAGACCGACTCGCGGATGGTGATCGACCGGTCGTAGAGCGTCTGGACGTCGACCGCCGCCGGCACCTCGGTGCGCAGCTTGGGGAGCAGCGTGTTGATGGCGTCGACCACCGCCACCGTGTTGCTGCCGGGCTGCTTCTGGATCGCGATGACGATGCCCTTCTCGCCGTCGATGAAGCTCGCGACCTTGTCGTTCTCGACGCTGTCGAGCACCCGCCCGAGCTGCTCGAGCCGCACGGGCGCCCCGTCGCGGTAAGCCACGATGAGCGGCCGGTACGCCGGCGCCCGCATGAGCTGCCCGGTCGCCTGGATCACCAGCGCCTGGCTCTCGCCCTGCAGCACGCCCGTGGGCAGGTTGACGTTCCCGTTCTGGATGGCCGTGGACACCTCGTCCACGCCGATCTGCCGCGACGCCAGCTCCTGCGGGTCGAGCTGCACGCGCACCGCGTACTTCTGCGCGCCGTAGACCTGCACCTGCGCCACGCCCGACACCGTGGAGATGCGCTGGCCGATGTTGGTCTCCGCGTACTCGTCCACCTCGGAGAGCGGCAGCGTCTGCGACCGCAACGCCAGGTACAGGATCGGCGCGTCGGCCGGGTTGACCTTCTGGAAGCTCGGCGGCGCTGGCAGGTCGGGCGGCAGGTCTCCCCCGGCCTTGGAGATCATCGACTGCACGTCGAGCGCGGCCGCGTCGACGCTGCGCTCCAGGTCGAACTGCAGGGTGATCTGCGTACTCCCGAGCGCACTCACCGACGTCATCGAGGTCACGCCCTGGATCGTCGAGAACTGCCGCTCGAGCGGGGTCGCCACCGCCGCCGCCATGGTCGCCGGGCTCGCGCCGGGCAGCGCCGCGGAGACCTGGATGGTCGGGAACTCGACGTTCGGCAGGTTGCTGACGGGCAGCGCCTTGTAGCCGGCAATCCCGAACAGGATGATCGCCAGCGTCAGCAGCGTCGTCATCACCGGGCGCTGGATGAACGGCCGTGAGAAGTTCACAAGCTGCCCCGAGTCAGCACCCCCGTCCCCGCACCCGGCTCCTTATCCTTATCCTTCGGGGGTGGCCCTTCCACGATGCTCACCTTCGCGTCTGGAATGAGCCGCAGGTGCCCGTCGGTCACCACCTTGTCACCTTCGGCCACCCCCTCGGTCACCACCACCTTGTCCCCCGCGACGCGGCTGCCCTTCTTGACGTTGCGGAGCTGCGCCTTCTGCTGCACATCGATCACGAACACGTGATCCCCATCCTGGCCGGCTTGCACCGCTGCACGCGGGACCACGATCACGTCCTTCTGGCTGGTCAGCGTCACCGCCGCTTCCACGAACTTGCCAGGCCACAGCCGCACGTCGGGGTTGGCGAAGGTCCCCTTCACCCGCACCGTCCCCGTGGCGCGGTCGACGGTGTTGTCGACGAAGGTCAACGTCCCGTGCTCCACCACCTCTGGCGCCTCCGTCATCGTCGCCGTGACCGCGAGCTCCCCCTGTCCCATGAACCGCCGCACCTCCGCGAGATCGTCCTCGGGCAGCATGAAGGTCACGTAGATCGGCTTGACGCGGTTGATCACCACCAGGTTCGTGGTGTTCGCCGAGACCAGGTTGCCCTCGTGCGCCAGGACCGCGCCGGTCCGTCCGTCGATCGGCGCCTTGATGGTGGTGAAAGTGAGGTCGAGCCGGCGCGCCGCCACCGTCGCCTGGTTGGCCTGCACCGTCGCGACCAGCGTGTCGGCCGCAGCCAGCTTCTGCTGGGCCTGCTCCTTCGACCCCACCCCTTCCTGCTCCATCTTCCGGTAGCGCTCGGCCTCGGTCCGCGCGTTTGCGAGCTGCACCTGGTTCTGCTTGAGCTGGGCCATCGCCTCCGCCAGGGCCACCTCGAAGGGGCGCTTGTCGAGCTGGAAGAGCGGATCGCCCTCCTTCACGTCCTGCCCCTCGTTGAAGAGCACCTTCGTGATCTGCGCCGAAACCCTGGGCTGCAGCATCACGGTGGCCGTAGGCTCGACGGTGCCGATGGCCGTGAGCTGAAGCGGCACGGTGGCCTTCTCGGCCGTGGCGACCCTCACCGGCACTGGCGGCGGCGCTGGCGGCGGCTCCTTCGACGAACAGCCGACGGCAGCGACCGCCATCGTGACGCCGAGCATCGCCCCTGCCCCGAGGGTCCAGAGCGACGCCCAGTGCGACGCACGGCGAGGGACCGCACGCGCCACCCCCTCACCCGCCGTGCCCCTCTCGCCTGCGGACGTACCTGGACGGACGTCGCGCCCCGACGACGGCTGGGTGCGAGGCATGAGCAGTCCGTGACCAGCGACTTCTGTACACCGGCGATGCATCGACTCTCCTGCGTTGGAACCGCACGGGACGGCCTTCACCTGCAGGGGGGCGTTCCCGGAGCGCACGCCCCTGAGGGGGGCTCGTCTCGACGATGCAGTGGACGTGCCGAGCACGGCCGATCCACCGCGACGCGATGCATCGGGATCTACCCCGTAAGGCGCCCCCCGAGCTGTGCGCGCTGCACACCGCGGCTGGCTCGCCGCGCGTCACCACGCTCCGACAGTTTCGCCGCTCTCTGCGAGGCATTCCACCGACAGGGGTGGAAATCACCGTTCATCCTGAGAGGCTCACGAAGTTTCTCACGAACACGGCAGCTTGTAAAGGCACCTCGGGGCTGGCCAACTGCGCGGCCCTGCGGGACCCCCGTCACGCAGCGAACTACCCGTGATCCACAGGAGGAGCTTGCCCATGACCGCCCCGTTCACCCCGTCGATTTACGCGATCGATTTCGGCACCTCCAACTCCCTGCTCGCTGCCGCCAGCGCGGACGCCACTTGCCCGCCCATCCCCCTCGACGACGACGCCTCGGACCCCACCATCCTCCGGAGCGTCCTCTTCTTCGACAGCGAGAACCGCTTCTCCTGCGGTGCCCGCGCCATCAGCGACTTCGTCGCCCACGGCATGCAGGGCCGCCTCATCCGCTCCACGAAGAAGTACCTCCCCGACCGCAGCTTCTCCGGCACCCAGGTCGGCACCCGGACCCTCACCATCGAGGAGCTGATCGGCCGCTTCCTTCGCACCATGCGTGAACGCGCCGATCGCCACTTCGGCGTCACCGTCGACCGCGTCCTCCTCGGCAGACCTGCCCGCTTCGCTGGAGGCCCCAACGAGGACGCGCTCGCCGAGGAGCGCCTCACGCGCGCCGCCAAGATCGCCGGCTTCCGCGAGGTCTCCTTCTGCCCCGAACCCGTCGCCGCGGCGCACGACGTCCACCTCGAGGAGGACCGCCCCTCGCGCATCCTCATCGCCGACTTCGGCGGCGGCACCTCGGATTTCACCGTGGTGCGCATGCACGGCCACACCCTCGACCCCTCGGGCGTGCTCGCCCTCGGCGGCGTCTCCATCGCCGGCGACGCGCTCGACGGCAGCCTCATGCGCCACAAGATCTCGCACCACTTCGGCGCCGATGTCACTTACCGCGTCCCCCTCGGCGCCAACGTGCTCACCATGCCCCGACCCATCGTCGAGAAGCTCTGCTCGCCGGCAGACATGACCACCCTGCAGCACCGCGACGTGCTCAACTTCCTGCGCGACGTGAAGGCCTGGTCGCTCGGCGGCGCCGACCGGCAGCGCATGGACAACCTCCTCTGCCTCGTGGAGGACGCCCTCGCCTTCCGCGTCTTCGAGGCCATCGAGCGCACCAAGCGCGAGCTGTCCGACAAGGCGACCACCACCTTCCGCTTCGATTACCCCACCGTGGAGCTGCACGAGGAGGTCACCCGCGGCGAGTTCGAGGCCGGCGCTGCCCGCGCCATCGACACCATCGTCCAGTCCCTCGACCAGACCGTCGCCGCCTCTGGCGTCTCCTTCGCGGACATCGACATGGTCTGCTGCACGGGCGGCACAGCGCGCGTCCCCCGCATCGCTGCGGCGCTCGAAGAGCGCTTCGGCCCCGGCAAGATGCACAACCTCCGCAGCTTCCACTCCGTGGTGCAGGGCCTGGCGGAGCGCGCACGACAACTCGCCGCCTGACACCGTGCATCCCAGCTCACGGGCAGACTGTGCGTTCGAAGCCCCACGGGTCCTCTCGTGCCAGTTCTGGAAGTTGGCCCCATTCCTGCAACTTCATCAAGGTGCGTGAGTCGCGCGAACCGCGTGATCCGCGAGCGTCGATGAAACCGAGTGTTCACACCCCCCCGGGATCCAGGTGTGAACGGGAGGCACGACCATGGTCAGAGCACTCGTTGCAGGAATCGGTCTGGTGGCCTTGCTGGGGATCTCCTCGGACGCGAAGGCAGCCCCCACTTCCTCCGGAGGCGAGGACGAGGTCCGCGACGAGACCTTCTACGTGGTGACTGCCGTCGACGTGCGCCGCTGCGCGCAGCCGTACTGCGGCGGTTACTTCGTCTCCGAGGTCAACCAGAAGCGGACCCGGTGCGTGGACGGCACCTATGCCGCGAGCTGCTACGTCGCCGCGATCGATCTCTTCTCGCTCGGCGTCAGCAACCCGCAGGAGGCCTCCCTGCGGCAAGGGAACACCGTGTTCTACGGCTCCATCGTCCCCCGCGACGACGTGAACCGCCCCATCGGAGACCTCGTGGTCGAGGAAGCCTGGGCCGGTCTCACCGCGGGCAAGGTCACCTCCACCCTCTTCCACGTGGAGAACAACGGCCTGCAGTGCATCGCCGCGCCCTGCCCCAGCTACGACATGGCGCTCCTCAACTCCGAGCAGACCTCGGCCATCCACGAGGTGGACCTGAGCGGCGCGGCGGGCACCGATGCCCAGAAGGGCCTCGCCATGCGGCAGCTCTTGACGGGCGCCGGCGTGCTCGTGGAAGGCCGCACCACCATCAAACCCGACGCAGGCCCGGCCGGCGACGCCACCGTGCTCGCCGCCCGGCAGGTCTACATACCCGTCGTCCGCGACGAGTGACGCACGGACCACGCCCTCCCGCGACGCGGGTGGTGATCCGGGTGGCGACGACGGACACCGGGCCCACGCTTCCCCGCGGCGTTGGCAGCAGGACCCTGGCGGCGGGCCCTCGGGGTCACATGCTGGTATGCTCGACCCCGTGCCTGCGGCCACGCTCGTCCTCACCGCACTCCTCAGTCTTCCCCTGAGCCTCCCGCTGGCGGGAAGTGCCGGACCCAGCCTGACTGCCGCTGCCGCTGCCGCGGGGCGCCCTCCCGAGTGCTCCCTCCGGACCCGCCGCCCCCTCGGCCGCGGCCCCACGGTCTGGGAGCGGGCCCGCATCCCCAGCCTGCAGCGCTACTGCGATCTCATCGCCCGCGCCCACGCCCAGCTCGCCACGGATCCTCGCGCCGCCCGCGACGCCGCCGTCCTCGCTGCCAAGGAGCTCCCGGGCCACGCCGCGCCCGCCGTGGTCCACGCCCGCGCCCTGCTCGCGCTCGGCTCGGCGACCGATGCCGCGCCCCTCTTCGAACAGGCCCGGAAGCTCGACCCGCGCAGCGTCGAGGACCCCTCCACCATGTACGACCTGGCGCGCACCCTGCGCCTCACGGGCAAGCACGAGGACGCGCTCGTCGTCTACAGGGCGCTCGTGCCCCGCCTCGATCTGCTGGGCCCCGCGGATCGCCGCGTGGCCACCTTGCTGGAGGCCGCGCACGTGGCCATGGCTGTCGCCGCGGCGCCCCCGGCGAACGCCAAGGACGCCAAGGACGAAGCGCGCGCCCGGCTCGACGAGGCAGCGGCCTACCTGCGCGAAGCGCGCCTGCGGCCTCCGGGCCAGCTCACGGGTGACGTGCTGCTCTCCCTCGCGCTGGTCCTCGACCGCTCGGGCGACAGGGCCCTCGCCGACGCGGCGCTCGACAGCGCTTCCGAGGTCGGGGCACGCACGCACGCGTCGAGCTATCTCGTCGCCGAGGAGGATGCGCTCGCCCTCGACGCGCTGTCCCTCGAACGCTCCGATCCAGCCACCGCGAGCGCCAGGTGGCAGGCCTTCCTGGGCGGCAAGGGCGGCAAGGGCCCCTGGGCTTCCGCTGCTCAGGCGCGCGTGGCACGTCTGGGCACCACCGCGCGCACCGCACCGCGCGCTGCCGCGACAGCGCCGCGACGTCCGGGAGCCGCGGCGCAGGCTCCGGCCGCGGCAGGGCGCCCTGCAGCAGCCCCGGTCTCCGGCAAGGGGAAGCAACCTTGAACCGGCGCTGGCGCGCGCTCCTCACCCGCGCGGTGGCCGCAGCCGTGCTCGCGGCGACCTGGATCACGACGCCCGCGCCTGCCGAGGCGCGCCCCAGCGTGTGGGCCAGAGCGCGCGACCCGAAGCGCGAAGAGCAGCGCGAGATGATCCACGCTGCCGACATGGCCCTGCTCCGGCGCGAGATGCCCGGCGAGCCGTCGTCGCCCCAGCTCGACCAGTTCTACCTGACCCAGGCCCGCGTCCTCTACGAGATGGCGGGCGTGAAGACCTCGAGGGATCCCTTCGTGCGCAACCGCTACGCAGGCATCCTGCAGGAACTCGGCGAGTACGAGGCCACCACGGCCGAGCTCGAAGCCATCCTCGCGCTCGACGCCCCGGCGCCGCTGCGCGCCGAGGTCTACCGCGACCTCGCCGTCTGCTATGCGCGCCTCGACCGTCACGACGAGGAGATCCGCGCTTACGGCGAGGCCCTCGCCCTGGAACCGCACGCCGAGACGCGCGCCCTGCTCTTCGCGAACCGCGCCGAGGCCCACATGGCCCTCGGCGACATCACCCGGGCCGTGGCGGGCTACCGCGCCTCGCTCTCGCTCCTCGGCACCATGGAGATGTTCCGCTACGGCGTGACCACGCTCTGGGGCCTGAGCGTCGCCCTCGACCGCTCCGGGGACCTCGAGTCCGCGCTGGAGAACATCACCCTCGCGCGCACCTACGACCCGCGCGACAAGCGCATCGACGGCCCGGGCTGGTTCTACGTGCCCCCTTACGACGAGCACTGGTACAAGGCCCTCGGCCACTGGCAGAGCGCCCGCGCCGCCGGCACCGGCGCCGCCCGCGCGCAGTTCTACGCCCTCGCCCTCGCCTCGTGGCAGGCGTACCTCGACAGCGCGCCCACCGACGACCAGTGGGCTCCCCTCGCCCGGGTGCGCCTCGCGAAGTGTACGAAGGAGCGCGACGAGGCGCTCCGCAAGGCCCAGAAGGCACGCCCCGAGGGAGGCTTCGGGAAGGCCGCGGCGCCCGGCGGGAAGGTCGTCGGCAGAGCCCCCGACGGGAAACCCTCGATCGCGAAGCCGCCGGCAGCGCGACAGCCCGCCCCACCTTCACCCCCGAGGAGGGCGCCTGCCGGCATGCACTGAGCGGCGACCGCTCCGGCACGTCGACATCGCAGAGGGGAGGCAGCGATGAAGCGCGACGCGGTGTTCAACGAACCGGTGCTGTGGACGGGGAGGCCCAAGGTGGTCGTCATCCCGCCGCTCAACCGCGCCGCCTCCGCCGTATGCGCGGTGACCTCGGCCATCTGCACCGCCTCGGCCATCGTCGTGGCCACGGCGGTACACGTCCGCCCCACGCAGCTCCTGCTCTTCGCCGCCTGGATGGCGACGCTCGCCATCGCCGCGCGCGCCGTGCCACGGTGGTGGCGCTCCGAGCTGGAGTACGTGCTCACCGACCAGCACATCGTCATGCAGCGCGGCAAGCTGCGCCGCACCATCGAGCGCCGCGCCATCAGCTACGCCCGCATCCACTGGCACCCCAAGCACCCTGGCGTCGGCGACCTGGAGCTGGTGCGCGCCGTGCCTACCGGCGCCTTGCGGCGGCGGCTGTCGATCACCCTCCCCGGCGTCATCGCCCCCGACCGCGTCTGGGCCATCCTGCGCGGCGTCACCCCCTCCACCCCTGCCGGTGACGGACACCGCCTGCTCGCGCAGCGCCTCGACGATGGCGAGCGCGTGCTCTGGTCGGGCCACCCCGACGCTGGCTTTCGACGCTGGGTACCCCGCGGCCTGCGCAGCGTCCTCTCCGTCGCGCTCGGCCTCTCCTTCTTCGGCTTCGGGGCGGGCACTGCCGCGCAGTCCGTGCGCATCCTCCGCCTCGTCGTCCGCGCCGGCGTGCACCCCGAGAGCCTCACCTTCATGTCTCTCGTCGCGACCCTGGCCCTGACCATCGTCCTCCTCGTCGCCGCGGGCGGCTTCACCCTCTACGCCTCCGTGGTGCGCCCCGCGCGCCTCGCCCTGGAGACCCGCTACCTCATCACGGATCGCCGCGTGCTCATCCAGCAGGGCGACGACGAGCTGCACCTCGACCGCGCCCGGATCGTGGACGTGATCGACGCCCCCTCCGCCGGCGGCCTCCGCGACGTGTTCCTGGTCCTCGACGGCCCCCGCGCCAGGGCCGTCGCCGCGAGCGGTGCCTTCGGCGAGCCCCCCGGCCTCGGCTTGCAGCCCGTGCTCCACGCCGTCGCCGACGTCGACGCCGTACGCCAGGCCCTGCTCATCGCCTGAAGAGCCGCCTGTGAGTCCCCCCGGGGAAGCGCGCACCACGTCGGACCTGACACCCGTCTCCTCGGGAGACGCCCAGGCTCCCCGACGGCACGCACGCAGCATCAAAAACGGTCGTTGACCAATTTAACGATTCGAGTCATAAGGTCATAGGTCATGTCCTCCGCCCTTCCAGGCGACACTTCCGGCGACGACCGGCGCAGCCGCATCCTCGCCGTCGCGCGTCAGCACTTCGAGCGGTACGGCTACAAGCGCACCGTCATCGATGACATCGTCGCCGAGGTCGGCATCGCCAAGGGCTCCCTCTACCTGGAGTTCCCCAGCAAGGAGTCCCTCTTCTTCGCCGTCCTCGACGCCTCGCGCGTCCGGATCAAGCAGCGCTTCGCCGCCGCCACCCAGGACGCGCGCTCCTCGGTCGCCTGGCTACGCGCCATGCTGCGCTTCACCTTCGCCTCGCTCGACGAGGAGCCCCTGATGGTGAAGCTCCTCGTCGAGGACCCCGACTTCAAGGTGATGAAGCGCTTCGCCAGGCAGGATGCGAAGGTCACCGAAGCCGACGCGGCGCTGGAGCACCTCCGCGGCATCCTGCGCGACGGCATCGCCGCGGGAGAGATCCGACCGGACCTGGACCTCGAAGTCACGCCCTTCGTGCTCGGTGCGCTCAAGTTCCTGCACCTGCACACCTCCCTCGCGACGCTGGACCGGATCGACCGGAGCCGCCTCGTCGATGGATTGATCGACCTGGTCATCGCAGGCATCGAAGCCCGCCCGGGCGATAGGACACAGGGCGAGACGCCCGGCTGACCGGCGTCACGACGAACAGACGAACAGGCGCGGATGTCCTGCGCGGGGGTTCTCCTCTCGCGAAGGGAGGCCTCTGCCTGGAGCACTGGACTCACGCGAGAGGAGGCGAAGATGGAGGCGATCCGAGTCGAGGAGCTGACCCGACGCTACGGCGGCGTCGACGTGGTCGATCACGTGTCCTTCCGTGTCCCCGAGGGCAAGGTCTTCGGCTTCATGGGCCACAACGGCGCCGGCAAGACCACCACCCTGCGCATGCTCCTCGGCCTGTGCTGGCCCACCTCGGGCCGCGGCGAGGTGCTCGGCTGCGACATCGTCCGCGAGAGCCTCGCCATCCGGCGGCTGACCGGCTTCCTCCCGGCGGAGTACAGCCTGCCCCGCGAGATGACCGCGGTGCAGTTCCTCCACTACGTCGCGGCCATGTTCGACATGGGAAGCGGCGAGAGCAGACGACGCGTCGCCGAACTCGTCGAGCTGTTCGGCATCGGCCCTTACGCCAACCGCAAGCTCGCCAGCCTCTCCACGGGCATGGCGCAGAAGGTCGGCCTAGCCCAGGCGGTCCTCAACCGCCCCCGGCTCCTCCTCCTCGACGAGCCCACGGCCGGCCTCGATCCCCTGGGCCGCCACGACTTCCTCCAGTACATCCGCGGCCTCGCCCGCGACGAGGGCGTGACCGTCCTGTTCTCGACCCACATCCTCGGCGACATCGAAAGCATCTGCGAGGACGTCGCCATCCTCCACCAGGGGCGTCTGCTCGCCGCCGGCCAGCTTGCCGCCCTGAAGGCCGAGCACGCCGCGGCGACCATGGACGACCTCTACCTGCAGCTCGTGCGGAGGCCGTCGTGAGCGCCTCCCTCCTCCTCGCGGAGACCCGCACCCTCCTCCGCGCGCGCCGCACCAAGCTCTCCGCGGGGCTCCTGCTCTACGCCGTGATCGCAGTCCCCTTCCTCCTCGCCCGCCCGCCCGCGGAGGTGGTCTCCGCGGTCGCCCGCTGGTTTCCGAGCCGAGACCCCGCATTCGCCCTGTTCCTCTTCGTCTGGTTCGACCTCGGCCTGAACAAGCTCGCCGCCCTGATCGGCGTCGTGCTCGCGGGCGGCATCGTGCTCGACGCGGAGGCGCAGCGCATGCTCCCCATCTACCTGGCGAAGCCGATCACCCGCGCCCGCTACTTCCTCACCCGCCTCGGCGCCGCGGCCATCGTGTTCTCGCTGCTCTTCGGCGGCGCCGCGCTCGCGGGGCTCCTCCTGTTCCCCTCCCAGGTGCCCGGATTCAGGGCGCCCGTGTTCCTCGCCGCCAGCGCGCTCCACCTGCTCGGCGCCCTCTCCGCGGTGGTGCTCAGCGGCGCCATGGCCGTGTGGGTGCGGCTGCGGCTCGGCGCCATGCTGTCCAGCCTGGTTCTCCTCTTCACCCTCATCGGCACCGCGTTCCTGGGCTTCTACGCGCCTGCCTGGGCGCCCGCCCTGACGCTGAACCCCTTCTCCCAGGGCGTGTCGGTCCTCGCCCACATCGACACGCTGCGGCCCGCGGACGTCGCGCGTCCTGCCGCGATCCTCCTCTCCATGCACGCGGCCGTCGTCGCCCTCGGCGCGCTCCGCGTGCGCCGCCTGGAGGTGTGACGTGCCCCCGCTCCTCCGCGCCGAGTACCGCCTCGCCCTCGCCCGTGGTCCCGCCCTCCCCCTCCTCGTGGCGCTGGCGAACCTCGCCCTCATCTCGTGGATCATCCCGCGGCTGCCAGCGCCCGTCCTCGACTTCCTGCGCCACGCTTTCCACGTGCAGACGATGGCCGACCTCGTGCTGCTCAACGACTACATCGCCATCTACCTGCTGCTCTACCTCCCCGGCGCGTTCGCCTTGACCCGCGTCTTCGTCCGCCCCGCCGAGGAGCACGAGCTCGACCTGTACCTGACCAAGCCGGTGACGCGGCGGCACTACGTGATCGCCCGGACCGTGCCCACCCTCACCCTGACCGGCGCCAGCGGCGTCGTGCTCGCCCTGGTCACCGCGGCGAAGGTCACCGTGCTGCACCCTCCTGCCGACGCGCTGGCCGTCTTCACGGCCGTCGTGACGCTCACCGCGCTGGTGCTCGCCCTCCTCGCCCTGCTCAACGTGGTCTACCTGCACCTCGGCGAGGTCGACAACGCGCTCCTCGTGGCCTCTGCCCTCGGCCTCGCCCCCCTCATCCCCGGCGCCCTCTTCCTCTACCGCCCCGACCTGCTCACCGATCCCCTCGCCGCGGCGCTGCTCGTGCTTCCCGCCAACCTGCTCTGGGCCCCCGCGTGGATGCCCACCATCGCCCTGGCCTCGGTCACCCTCGCCGCCGCCGCCATCACCGGCCTCCTCCACCTCGCCGCACGCCGGCTGGAGCAGCACCCCCGCCTGTAGACGGCCGCCTCAGCGCGTTCCCTCCGACTCCGCCTCGATCCGCGCGCGCCGCAGCCGCTCCGTGATCGCCGGGAGCCGCGGATGCCCTGGTGAGATCGCACGCGCCGCCCCGAGGTGCACCTCCGCCTCGTCCAGCCTCCCGAGCCGGGTGAGCGCCTCGACCAGGTTGGCGTGCGCGCGCAGCGAGCCCGGGTGACGGCGGAGGGCGCGCCGGTAAGCGGCCACCGCCTCCTCATCCCGGTCGAGGTCGAGCAGCGCGTTGCCGAGCGCCACGTCAGTCCCCACGTTCGCGAGCAGCACCGCCGAGCGCTCCAGCGCCCCGATCGCTCCGAGCGCGTCTCCTCCTTCCAGCCGCGCGATCCCCAGCGCGAACGCCGCCTCCCCGCTCCAGGGATCCAGCCGCGCCGCCCGCGCGAGCTGCGCCTCTCCCACCGCGGGCTCCGTATCGCGCGCCGCGCTGAGCGCCCGATCCGAGAGCCAGCCCCGCACCGCCACCGCGAGCAACGGCGCCACCACCGCGAGGCCCACCAGCGATCCAGCGAGCCCGCGACGCGCCTCGCCGACCACCCCGTGCGATGCTTCCTCTACACGTCCGCGCGACCCTTCGCCAGCATCGCCGCCTCCGCCCGCCATGCCTCCCGGGAGCACCCCCGCGGCGCCTCCCAGCGTGAATGCGAGAAGCACCACGACCGCCGGCTGCTCCAGCGGACTATCCCCACTGGCGCAGACGGCGAACGCGACGAGCGACGCCACCCCACCTCCCCACTGGCCACGCAAGGCCCCCACGAGCCCTGCCACGACCGCCGCCACGAGCAGCAAGAACCCTGGCGCGCCACCTTGCGCCGCTGCCTGGAGCCAGTCCTCGTGCGCAGTGGTCGCGTTGATGAACCGGCGCGCCGCCGCGGGAGGCGTGAGCGGCGCGAGTCTTTCGCCCTGCGCGTCGAGGTAGGCGTGCGCGAACGCTCCCATCCCCACCCCGAACGGCAGCGCCTTCACCGCCGCGTCCGCGCTGGCACGCCAGATCCACACCCGCCCTTCCCACGCCGCAGCGAGCGGCACGTCCCCCCTCTCGTCCGCCTGGACCGCCGCCTCCCCGGCAGGCGCTGCCGCCTCATCCCCGGCAGGCGCCGCTGCGAGCACGCCACCCGCCCCGGAGAGCACCAGGCCTCCCGCGAGCACCGCCAGCCAGGCTGCGCGCCCTGGACGCGCGCCCACCCGCGCCACGCCGCGCGCCAGCAACCACACCCCGAGCGCCACCCCGAGCGCCACCCAGGCGACCCGCGAATGCGACAGGAACAGCGCCGGCATGCTCACGCCCACGGCCGCTGCGGCTGCGAGCCACACCCGTGAGCCCGCGCGCCTCAGCGTCACCGCAAGCTCGATCGCGAGCGGCAGCGCCACGGCGAGCGACAGCCCCAGCCAGTTCGGGTTGCCATGCCCCCCGTGCACCGCGAACCCGCGCCCTCCAGAGAGCGCCTGCGCCAGCGCGAACACCGACGACCCACCCCCGAGGCACCCGCCCGCCACCGCCGCGACCCTGCGCGTGCTCCCCGTGGGCAGGCGCATCGCCGCCAGCATCAACCCCGACGCCGCGACCCAGGCCCCGAGCGCACCGACCCCCGCGAGACAGCCCCACCCGAGCGACAGCGCCGACCAGCCCACGAACCCCACCCACAGCGCAGCCGGCCACCCCCACCGGACCCCCTGTCCGAGCCCGGCCGCGAGGGCCACCGCGGCAGCGAGGAGCAGCGCTGTGCGCTTCGCATCGACCGCGGGCGCGCGCGCGTCCCACGCCAGCGCCGCCAGCGCCGCGCCCGCCCCGAGCAGGACCTCCGGGCGCCCCCACCTCGCGATGCGCGCGCGGATCCCACGGCGCTCCACCGCATCGGGCCTGACGTCCGTCGCCTCGGAGAGCGGACGACCTGCCCGGCCGCGTCGCTCAGTCACGCCCGACGAGCAGCTCCCGGAGCCTGTCGCGCACGTCCTCACGCTTCTCGCGCGACAGCGCCCGACGCAGGACCCACGTCACCTTCTGGTCGCGGTTGTCCTGCAGATACTCCTCCGCGAGCTCCCGCTCTCGCGCCGAGGGCGACGCCAGCGCTTCGAGGAAGCGGAAGATGGCAGTCTCCGGATCCCACGCGAGCAGCACCGCCGCCGCGGCCAGCGCCACCTCCAGGTCAGGCGCCGCAGAGGACGCAGCGCTTCCCCCACCGCCGCTCGTCCCACCGCCGCTGGCTCCCCCGCCGGCGGCGCCACTGCTGGCCGCCGCCCCCCGCGCGCGCCGCTGCAGCTCCGGCGTGAGGCGCGCCTTCACCTCCGGCTCCTTGATCCGGCTCATCACCTCCACGACGCTCGACAGCCAGGACGCCGGGTAGTTGTCGAGGTCCGTGAGGAGCCGCGCGTCCGCGTCGCGGTCCCCGAGCCGGGACAGCGCCACCAGGGCGTGAAGGCGCAGCCACGTGTCCTGCTCGCCGAGCCGCGGGGCGAGCCTGGGCCGCGCCGAGGCATCACCGAGATCCCCCACCAGATCCAGCGCGGGGATCGCGTCGTAGCGCCCCCCGACCGCGAACGCCGCGTCCACGGTGCTCAGCGCGATGGGCAAGGTGCCCGTCGGCCGCAGCTCGGCGACGAGATCGGTCAGCGCGTCCTGCCCCTTCGCCCAGAGGAGCAGCATCCGCCCGGCGACCTGGGGCGAGCGGTCGACGCGCACGTAGGGCGCCACCTCGTCGACGCTGCAGCGCTGCTGTTCGAGGCATGTGAGCAGGTAGTCCCGCACCCGGGCGTCCCCCGCCTTGCCCAGCGCCACCGCCGCGCGGTGCCGCACCGACGAGTTGCGGGTCGTGAACAGCTTGTCGTGGATGAGGTCCGCGCGCTTCCCGCCGCTCAGCGCGTGCAGCGCGTAGATCGCCTCCTGACGGATCGACAGGTTCGGATCGCTCACGAAACGTTCGAGCGGCTTCCGGGCCGCGTCGGTCCCGAGCTTCCCCAGCGCCACGATCGCGCTCGTCCGCACGAAGTCGCTGGGATCCCCCAGCGCCTTCTCCAGGAGCGGGAGCCCCTCGGGCCGCTTCACGTCTCCCAGCACGAACGCCGCGTTGAGCCGGATGACCGCCTGTTTGTGCTCGATCACCTGGCGCACCGAGGCATAGAACGCCCCCGGATCGAGCCGCTCCAGCGCGAAGGCGATGTTGTTGAGCATGCGCGACTCGCGCACCGTCGGCAGCCGCGAGAGGAGCACCTGCGCCGCCGACCTGTCGCCGATGAGCCCCAGCGCGTACACCGCCTTGTTGCGGATGTCGGCGTCCGGGTGCTCCAGGAGCGGCGTGAGCGGCGCGACCAGCCGCTTGCCGCGCAGCGACGCCGCCGCCTCGGCCGCCGCGAGCTGCAGCGCCGTGTTGTCGCTCGCGAGCGCCGCGGCGACCTCGCCCTCCAGCGTGGCCCGCGCCATCAGGTGGCGGCTCATCCACAGCGCCTCGAACGCCGAGGCCCGCAGATCGGTCCCGTCCTTCGTGGGCGCCCGCCGCAGCTCCTGCCGCAGCACCGTCACCGCCTTGGGCAGGCTGAGCGCCCCGAGCGCCTCCAGGATCGCGGCGCGGTTGTCCGCCGACTCGTCCGCGCGCCTGAAGAGCCGCAGGAGTGGCTCGTACGAGCTCGCGTCCGGCATCCGGGTGAGCGCGGAGATCACCTGCGCCCGCACCGCCGGCTCCCAGTCTTCGAGCGCGGCCTGCAGCGCCGGCAGCCCGCGCCGGTCGCCGAGGCTGCCCAGCATGAGCGCGCAGGAGCGGCGGATGTCCCCATCCACGTTGTCGGCGAGGCACCTCGCGAGCGCCAGCGTCCCCCGCTTGCCGAGCCCGAGGATGTCGGGGCTCGCGGGCATCTCCCGAGCGGTGACGTTGATCAGCACCGTCGCGTCGCGCGCCATCGCGGCGAGCACGCGCTTCCGCGCCTCGGCCGGGCTCTCCTCGGCGGGCACCGCGTCGTCGGCCGCAGCCTGCAGCGCGACCCCCAGGGCGGGCAGCACGGCCAGGCCCAGCGCCGCGGGCCCCATCCAGCGCCGGAGCGCCACCTTCCAGCCAGGTCGTGTCATCGAGCGGTCTCCGGCGCCGCCGTGGTCTTCTCGACCCCTGACGCCAGCTTGCGGACAGCGTTGAGCAGCGCCCCTTCCGAGGTGCGCCGCGGCAAGTAACGGATGGTCACCGCGCGCCAGTGGCACGCGCCGGTCTGCCCATCCCACGCGATGAGGTCCACGCCCCGGTCCTCGTAGAGCGCCAGGTCGAAGGCCTCCTCGCATCCCGGCCCCGGCCGCAGCGCCACCTTGAGGCGCAGCTCCGCGCGCGGCTCTCCCGCCGCGACCGGCACATCGTGCAGGGGCCCCCGCAGCGCCCCCTCGGCCCCCCCGCACCCCACGAGCAAGAGCGCCACGCACCCCGACGCCGCGGACCCGAGCGCCGTGCTCCACGACCGTGACACGCCCATCGGGTCGCCTCTCACTCCCTGGGGCGCCTCAGCCGGCGGACTTCCGCGCAATCGCCGCGCTGAAGATCTCGCCCGCGCTGGTCCCGATCCACAGCGTGGCCCCGCCCTTGGCGGTCGCCACGATCACCCGCGGCTCCCCGCGCCCCCCGAGCTGCACCTTGTTCGTGGGCGCGAGCGCCGCCCCGGTAGCCCCCTCGATCGCCGCGTCGCTGTAGATCGCGATGCGCCCGTCCGCGAAGGCCACGAACAGGCTGCCTTCGAGGACCGCCACGTCGACCGCCGCCGCCTCCAGGGTGATCATCTTCGCCACGAGCTTGCCGGCCGACTTCACCACCGCGCACACCGCGCTGCCCCCGCGCTTGTAGATCGCCGAGAGCTGCTGCCCTCCGCGCACCCGGTCGAGCCCCTTGGCCTCGCGCGGCAGCGTCGCCCTGTGGCTCGCCCCCGGCTCCGGCGTCGCCCCGGGGTGCACGCGCAGCTCGCCTCCCTCGCCGCCCGCGTCCACCACCGCGTACGTCTCCGCCTCGGTCACGTCGAACGCCCTGACCGACCCTCGCAGCACGAACTGCCGCCCCTCCACGTCGTTCTTCACCAGCTTGAACTCGGTGGCCGACTCGTCCCACCCGAGCCCCAGCGCCGTCTCCCCGCCGGGCCGCGCCGCGAGCAGCCGCGCATCCCGCCCCACCTGATCGATCTTCGGCGAGTGCTGGATCCCGAGCACCGCCCACACGTCCCCCTCGCTCCGCACCACCGCCGCATCCTTCGAGAGGAGCGCCACATCGTCTGCCGACGACAGCGAGATGTTGGTGGTCTTCCCGGCCGACCCGCCCAGGGGACACACCCCGAGGCGCACCGGATCGGTGGACACCATGGCCACGAGCCCGGGGTTCGCCAGCACGGCGGCGCCACGGATCTCGGCATCGAGCGAGTGGATCTTGCGCGGGGCGTTCAGGCTATGGAACGACATCGGTGCAGCAGGATACCCATTTCTCCTGACGGGTGGATCCCTTTTGCCGGCGCGGCATACCCCCCGACGACGCACGTCGAGGCGCGTGCACATCGCCGGACCGATGCATGCTCACCACCCCGACCGCGCAGCGCTCGCGCTCCGGGTCCGGTGCGCTGGTGGCGCCGGCAAGCTACGTGCGCGCACCTTCATCACGCGCCACGCCCTCCCGGAGGGCTGCCAGCTCCAGCACGATGGCGTCGAAGGGCAGCGCACGGACCATCTCTCCGTCCGAGAAGCCCTGCTCCTGCTCGTACCGCTTTCGCCCGTTCAGGTGGAAGACCTCCAGCGAGCGCGCCGCTGGCTCGACGAGCCACACCCAGGTCACCCCGGCGCGGGCGTAGACGGGCATCTTCCTCGTCCGGTCATGGGCCGCGGTGGAAGGAGACAGAACCTCACAGACCCAGTCCGGCGGCAACGTGATGAACGGCGCGCTGGGTATCTGAGGCACCCGCTCACGACGTCATCCCGCGAGATCCGGGACGAGCACGTCCTCGCCGAAGTGCAGCTCGGGCTCCGGATGGAACCACCATCCACCTGGTCCGCCCCGACCCCTCTGAAAGGCGAGCCGAGATCCATCGTCAGCACACCCGCCGCGCCCGAGCGTAGCGTTGCGGGGCGCGGGAACGTGTAGAGCACGCCGTGGAGGATCTCCGCGACGAGATGCTCCGGGACGACCTCCAGGTCGGCGTAGGTCGCGGGGCGCTGCTGCGTTTCTGCCGGGTATCCCATCGGCGTCTCCGTGCAGGTGCAGTGTGCCACACCTCCGGCATCCGCTCCGCGGCTCAGATCCGCCGGCATCGTCGTGAGGAGCCCCACGTGCCGTACAGGTCGTCAAAGGCAGCAGAATAGTTAAGGAGAGCGGCGATGGTGGTCCTGACAACGTCGCCAGCACTGCGGATATCGCTCCCGAGCGATCACCTCTTCGCTCCCGAGCGATCCTTCTGTGACCTTCCCCACCGACATCCTCCCGGGCTGCGAGAGAGCAACCGCACCGTTCGCGCCGGTCATCCCCGTGGAGTGGCCACTCCAACCCCCTGGAGGGGGAAGCTGGGGTCTCTGCGGGCGACACGACCTGCCTCGTGAACTGGCAGGGGAAGCCCAAGATCCAGACGCTCATCGAGATGGACGTGAAGCTCTTCGATGAATACCCGCGAAAGCTCGGCACGCGCATCACAACGTGGGATCCCGTGAGCCGGTACCCGACCAGCCAGACCGTGGACGCAAAGACGGTGTTCTGGAAGGACCAGGCAGCGGGCATCATCCACTCAAACGGCGGGCGGAGGAGGTCGCGTTGCGCTAAGACTCGCCCCTCCGCCCACGCCACGCTAGACGCACGGGATGGAGCGCCTCTTCTTCATGCTGGCGGGCATCTACGGGTTCCTCGGCGTCGCGCTCGGCGCGTTCGGCGCCCACGGACTCAAGATGCGCCTCGAAGCCCTGCCCGATGCAGCGCAACGCATGGGCTGGTGGGAGACGGGCTCGCAGTACCACCTCATTCACGCGCTGGCGCTGGCGCTCGCGGCTTACCTGGCCGGACGCACCGGGGCGACCACGGCGACGGTGGCGGGCTTCTGCTTCGCAGGAGGCGTGCTGCTCTTCTCGGGGAGCCTGTACGTGATGACGGTGACGGGCATCCGCGCACTCGGCGCGGTGACGCCGCTCGGCGGCCTCTTCATGCTCGCCGGATGGGTCGCCGTGACGATCACGGCGATGCGCCTCGGCGTCCCCGGATGACTCCCCCTCAGGCGACCCCGCACATCTCTTTGTGAGGTGCCAGGGCGACCGGGTCTCACGTCTCAGCATCAACGATGTGACGAAGGAAGGTCCCGGGCGTGATGCCGGCAATCCGGCATGCGTCAGCACATCGCGTGTGCCAGCGTAGGTGGAGACGCGATGTCCAGAGATCGCTCAGGAGGTTGGTGATGCCGGAGTCGGAGGGCCGCGGGTTCTCGCGTCGTGATTTCTTCCTCGCCGCAGGTGCGGCAGGGGTGGGCGGCGTCGCGGGCCACCTGATCACGAAGCAGATCGCGCACAGCGGCCAGGCGTCGGCCGTGGCCACGCCGCCCGCATCACCGCCGTCCAGCACGGCTGCGACGCCGGAGAACGTGCCGGGGCAGCCGCCGCCCTCCAACTACAGCGGGCCCATGGAGCCGCCCAACGCGGAGTCGCCGGACGCCGAGGTCCCCAAGGTCACGAGGAAGCTCGGCTGGGCGATCGTCGGCCTCGGCAAGCTCGCGCTGGAGGAGGTGCTGCCGGCGTTCGCGGCGGCGAAGTACTCGAAGCTCGTGGCGCTGGTGAGCGGTCACCAGGAGAAGGCGCAGCAGGTGGCGCAGGTCTACGGGCTCGATCCGAAGAACGTCTACGCCTACGAGAACTACGAGGCGCTGCGCGACAACCCGAACGTCGACATCGTTTACATCATCCTGCCGAACTCGATGCACGCGGAGTTCACGATGCGCGGCTTCAAGGCCGGCAAGCACGTGCTCTGCGAGAAGCCGATGGCGCCGACCATCGACGAGTGCAACCGGATGATCGAGGCCGGCAAGCAGGCCGGCAAGAAGCTGATGATCGCCTACCGGCTGCGCTACGAGCCGATGAACCGGAAGGCCATCGAGATGTGCCGCAAGAAGGAGCTCGGGGCGCTGCGCACCTTCGAGGCGAGCCACGTGCAGGTGACGAACGCGCCGAACATCCGGCTGAGCGCCAAGCTCGCGGGCGGTCCGCTCGGGGACATCGGCATCTACTGCATCAACGCCGCGCGCTACATCGTGGGCGAGGAGCCGGTGGAGGTGACGGGGATGGCGCACCAGCCCTCCGACGAGGAGCGCTTCCGCGAGGTGCCCGCGGGCTTCGCCTTCACGATGCGCTTCCCCTCGGGGGTGCTCGCGCACTGCGACTGCCACTTCGGCGCGGCGAAGTCGGCGCGCTACCGGGTGCACTGCGTCGACGGCTGGATCGACATGGACCCCGCCTTCTCCTACCAGGGGCTGGAGATGCGCGTGAACCGCAAGGAGGGGACGACGAAGATGCAGATCGAGGAGGTGAACCAGTTCACCTCCGAGATGGACGCCTTCTCCGCGGCCGTGATGAACGACAAGGCGCCCGAGACGCCCGGCGAGGAGGGCCTCGCCGACGTGAAGGTGATCAAGGCGATCGAGGAGTCCGCGCGCTCCGGCCGGACGGTGAAGGTGGTGTAGCGACGGCGCCAAGGGCTGAGCGGGGCGCAGCCTCGCTCAGCGCTTCCAGGCGACGGACATCCAGCGGACGCGGCCAGAGCCGCTGATGGCGTCGTCGGAGAAGAAGAGGGCGCCGGGGCCGGCGAAGATGGGGGAGACGTCCTGGGCCGAGTTGCCGGTGAGGACGCCGAGGAGCTTGGCTTCACCAGGGCGGCCCTCGGGGGTCAGCTCCAGGCCGCGCAGGGAGAGGACGTCGTTCTCGGAGATGGTGAGCACGGCGCGGCAGGCCGTGTCGCAGGTGAGGGCCACGGAGGCGGCGGTGGTGCCCTGGGGGCCGAGGGGAGCAGGGGCGCCCTGCATCATGCCGCGCTCGTCGAGCTGGACGATACGGGCGGAGCCGGCGCCGGTCGCGCCTTCGCCCGCGGGCTCCTCGATCCAGGCGGCGAGCATGCCGGCGCCGGAGGGGGCGAGGGAGGGGCTGCGGGAGTGCTCGGGGGAGGTGAAGAGGCGGGTCTCGGGGGCCGCTTTCTTGAGGGTCTTCGCGTCGAGGCGGGCCATCCAGATGTCGGCGGTGTCGCTGTCCTGGCGGGCGTCGGACCAGACGAGCCAGGCTTCCTTGCCTCGGACCTGGATCTGCACCTCGGCGGCGTCGCCGGGGGCGCTGGTGATGCGCTGGTCGGGGCCGGATTTCTGGAGGTTCTTGTCGAGGCGGGCAGCGTAGACCTCGGCGTTGCCGTCGCGGGTGTCGATCCAGGCGACGATCCAGCCGTCCTGGCCGTCGTGGGCGATGGCGACGTCGGTGGCCTCGCTGGTGGCGCCACCCTGTCCCTTGCGGCGCTGGGCGCTGGTGACCTTCTTCTGGGTGACCTTCTCGCCGTTCGCGTCGAGGCGGGTGACGTAGACCTGGGGCTCGCCCTTCTCGCGGGCGACCCAGGCGAGGACGCTGTCGGGGTTGTCGCCAGGGGCGCTGGCGAGGGCGACGCCGCCGAGGGAGGAAGCCTTCTGCGAGAGGACGGTGAGCTTGCCGAGGGCGTCGGGACGCACGGTGCGGACAGCGAGGGTGGCGCCCTGGTCCTTGGTGTCGGCGCCACGGGCGCCGCGGGCGCCGCGGGGCTCGGTGGAGGCGCCGTCGAGGTGGTAGGTGATCCAGGCTGCGAGGGCGCGGCCGCCGCCGAGGTTCGCGGCGGTCACCTCGGAGACGTGGTCGCCGTCGTAGAGGGCGCGCACGGCGGTGGCACGCGGGATCTGGTCGCCAGTCTCGCGGAGGGCAGGGGCGCGCCAGGGGCCTTCGCGGACGGGGAGGGACACCACGGCGAGGGGAGCGCTCGCAGCGTCTCCGGCAGGAGGCGCGGCGGGGGCGGCGGAAGGCTTGGCGGAAGAGGTGCCGCTCCTCCCGGCGGTGGCACCCTTCGCGTCGCCCTTCGCGGCGGGGGCGGGGCTGGCGGGCTCGGTGGAGGCAGCGCTGGCGAGCGCGGTGCACTGGCCCCTGGCGCAGGAGAGGCCGCGCACGAGGTAGGGGATGCCGCCGGTCGCGGTGAAGGGGGCGGCGCGCACCGGCTCTCCGGCGCGCACGGAGAGGTCGGGGCCGAAGCGCACGTAGGTCGGCCAGATGGGAAGCTCGGCGTCACCTTCGGGCACGGTGCCGGCGGGGCCAGAGGCGGGGGCGAGGGTGAGGGCGGCGAAGCCGTCGCCGTCGAGGGTGAGGTCGGGCGGGCCGCTGGCGCTCATCATCAGCCCCGCCTGGTCCTTGCCGATGACGCCGTCGCTGCCGATGGAGGCGAGGTGGATGAGGCGCGCTTCGCGCGGGGCGCGGATGAGGTCTTCCCAGGCGAGGAGGGCGCGCTTTCCGGAGGCGCCGGCGGGCGCTCCCGCGGCGCCGGGCACGTAGCCAGGGGCGATAAGCGAGACGAGGGCTTGCTCGCCGGCAGGGGCGGTGGCGCGGCGCGGAGGGACGGCGATGCGGCCCCCAGGCTCCACGACGGCGACGAAGACGGTGGCGTCGAGGTCGCGCTCGTCGGACCAGGCGAGCAGGTACTTGCCGTCGAGGAAGACGACTTCCAGGTCGATCTGCGCGCTGGCCTCGCTGGAGATGATGACCGGGGCGCCGGGCTTGCCGGCGGCGTTGAGCTCGAGGAGCGCGACCTGGCCGAGCTTGGGGATGGGGTCGGCGTCCGGAGCCGCGGGCTTCGGGCCAGCGCGGCGGACGATGCCCACGGCGGCGCCCTTGTCGCTCGCGGCAGCCTGCCACGCGAGGATCTCGCGGGCGACGACAATGGGCGCAGAGGCCTTGCCCGAGGCGAGGCTGGCGGTGAGCACGTCGGAGCCTTCGTCGCGTGGGATCTCCCAGATGACGGTGGTGCTCTGGGCGCTGACGAGCACGTCGACCCAGGCGATCTCGTCGGCGGACTGGAGCACGAGGACCGGGGCGCCGGTGGGCTTGCCGGCAGGGTCGAGGGTGAGGGTGCGGATGGCGCGGCTGCCTCCCTGGTCCTCGATCCACACGGCGATGTAGCCGGAGGCGGTGGGGCGGAGGGAGGCGACGGGGACCTCGCCCACGGCAGGGCCGATGTCGAGGGTGGGGGCGAGCGGCGCGCCGTCGGCGGCGAGCCTGCGGGACCACCACTTGCCGCCAGCGGCCCAGAAAAGGAGGGCCTCGTCACCGCGGCGGGTGAAGTACGGGGCGACCTCCTCGTCGTCGAGCTGGGCGACGACGTGCGCGGGGAGGAGCGGCGGTCCCGCGGGGGCCTTGGGGCCCCGGTCCGGGGTGCGCAGCGCGGTCTCGGGCCTCGCGGCAGGGCGGCGGGTGGTGGAGGTCGATCCGCCGCAACCGACGAGGACGACGAGCAGGGCCGCGAGCGGGGCGCCACGGGTGGTGCCACGGAGGAGAGATCGGAGGGCGGAGCGGACGAACATGGGCGGACGATGCCAGAGGACTTTCTTGCGGGCCACCTCGATGCGCAGCGGATCGTCGCGGGGTCCATCCCTGCGAAGGCCGCACACGCGGCAGCACGCGAGGGTCAGTAGGGAGGAAACATGCGGCGAAACCCGTGCGCGAGCGCAAGCGCGAGGAACACGGCGTTGCGCGGGAAGATGGCCGGCCAGAAGAGGGGCAAGGGGCCGAGACGGTCGCCGGGTTCGAGGGCCGAGACGGCCGCGGACGCGCCACCGAAGCGGGCGGCGAGGCGCGCGCCGAGGCGGCGCATCCAGGAGATGGAGCGGGGGTAGTCGCAGATGCCGTCGAGCCAGGCAGGAGGGATCGCGCTGGCGCCCGCGGTCGCGCCGGCGAGCCCGCCGACGATGGCGCCGGTGCTGTCGGCGTCGCCGCCGAGGAGGATGATCTCCTCGACGCTCCGGGCGACGTCGCCAGGGCTCTGGAGCCAGCAGAAGAGGGCCGCGGGGACGGTGTGGAGCATGTAGCCGGTGACGCCGCGCTCGAGGCCCAGGGCGGCGACGAGGTCGGTGGCGGAGGCGCCGCGCGCGAGGTGGTCGGCCACCTGGTCGAGGGCGCGGCGCAGCTCGTCGCCGGTGACGTGACGGCGCAGCTCGTCGAGGAGCGCGGGGGCGTCGACGCCGTGCGGGCCGCGGGTGACGCCGTGCGCGGCGGCGAGGGCGATGACGAGGGCGCCCTCCTCGGCGCGGGGATCGGTGTGGGTGAGGCGGGTGGAGGCGCGCACGGCCGGGGCGATGCGCGCTGGCGTCGCGGCGAGGCAGGCGCCGATCACGGGTGCACGCATGGCGGGTCCGTTGCCCGCGGAGAAGACGCCGCTCCGGTCGGCAGGGAAGCCGAGCCAGAGCTTGACGATGGCGCGGAGGGTGGCCCAGCCCATCGCGGCCGGGAGCGCAACGAACCAGCCACGGAGGCGCATGGCGAGGGATCGGGCGAAGCGCGCGTCATCGTCGGGCGCGGCGAGGAGGGCCTGGGCGGTCATGCACGCATGCTCGGCGTCGTCGCTGACCATGCCGCGGCCAAGAACGAAGCGGTGGCGGAGGGGGGAGGTGCCGTACAGGCGCGCGGCGCGCCAAGGCGTGAGGCCCTCGCGGGGCAAGCCGAGAGCGTCGCCCACGGCGGTGCCGAGCAAGACCCCGGTGAGCTGGTCGAGGCGGTCGGGGCGCGTGGTGGCATCCATGGCTGAGGCGTGAATCGCAATGGACGTGCCAGGGGGCGCGGCAGCGTGGCGATCGCGGGGAGACGCGGCGTTCACGCGCCCAGGCGGCGCGCGAGGGCAGCGCACGAGGCAAGAGGTCTTTGTCAGGCTGGCACGAGGCCGCTCGGGCCGTGACAGGGCGTCATGCGGTGAGCATCGAGCAGCGGGTGCCAGACGACGGGCGTCAGGTGAGGGACGTACGCGCCAACATCAGGTGAAGGGCGTACGCGTCAGCGTCGGCGAATGATCGGCGTGTCCGGAGTCGCTCGCCTATACTGCCGCGCGCCCGCGCTCCCCTGGCGCAGCACGGCGCGGCACGCGCGCGAAGCCACCCCACCCATGGTCAAAGAGAACGACTCGCCAACCGACGTCCGCGCGGTGCTGAACCGCGCCGTCATGATCCCGACACTGCTCATGGCCGCCGTCGGCGCGCTCCTGTTCTGGCAGATCAACCGGCTGGTCGAGCTGGCGCGCTGGGTCGACCACACCGACAAGGTGATCGCGCAGGCGGCCCTGGTGGAGCGCCTCCTCGTCGACAAGGAGACCGGCGTCCGCGGGTACGTGGCGACGGGCGAGGATCTCTTCTTGGAGCCCTACGAGGCCGGCAACGAGGTGCTGGAATCGAGGTTCGACGAGCTGCAGGCCTCGGTGAAGGACAACCCGGATCAGGAGAGGCGGGTCAGGGAGATCCGCGAGGAGCACGGGCGCTGGGAGGCGGAGGCCGCGAGCCCCATCCTGGACCTGCAGCGGCGCAAGAGCCCGATCCCCCTGGAGCTGCACCGTATCGGCAAGACGCACATGGACCGGATGCGCGCGCAGATCGGCCAGTTCACCCGGGTGGAGACGAACCTGCGCGACAGCCGGTCCTCCGCGGCGCAGAACGCGTCGAGCACGGTGCTCTGGGTGGGCGGGGGAATGATCCTCGCCATCGCGGTGTTCATCGCGCTGTTCACGCGGAGGCAGCTCTTCTCGGTGTCGAGCGCCTTCGGCAAGGCGCTCTCGGAGTCGCACGAGAGGGCGGGCGCGCTGCAGGTGTCGGAGAAGGAGCTCGCGGCGCGGGTGGAGGCAGAGACCGCCAGCAAGGAGGAGCTGGCGCGCGCGGTGAGGATCTACGGAGCCTTCATCGGGCGGCTGGCGCGCGGAGACCTGTCGGCCTCGGTGGAGCCCACGGGGGGACCGGAGCTGCGGCAGCTCGGCGAGGACCTCGGGGCGATGGGGCACGCGCTGCGCACGATGACGGTGCGCATCAACGAGGCGGTGGTGGCGCTGAGCAGCGCGACGAGCGAGATCCTCGCGGTGACGCAGGAGCAGTCGGCGATCACGGTGGAGACGGCGTCAGCGGTCACGAAGACCGTGGTCACCGTGGAAGAGGTGACCCAGACGGCGCAGCAGGTGGCGGACCGCGCCAAGGCGGTGTCGATCGCGTCGCAGCGCAGCGTGGAGGTGTCGAGCTCGGGCCAGAAGGCCGTCGACCAGAGCCTCGGGGCCATGGACCGGGTGAACACGCAGGTGACCTCGATCTCGGAGCGGATCCTGGTGCTCTCCGAGCAGGCGCAGGCGGTGGGTCAGATCATCACCACCGTGAACGAGCTGGCGGAGCAGTCGAACCTCCTCGCGCTCAACGCCTCCATCGAGGCGGCACGCGCAGGGGAGCACGGCAGGAGCTTCGCGGTGGTGGCGCAGGAGGTGCGGCGCCTGGCCGAGCAGTCCAAGGACGCGACCAACAAGGTGCGGGGCATCCTCGGGGAGATCCAGCGCTCGACGAACGCGGCGGTGCTCGCGACCGAGGAGGGGACGAAGACGGTCAAC
Organism: Chondromyces apiculatus DSM 436; assembly: GCF_000601485.1. Classification (GTDB taxonomy): domain Bacteria; phylum Myxococcota_A; class Polyangia; order Polyangiales; family Polyangiaceae; genus Chondromyces; species Chondromyces apiculatus. The sequence continues at coordinate 80,924 of NZ_ASRX01000030.1, forward strand.
TCGGCGGTCGAGACCGCGCAGGTCGCGGGGGAGCGGATCCAGCAGCTCGCCGCGACGATCTCCCAGGCAGCGAGCGCTGCCGCGCAGATCGTGGCGGCGGCCGAGGAGCAGGTGATTGTCATCGGGCAGACCTCGCAAGCGGTGCGCGCGATCGAGCAGGCCGCCTCGCAGACCGTGGAGGGGACGCGCCAGTCCGAGCGCGCTGCGCGCGACATCGGCGACCTGGCCACCCGGCTGGGAGATGCTGTCGCACAGTACCGGACCTGATCCCGCCGACGTGACGTGAGGCGCCGCGACGCGCCGGCATGCGTCACACGATCAGGATGAGGTCCATGTCGCCGCCGTCCGTGCGGGGGTTGCCGGTGGGGACGCGGGCGTTCGGGGGGGTGAGGAGCAGGGCGTGCGTCCGCGCGGTGACCGGGCCGCTGTCACGGGCGACGCCGTGGTGTGGTTCGAGGCGCTGACGCTCTGCGCAACGGGCGATGCCCTCGCGGACCGCGGCGAAGATCCCGGCGGCGCCGAGGTCGCCCGCAGCACAGGCCGCGAGGAGTTGCTCCTCGGTGCAGGCCGCGCAGGGAGTGGCGTCGGACGAGACGCGCACGACGAGGCGCGCACCGGACCAGGGGAGCTGGTCGATCCTGAGGGGGGCTGCGAGCGTGGAGCCGCGCTCGACGGGCACGCTGATCAGGATCTTGCGGCCGTCGCGCACGACGAGGGTGCGGCCCGCGGGTCCGCGGGGAGGGGATGCGCTGGTGGGGCTGTCCCCCGGATCCTGCCTGTCGAGGAGGATCCAGAGGCGGTCGGTGTTGAGAGGTGGGTCTTCTGCTGGCTTGCTTTCCTGCTCCGAGACTCTGCCCATTCATGGCCTCCGAGGGGTGATGAGAGTTTAACTCTCCCGGACCCGGAGCGCTGGTGTGGAGGGCTAAACAATGTCACGAAGGCAGGGACCTGACGCCGTGATGGGTCAGTGCGCGTGCTCGCCGTGCTCGACCGCTTCGAGCGCGTGGTCACTGCAGACCTCGCCCTCGCTCTCCAGCGCGAGCTGCTCGACCAGGGCGGCGTCGATGGGCTCGGGGTCGAGGAGCACCGGCTCCTCGACGTGGGCGCGCTCGATCTCCGCCGAGGCGCCGAAGTCCGCCGAGTCCTCGAGCTCCGACGTCTCCTCCGCGTCGATCTCGTCGCCGGGGAACGAGGGTCCGAGGAGGGTTGCGTTGCAGGTCGCGCCCTTGGTGAAGCCGTTGGCAGGCGCCTTCTTCATGCGCGCCTCGGTCTGGGGCCCCCAGGCGCCGTCGGCGTCGATCTTGTCGCTGGTGTGGTTACGGTTCCACAGCCTCTGGAAGGCCTTCACGCCGAGGCTCTTGTAACTGACGGCGCCGCTGCCGGCGTAGTCGAAGTGGACGGGATCGCTCGATCCCAGCCAGTTGAAGCCGCGGCTGTTCAGCGCGCTCTTCCAGCTCGAGTACTGGTTGATGTCGATGGCGAGGCCGCTCTCGTGGTTGCTGCTGCCCGGCTTCGCGGCGAGGCCGATGCCGCAGCGACCCGTCTGGTACCAGCGGTAGAGCATGTACTGCTGGGCGACGGTGCGCAGCATGGAGTTGACGGTCATCTGCTTGCCCGGGTTCGCTTCGAGCGCGGCGACGAGCTTGTCGCGGGCGGGCTTCTCCATGTAGCGGAAGGCCGCCGAGCCGAAGGTGATGTTGCTCTTCTTGGGCACGAGCACGTAGGCGTTCGGGTTCATGCAGCGGACCTCGTCGATGATCTGCTGCGAGAGCTTCTTGACGCTGGTCGTCGAGCAGCTCGACGCGGTGGCCTGGAGGACGGTGCCACCGGAGACGGCGGCTTCGCTGCTCTCCACGTCCTCGGCGCCGTCGGTGATGTCGTCACCGCCGACCTCTTCGCCGGCCTCGTCGACGTCGTCGCTGCCGTCGGTGGGGGCGATGCAGCCGACGCCACTGGCAGGCGCCGCCACGAGGAGGGCGAGGAGGGCGAAACGTCGGGCGAGGCGCGAGGTAGCGTTGTGCATGGGCGACGGTATTGCAGCCGGCGTGCCGGACCCCGCGAGGCTGTGAAAAGGCCTGAAATGCGGGGGGCAGGCCAGGGGCTGTGCGGGGCGTTGCACGAGGTTGTGCAGAGGATGGGAGGGTCGTTGTGCGAGGTCCTGCACAACCGGCCTGCACAACCGGCCTGCACAACCGGCCTGCACAACCGGCTGCGCGACCTGCCTGCGCGAGCGCGGCGGGGGAGGTCAGCTCCGGCCGTGCCGGGCCCGGAAGGCCTCCTTCATGGCGCGACCACGGGTCTCCATGAGGGGGACGAGGGCGCGACGGAGCGGGGGTACCGCGGCGCCGAGGCGGGCCAGGATCCCCGTCTGGACGGGGATGGTGCGCTCGCGGCGGCCGTCGACGGCGCTCTCGACGACGAGGGCTGCCACCTGGTCGGCGGAGGACATGGGCTGGGCGAAGATGATGTCGGGCACGTCGTCCAGCTCCTGGAGGAGGAAGCCCGTCTCCACGGGGCCCGGCGAGACCACGGCGAGGCGGACGCCGGTGTTCTCAAGCTCGTCGCGCAGGGCGAAGGTGAAGGCGCGGAGGCCGAACTTGGAGGCCGAGTAGGTGGCCTCGCTGGCGAGGGGGATCTGCCCGGCGATGGAGGCGACCTGCACCACGGCGCCGCGGCGGCTGCGCAGAGAGGGCAGCGCGAGGCGGGTGAGCACCACCGGGGCGACGAGGTTGATCTGGAGGATGCCCGCCAGGGCGCGCGCATCCTGATGCTCGACGGGGCCGCGGACGTTGGCGCCGGCATTGTTGACGAGCACGTCGATGCCCCCGAAGGCCTCCGTGACATCCTGGATGAGGCGCTCGCAAGCGCTGATGTCCGTGAGGTCCGCCGGGAACGCACGCGCCTCGCCACCGCGTGCCCGCAGCTCGTCCACCAGAGCATCGAGCCCAGACGCGCCGCGCGCGACGACCGCGACGGTGGCGCCCTCCTCGGCGAAGCGGCGGGCCGATGCTGCCCCGATACCGGCGGGGCTCGATGCGCCCGTGACGATGACGACCTTGCGCGCAAACCTTCGCAACATGACTCCTCGGTGGCGTGCGGCACGAGTTCCGACGCCCGGTTCCAGTGTCTACCATCACGCCATCCGGGGGTCGCTGGAGCGCTGCACCGGGCGGGGCCGGCGCTGGATACGCGCGCCTCACACGTGATATTTCTGCGCCGGGGGGCGAAGGCGGGAAGCGATCCGTGTTCTGGATGCAGGACGTGCCATTCAAGCCCGGCGCGAGCCCGTTCCGATGCAAGGGCGTGCTCTACCAGGACTCGTTCGTGTACTTCGACGAGCACTTCAAGGGTGGGCGGGGCTCGATCCTCAGGCACGTGGAAGGCCCGGGGTTCTCCTCTTTCCTGTCCCAGCAATTCATCATCGGCGGCTGGTATGACGTGTTCCCGCTGCTCGCGCTGCACAGCCTCGCGGCGCGTATCACCGGCACCGGGTTCCTGGAGCTGGAGCGCGACATCGCGCAGTTCCAGGTCCCCCGTCAGTTCAACGGCATCCACCGCTTCCTGCTGAAGCTGACCACGCCGGACGTGATGATGGCGAACCTGCCCCGGCTCGGGGACAAGTACTTCGACTTCGTCCGGATCGAGTCGAAGCGGGTCCGGGAGAAGACGTACGAGTCGTTCACGTCCGGGGTGCCCGCGCTCGCCGCGGCCTCCTACCTCACGGTGAGCGACGTGGCCATCCGCGCCGCGCTGGAGATGGCGGGCGCGCAGGGGGTGCGCATCCAGCGCCACCCGCTGGAGCCCGCAGGCGAGGCGCACGGGCTTCCCATCGTGCTCCTGAAGCGCGTGGTCCGCTGGACCTGAGCGCCGTCACGCATCAGGGCGCGAGCTTGGCGATGAACAGGGTGGGGATCGCAGGGTCGGCAGGGAGGGGGCCCGTTCCGAGGTCGAGCTCGCCGCCCAGGGAGATACCGACGATCACCGGAGCGCCGCTCGGATCGTGGGCGACGTCGAAGGCGCCCTCGACCTTCGTGCTGCCGATGGCGCGGCTCTCGACGAGCTGACCTGCGCTGTCGAGCTTGAGCACGAAGGCGTCGACGTCGTCTCCCGGGGTGCCCTGAACCTGGTAGGTCACGTCGCCGAAGACGAGGGTGTGGTTGAAGTAGCCGGTCACCACGGTGTTCCCGCTGGCGTCGACGTCCAGCGCGGCGACGTGGTCGGAGAGTTCGTTCTCCCCGAAGGAGAGGCTGAAGCGGTGCGCGCCACTCGAATCGTAGGCGGCCACGAAGAAGCTCGATCCCATCACGGCCTCCAGCGCGTCACCGCCGAAGTCGGCGAAATCTTCGAACGTGCCGACCGTCACCCAGCCGTTCTCGGCGGTGCCCGCGATGTCGTAGACCCTGTCCGAGCCCATGCCACCGAGGCCTCGCGACGCGAGGGCCGTGCCCGTGCTGTTGAGGCGGGCAAGGACGCCGTCGCTCTGTCCGAGGCTGTTGAGGGTGTTGCCATCGCTGAAGGTGACGTCGCCCGTGAACCGCCCGCCTACCAGCACGCCCCCTGCGCGGTCGGGGGCCACGCCGCTGAAGTCCACGGTGCCGCCGGTGCTGGAGAACTGGCGCGCGTAGATGCCGAAGACGCCCTCGGGTGACATCTTCGCGAGGAAGGCTTCGAAGTTGCCCTGGGTCGTCATCGAGACGCTGCCGAAGGCCAGGGTGTCCGAGAAGGTCCCGATCAGCACCGGGTTGCCGTTGGCGTCCACCGTGAGGCCGGTCGGGTTGTCGTAACCGGCCCCCCCGAAGCCATAGGCCCAGTCGACGTTGCCGGTCTCCGACGCGAACCGGGCGAGGAAGATGTCGGTGGTGTTCTGGTTGCTGGTGAGCACCGTGTCGTCGAAGATCGCCTCGCCGTTGAAGTCGCCGGTGACGAGGATCCTGTCCGTCACGTCGAGGGCGAGGCCCCGGATGGTGGACTCGCCGGTGCCGCTGATCTTGCGGGACCAGAGCACGTTGCCCTCCGGGTCCAGCTTGACGATGAAGGGTGCATACTCGATGGACGCGGTGAGCGGGTCGCCGTCGCCGAAGTCGATGGTGTTCCTGAACTTGCCGACGACGATGACGTTGCCCTCCCCATCCACGGCGATGCGCGGGAGGCCCTCGGGGTAGATACCGAGGAAGCCTCGCGCCCACACGGTCGAGAGCGGGCAGCGGGCGGCGACGCCGTCGCAGTCCTCGTCCTCGGGCGTGGTGCAGTCGTCGACGGCGGGAAGGATCTCCCCCTCGCAGGCGCCGTAGCCGTCGCCGTCGCACACCTGCGAGCCCGCGCGACACGCGCCGACACCCTCCGTGCCCTCGGGGCCGGTGTAGCAGGAGGCCCCTGTCTCGCAGGGGCCAGAGGCGCTGCTGGTGCTGGCGGTGCTGGCGCCGAAATCACGCTCCACCGGCGCGCACGAGGCGGCGGGGAGGGCTGCCGGAACCAGGAAGAGGCCGGCGAGGGCGAGGCGGGCCACGGTGCGCAGGGGAGTAGATCGGCTCATGGCAGGACGAGGATCGCACACTTCGGCGCGGCGCGGATCCTGGTCGGCGTGGCGGCCCTCTCCGGGACGCGCGCCTCGTCCTCCTCGCGACGCCATCACGCGCCGCGAGATCAGGGCGCGAGCTTGGCGATGAACAGGGTTGGCGTCATGCCGTCGGAGGGGAGCGGGCCAGTGCCGAGGTCGAGGGTGCCGCCGACGGTCATGCCGACGATCACCGGAGTGCCGCTCGGGTCGATCACCACGTCGAAGATGCCTTCGGGCAGCGTCGTGCCGATGGCGCGGCTCGCGAGCACCTCGCCCGTGCCGTCGAGCTTGACCACGAAGCCATCGAGATCCTGGTCCTGGGTGCCGGTGAGCGGGTACGTCTCCTCGCCGAAGGTCACCTCGTTGTTGAAGTAGCCGGTCACCACGGTGTTCCCTTCGGCGTCGACGCGCAGCACGGCGCTGTGGCCGGTGTCCTCGCCCGTGCCGAAGGCGACGCTGAACCGGTGGCTGCCTTCAGCGTCGTAGGCGGCCACGAAGAAGCTCGATCCGTCGAGCGCTTCCAGCGGCCCGCCGCCGAAGTCGACGGAGCCGGAGAAGGTGCCGCTCACCGCGCTGCCGTCGTCAGGGGTGCTGGTAACGTCGTAGGTCCTGTCCCATTCCACGCCACCCAGGTTCTTCGCGCTGACGGCGCTCCCGGTGCTGCTGAAGTGTGCGAGGAACCCATCGTTCGAGCCGAGGCTGGTCAGGGGAACATTGTCGAAGGGGGCGGTCGTCGAGAACCGCCCGCTGAGGAGCACGCCCCCGGCGCGGTCGGGGGCCAGGGCCTCGAAGTCCAGGATGCCGTTCGAGGAGCCGAAATTGCGCGCGTAGATGCCGAAGACGCCGTCGGGGGACATCTTCACGAGGAAGGACTCGGAGCCGCTCTGGGCAGTCATCGAGACGCTGCCGAATGCCAGGGTGCCCGAGAACTCGCCGATCAACACCGGGTTGCCGTTTTCGTCCACGGCGAGGTCGTTCACCCGGTCGTAGTCCGTACTCCCGAACCCGTAAGCCCAGTCGACGTTGCCCGTGGCCGAGGCGAGCCGGGCGAGGAAGATGTCGTCGAACCCCTGGGAGTTCGTGAGCACCGTGTCGTCGAAGATGGCCTCGCCGCTGAGATCCCCGGCGATGAGGATCCTGCCCAGCGCGTCGACGGCGAGGCCCTTGATGGCCGACTGGCCAGTGCCGCTGATCTTGCGCGACCAGAGCACCGTGCCATAGGGGTCGAACTTGGCGATGAACGGCTGGCGCTCGGCGGAGGTGGTGAGCGGATCGCCGTCGCCGAAGTCGATCATTTCCACGAACGAGCCCACGACAATGATGTTCCCCTCTCCATCCATGGCCAGGCGCGGCGTGTCTTGCGGGGAGACGCCGAGGAAGCCGCGCGCCCAGACGGTCGAGAGCGAGCAGGGGGCAGCGACGCCGTCGCAGTCCTCGTCCTCGGGTGTCGTGCAGTCGTCGACAGCAGGGAGGACCTCCCCCTCGCAGGCGCCGTAGCCCTCGCCGTCACATACCTGGGAGCCCGCGCGGCACGCGCCGACACCCTCCGTGCCCGCGGGACCGGTGTAGCAGGAGGCCGCCGTCTCGCAGGGGCCGGAGGCGCTGCCGGTGCTGGCGACCCCGAAGTCGCGCTCCACCGGCGCGCACGAGGCAGCAGGAAAGGCTGCCGGGACCAGGAAGAGGCCAGCGAGGGCGAGGCGGGCCACGGTGCGCAGGGGTGCAGGTCGGTTCATGGGGCGGGAGGAGGATCGCACACTCCGGCGCGGCGCGTATCCTGCTCGGCATGGCTCCGCCGCCCCGGAACGTGCGCCTCCTCCTCGCCGTGGCGATCGCCTGCATCCTGGGGTGCCTGGTGCTGTTCGTCGGGCTCCGAGGGCGCAGCGGGTGGGATCCGGCGGTCTCTGCGTCCGCGCGTCCGTCGGGGTCGCCCGGGGCGCCGCGTTCGCTGCGGGCGCGGCAGCCCGGCGTGAACGGCGCGGCTGGCGATCACCGGGGGCCGCTGCGGCTGCCGAGCGGCGAGATCGCCGCCGATGCGGCCAGGAAGGCGGGCGCGTTCTCGGGCCGGGTGGTCTCGGAGCGGGGCGGGGAACCCATCGGCGGCGCGACGCTCACCTTCGACCACGAGGACGAAACGCTCACGGTGAGCGCGGGTGCCGACGGCGCGTTCCTGCTCGAACCCCCCGAGCCCGGCGTCTACGTGCTGGCGCTGGTGACGGCGCAGGGCTTCCATCCGTTCGCGCCGGCCTGGGGAGAGAGTCCCGTCACGCTGGTGGCCCGCGCGGGTGAGGTGGTCCGCGGGCTGACGGTGACCCTGAGCCCCGAGGCGCGCTACGAGGGCGTGGTGCTCACCCCGGGCGGTGAGCCCGCAGCCGGAGCCGAGGTGCGGATCCTCGATGCGCCGGAGGGTGCGGTGGGCGCGCGCTTCATGGCGGACGACAAGGGCGCGTTCACGTTCACCGCGCCGGACGAGGCGCTCCTCGAAGCGAGCCACCCGGCGTACGCGCCGGGCAGGGGGCGCGTGGACCTGCGCGTCCAGGCGGGCCGCCGGATCACCCTGCGCCTCGGCGCGAAGGGCGAGGAGCGCGCGGGGCAGACCATCGCAGGGACTGTCGTCGATGCGTCCGGCGCGCCGGTCGTGGGGGCCGCCGTGCGCGCCGGGTGGAGCGGGGATCCCGGGGTGCTGGGCGCCGATCTGCACCCCGGGGACGAGGTGACGACGGATGCCGATGGCGCGTTCCTGCTGGAGGGGCTGGATGCGGGCCGGTACGCGCTGACCGCGCGCGAGGGCACGCGGGCGGCGTACCTCGACGAGGTGGCCGGAGGCGCGCGCGAGGTCACCCTGCGGCTCGGGGGGACGGGGCGCCTCCGCGGGGTGGTGCGCTCCGCGGGCGGGGAGCGCGGGGAGCTGGTGAAGGCCTTCTCGGTGCTCGTGGCGCTCCACCGTGGCCCCCTGGAGCGGGAGACGGCGGCCGCGGCGTCGTTCTTCGACGCCTCCGGGGCTTACGCGTTCGAGGACCTCCTGCCTGGTACCTACGCCGTCACGGCCGCCGCCATGGGACACGCCTCGTCGAAGACGGTGACCGTGACCGTGCAGGCCGGCGGGGAGGCGACGGCAGATCTGGTGCTCGGGCGAGGCGGGAACCTTCACGGGCTGGTCGTGGAGGAGGGCACTGGTACACCCCTCGCTGGCGCGCGCGTGACCGTGGAGGGAGGACTCGGGCCCGGGGCAGGGCCGGTCCCGGTGGTGGCCGAGGCGACCACCGACCCCGCAGGGCGCTTCTCCCTCGCTGGCCTCTCCGAGGGACTGCGCTCGGTCGCAGCCATGGCGTCGGGCCACCACGGGCGCATCCTCTCCGGCCTGGTGATCGCCGAGGGAGGCACGCTCGGCCCGGTCACCATCTCCCTCACGCCGCTGCAGGAGGGCGAGGAGCCGCGAATCGAGATGACCGGCATCGGCGCCGTGCTCTCCGCGAAGGACGACGCGCTCGTCGTGGGTCAGGTCATGGCGGGTGGCGGCGCTGCGGCGGCAGGGCTCGGGCCAGGGGACGCCATCGTGGCCATCGACGGCGTCAGGGTCGTGGACCTGGGCTTCGAGGGGGCCATCGGGCGCATTCGCGGCCCGGAGGGGAGCACGGTCGCGCTGCTGGTGCGCCGCGGCAACGCAGGGGCGCCGGTGAACGTGCTGGTGCAGCGCACGCGGGTGCGGGGGTAGCGTCGCATCCTTGCTGGAGGCCCGAGGATCTGCCGGGACGCGCAGACGGAGGCGCGTGATTTCTGTACCCTGCCGCGCGATGCGCTTTCGTTTGTGCCTTGCTTTCAGCGCGCTCTCCTCCCTGATCGGGACGACAGGGTGTGCGCCTTCGCTCTCGACGTTCCAGCCGGCGCACGTGGCGAGGAAGGGTCACGTGCAGATCGAGGCCGGGAGCGACATCTCCATCCCCACGAGCGGCGTGGGCCGGCTCGTGGACGCGGCAGAGGCGCTGGTCGACGTCGCCGAGCAGCGAGAGCTGCGCGACGAGGAGAAGCAGACGCTCTTCGACGCAGGCGCGGCGCTCGCCATCAACGCGCTCTCGCCCGTGCCGCATGTGGGGCTCGCCTACACGCCGGTCGACAAGCTGGAGGTGTCGGTGCGCTACTCGGGCGCGCTGCGGCTCGGCCTGCGCTACCAGTTCCTCACCAAGGCGCGGCACGGGGTGGACCTGAGCGCCGGGTTCGGCGCGGCGCGCTACACCCTGGCGTTCCCGGTGAGCAGCGTCCTCGGCATCCTGGAGCTGGAAGACTTCGAGCGGTGGCAGTTCGACATCCCCATCCTGGTGGGCAAGTCGGGTGACTGGTACCGGCTCTGGGGCGGCCCGAAGGGAATGTTCACCACCTTCGGCACGCAGCTCGTGCTCACCACGCCCGAGGTGTCGGGCTCCAGCACCTCGCAGGAGACGCAGCTCGCCTCCTTCGACGGGACGGCGTTCTACCTGGGCGCACAGGGGGGCGTCGCGCTCGGATACAAGTACGTGTTCGTCGGCTTCGAGCTGTCGATGGCGTACCTGGCGGCGGCCTCGGAGATGACGGTCCTCGGACAGCCGGTGCACGCCGTGGACCTCGACAGCCTGGTCGTCGCTCCGGGCATCGCACTGATGATGGAGTTCTAGGGGCCGAGGCGTGGTCCACCCCCACGACGATGCCTCCGCCGCCCTCGCGCGCGCGCTCGCGGTGCTCCTGCCAGTGCTCGACATCGCCGGGAGCCGGCCCGACGGTGACGCGCCGCCCGCGTGGTGCGAGGCGCGCGGGCTCACGGGATTCCTGCTCTCCCTTGACGACGCCGCGCTCGGGCGCTGCGAGGCGGAAGGGCTCGCGGTCTGCGCGTCTTCGCTGCCCGGGGCGCCGGCGCAGCTCGTGGACCTGGCGCGCGCCACCGCCGAGGTCACCCGGGTCCCGCCCCTCGCGGCGAGCCCCCTGCCCCCGCCGCGCGAGCGGCTCCGCTCGGTGCACGAACGCAAGCGCCTCCAGCTCGAAGCGCTGCTCGGCGCCGTCGCGCCCCTCGCCGCGAGGGCGCAGCGCATCGTGGACGTGGGCGCTGGCCGGGGGCATTTCACGCGCGTCGCGGCCGATCTGTTCGACATCGACGCGGTGGGCCTGGAGCGCGACGCCTCCCGGGTCTCCACCGCCGAGGCACTCGCGCGCGGCACCCGGGCGAGCTTCGTCACCTTCGACGCGGGCGCGCAGGAGCTTTCCTTCGGGCCCGGGGATCTGCCGGTGGGCCTCCACGCCTGCGGCGCGCTCGGCGACCGGATGATCGCCGCGGCGGCCAGCGCCCGCTGCGACGTGGTGCTGGTGTCGTGCTGCCTGCAGAAGATCGACACGCCACGCCGGGCGCCGCTGTCACGCGCGGCCGAGGAGGCGGGGCTCGTGCTGCCCCGGGAGGCGCTCGGCCTCGCCAACCTCACCCCGAGGCCCGAGGGGGTGGAGGCGAGCCTCGGGGACATGCTCGCCATGCGCGAACGTCGCCACGCGCTCCTGCGGTTGCTCCGCGCGCGGGGGCTCCCTCTCGCGCCAGGTGAGGAGATGCGCGGGATCAACCGGCGCCGCGCCCGCGATGGGCTCGCAGCGCTCGCGGCGAGGGCGCTGTCGCTGCGGGGACTCGCGCCCGCGAGCGCGGCCGAGGTGGAAGAACACGAGGCGGCGGCGCACCAGGAGTTCGCGCGCATGCGCCGGCTCTCGCTGCCCCGGGCCATGCTGTCGCGGCTCGTCGAGGTGACCGTGGTGCTCGACCGCGCCGCTGCACTGGAGGAGCAGGGCCACGAGGTGATGGTGCGGACTGTCTTCGACATCGAAGTGACCCCCAGGAACCTCGCCATCCTGGCCTGCGCAGACGGGACGCCGCCGGAACACCCGCACTGACACGCACCCCGAAGAGGCGCCCCGCTGTCGCACGTGCAGGCCGCACGCCGTGATGGTGTCCTCGACCGACTCTCGTACTATCGCCCTCGTGAGCCCCCTCGCCCCCCTCCGGCGCCTCCTCTGCTCTTGCTCGTTGCCGCTCATGCTCGCCGCCTGCGGTGGAGACACTCCGGCGGAAGGTCAGGGCGGCAGCGGAGGAAGCCCTCCCACCGGTGTCGGCGGTCAGGGCGGCGCCGGCGGCCACCCGGTCGAGGAGCGGGCCACGGGAGTGGTGGTGGGCTTGCTCAATGCGCCCAGCGAGCCGTTCGTCGAGGCGACGCGGCTGCGCACCACCCTGAAGCTCGACGGGGCCACCGTGCGCGAGGAGACCTGGGGAGACGGCGCTCCGGCGTTCATCCCCTTCCCCATGGAATTCGACCTCGAAGCCGAGGTGGACGGCGCCGAGGTCGAGGTGGTCTTCGAGCGAGAGCGCGCGGACGGCGCGCTGGTGCAGCAGGTCGGCAGGACGCGCGTGGTCGCGGGGCGGAAGCTGCTCCTCCGGATGACGATAAGCGACGCGCCTTGTGCCGCCTGCGACGATGGCCTCACCTGCTCCTGGGGACGCTGCCTCGACCCCGCGGTGAGCCCCGAGCACCTGGAGGACCACACACCGGACTGGGCGAGCCGTAGCTGGTGCAAGCCGCAGGCGGCGGGGGATCCAACGCTCATGCTCGGCAAGGGGGAGAGCGACTTCACCCCGCTCGCCGAGGGCGACGTGGTGCAGGTCTGGGCAGGCTCGCAGGGCGGGTATCACACCTTCTTCGGCGCCCGGATGCGCCATCTCAGGCAGAGCGCCGTCACCACCGTGCACGCCGAGGTGCCCTCGCTCGCTGCCACCATCGGCCCTTTCTCGGCGGTCTCGGTGTTCCGTGACTACCAGGAGGCCGGCTACTGCGAGACGACGGGGTTCCTCTTCCGCCTCGACCAGCCCCTCACCATCGACGAGCTGCTCGGTCAGCCGATGCAGGTCACGGCAACAGTCTCGGACGCCGACGGGAGCACCCAGGAGGTCACCCAGTCGGTCGTGATCGACACCGAGATCCTGGAGTTCTGAGCAACCTCGATCCTCCCCTTGAGGAGCCTCGCACATGAGCATCGACAATCACTGGAGACGTCTGACGGTAGGAATGGCGCTGGGCTGTGCGCTCGGCGCTTGCGGTGGCGATGACGGGGACCCTCCCGATCCTTCCGGTACAGGTGGTCAGGGCACCACGACCAGCGCGGGCGGCGCTGGCGGTCAGGGCGGCGCCGGCGGTCAGGGCGGCGCTGGCGGTCAGGGCGGCGAGAGCGGCGCCCTCGGATTCGTCGAGGCGGGCCGGTATCCCGGGGGCGTGGGCGCGGGCAACAGGGGCCTCGGCCTCGCCGATCTGGACGGCGATGGCCTCCACGATCTCGTCGTCGTCAACACCATCGGCGCGTTCGTCAGCGTGCAGCGCGGGGCCGGAGACGGCTCGTTCGAGGAGGTGCACCGCACCTACCTCACCGATCACCTCCCCGGGTCCGTCTTGCACGACGTGGTCCAGGTGGCGGACATGGATGACGACGGCATGCTCGATGTGATCCTGTCGGCGAGCAGCCAGGTGCTCATCCTGCCAGGCCAGGGGGATGGGACGCTGGGCACCCCCGTGGCGTATACGGCCGGCACGAACAGCCACAAGAGCCTCCTGGTCACGGACCTGGACGGAGACGGCGCGCACGACGTTCTCATCGCCTACACGTATGCCGATCGCATCGACGTGCTGCGCGGGGATGGCAGCGGCGCGCTCCTCCCGCCGCAGGGCTACCCGGTCGGCACCGGCCACGTCCTGACGTCCGTGGCCACGGGAGACGTGGACGGCGACGGCCTGCCCGACGTGGTCGCGAGCGACAGCGATGGAACGAACGTCTACCTCTTCCAGGGCGCGGCGAACGGCACGCTGCTCGCCGGGACACCCATCCCGGCCAAACGCGCCTCCTCGATCGCGCTCGGCGACCTGACAGGGGACGGGAGGCCGGAGATCATCGTGGGCTCGGATACCTACGGCGCATACGGAGTCGGGGTGCTGGTCAACCAGGGCGACGGTACCTTCGGAGCCCTCACCACCTACGCGGCAGGGCGGTTCATGGTCCTCGCCGGCCTCGTGGACCTGAACGGAGACGACGCGCTCGACGTCCTCGTCACCGACAGCGAGAAGGAGGAGCAGATGTTCCTCCTCACGAACGACGGCGCGGGCGCACTGGGCGCCGCGGTGCCCCTCGCGGCTGGCCGCGGTGTGGGGAGCGGAGTCACGGGAGACATCGACGGCGACACGCTGACCGACCTCGTGGTGGGCAACAAGAACCCCGGGCTCGGCTTCCTCGCCGGAAATGGCGACGGCAGCTTCCAGCCCCTGCTGGGGACGCCTTTCGGGTGCGGCGCAGAGGCCATCACCACGGGCGACTTCGACGGCGACGGGGAGGTCGACGTGCTGTTCGGCATCGCCCCGAGCAGCGTGCTCACCTCCCTGCGGAGCACCGGCGGGGGCGCCCTGGAGGTGGTCGGCACTTACCCGCTCAACGGCTGGCCGGTGAAGATGTTCGTGGTCGACGTCGACGGGGACGCGTACCTGGATCTCGTCAGCGCGAACCGTTGCCCCTTCGCGGACTGCAGCCTCCTCGACGTGCTCACCGGCGCCGGAGACGGCACGCTGACGCCCTCGCAGTCCGTGGGCGATGGCTTCTACACGCGGGACGCCGACATGGGCGACCTCGACGGCGACGGAGACCTCGACGTGTACGTGACCGCCAGCGTCCACGAGGGGGCGTTCCTCATGCGCGGCAGCGCGGACGGGACCTTCACCTCGGAGTACGCGAACGGCGTGGACGCGGTGGCCTTCGCCGACTTCGACGGGGATACGATCCTCGACGCGGCCATGGTCTCCGAGTTCAGCGCCTACATCGGCCACGGCCAGGGCGATGGCACCTTCACGCTGCCAGCCCTGATCCATCCGACGGACGATCTCGTGGCGCACATCGCGCTCGGTGACATCAACCATGACGGCCACCTCGATTTCCTGATGACCCCGAGTTTCGGACAGGTCGTCACCGTGATGTACGGCGCGGGCGACGGGGAGAACTTCGCGCCCCAGGACATCGATCTCAACGGCAGGGTCTCCGCGGCGGTAGTCGCGGACCTCGACGGCGACGCGTTCCCGGAGCTGACGTTCATCGTCGGGTCCCGGGTGCTCGTGCTCGTGAACCGCCAGGGCGCCCTGGAGGCCGGTCCGGTGATCGACACCCTGCGCAATCCCTCGTCCATCGCTGCCGTGGACGTGGACGGCGACGGGAACCTCGACCTGCTGATCACGGACCGCGCCACGAACGAGCTGGTGGTGATGACCAGCACCCGATGACACTGGCGCTCGGGATTCGCAGGCGGCATGCGCAGCACGCGCATGCCCTCGCCCGCGGAGGTGCGCGCGTCGGCCTGCTCCTCCTAGTGGGCATGTCCCTCGCGGGGGCCTGCGGGGGGGACGAGCGCGACACCTCGGGTGGTGGCGCCGGGAGCGGCGCGCATGCGGGCGCGGGCAGCACCGGGACAGGCGGCGCCGGGGGGGCGGGAAACCCCGGCACGACGCCCGCGTGGCAGGTCGCCCTCGACGAAGGGGACCTGGACGGCGCCGTGCTCTCCATCTGGGGGAGCGGCCCCGAGGACGTGTACGCGGTGGGCGGCCCCCTCGGCAACAGCGGCCCCACCTCGCTCGTGGTGCACTTCGACGGCGCTTCGTGGCGCAGGCTCTCGCCAGGCGGTAACGAGACGTTCTGGTGGGTGGGTGGCTCCGGGCCCGACGACGTGTGGATGGTCGGCGAGGGCGGGCGCATCACCCACCTGGGCGGGCAAGGCTTCACCGAGCACACCTCGGGCACCACAGCGACCCTGTGGGGCGTCTGGTCTGCAGGGCCCGACGAGGCATGGGCGGTCGGAGGAACGCCGGGCGGTCAGGCCGGCGAAGACGACGTGGTGCTCCACTGGGACGGGACCATGTGGATACGCGAGGTGCTGCCGGGTGCCCCGCTCGGGCGCGCGCTGTACAAGGTGTGGGGCGCGAGCGCCGATGACGTGTACGTGGTCGGCGAGGCAGGGGTGATGTGGCGACGGCAGGCGGGAACCTGGACGCGGCTGCCAGAGCTGACACAGTCCACCCTGTTCACGGTGACCGGGTGCGGGCCGGACGAGGTCTGGGCAGTCGGAGGTTCGTCGGTGCTGCGCGCAGAGGGCGGGGAGTTCACGGCGCTCGACGTGTCCCTGCCCAACCTGGTGAACGGCGTGGCGTGCGGGCCTCCCGGCTCGGTGCTCGTGGTCGGGAGCGGGGGCGTGAAGCACCGGCTGGTCGAGGGGCAGTGGGTGAGCGACTTCCTCGACCCGCCGAACGACGACCTGCACTCGGCCTGGGCCGACGGGCAGGGGGCGTTCTGGGCCGCAGGCGGCGACTTCTTCACGTCCCCCGCGGCCGGGCCACGCCGTGGCGTGGTGGCGCGGTTCGGCCCGGGCACGGTGGCGACGTCGATTACGCCCTGATCACCGGGAGCCACCGCAGGGCGCCGCGGCGCGGGGATCGGTCCGTGCTGCGCCGGAGCGCGTGACGAGCGACTTGCCGCCCCGGCGCTGGTGCTCTAACCGGCAGATCCCATGGACCTTTCGTTCAGCCCCGAGCACCTCGCGTTCCGCGAGGAGGTCCGCGCGTTCATCGCCTCGGCGATGCCGCCGAGCCTGATGACGAAGGCGGCCGCAGACAGCCACTTCGAGCACGACGAGGTGATGGAGTGGCACAAGATCCTGCACCGCAAGGGCTGGGTCGCGCCGCACTGGCCGGCGGAGGTGGGCGGCTCGTCCCTCGACGTCACCAGCCGCTTCATCCTCTCCGAGGAGCTGGAACTCGCGGGCGCCCCTGCCCTGTCGCCGTTCGGTCTGGTGATGGTGGGGCCGCTGATCATCCAGTTCGGCACCCCGGAGCAGAAGAAGCGCTTCCTCCCCAGGATCCTCTCCGGCGAGGAGGTCTGGTGCCAGGGCTACTCCGAGCCGAACGCCGGCAGCGACCTCGCGTCGCTGAAGACCCGGGCGGAGGACGACGGCAAGGGCAACTTCGTGGTCACCGGCCAGAAGACGTGGACCACCTACGCGCAGTACGCCGACTGGATCTTCTGCCTGGTGCGCACCGACGCGAGTGCGAAGAAGCAGTCCGGCATCAGCTTCCTGCTCATCGACCTGAAGACGCCCGGGGTGACGGTGAAGCCGTTCCTGACCTCCGGCGGCACCCCGGCCTTCAGCGAGACGTTCTTCGAGGGCGCCGTGGTGCCGAAGGAGAACCTGGTCGGCCCCCTGAACGGCGGCTGGACGCTGGCCAAGGCCCTGCTCGGCCACGAGCGCACGCTGATCGCCGCGGTGGGCGCCTCGATCCGCGCCATCCGCAAGGTGAAGCGCATCGCCGCCCGCACCCAGAAGGACGGGCGCCCCCTCCTCGAGGACCCGCTCTTCCGCGCCAAGATCGCCCGGCTCGAGATCAAGCTGCGGGGCCTGCAGATGGCGAACTACCGCGCCATCGCCGGCGCGCAGCTCGGCCGCGCCCCGGGCCCCGAGTCGTCGATCCTCAAGATCCGTGGCTCCGAGATCCAGCAGCAGTGCTACGAGCTGGCGATGGAGGCCATGGGTCTCGCGTCGATGAGCTGGTTCAACGAGCCGGGGGTGGTGCACCCCGAAGAGCAGTGGGTGCCGTCGCTCTTCAACTACCTGCGGGCGACGACGATCTACGGCGGCACCAACGAGATCCAGAAGAACATCATCGCCAAGCTCATCCTCGGCATACCCGACCGATGAACGAAGGCCCCAGGACGAAGAGCAGCAGAGGAGCGTAGGGCATGGACTTCGATCTCAGCGACGAGCAGAAGCAGCTCGTCGAGACCGTCCAGTCGTTCGTGAAGAAGCAGTCGCCCCTCTCGCGGCTGCGCGCGCTGCGGGAGGACCCGACCGGGTGGTCCCGCGATGCGTGGCGGCAGATGGGAGAACTCGGGTGGATCTCCATCTCGCTTCCCGAGTCCGTGGGCGGGCTCGGGGGAAGCTTCATCGATGCCGCGCTGATCCTGGAGCAGCTCGGGACGACGCTGGTGCCCGAGCCGATGATCCCGACCCTCACCGCGGCGGCAGCGATCGTGCGGGCCGGCACGGAGGAGCAAGCCACCCGGCTGCTCGCCCCGGCGCTCGCCGGTGAGGGATCTCTCGCGCTCGCGGCCGCCGAGGCGCAGAGCCGGTTCGACGTGGCCGACGTGGCGACGAAAGCGGAGCGCGCCGGGAGTGGCTACCGGATCACCGGCGAGAAGGTGTGGGTGCTCAACGGGCACGCCGCCGACACGATCGTGGTGTCGGCCCGCACCGCGGGAGGCCCCCGCGACCGCGAAGGCATCTCCCTCTTCGCGGTGGACCGGAACGCTCCGGGGCTCGAGGTGCAGCCGGTGAAGACGATGGACAGCCACCACGCGGGGCTCCTCCGCTTCAAGGGCGTCGAGGTCGGCGAGGAGCAGCGGCTCGGAGCGGAGGGTGGAGCCCTGGCCGCGCTGGAGTACGCGGCAGACCTCGGCGCCGCGGCGGCCTGCGCCGAGGGGCTCGGCGTCATCAACACCGCCCTCCAGATGACGGTCGAGTACCTGAAGACCCGCGAGCAGTTCGGGGTGAAGATCGGCTCGTTCCAGGCCCTGCAGCACCGCGCCGTCGACATGTTCATCGAGGCGGAGCTGTGCCGGTCGATGATGATCCTCGCCGCGCTGAAGGTCGCCGACGCCGACGAGGAAGAGCGCAAGACGGCCATCTCGGCGGCCAAGGTGCAGCTCGCCTGGGGCGGACGGCAGGTGACGCAGCAGGCCATCCAGCTCCATGGCGGCGTCGGGGTGACCGACGAGCACGACATCGCCCTCTACTTCAAGCGCATGCACGTGCTGAACGCTCTGTTCGGCGACGAAGACACCCACCTCACGCGGTACGCGCGCTCTCCTTTGTTCACTGCCAACGTCGGCGCCTGATCACGCCCGGCAACCCCGGCTCGCCGCAGGATCCCGGCCCAGGGGCCGGCAGAGAGAGTGCTGGCGAACAACGCTCGGTTCAGTATTCTGGCGGGCTGGTGAAGACCGATGTGAAGGGGCCCCCGGGCGCGGGAGCGGGCGAGGAGGACGCTACGCTCTGCCGCAGCTCGACCGCCGATGCAGGCTCCGCGCCCGCCATGGAGCTGCGCGTGGTGGGGATCGGGGTGGTCGAGACGCACCGGCTCGCACCGGGACGGGCTCTGGTGATCGGACGCGCCCGCACGGTAGACGTGCCCGTCGATGACCGGCTTGCTTCGCGGCAGCACGCCGTCCTGCGCACCGGCCCCCCGGTCACCATCGAGGACCTCGGGAGCGCCAACGGCACCCGCATCGGCGAGAAGCTCCTCGCCCCCAACCAGCCCGTCGAACTCGCGCCAGGTGAGGTGGTGCAGATTGGCGGTTTGCTGCTGATCCTTCAGGGCGGCGTCGCCAGGGTGCCTGCCTCCTCGCCGCAGCCGCAAGCCGTGAGCCCTCACGCTGGTCCTCCGAAGGTGCCGCCGGCCCGCGAGCCCTTGCCGACGCTGCTGGACGATCCCACGGCTCCCCCCTTCCAGGTCTCTGCCCCGGAGGTCTCAGCGCGCGGGGGTGCGCCCGGTCCAGTGGTCATGGCGCCCGCTATGAAGGCCCTTTACGCGCTCGTCGATCGCGTGGCCGCGAGCCCGCTGAGCGTGCTGCTCCTCGGCGAGACGGGCGTCGGCAAGGAGGTCACGGCCGAGGCCATCCACGTCCGCTCGCAGCGCACCCATCGGCCTTTCCTCCGCCTCAACTGCGCGGCGCTCTCCGAGAGCCTGCTCGAGAGCGAGCTGTTCGGGCACGAGAAGGGCTCCTTCACCGGCGCCGCGCAGACCAAGCCCGGGCTGCTGGAGACCGCCGAGGGCGGCACCGTGTTCCTCGACGAGGTAGGTGAGCTGCCCCTGTCGACCCAGGTGAAGCTCCTGCGCGTCCTCGAAGAGCGTCAGGTGCTGCGGGTCGGCGGCCTGCGCCCACGCCCCATCGACGTCCGCTTCGTCGCCGCCACGAACCGTGATCTCACCCAGGAGGTCGAGCGGGGCACGTTCCGGCGCGACCTCTATTTCCGGCTGAACGGCATCTCTCTCACCATCCCTCCCCTGCGGGAGCGGCTCGGGGAGATCGCCGAGCTGTCGCGCCTCTTCCTCGCGAACGCCGCCGAGCGGCTGGGGCGGCCGGCGCCGCGGCTGGGAGAGCAGGCGCTCGCGTTCCTGCAGCGCCACTCCTGGCCGGGCAACGTGCGCGAGCTCCGCAACGTGGTCGAGCGCGCGGCAGTGCTGTGTGGAGGCGCCGAGATCCTGCCCGAGCACCTGCTCCTCGACATCACCGCCGCGTCTCCGCCTCCCCCTTCGGTGGCGCAGGGCAGGCCCCCCGCAGAGCTTTCGCCGCCTTCGAGCGTCCCGAGCGCGCCGGCGAGCGCGCCAGGCCGGATATCGTCCCTCCCGGGGGACGACGCGCCACCCCCCACGCTCCGCGGCGCGCTGGAGCCGCTCGAACGGCAGCGCATCCTCGACGTGCTCGAGCGCTGCGGCGGCAACCAGACCCAGGCCGCGAGACAGCTCGGCATCTCTCGCGGGACGCTGCTCTCGCGGCTCGACGCCTACGGTGTCCCGCGGCCGCGCAAGGCGTCGTCGTGAGCGCCTGACGCGCACCTGACGCGCGGGGGATGTGCGGGAGGACGCGCGGTGTCCTGTCGGACCAGCTCTTTTGCATTCCCAGAAGTTGGCCGGCCCTCCGCGTTCATGCGAGGCGAGGAGGGAGAGGACCTGTCAGGATGAACAGCCCCCGCTCCCACGCGGAGCTCGTCACGCTC
Organism: Chondromyces apiculatus DSM 436; assembly: GCF_000601485.1. Taxonomy (GTDB): domain Bacteria; phylum Myxococcota_A; class Polyangia; order Polyangiales; family Polyangiaceae; genus Chondromyces; species Chondromyces apiculatus. The sequence continues at coordinate 101,326 of NZ_ASRX01000030.1, forward strand.
CGCAAGCTCGCTCAGGACCTCGCCACGCGCCGGAAGGAGCGGCTGTCGAGCGTGCACCTCCTGGCCGCCATCGCCGCCAAGGGCGGCCCCGGAGGCGAGCTGCTGCGCGAGCGCCGCCTCGACGACGAGGCGATCCTCAAGGCCTGCCGCTCCGTCGACGACGAGGGCGCGGATCCCATCGGCCGTGCCATGGGCGCTGCCCGCGACGTCGCCAAGCGCGCTGCTGCCAAGGAGCCCACCGCCCTCCACCTCCTGCTCTCCCTGCTCTCCGACCGCGGCTCGGGCGCCCACCGGGCGCTCCTGCAGTCGGGCGTGGATCTGGCGCGGCTGCGCACCGCGGCCCTGCAAATCGCGCTCGGTGTCGTCGCCGCGAGACGCACTCCCCTGCGCATGCGCCCCGAAGGTGAGGGCGAGGCGGCGCGACCCGGGCGCCGTGTCGACGGTCCCACGCCAGGCATGAACAGCCTCATGGGCCCGAACGGCGTGATCGGCACCGGTAGCGCGCACGGCACGACCGGCGCGCACGGCACAGTGACGGGCACGACCGGCGCACCTGGCGATGCCCTCGGGCATGCCCGTCCCCCCACGCGGCGTGGGGCCCCGAGGACGACTCCGGAGCCGCGCCCCACCGCGAAGCTGGGGCCTGCTGCCGAGCGCCCCGTGGCCGTCCCGCTGTTCCCACCCCCCGGGTGGCGCCCGGACGCAGCCCCCTCCTCCCGCAGCAGCGCGACGCCGTCCGCGCCTCCCCCCTCTCCCTTCGCGACGCCTGGCGCCTTCGCCCCACCGGTCACCCCGGCAGCGCCGACGGCCGCCTTCACCGCGCCTCCGACCGCCCTGGCGATGCCGCCAGCTCCCGCTGCCACACCTCACGCCGCGCCTCTCACGCCCGAGGAAGCCCGCCTCGCCGACGCCACGCGCAGCCTCTCGCGCCAGAGCGCTGGGCGTCCGGCTCCCCTGCCCAAGGCCATGGCAGCGCGCTTCGCCCTGGATCGCGCCCGCTTTCCCGTCCTGTCCACCCTCGGCAAGAACCTCACCCTCGCTGCCGCGCTCGGCGAGATCGAGCAGGTCATCGGGCGCGAGCGCGAGATCGAGCAGGTACTCGACATCGTCGCCAAGCGCCACGCGAACAGCCCTTGCCTGGTCGGCCCCGCGGGCGTCGGCAAGACCTCCGTCGCGCGCGGCGTGGCCCACCGCCTCCTCGAGATCGCCGAGCCCACCGAGCCCCCGCAGGTGCTCGTCGAGGTCGTGGTCTCCGAGCTGCTTGCCGGCACTGGCGCCCGCGGCGCGCTGGCCGAGCGGATGGCCTCCATGCGCGCCGAGCTGCGCGAGGCCGCGGGTCGCGTCATCCTCTTCGTCGACGAGGTGCACGAGCTGCTCGGCGGCGGGCTCGACGAGGCCATGGCCGAGATCAAGCTCGCCCTCGCGCGCGGCGAGATCTGCCTCCTCGGCGCCACCTCGCCCGAGGAGTACCGGAAGACTGTCGAGGCCGACCAAGCCCTCGCCCGCCGCTTCTCCGTGGTCGAGGTCGAGGAGCCCTCCGAGGAGGATGCCTTCCTCCTGCTCCGCAGCGTCGCCGAGGGCCTCGGCGCGCACCACCGGCTCACCTTCAGCGACGAGGCGATCGCCACGGCCGTCTCCTGGTCCATGCGCTACCTCCCTGGCCGCGCCCTCCCGGACAAGGCGCTCTCCATCCTCGACCTCGCCGGCGCCCGCACCCGCCGCCGCGCGACCCCGCGGGTCGGGAGCGCCATCGAGGTCGGTCCCCCCGAGGTCGCCGAGGTCGTCGCCGAGATCGCCGACATGCCCGTCGAGCGGCTCCTCGAGACCGACCGCGACCGCATGCTGGGCCTGGAGCGGCTCCTCGCCGATCGGGTCGTCGGCCACGACGCCGCCCTCGGCCGCATCGCCCGGGTCCTGCGCCGCAACGCCGCGGGGATCCGCGGCCGGCGCCCCATCGGCTCCTTCCTGCTGCTCGGCCCCACCGGCGTCGGCAAGACCGAGACCGCCAAGGCCATCGCGGAGACCCTGTTCCACTCCCCCGACGCCATGACCCGGCTCGACCTCTCCGAGTACGCCGAAGCGCACGCCGTCGCCCGCCTCGTCGGCGCGCCTCCTGGCTACATCGGGCACGAAGCCGGAGGTCAGCTCACCGAGGCCGTACGCCGCCGCCCCTACCAGGTCGTCCTGCTCGACGAGATCGAGAAGGCCCACCGCGACGTGCTCGAGGCATTCCTGCAAGTGCTCGACGAGGGCCGCATGACAGACGGACGCGGCCGCCGTGTCGACTTCACGAACGCCGTGATCGTGATGACCTCCAACCTCGGCGCCGCCGAGGCCAGCGCGCTCCGCACCGAGCGTCCCGTGGGCTTCGGCCGTCCCTCCGGTGGTCCGGCCCCCGAGCGCCTCGGCGAGGCCATGATCACCGCGGCCAAGGCGGCCCTCCCGCCCGAGCTCTACAACCGCATCGACGAGGTGCTCTGCTTCGGCGCCCTCGCGCGCGACGAGGTCGCCGAGATCGCGCGGCGCCTGCTCCAGGGCCTCGGCCGGCAGCTCGAGGAGCGCGGCGTCGAGCTGTCGGTGGAGCCTGCGGCCGTGGAGGCCTTGCTCGACGCTGGCGGCTTCGACGCCGCATACGGCGCCCGCCCCATGCGCCGTACCATCGCCCGCCTCATCGAAGCGCCCCTCGCCGACCTCATCCTCCGCGGCGAGCTGGACGACGGCACGACGGCCCTCATCGACGTCGACGACGAGGGCCAGGTCATCGTGGACGCGCTGCGCGAATCCGCCGTGGCGACCGGCTGAACCTCGACGCGCGTCTCACCTCGACGCGCGTCTCACCCCACCGCGCCGTTCACGCGCCTCCAGCGCCACCTTCCCCGCCCGCGCCACCTTCCCCGCCCGCACCACCCACGTTCCCCGCGCCACCTTCCCCGCCCGCACCACCCACGTTCCCCGCGCCACCTTCCCCGCCCTCTCCTGCGCCGCCCTCGCCCTCACCACCAGCGCCTCCAGCGCCGCCGCCTCCGAGAGTCGGGTTGCGCACCTCACCGGGGCTCACGATCAAGCTGCAAGCGACGGGGAGCGACGTGAGCAGCGACAGGGCAACGATGGCAAAGCGGTTCACCGGAGACCTCCAGGTTCGATGATGGCCCTCCTTGTCGTCGCAGCCCGGGCGCCTGTCCAGCACGAATGACCCGTCAGGGTTGCCCGCTCGCGACACCGCACCTGCGCGCCGTGCTTTTCTGGCCTTCTCCAGGTGCCTGCGTAGAGTGGCCTGGCCGTGCAGTTCCCCCGCCCCCGCTCCGCCGCGGCGCTGCTGACTGCAGCGCTCGCCCTGGCCGCGTCCACCCTGGGTTCCGCCGAGGCGTCTGCATCGTCGCCCTTCCTGGTCGTCCCCGATCCGGCCGTCGCAGAGGCCTCTGCTGCGTACCGCTACGCGAACATGACCAACGAGGAGGCCTTCGCCGAGCTCGATCGGCGACAGATCCCTCACGAGCGCGTCGACAACGCGCCGGGCGTGCGCGCGCCCATCCGCCTCACGGGCCGTCTGCATGGCGTGTACATCCACTCCTCGCTTCCCCTCGAACAGCGCGCGACCACCATGTTCGAGATCCTCGACGCGCGCCTCGCGCTCTCTCTCGACGACTTCGCAGCGCTGCTCGAACGACACGACATCGACGAGGTGGTGCACTACACGATGTACCGCCCGAACGTCTCCCCGCCGGGCCATGCCCACTCCATCGCGCAAGCATCGCCACACCGCGCGACCACGGGCGCGGCTCCGCACACGCCCTCTGCCGGTGCCGAGGCCGCCGCGACAAAGACCGGCGGACAGGACGCCGAGGCCGCGCCAGGGGCCCCTGGGAAGGCGGCCTCGCTCTCCGGGAAGGCCACCGCGAAGAAGCCGAAGCGCACTGGCAAGGCAGGGCTGACCGCCACGCGGAAGAAGCCGGCAGCCACGCGCCGGACGTCGCCGCCACAGGGCCAGAGTCCCGCGAAGGCGAGCCCTCTCTCCCGCGCGACGCTGCCTGACGGCACGGCCAACGACCCCACTTCCTCCGCGCACGCGACCGTCGGGTCACCGGCCCCTCTTGCTCTGGACAAGGCCCCCGGACAGCGCGCGCAGAAGGTGGGCGCCACGGAGGCCACGAGCCTGCGCGAGAAGAAGGCGCCGACCACGCCGAAACCCACGCAGACGGCCACGCCCCCCGAGAAGGCCGCGCCCGATCCGGGCACACCCGCAGCGAAGGCCAGCAAACCGGGGGCCGAGCCCAAGGCGACGACGCAACGCTCCGAGGCTGCGGCTCCCGCGCCCAGGAACAAGCCCGCCGCGTCCAGGGCGACCGGCAAGCCCGATGAAGCCGTCAACGCAGCGCCGAAGGGCACCGACGCAGCGCCGAAGGGCACGAGCGCGGCTCCAAAGGGCGCGGCTCCGAAGAGGACCGGCAAGCACCAGGAGGCCGCAACCAGCGCCTCCAGCGATGACAGTGTCCCTCAGAAAGCCGACAGGCACGCCGCTGCGCACAAGCCTGCCACCAAAACCGACGACGCGACCGCTGCGCACAAGCCTGCCACCAGGACCAGCGACAAAGCCCCTGCGGCCAGGCCGGACGGCACCACGGAGGCCGAGCGGGCTGCCACCGCTCCCACGGCCACAGCGCCGGCCGCGGTGCATGCTCCTGCCGCTCCCGTGAAGCCTCGCCCCAAGTGGGCCCCTCCGGGCACCCGACACCCGGCGGGCCTCGCCATCGACGTCGGAGGCCTCAGGAAGCGTGACGGAACCTGGCTGAGCGTCGCGCATCACTTCGGTGGCCACCGCGGCGAGCGCACCTGCGGCGCGACGGCGCGCACACCGGAGCGCTCCGAGGCGCGCGAGCTCCGCGCCATCGCCTGCGAGGCCATGGACCAGGGCATCTTCACCTACACCCTGACGCCCAACTACGACGTGGCGCACGCCGATCACTTCCACATGGAGATCAAGCCAGGCGTCCGCTGGTTCCTGGTGCACTGACCCTCCGCCAGGTGTCCGCGCCGCTGCCCGCGCCCGCGCCACCCCTGTCCGCATCGTCGCCGCCCTGAATCCATGTGCAGCACCGACGCTGCGCATCCGGTGAGCGCTCCGAAAAATCGCGACGACGCGCGCAACTGACGCCCGCGACCCACCGATTCCATGGAGAGAGGCGCGCCCCTATCGGCATGCGCCTCCCGGAAGGGATCCATCATGGAACGGAAGAAGGAAGGGCGGCCCCTCCAGGGCACGGACTACCGCCTCGTGCGGCGCATCGGCGAGGGCTCCACCTCGGAGGTGCACGAGGCCATCGGACCGCACGGCGAGGCGTGTGCCATCAAGATCTTGCGGCGCTCCCACGCCAGGTCCTGGCAAGCCACCGCGCGCCACCTCCAGGAGATCCGCGCGCTTGCCGTCCTCGACCATCCCCACGTCGTCCGCGTCGAGGACGCCGGCGTCACCCACGACGGCCGCCCCTTCCTGGTCATGCCGCGGCTCGACGGCGAGACCCTCCGCGCCCGCCTCGATGAACGCGGCCCTCTGTCTCAGGGCGCCGCCGTGCGCATCGCCTGCCAGATCCTCGCCGGCCTCTCCGCCGCGCACCGCGCTGGCATCGTCCACCGCGACATCAAGCCCGCCAACGTCTTCCTCGCGCAGCCGCCGCGCTCGAAAGCCCTGCTGGGGCGAGCCCAACCCGAGCGCCAGGACCCGGCGGAGACCGCGGACCTCGGGCGCGTCGTGCTCCTCGACTTCGGCATCGCCAAGGTGAGCTGGGGCGGCCTCCCGCCCACCTCGGGCTCTCATGTCATCGGCACCCCGCGCTACCTCGCGCCGGAGCAGCTCATCGGCGGCGCCATCGATGGACGCACCGACCTCTACGCCGTCGGCATGCTCCTCTTCGAGGCCATCGCCGGGCGCGGCCCTTTCCCGGACACCGACGCGCTCGCCATCATGCGGGCCCACATCCGCACCGCCCCGGCCTCGCTCCGCGACGTGGCGGACGTCGGCCCCGCGCTCGACCAGGTAGTCGCGCGCGCCATCGCCAAGACACCCCACCGACGCTGGCCCAGCGCAGACGCCATGTCCCAAGCACTCCTCGCAGCCTCCCTCAAGGTCGTGCGGGGCGGCGCCAGGTCCTCCCTGCCCCGGAGCGCCGAGGCCCGATGAACGCCGCCCCGCATGCCCCCTCCCTTCCGGGAGAGGTGCGCCACCTGGACCGTACGAGCAACCCCTCCACACGCTCCCGCGTACTCCGCGCCCTCCCCGACGTGCTCTCGCGGCCGACGCTCCCGCCGTGGCAGGCATGCACCCGAGTGCCACGCGCCGCAGCTCCGCCGCAGAGGCTCCGCCCTGGCGCCCGCCTCGTGAGCGGCGGGCTCGTGGTGGGACGGCTCCTGGGGCAGGGGGGGATGGGCGAGGTCTACGAAGCGGAGCACCCCGCCCTCGGCCGCCGCTTCGCCCTCAAGGTGCTGCACCGCGACCTCCACGACTGCCCCGACAGCGCCGCGCGCCTCGCCGACGAAGCCCACCTCCTCGGTCGCATCCGGCATCCCGGCGTGGTCCAGGTCATCGACCTCGGCATGACCGGCGATGGCCGCCCCTACTTCGTCATGGAGCTGCTCTCGGGGCGGGACCTGAGCATCGCGCTCGCGCGCCGCGGGGCGTTCCCTCCCGCCGAGGCCCTCGCCCTCGTCGCGCAGCTCCTCGCCACCCTCGACGCCGTGCACGCAGCGGGGATCGTCCACCGCGACATCAAGCTCGACAACCTGCTCCTCGATGACCGTGGCGCGCTCAAGCTCGTCGACTTTGGCGTCGCCAGGAGCGCGCGTCGCCCGAGCCGCTCCCGCACGGCCGCGGGAGCCGTGGTGGGCACCCCGCGGACCATGGCCCCCGAGCAGTGCATCCCCGGCAGTGCCGTGGACGCGCGCACCGACCTCTATGCCGTGGGACTCGTCCTCTACGAGCTCGTCGCCGGCAGGGGCCCCTTCGACGACCTCTGCGAGCACCCGCTCGCCCTGCGCTTCGCCCACTGCGACCGCGAGCCACACCCTCCGTCTCGCTTCGCCCCGCAGCCGGTGCCGCTGCCGGTGGAGGCGCTCATCTTGCGCGCTCTTGAGAAGGATCCCGCCCACCGCTTCCAGTCGGCCCGTGAGATGGCCGCTGCGGTGCACGCCGCGCAGGAGCACCTCGATGGCGCCACGCCGCGGACCGTTCCTCCCGCCCACCCGACCGATCTCTGCGCCCCCTGGATCGATCTTTCCACCGTGGAGGACGAACCAGGCCCGCCGTCTCTCCACACGACGCGCCGCAACAACCCGCGCTCCTCCACCTGGAGCCTGCGCGGACGCCGCACCCTCCCCCTCTCCACCCGCCTCTCTCCGTGTGCCAGCCGCCAGATCACGACGCGCCCGCCACGCCTGCGGCGACGCTCCTCACCTGCCTTCGCCCTCGGGGTGTGCGCCCTGCTCGCCGCCTTGCTGGCCCTCGCCCTGACCCTGGGAACGCGCGAGGTCACGCCCATCGACGGATCGAGGCACGCGACTGTAAGGTAACCGTTCGGGCTCCGTTCTCAGGGGGCGACACGGCAAGGTGGATTCGGAGGAGTCATGAAGGCGACGCACTGGTTCGGGAGTTCGGCTCTGGCGATGGCACTGCTCGGGGCGGTTTCGGGTTGCGGAGGCAGCGCCGCGATGAACGCGCCGCCTCCGTCCGCGGGCGGCAACACCTTCGCCCCGGGCGCGCCCATGGCCGAGGCGTCCGAGCCTGCCGCGGCCAAGGGCGCCGTCATGATGGACGCCGCTCCTGCCCAGGCCCCGGCGGGCGCCGCGCCGTCCACCAGCATGATGCCTCCCAGCGAGATGCGCCGGGAGAGCGAGGGCGCCGCGAAGCCCACCGATCAGCGGGAAGCGCAGAACCGCCCTGGCCTCGCCACGCAGTGGGGCGAGACGCGCCACTCGAGCATCACCACCGTCCCCTTCGTGCGCGCCGAGCCCATGAACCCGTTCGGGATGACGAGCCTCTTCTACAACGACGAGCAGGGAGCGCGCGCCATGGCGAACGCCTCCGGCTTCCGCCGCCTCCAGGCCCAGACCTTCACCCTCGCGAACGGCGCCGTGGCCGTCGGCCTGCGCGGCGAGGGAGGCGGCTTCCTCAACGGCTTCGTCGCCGGCGAGAAGACGTTCGCCATCGGCCAGCCCGGGCAGCGTTACTCCATCGTCCTGCGCAACCTCACCCCGAACCGCGTCGAGTGCGTGGTCAGCGTCGACGGGCTCGACGTGCTCGACGGCCAGGCCGCCTCCTTCTCCAAGCGCGGCTACCTCCTCGATCCTCACGGCGAGGTGGAGATCGACGGCTTCCGGCAGAGCATGGACACCGTCGCCGCCTTCCGCTTCGGCTCCGTGCGCAGCTCGTACGCCAACCAGAAGCACGGCGACACCAGGAACGTCGGCGTCATCGGCGTCGCCCTCTTCCACGAGCGCGGCACGAACCCCTGGACCGGTTCCGAGATCCAGCGCCGCCAGGACGCGAACCCCTTCCCCGGCCAGTTCGCCACCCCGCCCGGCCAGTAGCGCCTCCGGGGCTGCATCCCCCGACCCGCCACGCGCTTGCGCCGCAAGGGCACCTTCTGCACCCTGAACCCGTGCGTCTCCTGCCCTCGCCTCGCCTCGGCGCGCTCCTCTTCACCTGCACCGCTTCCGCGCTCTCCTGCGCGCCTTCGCCACCAGGCACGACGCCCACCGTCCAGGTCCCCGCAGCGCCTCCCGCTGGCCCCGCCGCGCCGGCCACGTCCACCGCCTCCCGTCCTCCCGACCGGAGCGCCGCACTCCGCGCCGCGCTCTGCGGGGACCAGGTGCCTTGCCACGTCCTGCGCGATCGCCCCGCAGGCCGCACCTCCGACGGCCGCCCCCTCTCCGTGGTCAGCGTGTGGAAGGGCGAGCAGCGCCACGACGAAGCAGAGGCGCGCGAGACCACCGACGACGGCGCCCCTCCGCAGGAGAACCCGCCCCTGCCCGCGGACATCGGCCTCGATCAGGGCGAGCGCGAGGACGTCACCGCGCCGGCGCTGATGCACGCCGGCTGTCACCGCATCGACTACTGGCGCGTGACCTGGAGCGGCGATGCCGTGGAGGACACCACCAAGCTGCTCGACACGTGCAACGACGGCTACGGCGCCGCCAGCGTCGGACAGGACACCATCACCATCGGCGACAACGCCTTCACGCATGCGGTGTCGGGCGGCTCGGCCTGGCGCTGGAGCGACACCACCGAGCGTACCCTCACGCCGCTGCGCACCCGCCGCACCTCGTCGTTCGGCTACTGGAACGTCTCCGTGAACTTCCAGGAGACCCAGTGGAGCTTCGACGACTTCGCCGGCACCACCTCCTGGTACAGCCCGCCCTGCGACGCGAACGGCGCGCCCGACCTCCCCCCCGCGCTCCTCGACAGCGGCCCCGGCGAGCGCGGCGACCACGAGTACACCTTCGCCTCCATTCCTCAGGCTGAAGTCGACGCTTCCTTCGCCACCTCGGGCTGGAAGACCGCGGGCCTCGGCCGCTGCGCCCTCTCCATCGACGGCACAGGAAAGGGAGGCTTCGTGACGTATGGCAAGCCTGGAGAGGCCTCCGACGCCACCCTGCGCGTGTTCAGCGCGCCTCCGGGGACGCTCTACGTCGAGATCGAGGACGACAAGCTGGTCGGCCCCAGCGCGAACTGGGTGCGCGACGATCACCTGGAGATCTGGCTCGGCAAGGCGCTCCCGAGCTACGACCAGCACTGCGTCGACGCAGGGAACCTGCCGCAGCAGTGGGGCATCCGCGTCGCTGACGGCAAGGTCTTCCCCGCCTTCGGCAAGCCCGATGCCCTGGCGCTCTCCGTCGAGCGCGCAGCCCCCGCAGGCGGCGTCGGCCCGGTGCGCTTCAAGATCGTGCTGCCAGGCGATCACGAGGCGCTGACGGTGGTCTACAGCGACAGCGACGGGGGCAAGCAGGAGCGCCTCCTCGCCACCAGCAAGCTCGCGCACGGCAAGCTCCCCACGCTCGGCAAGGTGACGCGGTTCCCGCGCGAGGTGCTGACCTGCCAGCTCGTCGAGGGGCGGCTCACCCCGGTGGAGGTGGTCTCCGACGCAGCCGCGCCCCGCAAGAACCCCTGACCCTGCCCCCGCGCCAGCGACCTGCATCCCGCAGAGATCGGCATCCGGCACGACGGGACAGCGCACATGCGGATACGCCTGCGGAGGCTCTGCACCACGCCCGCTCGAACGCGCCGGCGAAGCATGGATGCTCCTCGACGACGAGCCACGCTCCGAGGAGATCCCCGCAGCCGACGGCGCGGGGGTCACGCTCAACGCGCTCGATGTCTGGAGCGATCAAGCCGATGATGACAGCGCCCCGTTGCCCGGCGCTTGCAAGCCCGACCTGCAGGCGGACGTGGAGCTGGGCCGGATCGAGTGCGCGCAGTGCGGCCAGGCGGCCACGCTGTCACGGGACACCCGCACCCAGACCTACCACGCGCTGACCACGGGGGAGGCGCTGCTGCTCCTCACGGCGTGGTCCAGCGACGTGCGCGCCACGGTGAAGGGAGCCACCGCGACCATCACCGGCGGCGGGTGCAACGCCGTGGTCCCGCTCCGGGCCCCTACCCCCCCCTGACCCGCGGCGCTCCCCTCAGTCGAGGGGCTTGCCGGCCGGCAGCGGCAGGAGGCGCGAGGTGGTGCGCTGGTAGTCGCGGTAAGCTGGGTACTTCTTCACCGAGATCAGCTCGGTGAGCCACGTCGACCCCTGGAAGAGCAGCGTCAGCAGGAAGGCGCCGCCCCACGTCCAGTTCATCACCGACGCCCCCGCGATCACCGCGAAGCAGGCGAAGACCCACCACAGGCTCGTCTCGCAGAAGAAGTTGAGGTGCCGCGAGTACCGGAACACCCCCGTTGTGAGGAACCCCCGGGCGAGGTCTCCCCCGGCCTGCGCGCGCTCCTCCGGGGAGAGGGCCGCCTTGCGCTGCTGGAAGCGCCACTGCTGCTGGTCGGTCACTGTCTCCCCCACGAGCAGCGCCAGGAACGCGAGCGCCGCGACGCCGTCCCACGGCCCGAAGCTCACCCGCTGCAACAGCGCATGCGCGACGAACAGCGGCGGGATGCTGAACAGCCCGATGAGAAGGTGCTGGTACACCGAGATGAACAGCAGGCTGAACAGCTCCCGCCCGAGCGGGTGGGTGGGGTCGTGCTCGGCGAGCCAGGCGCGCACGATGGGCCAGCGGTAGTCCTCCTCCTTGGGGTTGTACCCGCCCTTGCGTGCGAAGTTGAAGGTCAGCCGCACGCACCACGCGGTGACCAGCACCGCCATCAGCACGATGCGCCCGTCGCGGTTGGGGTTCCACAGCGCGAAGATCCAGGCGTAGATGCCGGGCATCACCGACCACAGCCGATCGACCCACGAGTAGTTGCGGGTGATGCACTGCAGGATCCAGCAGAGGAGCACCGCCGCGAGGAGCACGGCGACCGCGGTGGTGAGCGGCCTCGCGGTGATCTCATCCAGCGACGACACCTCGGAGAGCTGCCGCAGGGCGCTCTCCAGGGATCCATTGTTCATGCGGTAGGACTCGGCGTAGCCGCAGAGGTGCGCGTCGACGGGGGCATCCGGGGGCATGCAGGCAAAATCATAGAACGTCGCCGCCCCGGGCGGGGCGGCGACCGCTTCAGAGGCGCAGATCGCCGCGAGTCATCGCGGGAAGGGCGAGGCCCCCCCACGGCTTCGTCGCCTCAGGGCCTCGTCAACGCCGTGGCTCCGGCGTGGTGGTCTTCGCGAGGCAGCGCAGCACCTCTGCCACGCTCCACGCCTGGGCCACGCAGCCCCGGGGCACGAACGGCGCCTCCGCGTCGAAGATCTCGCTGATGGTGCCCACGCCTCCCTCGCTGAGGTGCGGCGCGAACGTCGTCACGAAGCCCCGCGCCTCCGCGCGCGCGTCCGGGTGCACCTTCAGCCAGGCGTCGATGAAGGGCCCGATCAGCCATCCCCACACCGTCCCCTGGTGGTAGGCCATGTCCCGCGTGCGCAGGTTGCCGAAGTAGCGCGGGCGGTAGTCCGGGTGGTCCGGCGACAGCGACCGCAAGCCGTAGGGCGTGAGCAGCTTCTCGCGGGCCTGCTCCACCACGGGCGCCCAGCGCGCCTCGGCGAGGATGGGGTGCGGCAGCGCGATGGCGAAGAGCTGGTTCGGGCGGAAGGCGGCGTCGTCGCCCTGCTCGCCGTCGATCACGTCGTAGAGGTGGTTGCCTTGCTCGTACCAGAACCGCGCGTTGAACGAGACCTGCGCCCTCTCGGCGTGCCCGGCGTACGTGCCCGCGGCGCTCGCGTCTCCTTCCTCGCCCGCCCAGCGCTCCATCAGGCGGAGGGCGTTGAACCAGAGCGCGTTCAGCTCCACGGCCTTGCCGCGCCGCGGGGTGACCACGTACCCGTCCACCTTGGCGTCCATCCAGGTGAGCTGGTAGCCCTCCTCGCCCTGCCGGAGCAGGCCATCCTTCGGGTCGACGCCGATGCCGAAGCGCGTGCCTGCGAGGTGCTTCGCGACGATGTCCTTCAGCGTGGGCAGGAGGATCTGCAGCGTCTCGCGGTCGCCGGTCGCGGCGAGGTAGCGGTTTATCGCGTGGAAGAACCAGAGCGTGGCGTCGGCCGTGTGGTAGAGGCCCGCGTTCTGGTTGTCGGGGAACATGTTGGGGATCAGCCCGTCGCGCACGTACTTGCCGAAGGTACGGAGGATGTACCCCGCCTCATCGTGGCGCCCCGTGGTCAGGGTCAGGCCCTCCAGGCTGATCATGGTGTCGCGCCCCCAGTCGGTGAACCACGGGTAGCCGGCGATCACCGTGCGGATCTCGTCGCCTGAGGCGCGGCACCGCGCCGCGTCGGCCACGCGCCCGGCGGGGGTGATCAGGAACTGGTCAGCCGCGAGCACCAGCTCGGCCGCGAGCCCCTCGCGCAGCTCGGGCTTCGTCGCGAGCAGGAGGCGCTTTCGGCGCTCGTGCTCCGAGCGCAGCGCATTCTCGGGCGAGAGCGCCCGGATCACGTCCCATGCCTCGGTCGACGCGACGAGGGTGACCTCCGAGCCCGGCGCGAGATCCAGCCGGAAGGTGCCCGGCGTGTACAGGTCGCCGCTCGCGTCGTAGCCGCGGCTCTGCTCGATGCGGTAGGGGATGTCGCGGATGGGCTTGCCCTCGATGTGGATCGAGGCCTGCTTGCCGTAGATCTCCAGCCGCAGTGGGGGCAGCGCTTCCTCGCCGGCCAGCTCGTAGCGCTCCGGCATGACGGTGAGCGCGTAGCCGCCGGTCTGGGGCCTGTCGAGCGCGCCCTCGTGGGGGCGGAAGTTCACCCAGGGCTGCAGCTCCAGACAGACCGGGCCGCCGCCCTCCAGGCGGTAGGTGACGTGGGTCGTGTTCTGGCCGTGCACCATGAGGAGCCGCTTCTCCAGCGTGCCCCCGGAAGGGAGCGCGTAGCGCCACACCGGCAGCCCCGCCTCCAGGTGGAACGCGCTGAGCTTCGCGAGCGCGCAGCCGTCGTGGGTGAGGCCCGGCTCCCCCTGCGCGCCGAGCGCCAGCGCGTGCTTGTCCCCGTCGACCCAGCCCTCGGGGTGAACCACCTCGCGCAGGTGGTTGAGCATCATGGTGCGGCCGCGCGGCGCAGGCAGCGCCGCGATCAGGATGCCGTGGAAGCGGCGGGTGATCAGGCCGGGGATGGTGCCCGAGGCGTACCCACCGAGGCCGTTGGTCACCAGCCACTCCGCGCTCGCCGGGTCTTCTCCGTGCTCCGGATCCTCACCTGCGCCAGGGGCGTCGCCGAGCAGCTCCACCCGCCTGCACGGAAGCTCAGACATCATCGCGCGTCCTCCTCGTGGTGCTTCTGGTGCGCATCGCCAGCGTTGCCAGCGTTGCCAGCGTTGCCAGCGTTGCCAGCGTTGCCAGCGTTCTCTGACGCGCCCCTGGCCCTCTCGCCAGCTTTCTCGTCAGACTTTCCTGGCTCACCCCTGGCCTCCGCGCCCCCCGCCCATCACGGGCCGCATCGCCACGGCGGACTGACCTGGCAAGAACCAGCCTTCCTCCTCGCTCTCGATGGACGGCGTGCCGTCACCCCCGTAGTGCGGGTCCTCGCTCGACCAAAGGACCTGCCAGCGCATCCCGGAGGGCGGCGCGAGGAGCGGCTCGGGGGCCGGCACCAGGTGCAGATCGCGCCCGAGGTTCACGAGCAGGAGGCGGTCGTCCCCCTCCTCGCCGAAGTAGCGCAGCACGAACGCCTCCGGGCCCAGCACCGCCCCGTCGAGCCCACGCGGCCTCTGCGCCGAGAACACCGGGTCCTCGCGCCGCAAGGCGATCAGATCCCGGTGCATCGCCAGCGTCGACGCGTGGCGCACCCGGTCCTCGGGGTCGAGCTTGCACTTCTCGAAGGTCTCGGGCGCGGCGGGGTCGTCGAGCAGCCCCTGCCCCTCGTCGTGGGCCATGTTGGGGAACTGCTCCATGAAGTGCGCGCGCCCCTTGCGCACCAGCGCCGCGAGATCCCGCCCGTGATCGGCGAAGTACAGAAACGGCGGCGACGACGCGCACTCCTGCCCCTGGAACAGCATCGGCGTGCCCGGCATGAGCAGCGTGAGCGCCGTCATCGCCGCGAGCCGCCCCCGCGAGGTGAGCGCGTGGAGGCGTAGCCCCCGGGCCGAGTTCGCCACCTGATCGTGGTTCTCCAGGAAGGTCACGAACTTCGCCGGCGCGAGGTCGAGCCCCGCCGTCCCGCGGCGGTTCTTCTGCCAGGCGTAGCGCTGCCCCTGGTAGAGGTAGCCCCACTTGGCGGCCGAGATGAACTCCTGCGGCGTCCCCGGCGTCTCCGAGTAGTACGCCTGGCTCCGCCCCGTCAGCGCCGCCATGGCGCCGTGGTGGTAGTCATCGTTCCACAGCGCATCGAGCCCGTACCCGCCCTTCTCCGTGGGCCTGACGAGCCGCGTCTCCTGCGGCTCGTTCTCCGCGATGATCAAGGTCGTGCGCGCGCCGCCGACCTCGCGGACCCGCCTCCCGATCACCGCGAGGATGTGCTCTCCGGAGCTGTCGAAGATGGACTGCGTCGCGTCGAGCCGCAGCCCGTCCATGTGGAACTCGTCGAGCCAGTAGCCGGCGTTGGCGAGGAAGAACTCGCGCACGGGTCCCGAGCGCTCGCCGTCGAAGTTCAGGGCTTCTCCCCAGTCGGTCGTGTAGCGCTCGGAGAAGTAGTCGTGCGCGAACTGCCGGAGGTAGTTCCCGTCGGGCCCGAGGTGGTTGTAGACCACGTCGAGGATCACCCCGAGCCCGAGCGCGTGTGCCCTGTCCACGAAGCGCCGCACGTCGTCGGGCGTGCCGTAGTGGTGGTACGGCGCGAACATGCACACCCCGTCGTAGCCCCAGCCGAAGCGCCCCGGGAACTCCGCGATGGGCATCAACTCCAGCGTGGTGGCGCCGAGATCCTTGAGCTCCGGCAGGCGCCGCGCCGCGGCCTCCCAGGTCCCTTCCTTCGTGAAGGTCCCGAGGTGCATCTCGTAGATGACCTGCCCCCGCAGCCCGACCCCCGGGAACCCCGCGTCGGTCCACGCGAACGTGGAGGGGTCGATCACCTCCGAGGGCCCGTGCGGCCCCTCGGGTTGCCAGCGCGAGACAGGGTCGGCGTAGGGCTTCTCGTCGTCGTCGAGCAGGAAGGCGTAGCGCGCACCGGCCCCGATCCCTTCGACCTGCCCCGAGAAGTACCCTCTTTCCTCGGCCGAGAGCGGCACCCGCCTCGCGCCGGCCTCGCCGGGGGCGACCACCACCTGGACCCGCGCGCGCCGCGGCGCCCAGACCCGGAAGTGCACCCCGCCTGCCACGATCTCGGCGCCCACGGGAAGCCGCCGGGTCACCCCTGGCGAGTCCGCTCTTCCTTCAGCCCGCTTGCCACTCCCCACGGCAGGAATCTAAGAGGCATTCTGCCTCACTGTAGAGGGGGCCCATCCTGGTCTGCCACCCGGGTTCTGCCGGTCAGGTTTCCCCCTTCCCGACACCGCGGGTGAAGCACGTGTGTAGCGGCCGGATTTCAACGATCCGCGGTGTCGAACCCCACGCGACCTCGGGCTTGCGCCCTGGCCAGACGAAGTCCGGGTAGACTCGCGGCCCGTGCCCGGGCCGTCTCACCTCCCCCACCTCCTCGCGCTGCTCACGCTTCTGGGATGTGCGTGCTTGCACTGCGCGCGCGCACCCGACGAGCGCGCACCGGCCGAGGGCCCGCCGGGGTCTGGCAGCGACGCTCCGGCGCCGGACACCGTGGGCGCTGCGTCGGCTGCCGCGGCGTCCGCGGCCCTGGTGCCGACCGCGCCCGTGGTGCCCGCAGGCGCCGAGGTGATCCAGGCGAGCGTGATGACGAACCCCGCCGCGCTCCCGGCAGCGCCCAGCGCCCCGGCAGGCACCGCCTCCCCGGAGGGCACCGCGGGCGCCCTGGCCAGCGCCGCGCCGGAGATCGCGCCGCCGTGCCCGGCGGACATGAGCCTCGTCGGCACGTTCTGCGTCGACCGCTGGGAGGCGCACCTCGTCGTCGCGGAGGCCAGCACGAACGGCGAGGGCGTGCCGCTCGCAGCGGGCTCCATCCACCCGCACGCGCAGCGGCCCGAGGCGGGGGTGAAGTACGAGGCGCGGAGCGCGCCCGGGGTGTTCCCGCAGGCGTTCATCAGCCGGGTGGAGGCGAAGGCCGCGTGCGTCACGGCCGGCAAGCGGCTCTGCGCGCGGCGGGAGTGGCTGCGCGCGTGCCGCGGCAAAGGAACGCAGCGCTACCCGTACGGCAACCGCGGGCAACGGGGAACGTGCGCGACGGGCAAGCCGCACCTCCTCTCGGCGCTCTTCGGCGAGAAGAAGCGGGGCTGGACGTACGAGGAGTTCAACAGCCCGCGGCTCGCGCTGGAGCCGGGGTTCCTCGCCAAGGCTGGCGAGTACGAGGGGTGCGTGAGCGACCTCGGGGTCCACGACATGGTCGGCAACCTGCACGAGTGGGTGGGCGACATGGTTGACCAGGAGCTGATGGACCGGCTCGACGGCGAAGAGGTCGAGCGCCGCAAGCAGCCCTGGCGCGAGGGCAACGGCGTGTTCATGGGCGGCTTCTTCAGCACCACGAGCGAGCTGGGGCCCGGCTGCTACTACACGACCGTGGCCCACGAGCCGGGCTACCACGACTACTCGACCGGCTTCCGCTGCTGCGACGACGCCACGCTCCCCCCGCCTCCCGCGAAGGACACCCGCAAGGCACGCGGGAAGAAGCCTGCGGGGTGATCTCCGCGGCGCTGGCCTACGAAGGCTCGGCGGAGAGGCGGACGAGGGGCGAGCATGGCGCGAACGCGGGCCAGGCGCCCTGGGCAAGGCCGTGGAGCATGGCGCCGGAGGCGAAGACGCCCTCCTCGGGGGCCTCGGGGGTCCAGGCCGGGAGGTCGAGGAGATCGCCGCCGAGCGCGGTGCCCTCGGTGTTCGTGCGCACCTCGCCGGTGTGGGCGCTGAGGTGCAGGTGCACCCGCGGGTCGCGGCCGGGGCGCTTGTCGAGGTCGTGGTGCAGCGCGAGCGCGGCGCCGAGGATCTGCAGCCGCGCCGCGTCGCCGAGGTGGCGCTCGACGGGGCGGTCGCGCGTGAACAGCATGCTCATCCCCGTCTCCAGCGCGGAGGTGAGCCCCTCGGCTTCGAGGCGGGCGCGGGCCGCGGGGAGGATCGCCTCGATGTCGTCGAGCAGGGCCGGATCCGGCGCGTCGAGGGCGCCCGGGTCGGTGAGGATCTCCAGGTAGATGCCCACGGCGCGGCGGCCAGCAGCCGGGGGCGGGGCGGCGACCGTCGGGCGCTCCGAGGTCACGGCCCCGCGGGCATGCGCGAGGAAGGCGGAGGCGCTCGGATGGCGATCCTTGGCGTTGCGGCTCATCGCGCGCAGGACGACCTCGTCGAGCGCGGGGCTCACCGCGGCCTGCAGGCTCGGCCGCGGGGCGCCTCCGTGCAGGAGGAGCTGCTTCAGCACCGGGAACGCGGCGGGGGCGATCGGGGGCTGGCCCACCAGCATGGTGAAGAGCAGCACGCCGAGCCCGTAGATGTCGGCGCGCATGTCCACGGGCTGGGCGAGGAGCTGCTCGGGGCTGAGGTACGCGAGCGTCCCCACGATCTGCCGGGAGGCGGTGAGGGAAGGGACAGACACGTCGAGCAGCTTGGCCACCCCGAAGTCGAGCAGGACCACCCGCCTGGCGTCGGCGCCTGCCGTGGGGTCGCGCGCGAGGAACACGTTGGAAGGCTTGATGTCGCGGTGGATGATGCCGTGGGCGTGCGCAGCGTCGAGCGCGGAGCACACCGGCTCCAGGATGGCGAGCGCCTCCTGGGGCGTGAGGCGGCCGTAGGTCGAGAGGTGCGCGTCGAGCGTCTCGCCTTCGAGCAACTCCATGGCGAAGAACGGGCGCCCGTCGGGCAGGCGGCCCGCGTCGTAGATGGTCGCCACGTTGGGGTGGACCAGGCTGCGGATGACCTCGATCTCGCGCTCGAAGCGGGCGACGATCTGGGCGTTCGTGGCGAGCTCGAGGTGGGGGATCTTGACGGCGACGCGCTGCCCTGTCGCCGCGTGCTCGCCGAGGACCACCATGCCGAAGCCGCCCTCGGCGAGGAGCGCGCCGAGGACGTAGTCGCCGGCGAGGGGAGGGACGGGGCGGGGTCCCGAGCGGCGCAGGGTGGGGCCGAAGGGGTCGACCGGACGAGGATTGCCGTGACCGTGCGGCAGGGTGTCCGTCAGCGCGACCGCCTCCACCTCGGTGGCGGAGGGTGGGGTGGGGCTCGGCAGTGTCTCGTCGTCAGGACGGGCCATACTACTCCGAGGTAAACCATCGGCGCGCCTCGCGGGCAACCGGGCGGGCGACACCTATGCCTTCCGACGAACGCGTGCAGAGTCAGCGACACAGCGCGAGCGCAAACATCCCCCGATGCCGCAGGAGATGTCACTGGCACCAGGCTGGTGAGATGATGCCGGGGCGGCACCGAGGGTCTTCTTCCCGATGAAGGGGCCATGCAGAAGTCCGAGCTTTCCGAGGAGGCGGATCCAGCGCCGAGCGCGCCGTGGCGCGTCATCCTCTCCAGCGGAGCAGGCCCCGTGGTGAGCGCCTCCAATCGGCCTGGAGAGGAGGCGCCGACGGTGCCCGGGTTCACGCTGGAAGCGCCACTCGGCGAGGGTGGCTTCGCGGTGGTGTGGGCAGCCCGACGCGACGCGGATGGGGCGCAGGTCGCGGTGAAGATCTCGCGGAACGCCGCGCCGCCCGCCGTCGCGCGCTTCAGGAAGGAGCGGGAGGCGCTCACGTGGGTAGGGCCCCCCTTCGCGGCGCGCGTGCACGACGAGGGCTGCCTCGACGATGGGCGGCCGTACCTGGTGATGGAGCGGCTCACCGGGGCGACGCTCACAAGCCGGCTCGCCGCGCTGGAAGCGCCGCCCGATCCAGCGTGGGTGACGGAGTTCGCGTGCAAGCTGCTGGAGGCGCTCTCTGCGCTGCACGTGGCGGGGCTCGTGCACCGTGACCTCAAGCCGTCCAACATCTTCGTCGCGGAGCCGGGGGAGCGGGTGGTGCTGCTCGACTTCCAGACGCACGGCGCGCAGGCCACGCAAGCCACGCCAGAGCCGACCCAGGCCGTGGACATGGACACCACGGCCACAGCCGCGGTGGTGGGGACGCCCCTCTACATGGCTCCCGAGCAGATCCGGGGCGACCAGCGGGTGGATGCGCGGGCCGACGTGTACGCCTTCGGGGTGGTGCTCTTCGAGATGCTCACGCGGCAGACGCCGTTCTCGGGCGAGGTGGCCGCGGTGGAGCGAGGGCACCTGCTCTTGCGGCCACCGCGGCCCGGAGACTTCGCGCCGGTGCCGGAGGCGCTCGAGGAGGTCACGCTCGCGTGCCTCGCGAAGGAGCCCGAGCGCCGCCCCCGGCTCGGTGAGCTGCGCCGGCTGCTCCAGGAGGTGAGCGCCGCCCCTTCGGAGAGGGGCGCCACGCCCTCGCAGCCGAGGCCGAGCACGAGGGCCGACGGCGGCAAGCTGGCGCCGCGGCTCATGGGCGAGAGCAGCCAGCCGGTGGTGCTCCTCGCCGTGGACGTGCAGGGCGCGCCGGCGGGCATCGTCTCCGCGATGACCGCGCGCCGCGGGATCGTCGCGCGCCGGCGGGGGACGCGCTACGTCGGCGTGTTCTCGGGCAAGGACCTGGAGGACCCGGCCCGGGCAGCGCTCGCCGCGGCGCGGGAGATGGTGGGCAGGCACGGTGCGCGCGTGGCCCTGCACCTCGCGACGGTCACGTTGCGGGCCGGCGCAGGCGGGACGCTCTCGGCCTACGGAGCGCCGCTCGAACGCCCGGAGGAGTGGATACCCGCCGAACCGTGGGGCGGGGTGGCGATCACCCCGGCGCTGTCACAGCACCTCGGCCCCTCCTCGGGCATCACCAGCACGGGCACCACCCCCACTGGCGCCACCCTCACTGGTGTCACCCGCACCGGCGCCACCAGCACCGGCGCAACCGCCACCCTGGACACAGAGACGACCGGCGTGCGCAACGCAGGCACCGACGCAACCGGCGCAACCGGCGCAACTGGCGCAACTGGCGCAACCGGCGCAACTGGCGCAACCGGCGCAACCGGCGCAACCGGCGCAACCGGCGCAACCGGCGCGACCGGTACGACCGGCACGACCACCGCGGGTGCACACGGCGCGTCACGCTGGGGAGACGCGACCCCCACCGGGTTGATCGCCACCGCTGCGATGCTCAGGCAATCGACGGGCTCGACGGGCTCGACGAGCACCACGGACGTGTCCCTCACGAACACGACCGGCACCACGAACCTCACGGCCTCGCTGGACGACGGCGACACGCAGACGGTCGCCCCGCGGGACGACACGCTGCTGGGCCGCAGCCGGGCGCTCGGCGAGCTTCACGCCAGCGTGGAGGCCGCCTTCGACGGCACGTGCCCCGCGCTCCTGACGGTGCTCGGAGACGCCGGGCTCGGCAAATCACGGTTCGCGGGCGAGGCCGCACGGGCTGCGCGCGCGGCTCGCGTGATGCACGGCGATCACCCGGAGCGCGGAGCGGGAGCCACGCCCGACACGCAACCCGACACTCAGCCCGGCACTCAGCCCGGTGCTCAGCCCGGTGCTCAAGCCGACACGCAACCCGACACGCAGCCCGGTGCTCAGGCCGAGCCGCTGGTGATCGAGCTGCAGGCGGCTCCACCCGCGGCCGTCGCGGAGATGGGGCCGGAGGGCGCGTGGCTCCTGCGGCGGCTGCTCGAAGGAGGCAGGCCGCAGAAGGGCGTGAGCGACGAGCTGTGGCCCATGATCGAGGCCGCGGCGTTCGAGAACAAGCCAGCCTGGGGCGTCCCGGCGGCTGCCACGCGCCACGGGCTGGTCAGGGCGATGTCCGCCGTGCTGCGCGCAATGGCGCGGGAGCGCCCGGTGGCGGTGATCCTGGACGACGCGCAGTGGGCCGACGACGCGGTGCTCGACGCCCTGGAGGCCGCCACCCTCGACGGCGCGGGCGTGCGGCTCTGGGCGGTGGTGGTGGCCCAGCCGCGGCTCGTCACCCAGCGGCGCGCCTGGGGAACGCGCAGCCAGCGGCACACGCAGATCACCCTGGAGCCGCTGGAGGAGGCCGCGGGGATGGAGCTGTCGGCGCGCCTGCTCGCCCCCGCCGAGTACCCATCGGCCGAGGCGCTGGGGCACCTCTGGGCATGGGCAGGAGGCAACCCGGCGTGCCTCGAAGAGATTGTGCGGTCCCTGAAGCGCAGCGGCGCCGTGCGCCCCCGGCCGGGCGGCAGGAGCTACTACCTGGCGGCGGCGGCGCTGGATCAGGTGGAGAGCGCGCCGGGGTGGCAGTGGCTGGCGGCGCGGCGCCTGGACATGCTGACGCCGGAACTCGCGGCCTGCGCGCGGCTCTGCTCCGCGCTCGGCCCGTCGTTCAGCCGCGCGGCGCTGGAGAGCGTGCTCGCGGCGGCGGAGCGGGACGGGGCCCCGGGCTCGCCGGTGGACGCGGGCATGGCGCTCGCCGCGCTCGCCGAGGGAGGGCTGCTGCGACGTGGCGCGGACGGACAGTACGCCTTCCAGAACGCCGTGATGCAGGACGCGATCTACCGGGCCATCGACCCTGGGCAGCGGGCCTCGGTGCACAGGTACGCGCTGGAGCACTGGGAGGCGCGGATGAGGCGTGGAGAGGCGTCCACGGCCCACGTGGAGGCGATCGCCCACCACGCGGCGGGCTGCGGGGAGATGGAGCGGGCCGCGGAGGCGTGCGCGCAGCTCGGCGACGTGGCGGCGCGGGCCCACCGGTACAGCGAGGCGGAGCAGCGGTACACGGCGACGCTCGCGATGGGCGCAGAGGGCGCCGACGGAGAGAGCCGGCGCAGGGCCGCGGTGCTGCTCGGACGCGGCAAGACGCGGACGCGCATGTCGCGGATCGCCGAGGCCCGGGAGGACCTCGCGGCAGCGGTGACGGCCGCGCGCGCGGCGGAGGACGCCCAGGTCGAGGTGGAGGCGCTCCTCGAAGACGCGACGGCGCTCGACTGGCAGTACGCCTTCGAGGACTCGGCGCGGCGCGTGGACGAGGCGGCCGCAGTGCGGGCGCGGCGGGGGAGCGTGGCCGGCGACGCGTGCCTCGGGCTCCAGCTCGAGGTGGCCGAAGGCCGGACCCTGTGGCGCCGCGGGGAGAACCAGGCCTCCATGGCGAAGCTCACCCAGGCGCTCCAGTCGCCGCGGCGCACGGGCGACGACGAGCCGCGCCGCATCGCCCGGGTGATGCTGGCCTTCGAGCTCGCCCGCGCCGGGCGCCTCGACGCGGCCGAGGCGCGCTTCGCCGAGGCGCTCGCGGAGGCGAACACCTCGGGGGACCACTTCCACCTGTGCAGCGCCTACATCAACCGCGTGGCGCTGTGGACCGCGCGGCAGGCGCCGGATCGCGCCATCCAGGACCTGGAACACGCCATCGAGATCGCGCGGGAGATCGGCAACCCGGAGCTGGAGCGCTTCGCCTCGTACAACGTGGCCTCGCTGCTCTACTGGGCGGACCGCCAGGACGAAGCGCTGCCCCTCGCGCGCCGCGCGCGCCTGCTGGAGGAGCGCTTCGCCGACGGCCCCGCCTACTTCGGCGCGCTGCTCCTCGCGGAGATCCTCCTGGCCATGGGCCAGCTCGGGGAGCCCGCCCAGCTCGTCACCTGGATCGCGGCGCACTGCCCCCCTTCGCCTGAAGACCACCCGCGGTGGTGGGCCATCCGCAGGGCGCTCGCAGAGCTGGGCGCACCGGGCATGACCCCCCCCGAGGAGGACTGGAACGCGATCCTCGCCGAGTCGGTGCGGGTGTCGCCGCGCGAGGGCGTCCTGCTGCGTCTGTACTGGCGTGCACGCACGGCGGCACACCGCGGCTGCTGGGACGAGGTGGCCTGGTGTCTGCAAGACGCTGATCGACGTCGTGGAGAACACCCCGTGTGGCAGACCCGCTTCGAGGCACTCGGGCGGGAGCTGGCAGGCACGAGGGGACGTTGGTGAGCCCCGGCGGCCCTGAGGGGCCGCAAATTCTTCGGAAGAAAGAGAAGAGCGATGAAACTTGGCATGTTGACATGGGTCGGCGCAGCGATGCTCCTCGCGGGGTGCATGGCCGCACCGGAGGATGAACCCTTCGACGAAGGGAGTGACGACGAAGAGGCGACCGCGGAAGCCGTCTCGGCGGCGCGCCCCGAGGGTCCGCTCGGCGTGAACGGGATGAACCCGGTGGACTTCTGGAAACCCGAGAACCAGCAGGCACTGCGGACCCTCGGGCAGTCGGCGCTGGTCGGCGCAGACGGAGCGCTCGTCCCCTCCAGGCTGCGCGGCACCGACGGCGGCAGGAGCGTCCTCGGCTATGCGCTCAAGTGCGCGCTCGACGCGGGCGACGGCGTGGAGGACGAGTCCGGGACGCTGTTCCCGGGGCGGATGGGCCTCGCGGCCGCGTGGAAGACCCGCGGCCTCGACGCCGGTGAGCAGCGCTGGGTGACGGCGTGCTTGCTCCAGCACCTGAACGGTGTCGGCGCCCACGTGCCCATCCTGCTGCTCGGCAACCACCCGGCCCTCGACCGCGGCGACGGCCTCTCCACCCAGTCGTTCGGGGTGCCGGACGCGACGGCGTTCGGCAACCTGTTCACGAGCAACGGGAAGGCTTACGTCTGCGCCAACGTCGGCCTCCAGCTCGCGTGCGGCGTGGGCCTGAGCCTGAGCAGCCTGCAGCGGCTCTGCGGGCTGTCGCCGACGTGCGGGATCAACGTCCTCGGCCTCTGTGCGCTGAGCTGCGCGTACGACGCGGAGGGCGACCCCTCCTGCGGCCTGCTCCTCGGGCCCTCGTACCCCGAGGCGATCGCCACGCGCCTGGAGACGTCGACGTTCGTGTCGCTGTACCCGCTCTGCAGCGCCCCCTGAACGGAGCGCGGACACCGCGCTGACGTGCCCCGAGCAGGGCACGAGCGCGGCGTGAAGGTGGCTCGAAGGTGGCTTGAACGTCGCGCGGACCTGGCCCGAACAGGGCGCACGATTTGCACGAACCGCGAGCCGTACGGGCGCGTGGCGGGCGCACGGAGGTACGCTTCAGGGAGGCGCAACGGCGTCCCGAGGCAGGGGCATGAGGCCCTCCAGCATCGGCCTGCATGCGTCGCTGAGGACAGGAGTCCTCATGTGCGTGGCAGGCATACGTGCCTCGCCGCCCGCCGCGCCTCGTCACTTCTCCTCGCATCTCTTCGCATCTTTTCGCATCTCCTCGCCCCTCGATGCAGCTCGTCGCGGCTCAGAGCATCGTCTGTGCCTGTCTGTAGGTCAGCGAGCGCCACACCCACTCCACCGGCCCGAAGCGGTAGCGCCGTAGCCACGCGTTGCAAAAAGCGACCTCCGCCACGTAGATGGCGACGACCATCAGCATGCCCACCCCGGGGCTCACGCGGTCGTACAGGCCGAGCCCGTAGCCGTAGAACAGCAGGCCGCAGATCAGCGACTGGAGGAGGTAGCAGGTGAGCGCCATCCGCCCGGCCGCAGCGATCGTGGCGAGCCACGGGCGCACCCTGACCCGCTCGTGGAGGAGCACCACCCACGCGCCATACGCGAGCGCCTGGAGCACCACGATCGCGGGCCCGAAAGACCCCATCACCTCCACGAGGACCCGCCCGAGAGGGGAGAGCTGCCCCTGGCGGGGGCGGAGCATCATCTCGGCCACAGAGAAGGCGATCGCGAAGGCGAGCCCCCAGCGGGCGACGCGCCGGAGCGCCTTCAGGTGCTGCTGCGGCTCCTGCACGATGCCCGCGCGCCACACGAGCACCCCGACCAGGAAGGAGAGGGGGACGGCGTGCGCGATGAGCGCGAGCGTGGGGATCTGCTGGATGTAGTCCGTGATGCGGTAGCGCGTGACCTCGACGAAGCCGCCGTGGCCGTAGACGCGGAGCGCTTCGAGCGCCTGCTGGCGGTACACCTCCATGTCCGGAGGCGCGGAGGGCGCGCCCCCGCTCGCCGTCACCAGGTGCCACACGCTCATGAGCACCGGCAGCGCGACGAGGAGCCCCGTGCAGATCGCCAGGGTGCGCGTGGTCCGGGCGAGGAGGAAGAGCAAGAGCGGCCCGAAGAGGGCGTAGAGGTGGAGCACGTCGCCCATCCAGAGCAGCACGAGGTGCGCGACGCCGATGAGAAAGAGCACGGCGAGGCGACGGGCGGCGAGCGGATAGAAACGACCGCCGGCCGCGACCACGCGCTCCCGCTGGAGCGCGAGCCCCACGCCGAACAGCATGGAGAAGAGGGTGAGGAACCTCCCGTTGAAGAGGAGCATCAGGAGGAGATCGACGCCCTGATCGGCAGCGCCCTGCCAGCGGTCCGGGTGCACGAGGAAGACCATCGGGTGCGTGCGGAACCAGTAGCTCAGGTTGACGGCGAGGATGCCGAAGAGCGCGACGCCGCGGAGGACATCGAGCACCCCGAGGCGATCGCGGGGCGGGGTGGGGTCGAGCGGCGCCTCCGGGTGCACGGTGGCATGGTGGCACAGGAGGGCAGTGCACGACGCGGCGACTCGCCTGTAACCTCCGCGCCGATGCAACCCGACCGCGACACCCTCATCCGGCTGGACAAGCAATACGTCTGGCACCCGTACACGCCCATGCGCCGCTACATCGACGACGTCGATCCGCTGGTCATCGCGCGCGCCGAGGGGGCACGTCTCCACGACGTCGACGGCAAGAGCTACATCGACGCGAACTCGAGCTGGTGGGTCGCCACCCTCGGCCACAACCACCCCCGCCTGGTGGAGGCGCTGCGTCGCCAGGCAGAGACCATGTGTCACGTGTCCCTGGCCGGGGTGACGCACCAGCCCGCGGCGGAGCTGGGCGAGGCGCTCGTCAAGGCCGCGCCCAGAGGCCTCTCGCGGGTGTTCTACAGCGACAACGGCTCGACCGCCGTGGAGGTCGCCATCAAGCTGGCCATCCAGTACTGGCGCAACGTCGGGCGCCCCGAGAAGCGGCGCTTCGTGGCGCTGGAGGGCGCCTTCCACGGCGAGACGCTGGGCGCGACGAGCCTGTGCGGCGTGGAGGTGTTCCGACGGCCGTTCGCCGGAGCGGTGATGGAGTGCCTGTTCGTGCCGCCGCCGTCACCGGAGGAGCCGCGGGGTTTGGCCCACGAGAAGGCGTTCAAGGCCCTGGAGGAGGCGCTCGCGCAGGGGCGCTCGGAGATCGCCGCGGTGGTGCTGGAGCCCCTCGTGCAGGGCTCGACGGGCATGCGCATGTACGACCCCGAGCTGCTCCGGAGGGCGCGGGCGCTGTGCGACGCGCACGAGGTCCTGCTCGTGATCGACGAGGTGTTCACCGGCTACGGGCGCACCGGAGGGATGTGGGCCTGCGCCTCCGCCGGCGTGACCCCCGACGTGATGTGCGTGGGCAAGGGCTTCACGGGCGGGATGCTCCCCATGGCCGCGACGCTCGTGAAGGAGACGCTCTTCGAGGCCTTCCTCGCCCCGGAGAACACCTTCTATTACGGCCACTCCTTCTGCGGGAACCCGCTCGGCGCCGCGGTCGCGCTGGAGGTCCTGCGCGTCTTCGAGGAGGAGCAGATCCTCGCCCACGCCGCCCCGAAGGCTGCGCGGATCAAGCAAGCGTTCGAGGAGATGGGGCAGCTCCCGGGCGTGTCGAACGCGCGCGCGCTGGGCATGATCGGCGCGCTGGACCTCCGACCAGGTGCCAGTTACCTGGGGGACCTCGGGTGGCGTGCGTACGCAGAGGCGCGGCGCCTCGGGGTGTATCTCAGGCCGCTCGGCGACGTGATCTATGTGGCACCTCCGCTCACGATCGCCGAGGAGGTCCTCGACGAGTTGCTCGAGGTGGTCCGGCGAAGTGTGCTCTTTGCCCTCGGCCAGGGTTGACGGGAGTCGCTGCGGTTCGAACAGTCTCCGAAGGGAGGTGAGGCAGGCGATCCAGGAGCCACGCGAGAAGCGGGCGCAACCAGGAGCGCGTGCTAGAGGGAAACCAAACCCTGAGCGACGTCGTTCGAGCGACTGTCGCACCCTGGAGCCACAGGTGAAGAACCGACGCGCGAGGAGCGGACCTGCAGGCGCCCCCACAAGTGGAATAGCAGTCAAGCAGTCTGGCGAGGTCTGTGCATCCAGGGAGGGCATGGTCCCCCCCCATCAGCTTCAGACCGTCAAACGGGGTGCACCGATTGCACGGGATACGCGAAATTTGCGCTGGCCTGCCATGCGGACCGGCACGCGAAGGGGGAGCGGGCAGATGGGCTCATTTGCAAACCTACGGGGGGGCCCGTATGGTCGGTCCATGGCGGGAACAGCCGTTGTACCCGTGGGTACCATCGGGGATGACTCGGCGCAGGCGACGCAGATGGAGTCGTCAGGGAAAGCCTCGATCCCACCGATCCCCCCCGCCGACGAGGAGAGGACCCTCCCCAACGGAGCGAGCATCGACACGCTCGTCCTGGAGCGGGCGCCCCGGATCGAGTTCCCCGCGCCCACGGGTCCGAGCCTCGGCTCCACCGGCGCCCTCCCTCCCGAGGAGTCGACGGCGGAGGACGGGATCCTGCTCACGCCCGCCGATGGCAGCCTGATCGGCGGCATCTACCGCGTGGATGGGCGCCTCGGTGAAGGCGCGATGGGCGTCATCCTCCTCGCCAAGGACGAGCAGCTCGAGCGGCCCGTCGCGATCAAGCTGCTCCGCTCCGAGCAGATGGATCACCCCTCCATGCAGAGCCGCCTCCTCGACGAGGCGCGCGCCATGGCCAAGGTCCACCACCCGAACGTCGTCGAGATCTACGCCTTCGGCGAGCACCACGGCGGGATGAGCGGGCGCGATAGCTGGCCGCCCGCCTCCCTGCACGGCAGCGCGCCCTACTTCGTCATGGAGTACGTCGACGGCCCCACGGTCGACGCCTACGTGCGCGGCCGCGGCGGCCCTCCCCTGCCCCTCGACGAGGCCCTGCACCTGCTCGACCAGATGTGCCTCGGCGTCACCGCCATCCACGAGGCCGGCATCGTCCACCGCGACATCAAGCCGAGCAACATCCTCGTCGGCCCCGGGCGCCGCGTGGTCGTGGCCGACCTCGGGCTCGCCAAGAAGGTGTCGCCCGACGATCAGAACCGCCCCACCTTCTCCGGCACCCCCGCGTACATCGCTCCCGAGGTCGCGCTGCGGCGCACGGTGGATCGCGCCTTCCTGCCGCGCGTCGACGTCTACGCCCTCGGCCTCATCGCCTACTGGCTCCTCGTCGGCCGGCTCCCCTTCGAGGGCCGCAACCTCATCGAGCTGTTCAAGCAGCACGCCTACCGCGCGCCGCCGCCTCCCAGCGAGCTGAACCCCACGCTCCCCCCCTCCTTCGACGCCCCGCTGCTCGCCGCCCTCGCCAAGGAGCCCGAGGAGCGCACCGCCACGGCCGAGGAGCTACGCTTCGCCCTCCTCAAGGCCCGCGAGGACGCGCCGCTCTCGTGGATGCCCATGCGCGTCATCGTCGCCGACGACAGCCCCGACTTCCGCTCGCTCGTGGCCATGGTGCTGGAGGCCGCGCTCCCGCGCGCCGAGGTCATCTCGGTGCCCGACGGCCAGGCCGCGCTCGAGGTGATCCAGGAGAAGCCGCCGGCCCTCGCGGTGGTGGACCTCGACATGCCCGGCATGGACGGGATCGCGCTCACCGAGGCCGTGCGCGCGCTGCCGACCGGCGGAGACTTCCCGATCATCGTGGCGACGGGCAGCGGCGGCGCCGCAGAGTGGCAGCGCCTGTCGCGCCTCGGCGCCTCCGCCTTCCTGGTGAAGCCCTTCGACGCCGGGCAGCTCGTCACCCTCGCCCGCGGCCTGCTCGGCGACCTCGCCGAGGCCCTCTCCAAGCGCTGAAACCACGCTGACACCGCACCGAGGCGCGTTCCAGGCGCCGGTCCACGCCGCCCCGAGCTATTCGGGCGTGGGCTTCTTCTTCTTGCGATCCGTGACCAGGACGGGGATGACCGCGAGGAGGCTGATCCAGATCGCCAGGAACTTCATCTGGAAGAGCTGCTCGAAGATGCTGTCGAACCGCTCCCCCATGGTCTCTTCATGCCTCACCGAGCGCGGCGGCCCGGGAGCGCGCGGCGCAGGGGGCGCGGACACCGAGGCCTCCTTTGGGGGCGGAGGCTCGCTCGGCCCCTCCTCTTCGTCCCGCGCGGCCCTCTCGATGCGCTCGGCCACCGCAGCGCCCAGCGCTTGCCGCTGCTCCGGCTCCACCACGAGGGGCTCGTGCTCCTCGGGTGCCTCCCACTCCTCGCGCGCGCCCGAGGGTGTTCCTGAGGGCGCTCCCGCAGCGGCGGCGGACGGCGGCGCTTCCCCTGTCGCGGCCCCGGGCGGCGCGATGCGCGCCATGGCGATCGCCACGGGCGACGCGACTGCGGCCGAGGGGTTGAACGGTTCGTAGCGCGGGAACACGCCGAGGGGTGCGCCCGCGGTCGGCGACTCGAGCACCACGCGCACGGGCAGGTAGAGGCGCGTCAGCTCCTCGACGGGGATCTGCTCGCCGCGGCCCTCCGGCGCCGGGGCGAGCTTGGCGCGCGCCGCATCGATCGCCGCCTGCTCCGCCTGGATCGCCGCCTTGCAGCCGGGGATGGTCGCGTTGAAGTCGAGGTTGATCGCGCTCTCCGAGCGCCGGTCCTCCGGATCGAGCACCGTGCACTCGCGCACGATGCGGCGCGCGTCGGGCCCGCGGGTCCGGTGCAGGACGGCCAGCTCCACCTCCTCGCGCCCCTCGACGCTGCGCGACACGTCGGCGCGGGTCAGGTAGCGGTAGCGAACGCGCACCGCCGGGCGCCGCGCATCGAGCGCCGTGTCCACCGCGACGACCGGCTCGCGCTCGAACGCATCGCCCTTGACGCCCGCCACCTCGCGCTTGCTCACCAGCACGTGCGACTTGCGGAGCGCCGGGAAGACCGAGAGGATCTGCTGCCGGACGCGCTCGGAGATCACGTAGTCCGTCGCGCCGGCGTCGACGTAGACGTACCCCTCGAAGCTCACGAGCGGCTGGTGCTCGCCCTCCGGAGCGCTGGCGCCCGTCGCGTTGTCTCCGCCCCCTCCCTTGCTACAGGCAACGAGCATGACCGCGCCGAACGCGAACAACAACCGCGGAGGTACGGACATGACAGGTCAGTCTACCCCGGGTTCACGCGTTCACGCGAGACAAGCCGCACGCGCGACGGCTTTGCGAACCAAGATCCTGACCATCTGTCGGCGCCAGATCACGTCATCGTCGAGGTTCGTGAGGGGTTTGCACTCTTTGAAAGCGGCCTCGGCCAGGGCGGAGGGCAGCCCGTCGACGGGGGAGCCCACGGGCACAGCCAGAGCGGCGCGGAGCCGACGCGGGCGGGCGCCAAGTGCCGAGACCACCACCTCGATCGCCCTCACCGACGTGGGCTGCCCCTCATCCCCGTCGTTCAGGTCCACCCGCGCCGCCACCGAGAGCAGGGGAAAGTCGATGGCCCCGCGGCGCCGTAGCTTCTCGAACGCGCTGCGACGCCCCGCCGTGATGGGGATGGCCACCCGGACCACCACTTCGCCGGGGATGAGCACCGTGTTGTAGATACCGTCGGCCGTGTAGAAATCGGCGGCCGGGACCCGCCGCTCACCGCGCGGCCCGAGCAGCTCGATCTCCGCGCCGAGTGCGATGAGCGCCGGGGCGGAGTCGTTCGAGGCCGCCGCCACGCACTTCTGACCGCCGCGGACCACGTGACACTCCGTGCCGTCCTTCTTGAGGCAAAAGCCCAGCGACTTCCGCCAGAAATAGGTCTGGTTGTAGTAGCGACAGCGCGTGTCGAGGCAGATGTTGCCGCCCAGCGTCCCCATCGCCCGGTGATGAGGCCCTCCGACCTGGGCGGCAGCCTCTGCGAGCGCGGGCGCCGCCCGCTGGACGACCAGGCTCTCGGCGATCTCGGCGAGGCGCATCCCCGCGCCGACGAGCAGCCGCTCCCGGTCTCCCTCCCCGCCGGGCACGCGCTCCAGGTGGATGCCGCGCAGCTCCTCCAGCCGGCTCACCGACACCACGCACTCCGGCTCCACGAGCCCGTGCTTCATGTTGGGGAGCAGATCGGTGCCGCCCGCGATGATCCGCGCCTTGTCCCCGAGCTGCGCGAGCAGCGTGATCGCCTCGTCGAGCGTCCGCGGCCGGTGGTACTTGAAGATGGGCAGCGGCAGCATGGCCCCTGCTCACTCCGCCGCGGCCGGGGCAGCGCCCCTGCCTCCCTGCACGCCCGCCGCGCCCGCCGCGCCC
>NZ_ASRX01000031.1 GCF_000601485.1 Chondromyces apiculatus DSM 436
CGAGGCCCCTGCTCCAGGGTACGCAGTACCTAGCGCAGGGAGGGGTCGGCGTGGGGGAGGATCCAGGGGGCGGGGAGCAGGGAGTCGCGCACGCGGGCGAGGTCGGTGGTGGGGTCGATGAGGCGCTGGTTGCGGCGGCCGTTGATGGAGGCGTAGGCGTCGGCGAAGACCTGGACGTCGCCCTCGCCGCGGCGCGCGAAGTCGGCGGCGAGGTGGTGGGCGTACTCCAGGATCATGTCGGGGCTGAGGGCCATCATCTTGACCTGCAGCGGGGTGAGCTCGGCGGAGGGGTGCAGGACCCAGGTGCGGTGCGTGGCGGGGTCGTGCACGCGGTACTCCACGATGCCGGTCTTCTCGACGAGCATCACCCGCCAGGCGAAGCGGAAGCCCTCGTCGGTCCAGCCGGAGTCGCCGGGGTAGAGCAGGTGGCGGAGCGGTAGCAAGAGCTGCAGCGCGAAGTGCGCGCAGAGAGCCGCGAAGCTGAGGCGGCCGAGGAGGGGGCGGGAGGGGGTGGTAGCGGCAGCGGAGGGCGCGGCGGCAGCGGAGGGCGCGGCCTGGGACGGGGCGGGGATGGGCGGGAGGAGCGCGGGCCAGCGCGCGAGGAGGGGGGCGAAGAGGCGACGGGGCCAGGAGGGGGAGAAGAAGACCAGCGTCGCCACGATCATGATCCAGGGGAACATGCCGATGGGGAACAGCAGGCCGGTGAGGGTGTGGAAGCCGATGACGGCGAGGTAGGCGACGGGGCGGGTGCGCTTCCAGAGGAGGAGCGGGAAGATGGTGAGGTCGAAGAGGGCGCCGGCGTAGCTCATGGCGTAGGCGGCAGCGCGGGAGGCGAGGAAGGGGCCGAGGAGGGGGAAGTCGGCGCGGGCGGAGAGCCAGGTGGTGAGGGGCTGCGCGCGGAGGAGCCAGTCGGGGTTCAGCTTGGCGAGGCCGGCGAAGAGGTACACGAGGCCGAGCTGGAGGCGGAGGGCGTGGAGGACCCAGGCGGGGGCGGTGGGGCTCTGGAGGGAGGGGTCGCGGCGCGCGTCGAGGGAGGCGGCGCGGTGGAGGGGCATGAAGACCAGGAGCAGAGAGGCGATGCTGACGAAGTAGTAGTGGTTGAGGTACGTCGCCTTCTCGCAGAGTTCGGCCCAGGTGAAGGTCAGGAAGAAGGTGGAGGCGGCGAGGCGGTAGAAGAGGCCGAGGGCGATGCACAGGCTCGCAAGGGCCATGAGCGCGAAGTGGGCGTACATGCCCCACGCGGGCCAGGGGTTCACCCAGCCGAAGCCGAAGTAGTGGAAGTGGAACGAGGGGGCGACGTAGACCTCGCCGATCCAGCCGCGGGCCCAGAAGCGGAGGGCGCTGAGGAGCATCATCGCGCCGAAGAGGATGCGGAAGGCGGCGAGGGAGGCGATGTCGACGGGCGCGGAGAGGACGGCGCGCACGGTCCGCGTGCGACTCAATCCTGCTTCGTCACTCCGGGCCTCCGTTCCAGATCGGTCGCGCAGCGGTGTGGCCAGCATCGTGGGTAGCGACCATCGGGAGCGTAGGGACCGAAGGTCCCTGATTTGCCGTACGCAGTACTCAGTCGCCGTCGTTGTCGTTGAGGGTGACGGTGACGTTGAGGATGCCGGCGAGGTCGACGGCGATGAGGCGGCGGAGGGCGCGGCCGCTTTCGAGGGCGGCGGCGACGGAGGTGGGGTCGGTGGTGACGGCTTCGCTCAGGGGGGCGGGGATGGATTCCAGCTTGGAGATGAAGTCGGTGAGCTGGTTGCGGATGCTGGTGTCGAGGTCGGGGGAGCGCTC
Source organism: Chondromyces apiculatus DSM 436 (assembly GCF_000601485.1). Classification (GTDB taxonomy): domain Bacteria; phylum Myxococcota_A; class Polyangia; order Polyangiales; family Polyangiaceae; genus Chondromyces; species Chondromyces apiculatus. The sequence continues at coordinate 1,786 of NZ_ASRX01000031.1, forward strand.
GAGGAGCGTCGCGAGGCCGCGGCCTTCGGTGGTGCCGAAGCGGCCGGTGTAGACGGCCTCGATGCCGCGCGTCGCTTCGATGAGGTCGGCGATGGAGTTGTCGCTGAAGCGGGACTCGACGAGGTCGGGCTGAGGGGTGCCGCCGGTGCGGGTGCCGGAGGGGGCGCCGAGGCGGCCGTCGGTGACCTTCTGGAGCAGCTCGACGAGGGTGTTCACCACGCGGTCGATGCCGTCCTGCGCGCGGGGGAAGGTGTCGCTGCCGGAGCCGGCGGTGGCGACCTGCTCGACGAAGGCGCCGCTCTCGGGGCGCCAGGCGTCGGCGAGGGCGGAGACGTCGCGCTCGAAGATGCCGGAGATGGCGACGGCGAAGGAGCACCGGCGCATGGCGTCGGGGTCGTCGCCGCCGAGGGTGGTGAGCACGGTGGCGTCGCCGCCGGCGGGATCGAAGAGCAGGTAGTCGAGGGTGGAGAGGCCGCGGACGGAGACGCCGAGGGCGGCGACGTGGTCGGGGGTGACGGTGGCGGGGGCCTCGGCGATGGCGCTCTCCACGTTGTCGGTGCGGACGGGCCAGAAGTCGAGGGCGTTGGCGGAGCCGAGCTCCTCGGCGGGGCCGAAGAGGATGGCCTGGGTGTGCTCCCAGGGGGCGCGCGCGGCGCGCCAGGCGTCTTGCGCGGCGTCGAGGCGGGCCTGGTCAGGGGCGTCGCAGAAGGCGTCGAGGGCGGCGGTGAGGGGCGCGGCGGAGGCGGCGAAGGTCTCGACGGTCGGGAGCATCACGGTGCGGGCGAGGTCGGTGAGGACCGGGCCGCGCTCGTCGGCGGGGGTTTCGCTGGTGCAGCGCACGGCGCTGGTGAGCGTGAGGAGGCCGAGGCCGAGCATGGCCGCGGTGGTGGCGAGGCCTCGTTGCGAACGCATCGACATCAGAGAGACTCCAGGAAACGCAGCAGGGCTTCGCGCTCGCTCGCGGGCATGGACTTGAAGGTGTCGCGGGCGCGCTCGGCCTCGCCGCCGTGCCAGAGGATGGCCTCGGCGAAGCCGCGGGCGCGGCCGTCGTGGAGGAGGAAGAGGTGCTTGTTCACCACCTCGACGAGGCCCACGCCCCAGAGCGGCGGGGTGCGCCACTCGCGGCCGGAGGCCTGGAAGTCGGGGCGGTGGTCGGCGAGGTCGTCGCCCATGTCGTGGAGGAGGAGATCGGTGAAGGGGCGGATGTCCTGGTGCGACAGCTCGGGGTAGCCCGTGAGCTCGCCGGTCATGAGGCGCGGGGTGTGGCAGGAGGCGCAGCCGGCGTCGAGGAAGAGCTCCTTGCCGCGCTGGACGGTGGGGTCGCGCCAGTCGCGCCGCGCGGGGACGGCGAGGGTGGCGGAGTAGAACGTGGTCCGGGCGAGGGCGATGTCGCTCGCTTCGGGCGCGCCGGGTTCGCCGCCGGGGAGGGCGGCGAGGCAGTCGGTCTGGGAGGCGGTGCAGTCCTGGTCGGGGTGGAGATCGCTGGTGATGCCCATGTCGCCGAGGAAGGCGGCGGCGGTCTGTTGCTCGACGGTGGCGACGGCGGCCTTCCAGCCGAAGCGTCCGAGGACCTCGCTGCGGGTGCGCGCGTCCCAGACGCGGTTGGGGCGGCCGGAGATGCCGTCGCCGTCGGCGTCGTCGGGGTCGGCGAGTTCGAGGAGGGTGGCTTCGGGGATGGCTTCGAGGAGGCCGAGGCCGACCATGGCCGGGGCGATGCGCGCGGAGAACATGGCGTCGTCGGCGAAGGGGCCGTAGCCGGGGGCGTCGATGACGATGGTGGGGCGGCGGAGGCTGTAGGGCTCGCCGTCGGCGTAGGTGCCGGGGACCTCTTCGTAGGTCACGCGGGCGTCGCCTTCGCCGGGGACGCCGGGGATGCCGTTCGGCTGGAGCTGACCGCCGTAGGTGGGCTCGGGGGCGGGGCCGCCGAGGGCGTCGGTGCCGGGGACGCTGAGGCGGACCAGCATCTCCGCCATGGGGTCGCTCTCGGTCTCGGGGGGCCTGCCGCGGCCGTCCTTGAAGTGGCAGGTGGAGCAGGAGCGGGCGTTGTGGAGGGGGCCGAGGCCGTCGCGCCCCTTGGTGGAGGCGGGGGCGATGACCCAGTTGTCGCGGAAGAACGAGTTGCCGACGAAGAACTCGCTGCGGCGCTCCGAGGCCATGTTCCGCGCCGAGTACGAGAACGCGGTGGGGGAGGTGTCGAACACGGTGGTCTCACCGCCGCTCAGCTCTTCCCCTTCGTCTTCTTCCAGCCCGTGAGGTCCGGGGACCTCTTCTTTCGCGCAGCCGGACGCGAAGGCCAGGGCAGCGAGGAGGATCCAGGCGGGGCGTGCTCGTACTCGGGTCGCGGTCACCATGCCGTCACTCTTCCAGGTTCAGCTCGACCTCAAGGAGGGCTGCGATCTCGATGATCGTCGTGGTCTGGGCGCGGAGGGCGTCGATCGCGGCCTTCACGGCCACGCGGCCCGGCGCGGAGTCGTCTCCCACGATAGCCTGATCGAAGGGAACGGGGATCGCCTTGATGGCGGCGATGCTCGCGTCGAGCTGCTCCTTCATCTTCCGGTTGAGCTCGGGGTCGCGGGACTCGACCAGGTCGTCGATGCCGGGGCCGTCGGTGGTGCCGATGCGGCCGAGGTAGACGTTCTGGATGCCGGTGGCGTTCATGAGGATGTCGTTGTGGGTGTTGTCGCTGAAGCAGCTATGCTCGTCCTCTTCGTCCTTCGTGTCGTAGGCGACCTGCATGCGCTCGCCTGCGAGTTCGGCGCCGCTGAGGCTGCCGATGCCGAGGAGGATGTCGCGCACGGCTTCGCGGCCGGTGCGGCCCTCGAAGGAGGCGCGGTAAGTGTCGGCGCCCTCGGACCAGGCGTCGGTGACACCCTTGAGGTCGACCTCGAGCAGCTCGCCCGCGGCGAGGAGGTAGTCGCCGCGGCGGCCCTGGTTCATGGCGGTGCCCTCGGTGCCGTCCACGTAGTCGGTGTAGGGGCGCGCGCCGGGGCCGTCCTCGCTGAGGTCCTGGCCCCAGAGGAGGAACTCGATGGCGTGGTAGCCGGTGGAGATGTTCTTCTCGCCGCCGGCCTCGTTGAGCGAGGCGAGGTACTCGGTGGTGAGGTCGGGGTGGCCGGTGGGGTCGTTGACGATGCCGGCGTCAGCGTCACCCTCGACGTAGTCGACGTAGACCTCGTCGAGCGGCCAGGCGTTGATCTGACCCTCGGGGCCCTCGTCGTTGTCGATGGGGCCAGAGTAGAAGCGGAAGGCCTCGGTGAGGCCGTACGGGTTGCGCGCTTCGAGCCACACGGAGCGGGCGGCGTCGAGGTTCGCCTGCGAGGGCGTCTCCACGAACGTCGCGAGCGAGGCGCGGATCTCGCCGACGCCGGTGAGTGCGTCCGAGTAGCTCGTGTGCACGAGCTTGGCGTACTGGGCGACGACGGGCTGGGCGTCTGCCTCGAAGGTGTCGGCGGGGGGCTGTTCGCCGTCGTCGTCACCGCCGCAGCCCACGAGGAGCGCGGCAGCGGGGAGCAGGATGCGGAGACCACGGACACAGGCCGTGGAGGCGAGTGGACGGAGGAAGTTGACAGTCATTTTCATCAGTCTCTAACCAGGTCGCTGGCGGGGTGTCAATCACCCCGGACGGGGACGTTCCCGGCAGCACGGAACCGGCTGGACGGGGCCGGTGGAGGGGGGAGCGTGGTGGGGATGACCGGGTGGGGCGGTCGGGTGGGGACGTGCATGGTAGGGTGAGGGCGGTGCTGGAACTCCTCACGTTCGCGCTCGACGAGTTCCGGTATGCGGTGCCCTCGACCCGGGTGGTCGAGGTGATCCAGCGGGTGCTGATCACGCCGCTGCCAGGGACGGCGGCGCACGTGCTGGGGCTCATCGCGCACCGCGGGGGGATGGCGGTGGCGGTGGACCTGCGGGCGCGGTTCGGGCTGCCGCCGCGGAGGCCGACGCTGGACGACCACCTGGTGGTGGCGCGGGGGGCGCGGCGTCAGGTGGCGCTCGTCGTGGATCGCGCGGAGGGGCTGCTGATGCTGCCCAGGGCGCAGGTGGAGGACCCGCCGCTCGCGGTGACGCACGTGTCGGGGATCGCGATGCTGGAGGGGGGGCTCTTGCTGATCCACGACCTGGATGCGGCGCTGTCGCTCGACGATGAGCGGGCCATCGACGCGGGGATCGCCGAGGTCGAGGCGAGGGCGTGACGCTCGAACGGGCGGTCCAGGCGCTGTCGGATCGGGTCCGCGGCGCGCTGGAGGCCGAGATCCGGGAGCTGCTCGGGCTCGTGTTCCTGCGCGGTCGTGGGCGGGATTTCGACGTGGGGATCGCGCGGACGATGGAGCTGCTGGAGCTCGACGATCCGGAGCTCTTGCTGCAGCGCATCGTGGCGCGCGAGCCGGTGGTGCAGGAGGCGCTGGCGACGGCGCTGACGGTCGGGGAGACGTACTTCTTCCGGCACCCCGAGCACTTCCAGCTCGTGCGCGAGAGGGTGATCCCCGAGGCGCTGCGCCGGCGGTACGGGGGGATGGTGAGGCTGTGGTCTGCGGGGTGCGCGACGGGAGAGGAGCCGTACAGCATGGCCCTCGTGGCGCTGGAGCTGCTCGGGCCCTCGGCGTCGCAGCGGGTGGAGGTGCTGGCGACGGATCTGAGCCCGACGGCGCTGACGCGGGCGCGGGCCGGGCGCTACGGGCCGTGGTCGTTCCGGGGGGTGGCGGAGTCGGTGAAGCAGCGCTGGTTCGTGCCCGAGGACGGGTTGCAGCGGGTGTCGCCGGAGGTGCAGCAGATGGTGCGCTTCGATCGGTTCAACCTGGCCGACGCCACGAGGCCGGGGTCGCCGTGGCCCGGGGACATGGACGCGGTGTTCTGCCGGAACGTGCTCATCTACCTGGACAGCAAGGTGCGCGAGGCGTTCTTCGTGCGGATGGCGGGGGCGCTGGTGAGCGGAGGGCGGCTCGTGCTGTCGCCCTCGGATCCGGTGCCAGGGCGCGGGTGCGGGCTCATGCCGCGGCACGAGGACGGTCACAACGTCTACCAGCCCGGGCAGGCCGACGAGGCGGGGAGGAGCGGGCATACACCACCCGCACCCGCCGTGAGCCCAGAGGTGGTGCTCGGGCGGGTGAGGTCCGCACAGGTGGGGTCCGCGCAGGTGGGGCCCGGAAAGACACCGCCGCTGCCAAGGCGATCTGCGGTGTCTCCTGGTGCGGAGCCGAGGACGTACCCGCACGCGACGACGACGCAGCCGCCCTCAGGGGGCAAGGCGAGCGCGGTCGGGGCGGTCGAGCGCCCGGCTGGCGGGGAGAGGCGCGCGAAGGGCGCCGCAGAAGCGCGGAGGCTCGCCGACGAAGGGGAGACGACGGCGGCGCTGGAGATGCTCGAGGGGGCCATCGCGGAGGCGCCGCTGGAGGTGGCGCTGTACCTGCTGCGGGCGACGGTGCTGCTCGACGATGGACAGGCGGATGCCGCAGCGCAGGACGCGCGGCGCGCGATGATGCTCGATCCCGAGCGCCCCGCGGCGCACCTGGTGGCGGCGGCAGCGGCGGTGCAGCTCGGTGAGGACAAGGAGGCAGCGCGGGGGATCCGCAATGCGCGCACGTTGCTGCTCGGGTTGCCGGCCGACGCGGCGGTGTCGGACCTGGGCGACGCGCAGGTCACGGATGCCCTCGCTTACTGTCAGCGGCTCGAGCAGGTGCTCGCGCAGCGGTCGTCGGGGAGAGCCGGCGGTGGTACGAAGGCACCTTCATGAGCGAACCCTCCGTCAAGGATCCATGGAGCGAGGAGCAACGCGCGCTGCTGGAGACGCGCACGCGGGCGGTCGCGCATCGGGCCGAGGTCGCGGTCAACGTGGTGGGGACGGAGGTGCTCCGGGTGCTGGTGGCAGGCGAGCCATGCGCGTTGCAGACGGCGCGCATCCGGGGGGTGGCGGAGATCCTGAGGCTGACGCCGTTGCCGCACGCGCCTCCGGAGGTGGCGGGGTTGACCGTCCGTGGAGGAAGCGTGTTGCCGGTGTTCTACCTGCGGGCGGTGCTGGGGCTGCCGCTCTCGGCGCTGCCAGAGCACGGGCGGATGGTGCTGCTCGGGGCCAAGGAGGAGGACCAATTGGGCCTCGTGGTGGACGCGATCGAGGGGACCGCGCGGCTCGATCTGAGCACGCTGCGGGAACCGCCGCCGACCGTGGCTGCAGAGGTGAAGGCGGTGCTGCTCGGGATGGATCCCCAGGGCACCATGGTGCTGGACCTGGATGCCCTGCTCGCTTCTCCGCGGCTGATCATCGATATTCCCTTGCCTCGGGTGGGCCGTTCGTAACATCCAAGCGCTGTGATGCAGTGGTCCGTCGGTACGAAGCTCTGGGCTGGGTTCCTCTCGGTGGTGGGGCTCGTGCTCCTGCTCGCCCTCTACGGGTTCGAACGGGATCAATCCACGGAGGAGGCGCTGGATGGGCTGTACGCGCAGGGGGTCTACCCCACCCAGGCGCTGGGGATTGCGGCCCTGAACATGGAGCGGCTCCGCGGGCTTACCTACCAGCACATCCTCAGCCAGGATCCGACGGAGCAAACGCGGGTCGAGGCCACGATCAAGCGGCACGAGGGTGAGATCGAGCGGGCCCTGAACGAGGCGCAGCGGGGTTTCCCGCCCGGTGACGAGCGGCTGGAGATGCTCGCGAACGTGCGCAAGGTGCAGCAGGAATGGACGACGCGGAGGAACACGGAGCTTTATCCGCTCAGCCGCAGCAACCCGGACATCAACGCGAGCATCAACGTCTTGAGGACGCGGACCGCGCCGCTCCTGGAGCAGATGCTGGAGGAGCTGGGCAGGGTGGTGGCGAGCACCGTCACGACGACGCAGGGCATCTACGACAACGCGAACGGCATTCTGGACCGGGCCCGCTGGGTGATGCTGATCGGGCGTGGGCTGATGGTGGTGATCGCGGTGACCATCTCGTTCGTGCTGGCACGAAGCATCTCCGGGCGGGTGGCGCAGCTCGCCACGGCGGCCCGGAAGATCAGCGGCGGGGACCGGGACGCGCGCGTGCGCGTGGAGGTGGGCGGTCACGACGAGATCGCCGATCTCGGAGGGGCGTTCAACCGCATGACCGAGGAGCTGAACGGGCGCATCGAGGAGCAGCGGAAGAGCGCGGCGGATCAGGCAGACGCGCGCGAGGCGCTGGCGAAGCTCGTGGAGCGGTACGCGGCGTTCGTGGACCGGGTGGCGCGGGGAGACCTCACCGGGGGGCTGGAGGCCGAGGGGGTCGGCGACATGGCGCAGCTCGGGCGCAACCTGGACGCGATGGGGCGGGCGCTGCGGACGATGACGCTGCGCACGTACGAGGTGGTGGGGGCGCTGTCGAGCGCGAGCGCGGAGATCCTGGCGATCACCCAGGAGCACAGCGCAGGCGCGAGCGAGTCGGCGTCGGCGGTGACGGAGACGGCGACCACGGTCGACGAGCTCTCCCATACGGCGCAGGAGGCCACGAAGCGGGCGCAGGAGGTGGCGGAGCTGTCGCGGCGGAGTGTGGAGGTGTCGAGCGCGGGGAGCGCGGCGGTGGACCGGACCGTGGCGGCGATGGCGCGGGTGCGCGAGCAGGTGGGGTCCATCGCCGAGCGGATCCTGGCGCTGTCGGAGCAGGCGCAGACGGTGGGGCAGATCATCACTACGGTGAACGAGCTCGCCGAGCAGTCGAACCTGCTGGCGCTGAACGCGGCCATCGAGGCGGCGCGCGCGGGGGAGCACGGGCGGGGGTTCGCGGTGGTGGCGCAGGAGGTCCGGAGCCTGGCGGAGCAGTCGAAGCGCGCGACGGGGCAGGTGCGGGCGATCCTGGGGGACATCCAGAAGTCGACGACCGCGGCGGTGCTGGTCACCGAGGAGGGGAGCAAGGCGGTCTCGGCGGCAGTGGAGACGGCGCGAGAGGCCGGGGAGCGCATCGAGCAGCTCGCGTCGACGATCGCGGAGGCGACGGAGAGCGCGAACCAGATCCTGGCGACGGCGCAGCAGCAGGTGTCGGGCGTGGGTCAGATCTCGGCAGCGATGCACGCGATCAGCGCGGCGACGACGCAGACGGTGGAGGGGACGCGCCAGATCGAGCGCGCTGCGCGTGACCTCAACGAGATCTCCGCCCGCCTGCGCGACGCGACCGCGCAGTACCAGACCTGAGGCCGATGACCAGCCGCGATCTGCTCGACGAGCTTCGTCAGGTCTTCCGGGGGGAGCTCGAGGACACGCTCACGCTCCTGGAGGACGAGGCTCAGGCGCTGGCGACGTCCGATGCCTCGTCCGGCGAGCTCGGGCGATCGGTCGCGGAGATCTACCGGGCCGTGCACAGCCTGAAGGGGGCGGCGCACGCGGTGGGGTATCCGGGCCTGGAGCGGCTGTGCCACGCCCTGGAGAGCAGGCTTGCGCCAGTGCGCAGCGGGGGCGCGGTGGACGTGGCGCGGGTCGCGGCGGATCTGCACGTGGTGCTCGGTGCGCTGCACGCGGCGGCGATACAGCTCGCCTCCTCGGCACAGCCAGACGACGAAGCGCTGGCCGCAGCGCAACGACAGATCGAGGGCTCGGGAGCGCCAGCCTCGGTGGCGTCCCCAGGCCCGAGCGCCGGAGGCACGCCGATCGCCAGCAGCGCGCCCGTTGCCAGCAGCGCATCAGGCGCGGAGGGGCCGTCTGGGGTTGCGGCGGCGTGGCCGGCCACGGGCGCGCTCGTCAGCGGGGCTCAAGGCGGGGCGGTGGCGCCGGTTCTCGCGGCTGCGCCTGCCGTGGCGGCGCCGGGTTCCGTCGCCACCTCGACCACCTCGACGTCGAGCGTACCTCCTGTGTCCATCGTCACCGCGACTGCCGTGGGGGCAGTGGCGCCCGTCATCACGGCGACCTCCGTGATCCCGACGGCGCCCGCGACCGCCGAGGCAGCGACCGAGAACGCCGTGCGGGCCGAGGAGACGGTGCGCATCTCGGTGGCGCGGCTGGGGGACCTGTTCTCGTCCGCCGAGGATCTCCTGGCCTCTGCGGGACGCAGGAGGGCGCTGCTCGCGCGGCACTCGGTGCTCGCCGATCTGGTGGGCGCGCTCAGCACCGATCTCACCCGCACACGGCAGCACCTGCGGTCCAGGGGAGGAGGGCCTTCCGATCCGGACCTGGAAGAAGCGACGCGGCTCGTCGAGCGGTGCTTGACCACGCTGCGGACGATGTCCGGGTGGTCCGCCGAGGCGGAGGTGCAGGACGATCAGGCATGGCGGGAGGTGACGAGCGGCGCGGGAGAGCTGAGCGCGAGGGCGAGGGCGCTGCGGGTGGTCGCCCTGGACACGCTGTCACCCGCGATCGAGCGCGCAGCGGGAGAGATGGTCAGGACGCTGGGCCGCCCCGTCACGGTGTCGATCCGCGCCGAGGGGGTGGAGATCGACCGGCGGGTGCGCGACGGGCTGCGGGAGCCGCTCTTGCACCTGGTGCGCAACGCGATCGATCACGGGATCGAGCCGCCGGAGGCGCGCGTCGCGGCTGGCAAGCCGGAGGCGGGGAGCGTGGAGATCGAGGCGTCGATCGCTGGGCGCGATGCGCGCATCGTGGTGCGCGACGACGGCAAAGGGGTGGACCTGGAAGCGCTGCAGCAGGTGGCCGCAGCGCGGGGGCTGCCCGGTGCGGCAGGGGTGGACCTGCGTGACCTGCTCGGGCTGATCTTCGAGGCGGGGGTGAGCACGCGGCGCAACGTCTCGGCATTCTCGGGGCGGGGCGTGGGGCTCGACGTGGTGCGGCAGCGGATCGCCCAGCTCCACGGGCGGGTGGAGGTGGAGAGCGAGCCCGGGCGAGGCACGCGCTTCACGCTGACGGTGCCGGTGGATCTCAGCGTCTCGCCAGGCCTGGTGGTGCAGGTGCGGGACGTGCGGGCGATCTTCATGGCGACCGCCGTCGAGCGGCTGCGGCGCGCGTCGCCGGAGGATCTGCTCTCGCTCGAGGGGCGGATGTACCTGCGGGACGAAGGGGGCCCGGTGCCGCTCGCCGACCTCGACGCGGCGCTCGGCCTGTCGGCGCGGCCCGTCACCCAGCTCACGGCGGACGAGCGGTGGGCGTGCGTGGTGGTGGCCGCAGGAGATCGGCGGGCAGCGTTCCGGGTGGATGCGCTGCTCGACTACCACGAGGTGATCGTGCGCCCGCTGGGGGGGCGCGTGCGGCGCGCAGCGCTGGTGTCGGGCGCGGCGGTGCTCGGGGACGGAGAGCTCGCGCTGGTGCTCGACGCCGCCGATCTGGTCAAGACCGCGCAGCCTGCAGCCGTCACCGAGCACGCGGCGGACGCGGCGACCCTGGCGCGACGGAGGATCCTGGTGGTCGACGACTCGGTGACGACACGACAGCTCGAGCGGACCATCCTGGAGGCGGCAGGGTACGACGTGACGCTCGCCCACGACGGGCAGCACGCCTGGGAGATGCTGGCCGACGTCGATGCGTCCGGACACGGGCAAGGGCGCGTCGATGCCGTCCTCTCGGACATCGAAATGCCCCGCATGGACGGTTTTCAGCTCCTCGCGAGGGTGCGCGCGACGCCGCGCACGGCACGGTTGCCCTTCGTGCTGGTGACGGCCCTCGACCGGCCTTCCGACCGGCAGCGCGCGCTCGACCTCGGCGCAAGCTCCTACCTCATCAAGCGGAGTTTCGACCAGGAGGCGTTGCTTGAAACACTCGAACGGCTGCTATAACAGCGATGATGCCCGGTGAGACTCCGCCCGCCGAACCGCTGCGGGTCCTCATCGTGAACGACTCGGCCACCCAGCGCGTGGCGCTGCGGATGGCCCTCGCCGAGGAGCCGGGGGTCGAGGTGGTCGGAGAGGTCCCCGACGGCTACGCGGCCACCTCCACGGTGATCCGGCTACGCCCGTCGGTGGTGCTCCTCGATGTGGTCATGCCGGGCATGGATGGGTTCGCGACGGCGCGCGAGATCATGGCCCGCACGCCCACGCCCATCGTGATGATCACCGCGGCGGCCGATGCGAAGAGCAGCGAGCTTATCCTGGAAGCGATGCGTGCGCGGGCCCTGGCGGTCACGCAGGGACTGCCGCCACGCACGGCGCCTGGATACGTGCAGCGCAGGAGGGCGCTGGCGCAGCTCCTCAGGTCGATGGCCCAGGTGCGGGTGGGTCCACCGCCAGGCTCCAGCCCGGAGCTGCCTGCGTCGCAGGACGGGATCCCGACACGCCCGCGCGCCCTGCCAGAGCGCTCCAAGCCGATCTCCTTGCAGGAGCCCGCGCCGACGCCGCAGGGGCCGATCGTTGCCGTCGGGATGGTCGCTTCGGCGGGTGGACCGAACGCCATCGCAGACATCCTCGCGGAGCTGCCGCGCCGCGTCGTGCCGCCGATCCTGATCGTGCAGCACATCGCGCCAGGCTTCGCGCCAGGCTTCGCGTCGTGGCTCGCTCAGCGCACCGGATATCCAACGGACCTCGCTCAGCAGGGGGAAGCGCTCAGGGTGGGGCGCGCCTACGTGGCACCGGAGGACAGGCACCTCGGCGTGAACGCGCTCGGGCGGGTCGCACTCAGCGACGCGCCACCCGTGGGCTATTTCCGGCCCTCCGGGACCTGGCTCCTGCGTTCGCTGGCGCAGACGCTGGGGCCGCGCGCGCTCGGGATCATCCTGAGTGGGATGGGGGATGATGGAGCCGATGGAACGGTTGCGCTGCGCCGCGCAGGTGGACGGGTCGTCGCACAGGATCAACAGAGTTCCGTGGTGTTCGGCATGCCCAAGGAGGCCATCGTCCGAGAAGGTGCCGATGATGTTCTGCCCCTGACGGCCATTCCGGGCTGGATTTTGCGCTGGATACGCAGCACAGGGTGAGCTTCCATCCCGTCGAGCCGCCGGTCGTGGGGCGACACGGACAATGCGTGGAGATGCAGTGGCATGGGTAAGGTCAGGGGCAACGCGGCCGATGCGGCAGACGGTGACCGACTGTCGGGGCCTGCCATCGATGTCGAGCCAGAGCGAGGTCGGGTCTGGGTCGTGGAAGACAGCCCGACGCAGGCGGAGCTGGCGCGCCGGGTCCTGTCCCCCCTGCACCATGTCGAGCTTCTCCCGGACGCCGCCGCCGCGCTCGTGCGGGTGGGCGATACCCTCCCGGACGTGCTGGTGCTCGACTGGCACCTGCCGGGGATGTCGGGCCTCGAGCTGTGCCGCACGCTGCGTCAGACGCTCGACGAGGCGACGCTGCCGATCCTGATGATGACCGGCCACGCCCGCGAGCACGAGGTGGTCGAGGCGCTGGAGGCAGGCGCGAACGATTACGTGACGAAGCCCTACCACCCGCCGGAGCTGCGCGCGCGGGTGGGCACGCTGGCGCGGCTGAAGCGCCTGTACCAGCGGGCGTGGGCGGATCAGCGGCGACAGCGGCTCCTCGCAGAGGCAGGGGCGCGGATGAGCGCGTCGCTCGACCTCGGGGAGACCCTGGCGAGCGTGCTGCGGCTCGCGGTGCCGGAGCTGGCGACGCTGGCGGCGGTGGAGCTGCTCGAAGGGCCCGCGGAAGAGCGGGGCGCGCTGCTCCTCGCCCACTCCGAGCCAGAGGTGGAGGCGCGCCTGCGAGCACTCCCCCGCAGCCCCGTGTTCAAGGATCACCCGCTGAGGACGGCGCTGAGGAGCGAGCACCCGCTGCTCGTCCACGGCCCGGACGAGGTGCTGGAGCGGCTCTCGCTCAGCCCGGCACACCGGCAGGAGCTGGCGCTGCTCGGCCTGCGCTCTGCGATGATCGTCCCCCTGTCCGCGCGGGGGCAGGTGCTCGGCCTCCTGTACTTCGCGTCGAGCGATCAAGGCTACACCGCGGAGGATCTCCAGCTCGCCGAGGAGCTGGGCCGGAGGGCCGCGCTCTCGTTCGACAACGCGCGGTTCTTCGAGACGGCCCAGCGCGAGCGCGCCCGCGCCGAGGACGCGAACCGCGCCAAGGACGAGTTCCTGGCGATGGTGTCCCACGAGCTGCGCACGCCCCTCAACGCGATCCTCGGCTGGATCCGGATGCTCCAGCTCGGGGCCTTGTCGTCGGACAAGCGCGCGCGGGCGCTCGACATCGTGGAGCGCAACGCGCACAACCAGCTCGCGCTCATCGAGGATCTCCTCGACGTCTCCCGCATCATCTCGGGCAAGCTGCGGCTCGGCGTGCAGGAGGTGGATCCGGTGAAGATCGTGGAGTCGGCGCTCGACGCGGTCCGGCCGGCCGCGGACGCCAAGGATATCCGCCTCAAGCCTGCGATCACGCCGACGGGGCTCATCCCGGCAGATCCGGATCGGCTCCTCCAGGTCGCGTCGAACCTGCTCACCAACGCGGTGAAGTTCACGCCACGGGGAGGGCGGGTGGAGGTGTCGCTCGCGCGCATCGCGGACTCCGTGGAACTCGCGGTGGTGGATACCGGCCGCGGCATCTCGCCGGATTTCCTGCCCCATGTGTTCGAGCGGTTCCGGCAAGCGGAGGGAGGGCAGGTGCCGCCGCAAGGCGGGCTCGGGCTCGGGCTGGCCATCGTTCGCCACATCATCGAGCTGCATGGCGGCACCATCGAGGCGTTCAGCGAGGGCGAAGGGAAAGGCGCGCGCTTCACGGTGCGCCTGCCGGTCGCGCTGCCGAAGACCGAGGGTGAGGGGCGCAAGCCATCGCCGGGTGCGCTGGAGGAGCTGCGCCTGCGCTGCGATCTGCAGGGCGTGCACGTGCTGGTGGTGGATGACGCGCAGGATGCGCGTGACCTGATCGCATCCATCCTGGAGGCGTGCGGCGCCCGCGTGACCACGGCGTCGAGCGCCCCGGAGGGGCTCGAAGCGCTCAAGGCGGGCCGACCCGATCTGCTGATCAGTGACATCGGAATGCCCGGGCAGTCGGGCTACGATCTGATCAGCCGGGTGCGCACGCTCCCTGCCGGGGAGGGCGGGCGCACGCCAGCCGTGGCCCTCACCGGGCACGCGCACATGGAGGATCGCACCCGGGCACTCGTCGCGGGGTTCCAGACCCACGTGCCCAAGCCCATCGATCCCACGGAGCTGGTGCTCGTCGTCGCCACTGCCGTGGGGCGCATGCCCAGCCCCTGAAGGCTGCACAGCGCCGAGGACGTCGCGACCTGTCTGTGCGGGTTCGCGTCGGGCCGCGTCGGGCCGCGTCGGGCCGACAGGTATCCTCGCCAGCGACGACCTGCAGCGCCCGGGCATCGGAGGACGGTGCAGGGCACGATGGCCAGAGACGCGGGAGACGCGGAAGACGCGGGAGACAGAAGGCCTGAGCGGCCACGGACAGGGTGGAAGCGGCGGGCAACGCGGCTCCTCCGGGTGGCCGTGCTGGTGTACTTCGTGGCGGCCATCGCAGGTGCCGTCGGCCTGCCGCTGCTCGGCGATCGCTGGTGGCCAGCGACGCTCGTGCTCTTCGGGCCGCGCTGGCTCACGGCGTTGCCGCTCGTGGTGCTCGTCCCGATCGCCCTCGTCGTGGAGCGACGGGCCCTCGCCCCTCTCGCGGTGACGGCAGTGCTGGTGGCGGGCCCCATCATGGGCTTCGAGCTGCCGCTCGGTCAGGTGTTCCAGGAAGAGCGGGCAGGTCAGCTCCGGGTCATCACCTTCAACGCGCGCTCCCGGCACGGCCACCTGAGCGCGCTGCGTGATTTCATCGATGCGAACCGGCCCGACCTGGTGACGCTGCAGGAGTGTGGCTGGAGCGACAAGGAACTCGGAGCGGCGTTCCCTGGGTGGGAGGTTCGTGTCAACCAGGGTCAGTGCCTGCTCAGCAAGTTCCCGGTGCAGGAGGTGGCGGCCCGCGATCGTGCTGACGTGTGGAAGCGCGGGGGGCACGGCGCCATCGTGCGCTACACCATCGAGCTGCCCTCGGATCGAGGTACACCGACGCGGATCAGCGTCGTCAACCTGCACCTGGAGACGGTCCGCGATGCCGTGGAGGCGTTGCTGCACCGGGCATGGCGGGGAGCGGCGGAGCACGACGAGAACGTGGCGCTGCGGCGCTGGGAGTCGTCGCTGGCCCGGGAATGGGTGGATGCTGCCCCTCACCCGGTGATCGTGGCGGGAGACTTCAACATGCCCGTCGAGAGCGTCATTTACCGACACTCCTGGTCTCACCTGGAGAATGCGTTCTCTCACGCAGGCCTGGGCATCGGTGCGACCAAGCGCACGCGCTGGTTCGGCACGCGTATCGACCACGTCCTCGCGGGCGCGGGGTGGTCCGTGGAGCGCGCGTGGCTCGGCCCCGACCTCGGATCGGATCACGTCCCTCTCGTCGCGGATCTGCGCTGGATCGAGCGCCAGTAAACGGCAGTTTTCTCCACGATCAGAGGCTCGATCCGTGATCACACCGCGCCTAGGATCGCACGTGCCGCCCGGCCTCCGAACATCACCGTGCTCTCCATCCGCCGCGACCCTTTCCCGTTCGAGCCTGCACGCGATCTGCTCGGCATCGTGCGCGCCCTCTATGCCGACGCCCGGACGCGCGGTGTCGATCACGAACGGCTGCGGGGGATTGCCGCCGTGGGTGCGGAGATCCGGAGGGCCATCACGCTGGCGGAGGCGCACGCGCCAGGCACGCTGGGGTTCTCGTCGGCCTGGGCCCGGGTCGAGCGAGCGACGGCGCAGGTGGGCGATCTCGTGGACGTGTTGACGCCTGCGGCGCCCATGATCCGGGCTGCCGTGGCGCGCGCCAGGAGGAAGGGATCCGGGGCGTCGAGATGATCACGCCCCTGACTCGGCCATGCAGTGGCTCGTACTCCGTTTTCTCGATCACCCCTGGTCCTCGGCGCGACGCTCGCGCGACAGCACAGGGGTAGCGACCACCGGGAGCGTAGGGGCGACGAGCCCCTGATCCAGGGTACGCAGTACCAGGATACGCTGTACCTAGCCTGCTTCTTCCAGGGAGAAGCTCGGCGGCTGCCCGCGCTCCACACCTGCGGCAGCGTGTGCGAACAGGTCGTCGATGCGCACCTGGAGCACCTCCAGAGACACCCCGCGCTCGCTCAGGAACTTGCGCACCGAGGCGAAGCTCGGGCGCTCCAGGAGCGACGCGAGGCGAGGCATGACCGCGGGCAGGAGGGGCCGTGACCCGCTCTGCAGCGCAGCATCGGTGGGCGGACCGTCAGGGGCCGTCTCCGCGGGTGCATCCAGTGCCGCCGCTTCCAGCGCGTAGATCGCCAAGGCCCGCAGCTCTGCCGAGGCATCTTGCCCGGCCGCGAGCTGGTAGGCGACGGCGGCGAGCACGTTGTCCAGCGCGTCGACCGGCCGCCCAGCGCGCCCGAGCATGCTGGCGAGCCTGCAATGGGCGATGGCCCGCTCACCGGCGCTGGCGAAACGCTCACGCGCGCTGAGCGCTTCGCGCTCGAGGGCCGCCGCCCCCTCGAGGTCGCCGAGCTCTGCGCGGACGCTGGCCAGCGCCGAGAGCGCGCGCACTTCCCCCCGCGTGTCGCGCGCGCGTCGGAACCCCTCCAGGCACCCCTCGATCACCTCGGTGGCCTCTGCCATCCGGCCCAGCCGCACGAGAGGGGTCCAGCGGTGGAAGCGCTCGCGTGAGAGGTCGAGATCGGCTGCACCGAGACCGCGGTCCAGAACCTCCAGCTCGTCGAGCAGCGCGAGGCACGCCTCCCACCGCTCGAGCGCCGCGCTCGCACGCCTCGCCACGTCGACGCCAGTGACCAGTGCCCCTCCGAGCTGCACGTCCTCCGCACCGAGGGGCTCCTCCTCGTCGTGCGGGCGCTGCCTCCACAGCTCGCGCAGGACCTCGACGCGGCGCTCGATCTCGGGGAGCGCCTGCACCGCGCCTTGCTGCATCACGTCGATCCGGAGTGCCTCCAGCTCGACGGCGATCACCTGGGCGAGGGGCTTGCCGGCGCGGCGCTTGGCCTCCGCGCCGCGCTCGAAGAGAGCACGGGCTTCGTCGAGGCGGCCGTCCTGCGCGAGGGCGGTGGCCCACTTCGTGAGGATCACCCCCAGGTCTGCCCAGTGATCGTCCGTGGCAGCTTCCGATGCAGCCTGCTCGTAGAGCGGCAACGATGCGTCCACCTGCCGCGCGCCGCGCAGGGCGTCGGCGAGTGAGACCCGCGCCCGCCACCGCGTCGGCCCCTCGCCGTGATCGGCAGCCGCAGCGAGGTCGGCGACCACCTCGGCGACCAGCGAGGCGTCGCCTGCGCCCATGAACGCCGCGCTCCCGAAGGCCGAGAGTGCCTGAAAGGCTCGGCCCCGCACCAGATACCGAACGCTC
Organism: Chondromyces apiculatus DSM 436; assembly: GCF_000601485.1. GTDB lineage: Bacteria > Myxococcota_A > Polyangia > Polyangiales > Polyangiaceae > Chondromyces > Chondromyces apiculatus. Next base: position 18,954 of record NZ_ASRX01000031.1, read on the forward strand.
CGACGGCCAAGCTCCGCGCACAGCTCACGCGAGCGGCGCGCGGCACGCGGCCTGGACTCGCTGATGGGCGTGGAGGGAGGACGCGTGCGCGCGTCCGTGCTCGACACGGGGCTCGACCGAGGGCGCGTGTCCTCGCCGGGAGGAGGCGTGGTGAGCAACCCTTGCTGGAGCATGGGGAGCGCATTCCTGAAGGCGGCCGTGTAGCGCTCACCGAAGCAACGGTAGAGGTCCTCCGTGGAGACCTCGGCGCGCTCCTCGGGGTGCTGCTCCATCCACACCGTCACCCGCTCCGCGATCAGATCGTGGAACTCGTACACGGTGCCACGCGCCTGCTCCTCTTCGCGAACCGCCAGCCCGGCCGCGCAGATCTCGGCGAGCGCAGCCCGGGGGCGCTCTTCGCCAGGCAGCAACTTGGAGCCGAGATCCTCGATCATCCACGCCGGAACCGGCTCGCTGGCCAGCGACATGCCCCAGAGGAGACGACGGGCGCCAAGGCTGAGCCGCTCGAGGAGCAGATCCACCAGGCACGCGCCGACGTCCTCGAGCAGGGCCCACGCCCTCTCCGCATCGCCTCGCCCACCAGGCAGAGATCCCGCGGGCAGACCTCCTTCGAGAGCCCCGAGCCGCGCGAGCGCATCCTCCAGCACGGGCCGCCCCATCCCTGCCACGTCCCCGAAGCGGAGCAGGACCAGAGGATGGCCGTGGCTCACCTCCAGCAGGCGGCGCGCGAGCCTCTCGGCCTGTCCCACCGCACCTCCACCTTCCCGGCGCTCCCGTGTCCCCCGAGCAAGGATCTCCCGGAGCGCCGAGCGCCGGTCGGCAAGCACCGCTGCGTGCCCGAGCGGCAGCGACCCAAGCGACACGCGCAGGGCCCCGGGAAGCTCGGCCGCAGGCGGACCACGCCGGCATGTCACGAGGAGCCGCGCGTCTCCTTCGCCGAGCTGCGGCCCGAGCTGCGCCAGAAGCCTCCACCACACCGCCTCCGACGCCTGCCCGGAGGCGCCACCATCGAGCCCGTCGAGCACGAGCAGCACCCGGTCTGCCCGCAGCGCGTCGGCGAGGTTCTGGATCAGCCGCGCCCCGCGTTCCTCTCGCGAGAACCCCTCTCCGGGTGGCACGTACACGCGGGCCAGCGGGTCCTGCTCGCAGCGCTCCCGATATGCTGAACTCTCCTCCCGCAAGCGCCGATCGACGTAGCGCAACAGCGGTTCGAGCTCCCGCGATGGCTTCCCTTCCGCCACGCTTGCGGAGGGCACGCCTTCCGGTCCGGCCTGGACCGACATCCCGACTTCGCCACGAAGCGGCTGGAAGGCGAGGACCAGTCCGAAGCGACGGTGCCACAGGTGGATGGCCTCGGCCGCGAGCGAGGTCTTCCCGATGCCCGCAGGACCGTCCACGAGGGCCAGCGGCACCCCTCCGGACATCAGCCACGTACGCGCGAGCAGCCCGAGCTCACCACCGCGCCCGACGAACCCAGGTGAAGGGTCGAGGTCCTTGCTGCCGCTCTCCAGGAGCGGCTGGGGCTTCGGCTCGCTTCTGTCGGCGAGCGCGCTTCGGTGTGCCTCGGCGACGATCGTCACTGGCCTCGCGCCAAACAGGATCGGAGCTGACTGATCCATCAGGTCCGCTTGCCAGGCCTCGCCCGCGGCGCGGCTCCTCCCGGAGGCAGGAGCCTCGAGGGGGGATGACGTGACGGGCCCTCGCCCGCTCTCGGCCACTGCCGAGAAAGCCAGCACGCCGCGCGCTCCTGCATCCTGGGTGACCGCCGTACGCTGACCTGACCGCGCTTCACCACTGCCGGCCAGAACCACGCCGCTCCCGTACCCGACAGAGCCAGGCATGGAGGTCCGCGCGAGACCCCCCTCTTTTCCGCCGGCCGATCCCGCCGCGGCCTTGTCGGATCTGTCGGCGGAGGATCCCCCTGCGAGCTCCCGCTGCGCTCCCGCGAGCGCCTCGTCCACGGACAGCCCTGACTCGCTGGCGAGCAGCCGCCGGTAGAGCGAGCGCGCGAGCCGCCGGGCATAGCTCGGCGCCACCTCGTGCCGTGTCGCCACCACCGCGGGGATACCCGCGGCGATCATCGCCAGCGCCACCTCCGGTGTTCCCCCAGCCACGTCGAGCGCCTGATCGAGTGTCGGCTCTGCAGCGGCGGGAACGGGCTCGCCCATCGCGGTGCGCACCGCATCCCAGTCACGGGCCACCCCGAGCGCTCCTGCCCGGCAGGCGCTGAGCAGGACCAGCGCTGGCGTCACCTCGCCGGTGCCGGAGCCGCTCAGCAGATCGGCGAGCTCCTCCCCCGAGATCACCGGCGCCTCTTCTTCACCTTCCTCCAGCTCGATCTCCAGCCCACCTGCGAGGGCACGCCCGCTCCAGTGCACCACGTGGTAGCCACCGCTGCGGCGCACGTGCTCCCAGATCTGCGCGCGGGTCACGCCGTGGCACAGCACGTCCACCTCCACGTCACGGTGCGGGAGGACGTCGCGAAAGAACGTGTCGAGCAGTTCTTCCCGCTCGATGCGCGCCCCCGCCGGCCGCGCGCCGGCAGGCTCGGCGAACACGAGGAGAACGCGCACGGGCGCTGACTGGGGCGCCACCATCGCCCCCCCCTCGGGGACCGTGGCATGCTCCTCGGCCTTGGCCTTCGATGGCACCAGTGCGATGCGGACCGCGATCCCCCGCTGTCGCAGCGTACGCAGATCTCCCTCGAGCCTCGCCAGGTCCCATGGCACCTGCGCAAACGCCGACGCCAGCGCATCGTCAGGAGCGCCGGAGACCCTCACGAGCAGGGTGCGCGCCTCGTTGCCCCCGGCCAGGGCATGCGTGATCTGAGAGCCCAGCACCGAGCGGCCCAGGAATGCTCCTACAGCATCGAGCAGCACCTCGGCTTGTCGGCCATCCCGGGCGACCCGACGGATGTATCGCCGCGTTTGGAAGAGTCCTTCCCAGCGTGCAGCCGGGTGGGCATCGAGCTGGACTCGGTGCTCGCCGAGTTGAGCCCCGCCAGGTCCTGCGAGACGCAGCGTCACTGACCTGGCGGAGGCGTCGGTCTCAACATCCAGCACGAAGCATGCAGGCATCTGCTGATGCTACGTGCAGAATGCGGCTCAGGGGGAGGGGTAGGGCGGACCGAAATTCGACTCGACCGTGGACCTGTTGGTCAGGTAGGGCTGCCTGGACACCGCATCCATGTAAAGCGGTCGCACGTCGCAGGTATTGCTGCACTCATTGGTCTGGAACCGGACGTCGGCAGCCAGCCAGTACAGCGAGCCGCCGCCCGATGCCGGGAAGATCAGGGGCATCTCCGGATCGTAGAATCCCGACGGGCCGAGATCCGCGGCCAGCGCGCCGTTGCAGTAGACCTTCAGACGCGGCCGGATGTTCTGGCTCCCCGAGAAATAGTGAACCCCGATCCGGAACCACTGGTCCTGTGGCGGGAAGTCGACGTTGATGTTCTCGGGAGCGCAGAAGTTGCTGGCCGAAGGGTCCGTGACCGAGGGCGTGCAGCTGATGTTGTCCAGATCGAGGCGGGGGTTGTAGCAACCCTCGCCGCGGGCCTGCCAGGCCGTCCCCACACCGCGCGGCGCGTAGTAGCAGGTGTTCTGCTCGAGGACGGGGTCCTCGTACCAGGCCACCGGATCCGGAGGCGAGCCGGTGGTGGGGAACCAGTGCGGCGCATCGCTATCGCTGAGTGAGCTCAGGGTGCAGTTGCCATAGCCGCAGTCCTGAGGCGCCCCGCTGACCGCCCAGGGCTGTGTGTTGTTGGGCTGGTGCAGGTGCAGATCGATGTCGGCGCCGTAGGGCGCGGAATCGTTCCTCCACTCGAGCTCCACGCGCAGCCCTCGCGACCCGACGAAGAGCGGGTAGGTGCATGACTCGGAGGGGCCGCCCGAGACCGTCTTGGTGTAGGTCACGGTGTACTCGCCCGACTGCAGCGGCTTGTAATCGTCTGCGGGACTCGCGCCGGAGGGGACCGGGCACGGGTTCACGCCCGCCGGGCAGGCCACGCTCCAGGTCTCGGTCACGGCGTTGCTGCTGAAGGTACCCGTTCCCGGTTTGAGGTCGACGTTCTGGAAGGGTACCGCCTGGATGGGATGGCAACCCACCGTGCTTTGCTCTGCGCACTGCTCGGTCGCGTGCACACCGCCGACGCAGGGACCCCAGTCACCGTTCTCGGTGCAGCTCTGGGAGCCATCGAAGCAGCCAGGCTGACCACGGAACGAAGGATCACCCTTGAAGCAAAAGTGCGCCTGTCCGCCGATGCAGGAGCAGTCCTCGTCCACTTCGCCATCACAGTCGTCGTCGAGCCCCAGGTGATCCGGGTCGCACAGCTCGGTGGGCCCGCATTCGGAACCGCACGGGTTGATGTACACGTCGGGGGGCGCGTCGGTCCCACCGTCCTGCGGTGGCTCGATGATGATGCCGCCACCGGCTTCACCGCCAGAGCCCCCCGCTCCCGGCCCACCGCCACCCGTATCCGTGGTCCCCGTGGTGCTCGTGAATTCACTACCTTCCCCGACGGCACTGCAGCCTACAGCCAGCGCAGCCCCGCCCGTCGCGGCGGTAAGAACAACCAGAAGGGCAGGGACGACTCGACCGCGGCGCATGAGACCTCCAGCAATCACGGGTCAGACGACACTAAGCGTAGGGATGTAGGGGCTCCCCTGGAGGGTGCCAGGAGAACTTCGATTACATTATCAGAAGCCGCCCACGCTGTGCGAGCGCGAAGTTGACCCTCTGGTCACTCTGCCCCCGGCTCACCCGGCGTGGTCCTCCCGCGACCCGAAGGTCCCGCGATCGATCCCGTACTTCTTGAGCCAGCGACGCACCTTGTTGCGGTGAATGCCGAGCCGCCGTGCAGCACGGGTCACATTCCCCCCTTCGAGGCGAAGGGCCTCCGCGATCGCATCGTTGGGCACGCCACTCCGCTCGGAGTCCTGTCCCGAGCCCTCCTCCACCCCCATCCCGGCCCACTCGTCGAGATCCCGGGCCTCCACCACCCGCCTCTCCTCTCCCACTGCCCGGCTCACGGCACGGCGCGCCTCTCCCAGCAGCTCGCGCACGTTGCCGGGCCAGGGGCGCATCAGGGCGGAGACGATCAGCGAGACGTGGAGTGCCGGCGGCTGACTCCCTTCCACGGGTTTGCAGCACGCGGCGAAGTGCCAAGGAATCTCCTCGGGCCGCTCCCGCAGCGGCGGCAGGCGCACCTCTGGCTTGCCGATCCTGTAGTAAAGATCGTCCCGGAACTGCTTCGACGCGACCCGCGCCCGCAGGTTGTGCGTCGCTGCGCACACCTGAAGGCGCACCGGCTTCGCCGCCACGGCCCCGAGTTCCATCACCTCCTGCGTGTCGATCACCCGGAGCAGCTTGGCCTGCACGCCGGCGTCGAGCTCCGCCACCTCGTCGAGGAACAGCGTCCCGTTGTTCGCCGCTTGCACGTACCCGTCCGTGTCGTGCGTCAGGCCGGAGTAGGCGCCTTTGCGCGCACCGAACAGGAGCCGCTCCGCGAGCGTCTGCGGGATGGCAGCACAGTTGACGGCCACGAAGGGTCCCCCCGAGTGGCGGCCAGCCTGGTGGTATGCGCGCGCCGCAAGCTCCTTGCCCGTGCCGCTCTCTCCCGTGATGAGCAAGCTGTCGCCCGACAGCGCGGCTCGCGTGATCGTCGCGTGCACCTCCTGCAGCGCCGGCCCGAGCACCATCCCCCTCTCGACCCGCACCCGGTACTGCAGAAAGCGGCGCACGTCGTCGAGCGGCAAGAAGATCGAAGCTCCGGCCTGGATCACGCGCATGGAGGCTCGGTGCACCTCACCCTGGATCGGCTCGTTGTCCACCCAGGTGCCGTTGGTGCTCTTGAGATCTTCCACCGACCAGGTGGTGCCATCGAAGGCGACGCGCGCATGACGCCGCGACAGGAGCGTATCGTCACCTGCGGGACCACCGCGCCCGAGCACCACGGCCCCATCCTCCAGAGGAATCGCCGTACATTTCGGCTGCTTTCCGGAGAACACGAGAACGAGACCGGGGATTGGCACCTCACTGACCGGCACTTCGGGCAGAGACTCACGGATGGTCGTGGTCGAGTGCATTGGATCCATCCTAACGCAAAAGGGCAAGCTGGCCTGACCCGGCCGGCCAGTGGCCGCTCAGCGACTCCCCCGGCTGCATTTTCCTTCCCTCTCCCCACCTTCACCTCGGTCCGAACATTCCGGCCGCTGCAGGATCTCTTCCGGGTTCCAATCGCGGCGGCACAGATTCTGCTCCGGATCGGTTCAGACGGACCGACTACCTCGCCCACTGCAGAGTAAGTCAACCAACACAGATTATGGGCACTACACGCAAACTCGACCTGCCTCAACGCATCCGCCGTTCGCGAAGCTGGTCATCATTCGCGGCAGCTCCCGGGCAAGTAGGCGGCGGCGTTCCCGCCGTACTCGAGTTCCTCGAGGGCTCTGTCACCGAGTGGACGACGACAGAGCTCATCGACTGGATCCAGCGGCACCTGGTCTCGCCGGGGCTCATGAAGCGCCCCATGGTGCTCCGGGAGCCAGGCGCCAGGCCCCTGCGCCTCGACATGCGCATGGAGACGGACGCGAGCTTCGAGGAGCTGCTCCTGCGCGCGCGCGGGCGGGTGATCGAGGCGGTGCGTGGGCTGATCGCCCCCGTTTCCGACGATCGCTTCCTCCACGCGGCCATCTACGGTGGGCGCGTGCGTCGCGCCTCCGTCGACGGCAAAGCGGCCTGGGTACCTTCTCCCCGTGAGATCGACTTTCTCGGGGACATGGTGCTCAGCGTGCTCGCATCCGCCGTCCTCACCGACAGGGATTACTATCGTGCGCACCTTGGGCTCTGCGAGCTGTGCGGAACGGTGACATTCCGCGACGCCGCGGACACGCGAGCCCAGTGTGCTGAGCACCGCGTGTCCGGATTCACGCTCCGCGCACGCTGATCATCGCCACTCGGGCTGGATTGCTGCGCGGCGTCAGGACTCAGCGCGCTTCGAAGCTGACCCAGGCGCCTGTGGCCCAGCCATCGTCCGCCGTGAAGGCGCCGATGTAGGTGGCTGAAGCATCGAAGAAACCATCCTCGGGCGGCGTCGCCGCACCCTCGCTCAGGGTCACGGCAGGGCGGAAGTCGGGATCCCCTGCCCTGAAGCAGTTGGCGAGCCCCGGATCCGTCACGCTGTTGCCGCTCGCGGGGTCGTTCCACCACGCCACCTCATCGAACCCGCCATCGTCGTCGTAGGTGGGCTTTCCCTTGCTCGCCTCGTCGGTGTCCGTCTCCTCGTAGGCGATCGTGACCCCCGGCGCCGTGCTCCCGTGGCAGATCGAGCTTGTCGCGACCGGATCGGTCAGCGCGCCGCCCACGTCCACGCAGGCCTCGAAGCCCGTGATGACCGTGTTCACGACCGTCCCCTCCGTCGACCGGCGCAGCAGCATCCCGTACTGCTGCTTGTCCACCACCTTGTTCTGCCCGCACAGGGTGGCGTTGTAGATGGTGGGGCTGCTGATCGGCCGGTTCTGCGTCGCGTCGCCGTCGTTGTCCGCCTCGAACCCGTTCGCGTCGTCGGCGATCGAAGCGTCTTGCACCACCGCCACGTACTGTAGCCGTCCCGTGTAACCGAGATCCCAGTCGACACCGTCGTCTCCGTTGTAGGCGCAGAGCAGGTGCTTCGCGTCCACCGTCCCGCCGAAGAACTCGAAGCAATCGTCGGTCGTGTGATGCACCATCACGTGATCGACGCGCGTCCCGCGCCCCACGCCCGCGAAGGTGATGCCGTTGATCTCGTTGTCCGGCGAGAGCTGCACGCCGCTGTACTCGATGCGCACGTACTCGACCACCCCGCTCGAATCGTCGGGATCGTCACCACCGTACTGCGTCCCCTCTCCGGTGATGCCCTCTACCTGCGCCTTGCCACCGGGCACGTTGATCGGCGCGTTCCCGAGCAGGATCACGCCGCCCCAGTCACCCGCCAGCCGATCCCCGGGCTCGGCCTGGCTCGTGAACACGATCGGGGCGTCCGCGGTCCCCTGCGCCATCAGGCGCGACCCGGGCTCGACCACCAGCGTCCCCAGGCTCGACGCAGCGCCCTTGATCACGGTCCCCGGCTCGATGGTCAGCGTCGCCCCCGCCTCCACGAACACCACCCCGCCGAGCGTCCACTCCTTGTCTGCAGTGAGCGTCCGATCCTCGGAGATCGATCCGCTGAGGGTGGTGTCTCCCTGGTTGCCGGGCGGCACCGGATCCGCTGCGTCCGAGCAGCCAGCGAGCACGACGCCGAGCGCCGTCGAGCAGAACAGGATCGTACCGTTGATGCGCATATGCGATGAACCTCCAGAATCTCTGCGCGCACCCTGCAGCACCCGCGTTACTCCCTGGCGTGCGCAATGCGACGTTCTCGTGGCGACCTCAGTTCGTGATCACCACGCCGAGCGCCCCCGAGACGCCATTGCGGAAGCGGTTGACCACGTTGGCCTCCCCTTCGGCGTCCTCCCCCTGAGTGAACAGCACCGGTGAATCGAGCAGGTTCTCCAGCGTGAGCTTCAGATCCACGTGCTGCCCCAGCCGCTGCGCGAAGGTCACATCGAGCTGGTGCCGCGGCTCCTCGTACACGTCCGGCAGCCGGTTCGAGCCCACCTGCGAGATGCGGGGACCGAACACGTTGTAGAGCACCCGCGCCCGCGTCCCGGTCTCCTCGCCCGCGTAGTCGAGCCCCAGGTTCACCACGTACGGAGACTGCCCCGCCAGCGGCCTCACCGCGTTGGTCTGCACCCCGAGATCATCCGTGTTCAGCGACACCCGCGAGCTCACCAGGGTCAGGTTGGCGATGAGCTGGAAATCCCGCAGCGCGGGCGCCATGAACCCGAGCGTCTTGCGCATCTCCAGCTCGATGCCGGCGTTCCTCCCTCCCGGCGCGTTCTGGTAGGACACGATCCCCCGGCCCGAAGGAATGATCACCTGCTCGATGGGATCCTGGAACTGCTTGTAGAACGCGCTCACTGCCATCACCTCGCCGGTTCCCGGGAACAGCTCGAAGCGCAGGTCGGCGTTGTAGATGCTCGTCTGCGTCAGGCCTGGTTCGCCGACGATCTCGCGGGCGCCGAAGTAGTCGGTGAACACGAAGGGCGCGAGCTCCCGGAGCTGCGGCCGCGCCACCGTCTTCGACAGGCCGAGCCGCACGTTGGACGTCGACGTCACCTTGTAGAGCAGGCTCACCGCCGGCAAGAGCGTCACGCTGGCCAGCTCGTTCATCACCGGCGCCAGCTCGGGCGCGTACGGGCTGAACGAGTTGATGGTCTGCCGCGACGCCTCCACGCGCCCTCCCACGACCACCCGCACCGCGCGGGTGAGCGCCGCGTCGGTCATCAGGTAGCCGGAGAACACGTCGTAGTCGGCGTTGTAGGTGTCCGTGTTCCGCGTCTCTTCCCGGAGGATCAGCTCCGTACCGATGTACTCGGCCGTGAAGAGCTGATCGGGAGACTGCCTGAAGATGGCTTGCTGCTCTTCCTCTTCCTCCTCCGTCCCATCACTCTGGCCCTGGAACGGGATGAAGCGGAACCTTCGCGAATCGAAGCTGCGGCGCCGCAGCGTCATCAGCCCGCCCAGCTTGAGCTTCGGGGCGAGCTCCCCCTCGCCGAGCGGCTGGAGCCAATCGAACCCCGCTCCGAGTGAGCGCTCCGTCTGCTCGCTGAAAAAGTACGAGCCCGACAGCGTGCTCTCCTCCCACCCGTAGACGCCCGTGCTCGCGTCCTGGGTGTAGACGTTCTGGCGGGTCCCGGGCTCCTCGGAGGAGGCGAGCGACGCCGAGGCGTTCCAGGTCAGCGTTGCGTGCGCGAGATCCGGGAAGCGATGCTCTCCCAGGAGCTGCCCGAAGGTGAGCGCGCGCTCCACGAACCGGAGCCGCGTGTCCGTCACGTTCACGTTCCGCTCGTCGTTGAAGCCGGCGATCTCTCGCCCCTCGTTCTCGGACGCGCGGCTGTAGATGCCCGTCAGCGTCACCTTGTGGTCCTTGCCGGAGTTCCAGGTCGCCGACCCGAACCCGCCCCAGGCCACCGTGTCGATCCCCGTGTCGGCCACGTAGGTGTTGCGGGGGCCGATCTCGTCCGAGGTCGCCGTCGGCGGCGGTAGGTAAGTCCGCAGCACCTCGTCGGGCCGGCGCGTGAACCGCCTGCCGTAGCTCAGCGCTGTCGTGAACCCGAGCTTCTGCCCGCGCGGCAGATCGAAGGTGTTCCCGAGGACCAGGTTCCCGCTCCCGTTCGGGAGGTTCTGGGTGCGGGTCGTCTCCATCGACCCCAGCGTCTGCGCGAGCTGCCTCCCGTGACCCGTGAGCTCGTCATTGCTCATCACCGTCCCGTCGGGCTTCTCGGCCAGCCGGGTCACCTTGTAGTTCGGGAACCCCGCCGGCAGCGCCCGCGTCCCGTCGTCCATCCCCAGCCAGTCGAGCCCTCCGCCCGCGTAGCTCACCCGGTCCTGGAAGGTCGACACCGAGTTCAGCCCCAGCGTGATCTGCGCCTGCGCCAGCAGCTTGCTCGGTAGCTCGCGGGTGTTGATGCGCACCGACCCTCCCGCGAAGTCCCCCGGCATGTCGGGCGTGAAGCTCTTCAGGATGGTGATGTCGCTCAGGATCAGCGTCGGGAACAGGTCGAGCGGCACCGCCTGCCGATCCGGCTCCGGGCTCGGCAAGGGAGCGCCGTTCAGGAGCGAGTTCGTGTACCGGTCGCCGAGCCCCCGCACGACCACGTAGCGGTTGCCCACCACCGTCGCGCCCACCACCCGCCGCGCCGCCTCCGATGCGCTCCGATCGGGCGTCCTCGCGATCTCCTGCGCACCGATGGCGTCTCCCACCTGCGCCGCATTCTTGCGGATCAGGAGCTGCGCGCCCACGCTCGCCCGCTCCACCTCCGCTTCCACCTCGATCACGTCCTCGGCTTGCTTGTCGGTCGAGAGGGCCACGTCGATCTTCGCCACCGCCCCGGCGACGACCCGCACGTTCTGCACCCGCTGCGCCGTGTACAGCTCGTACCAGACGCGCAGCGTGTACTCCCCTGGCGGCAGCTCCAGCCGGAAGCGCCCATCGACGTCGGCGAGTACCTTGCTGGGCGCTCCGACCACCGCCACCTGCGCGTCGAAGATGGGCTCCTTCGTCGCCGCGTCGGTCACCACGCCCCACACCACGCCCTTGCCCGCAGGCGGGGGCCGGGCAGGGTCCTCTTCCCCGAGGCCCTCCTCCCCTGCCCCGGCGTCCGCTGACATATCTCCACCTGCGGGCGCGTCTCCACCGGTCGGCGGCGTGTCGCCTCCCTCTGCGGGCTGCTGGGCAATGGCCACACTGCTCCACACCAGCGGCGCAACCAGCGCCGCCACGACCCCCCAGCTCCCCTGACGCATCATGCACGTGTCCCTTCGCGCGCGGCCTGCCGCGCACACCGACGAAATCTCAGGCCGCGAGGCTCCGTGCCCGCGCGCGGCTTTCAGCGCACCGCGTTCTCCGTGAGCACCGCGATCGTCCTGGCGCCGCCCATCCGCGCCAGGTCCATCACCTCGACCGCCACCGCGTAATCCGCCTCGTCGTGTGCGTCGAAGTAGATCACGCTCTCCGCGCGTGCCGCGATGATGCGCCCCAGCTTGTCCCTGAGCGCCGCGCGCTCCACGGGCGACTGGTTGATCCGCACCGTCCCGTCCCTGTCCACCGTCACCACCACCGGCTTGTCCTTCTCGCCCGGCGGCGGCTCGTTCTTCGCATCCTCGTCCTTCTTCGGCAGGTTCAGCCACATCTGCTTCGCGAGCAGCGGCGTCACCACCATGAAGATGATCAGCAGCACCAGCACCACGTCCACCAGCGGCGTGACGTTCATGCTCGGCCTGATCTCGTTCTTCCGACCGCCGCCTTGCACACCCATGCCCATGGCGTCAGCCCTCCTCTGGCGCGCCTTCTGCGCCTGCTCCGGCCGGCATTCCCTTGCCACCCCCCCGCTGGCTCACCTGCAGCGAGATCCCGGCGAAACCCAGCCCCTGACACAGCGCGAAGGCCTCCCGCATGGTGTGGTACTTCACGGCGCCATCGCCCTTCAGCACCACCCGCCGCTCCGGCTCCGCGGCCCTCACCTCCCGCAGCTTCCCTTCCAGAGCCGCGAGGCCCTCGACGGGCTCCTTCTCCAGGAACAGCCGCCCGCTCGCGGCCACCGTGACGTAGATCGGATCGAGCTTGGCCTTCGACTTCGCATCGGGCTGGAAGACGGCGGGCAGCTCGACCCGCTCGCCGTGCTCGAGCTGCGGGGCCACCACCATGAAGATGATCAGCAGCACCAGCACCACGTCCACCAGCGGCGTGACGTTGATCTCCGGCTCAAGCTGCGGTCTTCGCGATCTCGTGCTCTCCACTGTGGCGCCCATGCTCGTTCTCCATCTCGTCGATGAGCTCCCCGGCGCTCCGCTCGAGGGACAGCTCGACGGCGGAGATGCGGGCGCTCAGGTAGTTGAAGCAAAGCACCGCCGGGATCGCGACCGCGAGGCCGAGGGCGGTGACGATGAGTGCCTCGGAGATGCCAGCGCTCACGGCGCCGAGCCCCCCCGAGCCTGACGAAGCAATCGTCTGGAACGCGGTGATGATGCCGATGACCGTGCCGAGCAGCCCCACGAAGGGCGCCACGGATCCGACCGACGCGAGCACGTTGAGCCCCCGGCGCAGATCGGCGCCGATCGCCTCCCTGCGCCGACCCGCTTCACGCCTCGCCAGCTCCACCGCTGGCACTCCGCCCTCCCCCTCGCCGAGGGCCCGCTCGTAGCGGCGCACCGAGGCCGCCATCAACCGCGCGAGCGCCGACAGCCGGTAGCGCTCGGCCACCTCCACCAGCGACGCGGTGTCCCACACCTCCATCAGCGGCCGCGCCTCTGCCGCGAACCGCCGCGTCTCCGCGCCGAGCCGCGCGAGCGCGATCACCCGCTCCACCACCACGGCGATGCTCGCCAGGCCCATGATGACCAGGGCGAAGGCGACGAGCCTGCTGAGCAGCCCCATGCTGGCCCAGATGTGCGCGAGATCGAATTGCATCATGGCTTCCGCTCCTCGAATTCAAGAAGGAGGTTCATGTCTTGAGCTTGAAGGGGAAGCGCGCCGTCTTGAAGACGGAGATCGGCCTCCCATCCACCATTGCCGGTCTGAATCGCCACGACTTCACCGTGGCGAGCACCGTGTCATTGAACATGGGGTGACCCCTGACCACCGTCACCTGAGTCACCTGCCCGGACTCGGAGACCACGTATTTCACCACCACCGTCGCCTCCACCCCGGCGCTCCGCGCCTCGGCGGGGTACGCCGGCTGGTTCATCGCAATCGCGGAGGGCGGCGTCGCATTCTCCGGGAGCTGGATCGGCCCTGCAGCGCGGGGCGGCGGGGGGGGTGGCGGCGGTGGAGGGGGCGGCGGAGGGGGTGGCGCCACGGCAGGTCCGGTCCCCCCCGGCACCCCTCCAGGCCCACCATTGCTGTCCCCATAAGCATCGTCGGAGGCGCTGCCCTGCCCTGGTTCTCCCTCCGGAGGCAGCTCGGTGGGCACCTCCTTCGGCGCGACGAGCGCCTTCCTGGCCGGCCCTGGCGACACCGCCGCGGGGCGCAGCTCGGGCGACGGGGGAGGCGGCGGAGGCGGCGGTGTCGCCGCGGGGACCTCCGTGGCGAGCTTCACGTCGACGACCTCCGCCTCTTCCTCTTCAGCGGGGGCGATGGCGCTGTGCACACTCGCCGCGACCAGGGTCAGCGCACCGAAGAGCCCGATCCCGACCGCGTACCCGATCGCCAGCCGCTTCGCCCGTCCGGGATCCGTGTCCCCGACGCTCCAGGTTTCAAGGTGCATCCTTAGCTCCGCGGGCCTTCACGCTGCGCGCACCCTGCCTGCCTTCCGTGGCAACTGCGTGACGACCGCGAAACGTTTCAATCGTCGCGCCGTGTCACCATTCGCTTCACGCCTCTCGCACCGCGCGGGGTCGCGACGGATCGAGGTCCGGCGAGCCAGCGAACCGGTAGCCGATCCCCCGCACCGTCTCGATGTAATCACCGGCGCGACCGAGCTTGTCCCGCAGCCGCTTCACGTGGGTGTCCACGGTCCGTGTCGTCACGTTCACGTCGGCCCCCCACACCCCTTCCAGCAGCGCGCTGCGGCTCTGCACCCGATCCCGGCTCTCGTGCAGCGCCAGGAGCAGCTTCAGCTCGAGCAGCGTCAGTTCCACCTCCTGGTCGTCCACCCACACCCGGTGTGCTTCCTCGTCCATGCGCAAGCACCCGAACTCGATGCACCGCGCGGTGGGCGCCGCCACCCGGGACCGCCGCAGCACGGCCTGGATCCGGAGGAGCAGCTCCCGCACGCTGAAGGGCTTCACCACGTAATCGACGGCCCCCAGCTCGAAGCCCACCACCCGGTCCACCTCGTCGCCCCGCGCCGACACGATGATCACCGGGATGCGCCGCGTGGCATCGCTCCGCTGCAGCGCCCGGCACACCTCGGTCCCCGGCATGTCCGGGAGCATCATGTCGAGCAGCACCAGATCGGGCGGTGTCTCGCGCGCCTTCCGGATGCCCTCCTCTCCATGCCCGGTCGCGAGCACTTCGTGCCCTGCCTGCCTCAGGTTGTAATCGAGGACCTTGAGGAGCGCTGGCTCATCTTCGATCACCAGGATCCGCGCCATGCTGGAGGAGGGATCTACAGGTCGGTTGTTACGGCCTCATGACCGGATGGTCACAGGGTGAACTCGTGTATTCTCGCCCCCGCCCTCGCTCCGCTTTCCTCGGGGAACCCGACGACATGGAATTCCTTCAACCGTTCGAAGCCGGGCGCGTCCTCTCCCGAGCGCCCGCGGTGCTTCGGCAGAACCTCGGCGCCTTCTCCTTAATGGCGCTCGTGGCTTACCTCCCTCAGGCCCTGCTCAGCTACGTTCTCCACACGGTGAAGGCCAGCGAGGGGCAGCCCTTCGAAGCCTTCTCGGAGAACCTCCCGAAGATCCTCGGGGCTGCCATGCTGGGAGCCGTGCTCACCCCCCTGGCCGTGGCAATGGTCACCCATGGGGTGCTCCAGCAACTCCGCGGCCGGAGCACCACCTTTGCCGAATATGCGCCGCGATCGTCTACCATGACCTGCGGGTGGCCAAGGAAGGCGTGAGCACCGAGGATCTCACGCGGGTGTTCGAGTGACCGCGAGGCGCACCCGGCGACCAGCACGCGCGCGGGAGTGCGCCCTCGTCAGAGCCCTGCTCCTCGGCGCGCTGACCTGCGCGCACCGCGACGTCCGCGCCGCCGAAAGCGCGGCCGACATCGCCGCGCGCGCGCGGCGCGTCGTCTCCGACGAACGTTTCCAGACCGAGCACCCTCCTTTCCGCGCGCACGACCAGAAGCTGCGCGACGTCACCCTCGGGGGAGACGAGGACTCCTCCGCGCCGAGCGTCGACGACCCCCGGCGTTCCCCCGAACGCCGCCGCGATTCGCTCACGCCAGGCGACGATCCCCAAGGGGAACGCGCGAGCACGGCGGAGCGCGCGCGCCTCGCCCGCGAAGCGCGGCGTGCCCGGGACGCCCGCCGCGCCCGCCGCCTGGCCGAGGCCGAGCACAGGAGCATGCCCCCCGCGCTGCCCCGTTCCGAGGTGGCGTCGGTCGCCTCGCAGCTCGTGAGCACGCTCCTCCTCGTGCTGCTCGGCGCCGTGGTCCTCGGTGGCATCGCCCTCCTCATCGCCGGCCACCTCGCCCGTCGCAGCCCCTCGGTGGCGCAGGTGAACGCCGCCGGTCAGCGCCGCGCCGACAGCGACGCTCCCCTCCCGGAGGAGGGTGACATCGAGCGCCTCGCCCGCGAAGGCCACCACGCCGAGGCCATCCACCTCATGCTCCAGCGCGCCGTCGCCCACCTCGCGCGGCAGGGTCGCCTCGCCCTCTCCGACGACATGACGGCCCGCGAAGCCCTGCGCGCCGTCGTCTCTGGCGATGCCGCGCGCCGCCCCCTCGGGGAGCTGGTCCTCGCCGTCGAGATCTCCCTCTTCGGCGGCCGCGACCTCGACCACCAGGACTACGACCGCTGCGCCACCGCCTTCCGCGCCTTGCTCGGATCCCCCGCCTCCGCCGCCGCGGCCCAGGGGACCGCCTCTCCGTGAGCACCGACGCGCCGCCCCCTTCATCGCCCCGTGTGCCGCCGCGCTCGCCGACGCTTTCCGCGGATGCATCGCGCCCCTCTCCGCCGACGCCATCCTTCACCGACACGGCAGGCGACATCTTCACCCGCCGCACCGCCGCCTGGCTCGTCGCCCTCTCCACGGTCTCCCTCGCCGCCACCCTGCTCGTCCTCGCCTTCTCGGGCCGCATGAACGCTGGTGACTCCGCCCAGGCCGACGCCTTCAGCCGCTCCTCCATCGGCTACCGCGCGCTCGTCGAACTGCTTCAGGATGCGGGCGTCGACGTCGTGATCAGCCGCTTCCGCTCTGCCGAGAAGGCAGGCCCCCACGAGCCGCTCCTCCTCGCCGAGCCCCTGCTCCTCGACGAGCCCGTGCCCCCGCGCGGCGACGCCGCTCCAGCGGCCAGCAGTACCGCCCAGCCCGAGGGCAGCCCTCCCATCCGCCGCGACAGCCGCCACAATGGCCAGGGCGACCCGGCGCGGGGCGCTCCCGAGGGCGACGACGACGCGCACGGCACGGGCGCCTGGGGCCTCTCGGCCCAGCTCGACGAAGCAGCCCGCCGCGACGCGCCGGTGGTCGTGGTGCTCCCCAAGCACCGCGGCGTCACGGGCCCGCAGGAAGGCTGGATCGAGGCGCTCGACACCCAGGGCGCCCCGGAGGACGCCCTCGCCATTCTCACCGGCGAGGACTGCATCATCACCGACCCTCCCCTCCCCCAGCGCTGGAAGAGCGCCCTGCCCGGCGGCGAGCACCCCACCTTCCCCATCGACACTGCCCCCGGCGAAGCGCCGGAAGACGATCCGACGCGCCCCCTCGAACCCCAGCTCGTCTTCTCCGACTGCCCCCTCGAACCGCTCCTCTGGAGCGACGAAGGCATCCTCCTCGGCAAGGTCCCGGACCGCCCGGTGTTCATCGTCTCCGACCCCGACCTCTTCAACACCTGGGGCCTCGCCCACGGCGACAACGCCGTCATCGCGCACCGCTTCTTCGTCGATCACCTCGGCGCCACGAGCCTCGTCATCGACGAGATCACCCACGGCCACTACCGCGCCCCCTCCCTCTGGACGGAGCTGCTCACCCTCCCCCTCCTCCCCGTCACCCTCCACGCCATCGGCCTCACCCTCCTCGCGTTGATCGCCGCGAGCCTCCGCCAGAGCCGCGCCGAGCCCGCACCCGCGCGCGTCCCCGCGGGCAAGCGCGCCCTCGTCGATGCCACCGCCGAGCTGCTCGACGGGGGCGCCCACCACGCCGAGACCCTGCGCCACTACCTGCGCATGACCCTGCGCGCTGCCGCGGCCTCCCTCGGCCTACCCCCTGGCACCGACCCCCTCCCCGCGCTCGCCGCCCTCTCCCGCGCTCGTGGCGCCCGCGTCGACATCGACCAGATCGCCCGTGAGGTCGACGCCTTCACCTCGCACCGTGGCCGCCCGGCCGCAGCTTCTGCCCTCGCCCTCGCCCGCGCCATCGACACCTGGCGCAAGGAGATCCTCGATGAGCCCCGATGAGCTGAACTCCCTCTGCGAGCGCCTGAAAGAACAGATCGGCCGCATCGTCGTCGGCCAGGAAGCCGTCGTCGAGGCCCTGCTCGTCTCGCTCCTGTCCGGCGGTCACATCCTGCTCGAAGGCGTCCCCGGCACCGCCAAGACGCTCCTCGCCCAGACCTTCGCCGCGTCCCTCGACCTCGGCATGAAGCGCGTCCAGTTCACCCCGGATCTCATGCCCGGCGACGTGATCGGCGCCAACCTGTTCAACTTCCAGACCAGCCAGTTCACGCTCACCCGCGGCCCGCTCTTCACCGACTTCCTCCTCGCCGACGAGATCAACCGCACCCCGCCCAAGACCCAAGCCGCGCTCCTGCAAGCCATGCAGGAGCGCGCCGTCACCGTCGACGGCGTGAGCCATCCCCTCTCCGACGCCTTCCTCGTCGTCGCCACCCAGAACCCGGTCGAGCAGGAGGGCACCTACCCCCTGCCCGAGGCGCAGCTCGACAGGTTCCTCCTCAAGATCGTGGTCGGCTATCCCTCCCGCGACGAGGAGCGCGAGATCGTCCGCCGCCACGGCAGCCGCACCCTCATGCCCGACGTGAGCGCCTACGGCCTCAGCCGCATCGCCGATCACGAAACCCTCGCCCAGGCCCGCACCGCCGTGGCTGGCCTGCACCTCTCCGACGAGCTGATCGACTACGTGGTCGATCTGGTCCGCGCGACGCGCCAGCACACGGCCATCCAGCACGGCGCCTCGCCCCGCTCCGCCACCATGCTCGCCACCGCGTCCCGCGCCCTCGCCTCGCTCCGCGGCCGCACCTTTGTCATCCCCGACGACGTGAAGGAACTCTTCCTCCCCGCGATGCGCCACCGGATCGTCCTCTCGCCAGGCGCCGAGGTCGAGGGCGCCACCGTGGACGCCACCCTCCGCCAGATCCTCGTCTCCACCCCTGCCCCCCGCTGACCCATGTCCCCCTCCCGGCGAGGACTCCTGATCGCGGCCGGCGGCCTTCCGCTCGCCCTGCTCCCCGCGCTGGTCTCGACCTCGCTCTGGCCCGCCTGGGTCGTGTTCTGGGCGCTGCTGCTCCTCCTCTTCGGCCTCGACGCGGCGCTCCTCCTCCGCGGTGGCACCCTCACCGCCGATCTCGACACCCCCGACACCCTCCACGTCGGCGCCACCCACACGGCCCACCTCCGCCTCGTCGTCCCCCACCTGCGGCGTCACCTCACCGCGCGCGTCGGGCTCGACGCCTCCGAGCACCTCGCCCCCGACACACCGCGCCCGGTCCCCCTCGGCCCCGACGCGCCCCCCGTCGCCATCCCCCTCCGCCCGCTCCGCCGTGGCCCCGCCACGCTCGACGCCGCCTGGGTCCGCTACGAAGGCCCCCTCGGCCTCGTCCTCCGCTCCGCCCGCGTCCCGCTGGGGCGCGCCGTGCGCGTCGTCGCCAACGTGCCCGCCGTCCGCGCCGATGCCCTGCGCTTCTTCGGCCCGCGCGAGGCCACCTCGGGGCTCAAGATCGAGCGCTTCGTCGGCGACGGCACCGAGCTGCACGCGCTGCGCGACTTCCTCCCCGGCCACGATCGCCGCGCCATCGACTGGAAGGCAAGCGCCCGCCACACCCGCCTCCTCGTGCGCGAGCACCGCGCCGAGCGCAGCCACCAGGTCATCCTGGTCGTCGACACCGGCCGCCTCATGGCCGAGCCCCTCGCCGCTCCCCGGAACAGCCCCCCCTCGCCTACCCCCTCCAGCGCTCCCGCGTCCACCCCGGC
Organism: Chondromyces apiculatus DSM 436; assembly: GCF_000601485.1. GTDB lineage: Bacteria > Myxococcota_A > Polyangia > Polyangiales > Polyangiaceae > Chondromyces > Chondromyces apiculatus. Next base: position 38,345 of record NZ_ASRX01000031.1, read on the forward strand.
GACCATCACCACGGATCCTGCCAGCACCGCTGCCACGCCCGCCACGCCCGCCGTGCCCGCCGTGCCTCGCCTCGACCACGCGATCCACGCGGCCCTCCTGCTCGCCTTCATCAGCGCGCGCGCTGGCGACCGCATCGGCCTCTACGCCTTCGATGCCCGCCCGGGGAGCTTCCTGCCGCCCCGCGCCGGCGCCGCCGCGTTCCGCGCCGTGCTCGATCAGAGCGGGCAGCTCGCCTACACGGACGCGGAGACCAACTTCACGCTCGGCCTCACCAACCTCCTCTCCCGCCTCACCCGCCGTTCGCTGATCGTCATCCTCACCGACTTCGTGGACACGGTGACTGCCGAGCTGATGATCGAGAACGTCACCCGGGTCTCCCGCCGACACCTCTGCATCTTCGTGGCGCTGCGCGATCCCCTCTTCGCGTCACTCGCCGCCGCGCCCGCCACCTCGATGCTCGACGTGCACCGCGCCGTGGTCGCCGACGCGCTCCAGCAAGATCGCGAGGTGGTCCTGAAGCGCCTCGCCCGCCGCGGCGTGATCTGCATCGACGCCTCGCCGGAGCAGGTCGGCCCCGAGCTCGTGAACCGCTACCTCGAGGTCAAACGCCGCGAGATGATCTGAGACATACGGCCGGAGCCATGGTCCGCTTCCCGAGGCGACGGGCGTCAGGCCCGAAGCGGCAGAGCGCTCTGGGAACCGCGCATGGCTCGCGGAGTGGGGGGTCTGCATGGGGGCAGAAAGATCCGCGCTCATCCCTCCTCCGCGAGGTGCGAAAGGTGGGACCTTGCGTTCGTTGCTCCTCCCAAAATGCGCCTGTCTCTCCCTTAACCGTTGGCGCTCCCACGCGACGTCTCCAACATGCCCGGCAGTTCTGCACGTGCCCGGCACGTCACACGCAGGAGGGAACCCTCAATGACCGCCAGCCGACTCTTTCGCGTCCTCACCTTGCCGCTCTGTGCCCTCAGCCTCGCGCTGGCACCCGCCATCGGGTGTAGCGGGGACGAGGCAGGACCCGCAGGCGAGGAAGTGGCTGCCACGAACGTCCGCGTCACCGAGGCCGACCTCGCCAAGCTCGGTCAGGGCGAGACGTTCAAGGTCGACTTCGGCGCGCGCGAGACGCTCTACCACTTTCACTTCGACCGCAGCCTCGACTACGGGCGCATCGCGCTGGTGACGGAGGACGGCACCGAGACGCTGATGTCCACCGCGCTCGCGGACCTGCTGGCGAGCCCGTACTCGCCGGAGATCGCGACCGACAAGACGTTCGTGCTGACGGCGCAGCCGGAGAACCTCGCGGACCTGACCGCCGAGGACATCGTGAAGCTGCGGTCCGAGGGGACGCTGGTGAAGGAAGCCACCCCCGGCGGCAAGGCCATCGAGCCGCAGGCCGAGGAAGACTGCGTGACGCAGATTGTCTACCACACCATCATCGTCGCCGGCGAAGAGGTGGTCTGCGAGACCAAGATCCTGGTCTGCGACGGCGAGCCGGCCTGCTCGGACGTGAAGACGTTCCAGGGGCACGATTACCTGTTCTGCAACAACCAGGAGCCCTGGCAGGACGCCGCGGCCTACTGCTCGAGCTTCGGGATGAGGCTCGCCACGATCAACAGCATCAACGAGGAGGGCTTCGTCCACGCGATGGCGAACATGTTCTCCACGCAGAAGTGGTGGATCGGGCTGAACGACAGGGCCACCGAGGGCGTCTACACCTGGGAGAACGGCGAGACGTCGAGCTACAGCAACTGGTACGCGGGAGAGCCGAACAACGCCGGCGGCAACGAGGACTGCGGCCAGCTCAACCGCTACTACCCGGACCACGGCTGGAACGACGAGCCCTGCGGGCTGCACTACCGCTTCATCTGCGAGGGCGAGGAGAACTGAGCCCCACCGCGGGGGCTCACGCCCCCGCTTTCCCCTCCGAGCCGGGCGAAGCGCGCTGCGCACGCACCACGACGCGATCCCGGAACCGATAGACACATTCAATCGACGTGAAGCCGGCCATCGCGAGCTGCTCCGTCAGCTCGGGCAGGTGGAGGCGTCGGGAGCGGTCGGAGAGGCCTCCCTGCGCCCACGGCGCCCCGAGCGTCTCCAGGGCGTAGAGCCACCCGCCCGGCGCGAGCATGCGGCCGAGATCCGCGAGCCCTGCGCCCATCCAGGTGAGCCCTTCCTGGAGCGTACCGCCACGCAGATCGAGCAGAACCATCAGCACGCTGCCGAGCACCACCACCGAGGCCGGGGGATCCACCGGGATGGCCCCCTCCCCGAGGCCTCCAGCGAAGGCACGCACCTCGGCCCGCGGCAGCGCCTCCGCGAGGGCTTTGCGCGCGCGTTCGAGCTTCCGCGCGTTCGGCTCCACCAGGGTCACGCGGCCGAGCTCCGGATAGCTCCGCGCGATCAAGCGCGAGAGCTTCCCGGTCCCCGCGCCCACGTCCACCAGGTGATCGCCCGCGTCGAGCGGCGGCAGCGCCAGCATCAGCTCGCGGTAATGCTCCGGCTCTCGCTCCGGACCCGCAGTCCAGGTGGTGTCGTGAAGATCATACCAGTCGGGGTGCTCCCAGGGCGGTTCCATGCCCCGATCGTACCTCACCGACCCCCCCCAGCCCGCTCCACGTCCTTGCGCCTTCCCCGCTGCCCGCCCGAGCTTCAGCCTGTGGGCCGGTGCGTCGTCCTCTCTCCCGATCCGGACGCCGTGCGCGCGGGCAGCACCACCTCGCGCCCGCCCAGCGCGAGCGTCGGCGGCTCCGCATTCACCAGGAGCGGTTCGAGCTGCGTCTGCGCATGGCGCGAGAAGCGCGCCTCCAGCTTGCCTCCGCGTACCCGCGCGTAGACCACCCCGTCCACCCCCAGCGACAGAACTGCAGGGTCGAGCGCCTCCTCGGTCCCGTCGAACAGCACGAGCGTCGCCGCGTCGCCGCTCACGTGCAGCGCGCTCACGAACAGCGGCGCATCGTCCACCTGGAAGTAACACCAGTCGTAGCCGTTGGTGAGGATCGGCCGCCCGTCGTCGGGGTGCGAGGCAACCCAGCTCCGCAGCGCCTGCTCCATGGCCTGGTGCTCGACCCGCTCTCCGTCGTGCCAGAACCGCCCCTCCTTATCGAGCCGGATGGTGCTCTCGCGCGAAGCTCCAGGGGGCGGGGCGAGACGGTAAAAATCGGGATGATCACCAGGCTTCATGCACGCGTCTCCTTCTGACCGACCTGTAGAGCCCGCGACTGCCTCACCGCAAGCCGCCACAAGCCGGCGCAACATGGCCTGCACGGCGACCCTCCTGTACGGCGACCGGTTCGCGCGCTCGCGCTCGGACACACTTGACATCTCCGACGAAGAGCGCAACCTGAAGCGCATGCTCGTTCATCGCGCGCTCACGACCACGACGACGACCGGCGTCCCTGGCGGGACCCTGGTCGTCGTGAGGTGTCGGCCGCGCTGAAGCGACGCACGTCACGACACACCGAGGGCCCTGCCGGGAGGCGGGGCCTTCGTGCTTTGTAGCGCTGGCACTGTCCTCCCCTGGGCCCGAGGCCTGAGACCCGAAGGAGGACTGTCATGCTCAACGAATTCGATCATCGCGCCATCGGAGCCCGCCTCGACCTCTTCCACGTGCAGGAAGAGGCCCCTGGCATGATCTTCTGGCATCCCCGCGGCTTCACCCTCTATCGCCTCGTCGAGGCGTACCTCCGAGACTGCCTCGCCGCCCATGGCTACCAGGAGATCAGGACCCCCCAGGTCCTCTCCCGATCCCTCTGGGAGGAGAGCGGCCACTGGCACAACTTCCGCGAGGGCATGCTCACCGTCGACGACGGCGAGCACGACTTCGCCCTCAAGCCCGTCAACTGCCCTGGCCACGTGCAGGTCTTCCGGCGCGGCATCCGCTCGTACCGCGACCTGCCGCTCCGCCTCGCCGAGTTCGGGGCCTGCCACCGCAACGAGCAGCGCGGCGCCCTGCACGGCCTCATGCGGGTCCGCGGCTTCGTGCAGGACGACGCCCACATCTTCTGCCGCGAAGACCAGGTTCCGGACGAGATCGCCGCGTTCGTTGCTCTCCTGCGCGGCGTCTACCTGGCCTTCGGCTTCCCCGACGTCGACGTCGCCTTCTCCAGCCGCCCCCCCGAGCGCGCCGGCGACGACGCGACCTGGGATCGCGCCGAGGCCGCCCTCCTCGGCGCCGCCCATGCCGTGGGCCTCGACCCTGTGCACCAGCCAGGCCAGGGCGCCTTCTACGGCCCCAAGCTCGAGTTTGCCCTCCGCGACGCCCACGGCCGCGCCTGGCAATGCGGCACCATCCAGCTCGACCTGGTGTTGCCCGAGCGCCTCGACGCCCACTACATCGACCGCGAGGGTGCCCGCGCCCGCCCGGTCATGCTCCACCGCGCCATCGTCGGTAGCCTGGAGCGCTTCGTGGGCATCCTCCTGGAGCACGCGCGGGGCGCCCTACCGCCGTGGCTCTCGCCATCCCAGGTGGTGGTGGCTCCCATCGCCGAAGCTCACCAGCCCTACGGCGCCAGCGCCCTTGCGGCGCTGCGTCAGAGGGGCCTGCGCGCCACCCTCGATGGGCGTCCCGAGAGCCTCGCCCGCCGGATCGTGGACGCCAGGGAGGCAGGCGCCCCCTTCCTGTGGGTGGTTGGCGCCCGGGAAGCCGAGGCCGGCACTGTCTCGGTGCGCGACCGCGCTGGCGCCTCCCAGCTTCTGCCCCTCCAGGTGGCCCTCGACGCCGCCGAGCGCGCCTGCGCCAGACCCCCCATTCCTCTCCCCTCCGAGGACAGACCGCCCGTCTGACCCCAGACCAGGAGCCACGCTGACCGGGCGTGCTGCTGCGCCCCGGTCAACGCTTGTTTCCCCCCCCCGCTCGTTCCCCCCCCCGCTCGACGTCCGCTACGCGGAGGAGCTTCGGCCCACAAAAACGCAACGGCCGAGCTTCGTGGCGCTCGGCCGATGATTGGCGTCGGTTCGACGCCTCTTCAGGCATCCCTGCCTGTCATTCGCGAAGGGGCCGTCCAGCAGGAATCGGCCTCGTATGTGCATGCACCTTCTGCGTACCTCTTCAGGAACACCTCCTCGGCACGGCTTGGCTCACCACTGCTCTTCTTCCCCAGTGTGGCCAGGCTTTTGCACAGCTTCTTGCGATCGCGTGGGAGTTCGCAGCCGGCACGGTCGATGCAGTGCACCGAGGTCCCTGACTGCTTCTTGTCGTCTCTCATCCCGTCTCTTCCCGAAGCACCTCCCAGCTCGTCGTCACGCCCTCCCAGGGATTCGTGGCCATGCAAGTGCAATGGCCGCTCGAACACCACACGTCACTCCTGGACACCTCTCCTGAGGTATCTCCCCCGACCTGTGGGACCATCCCCCCTTCCTGTGGCCACGCACGTGCGTTCGGCCACATCAGCAGCCATTATAATAACGGCTCCAAGACGACCTCCTGCGTCCCCCCAGCTCTCCCCCTCACTATATGTCCAAGCGTGGAGCCTGGCCATTCATTCCGGCGTTTTTATTCGCCGTCTCATTTCCGGGCACTGCCCGGATCAGGCTGCGCGCAGCGTCTTGAGCCGCTCCTTGAGCTGAGGCGCTTCGAGCCAGCTCAGATCCTTGCCCACCGTCTCCACGACGCGCTTGGCCACCTGCGTGCTCACAGTGGACTTCAGCAAGCCGAGGAACTGCGGTGGCGCGACGAGCACCAGCTCATCGTAATCGTGCTGGTTCAGCGCTTGCTCGAGCCTTCCGGCAAGCTCACGCGCGAACTTCTGCGCCTCCACCTCCTTCGGGTCCGTATCGGGCGCCGCACCGGGACGGCCCATGTACGTCCCGCCACCGTTGACACCGGGACCTCCCCCACCCGAGACACCTCCCGGGTTGCCGTTGGGCTTGCGCCCCGGAGCATCGGCCATCAGGTCCTGCCGACGCGCCCTGCTGTCAGCGTGTTCCAGGGACTCCAGCGGTGTGTACCGTCCCTTCGCATCCTCCCGGTAAAAATGAGCACGGCTCGCATCACAGACCAGGATCCAGGTAATTCCTGCCATCGGTCCCCCTTCACCGTTGATTCCAATTACAAGGGAGACCTAAGGGCCCACCCCTCCAACCGCAAGGTCGGACAGGGCGATGATCCACGTTGGAGCGCAAAGAAAACCGCGCGATCCTGGATCCACCGTTCCTGGCCCCCTCCACCCTCTCTGCCCGCCCTCTCGTTGTTCACATGGCACGGGCTCACGCCCCGCGACCCCCGCCGAGCAAAGCTCGTCGTTTCACCTCCCCGTCGTCATCCCTGCACCCCACCCTCGCGCGTCACCTCGGTGTCGCCGGGTTCCGGAGCCGGGGGCCTTGTGCTCGTGGTCCCACCCTCTCGGGTACCTGCATCTGCGACCTGTTCGCCGACGGGTGTGCCCGGCGTCTCCTGCACCGCGGCTTCGACCTTCGGGCACTCACCAGCGCCCGCCTCACCTGCAGCGGTGAGGGACTCCGAGGGGTCCTCGACATTCAGCCGGGCCACGCTGTAAACGAGCGGCTCGGCATAAACGAGCCACATGAGAAACGGATCAACGATTCTTACGGCCATGCGAGAACCTCCGGCGAGCGATGGCTCGGCAGTCCTTCGACGGCTTCACGCCATGAGCCTCGGTGCGTAGGGAATACTGCCGACCGAGAGAAGTCCTAGACGCGTGGAAGCTCACATTCCCTGGCGCCTGCGTGCAGCAGGAGCCGATGGTTTGAGCCGTCCTCGATCCGTCAGGTCTCGATCGGCGCTCAGGTCCGCTCACGCCCAGCGCCAACGTCTCACATTTGAGTGAGCGTACTGAAGTTGCACAGACACGACACCCGAACCGGTGCCAGGTTTCACGGCTCCCTCACGGCGTGCACTGCGGTGCCTCTCGCCCCCGGCCTCTCCCGATGCATCGCCATGACAATCGTGAACAGATGCCCTCGGCTGACCACACCTGACGTCGTACCGCCAGGCGCGTGCGCCATACCGCCAGGCCCGTACGCCGCCGCTGCGTGTGAAATCAATGCCCAAGGGTGTCGTCGATGAGGGCCAGGGGGCCTTCGATGAGCACACGGCGGTCACTGGGTACAGGTGGGTTGGGGCAGCGGCGCCTGTGGCTTGATCCCCCCGAGCCAAACGACCGTGGACTGGAGAACGTTCAGAGTGAAGTACAGGTCGGCCACAGCGTATCGAAGCGGTGCTGTCGATGCGGCAAGGAAACCGGGTCCACGTTGAACGGCTCTCGTTCATCGGGAGTCCTCCGGAGGCGGCCCTGATCGCGCCGTCGGTGGGGAAGCGCAAACAGCAACTCAACGGTTGCTCATCGTTCGCTCCGGGCACAACCTCCGCAACTTGCGGAGAGGGAGCAATGATGTCCCGGAATGAATGCATGTGCGAAGTTGCCATTGATGCACCGGTAGAGAAGGTATGGTCAGCCATTGCGAGCCCGGAGTTCTGGCTTGGAGAGATGGCGCCTGATGCGTTCGCGTTGCGCGAAGGCGCGAGGCTCGTCTCCGGACATGGCGATGACGGCCGGTTTCCTCAGATCATCGAGGCTGTCGAGCCGCAGCGCCGTGTCGCTTATCGCTGGGCGAACTGGTTTGCACCCGAGGAGCCCGAGGAGGGCACTGCGACCCGGGTCGAGATCACGCTGCTGCCGGAAGGGACGACGACGCGGGTGCGGGTCGTGGAGTGCGGGTTCGACACGCTCCGCCTGGATGCGAAGGCCCAGCAGCAGGCGGCAGTCGACAATGGCGTGGCGTGGGCAGCGGTGCTCGCCGCGCTGAAGAAGACAGTCGAGCAGGGAGACGGATGAGCGGTCATCGCCGGGGCCGGGCGACCTCGGAAGACCGCGGTGAGGTGGGCTGCGCGCTCGGGTGAGGCGCGCCGTGGTCGCGCGCGGATGCTCAGGCCACGCTGGTCAAGGGATTGCTGGTGTTGCTGGTGGAGAGCGAAAGGAGCGACTGCACCTCCTCGTCGGAGGTGGGGGTGAAGTCATGGTAATGCATGCCCACGGTGCGGATGCGCCCAGGTTCGCTGAGGCAGACCACGTCGTCGGCGGCCTCGCGGATCTTCCGGCAGGTGTAGGCGGCCCCGATCGGCGCGGCGATGACGAGGCGGGCGGGCTCCATCCGGCGCGCGGCAGAGACGGCAGCGCGCATGATGACGCCCGTCGCGAGGCCGTCATCGACGAGCACCACGGTGCGGCCCTGGAGGCGAGGAAAGGGACGCTCGCCGCGGTAGACTTGCTCACGCTGTGCCAGGATGCGCTGCTCCCGTCCAACCATGTCCTTGATGTCTTCCTCGCTGAGGCCGAGGGAAGACAGGAGTTCGTGGTTCAAGACCGTGACGCCGCCACTCGCGACGATGCCGAGGGGGTGCTCGCTCTGACCGGGGGCTCCGAGCTTGCGGACGAGGAAGATGTCGAGGGGTACCCCCAGCACCCGGGCCGCTTCGTAGGCCACAGGGACACCACCCCTGGGCAGGGCGAGGACGATGACGTCGTCGCGCTGGGCCAGGCCCTGGGCCATGAGCCTGACGCCCAGGGCCCGTCCAGCTTCGCGGCGGTCCCGATACATCTGCTTCATACTCATTCTCGATATCCCCTCTTTAACAGGGGCATGTCCACGCATCACGAAAACATCCAGGTCAGGGTCTGGCGGCGACATCGATGCGACCATTGTCCATCGCAATGGTAGATCAAACGACCCTTGGTGCACGATGCTCTTCACTGCATCCGTGAAAGCGCAGGGATTCGTGGACGCCCCGGTGTAGCCGCCTTGGGGCGGCCACCGTGTACGCTCGAAAGACGATTCTGGAGGCAGCGGGTCGACGAAACACTCGGGCTCATCCCATATGAGAAGTGAGCAACTTCCTGGTGGCCCACGAAGGTTCTGCCCTAGGGAAAGTCCGCTACGAGATCGCGGGAGGAGCCTGCTCGGACAGGTCGTCGGGGCCAGAGCACCACCCGAACGGAAGGTCGTCGTCGACGGGATCCCGCGACTTTGCAGCGTGCTCCGTCTCTGTCATGACTCCCGGCACCTCTGACCTGGGACCGCGGAAACCTGCTGGCCCCTCTGCGACGGGAGATGACGTGATGAGTGACGTGAAGAGCCGACGCATCGTACTTGCAGCCCGACCGAAGGGTGAGCCGACGGACGGGTGCTTTCGCACCGAGGAGGTGAGCCTGCCCGAACCCCGCGAGGGTCAGGTCCTGCTGCAGATCCTCTACCTGTCGCTCGATCCGTACATGCGCGGGCGGATGAACGCGGGGAAGTCCTACGCCAAGCCGGTGGAGCTCGGGGAGGTGATGGTGGGTGGCACGGTCGCGAAGGTGCTCGCCTCGCGCCACCCCGATCACGCGGTCGGGGACACCGTGCTCTCGTACTCAGGCTGGCAGACGCACGCGATCGCGGACGGAGCGCACCTGCGCAAGCTCGACCCGGCAGCCGCGCCGGTGACGACGGCGCTCGGGGTGCTCGGGATGCCGGGGTTCACCGCCTACGCCGGGCTCCTCACCATCGGCCGGCCGAAGGCCGGAGAGACGGTGGTGGTCGCCGCCGCGAGCGGACCGGTGGGATCGGCAGTCGGCCAGATCGCGAAGATCAAGGGCGCGCGGGCCGTGGGCATCGCCGGGGGCGACGACAAGTGCGCCTTCGTGCGCAACGAGCTGGGGTTCGACGCGGTCGTCGACCACCGCGCGCCAGACTTCCCGAGGCAGCTCGCCGAGGCCTGCCCCGAGGGTGTCGACGTCTACTTCGAGAACGTCAGCGGCCCGGTGTGGGACGCCGTCTTCCCCCTCTTCAACACCTACGCGCGCGTGCCCGTGTGCGGGCTCGTCGCCAGCTACAACGACGCCGGGCCCTTCGAGGGCCCCGACCGGCTGCCGCCGGTGATGCGCGACATCCTCTCGAAGAGCCTGACGCTGCGCGGCTTCATCCAGTCGGAGTTCGCGGATCAGCAGCCCGAGTTCTACCGCGAGATGGGGGCGTGGGTGCGCGACGGGCGGGTGCGCCACCGTGAGGACCTGGTCGAGGGGCTGGACCAGGCGCCGGAGGCGCTGCGGGGGCTCCTGAAGGGGCGCAACTTCGGCAAGCTGGTGGTGCGCGTCAGCCAGGGGTGAGGGAAGCCATGGACGGTGGCTGACGGCCCGGAGACGTCACTCGCGTGGGGCAGCGCTCCGGGCCGTGGCGCGGGGAGCGGTACTCTTACCGGCGGTTCCCCCTGGTGGGCATCTCGCCGGTGCGCAGAAACGCCAGCGCCTCCGCCTCGACGAGGAACACGTCCCCCGGCGCATGGAGCTGGCGCCCGATCCGCTGGACGTGGAGGCGCCCGGAAGCCGTGCCCACGACCACCGCGAAGCGCAGGAAGGCGTCGCGGTTCTTCGTGAACAGCGCGGTGACCCGGGCCTCGAACCCAGGGTCGTCGTTGCGGCCGGGAGCGCGGCGCAGGTCGAGCAGCATGCCGCAGGAGGCGCCCCCGCTCTGCTTCAGCAGCGAGAAGGCGCTCTGCACGGCCTGCACCATCTCCTCGGTGGTCGCGAAGGGCGTCTCCAGACGGGTGAAGGTGGAGAGCGCGCGCTCCGGATCGATGGTGACGATCAAGTGCTTCGTGGCGACGAGCGTTCGGGTAGCCATGCGACCTGGATCCATGCTCCGTCACCCACGCGGAGGGTACGGAAGGACAGGAGGTAGGAGAGGGCGACGATCGTAGCGCACCCGCCCCCCTGGCGCCGAGCGTCCCCTGGCCACTTGACGTCATGCGGAGCGAACCCTCCAAGGATGCTGCCATGAACACCCAGCAGAAGAACCTCGACGTGGTGCGACGCTACCTGGCTTCCATCGGCCAGGGTGACCAGGAAGCGACGCTCTCCTTCTTCGCAGACGACGTGGTGCAGGAGGAGTTTCCGAACCGGCTCATGCCCCAGGGCGCGACGCGAGATCTGGAGGCCATCCGGGAAGGAGGCCGGCGCGGCGCCAAGGTCATGGCCGCGCAGCGATACGAGGTCCTCAACGCCATGGCGAGCGGCGAGCAAGTGGCGGTGGAGGTGGTCTGGGTCGGGACGCTGGCCGTGCCTTTCGGGAGCATCCCCGTGGGCGGAGAGATGCGAGCCCGGTTCGCGATCTTCGTGACGCTCCGCGACGGCAAGATCGTGCGGCAGCACAACTACGACTGCTTCGATCCCTGATGAGCCAGGAGCCCATCCCGGGAGGGCCCCGCTGTATGCTCGGCGGGTGATCATCGTGACCAACCCTGGCTCCAACCTGCCTGCCGCCGTCGTGGAGCGCTACGGGATCCTGGTCGCGCCGCAGCAGATCGTGGTGGATGGCGTGGCCCACGACACGCGCCACGGCGTGGACATGGCCATGGTCGAGGGGTGGGTGCGCTCGGCGAAGGAGCACCCCCACGTGGTGGGCACCACGGCCGCGGAGTTCGTGTCGGTGCTCCGCGGAGCGACGCGCCAGGACCGCGAGGTGCTGGTGATCATGACCTCCCGGAAGATCATCGGGTCCTTCGATGCGGCCCAGGTGGCCGCGAGGACGCTGCTCCGGATGACCGGCAACGAGGGCGTGCGGGTCGTGGTGTGTGACACGGGGGTGACCGACGCTGGAGCCGGGATGGCCTGCATCCTCGCCGGGGAAGCGCGGGCCGCAGGGCTCAGCCTGGACGAGGTGGTGCAGCTCCTCGACGCGTACCGGACCCAGGTGCGGTTCGGATTCCTGACAGAGACGCTGGAGTACCTGGTGAAGGGGGGCCGCGCGACGGCGCTGCGCGCGCTCCTGGCCAACGTGCTCGGGGTGCGCCCGCTCGTCGCGTTCAACGAAGGCGAGCTGCGGGTGGTGGCGAAGGTGAGCACGAAGGTCGAGCCCGGAGAGGCGCTCGCGCAGTGGGTGGAGGGGTCGCTCGGCCCTGGGCGACGGATATGGGCCGCCATCTTCCACGGGGGAGTCCCGGAGAGAGCTGTGAAAACCGCGGTGGCGCTGCGGAAGCGGCTCGACGTGTCCTTCCTGTGGATCATGCCGCTGTCGCCGAGCATCTACCTGCACACCGGACCCGGTGCCGTGGGTGTGGCCGTGGTCCCGCTGTCGGTACTGCCCTGGTGGCCCGATGCGGCGCCGCTGATCGGCTGATCCCCGCGGCCAGGAAAGAGGGGGAGCACGCTGTTCCCGACGTAATTTCTGCCCGTTCGGCCAGGTCGCCACCGAATGCAGTGCGTCACGCAGGGCGAGGCGCGCGTGAATGGTCCGTCAAGCAATGGACTTCGGGCAGGTCCCGATGCGCGCCACAGGTTTGGTCTTATTGCGAGGGATGCAGCCAGGGGGCACGCTGGCGTCCCGCACGTCGAATACGGTTCGAATGCGGCGGAGACATGAGGCGACGGAGGGCTGGTATCATGGGAGATCGTTTCGGCAGGGACGCGGGATACGGCGGCGACCGGGGGTGGGATCGCGAGCGGCGCGGCTGGAGCGACGACTTCCGGGGCACGTACGCCACGAGCGAGCGTGGCGGAGGCGGTTACAGCCTCGACGATGGGCGCTTCACGACCCACGAGCGCGGCAATGCCCGTTGCCCCGAGGAGGCACGCATGGGCTACGGCCATGGTCCAGGCGGCTACGGCCCCGGCGAACCCCGCGGCTACCCGAGGCGCCCGGAGGGTCCGTACGGGAGCGATTTCGGCGCCGGGTTCAACACCGGCTGGGAGCGCACCGAGATGGCGGCCGGGCCAGAGTACAGGCGTGACCCGTCGATGCACCATGGCCACGAAAACGACGACGGGCGCCGCGCGTACGGTCGCCAGCGCGGCGGGTTCAGCGATGATGCCTACTTCGGAGAAGCAATCCGCCAGGGGTACCCGGAGAACCGGGGCGCGATGGCGCGCGGCTGGGGGGGCGGCCCCTCCGAGGTCTACCACCACGACGGCGAGTATGGCTGGAGCGACCAGCCGTACCGCGGCCATGCGCACGAGGAGCGGGGACACTCGGCGATGGCCACCCTCAAGGGCGCGATGAGCGACCTCGGCGACAAGGTGCGCGGCTTCTTCGGGCGGGGGCCCAAGGGCTACAAGCGCTCCGACGAGAGGATCCACGAGGATGTGTGTGAGGCGCTCTCCGATCGCCACGACGTCGACGCCAGCGAGGTGACGGTGCAGGTGAAGGACGGCGAGGTCACGCTGGTGGGCACCGTGCACGATCGCCGCCACAAACGGATGATCGAGCAGATCGCGGAGGCGGTGCGCGGCGTCGACGACGTGCACAACCAGATCCGCGTGCAGCGCCCCGAGGAGGCGACGAAGGCGACGGCCCCGACGACCTCGGGGACGACGGGCGCGCAGGGGCCGCGCATGCCGATCGGCGACGTCGCGCAGCGCTGACGCAGCGCTGACGCAGCGCTGACGAAGGGCCGTCGGGCGCCTCCCCCCGCGGCCTCGCGGGAGCGCGGGTGCGGTCCTTGCGGTCCTTCAGGAAAGCGCGGGTGCGGTTCGCGTACTCCGCGCCCGCAGGTCTGGGGTAGAGAGGCGGAGCGCGCTCCGGTTGCGCCTCGCCTCATGACCACGACCATTTTCTCCCATGATGTCCGCGTCCTCCTGTGCGCCCGCTGCGGCGCTCCCCTGGAAGCCCCTGTCGCTGGAGGCACGGTCGGGTGCCGCTACTGCCGCGCTCAGAACATGTTCGCGGCGCGCCCGCACGCCCACGCAAACGGCGCAAACGGCGGAGCCGACGCGCGCAGGCCCGGCGCCATCGCCTGGAGCCATGCCAACGATCCGGGGCGGCTCGCGATGCTGGCGGTGCAGCTCCACGCGGTGACGGACGTGCCGGTCGGGCTGCGCCCGTTCCTGTTCGGCGGGTGGCGGTTCGTGCAGCCGACGGCGGTGGAGAAGGCCTGGAGCATGTTCCAGGCGGCGCTGGTGCGCAGCCGGCATGGAGATGCGCTCGCCGCCGAGGAGCTGGTGTTCCTGGCGGCAGCGTTCTTCGAGCACCTGCGCGGGGAGCCGCTGCGGCGGCGGGCGGTGGCCGAGAGCGCGCTCGACGCGCTGACGCTCGATCGCCACCGGGTGGTGATGCTCGGGCTCCTGGCCCGGGGCGCCGCGAGCGAGGGGGACCTCGCGTCAGCCGAGGCCTGGTGCGCGGAGATGATGGAGGGCTCCGAGGACCTGGCGGTCGAGTCAGAGCTGCGGGTGAGCCGCGCGTTCCTTTCGGCAGCGACGGGGCAGGTGGGGGCCATCCCGCCGCTGCTCGGCCATTCGAGCCGCGAGGTGCCGATCACGCCACGGCTGCAGGTGCTCGCAGATCTGCTGAGGGCGCACGGGCTGGAGACCGCCGGGCACATGGACGCGGCGCAGGCGCTGCTCGAAGGGCACACCAGGCAGCGCGCGACCACGCTCGACCTCGACGAAGTGCGCGCGGCATTCCCTTCCCTGCACCTCGCCCCGCGCAGCCATGCGGCCGTGGCGGCGCGCATCGCGGAGCTTCACGTAGCGCTCATCAAGCCCCGCTGGGACCACGTCGTCCTCTGGACCGTCGTGGTGGGTTTCGCGCCGGTGAGCTTCGCCTTCATGATCTCCCCGCTCATACCCCGCTGGAGCATGTTCATCATCGCGGCCATCCTCAGTCTTTCCTTCCCGGCCATCCTCGCGACGCACTTCGTGCGCCAGGACCGAAGGCGGATGGAGCAAGAGCGACGGATCATCCACGAGGGGATCTCGGGGCGCATGTTCCTCTCCGGCCAGCAGGAGGCGACGCTGTTCGGTGCCATGGGGAAGGACACGCTGGTGCGGTATCCGGACGGGACGATCGAACGGCACCTGCCTCGGACCGCCGTGAGCATGAACCTGAGCATGGTGCTCACGGAGCAGCTCGTCGCGCGCAGGCATCCAGAGATGGCGGGCGACTACTGGTACGAATGCGGCGGGGTGTCACCGTACCGCCCCTCGTCCAACCAGAGGCGGTGAGCGCTCGCTCATTCACCCGGCAGGGACAGGGGCGAGGTCTCCGGCCGCGTGGTTCAGGAACTCGGAGAATGCCCCGGGTTGCGCCAGGTGAAGCGGTCGACGAGCGTGGGCTTCTCGTCCGCTGCGAGGGGGTCCACCTTGCCGAGGACCCACCCGTCGATGGCCGAGCCGTCGCGCCGTACCCGCAGGCGCACGAAGTGCTTGTAGCCGGGGTGGGCGAGGGCGCTGAACGCCTGGTGCTGCTCCAGCCCGAGCAAGGTGAGCGCCGTCAGGTACGCGCCGAAGAGAAACGCGCCGAGCGCCACGGCGACCGCCGCCACCGAGAGCAGCACGCCCCAGGGCGGCACCCCCACCCCGCGGAGCACGGGACCGAGCAGGATGGCTGCGAGCACAGGGAGGAAGCCCAGGCCCACGCCGGTGAGGAGCGCGAGCCCCCCGATGGTGCGCGCCTCCCCCGTGCGCCACCCGCCGATGGCCCACGCGAGCAGCCAGCAGACGACCGCGGTGGCCGCCGCCATGCGCATCCCTGGCAATCCGCTGTCGAGCGCCATCAGGATGGTCGGCACGTACAGGAGGGCGATCCCGATGTGAACGAGGAAGCCCGAGCGGCCCCGGGCGATCTCGAAGGGGATGCGGAGAGCGAGCGAGAGCGACGCACGCGGCCCCGGGAACTCCGCCTGGGGAGGCGTGAACCCGCGCCGGGCGATGCGCGCCGGGTGCAGAAAAGCGCCGCCCCCGCCGGCGATGACGTGCATGCCCTCCCCGATGGTCTCGCGGCAGTAGTGGTGGGTGTCGCCGGTGAGGACGAGGGGGCCGTCGTGCGCGAGTGAGAGGTCCAGCGCCGCGAGCATCTCGGTGCCGGCCCGGCTCGGTTCGAGGTACGCGCGCACCGGATCGGCCATGCACAGGACGATGCCGCGCGAGGGGTCCTGCGCGCGCGCCTCGGCGAAGAAGAGGCGCTGCTGGAAGTCGACGGCGCGGAGCTGCCGGTCGGGCCCCCACAGGGTCATGCCGGGGGCGAGGTGCAGCGCCCAGTAGCTGGCCGTTTGCACGGGCGTGTAGCCTTCGAGCGGCAAGGCAGGGCGCTTCGCCACCAGCGTGCCGACGCTGAAGGCCTCCACCCAGGCGATGAAGTGGCCGATGTTGCCGCCGGCGTCGGACGCGACGCCCTCCCGCGGGCGAGGCTGGGTAGAGAGCGGAGGGGACGCGGAGGACGGGGGCGGCATCACCCGCGACGCGCGATCGATGGTGCCTCGCCGCGCGCGGAACATGCGCCCGAAGCCGTCGAGGCCGGCGTACCAGTCGTGGTTGCCCGGGACGCCGAGGAGCACCCGGGGGACACCATCCTCGGCGGCGCCGCGCAGCACCGCGTTCCAGGGAGCGATCACCCGGTTGTGGATCTCCAGCTCCGTCGCCACCGGATACGCCGTGTCGCCGCCGAACAGGAGCAGGTGCCCGCGTGGCAAGGTGAGGCGCTCCCCGGTCGCGTCCTCGACGTCATACGCAGCGAAGATCATCTCCGCCACGGCGGTGCTCACCGAGACGTCGTCCCCGGTATCGGCGACGAAGTCGATCCAGAGATCGCCTCCCAGCGCCTCGGTGAGGCTCTCGGCGACGGCCCCCCGCCCCGCCCCCACAGCGCCGGCAGCGCCAGAAGCCCCGAACGCTCCCAGCTCGCCTGCGACCCGGGCCGTGAACGCCTCGGGATCGTCGGGCCTCATCCAGTCGCGGCTGTCGATGTCCTCGGTCGCGATCACGCTGGCGACGAGGTGCCAGATGTGTCCCCAGAAGGACTTGGCGCCGAGCCACGCGATGGCGCGCGGAGACCTGCGGCCGCGACGGAAGCGGAGGTGCGGCTCGTCCGCCGGGGCGGGAGCGAGGGTGACCAGAGCGGGGGGGCGGTTGTGCGCAGCCAAGGTGACGGTGAACGAGCGCGGCGTGGGCGCGCCGCGGAGGACCGAGAAACGCGGCGAAAACCGGAGGAATGCCCGGAGGCGCGGGCTGCGCGAGGTGAGCGCGCAGCTCGGGAGGTAGTACACCCAAACGCGATCCGCGGCGCAACTCCCGCGCGATTTCGGCGCTGCGCGCGGCGGGTGAGGCGTGGCGACGGTCGAACGTCGATGCTAGCCTCCGCACGCTTCGTCACCCAAACGCGACCTCGCGTCGTACCTCTCGCACGAGGAGCCACGAATGCGCACTGTGCTGACCGCAGCAGGCAGGATCCTGCTGCCCATCTCCCTGCTGTGGAACGGCATCGCCTGCGGGGGAAGTCAGGACGTCCCGCCGCCGCCGCGCCCCGCGCTCGCAGCGCCCACCGCAGCCCAGCCGGCCAAGCCAGCGCCGAAGAAGGAACCCTTCAAGGAGGTCCACGACTACCTCGAAGGGCTGGTCAAAGAGAAGAAGATCGCCGGCGTCGTGGCCCTGGTCTCGCAGAACGGGGAGGTGAAGTACACCGAATCCCTGGGCCTGCAGGACGTCGAGGCGGGCACGCCGATGACCCCGGAGACGATCTTCCGCATCTGCTCCATGACCAAGCCCATCACCAGCGTGGCCGTGATGATGCTCGTCGAGGAGGGCAAGATCGCGCTTTCGGACCCGCTCTCCAAGTTCGTGCCCGAGTTCAAGAAGGTCTCGGTGGCCGTGCCCGATCCCGCGAAGAAGGGCGAGTACAAGCGCGCGAAGCCCAGGCGCGAGATCACCATCGAGGATCTGCTCACCCACCGCTCGGGGCTCACCTACGGGTTCCTGGCCGAGCCCTACTTCCTCAAGCTGTACCGCCACGCCGGGATCTCCGATGGGCTCATCGAGACCAAGGGCACCATCACCCAGGGGGTGCAGCGGATCGCGCTCGCGCCCCTCACCTTCGAGCCCGGCAGCTCGTGGGGATACAGCCTGGCCACGGACGTCCTCGGCCGGGTGATCGAGGTTGCCTCCGGCAAGTCGCTGCCGGAGTTCTTCTACGAGCGCCTCCTCAAGCCCCTGAAGATGAACGACACCCACTTCCGCCTGCCCGCGGAGAACCAGGACAGGCTCGCGGCGGTCTACCAGCCGAAGGAAGACCAGACCATCGAGCGCCTGCCGGCAGGCAAGAACGAGCGGGGCGGGGCCATCTACTCGGCGAGCTACCCCCTCGACTGGAACGGCAAGTACTACTCGGGCGGCGCGGGGCTGGTGTCCACCGTCAAGGACTACGCCCGCTTCGCGCAGGCGCTCCTGAACGGCGGCGAACTCGAGGGCGTGCGCGTCCTGAAGAAGGAGACCGTGGACCTGATGACGCAGAACCGCATCGCCGACGTGAAGCGCCCCGAGGACCTGCACGGCGACGGGTTCGGGCTGGGCTTCGGGCTGGTCACCGAGGCCAGGAAAGGCGGCGACGCGGGCTCGGTCGGCACCTTCTCCTGGAGCGGCTTCTACAACACCTACTTCTGGGTCGACCCGCAGACGAAGATCGTCGGCGTGGTGATGACCCAGCTCTACCCGCACGGCCACCTGGGGCTTGCCGACGACTTCCGCAAGAAGACGTACGCCGCGCTCGAGCCGTGAAGCACGGCGCGACGCCGGGCCGGGCCGCGCGATCCCGCGGGCGCGGTCCATAGGACGACCTCCGTGTCAACCTCGCGCCTCGCGATCCAGCCCCTTTTCGATCTCCACCCCTCGCCACCGAACCCCCATCCCGGGTGAGCGCGCCTCTCCCACCAGGGGCGCCAGCGCCGGGTGAGGCTTACAGCCATCCTCAAGAAAATGCGGGATGGTGTGGACACGCTCTCCCGCGAGGCGGTCACGATCTCCCCGATTTCCCCGCGATCTCCCTAGAAACGCATCGCCTCGGGAACTTTGGTCCAGACCTGCTGTCGAGAGCACATCGGTCGGCCTCAAGGCTTTCGCGCCTGGCTGCGAAGGGGTCGAGGCCCCCGAGCGGCCCTCGAACGCGACGCGAAACGGATCTGTCGAGAGCCAAACGAAGACAACGCAGGCGTTCCCTGCGTAGAATATCCCCGATCGGGGACACGGCGCCGCCAGGGCGCATCAGGAAGGGTCGGAGATGGAAGGCAAGCAGAAGGTCGCGATCACGTTCGCGCTCTACCAGAACGAAGCGTTGCTCCGTCGCGAGACGGTCACGCAGGACATCATCAAGGTCGGCAAGGACCCGAAGAGCCACCTCCGCATCGACGACGAGCTCGCCTCGCGCATGCACGCGGTCGTCGAGGTGACCTCGCCCTCTGACATCACGCTCATCGATCTTGGCAACGAGCCGGGCACCATGGTGAACGGCGCGCGTGTCAACAAGTGCAAGGTCAACGCTGGCGACCAGATCCAGATCGGCGGAACGCGGATCGTGGTCGAGCGTGCGGAGCCCGTCGCCGTGGCTGCCGCGGCCGCGGCTCCCCCGAAGCCCGTGCCCACGAACCCCTTCGCGGCCGCCCCCAGCGCGAACCCGTTCGGCCCCGCTGCGCCCGCAGCCAACCCGTTCGGCGGCAATCCCTTCGGCGGCGCGCCGGCGAGCCCGTTCGCGTCGGCGAACCCCTTCGCCGCGGGCGGCGCGGATCCCTTCGGCATGGCGAACCCCTTCGCGGCGGCGCCCCCGGCCGATGAGGTCCCCCACGACGCCCCCGAGGGCTCGTACACGTACACGCTCGTCAAGGCGGGCCCCGACGTCCCCAACGAGGAAGTCGAGACCAACGCGGCGACCGTCGAGGTGATGATCCTCTGGGATCAGGCTGTCCTCAACGTGCAGCACCTGACGCCTCCCCGCTCGTTCTACGTCGGCGAGGAGGAGAGCAAGACCTTCAAGTGCGACTACTTCGTCCCCTCCGAGAAGCTCGGGACGACGCGCGCGCCCATCGTGCTCGCGGATCGTGGCGGCTCGGTCAGCGTGGTGCTCCTGCCCCGCGCGACGGGCACCATCGAGCTCCCCGGCCAGCCGAAGCTCACGCTCCAGCAGGCGATCGACACCGGCAAGGCGCAGCCCTGCTCCGAGCTGTCCGGCGCCTACCAGGTCGCGCTCCCCAGCGGCAGCAAGGCGCGCGTCGAACTCGACAGCCTCGTCTTCCAGGTGACGACGGGCAACGCGGGCCGCGTCGTGGCTGGCCACTTCACCGTCGACACCCAGGGCCTGCTCTACCAGGGCCTGTCCTTCGCGGTGCACGCGGGCCTGCTCCTCGCGATGGCGTTCTTCATGCCGCCGCTCGGTGGCACGGAGGACGGCGGCATCTCGGCCGATCAGCAGTACCTCATCCAGCAGTACCTGCAGGCCGCTGCCGAGAAGGAGATGGAGGAGAAGGAGACCGAGCAGGTCGCCGAGAACTCCGCCGACAACAAGGAAGGCGGCACCGGTACCCGCGCGAAGGGTGAAGAGGGTTCCATGGGCAACCCGAACACCAAGGCGACCGGCAACCGCTACGGCGTGAAGGGCCCTGCCGACAACCCCGATCCCCACATCGCGCGCCAGGCAGCGCTGCGTGACGCGTCGGAGTTCGGCATGATCGGTCTGCTCAACAGCGGCGCCGGCGGCGATCCCAACGCCCCGACCGCGCCCTGGGGACGCGACGACTCGCTAGGCAGCGACGCCCTCAGCGCGCGCGGCAACATGTGGGGCGGCGAGATCGGCGACTCCTTCGGCGCCGGTGGCCTCGGCCTCTCCGGCATCGGTGAAGGCGGCGGTGGTCGCGGCGAGGGTATCGGCCTCGGCAACATCGGCACCATCGGCCACGGCGCCGGCACCGGCACGGGCCAGGGCTTCGGTTCGGGCCACGGCCGCCTCGGCGGCTCTCACCGCACCAAGCCCCCGCAGGTGCGCATGGGCGCCACCAGCGTGAGCGGCCGCCTGCCCCCCGAGGTCATCCAGCGCATCGTGCGCCAGAACTTCGGCCGCTTCCGCCTCTGCTACGAGAACGGCCTGCGCAACAACCCGAACCTGCAGGGCCGCGTCGGCGTGCGCTTCGTCATCGGCCGTGACGGCGCGGTGTCGAACGTGGGCAACGGCGGCTCGGACATGGCGGACGGGAGCGTCGTCTCCTGCGTGGTGCGTGCCTTCTACGGTCTGTCGTTCCCGCAGCCCGAAGGCGGCATCGTCACCGTCGTGTACCCGATCATGTTCAGCCCTGGTAGCTGACGCACGCGATGGCGGGGGCCCGCGCCCCCGCCGCCCCGTCGAGCCCCGCTCGACGGCCCCCCTCCCCGACACGCTCAGCTCCTCTCCGGAACCAACGCGCTCCGATGTGCACGCGCGACGTCGCTCGCCGCGCGCGGACGTCTCACAGCGCGCGGTTCACGTGATGCCCATCGGGCCCCCGCCCGCGTCCACGAAGCGATCGGCGATGTCGACGAGCAGGGTCTCATCCGCCTGCTTCTTGTCCTTCACCGTGACGTCCGTCTCTCGCGGCTTCAGCACGAACGTGCCGACCACGACCCCGTCGCGACGCACCTCGTGCGTCCCTCCGGGCGGTGCGGTGCTGACTTCGTAGACCTTCCCATCCCGCGCTTTGATCTGCATGGGAAAGGGATAGCACAGGCCGCGGCGCCGGGCGGCTCGGCGCCGGGCGGCTCGGCTACGCGGCGCCGCGCAGGCTCACTGGGCGTTGCGGATCGCCTCCGGCAGCCGGTGCATGGCGCCATGCACCGCCCCCTCCAGGGCGCCGCGCTCCACGCTGGCGAGCGCCGAGCCCTCCTCCTCGGCGCGCACGCGCCCCTCGACGATCACGAGGAGCGCTCCCCGCTCATCCCGCACCGCGGCGGAGACCGCGCACGACGCCCGCAGCGTGCGGCCCTCGCGGACGCTCTCCAGCCGGGTCACGGCCGCCGAGACCTTGTAGCCGCGGCGCAGACGTTCCTTGCCCCAGTCGATGGCCCGGAGCTCTGTCTCGGCCGACTGACGCAGGAGATCGGTGAGGTCCGGCAGGTGCGTGGCCGCCGGGTCCACCATGGTGTTCACCTCGGCCAGCGTGACCTGAGGTGAGGAAGCCCCCGCCGCGACCGGGCCCAGCGCAGCCGCCCGGGGGGCAGCGACGCTCGGCGCTGGGAGCGCGAGGGCAGAGACGACGAGAAGGGCTGCCGCGGGCGTGAACGCGCGAGCGCTCCGCAAACGCGGCGCCGCATGGAATCGATCCACAAGGCGCATGCTCGGCGGGTATCAGGCGCTCCTCGGCCGGGCCAAGAAGCCCGCGCTGCGTGGGCCTCAGCCGGGCGTGACGGCGCGCGGGGCGAGCACGCAGAACAGCGCGCGCGGCGCCGGATCGCGCTGACCCAGGTACACCGTCTCGTCGATCGACTGCACCTCGAAGTGGTTGCCGAACAGGCTCTGGATCTGAGCGGCGTCGAACTGGTAGGGCCCCAGATCCCCCGGCTGCCGGGTACTGAAGCATTTCAGGAAGAAGTGGCCCCCCGGCGCGGTGAGCCCGTGCACCACGCGCACGTACTCACCGCGTCGCTCCGGAGGCAGCACGTGGAAGCAGCCGCGATCGAAGATCACCTCGAACGGCCCCTCGATCTGGCTGTTCAGGATGTCATCCTGGACGAAGCGCACCGACAGACCGCGCTCCCGCGCCAGCGCCTCCGCCTTGTCCACCGCGGAGGTCGACAGGTCCGAACCGGTCACCTCGAACCCCCGCTCCGCGAGCGAAAGCGCCTGGGTCCCCGGTCCGGTACCGAGATCCAGCGCCTTGCCCGAGGTGATCCCGAGCCGCTTCAGGGCGCTCTCGAGATCACCGTCGAGCTCCGGGTGATACCAGGGCATCTCCGTGACTGCGCCGTCACGGTACAGGGACTCCCACTCGGGAAACTGTCGGCTCTCGCTCATGGAGGCAGCGTACCTCAACGCGCGGTGGTGCGCTGGGGATCGAGCGGTCCGTCAGTTGCAGTTCTTGCCGGCGATGGAGGCGACCTCGGCGACGCAGATGCTGTCCCAGTACGTCGAGCAGCAGTAAGGATCCGCCGCGCAGATGGCCGCCACGACGCCGTTCGAATCGCAGCCGTTGGTCAGCGCCGGCCCCTGGCCGCAGACCCCGTGCGAGCAGGACCCGAGATCGCAGGTGACGCTGCCACAGATGCTGTAGACCTCGTTCACGCAGATGCTGTCCCAGTACGTCGAGCAGCAGTAGGGGTCCGCCGCGCAGACGCTCTGCACGCAGGTCCCGCAGGCGGCCCCGTTGAGCGCGGGCCCCTGCGAGCACTTGTCGTGCCCGCAGGCCGGGGTCGAGCCGGACGCTCCGTAGAGGCTCGCGGCGCCCTGCTGATCCAGGGCGGTGATCACCAGATCACCGGTCTGGCTACCGTTGCACTGCGGGTAGTGCATCACCGACGCCGAGTCGTAGGCGGTGAGCGCGCGCCAGTTGTTGTCCTCGAAGCACGTCCCGGCCTCGGGGCGGGTGTGCTCGTGCCGGAAGCCGAGGGTGTGCCCCAGCTCGTGGCGCAGCACGCCGGTCAGCGTCCACGGGGGGATGCTCCCGAACGAGCTGGAGTCGATGATCACGTTGCGCGATGACCGCGGGTAGTCGGGGAAGAAGGCCCGCGCGAGGTAGGGCTGGCCGGAGCTCGGGTTGACGTCGAAGACCACATTGTTGTTGCTGGACGTACAGCTCCCATCCTGGCCGCTCACGTGGATGAAGTTCACGTTGGCCGCCGCTTCCCAGGCCCCCGCGGCCGCGTTCATCGCGCTCACCACGGTCGCGTAGTTCCCCCCGAAGCTGGTGCTCACGCAGTAGGTGAGGTTCAGCTTCTGCGTGTCGTCCCACCGCGCATCCACGCCCCCGGGGCGGTGCAGGATCAGCCCCCCTTGCTGGACCATCTCCACGTAGAGCTGCTCGAGCTCCCGGATGCTGGCGACGGGCTCGTCACCATTGATGATGTACAGCCCGGTCTCAGGCTCCTGGTAGACGAGATCCATGAATTCGTCGAAGGACATGCCCACTTCGTCGAGGCGCTCCTCGTCCAGCCCCCCCGGGAGGGCGGACCCGGAAGAACACCCCGCCGCGGAGAGGGCGATCAGCAAAGAGATCGCCACGCCAGACATCACGGCACCACGACGCACGAATCCCGATCGCATGCTGCTCATACGTACTGTCCCCATTGAATGCATGGCCATCCCATTGCGACGAGATCCGGCTGATCGCGCCACCGAGAGGTCCGACCTCGTTGTCCCCCGAAACCCGCCGACGCCGCGCGTCGCCGCTCCCTGCGGCGTCCCCGGGAGGGACAAAAAGTCCCACGTCGGGTATCCGCGGATGCACGGAGCGCACAGCCACCGAGCGTCTCGGTAGAGACGTATAAGCAATCGCGCAATCAAATGAAATACGAAATGACGGACGTTGATCTCATCCACCCGACATTTCCCCACGGGTTTCTTCTATCGGCAGTGAAATTTCAATGAATGGCCATCTCTCCAAATGGCCGGCACCGGCCAGAGGCCACCGAATGGCCGGCCAGCGGCCAGACGAATGGACGGCACACACCACACACCACACACCACACGCCCCGCAGCACTGCGAGACACGCGCCCCCGATCGCGTTACACCAGCCGCGATGGGCTCGCCTTCCACTCCCCGGCCAGGACCGCACCCCGCTTCACCCCCGTCCCCCTCGGCGGACCCCCACCTCGACGCCACGCGGGCCTACTACGACGAGTTCGCGGCGCGCTACGAGGACCGGCGCGGGGGGCGTGACCCCGGCGGCTACCACGACCTCCTCGACGACCTGGAGGTCGACTTCGTCGCGCGCTACGGCACCGGCAAGGACGTGCTGGAGGTGGGGTGCGGAACGGGCCTCTTGCTCTCCCGCTTCCAGCAGTTCGCGCGCACCGCCCGCGGCGTCGACCTGTCCCCCGGCATGCTCGAACGCGCGCGGGCCCGGGGCCTCGACGTGCTGGAGGGCAGCGCCACCTCCCTCCCCTTCCCCGACGCGAGCGTCGACGTGGCCTGCTCCTTCAAGGTGCTCGCCCACGTGCAGGACATCAGCGCCGCGCTCACCGAGATGGCCCGCGTGGTGCGGCCGGGGGGTCACGTGCTCGCCGAGTTCTACAACCCCTGGAGCTTCCGCGGCCTCGCCAAGCGGCTCGGCCCCGCCGGCGCCATCAGCGCGCGCACCCGCGAGGACGCGGTGTACACCCGCTTCGACACCCCGGCCCAGGCCGCGCACCACCTGCCCCCTTCCCTGCACCTCGTGGCCGCGCGCGGCGTGCGCATCGTCACCCCCGTCGCGGCCGCCATGCGCCTGCCGATCCTGGGCGAGGTGCTCAGGCGCGCCGAGTGGGCCCTGTGCGATACGCCGCTCAACCGCTTCGGTGGCTTCTGGATCGCCGCCGCCCGCAAGGCGTGAGGCCAGCCGACAGCTCCTCGCCCCCGGCCCCTCACGCCAGGTAAGTCCGAGGGGTCGATTCACCCCGTCCGATGGGTCACCCGACCCCGTCCGCGGCATCGATCCACCCCGTCCGATGGGTCACCCGACCCCGTCCGCGGCATCGATCCACCCCGTCCGATGGGTCACCCGACCCCGTCCGCGGCATCGATCCACCCCGTCCGATGGGTCGACCCACCCTGTCCGATAGGTCGATCCACCCTGTCCGATGGGTCACCCGACCCCGTCAAGTCGGTAAGGAATCATACGTTGGAGGGGCGGGCGCAGGGGAGAAGGACCATGATCGTGGTTCCCTGGCCGGGCTGGCTGTCGACGTGGATCGCGCCGCCGTGACGGCGGACGGTGCCCACCACGGTCGCGAGACCGAGGCCGCGGCTCGCGCGCTTGGTGGTGAAGAAGGGATCGAACATCCGGAGCTGGGTGAGATCGTCCATCCCGCAGCCGGCGTCGGTGACGGTGATGCACACGTACTGACCGGGGCTCAGGGAGTCACCGAAGCGGGCGCGCGCGAGGAAGGCGGCGTCGGCGTCGAGGAAGCCTGTCTCCAGGGTCACCACGCCGCCGACGTCGCCGAGCGCGTCGGCGGCGTTGGCGACGAGGTTCATGATCACCTGCCGGATCTGCACGGCATCGCCCATGAGCGGCAAAGGCGGCGGCGCGAGGTCGTACCGGATGTGCACGTCGCGGGGCAGGCCCACTTCGAGCAAGCGCGGCAGCTCGCGCACGAGCTCCGTCAGATCGAAGCCCTTCTGCTGGAAGCGACCGCGACCTGCGTAGGTCAGCATCTGCTTGCAGAGATCTGCGGCGCGGCGGCCGGCGATCTGGATCCGCTCGATGTCGTCGCACACCGCGGCGCCCTGGGGCACGTCGGTGAGCGCGAGCTCCGCGAAGCTCAGGATGCTCATCAGCAGGTTGTTGAAGTCGTGGGCGACGCCGCCGGCCAGCATCCCCAGGCTCTCCATGCGCTGCGCCTCGTGGATGCGCTCCTCGCGCCCCCGCCGCGCGTCCTCGGCGCGCCGCCGCTCGGTGATGTCGGCGGCGATGGTGGTCACGCCGATGGTCTCACCGCGCGGGCCGTACAGCGGCTCGATGGCGAGGTCGTAGCACCTGCGCTCGCCCTCGATGGTGAGCTCCACGTCCTCGCGCACCGGAGCGCCCGAGGCGAGCACGCCGCGCTTCATCGCCAGGAGCGTCGCAGCGTCGCCTGGCTCCAGCAGCTCCTCGTCGGTGCGGCCGAGCACGGTGTTGGCGATGCCCTCGCCTGGCTCTGCGCGCGTGTAGCGGAGCGCGCTGTCCTGCTCGAGGATCAGCGTCCGCGTGTGCGCGAGGGCATAGGACAGCCGCTCCTCGGTCTCGCGCAGTCGTGCCTCGCTCTGCCGCACCGCCAGCAGCGCGCGGCGAGGCTCCTCGTGTGCCTCGCGGGACAATGGCCCCGGTGCACGTACGCTCGAGAGAACCGTTGCACCAACGATGCTGCTCATGTTTCCCCCCCTGTCTCCCCCTCGCCCCCGCCTCGCAACCTGGAGAACCAGGCAACGCGCCGACAGCGTTCCTCTAGCACACCGAGCCTACAAGAAATGGTGGAGGAGTTTCCATTTAGCGACGACTTGAGAGCACATTCCGGTTGGTCCCCTCAGGCATGACCTGATCACCGGCGGATGCGATCCTAGCTCCGCCCTCCGCGTTCGTCCCCGTCTTTGACGCAGCGATCTGGCGGCGATCATGGCGGCGATCGTGTGAAGAAGTGGGAGCAGCGGCCGTCGGGAGAGGAAGGGCCGACAGGTTCAAGATTCGAGAGTTGCAGAACACTCAGCTCGGAAGAAGCGGCGCCGGGCGCAAGGGGCGTGGGCGATCGGGTTCACTTGCGCGATCCCCGCGCGCCCGGTGGCTGCGGTCGGGGTACGGGCATGTGGAACGTGGCCCGCACGAGCCCGAGCCACGAGTCCGTGGCGTCCGGAGACTCGATGGGCGGGACGTCGTAGCCGGTCCAGTACAGAGCGGCCGAGAGCGCTGCGAAGGGCGTTGCCCACCATCGAACGGCGGCGGAAGCTGCGGTGGCACCTCCGGGTGTGACGTCCCGGGCACCGTATGCGAGGTCGATCCGCTCCAGGCGCCCTGCCACTTCGAGCGCGCCGGGCAGGATCCCCGTTCCTGACGCGGTAGGCCACGTCCCCAGGGTGCGCCAGGCGCCGACGGCCATCCACGCCACCTCCAGCATGGCGCCCGAGGAGAAGACGGGATCCTGGTCGACGCGGGGCGTCTCGGGGTTGCCGTCCGTGTCGCGCGCGCGTGACTCGCGCGCGAACGTGATCTCGGCCGTCGCCTTGACGGGGCCGACCATGCCCACCACGTGCGCCTCCATGATGCGGCGTGGGCCGTACACCGTCTGGGGTCGGTAGAAGATGAAGCCGTCGGCGGTGGTGGCGCGCACACCGGGCCGATCCTCGGCGGACTCGGCGTGGACGCCGCCGCCGACACGCAAGCCGAGGAGCTGCGTGGGATCGGCGTCCGGCAGGGCGCGGCCGAACACGGCATCCAGGCGGGCGTCGATCGCGAAGTCGCTGTTGTCGTTGCCGAGGATGTTGCCGGAGCCGTTGCCGCCGCGCACCCACACCTCGATGGGCAGGCGGGGCGACGGGAGGTGGTGCACCTCCAGGCCCACGTCGCGCGAGGGCCAGAAGGCGCGGGTGACCATGGGGCGCTCGGGGACGGGCAGCATCCACACCACGTCGTCACGCGCGGAGGCGAAGAGCGGTGTCTTGCGCGCGCCCATGCTGATTTCCCACGAATCGCTGGGGCGCAGGCTCGCGTAGGCGTCGAGCAGGACGGGCTTTTCGAGCGCCCACTCGGCCTGACCCACGGCGACGAACCAGGGCGCGAGCTGGGCGCGGGCGCCGAGGCGGAGGCGGGTGACGGAGAAGCCGTCTTCACCCTCCACGCGCGAGGCGGAGTGGAGCTTGGCGTCGACCTCTCCGACGAGCAGCGGGTAGACCTCGGGCTCGAAGGCCGAGGCCGCGCGGGCTCCGGAGAGGACGCAAGGGACGATCAGAGAGGCAGCGAGGAGAGAGGATCGCATAGAGGGAGGTACGCCTCCGTCGCGCGCGAGGCGCAGGGAGCACGTGTCGGTGAACGCGCAGCGCGCGTCAGTCGACGGGGAGGATGTGGAGGGCGTGGTTCACGCCATCGCCCTCGGTGCCGTCGTGATCGGCGACGAAGAGCCTGCGGCGCTTGGCGTCGTAGGCGACGCCCCGGACCTCCTGGAAGTCGCCCATGACCTCCGAGAACTGACCGCCGCCCTGGATCTGCCGGACGCTGCCTTGCTTGCCGCCGCTGTAGAAGGTGCCGTCGGGGCCGACGCAGAGGAGATCGGGGCCCTCGAGCTGCGCGAGGACCTCCAGCGTGGCGCCGTCGCTGGGCGGGGTGCGGAAGACGGTGTCACGGTCCTGGTCACTCACCACGAGATCGTCGCCCACCGCGACGACGCCGACGGGCTTCTGGAAGCCGGTGACGACCTCGGTCTCGGTGCCGGAGAGATCCAGGCGGGCGATGCTGCCGTTCTTCACGCCGTTGAGGGAGACGAAGAAGGTGTCGTAGAGGGTGCCGTCGGGGGCGATGGTGAGCCCGAGGCGGCGGCGCACGGGATCGAGGTTGGGCACCACGCCGGAGGTGCCGTCGGGCTTCGCGAAGACCACGGCGCCATCCGTGCCGTGGCCGAACCGGGTGGCGACCAGCGTGCCGTCTGCGGTCTTGACCACCTGGCCGAGGCCCGGGCCATCGGGGGGCGCTTCCGGCAGCTCGGCGGCGAGCGCGACACCATTCTCCTCGGTCCAGGAGAGGATGCGGTTGTTGTTGTCGTCGGCGATGTAGAGGGTGCCGCTCGCCGCGTCCCAGAACAGGCCGTTGGGATCGCCGTCGAGCGCGATGCGCTGGGCGACCACGGGCTCGTCGGGATCAGGGTTCTCGTCCGCAGCTCCCCCCCCGGAAGAGCCTCCACATGCAGCCACGATCAGGAGAGGCCACAGCCAGCGCGTGTCGAGGTATCGCATGGAGGCCCTCTACCACGCACGGCCACGCCCGGGGATAGGGGTTGAAGGCCCTGCCCGGACAGCCAGACCCGGGAACACCCGGCGTTCGTCGCTTCCTGCCCGCACCGACCCCGGCTAGGGTTGGGACGTTCCCCGTCACCGCCTGCCCAGCGGAGACCGGAAAGGAGCCGTCGTGCGACTCTCGATCCTCGCCTGGCCTCTGCTGACCTGCGCGCTCCTCGGCTGCGGCGCGCGCGCCGACATCGACCTCGGGCCCGGTGCCGAGCAGGACAGCAGCGGACAGGGAGCAGGAGGTCCTGGCCCCGGTCCAGGTCCGGATCCCGACCCCGACCCCGACCCCGACCCCGACCCCGACCCGGAGCCCGATCCCATCCCCGATCCGGAGCCGCCGCTCCAGTGCAACGACACCGGGGTGCCCATCTATGCCCTGACAAGCAGCCAGGAGCTGTACCGGTTCTGGCCCGACCAGCACACGATGGAGAAGGTCGGCGACATCTCGTGCGTGGATGACCTGAGCGGCTCCCCCAACACGATGACGATCAGCCGCGACGGGTACATGCTGGTCAACTACATCACGCACGATGCGCAGGGCGCGATGGTCGGGAGCATCCACCGGGTGGCGCTCGATGATCTGAGCTGCGCGCCGGCGGCGATCACGCTCCCGCCAGAGGCGTCGCAGGTGGCGATGTCCTTCCTGCGGGAAGGCCAGGGAGAGCGCCTGATCATCCTGGGGATGCGCGATACGAACGGCAATCCTTCACCGGTGGGGCTGCTGGAGGTCAACGTGGTGACCGGGGCGCTCACGCCGATCGGCCAGGTGGGCGCGCCGTTCACGGGGATGGACGCCGACATCCGCGCGACCGGCGATGGCCGGATGTTCGGCTTCTTCCGCACCACGCCGATGGAGGTCGCCGAGATCAGCCTGACGAGCGGCAGCATCCTGGGGTCGTTCTCGCTGGCAGGGCTGGCGCAGCCGTCGTCGTGGTCGATGGCGTCGTGGAGCGGCGACTTCTACATGTTCACGGCCGATCCGCAGGGCTCACGCATCAGCTTCTTCCGCCCCTCGGACGGCGCCTTCGTGCGCGACTACTTCGACACCGGGCTCTCCGTGGTGGGCGCCGACGCGCTGACCTGCCTGCCTTGAGCTGAGGGACGGTCGACCGGCGACGCAGGCTTGCAGCAGCGTCGCCGGTCCATGCTTCAGCGGGGCTTGATGGCGTAGACCACCCGGACCTGCATGTTGAAGGAGAGCTCGCCGGAGGAGATGGAGGCGCCGGCGCTCGAGTCCCTGGCCATGGCCATGGCCATCATCGGCACGGGAGGCGGGGGATAGGCGCCGCCGCCGAGGTCCTCGCGGATGGAGACCACCTCGCCGAGGGTGACGCCGCCGAGGCGCGCCAGGGCCTCGGCCCGCGCACGCGCGTCCTTCACCGCCTCGTCACGGGCGCGGGCGGCGACGGTGTCGGTCTTGTCGATGGCGAAGGACACGCCCCAGATGTTGTTGGCGCCGGCAGCCATGGCGGCGTCGATCACGGGGCCGACGCGGGTGAGGTCGCGCATGGTGACCTCGACCGTGTTGCTGACGCGGTAGAAGCCGACGGGCGCCGTCCCGTTCGGCGGCGGCGCGATCGGCCTGGGCGGGCTGGACGGCGCCACGGCGGGCGCCGCTGCCGGGGCGGCCTTCGCAGTCGCGGCTTTCCCCGCGCCAGCCTTGGGCGCCTTGGGGGGGGCCACCGGAGGAGGCGGGGCCACGTCGGGCGCCAGCGCGCTTCCGCCGTCCATCATGGCCGGGGCGCCCGGCATCTCCATGGGCTGCGGGTAGTAAGGCACAGGGCCGGGGTACTGGCGCTCGAAGTTGACGGAGAAGTTGCTGGTGCGGATGTCCTTCTCCGCGACGCCGAGCTGCTTCAGGGCGGTCATGATCGCCGCCATGCGCTCGTTGGCCTGACGGGTCGCCTCGCCGACGGTGGGGGCGTTGATCTCGATGCCGAGGTTGGCGCGGGCGATGTCGGGCGCCGCGGAGGCCTCGCCCTGGCCGATGACGACGATCTGGTGCTCCTCGGCGTTGGGCCCGGCGACCTGCACGACGTGGGGCGCACAGCCCGTGAGCGCGGGGGCGGCGAGGAGGAGGGCGCCTGCCAGGGTCAGGAGGCGACCGAAGCGGCGGCCGGGGCCGGGACCATAAGAAGAGAGTTTGTTCATGGTGGGAGAACGCATGGGTCGGCGGGAGCTTACAGGGTGTCGCGCGACCTCGGGCTCCCGCCGAGGAGATGCGTCAAAACGTGCCGGAGAGGCCGAGGCCGAGGCTGCCGGGGCCGGCCGAGACGGAGGGGGTGAGGGTGGGCCGCGGGGGCAGTGGCGCCTTGCGTTTCCGCACGCTGGTCCGTTCGGGGACGAAGGTGGCCTGGGCGTGGACGATGCCGGCGATGGCGAGGGCGGCCCAGCTCCCGAAGGCGATGCGGTTCACGGTGGTGGCGGTCTGGATCTGGGCGTTGAGCTGGTCGATGTCGACGCTGGCTTCCCCCGAGGCGGTGGGCGGAGAGGTGACGTCGACGCCCTCGTAGCCGGCGACGACGAAGGCCGAGGTGATGGCCGCGACGCCCGCCGCAGCCTGGCTGATCAGCAGCGTCCAGCCGAGGGAGGTGTCGCCGTTGTAGAACTGGCCCACGCCGAAGGGCATGGCCGCGACCCAGCGGGAGCGGTGCTCGACGACGCGCTCCTCGGAGGCGAGGCGCTGGATCTCGCCGATCCAGCGCAGCTCATCCTGGCGGAAGCGCTCCGCGGCGAGGCGCTTCCGCCGCAGCTTCTCGGCCTCGTTCCGGACGTTCTCCTCGATCTGGGCGCGGGTGCGCGCGCGCATGGCGATGAAGCGGTCGATGATCTCCGGCTGGAAGGTGGCCGGGTTGGGGACGTACGCGGGGTTGGCGAGGAGGATCTGCTCGATCATCAGGTCGGCCTCGGCAGGGCGGCCGAGGGCGACGAGCAGGACGACGGAGAAGGCGCGGGCGCGCTCGATGAGATCGACGTCGGTGAGGCGGCAGGTCGTCGCAGGATCGCTCGGGCCCATGCCGCACGGGGGAGCGTTCGCGTCGAGCAGGGTCGCGAAGCGCTTCGCCGCTTCCTCGTAGTGGCCGGTGTCGAAGCGGGTCTTCGCCAGCTCGAACATCTGGATGTCGTCCGCACGCGCGGCGCGGGGGGCCACGAGGGCGAGCGTCACCAGGGCGGATGCGAGGATCCGCCGCACGAGCCTGGGCGCGGCCTGCGCGCGCCGCGTTGAGGCTGCCCCTCCTCCAGGATCAGCGATCATGCGGACGTCGAGCCGTCATGTACCGGACTTTCCACCGGACCGGGGAGATTTCGGCGCGATGGCTGGTAAATGCGTCAGTTCGAGGGCCAAAGAATGGTGTTCGGCTCCCCTGCACGCAAGATCACCTTCGCGGCGCTGGGAGCGGCGTCCGGCGTCGGTGGCGTGAACTGGCACAGGCCACTCCAGCTCTCGTCGGGCAGGATCACCGTCTTCGGGGACGTGCCGGCGAAGCCACTGAGGCCGATGCCCGGGCAGGTGTACTGCGCGTTGGCCGGAGCGCCGGAGAGGGTGACCGTGGCGGGCAAGAGATCCAGCTTGATGACGAAGAGCTGGGGTGTATCGGAGTTCGAGGAGGTGACCACCACCGAGCCGTCGTAGGGCTTGCAGCAGCGGGAGTTGGGCACGCTGACCTGCACCCGGTGGGCGCCCACGTCGAGCAGGTGGGGGCTCTGGCCGAGCCAGCGGAAGTCGTTGCCGTCGAGCTGCATGCGGGCGCCTCCGGGGATGATGGAGAAGCGCACGGGGCGTCGGGTGCCGTCCGAGGTCGGTATGGGCTCGGCTGCGCTCGCGCTCGCGGTGGGGACGTTCAGGCGCATGCCACCCCGGCCGAGGCGCCCGCGGTGCGTCGCGGAGGCGCGCGGGGTCTGCGAGGCGTCCGGCGAGGCGGTGGACTCGTCGTCGCCCTCGTCGTCCGGGAGGGCGGCAGCGGTGGCCGAGGGCCATGGCGCGGTCCGGGCAAGGGAGGGCGGGCCATGGCGAAACTGGCGCGCGATGCCGTAGGCGGCGACGCCGAGCACGGCCGAACCGGCGAGCACGATGGCCACGCGCCGCACGAGCTTCTGGCGGCCCTGCGTGGAGGTGAGGCTGCCGATCTTCTTGATGACGCCGAGATCGTCGGGGGCGAGGGCGAGCGCGCGGTTGAGATCCGCCGCGGCGCCAGGGACGTCGCCGCACCGCCTCGCGGCCTCGGCGCGGCTCACGAGGCGCGGGACGAGACGCCCGGAGTACGCAGCGAGGTACTCCTGTTCGTCGCAGAAGTAGGCGGTGAGCTCCGCGGCAGGGTCGGTGATGCCGAGGGCCGTGAGCTCCTCGCCGATGCTCTCGGCGAGGGCGCCAGGGCCGCCGATGCGCTCGGCGGGGTCGCGCGCGAGCGCGCTGGCGATGATCCGGCTCCAGCGTCCGCCGACGCTGGGGCGCTCCTGATCGGCGGGGGGGTAGACGCCTTCGAGGACGCGGCGCAAGACCTGGGCGGGGTTCTTGCCCTCGAAGGGCAGGTGGCCGACGAGGCACTCGTACATGAGGACGCCGAGGGCGAAGGCGTCGGTGCGCGCGTCGACCTCTCCCCCCTCGATCTGCTCGGGCGCCATGTGCGCCGGAGACCCGAGGACCTGGCCGGTGGAGGTGAGGCCCTGGGCGTCGAGGATCTTGGCGATGCCGAAGTCGGTGAGCTTGATGCGGACGGAGGGGATGCTCAGGCTCGCGGAGCGCTCGGGCGTCGTCTCGCGGTCGCACGGGAGTTCGACGAGCACGTTCTCGGGCTTCACGTCGCGGTGGATGATGCCGGAGGCGTGGGCGTGCTCGAGCGCGCTGCAGAGCTGGAGGACGATGGCCGCGCCGATCTCGGCGGGGAGGTCAGGGTGCTTCTGGAGGAGCTTGCGCAGGGTGCAGCCCCGCAGCAGCTCGGCGACGAGGTAGCGCTCGCCGTCGTCCTCGGTGGCGACGTCGTAGACCTCGACGATGGCAGGGTGACGAAGCTTGGCCGCAGCGCGCGCCTCGGCGACGAAGCGGTTGGCGACCTCGGTGTTCTCGCGCAGGTGCTTGTGGATGACCTTGACGGCGACCTCGCGGCCGAGCCGGGGATCGCGGGCCCGGTAGACGGTGGCCATCCCGCCGTGGCCGATCTCCTCGATCAGCTCGTACTTGTCGATGTTGGGTGCGCCGCGCATGCCGCGCGCCCCGTCAAGGAGCGAGGCCGCGGCGCCGGCGTGGGGCGTGTCCCCGGAAGGCGAGGCAGAGGGGGTGGTGCTGGACGAGGAGGCGCCAGACGAAGAGAGGGACGAGGCAGGGGTCGCGCGGGACGAAGGGTCGCGCGAGGGGGGGTCCGTGTCGGCGACGCTGTGCTGGCGCGCGGCCACCACGGCGGGATCCGGTGTCGACCGGGGTCCCGACCGCGGGGGCTCCTCGCGCGCCTGTACGGTCACTCGACGACCTTGACGCGGATGGTGTTGGTGCTGCCCGCCACGCCGACCGGGGCTCCGAACACCGCCACGAACTTGTCGCCAGGAGACACCATGCCGTTGGAGACGAGGATGGCGCTGGCATTCTCGACCATCTGATCCGCGTCGCGGAAGAGGTCGATGGGGAGCGGGACGACGCCCCAGAGCAGGGCGAGGCGGCGGCGGGTGCCGACGTTGGGTGAGAAGGCGACGATGGGCACAGTCGGGCGCGCCTTGGAGGCGAAGCGCGCGGTGAGGCCATTCTCGGTGAAGGCAACGACGAGGCGGGCGCCGATCTCCTGGGCGATGTCGCAGGCGTTGCGGGCGATGGCCTCGGCGACGCTGGCGCGCTCGCCGGGGCCCTCGCTGAAGCGGTAGCGGTAGAAGCGGCTCTGCTCGGCCTCGGTGATGATGCGGGCCATCATCCGGGCGACGAGGGAGGGGTGGTTGCCGGTGGCGGTCTCCTGCGAGAGCATCACGGCGTCGGTGCCGTCGAACACCGCCGTGGCCACGTCGCTGGACTCGGCGCGGGTGGGGCGGGTGGCGGTGACCATGGACTGGAGCATCTCGGTGGCGACGATGACCGGCTTCTGGTGGGTCCGCGCCAGGCCGAGGATCTCGCGCTGGATGATGGGGACCCGCTCGGGGTTGAACTCGACGCCGAGATCGCCGCGGGCGACCATGACGCCGTCCGTGGCGAGGATGATGGATTCGAGGTTGTCGATGGCCGAGGGGGTCTCGATCTTGGCCACGATGGGCGTGGGGCGCCCCCAGGCCTCGCAGATGTCGCGCACGAGGCGGATGTCGTCGGCCTCGCGCACGAACGAGAGCGCGACGTAGTCGACGCCATGAGAGAGTCCGAAGGCGAGGTCGGCCTTGTCTTTCTCGGTGAGGGTGGCGATGCGGACGCGGCGCGCCGGCAGGCTGACCCCGACGCGATCACGCAGCTTGCCGCCCTGGGTGACGATGGCCTGGACGCGCTCGCCATCGGTCCGGGTGACGGTGACGATGATGCGGCCGTCGTCGATGAGCACGACGTCGCCCTGCTGGAGGTCGAAGGCGAGCCCCTCGTAGAGGATGGGGATCTCGCCCGGAGGCGCCTCCGGGGTGTTCTTGGTGGCCTCCGTCAACCAGATGACGGAGTCGGTCTCGAGCTCCCAGCCGCCGCCGACGAACTTGCCGGCGCGGATCTTGGGGCCGCAGAGATCCTGGAGGATGGCGACGGGCTTGCCGCAGGCATCCGCCGCGGCGCGCACCGTGTTGAGACGTCGGCCATGCTCCTCATGGCTTCCGTGTGAAAAGTTGAGCCTGGCCACGTCCATGCCCGCCCGGATGAGCTGCTCCAGGGCAGGCTGGTCATCGCAAGAAGGGCCTATGGTGCAAACGATCTTCGCCCTGCGTACGAGCACGCGGCGAGCATGACACGAGCCGGGCCCACCACACTAGTACTGCGGTACTGCGTACGGCACTTCAGGGACCTCCGGTCCCTACGCTGTACTGGTGCTGCGTGCCCGAAATCAGGGTTCTGCGGCCCCTGTGTTAGCATCTCCCCCGGTGCTGATGCGCGCAGGATCCAGGCCGTGGAGCGGGAGCGCAGGCCTCGGCGCGGTCCTTTCGTCGGCCCTGCTCGCCGGGTGTGGGTCGCCCGCACCCGCCGGGGACGTGACTCCCGCGTTGACAGCGTCGCCGGGGGCACGCGCGGAAGCACGCGCGGAAGCACGCGCGGAAGCACGCGCGGAAGCACGCGCGGAAGCACGCGCGGAAGCACCTGGTGCGCAGGCTGTGAAGGCACCGGCGCCGCCGCGCATCACGGCCGAGGAGGCCGAGGACGTGCTCTTCCCGGAAGCGCCCTCCGAGGAGCACCGCCATGCGTGCGCGTCTCCCGACGCCGACGCGCGGACGCGCTGCCTGATCGAGCGGCGCTACGCGCAGGATCCGGGGGCGCGGGATCTGGCGCTCGCACTTTATGTGCGCTCCGGCGGGGTGGCCGGGGTGGAGCGCGCCCAGGAGATGGACGGGGGATTTCGCGGCAAGCTCCGCCTGGTGCCGGAGTTGCCGATCGGTCCGTACCGCAAGCACCTGGACTGGGTGACGCGGGCAGCGGCGGATTTCACCTGGTTCTTCGGGGAGATCGGGGCACGCGCAGGCGCGCCGGTGCAGTTCCGGTACGAGCCCGTGGCGTGGCGGTTCTTTCGCTCCGTCGGGCGCACGACGCCGAGCGCCTATGCGCAAGGGTGGACCGTGGCGTACAACGTCTCCGGCTCCCTGCTCCGCTCGGAGATCGGGGCGCGGGAGACGCTGTTCCACGAGATCTTCCACCTGAACGACGGGGCCAAGGGCTGGTCACGCCGGGTGCTCGGAGATCTGTACGACGGGATCGTGGCGCGCTGCCGGCCCGCGGAGGCGGGGAGCAAGCGAGGCGGTGGGGCGCAAGGCGCAGCGGCCGGAGAGACGGCGTGCTTCACGCCCTACGCGCCGACGGCGACGAAGGTGCGGGGTGGGACGTTCTACGCTTTCCAGGCAGACAACGGGGACGCCGTACACGAGTACGCCGCGGAGATCGCGATGCGCTACTACGTCGACACGAGGAAGCACCTCAGGGGAGAGAAGCTCGCTCACGCGCCGTTCCGGTGCGGGCCGAGAGAGAACCAGGAGGCGTGGGGCCTGGTGGTGAAGGAGTTCTTCGGGGGCGTGGATCTGCTGCCTGCCTGCGGGGGGTGACGCCGTCGCTTTACCGGCACGGCGCGCCGCGCTAGCTGAGACGCATGCCGCTCACGCGCAATGAACGCGGCGCCGCCCTGGTCGGTGGCGTGCTCCTGGAGGATCTGTTCGAGCCACCGCCCGGAGGTCACGAGGCAGCTCGGTTCAAGACGCCCGCCTACGTGTACGATCTGGACGGCCTCGCGGCGTCGGCGCGGGATCTCGCGGCCGGGTTCGGCGCCGCGCCGCACCTCGTGGCGTACGCGATGAAGGCGTGCTCGGGCGGTCCGATCCTGCGCGCGCTGCGCGACGCAGGGTGCGGCGCGACGGTGGTGTCGGGCGGGGAGCTCTCCGTGGCGCTCGCTGCCGGGATGGCGCCAGAGCAGATCGTGTTCAACGGGGTGGCGAAGCAGGCCTGGGAGATCGATCTGGCGCTCTCGTGTGGCGCGCAGGGGATCCTGGGGCTTCACCTGGAGAGCGTGGAGGAGATCGCGCTGGTGCAGGCGCGCGCGAGGGCGCTGGGCCGGACGGCCCGGGTGGCGTTCCGGGTGAACCCGGACATCGACGCGGACACGCACCACAAGGTGGCGACGGGGCACGACGAGGCGAAGTTCGGGGTGCCCCTGGAAGACCTGGGGGCAGCCTGGGAGGAGGTCATGCGTGCGCCGGAGATGCGCCTCGTGGGGCTGTCGTGTCACATCGGCTCGCAGCTCACGCGCACCGCGGAGACGCTCCGGTCTGCCGAGCTGCTGCTCGGGGTGGCGGCGGCCCGAGAGGCGTCGGGGTTCAGGTTCGAGTACCTGGATTTCGGGGGAGGGTTCGGGGTCGGGTACGGGTGGGGAGGTGAGACGCCCCCTGCGCCGCGGGTGTTCGCGGAGGTGCTCGCGCAGGCGGTGGCGTCGTCCTCGTTCGCAGGCCGGAGAATCGTCATCGAGCCGGGTCGCTGCGTGGTCGCCGAGCACGGGGTGCTGTGCGCGGGCGTGGTGCTGGTGAAGCGGACGCGGGCCAGCGCGACGCCGAGGCGGTGGCTGGTGCTGGACGCGGGGATGAACGATCTGGTGCGTCCCGCGATGTACGGCGCGCATCACCGGGTGGAGCGGATGGAAGCGGCGTCAGACGGTGCGGGCGAGGGTGAGCCGTTCCGGGTGGTGGGGCCCGTGTGCGAGAGTTCGGACGATTTCGGGGAGCACGTCTTCGGGGGGGCACCGCCGCGGCGGGTGGTGATCCGGGACGCGGGCGCCTACGGGTCCACGATGGCCAGCGAGTACAACGGTCGCCCGCTCCCCGGCGAGATCTTCCTCCGCGGAGGTGAGGTCGTCGCCGCGCGGAAGGCACGCACGCCCGAGGACTGGGTCGCGCTGCAGATGTGCTGATGCAGCAACGCGCCGCTCGGCTGGAACGCTGGCAGGGCTGGTGAGCTTGGAGGAGCGGGTGGCGGGGAGACGTGCTCCCCGCCGTCTTGATCAGGAGCGGCGGTCGCCGACGTGCTCCCCGCCGTCTTGATCAGGAGCGGCGGTCGCCGTCGTCCTGGTCGCCGGGCGTCTGCTCGGCACCCGAGGACTCGGGGCGTGAACCGCGCTCCTCGGGGGCGCCACGGCCACCTGCACCGGCATCGGGAGCCTGCTCGGCCGTCCTGCGGCTCATGGTGTCGCCACGGCGCAAGGTGGCGCGCTCAGGACGCTCGGGACGGGGACCGCGCTCGGCGCCCTCGGGACGGGGACCGCGCTCGCCGCCTTCGGGACGGGGGCCGCGCTCGGGACGCTCGAAGCCCTCACCGCGCTCGGGACGGGGGCCGCGCTCGGGGCGCTCGAAGCCCTCAGGGCGGGGACCGCGCTCGCCGCCTTCGGGACGGGGACCGCGCTCGGGACGCTCGAAGCCTTCACCGCGCTCGGGACGGGGGCCGCGCTCGCCGCCTTCGGGACGGGGGCCGCGCTCGGGGCGCTCGAAGCCCTCGGGGCGGGGACCGCGCTCGCCGCCTTCGGGACGGGGGCCGCGCTCGGGACGCTCGAAGCCTTCACCGCGCTCGGGACGGGGGCCGCGCTCGGGGCGCGCGAACCTGTCACCACCACGCTCGGGGCGATCGCGCGGGCCGCGGTCGCGAGAGGGGCGCTCGGGCATGCCCTCGGGCACCGGCAGGAGCTCCTTGCGGCTCAGCCGGATCTTGCCGTCGCGCTCGACGCTGACCACCTTCACCTCGACGGAGTCGCCCTCCTTGAAGAGGTCCTCGACGCGCTCGACGCGGTGGTGGGCCATCTCCGAGATGTGGAGGAGGCCGTCGATGTTGGGCAGGATCTCCACGAAGGCGCCGAAGTCGGCGACGCGCTTGACGGTACCCTTGTAGGTCGCGCCCACCTCGGGTTCGGCCGTGAGGCCCTTGATGATG
Organism: Chondromyces apiculatus DSM 436; assembly: GCF_000601485.1. Lineage (GTDB taxonomy): Bacteria > Myxococcota_A > Polyangia > Polyangiales > Polyangiaceae > Chondromyces > Chondromyces apiculatus. The sequence goes on from NZ_ASRX01000031.1 coordinate 78,269, forward strand.
TCGAGGGCCTTGCGCACGGCGTCGGCGTCGGCGGAGGCCACGTTGACGGTGCCGTCGTCCTCGAGATCGATCGAGACGCCCGTCTGGTCGACGATGCCTTTGATGGTCTTGCCGCCAGGGCCGATGATGAGGCGGATCTGGTCGGGCTTGACCTTGAAGGTGGTGATGCGCGGGGCGTGGGGGCTGAGATCCGGGCGGGTCGCCGGCAGGGTCTCGAGCATCTTGCCGAGGATGTGCAGGCGGCCGTCGCGGGCTTGCTCGAGCGCCTGGACGAGGATGTGTCGGCTCAGGCCGGCGATCTTGATGTCCATCTGGATGGCCGTGACACCGCGCGCGGTGCCGCAGACCTTGAAGTCCATGTCGCCGAGGTGGTCCTCGTCGCCGAGGATGTCCGAGAGGATGGCGTACTTGTCCCCCTCCATGATGAGGCCCATGGCGATGCCGGCGACCGGCGCCTTGATCGGGACACCAGCGTCCATGAGCGAGAGGCAGCCGCCGCAGACCGCTGCCATCGAGGAGGAGCCGTTCGACTCGAGCGTCTCGGAGACGATGCGGATCGTGTAGGGGAACTGGTCGGCCGGCGGCACCATGCGCGAGAGGGCGCGCTCCGCCAGGGCGCCATGGCCGATCTCACGCCGCCCCGGGCCGCGCATCGGCTTGGTCTCGCCGGTGGAGAAGGGGGGGAAGTTGTAGTGCAGGTAGAAGCGCTTCCACGACTCGCCCATCAGCGAGTCGATCTTCTGCTCGTCGGTCGAGGTGCCGAGGGTGGTGGTGACGATGGCCTGGGTCTCGCCACGCTGGAAAAGCGCGCTGCCGTGGACGCGGGGGAGCAGGCCGGCCTCGCAGGCGATGGGGCGGATGCTCCGGCCATCGCGCCCGTCGATGCGCTTGCCCTCGTCGAGGACGTAGGAGCGGACGATGTGCGCCTTGCGCTCCTCGAACTCGGCCTTCACGAGCCGCTCGGCGGCGAGGTACTTCTCGGGGCCCAGCTCGGCGAGGAGGGTCTCGCTGACCTGCTTCTTGATGGTGCTGTAGCCGTCGTAGCGGGCCTTCTTGTTGGTGACCCGGGTCGCGGACGCCAGGGGAGGATCGGCGATCTCGGAGACGCGGCGCTTGATCGCCTCGTCGAGCTGAGGCGCGACGAACTCCCGCTTCGGCTTGCCCACGGCAGCGCGGATCTTCTCGATGAGGTCGAGGATGGGCTGCGCCGTCTCGTGGGCGAACATCAGCGCGTCGATGATCTCCGTCTCCGTGGCCTCGGCAGCGCCGCCCTCGACCATCACGATGGCGTCGCGCGAGCAGGCGACCACCATGTCCATGTCGCTGTTCGTGAGCTGCTCGACGGTCGGGTAAGCGACGAACTCCCCATCAATCCGGCCCACGCGGACGCCGGCCAGGGGGCCGTTCCAGGGGATGTCGGAGAGGTGGAGCGCGGCGCTGGCGCCGGTCATGGCCAGGACGTCCGCCTTGTTGAGCTTGTCGCTCGAGAGGACGGTGGCGATGATCTGCGTGTCCTTCTTGAATCCGTCGGGGAAGAGGGGCCGGAGGGGGCGGTCCATCAGGCGGCAGGTGAGGATCTCCTCGTCGCGCTGCCGCGCCTCGCGCTTGAAGAAGCCGCCCGGGATCTTGCCCGCGGCGTAGGTCTTCTCGAAGAACTCACAGGTGAGGGGGAAGAAGTCGAGGCCGGGGCGCTCGTCCTGAGAGACGGCGGTGACCAGGACCATCGTCTCGCCGTAGGTGATGAGCACGGACCCGTGGGCCTGTTTGGCGAGGCGGCCTGTCTCCAGGGTGAGGGGGCGGCCGCCCACCATGATGGATTCACGAACGAACATGGCTCTAGGTTCCTCTCGCGCTTGCGAGGGCCGCTGCGTGCGGCCAATACGCCGGGCGCGAGGGACGTCGCTTCTTCCTCGGTTCATGGGCGCGAAAGCTGCTCGCGCCCATGAAGCGAAGATGAAGGCGCGCGTGACCGCACCCGGATGCGTGGGTTCGGGTGGGCACGGCCATCGCTGGGCATGCCCACCCCTTTTGCGTCAAGGGCGCCCGGAAGGCGTCCTCGAAGTGTCACCAGGGTGAAGAATCGACCTGCCGGTCAGGCCCTGTGGACAACTCGATTCCTAAAGGTTCTGGGGGGGCGTGGCCAGCAAATAAAGCCGCCCGTCCCGGCGTCCACGGCCGTTCAGGCAGGCACGCGTGCAGCACGCGCGCAGGAGCGTTTCGGCGGCGGACAGGCCAGAATTGGCGGCGATATGGAGGGAGCCAGGAGCACGCGCGAGGCGTGCCGGGGAGCCGTGACGGCTCAGGACCCGACGGCGGAGATCACTTGCGGAGGTTGAGGCGGCCGATGAGCTTGCGGTAGCGCTCGATGTCGATCTTCTTCAAGTAGTCGAGCTGCCGGCGGCGCTGGCTGACCAGCTTGAGGAGCCCACGGCGCGAGTGGTGGTCCTTCGGGTGCGTCTTGAAGTGGTCCTGGAGCTGGTTGATCCGTTCGCTGAGGAGCGAGATCTGCACCTCGGGCGAACCGGTGTCGCTCTCATGCGTCTGGTACTGCTGGATGAGGGTCGACTTCTGAACGGGATGAAGCATGGGGTCTGTTCTCTCTCGGGGGCATGAGCCCCCTCTGGTCTCACCGAGGTGCTGCCGAGCACCTGGACCGTGCGCTGTGCCGCACGGAAATTGACCGAGTGACGCCTGACAGCGAGCCCGCGCCCGGAGCGGCTTGGGCCCACAGGAGTCAGGCCTGTAGGCACGAAGGCGCGGGAGTATACGCAGCGCGATGGTCTGGTCAACGGTCCGTCGAGGTGTCCATGAGGACTGCACGCCGTGGACGCGGGCAGGCAGGGCAAGAAATCTCACCCTCGGGTGAGGCGCATTGGTTAGGCTGGGCAACTGATGCCCGGCACCATGCGGCCCCCCGGGGGAGCGCTACGCTCGCAGGCGGATCTGCAGCTCGCGCACGCTTCTACGACGTACCCCTCCTCGCCAGAGTCCCTCACCGGGTTCACGTCGAGTGGCTCGCTGGCGAAGGTGTGCCCGACGTGCAGCGTCCACTACCCGGCCGAGTTCAAGGTCTGCCCGCGCGACGCGTCGACCCTCCAGGACGCGGAAGACGACATCCTGCGCGACGAGTACGTCGGCAAGACCCTCAACGAGACGTACACCATCGTGCGCGTCATCGGCGAAGGCGGCATGGGGCGCGTCTACGAGGCGCGCCACACGCGCATCGGCACCAAGCGCTTCGCCATCAAGATGCTCCACCCGGAGTTCGCGCGGCAGCCCCAGGTGCTCTCCCGCTTCCACCGCGAGGCCGAGGCGGCTGCGACCGTGCAGAGCCCGTACGTGGTCGACGTGTTCGACGTCGACCGGACGCAGGACGGCCGTCCCTTCCTCGTCAGCGAGTTCCTCGACGGCAAGGAGTTCGCCGAGTTCCTCGCCGAGGGGGGACGGATGGCCGTCGGGCCGGCGGTGCGCGTGGTGCGTCAGATCTGCAACGCGCTCTCGGCGGCGCACGCGCGGGGCGTCGTCCACCGCGACATGAAGCCCGAGAACGTCTTCCTCACCGGCAACCTGGACATGCCGATCGCAAAGGTGATCGACTTCGGCATCTCCAAGGTCGACGACAACAGCGGGGGGACGGCGCTCACCAAGACCGGGATGATCATGGGGACGCCCTCGTACATGGCGCCGGAGCAGGCCCGCGGGGAGCGGGTCGATCACCGGGCCGACATCTATGCCGTGGGCGCGATCCTCTACTGCGCGCTCACCGGTCAGCGGCCCTTCGACAGAGGCGATCCGACCGCGACCCTCACCGCGGTGCTCACGGAGGACCCGCCGCGGCCACGCTCCCTCGAAGCGTCGATCCCCGCGGAGCTGGAGATGGTCATCCAGCGGGCGATGGCCAAGGCACCGCACGATCGCTACCAGAGCATGGACGACTTCGATCTGGACCTGGCTCCGTACGATACGAGCCAGCCGGAGCTCCTCGATGGGGCAGCGGCCTCCGTGCCGGGTACAGGTCGCCCGTCCATGTCGTCCCGCGCCGGCTTGACCGTGGTGGGCCGGAGCAAGACGCAGGAGGTCACGATGGCGCGCCCGCTCATCGTGCTGCTGTCGGTGCTCGGCCTGTTCGGGGTCGCCTCGGGTGTCATCACCATGGTCACGGCCATCGTGCGGCTGGCCCGCGGCGGGAAGGCGACGGACAACCTCACGAGCTTCGAGGCCGTGCTGTTGACCCTCGGCATCGCCTTCACGCTGATCACGCCGACCATCCTCGGCGTGCGCTACGTGAGCCGCTCGGTGTGGGACAACAGCATGAAGTCGGTGGCCCTCGCAGAGCGGCTGCGGGCGCCGGTGATGGTCGCGCTGTGCGGCTACGGGTTCGCGTCGCTGCTGGTGCGGAGCGTCGAGGCCGTGGTGCTGCGGCGCGCTGCCGGAATTGCCTGGCCCGTGTGGGACCTCCTGCTCTTCCTGGTCGCCGTCGGCGGTGGCGTCGGCGCCTACTACGTGACCCGCGACGAGCGCCGCTGAGAGCTGAGCGCGCGGGGTGACCGGGGGCGCCGGAGCTACCCTTGCCCCTGGCGGTCGAGCCAGGCCTGAAGGAGGACCGCCGCAGCGGCGCCGTCCACCCGCGCCCGTGCCCGGCGGCTGTTCGTCCCTCCCTCGCGCAGACGTCGCGACGCCTCGACGGTGCTGAGCCGCTCGTCGACGAGCTCCACGGCGACCCCGGCGGCGTCGGCGAGCGCCTGCGCGAAGCCCATCGCCCGCCTGGCAGCAGAGCCCTCCCGACCGTCGAGCTCAAGGGGCAGGCCCACGAGGAAGCGCGTCACGCCCTCGTCCCGGGCGAGCGCGGCGAGCGCGGCGAGGACTGCCTGCTGCCGCGCGCCGTCGAGGGGCGGGCGAGGGTGGGCGAACATCCCGAGCTCGTCGGCCACGGCCACGCCGACCCGGGCCTTGCCGAGGTCAATCGCTGCCACCCTTCCTTTGTTCTGGCCGCGCGCCATGCAGGCCGGAGTCATAGTCCCATCGGATCGTCTCCGCACGAACCATGCGCGCTCTCGGGCGCGTGCCCTGCGCGAGGGTAGGCCAGCCCGCGTGCAGGCCCGTCGCCGTGCCCGGCCTGTTTTCAGCGCCGGGACGTGCGACCAGCTTGACCCGCTCGCCCGCACCGACCATAAGCGCCCGCGCAATGGATCTCCGCGCGGTCAGGGGGATGAACGATATCCTGCCCGAGCAGGTGCGGCGCTGGCACCAGCTTGAAGCCGACTTCCGCCTCCACGCGGAGCTCTACGGCTACGCCGAGGTCCGGACTCCGCTCCTGGAGCACACGTCGCTGTTCAGCCGCCAGATGGGCGAGACGACCGACGTGGTCGAGAAGGAGATGTACTCGTTCGAGCGGCACGGCGAGCAGCTCACCGTCCGGCCCGAGGGTACGGCCAGCGCCGCACGGGCCTACGTGGAGCACTCGGTGCACGCGAAGGAGCCCATCACCCGCTGGTACTACCTCGGCCCCATGTTCCGGGGTGAACGCCCGGCCAAGGGACGCTACCGGCAGTTCTACCAGGCAGGCTGCGAGGTCCTGGGCGATGCAGGCCCCGTCTGCGACGCCGAGATGCTCGATCTCATCGCGGGGTTCCTGCGCCGGATCGGGGTCCCCGACTTCACCATCCACGTGAACAGCCTGGGCTCCGCGGGTACGCGGGGCCGCTACCGGGACAAGCTGCTCGAGTACTTCACGCCACTGCGCGACCGCCTGAGCGAGGACTCGCAGCGGCGGTTCGAGCGCAATCCGCTGCGCATCCTGGACTCGAAGGATCCGCGCGACCAGGAGGCGGCCAAGGGCGCTCCGTCCATCCTCGACCTGCTGGATGACGACGATCTCGCGCACTGGAAGGGGTTCCTGCACGCCCTCGACGTCCTCGGGCTGCCTTACGTGGTGGACCCTGGGCTCGTGCGAGGGCTCGACTACTACACGCGCACCCTCTTCGAGGTGAAGGCCGTGGGGTCGGATCTCGGCGCGCAGAGCACCCTGCTCGGGGGAGGGCGCTACGACACCATGATCGAGAGCCTGGGCGGGCCGAAGGTGCCGGCCATCGGGTTCGCCATGGGTCTGGAGCGGTTGCTCACGGTCATCCCCGAGCCACCCCCGCGCCGCGGTCCAGGGTGCTTCATCGCGCCGATCGGCGCCGCGGCGGCGGACAGGGCGCTCTTGCTGGCGCGCGAGCTGCGGTCCTTCGGGGTGAGGGTGGAGCTCGATGGACGCGGGGTGAAGCTGAAGCCGATGCTGCGCCGCGCCGACGCGCTGGGCGCACGGCTGTGCATCATCCTGGGAGACGGTGAGATCGAGCGGGGTGTGGTGACCGTCAAAGATCTGGTCGGCCACGCTCAGGACGAGATCCCGTTCGAGGGAGCGGCACGGGTGCTCGCCGATCGCGTCAGCGAGCCTTCCCCGGACATCAGTCACGCACGAGGGTTGCGTTGAGGGTGGGACGGGTCCTTTCGATCTCGTCCCCGCCGGTCGGGGCCCCGGAAGCTGGAGTGGTCGCCTCGGCACACGACACGCACGGCACGCGCGGTCGTGCGCGTGCCGTGCGGCAGGGCGACGCTGCGTTGAGGCGCGTGTCGGCGCTGGCGCTGGCGCTGGCGCTGGGCGTAGTCGCCGCCCTCGCCGCGCCTGGCCTGGCGCTGGCCCAGGGTTTCCCGCCGCCCCCCACGCCCCCCGGCTCACCACCGCCGAGCACCCCGTCACGCCCGCCAGGGCCGCAGGGGCAGCCGGGGCAACCCGGTGAGCCGGAGATGCACGCCGCGTCGACCGAGGAGGGCATACTCCAGGGGCAGACGCAGGAGCCCTCCCTGCCGGAGGATCCGCTCGCGGTGCCTCCCGCCGTGGCGCGGCGCATCGGGACCAACGACCAGCGCGAACCCGAAGTCGGTCGCGACGCCGAGATCGATCGTGACTGGTATGGCCTGTATTACCGCGAGCGCAGCGGCAGCTACCAGTTCCAGACGGTCTTTCCGCTGTGGGCCGAGCGCAGGATGCCCAACGATCGGGCCACGCTGATCTCGCCGCTCTTCTACCAGCGCCGCAGCACCGACGTCGACGCCGATGTCCTCTTCCCTTTCTTCTGGCGCCTGCGCGACGAGGACACCCACACCACGGTGGTGGGCCCCTTCATGCACCGCGAGGCGACGGGTCAGCCTGCCGCGCCCGGAAAACCCGCGCGACCGGGGCGCCACGACAACTGGCTGTTCCCGTTCTTCTTCGAGGGAAAGAGCGACGATGGGAGCGGCTACTTCCACGTCCCGCCGCTGCTCACCTTCACCCAGCACACGGCGTCGAGCGGCTTCAACCTGGCAGGTCCCCTCTTCTGCACGTGGCGCGGGGGCCCTGCCTGCGATGCGCGCACGGCCGACAAGATCGACTTCGGTATCGCGCCGCTCTACTTCTATGGCCGCGATGAGTCCTCGGAATACGAGATCATCCCGCCGCTCCTCCATTACTACAATTACAGCGATACCGGCGATCGGTGGACGAACCTCTGGGGCCCTGTCCTGCGCCAGCACGATCGGGAAGGGGATGTGTTCAACATCATGCCCTTCTACTGGCACAACTGGGGCAAGAACGAGGATCACACCACGCTCTTTCCGTTCTTCCACTATGGCTACAAGGGCAATTCGAATCTCCTCGTCACGCCCCTGTTCCTGAATGCGCGTGGAGAGAACGACGAGCACACATTCGTGACCTGGGGGTACGCGAGATACCGCGGCCGCACAGAACTCGACATGATCACGCCGCTCTACTGGCATTACCGTGATCCGGACATCAAGCTCGACCGGCGCCTGATTCTACCGTTCTATTACCGCAGCACCTCGGCGCGCAGCAGCGACATCGCCGTCTTCCCGTTCTACGGGCGCTTTCATCGCTTCGGCGTCAGCGACACCACCTGGATCACGCCGCTCATCCGACACAGCACGGATCTGACCGGGTGGGAGACCGACATCTTTCCGTTCTTCTACATGGGGCGTGAATACAGCCGCACGCACCTGATAGTGGCGCCGATCTTGTGGGACTTCGCGTCTCCGCATTCGCGACAGACGGTGATCCTCCCGTTCTTCTATCGGTTCGCCAACAAGGACGCCGGGACGGTCACGCAGCTCGCGCTCAATACCTATTACAAAGAGCAGCGCGTTCGCGGCGGCAAGGACTGGCAGTTCCACTTCTTCCCCCTCTTCTCGTACGGCGAGACGCCCGGCGGGCACTGGTGGAACCTCCTCTACGGCCTCGCCGGCTACACGCGCGACGGCTCACTCAGCAAGGTACGCGCGCTCTATCTCCCCATCACCCTGAGCGAATGAGGATCCTGAGCTGGAACGTCAACGGCCTCCGCAGTTGCTGGAACAAGGGGGGGCCGGAGCGTTCAGGAGCGTCCGCAGGCGAGACGGGCGAGCGTGTGAAGGGGTTCCGCGCCTGGCTCTCCGGTGCTCAGGCCAGCGTCGTGGGGCTGCAGGAAGTCAGGGCCCGGGAGGACCAGCTCACGGAGTGCGTGCAGGGGCTCGAGCACTGGCACCGCTCGTTTGCAGCAGCGGCGCGGCCTGGCTACAGCGGGGTGGCGCTGCTCTCGCGCACCGCACCGGATGAGGTCATCACCTCCCTCGGGGACCCGCTCTTCGATGTCGAGGGACGCTTCCAGCTCGCCCGCTTCGGGAGGCTCGTGGTGGTCAACGCCTATTTCCCGAACGGGAACGGGAAGGACCGCGATCTCTCCCGTGTCCCCTACAAGCTGGCGTTCTACCGGCGCCTCTTCGATCTCCTCGAACCCGAGAAGAAGCGCGGCGCCCCCATCGTGGTGATGGGCGATTTCAACACTGCCCACCACGAGATCGACCTGGCGAGACCCAGAGACAACGTGAGCAACAGCGGTTTCACGCCCGTCGAACGCGAGGAACACGATCGCTGGATTCGCTCGGGCTGGATCGACACCTTCCGGGTGTTCGAGCAGGGGCCAGGCCATTATTCGTGGTGGAGCCAGCGTTTCGGCGTCAGGGGGAGAAACGTGGGGTGGCGCATCGATTATGTGCTCGCCTCACCGGCCGTGCGCCCGTACCTGCACAAGGGCTTCATCCAGCACCACGTGGACGGCAGCGATCATTGCCCCGTGGGTGTGGATCTGGACGACGCAGTGCTCGGAGCCCGCTGAGCCGTTTCGGGTCTCGCGCCGCACGTGTGACGCTGACAGGGCGGCGCTCACGCCCCCCGCTTCGCGTGGACTTCGTCGATGACCTTCAGGGCCTGCTCGGCGGTGAACGGCTTCTCCAGCAGCGGCCTCCCCGAGTCCCGGAGGAACCGCTCGACGTTGTCCCCGAACCCGACGCCGGTCATGAAGATGAGCCCTTGCAGGAGCTCGGGCTTGGAGGTGGCGAGGTGCGCGTAGAAGGCCTCGCCGGACATGCCCGGCATGCGCAGGTCACACATCACGACGTCGTAGGAGCGCCCCTCGGCAAGGAGGGCAAGCGCCTCCTCGCCGTTCGAGGCAAGCGTCACGGCGTGGAAGCGGCGCAGGTGATCGGCCAGCGCGCGGGCCAGGGGAGCTTCGTCCTCGACGATGAGCAACTTGATCCGGGTGGCATGGCGCGGCTTCGCCACAGCGACCTCCGCTGGAGCGGCGTCGCTCTCCTCGACGGGCAACACGATCACGAACCTGGAGCCATGAGGCTCGCTGCTGAGCCCCCCGGAGAAGGCTGGGCTTTCCACCCGGATGGTCCCTCCTGCGCGCTCCACGATCTGCCGGCTGACGAACAGGCCGAGACCTGAACCCGTCTCGGAGCTCCTCACCGTCGACAGGGGTTCCCATAGCCGCGACATCTTCTCGGCAGGGATCGGGGCCCCCGTGTCGCTCACCTCGATCTCCACCGTCTGCCCGTCGCTGCGGGTCTCCACGGTGACCACGTGCCGGTGTGGCCCCTGCTTGGGGCCGCCCTTGGGGATGGCCTGGGTCGCGTTGATCAGGAGGTTCACCACCACCTGCGCGAGGCGTCCTTCGGCCATGAGCACCGCGGGGACCTCCAGCAGGCGCAGCTCGAGCTGGGCCCGGTCGACGATCTGACCACGGGTCAAGCTGAGGGCCGTCTCGATGCTCCTGCCTACGTCGACCGGCACCCGTCGGCTGAGATCATTCGACGAATACTTCGTGAACGATCGGAGATCGTCGCCGATGGCCACGATGCGCTGAGTGGAGGCGCGCAGGTCCAGCAAGAGGTCCTTCACGATCGTCGCCGACTTCCCCTCCATGCGTACGTCGCGCCCGTGGAGTGTGCGCTCGAGCAGGCCGATGCCGAGGGTGATGAAGGCAGCCGGGTTGTTGATCTCGTGCGCCACGCCTCCGGCGAGCGTTCCGAGCATGGCGAGCCGCTCCGCCTGCACGAGGCGCTTCTGCTGCTCCTCCTCGTCGAGGTTCCGCTCCAGGCCCTCACCCAGCGCGTCGGTGATGTCGAGGAGCAACTCGACCGGCGCTCTCGAGGCAGCCCCCCGCTCACCGTAAGCGACGACGAGCGCGCCGATGATGGCGCGGGGCTCACCCGCCGCGGCATGGCCACGTACCGGCAGCGCGAGGTGGGAGAGGAAGCCGTTTGCTGCGGCAGTTCGTTCCAGCTCGTTGCCCTGGTCGTGATCGTCGCTCAGCGAGAGCTGCCCCGCAACGAACACCTGCTCCTGGAAGTGCCTGGAGACGGTGACGCGTCCACCGGTCGAGAGCGACGGACAGGCGTCTGCAGGCCACAGGGCGCGGAGCTGGCTCTCTCCGTCGGACTCCGGGACGAGCAAGCCCAGGGCGCGCAGGGGCGAGGTGCTGGCCATTGCCTCGGCAAGCTCCTCGAAGGCCGGTGGCCTGAGGAGGTTCGCGTGCCGCACGGCAACGCGCAGGACCGCGTTCCACAGATCACTGCGAACCTGGCGATCAGGTCTGTCCACGGCCGGTCATCCCGAATGCTCCATCATCGTTCAGGTTCCCCCGGGACAGCAAGACCTAGCCACGCAGCCTGCAGCGCGCAGACGGCACTCCGGTCAGTTCTCGGTGCAGCGCTGGAGAAGGCGCCGGGCGGCGTCGAGCCTCGATGGATTCGGACCGCTCCGCTCGTAAAGGTCGAACGCACGCGTTGCCGACGCGGCATCACCGAGACCACACGCGACGACGAGCCTGAGCCGCGCCGCCTCGGCGCGGACCCGCGGCAGATCCATGGATGCGGCGAGCGCCAGATCCAGCCTCTGCGCCGCGTCGTCGAGGCGCCCGCCGCCCGTGCGCTGCCGGGCCAGGAGGTAGCTCGGGAGCCCATCTTCCGGTGTGGAGGCAGCCCAGGCCCCGAGCAGCTCGGCCGCACGCGCAGCGTCGGGATCCATGGCCCGGCTCCCGATGAGCAGCTCGACCACCGGCGCCCATGCCCGCGCGTCCACGGCTGCCTTCACCTTCACGTCCAGCGTCCTCAGCCGGTCCTCGTCCACCATCCGCGAGGCCACCTCGCCGAACAGCAGCGCTGCGCGCTCTCCCTCGTGGGCCGCGAGCGCGGCGTTGGCCAGCATCTCCAGCGCGCGATCGCGCAGGTGGCGCGGCACCTTCTCATCCCCGGCGATCGTCTCCAGCGCAGCGACGCCCTTCACGCGCTCCCCAGCCGCGAGGTCCAGCTCCGCCAGATCGATGCGCGCCGTCGGGCTCCCGTCGAGGGTGATGACCTTCTCGAGCTGCTCCCGCGCCCCCACGAAATCGCCTCGACCTTGCAGTCGCTCGGCTTCCCGCTTGCAGGCATCGACCACGCGCGGGCAGCGCCGACCGAAGATCGCCGGCCGATCGAAGCGCGCCTGTGCCTGTACCCGGGCGGCATCGGTGAGCACGATGGCGTCGAGCTTGTCGTGCCACTCGCGCTCCATCGCTTCCCATGGCGCGCCGGTGATCTCGGGGAGCGGCTGTCCGCCATACCAGGCCCGCACCGCGCCCGCACCATGACGCTCGTGCACCCACTCCACGAATGCGCCGCTCACCGTGTACGCCGTGGACGAGTTCTCCGCGAGGAACCCGAGGGCGAACAGGCGCTTCAGCCGGGGGAGCAGGCGAAGATCCTTCATCGCCTTCGCCCACTCCGACGCGGAGAGATCCCCCTCGCGCGGCGAGCCGGCGACGGCGATCCCCTCGATGAGCCCCGGATCGGGCAGGAGCCCGCCGAGCGCACCGGCGATGCGCAACGGCCCCCGCCCGAAAGCGCCGGCCATCACGTGCATGATCTCGTGACCCAGCGCCGGGTGCGGGTAGCCGCTCTCCTGAAGGTACACCTCGCGGCGCCAGGGCTTGGCGATGTACGTGCGCGCCGCCCCCATCAACGCCCCCTTCTGCTCGGCATTCGCGAACACGTAGGCGCGTATCCGGAGCGGCTGCCCATCCACCAGCGCCGGCGCTCCCAGCCACCGCTCTGCCGCCGCCACGTGCGCGTCGCAGTCCTGCACGAAGCGGCGCGCTTCGTCGGCCGGGAGCCCGCGCGGATGGACCACATCACAGCGGCGCCCCTGCGTGGTGGCCCCGAGTTCCTCGGAGATGGATGCCGCCGTCTGCCAGTGCCCGAGCGCATCTCCCCACGCGCTCACGGCCACGCTCCCCACGAAGGCCACAGCTCCGAGCACGAGCACCCCGGGTCGCCCCAGCCAGTGAACGCCGATTTGCCCTTCCTCCTCACGCCTCAGGTGCAGGGCAGCCACCGTCGCCGCCACCAGCGTGGCGCCCGTGCCCACGCGGTAGGTGATGAGGCCCGTGTACGAGACGATCGTGTCGTAGAGCGTCCCGCTGAAGAAGCCCACGAATGGGTCGTAGGCGAAGATGATCGGGCTCGTCACGAAGCGCACGACGGACACCACCACCGAGGCGACCGGCGCAGACAGCGCCAGGAGGACGGCAGCCGTGCGTCGACGCCGGACCCGCGCCGCGACTTCCCCTGCGATGGCGCCCCAGGCGCCTCCCAGCATGGCGCCGCAGAACGGCCCCAGCGCGAAGAACGCGCTCCCCGCTGGCAGGTCACAGAAGCCCACGCGCAGCCCATGGATCAGCGTGGTGAAGTACGCTACCGACGCAAGCGCCGCCCCGACGGCCACGCCGCGGCCCAGGGCATCGAGCGGTGACGGGCGGTGCCGAGAGACGTCGATCGCAGTGACGATCGCCGCAGCGCCCGGGACGAGCAGTCCTGCGGCAAGAGCGCTCTCGTAACCAGGCCCTCCGAAGAGGGGCAAGAACCCGATGAGCAGCATCGCCGTCGCGATCACTCCGGCGCCGATCCGGACCACCCTGGAGCCATGGAGCTGCGGCATCGCCCCATCCTTGAAGGCCGGACACATCACCGTCCAGTCCTTTTCGACCGCGCGTCCTGAACCTCGCAGCGCGCCTCGCGCCCCACGCGGATCAGGACGGCGCACCCTCCATCACAGACCGTCGATCCGACCCTGCCGAGGGTCACGATCCCGCGCCATTGCGCCCATCATTCATGAAGAAATGCCTCGGCCAGCGCCTGCATCAACGGGCTCCGCTGACCTTCGGGGCGGTCCGGAAGATACCCCTCGTTGATGGTCCACACGATCGCGCCGCCGAGCCCTCGCCCGCGGACGAACTCACCCTTCTCCAGGATGGACGCCTCGTCCTCGTAGGAGATGAACGTGCAGCCCTGTGCCCCCTGCGGCGACGGATAGCTCAGGTAGGGAGCTCTGGCGGTTTCATCCCAGAGGCGGCGCTCCGGCGCGTAGTAGTTGTCCATGATGCGCGTGAAGCTCATCACGTTGTCGTCCGCCACGATGGTCGCACCATCCACGGCCATCCCGGGAGCCGTGACCGGCGCAGACCAGCACGACCCGTAGAAGCCGATCCCCACCCCCAGCTTCGCGGCGGGAACACCGGCCGAAAGATATCCGTCGATCGAGCTCTCCACCGAGCTCGGCGTGGTGGGCCCATGGCCGGTGAGGGCCGACGAATGCCAGCTCTCCCACCCATCCCACGGCCCCGCCATGCTGTAGCTCATGACGTTGATCTGATCGAACAGCGGCGCGATCTCTCCGTAGAACGCCTCCACCTCGGGAGCGTTCGCGTTCACCCACCCGACCGGCAGGGTGAGCACCGCGTCCGGCGCGGCGTCGCGGAGCGCCTCTGCGAGCGCGCGAAAATCTGCCTGGTCGGCGACCTCGATCGGCTCCCAGTCGAGATCGAATCCATCGAACCCGAAGTCGGCCCTGAGCTGCAGCAGGTTCTGCACGAACGTCGCCCGGTTCGCGGCGGATGCTGCGCTCACCCACGCCTCATGCTCGCCCGCGCCCCCGAGCATCACCACGGCCGCCTTGCCGTGCTCGTGCGCGAGCTGCACCAAGTTGCGCGCGAGGTCGGGGCCCGCGTCGGGGCCGAGGTCGAGGCTCGTGTCCAGGCTGCCGTCTGCCCTGGGGACCACCCGACCGATCATCAGGTGCGTCAGCCCGGACCACGCGATCTCGCTCGGTGGATACAGATCCTGCTGGTACCCGACGTAGTACCCGCTCACCCATCGCTCGCCCGTGCCTACCGGAGGACCGCCACCGCTGCCGCCGCCGGCGCCTCCACTGCCTCCTCCAATCCCTCCCGAGCCGCCCTGGCCCCCACCATCACCATCATCCCCCCCGCAGGCAGGAGCAGCGAACAGCGCGACCAGCAGGCATCCGAGGAACGAGGTTCGCGTGAGCATGGGCAGCACCGTCGAGCGTATCTCCACCCCGCTGACCAGGTCCAGCGCCCGCCAGTCCATCGCTCGGCCACCGCTCGGCCACCGCTCAGCCGTGACCCACCCCTCACCGCGCCATGTCGCCGCGACGCTTGCGTGCTCCTCGAGGCTTCGGCGTCGCCCACGGCTCCCCTGCGATGCGCTCCGCAAGCCAGTCCACGAACACCCTCACCTTCGCAGGCTGGTGTCGCTGGTGCGGGTACACCACGAAGATCGAGAGTTCATCTCGAAAGTACGGTTCCAGAACCGCCCTTAGCCGGTCCACGGCGAGGTCAGGCCCCACCACGGAGCACGGCAGCATCGCCAGCCCCAGCCCGTCGAGGACCGCCTGCCGCAGCACCACGATGTTGTCGACCACGAGGTTGCCCGTCACCGGCACTGGCACCACCTCGGAGCCCATCTCGAAGAGCCACTCCGGGCGCCGGAGCGCGAGCCGCAGGCAGTTGTGCTTCGACAGGTCATGAGGCGACTCCGGTATCCCGCACCGGGCAAGGTAGGCGGGAGCGCCACAGATCACCCGCCGATCGACCCCGATCTTGCGGGCGACACAGGAATCCTCGAGCTGCTGCGCGAAGCGTACCCCCACATCGAACCCGTCGCCCACGACGTCCACCGGACGATCCGACAGCGACAGTTCGAGGCGCACCTTCGGGTAGCGCGCGGCGAACTCTCCGAGCAGGGGCGCGAGCTGCATCATCCCGAACCCCACCGGGACCGACACCCGCAGGATCCCCTCGGGGATCTGCCCCGCCCCGTGCAGCGCCGACGCCGCCTCGTCGGCGGCAGCCAGGAACGGCGTGCACCGATCGTAGAGCCTCGCCCCGTCCTCCGTCAGCGTCAGTCGCCGCGTGGTGCGGTGGATCAGCACCACCCCGAGCCTCTCCTCCAGCGCCGAGAGCCGCGCGCTCACCACCGACTTCGACAGCCCCAGCGCGCTCGCGGCCCCCGTGAACGACTTGTGCTCCACGACGCGCGCGAAGGTCGCCATCGCCACGAGCTCGTCGAGAGAGGCGATCACCATTGTTCTTATGACAGAACAGTGTGGTCGACGGAACCCCCCTACCCGGCCCGCCCCACGCGCCGCATAAGCGGACGATGCCTCTCTCACCCCCCCGTGGGGATGCTCCCACCGCACAGCGCGCACCGCACGCCTCCTGCCCATGACCAGCCGCACCAGCACGCTCACCTCCCCTTCCGGCAGCGCCGTCCCCCTCGGCGCACCCACCGAGCTGCGCCTCGCGCTGATCCTCGGTGCTCTCAGCGCCATCGGGCCGCTCACCATCGACATGTACCTGCCGAGCTTCCCCGACCTCGCCACGGCGCTCGGCGTGAGCATCGCATCGGTACAGCTCACCCTCGCCGCCTACCTCGCGGGCCTCGCCGTGGGTCAGATCGCGTACGGCCCCCTCGCCGACCGCTTCGGCCGACGCGCGCCTCTCCTTGCCGGGCTCACCCTCTACGTCGCCGCCTCCCTTGCCTGCTCCATGGCCACGACCCTCCCCGTGCTCGCCACCGCCCGCTTCATCCAGGCCCTCGGCGGCTGCGCCGGCATCGTCATCTCCCGCACCGTCGTCCGCGACCACTTCGACGAGCGTGGCTCCGCGCGCCTCTACTCCTCGCTGATGCTCGTCATGGGCATCGCCCCCATCCTCGCCCCCCTGATCGGCAGCCAGCTCCTCCTCGTCGCGAGCTGGCGCGCTATTTTCCTCGTGCTCGCGCTCGTCGGTGTCGCCGCGCTCCTCATGATCGCCCTCGCCCTCCCCGAGAGCCTCCCTCCCGAGGCCCGGCGGCGTCGCAGCTTGTCCGACGTCTTTCGCACCTTCGGCGGTCTGCTCCGCGAGCGACGCTTCGTTCGCCTCTCCATCGCCGGGGGCACGGCGCAGGCAGCCATGTTCGCCTACATCTCGGGCTCGCCCTTCGTGTTCATCGAGCTCTTTCACATCTCCCCGCAGCGCTATCCCCTGATCTTCGGCGCCAACGCCTTCGGCCTCATCGCTGCCTCCCAGATCAACCGCTGGCTCGTCGGCCGCCACGGCGTCATCCGCGTGTTCCGCGTCGCGATCGTCATCGCCCTCGCGGCCTACGCCGCCCTCTGGCTCTCCATCCAGTTCGACGTCGGCCTGATCGGCGTCATCCCCTCCCTCTTCGTCGGCATCGCCTCGGGTGGCCTGATCCTGCCGAACGCCACCGCGGCCGCGATGGCCCCCTACGGCGCGCAAGCCGGAAGCGCCGCCGCGCTGCTCGGCACCCTCCAGATGGCCTGCGGCGCCACAGCCGCGGCCACGGTGAGCGCCCTCGCGGACGGCACCGCACGCCCCATGGTCACGGTCATGCTCGGGTGCGCCGTGCTCGCGCTCCTGCTCGCCGCTCCCGAGCGTCCTGCCCCCCGACCGGCCTGACTGGCCCCGCCCCCTCCCGCACTCCCCTTCCGTCCCCCCTCACTGCCCCACCTCACAGCCTGCTCCGGCGCGCTCCTCACCCCGCAGGAGCGCTCCCGGTCAGCACGCGCCCCCCTCCGTCTGCCGCCGGCATGCAGGCCCTCCCTCCTCTCCCGCCTCTTGACAGTACCGAGCTCACCCAGTACTTTCTATTGAAAGTGAGTTTCAACATCAACAAACCCCCGCCTTTCCGCCGGCCCGAGCTCGCTGACGTTGCCGCGCGCGCCTATGCCGACGACGCCTTCCCTGATCTCGAGCTGCACGACCAGGGTGCCCGCGCCCTCGCGCAGGTGCTCCACGTCGAGCGCGCGGGCTTCTCGGAGCTGGAACTCCGCTCACTGGCTGCACGCACCCGGCTCGTGGACGATGTCGTGCGCGACTTCTTCCAGCGCCACCCCGAGGGGCTCGCCATCGGCCTCTTCTCGGGCCCCTGCACGCGATTCTCGCGCGTCGACAATGGCCTCCTGCACTGGGTCGACCTCGACGTGCCCTACGTCGCCGAGTGGAAAAGCCGCCACGCTCCCCAGACCTCCAGGTACACCCTCGCCGCGGGCTGCTGCGCCTGTCACCACTGGCTCGATCGGCTCGCCGAGGCCCCCGACTGGCCCACCCTGCTCATCGGTGTCGGCCGCTTCTCTCAGCTCGGCGCCGAGCCGCTCTCCAACTTTCTCACCCACGCGACCCTCCGCCTCGGCGCCGGCGTGGAAGTCCTCCTCGACGCGAGCCCCGCGCTCGATCTCCGCCCGCACAAGCAGGGCCCGGGATACCGCGTCCAGATCCACCGGGAAGACGGCGCGGTCGAGAGCTTCCCCTGGCTCAAGGTCCTCGCCGAGGATGGCTACCCTGAGCCGCTCGGCTCACGCGTCCGGGCCGAGAACCGCGCAGCGCGCACGACGTCCAGCGGAAGCACGCCTCTCCTCTGCCACCTCCGCCTCGCCTGAAGCGGTCTCTCTCACGCCCAGCACGCCTCGATCTCACCCGGCCTGCCCTCTCCAGAGACAGCGCTGCTTTCCCCATGCCCGGTCACCATCACGTCAGGCTCGGGGCGGCGTGATCAGCGGCACCACCCGGTCCTGGTGCAAACGCGTTAGTGCCTCCGCGTCTTCGGGCCGCTCCGGCAGAGGTAGCAGCGGAACTCGCGCGAGCCCCGACGTCTCCAGCCGACCGAGCGCAAAATCGCGGAGCGGGGCCAGATCCTCCGCCCGACAGTGGCTCCCGTGGATCCCGTCGTACAGGTGGGTCACGTAAGCCGCGCACAGCCGCGCGGGCAGCTCCCGCACTTTCTCCTTTCCCACCCACCGCACCACCGCCATCAGCGGCACTGGCGAAGCCTCCACCCCGAGCGCCGCCAGGTCCCGAAAATCTGGCTGCGAGTACGGTAGCACCGCCGGATCTACGACCGAGAACCCGCTCCGCCCGTAAGCGCAGAGCCGCACCACCGAGTCCATCTTCACCGGATCCACCGGCTCCTGCTCCACCGCCAGCAGCAGGTCCACCTCGTCCTGCGCGAACCCCGCCGCGTGGATCGCCGTCCGCCCGAACTGCACCGGCAGCAGCCGGAACAGCGCCGCGAGCCCGCTCCGTCGGTACGCAGGCCTCACCAGCGCATGCGCCAGGTACACCACGCATACCCGCGACTCCGCGCACAGCGCCACGGTGCAGTCCCGCGCCCCCACGACCTCTCCCGCCTCGTCCCGCGCCAGCACCAGGTGGTAGCGCATCTCGTAGGGCCCCCGCGCGTACCGCGGCGAGGCGGCGAAGCGCTCGTGCACCTCGCGGCGCTCGATCTCCCCGAGCGGCCCGAAGTATCCCTCCAGGGCCCCATAGGCCTGCGCGAACGCCGGATCCTGCGGCCCCTCGACATCTTCCAGCGAGAACCGCGCAGCCGCCGCCCGCGCCTTCTCCCCGGCCTCTCCCTCGAAGAGGCCGGCGAAGTCCACCTCGAGCTTCACCCCGCCATCTCGCGCGCCACCGCGTCGAGCACTCCGAGGGCCTCGTCCACCTCGTCGCGGCTCAGGATCAGGTGGGGCCGCATCCGCACCGACCGGCTCCCCGTGTACGTCGCGAACACCCCGCGCCGCAGCGCCCGCTTCAGGAAATCGTCACGCTGCGCTGTGGTCGGCAGATCGAGCGCCAGCAGGAACCCCTTCCCCCGCGGCTCGCTCAGGATCGTCGGGTAGCGCTCCGCCAGCGCCTCCAGCCCCGCCAGGAAGTGCGCGCCCACCTCCCGCACGTGCGCGAGCAGCCCTTCTTCCTCCACGACCCGCAGCGTCTCCAGCGCCAGCATCGCCCGCGCCCGGTCGCCGTTCCGCGTCTGGTACATCCGCCCGAACTGCCGGATCGTGTAGTCGTCCGTCGCGAAGAAGCCCCCCATCTGCAGCTTCTTCCCGAACACCACCAGGTTCGGGGCGTGCTCCAGCCCGAACTGCTCGTGGGTCCACATCGTCCCCGAGATCCCGCCCCCCGTCTGCACCTCGTCCAGGATCAGCGCACACCCCGCCTTCTTGCAGAGTGCCTGCACGCCCCGGAAGAACTCCGCGCTCGCATGCCGGTCTCCCCCCTCGCTCTGAACGGGCTCCACCAGCACCCCCGCCACCCGCGGGCCGTACTCGTCGAGGATCTGCTCGAGCGCCGACAGCGCCTCCGCCTCCCGCGCCGCGTTCTCGTCCGCGTACCGCGCGAGCGGGAACCGATTCGCCGGGAACGGCGCGATGGGCCACCGGAACGCCGGGATGTCCGCCTTGTGAATGGTCTTCGAGTGGGTGCACGACAAAGACCCCATGGTCCTGCCGTGGAATGCCCCCGAGAAGCTCACGATCACCGCGTCCGACCCGGCATTCGCCAGGATCGCCTCCTGCTCCTCCGCGGGCAGTTCCAGCGGGTTCGCCGGCCCCCCCGCCGCCACCCGCCGCCGCTCCCCGTGCACGATGAAAGCGGCTTTCAACGCGTTCTCGATACCCTCCGTCCCGGCATCGACGCAGAAGATCCGCTGCATCCCCTTCGGCGCGTAGGCCTTCAGGCCTTCCAGCACGTCGAACCAGCTCGACGCCGGACAGAAGGGCGACGAGGTGGGATTGATCGACCCTCGCACGAACTCGTCGGAACGCGCCACCGCGAGGAGCCGCGGGTGGTTGTACCCAAGGCACCCAAGGGCGAAATGGGAGAACAGGTCCAGGTAGACGTTCCCATCCACATCCACCAGCGACGAGCCCTGGCTTTTTGCATCATCCACCACGAGCAGCCGGTAAATCGACTGCATGTCGAGCGTCCCGGTCGCCATCACCTCCCGGGCGCGCGGACCAGGAACCTCAGTGAGCACACCTCGGGTCAGGACATTGGAGTTCACACGGGCCTTCTACCACGCAACGCCGCGCACACACCACGAGGTAGGCGCTCCTCCCCCTCCCTCACCCGCACGGCGTCCATTGTACGCAGGGGCTCACCCTGCGCGCGCATCCTCCACGATGCAACGCACAGGCTTTGACATGAGCGCTCCGACGCTGGAGAGTTCCCCGGGTCACCCGTGAGCGATCCCCCGTCCCCTGCACCTCCCAGCAAACCCCCGCCTGCCTCGGGGGGACACAGCCTGGGACAGGTGATCTCCGACCGATATCGCCTCGTCGAGCTGCTCGCGCGCGGGGGCATGGGGGCCGTCTACAAGGCCGAGCACCTCCTCCTGCGCAAGTGGGTCGCGGTCAAGCTGCTCCACCCGCACACCCGCGGCCTCGCCGAGCACGTCCAGCGCTTCGAGCGCGAAGCCATCGCGGGCGCGCACCTCCAGCACCCGAACATCGCCACCGCCACCGACTTCGGGAAGCTCCCGGACGGCGCCTACTTCCTCGTCCTCGAATACGTGCGCGGCATCTCCCTGCGCGACCTCATGCGCAACGGGCCCATCGACCCCGCCCGCGCCGCCCGCATCGCCCGCCAGATCGCCTCGGCCCTCGCCGCCGCCCACCAGCACGGCATCATCCACCGCGACCTCAAGCCCAACAACGTCATGCTCGATCCGGCCCAGGGCGACCTCGTCAAGGTCGTCGACTTCGGCCTGGCCAAGGTCCCCCTCGACCGCCTCGACATGACCGACAGGAACACCGAAGGCCGCCCTGCCCACCGCGCCATCACCCAGAAGAACATGGTCTTCGGAACCGTCGCCTACATGGCGCCCGAAGCAGGCGGCGGCATGGACAAGGTCGACGAGCGCTCCGACCTCTACGCCCTCGGCATCATCCTCTACGAGATGCTCACCGGCAGGCATCCCTTCGACGCCACCGAGCGCTTCGAGCTCTTCCAGCAGCATTGCACCACCCCGCCTCCGCCCTTTCGCGAGCGCGCCCCTCAGCTCGAGATCGCCCCCGAGCTTGAGGCCATCGTCATGCGCCTCCTCCGCAAGGAGCCGCCCCAGCGCTTCGCCATCGCCCACGACCTCGTCGACGCCCTCGACGCCGCCGTCCCCCAGCTCCGCCCCGCCTCGCGCTCGGGCTCCTCTCCGGACCTCGGCGACATCAAGGACCTCGCGCCTTCCTCGGTGCGCAGCGTCCTCGTCGCCCCCTCCAGCTCCCGCCCCGACGAAGGCGCCCTCCGCGACCTCATCCCGCCCGCTCCTCCCCCGCTCTCGGTGCGCACCCCGGCCGCGCTCGCGGCCATGGCGCCCCCGCTCCCCGCAGCGGCCAGGGGCTCCTCCCCCGTCCTCCCCACCGCCTCCACCCTCGCCTCGCTCTCGGCGCAGCCCGCGGCCTCCACCTCGCAGGCCTTCCCTGCGCCGCAGAAGCGCGGCACGTCCCGCGCCCTCATCGCCGGCATCGCCGTCGCCGCGGCGGCCATCGGCCTCGTGCTCGTTTTCGTCCTCCCCTCGTCGAGCACCACCACCACGGCCACCGACCCTGCCACGGCCCAGAGCGGCGCTCCCACCAGCGTCCCCACCGCGGCCACCCCGCCCCCTGCGCAGGATCGCGATCGCCTCATCAACGCCGCCAAGCACCAGGAGTGGGCGTCCGGCGAAGAGTCCCTCATCCGCCTGATCCAGACCGCCCCCGAGAGCCTCCGCGACCCCGCGCTCCGGCAGGCGATCCCCGTCATCGCCTCCAAGATCCTCGGCCGCGACGACGAGCGCGCCACCCTGGTCCTGAACACCCTCGACAAGCAGCTCGCCCCCGAGGGCTACGAGATGCTCTACGACATCGCGGCCAGCGAACGCAGCGAGCGCGCCACCGAGCGCGCCATGGACGTCCTGCACCGCCCCGACGTCCTCCCCCGCCTCTCCCCGGCCATCAAGATCGCTCTCGAGCTGCGCGAGGCGCCTTGCAAGAAGAAGCCGAAGCTCTTCGAGCGCGCCGTGAGCGAGGGAGACGCCCGCCTCATCCCCGTGCTCGAAGGCCTCCGCGCCTCTTCCTGCAAGACGCGCGGCGACAGGTGTTGCCTCAACACCAATCCCTCCCTCGTCCGCAGCCTCAAAGCCCTCCGCGCCCGCGTCGTAACGCCCTGATCGCGCCCGGCGCGCGTCGAGAACCCCGTGCTGTGCGCCTCAAGCGGCGACAGGGAGCACCTCGACGCGCGCGCTCAATGGCAGCTCCTCGCTCTCCTCGCGGAGGGGCAGCTCCACCGTGAACACCGATCCCTCTCCTGGCTCGCTCTCCACCCGGATCGATCCCCCGTGCGCCTGCGCCACGGCCCGCGCGATGTAGAGCCCCAGCCCGAGCCCCCCGAAGTGCCGCACCGGCACCGCCCGCTCGAACCGCTCGAAGATCCGCGCCTGGTCCTCCTTCGCGATCCCGATCCCTCGATCACGCACCGCGATCCGCGCGCCGCTCGCTGTCGCCCGCGCCGACACCACGATCGGCTGCCCCTTCCCGAACGTCGCCGCGTTTTTCACCAGGTGCAGGACGAGCCGCTCCACCTGCGCCCGATCCACGCACCCCCACAGCCCCTCGTCGGTCTCCACCACGATCGCTCCGGCCAGGGACGGCTGCTGCGCCGCCGCCCGCGCCGCTGCCCCCCGCACCAGCGCGCCGAGATCCACGCGCTCGCGCGTCACCGAGAGCTGCCCCGCCTGGATGCACGACGCCTGCACCAGCTCGTCGCAGAGCACCCCGAGCCTCCCGAGCTGCCTGTCGAACACCTCCAGCATCGCCGCCACCCGCTCGGGCGTCGCCACCTGCTGGTCGGCGATCGCGCGCCGGATGAGCTGCGCCTGCAGGGTGAGCGACGTCAGTGGCGTGAGCAGCTCGTGTGAAGCGAGCGAAAGAAACTCATCACGCAACCGCGCTTCCTCCGCATGGACCGAAGCCCTGCGCTCCTCGTGGTTCATCAGCCTGTTTGTGTGGATCGCCGCCATGGGGAACTCTCGGCCGCCTCCAAGGCGACCCTCCGCGCTCCCACCAAGCATCCATTGTGCCACTCCCCACACTGTGGCCGCCGGGTGCGCAACCCCCTGAAACACCGGAACCGCATGCGCCGTGCCCGGACGGACGCCGCATGCCCGCGTCGCAGCGCTCCGCCACCCACGACCGCCCCGAGCAACCAGCCGTGCTGCGGCCTCCCCCGGCCTGGAGCCCCCGTTCTCACGACCTCCGCGCGGAGCCTCCCCCGGCGCGCCACGTGAGCAGGCACACCTCACCGACGGCACCTGCCGCATCCATGCGCGCCCATCCCCAGCGCGCGCTCCGCGCCCATCGGTTCCCGAGCATCCCCGGCATCCTCTGACAGGAGAGTGACAGGAGAGGAGCCGACCTCGAGCGCCGAACGCACAGCCCCCCTACGCCGCCGCGCGAGGTCCCCCCCCGAGGCCGCCCTCCCTCCAGAGGCCTCACGCCGCACGCATCACGCCCCGGGCTGCCCCTCGATCTCGTCTTCCCCGTCGCCCCCCGCGCGCGTCTCCGGCGGACGCGACGGCGCCTGCAGCACGATGGGCAGGATCTCCTCCATCGTGGAGATCAGGGTGATCTTCATCTGCTCGCGGACGTCCTGGGGCACGTCGTCCAGGTCGCGCCGGTTCTTCGCGGGGATCAGCACCTCGCGCATCCCTGCCCGGTGCGCTGCCAGGAGCTTCTCCTTGATCCCGCCCACCGGCAGCACCCGGCCCCGCAGCGAGATCTCTCCCGTCATTGCCACGTCGCTCCGCACTGGCGCCCCGAGCAGGAGCGACGCCACCGCCGTGAACATCGTCACCCCGGCGCTCGGGCCGTCCTTGGGCGTACCGTGCTTCGGCACGTGCACGTGCAGATCGATCTCCTTCAGCCAGAGCGGATCCAGCATCAGCCGCTCCGCCTTGCTCCGCACGAAGCTCACCGCCGTTGTTGCCGACTCCTGCATCACGTTCCGCATGTTGCCCGTCAGCACCACGTTGCCGCGGCCGGGCATCTTCGAGGTCTCGATGAACAGGATGTCGCCGCCGGCCGGCGTCCAGGCCAGGCCCGTCGCCACGCCCGGGTCCAGCGACCGCTCCGCCATCTCCGGCCGGTAGCGGTGCGCGCCGAGCACCCGCTCGACGTGCTCGGGCCCTGCCACCTCGTGCACGTCCTCGCCCTCGGCCACCTTCACGGCCGTCGCCCGGCACACCGCCGCGATGGTCCGCTCGAGGCCGCGCACCCCTGCCTCGCGCGTGTAGTGGTCGACGATCGACTCCACCCCTTGCTCGGTGAACTCCAGCCGCTCGTCCGTGAGCCCGTGCGCACTGAGCTGCTTCGGCACCAGGAACTCCCGCGCGATCCCGAGCTTGTCCTTGCGGGTGTAGCCCGGCACGTCGATGACCTCCATGCGGTCGAGGAGCGGCTCCGGGATCCCGTCGTAGTTGTTCGCCGTCGCCAGGAACGTCACCTGCGACAGATCGAAGGGCAGGTCCAGGTAGTGGTCCTGGAACGTCGAGTTCTGCTCCGGGTCCAGCACCTCCAGGAGCGCCGCCGCCGGATCCCCGCGCATGTCGACGCCCATCTTGTCGACCTCGTCGAGCACGAGCACCGGGTTCTTCGTCCCCGCCTTCTTGAGCGCCTGCAGGATGCGCCCTGGCAGCGCGCCCACGTACGTCCGCCGGTGCCCACGGATCTCCGCCTCGTCGCGCACGCCCCCGAGCGCGATCCGCTCGTAGCGCCGCCCCATGCTCCGCGCGATCGACTTCCCGAGCGAGGTCTTCCCCACGCCCGGCGGCCCGATGAACAGCAGGATCGGCCCCTTCTTGTCGGCCCGGAGCTGCCGCACCGCCGTGAACTCCACGATGCGCTTCTTCACCTTCTCCAGGCCCAGGTGATCCTCGTCGAGGCAGCGCCGCACGTCATCCACGCTGATCTTGTCGACCGTCGTCTTCGACCACGGCAGGTCCGCGATCCACTCCAGGTACGTCTTCGTGACGTTGAACTCCGCGGATTGCTGCGCCATCGACCGGAGCCGGCTGATCTGCTTGCGGACCACCTTCTCCACCTCCGCCGGCACCTTCTGCCGGCGGATGCGCTCGCGCAGCTCGTCGATCTCGTCCTCGTCGCCGCCCTCTCCGAGTTCCTCCCGGATCGACTTCATCTGCTGCCGCAGGATGTACTCGCGCTGCGACTTGCCCATCTCCTCCTGCACCATGGAGGAGATCTCCTTCTTCACCCGCAGCACCTCGAGCTGGCGCCCCACCATCGCCAGCACCAGCCGCACACGCGCCTTCACGTCGAAGGCCTCGAGGATCTCCTGCTTGTCGCCCACCGACGCCTGCGCCTGCGGGAAGTTCGAGGCGATGAGGTCCGCGAGCGCCCCTGGCTCCCGCACGTTGTCGAGGATCCCCGCCGTGTCGCGCGGCAGGTTCGGCATCAGCCCCAGCACCTCGCGCGTCGCCTCCCGGAGGCCCGCCCCGAGCGCCTCCAGCTCCACGTCGCGCACCAGCGACTCCGGGATGCGCTCGATCTTCGACCGCATGTACGGCTCCAGCGCCACCGTCGACTTCACCCGGAACCGCCCGAGCCCGTTCAGCACCACCGAGTAGTTGCTCGGCCCGAGCCGGATCACCTTCACCACCCGGGCCAGTGTCCCGATGGTGTAGAGTTCCTTGAACGTCGGCTCGTCCACGTCCGGCGAGCGCTGGCTCAGCACGCCCACCATCGCCCGCTCTCGCCCGAGCAGATCCTCCACGAGCCGCACGCTCCGCGGCCTGCCGACGTTGATCGGCACCACCGACATCGGGAACAGCACGGAGTTGCGCAGCGGCAGGATCGGAACCGTATCCGGGTCACTCTGAGGAGGCGTCTTCGAGCTCGGCTCGCCGGTCGACATGCCAGCAACCCTAGTACAGCGCGGTCAGAGAGGCCACGCCCCCCGCCGATCTCACCGTGAGGGCAGCGGGGCTCCGACCGCGCTCCCCAGGTGACGGATCCGCCACCCTCGGCTCCGCGCCGCTCCCGGATGCATCCCCCGCTCGTACCGAGGCGCTCTGCGCAGCGTCAGAGGGTAGCGACCAACGGGAGCGTAGGGGCCGACAGGCCCCTGATTCAAGGTACGTAGTACCCTAGAAGTCGCGGATCTTCCAGACGCCGTGCTCGCGCAGGAAGGCCACCGTCCCGCCGGCGCCGTATGCCATCGACGCACTGTCCCCGGTCTCCTCGATGGTCGCCGTCGGCAGCGCTGCCTTGATGGCCTGAACGATCCGCTGCATCTGCTCCTTCTGTGCCCCCTCCCACGCCGCCTTCAGCTTCGCCGGCGTGAGCTGCGCCGCATCCGCGCGCTTGCTCCCTGCCGCGCCCTCGCCCGCCGCGCCCTCGCCTGGCGCGCTCCCCTCCCCCGCGCCGCCCCCGAGCCCACCGAGCCCTTCCTTCTCCGCGTCGGGCACGTACCGCAGGATCACGTCGTACCGCTTCCGCTCGAACGCCCTCAGGAACCCCACCAGGGCCTGCCGCGGCGTCGACTGCCCGTACAGGTCCACCGCTGCCGCATCGAGCCGCCACTTTCCCCCCTCGAAGACCAGCTCTATCTCCTCCCCGTTCGGCACCGTCACCGTCGCCGTCACCACCGGATCCGCCGCTGGCCGCGCGATGGCTCTGCCTATCTCCTGCACGTCCTCGGGGTTCTCCTTCACGGCGCGCCGGAACGCCTCCAGCGACATCGACCGCCGCGCCTCGTCGGAGAGGAGCCGGTACGCTTCGTCGACCCGTCCTTCCTGGAGCGCCCGCGCATAAGCCCGCAGCGCATCGCTCGGCCCCTGCTGCACGTACGCGCCCGAACCGCAGGCCGAGAGAAGCAGCAACGCGACCAGAGCCAGCCGGAATCTCACGGCCGCCCCATACCACAGCATCCCCACGGCGGGGTCCCGCACCCGGCTCCCTGGAGTGCGCACCCGGTTCCCTGGAGTGCGCACCCGGCTCCCTGGACTGCTCACCCGGCTCCCTGGACCGCGCCTTCTGGTCTCACGCCTGTCATCCCTGCTCCGCGGCCGCGGCCTGACGCTTCCGGCGCAGCGCGAAGGTGATGCCGTCCTTCAGCGAGCGCAGCGTCACCACAGCGCCCACATCCACCCCGAGCGTCACCAGCGTCTGCGCCACGTGCGGCTGGATCCCCGTCAGCACCACCTCGGCCCCGAGGAGACGCACAGCCTTCGCGGTCCGCATCAGCACGTCGGCGACGTGCGAATCCATGATCCCCACCCCGGTCACGTCGATCAGCACCGTGCTCGCCTGGTGCTCCACCACCCCGTTCAGCAGCGTGTCCAGCACCACCGCCGCCCGCCGGTTGTCCATCATCCCGATCAGCGGCAGCGCCAGCACCTGCTCGGCGAGCGGCAGGAGTGGCGTCGACAGCTCCCGGATCATCGCGTCCTGCGCCTCGATCACCCTCGCCTGCAGCGACTCCCGCTCCACCTCTGCCTTCCGCTCCGCGCTCACGTCGCGCAGCACCATGCCCAGGACTCCCCCGGAGCCGGAGGCGCCCTCGATGGTCACCAGCGTCGCGATCACCACGAGCTGCCCTCGCTCCTTGCAGGGCAGGAGCAGCTCGCCCTGCCAGAAGCCCGAGCGCTGTACCTGCCGCATCGCCTCCACGAGCGTCTCCTGCACCTCCGGGTACACCTCCACCACCCGCTTGCCCACGGGCGCCTCGCTGTTCCCCGCGAGCCGCACGTACGCCGGGTTCGCGTAGAAGATCACCCCCTCCCCGTCGACCAGCGCCACCGCGTCCGGCACGGACTCGGTGAGCGTGTAGAAGTTGCGGAGCTGCGCCGCGCGCTCCACGGCCGCGCGCTCGAGCTGCTCGTTCTGCTTCCGCATCGCCTCCGCGGCCTCGCGCGCCTCGGTGACGTCGGTCCCTACCCCCTGGAACTCGACGACCTCCCCGGCCTCGTCGAGGATCACGTAGTCCGTCCACCGATGCCAGCCGAGGCTCCCGTCAGGCCGGTGAACCCGCTGCTCGCTGATCCAGACCGGATTGTCCTTGCCGAGCTTCCCGATCTCCATCTCCACACGCGCGCGCTCTTCCTCGGCCAGCACGGGCACGATCGAGGTGCCGATGAACGACTCCGCGGCCTCCCCGAAGTACCGGCAGTAGGCGCCGTTCACGTACGTGAGGCGCTGGTCCCGGGTGAACCGGACCACGAGCTCTTGCTGCGCGTCGAGGATCCCCCGGTAGCGCGCCTCGCGCTGCTGGCACGCCGCGAGTTCCTGGGTCAGCGCCTCGTTCCTGCGCGTGAGTGCCTCGATCTCCGCTTTCAACGCTGCGACGTCGCTCATCCGTGAACTCCTCCCCTTCGCCGGCCCCCCCCTTCGCCGACCCCCCCCTTCGCCGACCCCCCCTTCGCCGACCCCCTTCGCTAGCCCCCTTGCCTCTCCGCCGTCATCCCCTACCTGTCGCCTGACGCCTCCTGCGCATCGCGAACGCGATGCCATCCTTCAACGAGCGCAAGGTCACCGTGGCGCCCACGTCCACCCCGAGCGTCATCAGCGTCTGCGCCACGTGCGGCTGGATCCCCGTCAGCACCACCTCGGCCCCGAGAAGCCGCACCGCCTTTGCCGTCCGCATCAGCACATCGGCGACGTGCGAATCCATGATGCTCACCCCGGTCACGTCGATCAGCACCGTGCTCGCCTGGTGCTCCACCACCCCGTTCAGCAGCGTGTCCAGCACCACCGCTGCCCGCCGGTTGTCAATCACCCCGATCAGCGGCAGCGCCAGCACCTGATCCGCGAGCGGCAGGAGCGGCGTCGACAGCTCCCGGATCATGGTCTCCTGCGCCTCGATCACCTTCGCCTGCAGCGCCGCCCGCTCCGCCTCCGCCTCCCGCTCCGCGCTCACGTCGCGCAGCACCATGCCCACCACACCCCCAGCGTCGCTCCCGCTCTCGATCTTCACGAGCGTCGCCAGCGCCACGATCTGCCCCCGCTCCGCCGGCAGGAGGAGCAGCTCGCTCTGCCAGAAGCCCGCAAGCCTCGCCTGGCGCATCGCCTCCTCGAGGATGTCCTGCACCTCGGAGTGCACCTCCACTGCGCGCTTGCCCACGGGAGAGTCGCTGCCCCCCGCGAGCCGCACGTAGGCCGGGTTCGCGTAGAAGATCACCCCCTCGCTGTCGATCAGCGCCACCGCGTCCGGCACGCACTCGGTGAGGGTGTGGAAGTTGCGGAGCTGCGCCGAGCGCTCCACGGCTGCCCGCTCGAGCTGGTCGTTCTGACGACGTACCGCCTCCTCGGCCTCACGCCCCTCGGTGATGTCGATCCCCACCGCCTGCATCTCGGCGACCTCTCCCGCCTCGTCGAAGAGCACGTGATCCGCCCACCGCTGCCACGCGATCCGCCCGTCGGGGCGGATGACCCGGTGCTCGGTCACCATGAATGGCTTGTCCTTGCCGAGGCTCCCGAACACCCCTTCCACGTACGCGCGATCCTCCTCGGGCACGAGGGGCGTGAAGGTGTTGCCGAGGAGCGACTCCCGCGTGCGCTCGAAGTAGCGGCAGTAAGCGTCGTTCACGTAGGTGAGCCGCCCGTCGGGCAGGAGCCGGCAAATGAGTTCGTGCTGCGCATCGAGGATCCCCCGGTGACGCGCGTCGCTCTCCCGGGACGCTGCCAGCTCCCGGGTCAGTGCTTCAGTGCGGCGCGTGAGCGCTTCGATCTCTGCCTTCAAGCCCGCGACGTCGCTCATGCGTGAACTCCCCTGTGCCCATAGCCCCCCCTTCCGCAGTTGCCGCGCGGCACCCTGGCGATCACGCCGCCCAGTCCCGCATCCATGAAGATCGCGAGAGTGGCGCGCGATGTCCACCGCGCAATGCGTCATTCCCCAGTTGGTGAGATACCATGCCGCTCACGCCCCAGTCGAGAGCTCACGCTTCCGGCGCATCGCGAACGCGATACCGTCCTTCAGCGACCGCAGCGTCACCATGGCGCCCACGTCCACCCCGAGCGTCACCAGCGTCTGCGCCACGTGCGGCTGGATCCCTGTCAGCACCACCTCGGCCCCGAGGAGCCGAACCGCCTTCGCGGTCCGCATCAGCACGTCGGCGACATGGGAATCCATGATCCCCACCCCGGTCACGTCGATCAGCACCGTGCTCGCCTGATGCTCCACCACCCCGTTCAGCAGCGTGTCCAGCACCACCGCTGCCCGCCGGTTGTCGATCACCCCGATCAGCGGCAGCGCCAGCACCTGCTCCGCGAGCGGCAGGAGCGGCGTCGACAGCTCCCGGATCATCGCGTCCTGTGACGCGATCACCTTCGCCTGCAGCGCCGCCCGCTCCGCCTCCGCCTTCCGCTCCGCGCTCACGTCGCGCAGCACCATCCCCAGGGACCCGTCCAGACCAGCAGGTCCCTCAATCTTCACGAGTGTCATGCACACCGCGAGCTGCCCCCGCTCCTCGGAGAGGAGGAGCAGCTCGCTCTGCCAGACGCCCGCGGACTTCGCCTCGCGCACCGCCTCCTCGAAGACGGCCTGCACCTCCGGGAACATCTCCGCCACGCGCTTGCCCACGGGCGACGCACCGGCCTCGGCGAGCCGCACGCAGGCCGGGTTCGCGTAGTGGATCGAGCCCTGGTCATCGATCAGCGCCACCGCGTCCGGCACGGACTCGGTGAGCGTGTAAAAGTTGCGGAGCTGCGCCGCGCGCTCCACGGCTGCGCGCTCGAGCTGCTCGTTCTGACGCCGCATCGCCGCCTCGGCCTCGCGCCCCTCGGTGATATTGGCCCCGACCCCCTGAAGCTCCACCACCTCCCCGGCCTCGTCGAAGATCACGTAGTTCGCCCACCGCTGCCACACCCGCTGCCCGTCGGGCCGGATGATCGGCAGCTCCGTGAGCACGAACGGGTTGTCCTTTCCGAGGCTCTCCATCCGCTCGCCCACGTACGCGCGATCCTCCTCAAGCAGCACCGGCGAGAAGGTGTTGCCGAGGAGCGACTCCCGGGTCCTGCCGAAATACTGACAGTAGGCGTCGTTCACGTAGCTGAGCCGCCCATCGGGCGTGAAACGGCAAATGAACTCGTGCTGCGCGTCGAGAATCCCCCGGTAGCGCACCTCGCGCTCACGGCACCCGGTGAGCTCCCGCGTCAGCTCCTCGTTGCGACGCCCGAGCTCCTCATTGCGACGCCCGAGTTCCTCGACGCGACGCGTGAGCGCCTCGACCTCTGCCTTCAGCCCCGCGACGTTGCTCATCCGTGAACTCCCCCTTCGTCTTCATCCTGGCGTGTGGCGCGCCGGAAGGCGCGCCCTCGGCGCCGCATCGGCCACGGCGGACACAAGCCTCATCCGAAGGTGAGCGCGAGAGTGACTCCCGAGGCGCTCGCTGTCCACACGCGCGAGGGCGCCCTCCGTCCGGGAGGGACGCCACTTTTCTCGGTGGTCAGCGGCGACACGAGAATTTTCGTGTACCCTCTTGCATGTGGTCGACCGTGATGAGCATCGCCCCGCACCCACCGACGAGGTGAGCGCGGAGGACTTTCTGTTTCACCTCCACCGCGGCACCGAGCTCCTCGAGGACAACCGGGTCCACGCCGCCAAAGCGGAGCTGGAGCAAGCGCTCTCGCTCCAGCCCAGCGATCCGAAGGGACAAGATCTCCTCGGCATCGTGTACTTCCGCCTGGGGCTCTACCCCCGCGCGATCACCATCTACGAGCGGCTCGTCTACGAGCACCCCGATGCCGTCGAGCCGCGCATCAACCTCGCGCTCTGCTACCTGAAGACCGGCCAGCCCGCCCAGGCCCGCAGCGAGCTGGAGAAGGTCCTGGAGCACGCCCCGAACCACCAGCGTGCCTGGGGGTATCTCGGCCTCGCCCACCAGCGCCTCGGCGACAACCAGCGGGCCATCAACGCCTTCGCCGTCGGCGGCCACGACGCCATGGCGCGCCGCCTCACCCAGACGACCGTAGCTCCCCCGGCGCACCCCTCCGGCCTCGCCCACGCCGTGGTGTCCGCTGGCCCCGGCTCGAAGCGCCCGCTGCTGCTCGCTTCCTCTGCAGCGAGCGCAGCGAGCGCGCCGCTCACCGTCGGCGCCGAGCCCGATGCCGCGCCCGATGCCGCGCTCGATGCCGCGCCCTACGCCCCCTCCGACGCCACGCCCGACGTCGCGCCCCACATCGCGCCCGATCCCCTGCGCGATCTGCTCCGCGAGCCCATGAAGGACGAGGTGCGCCAGGCCATGAATGAAGCCGCCCAGGCCCTCGATCAGCGCGGCTTCACGCGCGACTCCGACCTGCCGCGCATCCCCACGGGCACCTGGTCGGCGCTCGAACCTGGCCGCGAGGAGTTCGGCGCCCTGCCCACCCTGCGCGAGCCCCTGGAGCTCAGCTTGCGCGCGCCGCCGCTGCCCGATCTTCCGAGCACGCTGTCGGCGCCCCTCCCCGAGATACCGCCGGCGGACGCCGTGCCCGCCGCCGCTCCAGCCGCCCCAGCGCAGGCTGCCCTCGGGCGCTCCCCCGTGCCTGCCGCACCCGCCGCGCCCGCGGCCCGCACAGCACAGGCGACGCAGGCTGCCCCCGGGCGCTCCCCCGTGCCTGCTGCGCATGCCGCGCATGCGGCCCACACCGCGCAGCCGGCGCCCCCCGCGGAAGCGACGCACGCGAGGCAAACGCTGCAGGCGCCGAGACCTGCTGCGGGATCGCCCGTGCCACCACCTCTCCGCGCTCCCCCGGCCCCGCCGCCGCCACCTCCGCCGCCCGGCTTCGGTCCCGTCGTGCGCCCGGCGCCGATCTCCATGCCGGCGACGCGCCCCACGAACCACACCGGGGTGCACCGGAAGACGCTCCCGCCGCCGCCGTACACGGGAGCGCCGAGTGGCGCGTCCTCCGGCGGTGAGGTCTCGCCGCCCATCGTCAGCCAGCCTCCCCTCGGCCTGCGTGGCAGCGCCCTCGCCAGCACCACGAGCGCCGACACTGCCGCCATCCCCACCCTGAACACCTCGGCCTCCCTGCCGCCGCCCGCGCCTGCCGCTGCCGCACCCCGCGCGGGCGCCGTGGGCACCGCGGGCCACAGCGCGGCGCCTCCCCGCGTCGCGTCACCGCCGGTGGCCCCGCACCCCGCGCCTGCCGCGCCTGCCGCGCCCCCCGCACACGCCACGGATCCAGCGCATGCGCCCGCTGCTGCGGCGCGCCCGAGCGTGGCGCCCGGCCAGCACACGGCGTCGAACCATCACGTGACCCAGGGCCACCACACTGTGCAGACCTTCAGCGCGGCGCCGCCCCCGTTCGCCGCGCCCGGCCCTGGCACTGCGCAGGCGCACCAGGCGGGAAAGATGCCGAGCGTGGCGCCGGATCCCGAGTCCGCGCGCACCGTGTTCGCGCAGCCTCCCGGCACACCGCTCGCCTTCGCCCGCGAGCGGCTCCTCGTGTTCCCGCGCGATCTGCCGCTCGCCCAGCACGCCTCGGGCCTCGTGCTCGTCCAGGCCCAGAAGGGGTTCGCCACCCGCCTCAACGCCGTCCGCACCCTGACCACCGCGCTCGGCGTGCCCACCAAGGTGCTCACCCGGAGGAGCCGGGGCCGCGATCAGGACGAGCCGCTCGGGGGGGCGACGGCCTCGATCCACGAGATCGGAGGGCGCTGCGAGCTGGTCCTCGTGCCGCCCGACGGGCTGCGCCTGTTCCCCCTCGATCTCGCCGACGACCCCCTTTACCTCCGCGAGGACGCGCTGATCGGCTTCGAGCTGTCGGTCACCTACGAGAACGGCCGCCTCCCCACGGGTGACGGAGAGGCGGTCCCCCTGATCCAGCTCCGGGGGCGGGGGGGCGTGGTTTGCGCCCTCTCCGAGCGCTCGGCGACCATCGAGATCCAGGGAGGCCGCACCACGGTGGTGCACGCGGGCGTGGTGCGCGGCTGGATCGGGCGTATCCTGCCGCGGGCGCTGTCCACGAGCGAGGCCCCGGCGGGCCTGCGCGGCATGGTCGCGTTCTCCGGAGAAGGCATGGTGATCGTCGATGGGCACTGAGGTGGTGGGCGAGGTCCTGGAGAAGGGCGCCATCCGCCGCATCAAGCGCGAGCGGCGGCGCACGCTCTGGGAGGACGCGAAGAACCTGCCCAACCTGCTCACCTTCGCCCGCATCCTGATGATCCCCCTCGTGCTCGTGCTCCTCAGCCGGGGGGCCCCGCGCGACTGCTTCTGGGCCGCGGGCGTGTACTCGCTCGCCGCGCTCACCGACATGCTCGACGGCTACCTCGCGCGCCGCCAGGGGCTGGTCAGCGTGCTCGGCAAGTTCCTCGACCCCCTCGCCGACAAGCTCATCGTCTCCGGCACCCTGGTGTGGCTGGTCCCCATGGGCCGCATCCCGGCCTGGGCCGTGGTGCTCCTGATCTCCCGGGAGATCACCATCACTGCCCTCCGCTCCATCGCCTCCACCGAGGGCCTGGTTATCGCCGCGGGCGACGGCGGCAAGGTGAAGACGGCGCTCCAGATGGTGGGCATCCTCTGCCTCATCCTCGGCTACCCGTACCACGTGCATTTCGGCATCGATTTCGGAGTCGTGGACCTGATCCACGTGGGCCGCCTGCTCGTGTACCTGTCGCTGGTCTTCTCCATCACCAGCGCCGCCAAGTACATGGGGCTGTTCATCGACGCCATCGACGCAAAGAACCGCGGCACGGCGTGAACACGGCGCGGTGGGCAAGGCCGCCGCTTTCTGCTAAGGACCGTCCCCGTGAAGGTGCTCGTGCTCGCGGTCGCAGCGGCTCTCGCGTCGTTTACCCTCCTCGGTTGCAGTCTGCAGCAGGAGGGTGAGCGCTGTAGCCCCCTCGCCGCGGAGGACTGCGACTCGGGCCTGCTCTGCACCCAGGTGATCGGCGACGTCTACGTCTGCTGCCCCGAGACCGGCGGCACGGACCCGTACTGCCGCGAGGGAGGCGTCTCCACCACCTCCACGACGACCACCACGACCACCACGACCACCACGACCACCACCGGCGTTGGCGGCGCGGGCGGCTCGGACGGAGCGGGCGGCGCAGGCGGCACCGGCGGGAGCTGAACGGACGGGGACGACGGACGGGGGGCCGATCGGCGGCGACGGTAGGTGACAGGCGCCGAGGCGCAGCACTCCTCGCACCCTTCCTTTCTCGCCCGACCGCTTCCGCTGCCTCTTGGCGCGGGCCGATCCTTCGGGGATAACTCAGGGTTGCTTTCCAAAGCACCGGAGGTGTCCCCTTGCGCCGTCTTCTCTTTGCCCTGCTCACAGCCGTGCTCTGCGTGGTCTGTCTGCCGCGCCTCGCCCTGGCCCAGACCACCGTCGCCGGCGGGAACGTCATCAACCAGACCTGGACCCCCGCGGGGAGCCCCTACCTCGTCCAGGGGGACATCACCATCCCGAGCGGCGCCACGCTGACCATCGAGGCGGGCACCACCGTCAGGCTGGCCAACACCGACGGCCAGGTCTCGGGCCTCGACACGACCAGGGTCGAGGTGACCGTGAACGGCACCCTGACGGTCAACGGGACGGCGTCGAACCAGGTCACCTTCCAGGCGCAGAACGGCTCTTCGTCGACTTCCTGGTACGGCATCGTGGTCAGCGCGAGCGCCGCCACCGTGTCGCTCAACGGCGCCATCCTCCAGCACGCGTACTACGGCGTACGGAACAGCTCGCCGGGGACCCAGCTCCAGATCCAGGGCTCGACGATCCAGAACAACAGCACGGGGATGCAGATCCTCGCCGGCACGCCGACCGTCACCGGGTCGACATTCCTGAGCAACGGCACGGGGATCACCGTGACCAGCAACGCCTCGCTGAACCTCACGGGCTCGGTGATCCGCGGGAGCAGCGGCAACGGACTCAACATCAACACGTCGAGCGGCTCGGCGACCATCAACGTCACGGGCTGCACCATCTACGGCAACGGCAGCGCCGGCATCCACGGCGAGTCCTCGTCGGGCACCTCGACGACGATCAACGTCAAGAACGCGGTCATCACCAGCAACTCGGGGTACGGCATCCGCCGCTTCTCCGGCGGCGGGACGACGACCTTCAACATCACCTACTCCAACATCTGGGGGAACGCCTCCGGGAACCTGACCGGCGCCACCGCGGGCACGGGCAGCCTCATGGCGAACCCGCTCTTCGTGAACGCGCCGACGAACCTGCGGCTGACCTCCAACTCCCCGGCGCGCTTCGCCGGGGAGACGGGCCAGGACATCGGCGCGCTCCCGTACGGCGGCGACGCGACGAACGGCTTGCACGGCACGCTCTGGGTCGACACCACGCTGACGACCAGCCAGTCCCCCTACACGGTGGCGGGAGATCTCACGGTCCCTCCGGGTGTCACGCTGACCATCCCGCCGGGCGTGACCCTCAACTTCGCCACGAACGACCTGATGGCCGCCGGTGCCGACACCGCGCGCAGCGAGCTGCGGGTGGAAGGCGTGCTCGACGCCGAGGGCACCCTCGCCGCTCCGGTCGTCCTGACGAGCGCGGGCACGTCCTCGACCTCCTGGTACGGGGTGCATTTCCTGCCTAGCGCCGCGGGCTCCACGCTCTCGCACGTGACCATCAACGAGGCGTATTACGGGATCCGCTACGAGGCGACGGGCGCGGTCGCCCTGAACCACCTGATCCTGCACACCTGTTCGACGGGCTTCCACGCGACCGCAGGCAGCCCGGTGCTCCGCGCCGTCACCGCTTACGGCAACGGGGTCGGCGTCACCCTCACCGGCAGCGCCTCGGGCACGCTGGTGAACAGCGTGGTGCGCCAGAGCAGCGGCAACGGCGTCAACATCTCGATCAGCAGCGGCGCGACCACGCACGTGATCACCAACGCGACGCTCCACGGGAACGGCAGCGCCGGCCTCCACGTGGAGGCGTCGTCGGGCACGAGCGCCACGGTGTCGGTGACGAACAGCATCCTCAGCAGCAACTCGGGGTACGGGATCCGCCGTTACTCCGGCGGCGGGACCGCCACCATCGCCACCACCTACTCCAACGTGTGGGGCAACAGCTCGGGCAACTACACGGGCGCCAGCGAGGGCATGGGCTGCATCTCCTCGAACCCCCTCTACGTCAACGCGCCGACGGACCTGCACCTCCAGTCCACCAGCACCAGCATCGATGTGGGCACGGCGGCTGGTGCTCCCACCTCGGACCGCGACGACGTGACCCGGCCGCTCAACGGCGACGGGATCAACGGCGCCGAGTACGACATGGGCGCCTACGAGTTCGTGGCGAACCCCATCTGCGGCGACGGGGTGACCGTGCCCGGCGAGGCCTGCGACAGCGGCGTCAACAACGGCCAGTACGGCTACTGCAACGCCACCTGCACCGCGATGGGCCCCTACTGCGGCGACGGCGTCATGAACGGCCCGGAGACCTGCGACGACGGCAACCAGGTCAACACCGACGCCTGCCTCAACACCTGCATCATGGCCACCTGCGGCGACGGCGTGATCCAGGCTGGCGTGGAGGAGTGCGACGATCAGAACCAGATCAACACCGACGCCTGCCTCAACACCTGTGAAACCGCCGCGTGCGGCGACGGCGTGGTGCGCGCCGGCGTGGAGGAGTGCGACGACGGCAACCAGGTGAGCACCGACGCCTGCCGCAACAACTGCGTCATGGCCACCTGCGGCGACGGGATCATCCAGGTCGGCGTGGAGGCCTGCGACGACGGCAACCAGAACGACGACGATGACTGCCGCAACAACTGCTCGCTGCCCGGCTGCGGCGACGGCGTGGTGCACGCGCCCGAGCAGTGCGACGACGGCAACGCCTCCAACACCGACGCCTGCCTCAACACCTGCCTCACGGCCACCTGCGGCGACGGGTACGTGCGCGCCGGCATGGAGGAGTGCGACGACGGCAACGACGCCAGCAACGACGCCTGCCTCGCCACCTGCGTCGTCGCCACCTGCGGCGACGGCCACATCCAGGAGGGCGTCGAGAACTGCGACGACGGCAACCAGAACGACGGCGACGGCTGCTCCTCGGTCTGCCTGAACTCCTTCTGCGGCGACGGCCTCCTGCAGCCCGGTGAAGCGTGCGACGACGGCAACGCCTCCAACACCGACGCCTGCCTCGCCACGTGCAAGCTCCCCTCCTGCGGCGACGGCCACGTCCAGGTGGGCGTGGAGGACTGCGACGACGGCAACGGGGTCGCGGGCGACGGCTGCGCGCCGGACTGCACCTCCGAGAATGGCGGCCAGGGTGGCAGCGGCCAGGGTGGCAGCGGCCAGGGTGGCAACAACGGCCAGGGCGGCGACAACGGCCAGGGCGGCGACGTGAACGCGGGTGGTGGCGACGGCACCGCGAGTGACGACGGCGGCTGCGGCTGCCGCACGGCAGGCAGCGGTCCTGCACCCGCCCCCGCCTGGCTCATGCTCGGCAGCGCCCTCGCCGCCGCAGCGCTCCGCCGCGCCCAAGGCCGCCGCGGAAGCCGTCGCAGCGCGCACGACCGCCGCGCCTGATCCCTCCCCTCACCCACGCTCCTCGCCGCGCGCAACGTCAGCGGCGGGGACGCGCTCCCCCTCCCCTCACCGGCATCCCCCTCGGGCCGAAGGCCCCTGATTCAGGGTACGCAGTACCCCCTTCAGGCCACGGCTTCTGTCTTCGCGAGGCGCTCGGGGGGCATGAAGTCGGCGGCGATCCCGCGCAGGCCTGCTGCCACGGCGGCGTCCCAGTAGCGGGTACCTGCGGCGAAGGCCCAGCTTCGCACGGGTGACAGCCCCCGCGCCCGCTCCGTCGCGGAGACCAGCGCCCGCACCACGGGCATCACCACGCCCACCGGGGAGTGCGGGATTGCGAGCACGTCGGCGAGTTCGTCGCCGTGCAGGAACCGCATGATG
Organism: Chondromyces apiculatus DSM 436; assembly: GCF_000601485.1. Classification (GTDB taxonomy): domain Bacteria; phylum Myxococcota_A; class Polyangia; order Polyangiales; family Polyangiaceae; genus Chondromyces; species Chondromyces apiculatus. The sequence continues at coordinate 117,647 of NZ_ASRX01000031.1, forward strand.
CCCGAGGCGACCCGGAGGCGCTTCTCGGCGAACTCCCGCTGCTTCGGCGTGCGCGCCTCCTCGATGTCGCCGTGGAGCAGCGCGCGCACCAGGGCGCGCGAGTCGTCGTCGGGCTGCCCTTGCGTCGCCTGGATCATCTCCCCGTAGCGGCGCGCCTCGGCGTACGAACCGGGGAGCAAGTCATGGTCGACGCCCATCAGGTAGCCGACGTAGCGCCAGAGGTGCACCAGGCCCTCCGCGTCGCGCGGGGGCATGCGGTAGCCGAACTTGGCGAGCCCCTCGATCACCACCACGGAGAACAGGATCAGGGTGCCCAGCATGTCGTGCTGGTTGATGGGCTCTCCCCACAGATCCACCCGGAACCTCCCGCTCTGGCGGATGAGGCGGCGCACCCCGGCGTGCATCAGCCGGACCTTGAGCGAGAGGAGCTGCCCCTCGCCGCCTTGCCGCAGGGCCTCGGGCTGGGTCACCGCCCGCACGAAGTGGCCCGTCTCCCCGAGCCGCCGCGACGCCTGCTCCTGCAGCCGCCCAGAGAACACCAGGGGCTTGTTGCCGCCCGGCGAGGTGTAGCTGAGCACGAGGGCGCCCGCGCCGAGGACGATGCCCCCGAGCATCCCTGCGCGCATGAACGCGGAGCCCCCCCGCGCGATGGCTTCCCAGTCGACCCAGAGGGGCACCCGGCGGGTGTGTTCGAGGAGCGCCTCGACAGACGGGGGCGCGCCAGGGAGGGTGCCGCGCCCTTCCCGCAGCGCCTGTTCCAGGAGCTGGATGCCGGAGACTCCCGGCGGCGGCCAGGAGGGTTCGCCCCCCGCACCCGCGCTGTTCGCGGCCGGATCGCCAAACGGAGACCTCAGGAGACCTGCCACCTCGTCGGCGAGGGGATCGGAGCGGAGGAGGTAGGGGGCGAGACGGTCGAGGCGCTCTCCGTGCTCACGCAGGCCCTCGGGCGTCGGCTGGAAGCGCGCAGGGATCATGGATCATCGGTAGCAGCGCTCCGAGTTCTCTGCACGCAGCCGCGGAGCTGCGTACCCCCGAATCAGGAGTCTTCCTTTCGGCGCGGCTGGTTGCGGGAGGCGGGAGAAGGGAGGCGGGGCGCAGGACGCGGGATGCAGACCGGGAATCTCGCTCCGGAGATTCTGGTCTGCGGTTCCGGGAAGACTCAGCGGGAGGAGGTGCGGGCGTTCCGGCGGCGCAAGAGGGCGGTGGCCAGGCCGAGGCCGAGCAGCGCGCCCCAGGGGCTTCCGGAGGAGGCGTCGTCGCCGGGCATGCTGCAGCTACAACCCGAGTCCTCGTCGGAGTCGGAGGGGGTCGAGGGCTCCTCGCCGCCCGCGCCACCTGCGCCGCCCGCGCCGCCGCCGCCGCCAGCACCACCGGCGCCCTCGGCCGGCTCGTTCGAGACCGACATGCGCGCCACGGTGGTCGGGCAGTTCTGGTTCTTCAGCACGAAGAAGTACTGCCGCCCCGGGGCGAACTCCGGGTCCGTGGCCTTGTCGATGACCAGCTCGCCCTCCGTCTCGGTGATCCCCTCGACCCTGAAATCGAACTCCTGCGGCTCGAAGAGCGTGAGGCCCGGGATCGGCAGGGGAATCGGGCCCATGCCCACGTGCTCGCCGGCGCGCGCGTAGATGGACCACTGGAGGGCCCCGCCCTCGACGGGGGTGAGATCCACCTTGAAGCGCAGCGCCTCGTCCCCGGGCTGCACCTCGGCCTGGAAGTGGAAGAAGCTGTGCAGGGAGATGCCGAGCTGGGCCACCTGCGCGCAGCTCGCGCCGAAGCCCGCGGCGAGGGCCCCGAGGCCGATCTGGTTGGTGACCCGCTCCTCGTTCGGGCGCACCTGGAGCACATGGTCGCAGTCGTCGAGGCCGCGCGCCGCGAGGATCGCCTCGACGGTCGTGACTGCCGACGCATCGATCTCGCCCGCGGCCACCAGGTCCTCGGCGGTCTGCACCAGCCCCCGACCGAAGTCGCCGAGCGACGAGCCGGGCATCAGGGTCTGCACCGAGCCCCACACCAGGCGGTCGGCGACCTCCGCGCCCAGCGCGGTCCGGATGCTCCAGCCCACGCTGCCGATGATCTCGCCGTCCTCGTGCACCTCGCCGACCACGCCGCTCGGGCAGACCTTCGCGGTGTCCTCAAGGTCGCGGGCGGCACCGAGTGGGGCCAGCGTAGCCTCGCCGAGGATCGCGTTGCCGTTCAGGGTGCAGGCGAAGTAGTCGGCGATGCCCTCGTCGATGCCGCCGCCCCAGGGCGAGATGCCGTACTCGCTCGACCCGAACTGGCCCCCGTTGTAGCCGACCGCGTTGTGGCTGATGTAGTGGCCGAACTCGTGGAGAAAGACGTCCGAGTCTCCGGAGAAGTCGGTCATCGTCCCCTGGTAGATGCCCATCATGTTGGGGCTGCTCAGGGGGCCGGAGAGGACGCCCTCGGTCTCCGGCGCGAAGAAGGCGTTGTCGAAGGGCTGACCGTTCTCCATCAGGTTGGCGACGGCGGTCACCTTCCAGCTCGCGGGCGAGGTGTCCACGCCGTGGGTCTGCTGGAAGTAATCGCGGATGCGTGTCATGTGGTAGTAGACGTTCACCTGCGCGAAGCCGTCGGTTCCATCGAGCGGGTCCGCGGGCGGGTCGAAGAGGAAGTCCTCGCCAGCGTTCGGGGTGAGCGTCTGCTCGACGGTGTAGCCTCCCTGCTGCGCCCCGGAGACGTAGTTGGTGACGGTGAGGTTGCCGTCCCAGCCCGTGAGGTACTGGGGCGTGCCGGCGACGAGATCGTTGAGCTGCACGTCCACCGGCGTGGGGGTGTCGACGGCGTTGAGGGAGTAGACGCGGCCCATCGCATCGAGGGCCGTGCGCCGGACGAAGACGATGGAGCCGTCGTGCGCGTCGACCAGGAAGCGCGTGGAGTTCCGCGTGCCGCGGTGGATGTCCACCATCCACACGAGCTTCCCGGAGCCCTCGGCCTCGGGCTGCACGGCGAGGTGGAACGAGGGGGGCGAGAGCAGCGACATGCCGATGCTCTCCTCCACGGCGGACCGCGCCGCGCCCTCATCGAGCGCGGGCGTCGTGGCGACCGAGAGGCCACGGGCCACGTCGAGCACCGCCGCGCGTGGCGCACCATCGGCGCCGAGCCGCACGGCCACCGCGCCGCCGATGACGGGCAGGCCATGGTACGTCTGCGTGAAGCGCACGGTGCGCGCGGTGCCTGCCTGGAGGTCGCTCTTCACCGCGAGGTCGACACCTTCGAGCCGCAGGTCGGCCGCGGCGCTCTGCAGGAAGCGCTCTGCCGCGGCGCGAGGTTCGAGGCGCGTCCCTGCGACACCAGCGTGGGCCGAGGCGAGATCGCGCACGTCGAACCACTCCACGGCGCGACCTCCGGCAGCGCTCTTGGCGGAGGGCGCAGCGGAGGCGGCAGCCGTGGAGAGGACGAGGGCAAGTGCAGTGAGCGGAGCAAGCGGTAGACGGTGCATGAGCCTCCTCAACAATCGACGAGCATCGACCCAATCGACGAGCATGACCCGGGTCGACGGCGTGCAGCCTACATGTCGGACGGTCCCTCCAAAAGCCCGAAGGCGCCTCCGTACCCGTCTCCACCGTGCTACGGACGGCGACCAGCAGGGCAGGGCGTCGGCCTCCAGGGCTCGACGGCCTCGGGCACTCCGGGCACTCCGGGCACTCCGGCCGCTCCGGCCGCTCTGGCCGCTCTGGCCACTCTGGCCACTCCCGCCGCGCCTCCCGCTCCCGCCACGCCTCCCGCTCCCGCCTCACTTCCGCCATGACGCGCCCTGGACCCCCGCCGCTCCCACCCTGGCGCCCCGCCTTTGCGCGCCTCGCCGAGAAGTACCGGCAGCTCGGGGCGCTGCGCCGTGCACGGGCCCTCGGCGAGCCCGTACCCGAGAGACAGGTGTTCCGCGCGCTGGCTGCCGAGTTCCCGGGAGCGCTCCACGAACTCGACAACCTGCCCCTCGACGAGATCGACGCCCGCCGCGCAGCGCTCGATGCGGCAGTCGCAGGAGGACCGGCAGCGCCCTGGATGGAGCCGATGGCGGCGTACCACGCGCTGATGCGCGCCGCCCTCTACCTGAAGATCCGGCTCTCGCGCCTGGCGACGTCCACACCCACCTCGGACGAGGCAGAGGCAGCCGCGCTCGCCTCGCTCGCCGCACGCGCCAGCGCGCATAGCGGCATCGACGTCGACGTGGCCTTCGCGCGCGCGGTCCACGCCCCACCCGAGGGGCGGCTCAACCGGGTGGTGATGGCCGCGCTCGCCGAGCGCTCCGGGCTGCCCCCGGATGCATTGCGTCAGATGCTGTTCCCGCGCCGGGCGCGCCGCTCCGAGGACCCCTTGGAGTAGGGTGTCGGCTCGATGAAGCTGTCCGACTACACCACCTTCGATGGCCTCGGTCTCGCGGACCTCGTCCGCAAACGCGAGGTGACGCCTGCCGAGCTGCTCGAGTGCGCGTCCATGGCGCTCTCCCAGGTCAACCCCGACCTCAACGCCGTGATCCGCTCCCTGCGCGACGACGCCGAGCAGGCCCTGCGCGCTGGTCTGCCCGAGGGGCCGTTCACCGGCGTGCCCTTCCTCGTCAAGGACCTGAGCCTGCTCACCGCGGGCGCGCCCACCGGCATGGGCGCGCGCCTGTTCCAGCGCTTCGTCGCGCCCGTGGATTCCGAGCAGATGGCCCGCTTCCGGCGCGCTGGCCTGGTCACCTTCGGCAAGACCAGCACCTCGGAGCTGGGCCTCAACGTCGTCACCGAGCCACGCGCGCACGGTCCCACGCGCAACCCCTGGCGCACCGATCTCTCCCCCGGTGGATCGAGCGGCGGCAGCGGGGCCGCCGTCGCCGCGCGCATCGTCCCGCTCGCCCACGGCACCGACGCTGCCGGCTCGATCCGCATCCCCGCCTCCTGCTGCGGCCTCTTCGGCCTCAAGCCCACCCGGGGCCGCAACCCCGCGGGCCCCCTGGAGGGAGAGCAGCTCGCGGGCCTCGCCGCCGAGCACGTCCTCACCCGCTCGGTGCGGGACAGCGCCGCCATGCTCGACGTCACGGCGGGCGCCGATCCTGGCGCGCCGTACACCGTGCCCCCGCCGGCGCGCTCATTCCTGGAGGAGACCCGCACGCCGCCGGGGAAGCTCCGGATCGCCTTCATGGAGGAGCCGTTGAACGGCGTGCCGGTGAGCGACGCGTGCCAGCAGGCCCTCCGGCGCACCCTCACGCTGTGCGAGGAGCTCGGCCACGAGCTGGTGCCGGCGCGGCCGCAGGTCGACGCCGCGCAGCTCCGGGCGGTGTTCAACCTCATCCCCGCCTTCACCGCCTACACGCTCGACATGGTGGCCCCGATGTACGGCCTCGAGGCCGGGCCCGAGACCGTGGAGGCCACCACGCTCGCCCTGCTCGCCGCGGGTCGCCGGATGAGCGCCGCCGAGGTGTTCGCCGCGTTCGCGCTGCGGGACCAGATCTCCCGCACCGTCGGCCACTTCTTCACCCGCTTCGACGTGCTGCTCTCCCCCACCCTCGCCGCACCGCCGCTGCCCCTCGGCACGCTCGACGCGAACGACCCGACCTACGACGGCTTCGGCTGGATGGACCGGCTCTTCACCGCCGTGCCGTTCACGCCCCTCGCCAACGTGACCGGCGACCCGGCCATGTCGGTCCCCCTGCACGTGAGCGAGGATGGCCTCCCCATCGGCGTGCACTTCGAGGCCCGCCAGGGCGACGAGGCCACCCTCTTCCGCCTCGCCGCGCAGCTCGAAGAGGCAGCCCCCTGGGCCTCCCGCCGCCCGGGCATCTGCGCCGGCTGAACCACGGCGCAACCCCACCCGGGCCCCCCGCGCCAGCTTGCCCTCGCGCCCTCACACCGCCGCCGACCGTGCCCGCAGCGCCGCGACCTCGGGCGGCTCCAGCTCCTGGATCTCCGCAAGCGCGAACACCGCGCGGATCTGGCGCAGCGAGAACGCGAGCTGCGGCGGCGGGTTGAGCATCACCCGCCCGTCCTCGTGCTCCAGCGCCACCGGGATCAGCCCCCGCGGCGCCAGCGCTTCGAGGAGCCCACCGAAGCCGAGCCGCGCCCCCGCGGGCGTCCCCGCGAGGTCCTCGCGCGCCGGATCGAGCCGCACGATCTCCTGCCCCTCCTCCCCGAGGATCTCGTCGTAGAGCGAGGTCACCCCCGGCACGAAGGCGCTGTGCACCATGAAGTAGTTCTTGATCCGCTCGGTGCTGATCAAGGTCACCCGCAGTCCCTCGGGCCCGTCGAAGCCGCACCGATGCGCGTCCACCAGGCGCCGGATGTGCTCGCCCTTCGCCACCGAGTCGAACTCCACGACGAGGTGCAGCCGCTCCCCTGGCGCCAGCTCCCGGTGCTCCAGCGCGCGCACGAACCTGAGCAGCCTGAGCGCCGTCCGCGCGTCGCCGTCCACCGCCTCCGGCTCGCGCAGGAACACCGCCGCGCTGAGCGGGCCCGAACCGGCCACCGCCTGCACCGCGAAGCTCGTGAGGTCGTGCCCCGTCTGGGTGTACACCGTGGCCCGTCCCCCGTGCGGCAGCGCGGCCGTCGCCCCCTCGGCCCCTGGCGGCGCCTGCGCCGGATCCAGCCCGAGCCCCAGCGAGCCAAGGCGCTCCCCGAGCGGCATCCGCTCGTCACCGCGCTCCCCGAGCACCAGGATCACCTCCACCCCCGGCACGAACCGCGCGAGTTCGTGGAGCAGCGCCGGCAGCGTCGCGCTGTAGCCGACCACCAGCACCCGCGACGCCGCGCCCGTGGTGAGCGCGAGCCCCCGCGCCCACCGGGCCACCGAGCGGCTCTCCTCCGAGCCGAAGGCCGTGTCCCCCGCGCTCCCCACCTCCGCCTCCCGCTCGCCTTGCTCCTCGCGCCCTTCCCCCTTCTCGGCCCGCGCCATGCCCCGCCCCATCACCAGATCGCGCCCGTAACGCCGCAGCGGCGCGTACCCCGCCGAGACCCCGATCAGCCCCCGCAGCTTCCGCGCCGGGATCCTGCCCGCCCGCGCCCCGAACCGCGCGACCGGCGAGCCAGGCACCGGCGTCCGCAGCGGGTTGAGCCACTGCACGAGCCCCTCCACCCGCGGCAGCCCACCGAGGGCGCGGTGCGGCTCTTCCTCCCCCAGGAAGATGCCCGTCAGGATCACCCCCCGCGCCCGGTACGCCTCGCGCGCCATGCGCACGAACGAGATGGTCCCGTCCACGTCCCCGAGCCTCGCAAGCGCCGCGCCGTCCCCCTCGTCCACGAACAGGTGCGTGTAGAACTCCGACCCGTCGGTGGTCATCAGGTCCGCGTAGAGCGCCTCCACCCCTGGCGTCACCAGGTGCTGGCACAGGAAGAGCCCCAGGATCCGCGGCATGTCGAGCGGGAACGTCCCCGGCCCTCCGGCCGCCCGGAGCAGCTCCCGGTTCTGGCTCTCCCGCACCTCCACGAACACCTGCGCCCGGGTGTTGAACGCCCGCAGCGACGCCAGTGCCATCGCCGTCACCGCGTCCGCATCGGGTCCCGCGTCCGCCCGCGCCAGCACCAGCACGCGCTTCACCTCCGAGGCCCCGACGCGCGCCAGCGCCTCCGGCTCCGCCCCGTCGCCTTGCCGGTACACCACCCAGCGCATCAGCGGATCCATGAGGTAATCCGGCGGCTCGTCCCGCGGCCCGAGCAGCACCATCCGCGGCAGCGCGTGCCTCCGCGGCAGCGGCCCGTGGCGCACCAGCCACTGCCAGATCTCCGAGAGCCGGATGCGCCTGAGCGTGCTGTTCCGCTCGTACAGCCCCACGAACTCCCGCACCAGCATCTCCGCCTCGTGCACCGCGCCGACCACCAGCGCGTGCCCCGCGTACCCCACCGGCCGGCGCCGCTCCGCCCGCACCACCTGGTCCACCACGTTCGCCCCGATGCCGATGATGAACGAGATGACGAACACCCCGACGACCGTCAGCCCCAGCGAGAGCAGCGCCACCGCCGGGTGCACGTGCAGGTGCTCGACCAGGTTGTCGGCGCTCTCGAGCTGCCGGAACGACCACCACAGCCTGTCGATGAACGACGCCTGCCCCTGGATCTCGCGTCCATCGTAGTCGTGGGTGATGCCGAGGTGATCGAGGACCACCGCCGACCCGAACGCCAGCGCCCACACCGCCGCGGTGACCAGCCCGAACTGGTGGAGCTGCTCCCTCCGGGTGACGATGGAGTACAGGTCGAGCGCCAGCTCCCGGGTGAACCGCACGAGGAGCAGCAGCCGCGACAGCCGCAGCACCGGCAGCGCCACCACCGCGTGCGCATGGAGCAGCCGCTCCAGCGGCAGGAAGCTCAGGAACGCGAGGAAGTCGAGCGCGAAGAGCAGCCGTTCGAGGCGCGGGCTCGGCGCCCCGGGCCGCCGCAGGAGCACGAACCTGAGCGCGAGTTCGATCCCGAAGACCACCAGGAACAGCGGGCGGAGCGTCTCCTCCAGCCCCCGCACCGGCAGCACCGAGACGATGATCAGCGCCGCGAGCAGGACCTTCACGAAGCGGGCTTCAAGCCCCCGCGCGAGCTTGTCGAGGATCCGTGAGCGGCTGGTCATCCGCGGCAGGATAGGCCAAGGACCTGCTTGCGGTGAGCCCTGCCGCCACCGCATGCTCCGGCCGTGAAGCGCCACTTCAACGTCGCCGGCCCCTGTCGCCCGGACTGGCACTACATGATCCCGGCCGAACGACGCTTGCCCGAGGCGCTCCCGCTCCTGGAGCAGCGCGGCTACTTCGTGGTCCACGCCCCGCGCCAGACCGGCAAGACCACCGCCCTCCGCGCCCTGGCGCAGAGGCTCAGGGACTCCGGCAAGTACGCCGCCCTGCTCTTCTCATGCGAGGAAGGCGGCGCGCTCGGCGATGACTACGGCGCGGCCCAGCGCGCCTTGCTCGGAGAGCTGCGCCGCGCCGCGCAGGCCGACCTCCCTCCCGACCTCCAGCCTCCCCCCTTCTCCTTCGCCACAGACGAAGGCCTGGTCGGCGCCGCCCTCGCCACCTGGACGCAGGCCTGCCCACGGCCCCTCGTGCTGATGTTCGACGAGATCGACGCCCTCCGCGGGCAGAGCCTCGTCAGCGTCCTGCGCCAGCTCCGCGCCGGCCACACGCGGCGCCCCGAGGGCTTCCCTTCCTCGGTGATCCTCTGCGGCATCCGCGACGTGCGCGAGTACAAGGCGGCGAGCGGCGGAGACCTGGAGCGCCTCGGCACCGCCAGCCCCTTCAACATCAAGGTGGACTCCCTGCGCGTGGGCGACTTCCGCGAAGACGAGATCCGCGAGCTGTACGCCCAGCACACGGCCGACACCGGCCAGGCGTTCACGGAGCAAGCCCTGGCCCGAGCGTGGGAGGTCACTGCCGGGCAGCCCTGGCTCGTCAACGCCCTCGGCCGCGAGATCGTCGAGAAGCTGTCCGTACCGGTCACCGCCCCCATCACCGCCGCCCACGTCGAGCAGGCCCGGGAGCGCCTCATCCACGCCCGCGCCACGCACCTCGACTCCCTCGCCCACAAGCTCACCGAGCCCCGTGTCCGCCGGGTCATCGAGCCCCTCCTCGCGGGCACCTACGCCGGTGAAGGTCACGCCTACGAAGACGACCTCGGCTACGTCCGCGACCTCGGCCTCGTCGCCCCCGACGCCCCGCCGCGCATCGCCAACCCCATCTACCGCGAGGTGATCACCCGCGTGCTCTCCGCCTCCGCCGAGCTGAAGCTCCCTCCGCCCGCACCGGGCGCCTTCCTCCTCCCCGACGGCCGGCTCGCCTGGCGCCGCCTCCTGCGCGCCTTCGCCGCGTTCTGGCGCGAGCATGGCGAGATCCTCGCCGCGGGCATGCCTTACCCGGAGATCGCCCCGCAGCTCGTGCTGATGGCGTTCCTCCAGCGCGTGGTCAATGGCGGCGGGTTCATCGACCGCGAGTACGGCGTCGGGCGAGGGCGCATCGACCTCCTCGTGCGGTTTCCGTACCGCAAGGCCGACGGCGCGCCCGGGGTGCAGCGGCGCGCGATGGAGATCAAGGTGTGGCGGTCCGGCCAGAAGAACCCTCGAACCGCAGGCCTGGCGCAGCTCGACGAGTACCTGACGCGCCTCCGGCTGCGGCGGGGGACGCTGGTGCTCTTCGACGCGCGCGGGAGGCTGGCGCGCAAAGCGCCCCGCTTCGAGGAGCGCGTGACGCCGGAGGGGAGAGGGGTGACCGTGCTCTGGGCGTGAGGTCGGGATAGCGTTGAGCGATTGCGCCACCCCATGGCGAGCGCAAGACATTCCCTGCCGAGCACCGACCACCCCTCAAGGCGTCTTGCCGAGCACCCTGATCCCTGCCCCCTCCGGGGCGACCCATTCCTTAGGGAGGACATACACCAGCCCATTCCCCTGTTCGGCGAGGCTCGCGGCCATCGCCATGGCCAGGGGCCACGCTTCCTCGTCGGTCATGTCCGGGACCTTTTCGATGCGTACCATATCGACCGCATTGGCCATGCAGGCGCGCAGCGCGTCCCCGAGGTCTCCCTCGCTCTTCCTGGCATCGATCTGGAACCCTTCCATGTTGTCGTCCAGCTCCATCGTCCCGTGCAGCGGCGTCGCCAGGCAGACCACCCCCTCGCGGTCGTCGTAACTCACGTAGATCGGCGCGGGCTCGCGCTCGACCTTGGTCACCACCACGTGCGGGACCCGCTCCGCACCGTCGGGAAGTCCGCCGAGGCTGGCGAGCGCCGGCAGGCGGCGCGCGATGCCTTCACGCACCGCTTCGGTGGAGAGAGGCCCCAGCGTTTTCGTACAGACCGCCAGCATCAAGAACATCATCCGCCACCATCTCGCTTCCCGCTCCAGCCACGTTCCTCGAAGGCCAGCCCTCGCCGCGCCCATCGCCTCGTTCACACGGCAGGGGCTCGCGCCCATCGAGGAGGA
>NZ_ASRX01000032.1 GCF_000601485.1 Chondromyces apiculatus DSM 436
ATCTGCCACGGTGGGCCCCGGCGGCGCTCGCGGCGGCGCTGCTCCGCGCGGCCCGGCGCGCCGAGGCCGGGGTGATGCTGCGGGGCGCGCTCCTCGCCACCCTCGGAGGCCTGATCACACCGCTCGTATGCCGGGGATACGATGTGGAGATGCCCGCCGCGCGAAGCTCCGTGTCCCTGCAGATCGCCGCCTTCTCGCTGGCGGTGGCCGGCTCGGGCGTGGGCGCGTCGGTCCTGCGCGCGGAGCAGGCCCAGGCGTGGATGCTCGACGCGCTCGGCCTCGGGGGAGGCGCGCGGGCCGGAGCCGCCGCGGCTGCGGCAGGGATCGCGGGCGGGGTGCTCGGGATCGTGCACGGAGCGCTGGCGGCTCACGGGCTGGGGGCGGGCCCAGGCCTCGGGGCGCGCCTCGCCGTGGAAGGCGCAGTGTGGGGGATGGCGCTCGGCGCGGTCGGGCCGTGGGCTGCGCGGCGCGCGCAGGTGCTCGGACCGAGGCGCGATCGGGTGGGGGCCATCCGGGTGCTGATCACGGTCGGGCTGGCGACGGGTGCCGTGGGCCTCCTTGGTGAGCTGTCGCTCGTGGCCGCGGGAGGGGGAGCCGTGGTGCTCACCGCACTCGCTGCGCGGAAGGCTGCCGACCTCGAACCGCCACGCAGCGCGCACCGACATGGAGACGCGACGTGATGATGACGAGGTACCCGTGACACGACGTGTACACCCGTGGCGGCGGGCAGCGATGAGCCTGGACCTCGACGGGCAGCGATGAGCCTGGACCTCGACGGGACGCTGCGATGAGCCTGGACCTCGACGGTGTGAGGAAACGCTTCGGAGGGAGGGAGGTCCTGCGCGGCGCGGCGCTGCGTGCGGACCCCGGGACGCTCTGCGCGCTGGTGGGCTCGAACGGGGTCGGCAAGTCGACCTTGCTCGGCGTCGTCGCGGGGATCCTGGAGCCGGATGCGGGGACCGTGACGCTCGATGGAGCCTCGCTCCTGGGGAGAAATGCACCCGCACGGAAGCGGCTGGGATACGTGCCGGAGTCCGCCGCGGCGCCGCCCCACCTGGCGGTGCGGGAGCTGCTCGCGCTCGTCGCGGCGCTCAAGCATGCTGCCCTGCCGGCCGACGACTTGCTGGAGCGGGTGGGGGCGCGCGCGACCCTCGATCAGCTCGTGGGCAGCCTGTCCCTCGGTCAGCGACGTCGCGCGTGTCTGGCCGCAGCGCTGGTGGGTGACCCCACCCTGCTCGTGCTCGACGAGCCCACGAACGGCCTGGATCCAGCGGGGATGACGATGCTCGCCGAGCTGCTCCGCGAGCACGCTGCCCGCGGCGGCATCGCGCTGGTGGCCACGCACGATCTCTCCTTCACGGAGGCGATCGCGGCGCGGAGCGTCCACCTCGTGGGGGGATGCGTGGAGGGATGAAGAACTGAGACACCTCTGCGCTGGGTCTGCTACAAGCGAGGCAAGGACCCGAAGAAGTCGTGGAGGTCCCAATGAATCCATGGCGTGACATGCGCGGATTGCCGCGGGATCTGTGGATCCTGGCGGCAGCCATCCTGGTCAACCGGATCGGCAGCATGGCCGTGCCGTTCCTGTCGCTGTACCTGACGCGACACCTCGGTCACGACGTCGGCGTGGCCGGGCTGATGCTCGCCACCTACGGGGCAGGCGCCCTGTGCGGGGCCACCATCGCCGGGCGGCTCTGCGATCGCATCGGCCCTGGCCGCATCCTCTTCGGATCGATGCTGGGGTCGGGGCTCTTGTTGCTCGTGTACCCGCTCCTGCGCTCGGTACCGGCGCTGGCGGTGGTCACCTTCGCGCTCGCGGCGACCGCCGAGGCGTTTCGCCCCGCGAGCCTGGTGGTGGTCACCGCCCTCGCGCCCAGGGAGCGTCGCAAGCCTGCGTATGCCTTTGCGCGCCTCGCGGGCAACCTGGGGATGAGCATCGGCCCGCCCGTGGGAGGCCTGCTCTCGGAACTCTGGTACCCCTCTCTGTTCATCGTGGAGGGCATGACCAGCCTCCTCGCGGCGCTCCTGATCTTCGCCTCGCCCCTGCGGCAGCGGAGCCAGGGGCTGCAGATGGAGGACGTGCCGCCGAGCGTGGCGAAGCTCGCGGTGGCGCGCGATCCGGTCCTCCTCGCGCTCCTCCTCGGCGTGCTCCTCACGGGGATGATCTTTTTCCAGTTCGACTCGACGTTGCCGCTCTACCTCGTGCGCCACCTAGACATGCCGGGCTACTCGTTCGGCGCGCTGATCACCGTCAACACCCTGCTCATCGTGGTGGTGGAGCTGCCGCTCAACAGCGCCACTGCGCACTGGCGGCACGCCTGGGCCCTCGGGCTCGGGGCCATCCTGCTCGGGGGAGGGTTCGGGGCGCTCGCCCTGGCCGAGGGCCCGTTCTCGCTGGTGATGAGCGTGACGCTGTGGACCTTCGGCGAGATGATCCTCACCCCTGCGGCGACGGCAGCCATCGCCGAGCGCGCGCCGGAGGGGCGGGTCGGTGAGTACATGGGCCTGCACAGCACCACCACGGGGCTCGCGTTCATGCTGGGACCCTCGGCCGGACTCCTGGTGCTGAACCGCTTCGGTCCCGGCGTGCTCTGGCCCTGCGCGCTCGCGGTCGGCGTCGTCGCGGCGCTGATCTTCGGGACGGCCACCGCGCGGCTGCCCAGCCCGAAGGCCGCCGAAGGCTGAAGCCTGCAGCGTCCTCGAACGCATCGTCTTGCCGATCGGGAGCGCAGGTCTAAGCTCGCCCTCCGTGAGTCAACCGAGAGCGACGTCGTGTCGGGCGCTGCGCGGGGCGTTCGTGCTCGTGGCCATCCTGCTCGGCGGCTGCAGCCGGCCAGGGGGAGAGGCGACAGCCGACGCGGGCGCTGGAGACGCTGGCGACGCCGGAGACGTGGGCGAAGGGAGCGCCGCGAGCGCCGCGAATGCCGCGAATCAGGAAGCCGAAGCCAGGGCGGTGGAGGACGGTGGCCCTCCCGTGGACGGTGGCGCTCCCGAGGGCGCGCAGGACGAGGCGTCGCCCGCAGCAGCGCCGGAGGATGGCGCGGTGCCCGGCGAAGCACGGCGGGTGATGGTCCGACGGCTCGCCGACGATCCCCGGCTCTCGCGACACAAGGAAACGCTGAAGACGCAGTACGGGGACAAGCTGCCCTGGCCCCTGGAAGTGCAGACGGCGGCGCTGCCCGGAGGGCGCGAGGCGCTGCTGATCCTCGGTCCCCCCGAGGCGCGCGAGCCTTTGGTGCTGGTGCTCGATGCCAGCGGCGCGCAGGCGTGGAGCAAGGAGATGCCGCTCGTCGGGGTGATCCCCGGCGTGCGCGAGCTGGCCATCCTGGGCGCACCCGAGGGCGGCGTGGCGCTCGCCTTCTGTGAGCCGGAGGGGAAGTTCGCCGCCGTGCGGCACTGGGACGCCGAGGGCGGGATCGTCGCCGACTACGAGGTGGTCGAGGGCGGCGGATGCGCGGCGCTCTCGGCGGCGCACTGGCCAGGGCGTGGCTTCGTGGTGGCCGCCTCGGGGCCCGAGGGCGCGCGGGCGCAGGTGCTCGATCGGCAAGGCTCCAGGGCCTGGGGACGATCGGGGGTGCTACTGCCGTGGCACGCGACGCCAGGCGCACCCGTGTCCATCGCGCCCTCGGGCGAGGGCGTGGTGCTGCTGCAAGCAGGCCTCGCGGAAGGGGCCTCGGCAGGTGCCGCGGGAGGAGGGGCGTCCGGGGTGCTGGCGATACGCTACGACGCGCGTGGCAACATGCTCTGGCGGGCGCCGCTCCGGGTGGGGGCCGCGCCGCAACCCGCGACGGCGCGGGTCGGGGTCTCTGCACGAGAAGGCGGCGCGGTGCGGGCGCTGGTGGGAGGGCGCGCGGTGGAGATCGCGGCGGAGGGCCAGATCGGCGCGGGCGGGGCGCGCAGCGCGGGCGCGCGGTGAGACGTCACGCCTGGGCGCGGCGGTCTTCGGCGAGGAGCATCTGCACGGTGTAGGGGATCGAGGCGACGCCCGCGAGCTCGGCGAGCGCATAGGCGATGTGCTCGCGGCTCGCTTGCGGAGGGATCCCGACGATGGCGCAGCTCAGGCCCTCGCGGCGCAGGTCGCGCCACTGCTCGACGCGGATGGACGCGACGGCCTTGTACACGGCCACGGTCATCTGCTTCGGCCGGAGGCGGTCGAGGGCGCGCATGGCGAAGGCGATGCGATCGAACTCGTCGGGATCGCGGTACTCGATGCGGCGTTGCTGGTCGACCTGCTCGTAACGACTGTCACGGGGACGCACCCGGCGAGCATAGCGTGGTCCGTCCGCGGGTCACGCGTCGGGCTCCCGAAAGTGGGCGGAGCGCGGGCCGGGGCGGGGCGCGGCAGGGCAGGGGAGGCGTGCTGGCGGCTGCGCGGGGTGTTGTTCACTCGGCTACAGGGATGCCCGTCACCGGACGGGAAAGGTCGAGCGCCGTGGCGCTGTCCTCCAGCCACGCGGCCGTGGCCATCCTGGATGACGTTCCGGAGAGGGTCGCTAGGAGGCAGCCCTGACCGCACACGAGCGCCGCGCCCGCGAGGGCCAGGGCCCCGAACAGGGCACGTCCTGCCAGAGAAGCATCACCGCGGATCACCGCCGTGAAGCGGTCATGCTCGCGGTAGATCCCACCCGCTGGAAGCACCGAGGCCGCCGCCTGGTATCCGAGGCCGAAATCGAGCTGGCGCTGCGCCCAGACGAGGTTGGGATCGTCGGGCGCGCACGCGCGCATGGTGCGTAGCTTCTGCGTGGCCCGCAGGGCGCGGAACAGCGCGGCGGCGTTCCAGAGCGCCACGATGCCGGTCGTGGTGACCGCGAGGATGCCGAGCGCGCGGGAGACGCCGAGCGCCGGCATCCCCTTGCCCGGCAGGAGGGTCCAGTCTGGGAGGGCAGCGAGGGTGCCGAGCGCGATGGTCACGGCGACGGCGAGCCACACCGTGCGTCGGTCCGCGCCGTCGACGAGGGAGCCGGCCCTGGCCCGCCCCACGCGACGGCTCGCCGCGAGCACCGCCCCGAAGCCCGGCAAGAAGGCGACCCCACACCAGAAGCCGCTGGCGGCGCCCGTGCCGACGCCATCCTTCGCCCAGGTCATGGCTCCCACGAAGGCGCCCGCGAAGATGGCCGCGGAGAGGACGCTGACCACGGTGGCGACCGCCGCGCGGGCCGCAGGCCAGCGGGTGACGGGTTGCAGGACAACGCCGAGGAGCAAGGCCGTGAGGGGAGTGATGGCCACGAGGGCCGGGCGGAGGCCGGCGTCCATGTGCTCGAGCGCGCCGACCCGGAAGAAGTCGGCAGCCATCCAGCCCCCCGCTGCACCGAGGACGGCGAAGGGAAGCGCGACGTGCGCGCGGTGGGAGGGCGGAGCGAGCGTGGGCGAGGGAGGCGCGAGGAGGGAGGGGGAGGAAAGCGACGGGGCATCCTGCGAGGGGAAGGGATCCGCGGTGAGCGGCGAACGAGGATGGGCGAGGGGTTGCATGGCTTGGCTCCGTGGAAAGGTGGGCTGTGGTTGCGGTGTGGTCTCAGGTGAGCAGGTCGGCAGCGAGGCTGGGTGCCCGCGTAGCCTCGCTTGGAGTGCGCGACGTCGCTCAGGTTCCCGGGAGGAGCGACGAAGCGCTGAAGACACCGCAGAGGGTCGCTGTGGCTCGATTTTGGCGCTCCGAACGGCGGTTGGATGGCGGCTGTACGGCGGCTGTACGGCGGCTGTACGGCGGCTGTACGGCGGCTGTACGACAGTAACGAAGGGACCCCGTAGGCCCCTCGAACCGTGGGGGACGTCACGGTTTCGGGTTGTCGCGGCAGGGGCTTGCGTTGTCGCGCAGCGGAGGCTAGGTTCCGCCGCGTTCCAGGCCCGTCCCCATCGTCTAGCCCGGCCCAGGACCCAGCCCTTTCAAGGCTGTTACGCGGGTTCGAATCCCGCTGGGGACGCCACAGACTTGTAAGTCCTTGTGCGGAGTTGGTTCAGCAGGCTGATCCCTCTGACGATTCCGCTAACGAGACGAGCCGCGCCGGAGGGAGTGGAGGGAAGGCGTCGCCGACCTGGTGCCCGAGGCTCTCGGCTTCGCGAATGTAGATCATGGTTTCCGAGAGGTCGCTCTCCGGAGGCATGTCGAGCAGGCGGTGACCGGTGGCCGCGCGCTTCATGAGGCCCATGAGAGGTCGCAGCGCGGGTCCCGTTTGAGAGCTCGCTGCGTGCTCTCGCTCTCGCTCTCGTGGCGCTCGAGCAGCGCGCTCCTCTGCGCGCCGATGTAATGACGGCGGATTCCGCTGGGCATCGACAGGCTCCTGGCCGCGCGCGCTGCGCGGGCCCCCGCTCCCTCCTTAAGATCCCGCGCAATAGGGCTTGGTGAGGCGCTGGCGGAGCGCCTACCATCGCGGCGAGCTTCCTGAGTAGGCCTTAAATCCCCCACGGGTCGACATGCATCTTCATGTCCTGCGGGCTGTTGCGCTCGTACTGGTGTTCTTCACCTCGTTCGGGGCGCTCGCTGCCGCACCGACTGTCACCACATCGCCCGCGACGTCGATCACGACGTCGTCGGCCAACCTCAATGGCGCCGGCAATCCGAATGGAGAGCCGACGACGGGCTGGTTCCGCATCAGCTCCGTGAACCCGGGGGCTTGCAACGACACCTTCGGCACGCGCGTCCCCGCCAACGGTGGCACCGATCTCGGCGCCGGCGCAGCCTCGGTGCCCTACTCGATCCTCACGACAGGCCTGACGTCCGGGGTCACGTATTACTTCTGCGCGATCGTCTCCAATGCCTCCGGGACGGCCTACGGCGGCATCCTCTCGTTTACGGTCCCGGGAGCGCCGGCGGTCACGACGACCGGGGTCTCCAGCGTGACCAGCGGCGCGGCGACGCTGGAAGGGTCGGCCAACCCCAACTCCTCCGCGACCACCGGCTGGTTTCGCTACAGCACGACGAACCCCGGCACCTGCGACGACACCTTCGGCACGCGCGCGCCCTCGTCGAGCGGATCGAGCCTCGGCTCCGGCACCTCGCCGGTCGCCTACACGCGCAACATCAGCGGCCTCACGCCGGGCGCGACCTACTACTACTGCGCTATCTCCAGCAATACGCACGGGACCTCGTTCGGCACGGTCCTCTCGTTCACCGCGCTCGCGAACGCGCCGGTCGTGACCACGGGTAACGCGACGCTGCTGACGGGCACCACGGCGCAGCTCAACGGCTCGGGCAACCCGGGCGGCGCCGCGACCACGGGCTGGTTCCGCTACAGCACCGTCAACCCGGGCACGTGCAACGACACCTTCGGCACCCGCGCGCCGACGAGCGGCGGCTCCTCGCTCGGCGCGGGCAACACGGCCGTGTCGTATGCGCTGGGGATCACCGGGCTAACCCCGGCGACGACCTATTACTACTGCGCGATCGCCCAGAACACGGTGGGGCTCTCCGTTGGTTCGGTCAACTCCTTCACGACGCCCGCGCCGCCCACGGTGGTCACCACGGCCGCGTCGAGCCTCACCAGCACGTCGGCCTACCTGAACGGCACGGGCACGCCCAACGGCTCCTCGGCCACGGGCTGGTTTCGCTACAGCTTCAACAACCCCGGCACCTGCGACGACACGTTCGGCTCGCGGGCGCCGACGAGCGGCGGCACCTCGCTGGGCGCCAGCTACTCGGGCATCGGCTTCTCGCAGCCGGTCAGCGGCCTGTCACCGGGGACGACTTACTACTTCTGCGCCATCGCCTCGAACCTCGAGGGGCTGGCGTTCGGCGCGGTGCTGTCGTTCACGACGCCGAACGCCCCGACCGCGACGACGTCGGCGGCGACGCTGGTGACCTCGACCACCGCGACCCTCAACGGGTCCGGGGACCCCAACGGCGACGCGACCTACGGCTACTTCCGCTACGCCACGGTCAACCCGGGCACGTGCAGCGACTCGTTCGGCACCCGGGCGCCGACCTCCAGCGCCTCCGACTCGTCGCTCGGCGCGGGGACCACCGACGTCACCTTCTCGCGGGCGATCAGCGGCCTTACGCCATCCACGACCTACTACTTCTGCGCGATCACGCGGAACAACTACGGCACCGTGTTCGGCGCGGTGCTGTCGTTGACGACGCTGGCCAACCCGCCGACGGCGACGACCGGGAGCGCGACGCTGCTCACGGGGACCACGGCGACGCTCAACGGCTCGGGCAACCCGGGCGGGGCGGCGACCACGGGCTGGTTCCGCTTCGCCACGGCCAGCCCGGGCACCTGCAACGATTCGTTCGGGACCCGCGCGCCTGCGGCCGGGGGCTCCGCGCTCGGCGCGGGCAATTCGTCGGTGTCGTTCTCGCAGGGGATCACCGGCCTGACGGCGGGGACGACGTACTACTACTGCGCGATCACCCAGAACTCGGCGGGGCTGGCGTTCGGCTCGGTCCTCACCTTCACGACGCCGACGCCACCCACGGTGGTCACCACGGCCGCGTCGAGCCTCACCAACACGTCGGCCTACCTGAACGGTGCGGGGACGCCCAATGGCTCCACGACCACGGGCTGGTTCCGCTACAGCCCCGTGGACCCGGGGACCTGTAACGACACGTTCGGCTCGCGGGCGCCGACGAGCGGCGGCACCTCGCTGGGCGCGGGCTACTCGTCCACGGGCTTCTCGCAGCCGGTCAGCGGCCTGTCGCCGGGGACGACCTACTACTTCTGCGCGATCGTTTCGAGCTTCGAGGGGACGGCGTTCGGTGCGGTGCTGTCGTTCACGACGCCGAACGCGCCGACGGTGACGAGCGCGGCGGCGACGCTGGTGACCTCGACCACGGCGACCCTCAACGGGTCTGGCGATCCCAACCTCGATCCCGCCTTCGGGTACTTCCGCTACGCCACGGTCAACCCTGGCGCGTGCAGCGACTCGTTCGGCACCCGGGCGCCGACCTCCAGCGCCTCCGACTCGTCGCTCGGCGCGGGGACCAGCGACGTCGCGTTCTCGCGGGCGATCAGCGGCCTGACGCCAGCGACGACCTACTACTTCTGCGCCATCGTCCGGAATAACTACGGCACCGTGTTCGGCGCGGTGCTGTCGTTGACGACGCTGGCCACCCAGCCGACGGTGACGACGGGGAGCGCGACGCTGCTCACGGGCGCCACCGCGCAGCTCAACGCCTCGGGCAACCCGGGCGGCGCCGCGACGACGGGCTGGTTCCGCTACAGCACGGTCAGCCCGGGCACGTGCAACGACACCTTCGGCACGCGCGCGCCCACGACCGGCGGCTCCTCGCTCGGCTCCGGCACGTCGACCGTGTCGTTCTCGCAGGGGATCACCGGGCTGAGCCCCTCGACCACGTACTACTACTGCGCGATCACCCAGAACGCGGTGGGGACCGCGCTCGGCTCGGTCCTCACCTTCACGACGCCGACGCCGCCCGCGGTCACCACCACGGCCGCGTCGAGCCTCACCAACACGTCGGCCTACCTGAACGGTGCGGCCAACCCCAACGGCTCCTCGACCTCGGGCTGGTTCCGCTACAGCCTCAACGACCCCGGCACCTGCGACGACACGTTCGGCTCGCGGGCGCCGACGAGCGGCGGCACCGCGCTGGGCGCCGGAAACTCCGCCCTGGGCT
Organism: Chondromyces apiculatus DSM 436; assembly: GCF_000601485.1. Taxonomy (GTDB): domain Bacteria; phylum Myxococcota_A; class Polyangia; order Polyangiales; family Polyangiaceae; genus Chondromyces; species Chondromyces apiculatus. The sequence goes on from NZ_ASRX01000032.1 coordinate 9,569, forward strand.
ACTCGCAGCAGATCAGCGGGCTTTCGCCGGGCACGACCTATTACTTCTGCGCGATCGCCGCGAGCGCCGAGGGGACGTCGTTCGGCGCGGTGCTGTCGTTCACGACGCCGGCCCCGCCGACCGTGACCACGGTGGCGGCCACGCTCGTGACGTCGAGCTCTGCCACCCTCAACGGGTCCGCCGATCCCAACGGCGACGCGGCCTACGCCTACTTCCGCTACGCCACGGTCAACCCGGGCCTCTGCAGCGACTCGTTCGGCGCCCGCGCGCCGACCACCAGCAGCTCCGACACGTCGCTTGGCGCCGGCACCTCGCCCGTCGCCTTCTCGCGCGGACTCAGCGGGCTTTCGCCGGGGACGACCTACTACTACTGCGCGATCGCGCGGAACAACTACGGGACCACATTCGGCGCCGTCTTCTCGTTCACGACGCTGGCCACCCAGCCGATCGTGACCACCGGGGGAGCCACGAGCGTCACGACCAACGCGGCCACCCTGAACGCCTCCGCCAACCCGAGCGGCGACGCCACGACGGGCTGGTTCCGCTACGCCACGGCGAGCCCCGGCACCTGCAACGACACGTTCGGCACGCGCGCGCCGGTCAGCGGCGGCTCCGCGCTCGGCTCGGGCACGTCGACCGTGTCGTTCTCGCAGGGCATCGCCGGGCTGACCCCCGGGACGACGTACTACTACTGCGCCATCGGCCAGAACGGGGCGGGGACCACGTTCGGCTCGGTCCTGACCTTCACCACGACGTCGCCGCCGACCGTGGCCACGCTGGCGGCCACGCCGGTGACGGCGACGACCGCGACCCTCAACGGCTCGGTCAACCCCAACGGGTTCGCCACGAGCGGCTGGTTCCGCTACAGCACGAGCAACCCAGGCGCCTGCGATACGTCGTTCGGCACGGCGACCGGCACCACCTCGCTCGGCTCCGGCGCCTCGCCCGTCGCCCTCGCGCAGCCGCTCGTCAGCCTCTCGCCCGCGACGACGTACTACTTCTGCGCGATCGCGCAGAGCAGCATCGGCACCACGCTCGGCGCGGTCCTCTCCTTCACGACGCCCGCGGCCCCGCCGTCGGTGCTCACCGTGGCGGCGTCCGACCTCACGGCCACCTCGGCCACCATCAACGCGACGATCAACCCCAACGGTAGCAACACCACGGGGTGGTTCCGCTACAGCCTCGTCGATCCCGGGACCTGCAACGACAGCTTCGGCACGCGCGCCCCGGCGTCCGGCGGCTTCTCGCTCGGGGGCGGCAACAGCCCCGCCGACATCGCGCAGCCGCTCTCCGGGCTCACCTCCGGGACGACGTACTACTACTGCGCGCTCGCGCAGAGCACCATCGGCGTCTCCGTGGGCACGGTCCTCACGTTCACCACGGCGTCCGCGCCGTCGGTGACGACCGTGGCCGCGAGCGCGGTCACGAACACGGGCGCCACGCTCAACGGCTCCGCGACCCCCAACGGCTCGGCGACCACCGGCTGGTTCCGCTACGCCACGGTGGACCCGGGGACCTGCAACGACAGCTTCGGCACACGCGCCCCGGCGACCGGCGGCGCCTCGCTCGGATCGGGCTCAAGCGCGGTCGCGTACGCCCAGGCGATCACGGGCCTCGCGCCTGCGACGACGTACTACTTCTGCGCCCTCGTCCAGAACGGGGTCGGCACGAGCGTCGGCGCGGTGCTGTCGTTCACGACGCCGGCCTCGCCCTCCGTGACCACGGTGGCGGCGAGCAACGTGACCGGCACGGGGGCGACGCTCAACGGCTCGGCCAACCCGAACCTCAGCGCGGCCACCGGCTGGTTCCGGTACAGCACGACCGAGCCGGCGTCCTGCAACGACAGCTTCGGCACGCGCGCCCCGACGAGCGGCGGCACCTCGCTCGGCTCCGGCGGCAGCGCGGTGGCCTACGCCCAGGCGGTGACCGGCCTCTCGGCGGGCACCACGTACTACTACTGCGCCATCGCCTCGAACCCGACGGGTACGAGCTTCGGCGCGGTGATGTCCTTCACCACGGCGTCCGCGCCGTCGGTGACGACCGTGGCCGCGAGCGCGGTGACCAGCACCGGCGCCACGCTCAACGGCGCGGCGGACCCGAACTTCAGCGCGACCACCGGCTTCTTCCGCTACAGCACCGTCAACCCCGGGAGCTGCAACAACAGCTTCGGTACCCGCGCCCCAACGTCCGGCGGCCCCGCGCTCGGCGCCGGTAGCAGCCCGGTGGACTACGCGCAGCCGATCACCGGCCTCTCCCCCGGCACGACCTACTACTACTGCGCGCTCGCTACCAACACCGTGGGGACGGGCCTCGGCACGGTGCTCTCGTTCACCACGCCCGCGGCGCCGTCGGTCACGAGCGCGGCCGCGACCGCGGTGACGAGCACCGGCGCCACGCTCACCGGAGCGGCGAACCCGAACGGCTCGGCGGCCACCGGCTGGTTCCGCTACGCCACGGTCAACCCCGGCTCGTGCAACGATGCGTTCGGCACGCGCGCCCCGGCGAGCGGCGGCACCTCGCTCGGCGCGGGCAGCACCTCGGTCCCCTACGCCCAGGCGATCACGGGCCTCGCGGCGGGGACGACCTACTACTTCTGCGCCATCGCGGACAGCGCGGTGGGCGTGGGCGTCGGCACGGTGCTCTCGTTCACCACGGCGGCCGCGCCGTCGGTGACGACCGTGGCCGCGAGCGCGGTGACGAGCACCGGCGCCACGCTCAACGGCTCGGCGAACCCGAGCTCCAGCGCGGCCACCGGCTGGTTCCGTTACGCCACCGTGAACCCCGGGACCTGCGACGACAGCTTCGGCACGCGCGCCCCGGCGAGCGGCGGCACCTCGCTCGGCTCGGGTTCGAGCGCCGTCGCATACTCCCAGGCGATCACGGGTCTCGCCGCCTCGACGACCTACTACTACTGCGCCATCGCCCAGAACGCGGTGGGCACGAGCTTCGGCGCGGTGCTCTCGTTCTCCACGCCGGCCGCGCCCTCCGTGACCACGGTGGCGGCGAGCAACGTGACCGCCACGGGGGCGACGCTCAACGGCGCGGCGAACCCGAACGGCTCGGCGGCCACCGGCTGGTTCCGGTACAGCACGAGCGAGCCGGCGTCCTGCAACGACACCTTCGGCACGCGCGCGCCGACGAGCGGAGGCACCTCGCTCGGCTCGGGCTCGATCGCCGTCGCCTACACCCAGGCAATCACCGGCCTCGCGTCGGGGGCGACGTACTACTACTGCGCCATCGCCTCGAACGTGACGGGCACGAGCTTCGGCGCGGTGATGTCGTTCACCACGGCGTCTGCGCCCTCGGTGACGACCGTGGCTGCGAGCGCGGTGACGAGCACCGGCGCCACGCTCAACGGCGCGGCGGACCCGAACCTCAGCGCGGCCACCGGCTTCTTCCGCTACAGCACCGTCAACCCCGGGAGCTGCAACAACAGCTTCGGCACCCGCGCCCCGACGTCCGGTGGCCCCGCGCTCGGCGCCGGCTCGACCCCGGTGGACTACGCGCAGACGATCACGGGCCTCTCCGCCGGGACGACCTACTACTTCTGCGCGCTCGCCCAGAACGCGCTGGGGACGGGCCTCGGCACCGTGCTCTCGTTCACCACGCCCGCGGCGCCGTCGGTCACGAGCGCGGCCGCGACCGCGGTGACGAGCACCGGCGCCACGCTCAACGGCTCGGCGGACCCGAACTTCAGCGAGGCCACCGGCTGGTTCCGCTACGCCACGGTGAACCCCGGGAGCTGCAGCGACGCCTTCGGCACGCGCGCCCCGGCGGCCAGCGGTGCCGCCCTCGGCGACGGCTCGATCCCTGTGGCCTACGCGCAGGCGATCACGGGCCTCACGCCTGGAGCGACCTACTACTTCTGCGCCATCGCCCAGAACGCCGTGGGGACCAGCTTCGGCGCGGTGCTCTCGTTCACGACGCCGGCGGCGCCCTCGGTGACGACCGCGGCAGCGAGCACGGTGACGAGCACGAGCGCGACCCTCAACGGCTCGGCGACCCCGGGAGGGTCGACGGCCACCGGCTGGTTCCGCTACGCCCCGGTGAACCCGGGGAGCTGCGACGACACCTTCGGCACGCGCGCCCCGTCGTCCGGCGGCACCCTGCTCGGCTCCGGATCGAGCGCCGTCTCGTACGCGCAGTCGGTCGCGGCCCTCTCCGCCGGGACGACCTACTACTACTGCGCCATCGCCCAGAACGCGGCGGGCACAAGCTTCGGCGCGGTGATGTCGTTCACCACCGCGGCGCCGCCGTCGGTGACGACCGTGGCAGCGACCGCGGTCACGAGCACGGGGGCGACGGTCAACGGCTCGGCGAACCCGAACCAGCTCGCGACGAACGGGTGGTTCCGGTACAGCGCCGTCAACCCGGGCACTTGCGACGACAGCTTCGGCACGCGCGCGCCGACGAGCGGCGGCACCGCGCTCGGCTCCGGATCGAGCCTGGTGGCCTACTCCCGGGTGCTCACCGGCCTCGCGCCGGACACCACGTACTACTACTGCGCCATCGCCTCGAACTCGGCCGGTACCAGCTTCGGCGCGATGATGTCGTTCACCACGCCGGCCGCACCGTCGGTGACGACCGTCGACGCGAGCGCGGTCACGAGCACGAGCGCGACGCTCGACGGCTCGGCGATCCCGAACCTCAGCGCGACCACCGGCTGGTTCCGGTACAGCACCCAGAACCCCGGGAACTGCAGCGACGCCTTCGGCACGCGCGCCCCGGCAGCCGGCGGCACCGCCCTCGGCAACGGAACGAGCCCGGTAGCCTACACGCAGGCGATCACGGGCCTCACGCCTGGAGCGACCTACTACTTCTGCGCCATCGCCCAGAACGCCGTGGGCACGAGCTTCGGCGCAGTGCTCTCGTTCACCACCACCGCGCCGCCCTCGGTGGTGACCGAGGCCGCGGCCGCCGTGACGAGCACCTCGGCGACGCTGGCCGGGACGGCGGACCCGAACCAGGAGGACGCCACCGGCTGGTTCCGCTACGGCACGAACAACCCGGGGAGCTGCAACGACGCCTTCGGGACGCGCGCGCCGGCGAGTGGCGGCACCGCCCTCGGCGACGGCACGATCCCGGTGGGCTACACAGAGCAGCTCACGGGCCTCACCCCGGGGACGACGTACTACTACTGCGCCATCGCCGATAACGTGGCGGGCACCGGCTTCGGCGCGGTGCTCTCGTTCACGACGCCGGGGGCACCCTCGGTGACGACCCAGCCGGCGACCGCGGTGATGAGCAGCGCGGCGCTCCTCCACGGCGCGGCCGACCCGAACCTGGACGCGACCACGGGCTGGTTCCGCTACGACACGGTGGACCCGGGCACGTGCGACGACGCGTTCGGCACGCGCGCCCCGATGGCCGGGGGCACCTCGCTCGGCGCCGGATCGAGCCCGGTGACCTACGCCCAGGCGGTGTCGGGCCTCGCGCCGATGACGACGTACTACTACTGCGCCATCGCCTCCAACGGCGTGGGCACGAGCTTCGGCGCCGTCCTCTCGTTCACCACCTCGGGCGCGCCCGACGTGACGACCGAGGACGCGACCGACGTCGAGGCCGCGTCCGCGACGCTCCACGGAACGGCGAACCCGAACCAGCTCGCGACCACGGCCTGGTTCCGTTACGACACCACGGAGCCCGGGAGCTGCGACGACACCTTCGGCACGCGCGTGCCCGCGTCTGGCGGCACCGACGTCGGCGCCGGCGACGCCGCCGTGGAGTTCACCGAGGAGATCTCGGGCCTCCTGCCCGGGACGACCTACTACTTCTGCGCCATCGCGGAGAACCAGCTCGGCACGAGCTTCGGTGAGGTCCTCGAGCTGACCACCGCGGCGGATCTCCCGAGCGTGATCACCGAGCCGCCCACGAACGTCGCGGCCGACGCGGCGGAGCTCAATGGCTCGGCCAACCCGAACGGCGGCGCCACGACCGGCTGGTTCCGCTATGACACGACCGACCCCGGGGCGTGCGACGACAGCTTCGGCACGCGCGCGCCGGCCAGCGGCGACCTCGACCTGGGCGACGGCGCCACGCCCGTCGCCTACGCAGAGGCGCTCACCGGGCTCTCCCCGGGGGTGACCTATTACTACTGCGCCATCGCGGCCAACGCCGAGGGCACCGCGTTCGGCGAGATCCTGTCCTTCACCGCCGGCACGACGCCGCCCGAGGTGACGACGGAGGACGCGACCGACATCGAGGCGCAGAGCGCCACGATCGCGGGCACGGCCACGCCCAACGGCGTGGAGGCGACGGGCTGGTTCCGCTACGACGACACCGACCCTGGGGACTGCGACGACGCCTTCGGCACCCGGGTGCCGGCGAGCGGCGGCGTCGATCTCGGCGCGGGGAGCGACGAGGTCGCGTTCACGCAGCCCCTGACCGATCTCGAGCCCAGCACCACCTACTACTACTGCGCGGCGGCGAGCAACGACGAGGGCGGCGCGGTCTTCGGCGAGGTCCTCTCCTTCACGACCGACGCAGCACCGCCCGAGGTCACGACGCTACCGCCGACGGTCGACCAGGGCACCGCCACGCTGAACGGCGCGGCGAACCCCCTGGGCTCCGAAGCCACCGCCTGGTTCCGCTTCGACGCCGTCGATCCGGGCGAGTGCAACGACACGTTCGGCACCCGGGCGCCCGCCGCTGACGGCGCAGCCCTCGGCGCGGGGCGCGACGAGGTCGCGTTCTCCGAGGTCGCGCAGAACCTGACCCCGGGCACCTACTACGTCTGCGCCATCGCCTCGAACGACGCCGGCGTTGCCTACGGCGAGGTGCTGACCTTCGAGATCACCGGCAGCGGCGGCCCGTCCACCCCGCCGGGCGAAGAGGAAGGCGGCTGCGGCTGCCACGTGGTGGGTTCCAGCTCTGGCCGGAGCGCCTCCGTGGCCTCACTCGTCGCCCTGCTCCTGCTCGCCTTCCGGCGCCGCCGCCGGGCGTGACCCTCCCCTTTCACTGAATCCAGGGCCCGCGATCGCGTCGAGCGCCTGGATGGAGGGCGCTCCCTCGCGCTGCGCCCTCCGCGCCCGGACGATCACGAAAGCGTGCACCTCCTTCGCGCAGACCGCCGGATCGAGGAGCTAGGGCTCGAGAAAAGCCCCTGAATTCCTTCTCCTCTCAGGTCCTCCTCCTGGCGCGTCTCGTGGTCTGACGCATCTCCTGGGCCGGGAGAAGCCTGCCGTCCTCCTTTCAGCAGGACGCGATTCCAAGCACTCGCAATCGCCATACCGATCTTGAATGGTCGAAGCGTCGAATTCGACAGCACCTATCGAATCACATCCGCGGCTTGGCGTCGGGATCGGGATCTGAGCCGTGGTAGGTTCGGCGCTCCAGCTCGCCGGAGCGCACGCGCTGTGGCTTGCAGCTGACCCGACGGCGGTGGGGCGACGGCGGCGTGGATGCTGCAGCCGGTGAAGCGCTGACGGCGCTCGCGGAGGGCCGCTCCGAGCCGTTCGCCCCACTCTCCAGGATCCAGAGGATGGATGGTTTGTCGCCGCCGATCTGCAGGCCGCAGGACGCTCCCGGGACCCGAGCACGGATGACCATGATGCGTAGAGCCTGACGAAATGTTGTGTGTATCACAAGGTCGGCGCTACGCTGGCGAGTTCCTCCGGAAATCGATTCCGGGTGGATGATCTTCACTCTGCCTGGCGTGCACCTCTCACGACGGGCTCTCGAACGAGGTGAATGTCGTGAGAAATCGTTCTCGGTTCGGGTGGTTTATCGCGGGCACGATGTCACTCATCGCGTGCTCCAATCCCAAGAATCAGACGCCCGCGTCCGAGACGCTGGCTCATCCGCGCGGCGCGGATCTCGCGGTGACGTGGGGCGTCGTCGAGAACTACAAGAAAGATTCCGTTCGCTTCGGCGCGGAGCTGACCCTCGAGAACAAAGGAACGGTCGCGCTCGGGAAGCGAGGCTGGATTCTCTATTTCAACTACGTCAACACCGTCCTGCCCGACTCGCTCCCCGCTGGCGTGAAGATCTCGCGCGTCAATGGCGATCTCGCCAAGCTCGAACCCACCGACGCCTTCACTCCCCTCGACCCGGGGAAGACCCTGGTGATCCCGTTCGATGCCGAGTTTTTTGCGATCAAGGAGTCGGACGCGCCACTCGGATATTACATCGTCTTCACCGATGATCGCGGCCAGGCCACGCCACCAGAGCCCTTGGGCAAAGCGAGCATCAAGCCGTTCACCAACGAAAAGCAGACGACGCGGGTTCCGATCGACGTCATTCCGGTGCCCACGGCGCAGACGCGCTTCGACGAGAACAAGGCGCTCAAGCAGCTCCCGCCGGCCGAGGTATCCCCGCTCGTGCCGACGCCGGTGCTCATGCAGGCGCAGACGGGCCAGTTCTCGCTGACGTCGGCCGTGACGATTCACCACGGAGCGGGCCTCGAGCGAGAAGCGGGCTTTCTGGCGGCCTCGCTGGAGAAGCTCCTCGGCGCAAAGCCTGGCGTCGTGGCGGGCGCGGCGCCCCAGGGAACGGCGTCGATATCACTGACGACGGGCTCCATCACGGTGGGTGGGCAGGCCAAGCAGAGCGGCGACGCGGCCTACAAGCTCACCATCTCCCCCGCGCAGGGGGTCTCGATCGTGGGTAGCGACGTGACCGGGGTCTTCCACGCCATCCAGAGCCTGCGCGCCCTCGCGCCCGTCGCGGCCTACCAGAGCGCTCAGGCGACGCTCGCGTTCGACGCGGTGACGATCGAGGACGCGCCTCGCTTCGCCTACCGGGGCATGCTGATCGACGTCGCGCGCCACTTCCAGACGAAGGAAGAGATCCTGAAGGTGCTCGACGTCATGAGCTTCTACAAGCTCAACAAGTTCCACTTCCACCTGACTGACGACGAGGGGTTCCGGCTCGAAGTGAAAGGGTTGCCCGAGCTGACCGAGGTCGGCAGCCGCCGCGGCCACACCCTGGACAGCCGCGACTTCCTCCAGCCGGCGTTCGGCTTCGGCCCGGATCCCGCAGCGAAGGACAACGTCGGCAGTGGACACTACACCCGCGCGGACTTCATCGAGATCCTCAAGTACGCGAGCGAACGACACATCGAGGTGATCCCCGAACTCGATCTCCCCGGCCATGCCCGTGCCGCCATCAAGTCGATGCTGGCGCGCCACGCGAAGCGGATGGCGGCCAACGACGCGGCGGGGGCGAAGGAGTTTCTGCTGACCGACTTGGAGGACAAGTCCACCTACGTGACGCCGCAGTTCTGGAACGACAACGTGGTGAACCCCTGCCTCGACTCCACGTACAAATTCATCAACACGGTGATCGACGAGATCGTCGCCATGTACAAGGAAGCAGGCGCGCCGCTCCAGTCCATCCACACGGGGGGTGACGAGGTGCCGAGCGGCGTGTGGGTGGAGTCCCCTGCCTGCAAGGCCCTCATCGCCAAGGCGCCCGGCGACGGCATCGAGAGCGCCGACGATCTCTCCGGTCACTTTCTGCGCGAGTACAGCAAGATCCTCACCGCCCACCAGCTCATCACTGCCGGCTGGGAGGAGATCGGCCTGAAGAAGGTGAAGGTCGGAGACAAGGTGGAGAAGCAGCCCAACCCCGTGTTCGCGAACAGTGGCTTCCGGACGTTCGTGTGGAACAACATCTGGGGGACGGGCGAGGAGGGCAACGCTTACGAGCTGGCCAACGCCGGCTATACGGTCGTCCTCTCGAACGCGACCAACCTGTATTTCGACTTTGCGTACGACAAGCACCCGCTGGAGCCTGGCGCGTATTGGGGCGGCTTCGTCGACACGCGCAAGCCGTTCGAATTCGTGCCGCTCGACATCTACAAGAACGCCGAGAAGGACCAGTTCGGCAACCCCGTCAACCCGGCGCTCATCGCGAACGCCGCCAAGCTGACTCCGGAGGGCGCGAAGCGGATCCTCGGGATCCAGGGGCAGCTCTGGGCGGAGACGGTCGGGAGCCAGGCACTCTTGGAGCACTACGTCTTTCCCAAGCTGCTCGGCCTCGCCGAGCGGGCGTGGGCTCCTGACCCGGCCTGGGCCAGCGAGCCGGACGCTGCGAAGCGCGCCACCCAGGTCGGCGAGGCGTGGAGTCGCTTCGCCAACACGTTGGGGCAGCGCGATCTGCCGCGCCTCGATCATCTGAGCGGCGGCATCGGCTACCGGATCTCCCCACCGGGGGCGCGGATGATCAGCGGGAAGATGGAGGCGAACGTGGCGTTCCCTGGGCTCGCGATCCGCTACACCACCGACGGCACCGAGCCCACCTCCAGCTCGACCCTCTACAGCGGGCCCGTCTCCGTGAGCGGCGTGGTGAAGCTCAAGACGTTCAACACGCGCGGCGAAGGCAGCCTGACCTCGACGCTGGACACCGCCAGCGGCGGCTGAAGGCAAACCACCCGCGCCAGCGTCTCCGGGCACGTGGCCGACGCGGAGGGAAGAAAGGCCGAGAGGGCTGCGCGCATGCCGCGTCTCCGCGGTGGGTGTGGGGTGGGGGCAGCCAACGATCGATCCAACGATCGATCTAATCGATCACTTGATCTATCGAAGCCCCCGCGTTGCGCGGGGGTGAGGTGCCTTTACTCGCCCTGGAGGATGGACTACCCAGCGGGAGCTACGGGAAGTCGGAGCGTAGCGACGCAGGGCCGCCACGTTCACTGGGTGCACCCCCCATGCGCTCGAACGATCAAGCGCCTGGAAGCACGTCATGAGAGCAGGGGATCCCCTGGGCGCCATCGGTTGTAAATGACCCTCTGGGAGCTGATTCGTAACGAGGCCGGCGGGGAAACCCATGGGCTCGTTGCCGCGGCCGTCATCGCGGGAGCGGCGAATGCGCTTGCCATCGCGCTACTCAACGCTGCGGCCGCGTCCTCGGACTCATCCGAGAAGATGCGCTCGTTGTTCCTGATCTTGCTGTGCGTCGTGCTGTACGTCTTCTGCTCGCGGCGCACCTACCATCGCACCACCACGCTCATCGAGCAGGCGCTGAAGCAGATCAAGCTGAGGGTCGTCGGGAAGATCGAGCGCGCGGATCTCCAGGGGCTCGAGCAGCTCGGGACGTCGGAGATCTACGACCGGATCACGGAGAACGTGTCGGTCATCTCCGATTCCGCGAGGCTCATTGCGAACGTGCTCCAGTCGATGTGCGTCCTCGCGTGCGCCGCAGTCTACATCCTCCTGCTGTCTCCGCCGGCCTTCGCTCTGCTGGTACTGCTCACCACGGTGGGCATCTTGCGGTACTTCGCCCGGGACGCGGAGGTCGGCGAGCATCTCGCCGAGGGGGCGAAGAAGCGCATCACGTTCTTCGACCAGATGACCGACATGCTGAAAGGCGTGAAGGAACTCCGGTTGAGCGGGAAGCGAAGCCGTGACGTCCGGGAGGACATCTCGGGGACCGTGGAGGAAGTGCGCGCGGCGACCGTCGGCGCCAACAAACTCTTCAATGACAATCTCGTCTTCGTGCAATGCGTGCTGTTCGCTTTGCTGATTACGATGGTGTTTGTCCTGCCCGAGCACGTACCCCTGGACAGCACGAAGGTGACCACGCTCGTCGGAGCGGTCCTGTTCTTCTGGTCACCGCTCGGCGGCGCGGTGGGCGGAATGCCTGCGTACAAGAGGTCGGGCATCGCCCTCTCGAACATCGAGGTGCTGGAGAAGAAGCTCGACCGTGCCATGCGCGACGCGGTGCCGCCGGAGCAGGCCAAGGATCCCTGGGGAGGGACCTTCTCGACGATCCAGATGGACGACGTCACGTTTGCATACGCCGCCGCTGCGGGTGACCACGGCTTCCAGATCGGGCCGATGAGCGTCAGCATCGCCAGGGGGGAGACGATCTTCGTGGTCGGCGGGAATGGCAGCGGCAAGTCGACCTTCATGAAGGTACTCATGGGGCTCTACCCGGCGACGGGCGGCGAGCTGCGCATGGATGGAGAGAAGGTCCGGGCCGAGAGCGTCGCGGCCTACCGCGAGATGTTCTCGGTCATCTTCGAGGATTTTCACCTCTTCTCTAGGCTCTACGGCGTGCTCGACGCCGACGAGCAGCTCGTGCAGCGCCTCCTGCAGCAGATGAGGATTGACGACAAGACGTCTTACGTCGACACGCACTTCACGACGCGCAACCTGTCGACGGGTCAGCGCAAGCGGCTGCTGAGCCGTCGCGTCCGCGCTGGATGCCCTGTTCCGACGAGCGCACGAACGCACGAACGCACGAGCACACGACGCGCCGAGTTCCTCGGGCGCCCCATGATGTCCTCCCAACCTCCTCGATGATGATGACCAAGATAGCCTTCCTGAGCTTCCCCGAGCACGGGCATGTGAATCCGACGATCGGGCTCGTAGAAGCGCTCGTGAAAGCAAACTTCGACGTCGCTTATTACGCCAGCGAGCGATTCAGGGAGGTCATCTCGGCGACTGGCGCTCAGTTCAGGGACTATGGCTTGGCTCTGCCGACGCTGGAGCAGAGTGAAAACCTCGTCCATTCGACGAACATCATGCTGGAGTGCGGGGAGATCCTCCACGCGCGGATGTTCGACGAGGTCGCCGCGCTGAAGCCAGTCCTCATCATTCACGACGGCGTGTGTGGGTGGGCCAAAGCCATCGCGTCGCGGCTGAACATCCCCGCGGCGTCGTCCATCTCTTCGTTCGCGATGAACGAGAGCCTCCTCAAGAGCCTCAATTCATTTCCGGACACCGTCGACTTCTTCGCCCGCCTGTTCTTCACCCAGCACGGGAAGCGCTTCTTCTCCCTGGTGGCCAGCCAGAACGAGCGGCTGAAGGCCTCTGGCCTACCGGTGCCGCCCAGGGGGATCGATCTGGTCCAGTTCTCGACCAGCCCCGAGAAGCTGAACCTCGTCTACTCGACGCGCGCATGGCAGCCACAGGGATCGCGTTTCGATGATTCCTACAAGTTCATCGGGCCCACCATCACGAAACGGGGCGACGAGACGTTCGATTTCCAGAAGGAGGGAGACACGCCCGTCGTCTACATCTCCATGGGCACGATCCTCAACCGGGACGTGAACCTGTACCGGACCTGTTTCCAGGCGCTCGGTGACATGAACGTGCAAGTGATCCTCTCCGCTGGCAAGGGCGTGGAGCTGCTGAAGTACGAGCCGGTTCCCCAGAATTTCAAGGTGTATCCCTCGGTTCCGCAGCTCGAGGTCCTGAAGATGGTCGATCTGTTCGTCTCCCAGGGAGGGATGAACAGCGTGAACGAGTCCATGTACTTCGAGGTGCCGATGGTCGTCGTCCCTGTCACGGGCGAGCAAACCCTGAACGCCAGGCGCGTCCGCGAGGCCGGTGCAGGCATCCTGTTGCAGAAGATCAGCGCGAAGGGCCTGAGGGGTGCTGTGGAGACGATCCTGCGCGATCCCAGCTACAAGCAGCGCAGCAGGGAGGTTTCCCGTGACTTCAAGAGCGCGGGGGGGGCCGCGCTGGGCGTGCAGGAGATCGTGAAGTACCTCCAGGGGCGCGAGCAGCGGGTGCCCGGGGTTTCGCAGGTCTCGACTGGGGCCTGAGGGGATCGGTTGCAGCAGCGCCCCGGAGAGGGTTCCGGGAGAGAGGATCGATGGGTCCCGCAAAAACCGTGTTCATGTTTTCCGGCCTGGGCTCGCAGTACCACCAGATGGGGCGCGAGCTCTTCGAACAGGACGCCGTCTTCAACCGCTGGCTTCTCCACTACGACAGCTTCGTGACTGGTACGGGAGGCGCGTCGGTGATCCCGGAGATCTATGCTCCGGAGCGGCAGCGAGGCAATGCGTTCTCGGATCTGAAACGGGCCGCAGCGGCGCTGCTCGTCGTCGAGTGCGCGCTCGCGCGTTCGCTCATGGAAGCTGGCGTCGTCCCTGACCTCCTGCTCGGCGCGAGCCTCGGGGAGTACGCGGCGGGCATCCTGGCGGAGGCGCTCGACTTCGGGGAGATCCTCCAGGTGTTCCACCAGCAGCTCGACGTGCTGCGCGAGGCGTGCGCGAGGGCGACGCTGGTGGGGGTCTTCCACAGCTTCGCCTGGGTCGCGAGCACCCCGCTTCTGCGGGAGCGCTGCGAGATCTCCGCCTACAATTTCGAGGGGTGTGTCGCCCTCACGCTGCGCGAGCGCGACTGGGAGGAGGTGCGCCGCTGCCTCATCGCGCACGACGTCGTCCATCAGGTGGTCCCGGTCGACCAGGGGTTCCACTCCTCGCTCGTCGAGCCTGCCGAAGGCGGGGTCAGGCGGGCCATGCAGGGCCTCCAGCGCAGGAGCCTGGCGATGCCCGTCCTGTCGTGCGCCACGAACCGCCGGGTCATCGCCTTCGACGACGATCACCTCTGGGGCGTCCTGAGGAAACCCATCGGGTTTCAGCGGACCATCGAGGCCCTGGAGCGCGAAGGGAAGCACGTCTACGTCGACGTCGGCCCCTCGGGGACGCTCGCGGGATACACGAAGCACGTGCTCGGCCGGGCATCCGCGGCGCGGGTCTTCCCGGTGCTCTCGATCTTCGGTCGAGACGTTCACAACCTGTCGAAGCTCCTCTCGCAGCATCGGGGGGCGCTCGAAGACGCAGCTTGGAGGGCTCCGGCATGAGGGTCTTCGTGTTTCCCGGTCAGGGTGCACAGCAGCGGGGGATGGGGAAGGATCTCTTCGATGCCTGGCCCACGCAGACGCATGCGGCGAGCGAGATCCTCGGGTACAGCATCAAGTCGCTGTGCACCGAGGACCCGGCGCGGGAGCTGAACAAGACGCAGTTCTCCCAGCCGGCCCTGTTCGTGGTCGGTGCGCTCTCGTACCTGCGCCGGCGCGATGAGCTGGGACGCGATCCAGACGCCGCGGCTGGACACAGCCTGGGCGAGTACAACGCGCTCTTCGCGGCGGGCGCTTTCGATTTCGAGGTGGGTGTGCAGCTCGTCAAGCGGCGCGGTGAGCTGATGGCGCGGGCGCAAGGGGGCGCGATGGCCGCCGTGCTGAACCTGGAGGCGGATCGCGTCCGGGCGCTGCTCGAGGAGCATGGTCTGGACTCGCTCGACATCGCCAACCTCAACACCCCGACGCAGACCGTGCTGTCCGGCCCCGAGGTCGACATCACGCGCGCGGGTCCCATCTTCCAGGAGGCGGGTGGGCGGTACGCGCGCCTCAACACGAGCGCGGCCTTCCACTCGCGGTACATGGAGGCCGCCGCGCAGGAGTTCAGGGCATACCTCGCGGGGTTCTCGTTCCGACCGCTCCGGTTCCCCGTGATCGCGAACGTCACGGCGCGGCCGTACGCGCCCGGGGACACCGTGAACATGCTGGCCGCGCAGCTCCGGAGCCCGGTCCGCTGGGGCGAGATCGTCGCCTACCTCCTGAACGAAGGGGAGGTGGAGTTCGAGGATCTCGGCCACGGGACGGTGCTGACGAAGATCATCACCGAGAACCGCCGGACATTCACACCAAGGAGCCGCGAGGGGGAGACTCGGGTGCCCGTGGAACCCGCCACGCCCGCCACGCCTGCCATGCCCGCCGCGTCCAGCGGCATCGAGGACCCTGCGCCGCGCGGCGCCTCCGGAAACGGCTCGGCGCACGACACGAAGGGTCACCGTGCGGCGGTGAAGTCGAACGGCAATGGGGCTCACACGCTCTCGCCCGAACTCCTCGCCGAAGCGCTACGGAGCAGCGAGGTGGCGGAGAGCGGGCACGCGCAGGCGTCATCCCGCCGGTCGCCATCCGCCGCTCCAGGGCAGCGCCTCGGGAGCCCGGAGTTCCGGCGGGCGTACGGCACCGAGTACGCCTACTACGCAGGTCCGATGCGCGAGGGGATCTCGGGTGTCGCGATGATCGAGAAGCTCGCTCGGGCGGGCATCCTGGGGGTGTTCGGTGCGGCAGGGCTCTCCGAGCAGGAGCTGGACAGGTCCCTCTCGACGCTGCAGCGCCGCCTCGAAGGCAGGAGCCTCGCGGTCGACCTGAGGGCGGGCGAGGACGAGCAGGGCCGCGTCCGCGCGCTCCTCCAGCATGGCGTGACCATCGTCGAGGCGTCAGGCTTCTCGCTCGTCACGCCCGCGCTCGCACACTACCGCGTCAAGGGGGTGCACCGCGGGTTCGACGGGGTGGTTCGCGCGCCCCACCAGATCATCGGCAGGACCTCGCGCCTGGAGGTCGCGGAGCGGCTCCTTGCGCCTCCCCCGGCAAGGGTTCTGCGCGAACTCGTCGCCGGAGGGCAGCTGAGCGCGCAGGAGGCGGAGCTCGCATCGGAGCTGACCACGGTGACCGACCTCTGCGTCGTCGCGGAGGCTGGCAGCGCGACGGAGCACGGGTCCGCGCTCACGCTGCTCCCCGCGTTCCTTCGCCTCCGGGCAGAGCAGCCTGCAGCCGCGGCGGTGCGGATTGGCCTGGCAGGCGGGATCGGGGCTCCGGAGAGCGCGGCTGCCGCGTTCCTGATGGGCGCGGACTTCATCTGCACGACCTCGATCAACCAGTGCACCGTGGAGGCCGCGACGAGCGGCCTGGCGAAGGATCTGCTCGAGAAAGCCCAGATCCACGACACGGCGTACATCCCGGACAGCGCGCATTTCGAGGTCGGCGGGCGCGCGCAGGTCCTGAAGAAGGGCGTGTTCTTTCCTGCACGCGCCAACAAGCTCTACGAGCTGTACCGGTCCCACCCGTCGCTCGACGCGCTCGACGCGGAGTCGAGGCGCCTGCTCGAAGAGAAGTACTTCGGCAAGCGGCTCGACGACGTGCACGCAGAGCTGACCGCGATGTCACCGGCGAGCGCGCAGGAAGCCGAGGGCAACCCCAAGGCGAGGATGGCGCGGGTGTTCCGCGCGTACCTGGATCGCGCGCACACCTATGCGCGATCGGGAGACGCGGCGCAGCGCGTGCAATTCCACATCCCTTGCAGCTCCGCGATGGGCGCGTTCAACGCCTGGGTGAAGGGGACGCCGCTGGAGCCGTGGCCCAACCGGCACGTCGACGAGATCGCGGTCCATCTGATGAACGGGGCTGCCGAATTCCTGGCCCGACAGGGACGATCTCTCGCTGCCATCGTGGGGTGATCGTTCCTCGAAGCTCGTTTCGCCGTCGACGACACCGTCGTTCGTTCGCGAGGTCATGACCATGCTCTCGGTGTTCAATACATACTCTCATGGATACGTCGCGATTCCCGTGATCGAGGCCTGCCGTGCGTGGGGCCTGTTCCGGCGGCTCGATGCGGAGCGCCCGGTTCACTTCGCCGCGCTCAGCGAGGGGGCGAATCGAGGCTATCTGAGGGTGGCCTTGCACATGCTCGAATCCCTCGGTTGGGTCACGCGAACCACGGACGGAGCCTACCTGCTCACCGAGGACGCGAGACCTCACGAGATCCCGGAGGGAGCAGGGGAGCTTTACCGGCATCCGATCGAGGATCTCCTGCAACGCGACGAGCCGCGGGAGATCCTTCTCCGGTGGATCCGCGGGCGTGTCGATGGGCGGGGGTCTGCCTCGCCGCAGGTGACGAAGCTGCTCGATGGGGTATGGATGCTGCCCCTCTTTCTGGCGCTGAGGGAGCGGCAGCGGGCCGGGGATGCTGCGCTCTTCGCGGGGCTCGACGCGCCCATGCGCGAGGCGCTGCGGGCGCTGTTCCTCCACCAACGTTGGGCCACCGGAGGGGGCGAGGTGCTCGACCTGACGGACCTCGGGCGCCAGCTCGTGGAGCGCGCGCTCATCATGGCGCTCCCGGCGTCCTACCGCCCCATGCTGGCGCGGATGGGCGAGGTGCTCTTCGGGGATCCCGAGCCGGTGTTCCGGGTGGATCCCGTGTCCGGAGAGGCGCACGTCGATCGGAGGCTGAACGTCCTATCCAGCGGTTTCCAGCACGAGCGCTACTTCGCGGACGTGGAGGCGCTCGTCCTGGAGCTGTTCAACCGCCTGCCCCTGGAAGAGCAGCCCCGCTACGTGGCCGACATGGGCTGCGGCGATGGCACCTTCCTCAAGCAGATCCATGCCTTGATCTGCACCCGCACCGAGCGGGGCAAGCGATTGAATGAGTTCCCGCTGCGCCTGATTGGTATCGATTACAACCGGGCCGCCCTGCGCGAGACGGCGCGGACCCTGGAGGGGCTCTCCCCGATCCTCCTGGAAGGGGACATCAACGATCCCCAGCGCCTGCTCTCGGATCTCGGGGCGGTGGGCGTCTCGGACCCGGAGCGCATCCTGCACGTGCGCTCCTTTCTCGATCACAACTTCCGGTACGTGCCGCGCGGGGAAGGCGAGTTGCCGAGGCACTTCGGGTTCGCGCCCGGAGGCGTTCACGTGGACGCGCGGGGAGAGAGCATCGCCTCCGGCGACATCCTGGAGGCCTGGTCGAAGCACCTCGAACGCTGGGCTGCAGTCGTCAGTGCGCATGGAATGATCCTGCTCGAGGTGCACGGCATGTCGCCGCAGCTCACGCGCGGGCATTTCGA
The DNA here is from genome assembly GCF_000601485.1 of Chondromyces apiculatus DSM 436. Lineage (GTDB taxonomy): Bacteria > Myxococcota_A > Polyangia > Polyangiales > Polyangiaceae > Chondromyces > Chondromyces apiculatus. Next base: position 27,928 of record NZ_ASRX01000032.1, read on the forward strand.
GACCACGGAGAGCTTCTATTTCGACGCCCTGCATGCCTTTTCGAGTCAGCACCTGATCGATGCGGAGTGCTTCCTCATGCTGGCGGCAGGGGTGGGCCTCTTCCCCAGGGTGAAGCCCACACGTTACCCGAAGACGCTGCCATTCTGCCGCATCACGCTCAGCCACCTGGAGAAGCGCGATTACATCGTGCGCCCTGCGGAGCCCGGCGATCTCGACGCGCTCGACGAATTGGAGCGGCTTTGCTGGTCTCCGGAGGTGCGTACGCCGAGGGAAGAGCTGAGCGATCGCATCACCCGCTATCCCGAGGGCCAGCTCGTCGTCGAGCGCCGGGAGCCCGTGCGCTCGGTGGTGGGGGTGATCTACTCCCAGCGCATCGAGCGCGCCGAGGCGCTGTGGACTTGCTCTGCCCGTGAGGTCCATCGCTTGCATCGCCCGGACGGCCCCGTGGTGCAGTTGCTCACCCTGAACATCGCGCCGACGATGCAGGAGCAGCAGCTCGGGGACAACCTCCTGGAGTTCATGCTGCAGCGCTGCAGCATGATGAACGGTGTGCGCTCTGTGGTGGGCGTCACGCGCTGCAAGAGCTACGACAAGCGAAGCGGCGTCCCTCTGTCGGAGTACGTTCACTGGCGTACCAGCCGGGGGACGCTGGCCGATCCGATCCTGCGGTTCCACGAGATGCACGGGGCGCGTGTCGAAGGCGTGGTCCCGGGCTTCAGGCCAGGAGATACGCAGAACGACGGCCATGGCGTGCTGATCTCCTACGAACCACTGACACGCAAGCGGAACGAGGTGACGGCGGGAGGGCAGGAACAGGTCGAGCGTGCCGGCGTCGCACACTCGGAGGCCTCCATCGCCCGGTTCGTGGAGATGGTCATCCGGCGTTGCCTGGGCGAGACCAAGGAGAAGGCATTTGCACCAGACCATCCACTGATCGATATGGGGCTCGATTCGGCCGACCTGCTGGAACTCAACGAGCAGATCCGTCACAAGTACGAGGTCGCCCTCGATCCCACGTTCTTCTTCCAATACAACACCGCAGCCAAGATCTGCGCCTCCCTCGAACGGCAGCTCCGACGTGCTCCGGCGCCAGAGCGCGCGGGGGCGAGCGAGGTCCGGGAAGAGCAAGCCCGACCGGACGTGAGCCGCGGCGCCAGCGCGCCTCGGGCGCCATCGCCGGGGGGCGTCGCGATCATCGGCGTTGCTTGCCGGCTGCCCGGCGGGATCACCACGCTGGAGCAGCTATGGCCGCTCCTGAAAGGAGCTGGGAGCGCCATCGGCTCGTTGCCCGAGGGGCGGTTTCCGTGGCCCGCCGGCATCGATCCGGCAGGGCAACATCGGGGCATCGATCGCGGCGGGTTCCTGAGGGAGATCGATGGCTTCGACGCGTCGTTCTTCCGGATTTCTCCCAAGGAAGCCGAGAGCATGGATCCGCAGCAGCGGATCCTCCTGGAGCTTGCCTGGGAGGTGCTGGAGGATGCCGGCTACCCGGCGGAGTCCGTGGCCCACACGGACGCGAGCGTGTTCATTGGTGCGAGCGGATCCGACTATGGTCGGCTCCTGGAGACATCGGGGGTCGCTCCGGGGCCTCACTTCGGGTCTGGCAGCTCGATGGCCGTGCTCGCCAACCGGATCTCCTACGTCCTCGATCTGAACGGTCCGAGCGTCCAGATCGATACTGCCTGTTCGAGCTCGCTGGTCGCGCTTCACCAGGCGGTGCACGCCTTGCGGGCGGGAGAGTCCTCGCTGGCGCTGGTCGGGGGCGTCAACGTCATCTGCCACCCCGCGAACAGCGTCGTTTACCACAAGGCAGGGATGCTCGCGGCAGATGGACGGTGCAAGACCTTCGACGGCGCGGCGGATGGCTACGTCCGCGCCGAGGGCGCGATCATGGTGCTGCTCAAGCCCCTGGAGCGCGCCGTCCAGGATGGGGATCGCATCTACGCGGTCATCCGCGGGAGCGCGACCAACCACGGGGGACAGGCCAGCGGGCTCACGGTCCCGAACCCCGAGCAGCAGGCACGGCTGCTCCTCGCTGCGTGGCGCGCGGCGGGCATCTCTCCCGACGCGCTGGGGTACATCGAGGCCCACGGCACCGGGACCTCGCTCGGGGATCCCATCGAGGTGCGAGGCATGAAGGAGGCCTTTGCCGCTGCGACTGGAGGAGGGTCTCCGGAGGCGAGGTCGTGCGGGCTGGGCTCCGTGAAGAGCAACCTCGGGCACCTGGAGGCGGCCGCAGGGCTCGCGGGCCTCCTCAAGCTCCTGCTCTGCCTGCAGAAGCGGGAGCTGCCGGCCACGATCCACTTCAGCAGCCTGAACCCTCACATCCAGCTCGACGAGAGCCCGTTCTATATCGTCGATCGCCACCAGGAGTGGCGGCCGCGGCCGGGCTCACCAGCGCTCCTGGGCGGGGTGAGCAGCTTCGGCTCCGGGGGGGCCAATGCGCACGTGGTCCTCGAGGAGTACCGGCAGCCAGAGAGGCGTGGGCCGGGGGCGCAAGGCCCCCACGTGTTCGTGCTCTCCGCGAAGAACGAGGAGCAGCTCCGGACCTATGCGGGGAACGTCCTGTCGTGGCTGCGCGCCGGGGAGAGGGAGGCCACGGCCACCTTCGCGGACGTGGTCTTCACCTTCCAGAAGGGCCGGCAGGCGATGGACGAGCGGCTCGCCATGGTTGTGGCGAGCGAGGGGGATCTCTCGCGGAAGCTCGCGCGGTACATCGCACGGGAGAGGGACATCGAGGACTGCTACCAGGGCAACCTCAGGAGCGTCCCTGCCGGCATGAAGGCGCTGGTGCAGGGGGCTCCGGCGGAGCAACTCGGCCGCCTCGCGGCGCAGCGAGGGGATCTCGGCAGCCTCGCCTCGCTATGGGCTGCGGGGGTGACGATCGACTGGGAGGCGATGCACGACGAGGGCGTGTTTCAGGGATCAGGTCTCGTGGCGGGCGGTGACCACGGGCTCCGCCACGTTTCGGCACCCACCTACCCCTTCGCGCACGAGCGTCACTGGCTCCCAGGGCGCGCACCGTCCGCGGGAGCCCCGGGCCTGTCCAGTGTCGCTGCGCCAGGTCTCCACCCGCTGCTCGACAGCAACGAGTCGACCTTGAAGGAGCAGAAGTACCGCAAGGTCTTCGACAGGAAGGTGTTCTACCTCGAGGACCACGTGGTGCACGGCCAGGTGATCTTGCCGGGGGTCGCACACCTGGAGATGGCCCGCGCCGCCGGGGCACGCGCGCTCGGGGGGGAGGTCGTCGCGGTCCGGGATGTGATGTGGGGGCGTCCGGTCCTCCTGCAGGACGCGACCTGCCCGGTGGCCATCCATCTCGTCCCGCGTGGCGACGTCGTCTCCTTCGAAATACGCCGGGACGCCGAGGCAGCGACTGGCGGCGCCTGGGTCTTCTCTCAGGGAACGATGGCGAAGGCGGAGTCCACCTCCGCGAGACCCGAAAAGGTCGATCTCGGTGCGATCCGCGCACGCTGCTCGGCGGTCGTGGAGGCTCACGCGATCGACGCACACCTGAAGGATCTGGGCTTCGACTACGGGCCATCCTTCCAGCTCACCGAGTCGATGTACGTGGGCGAGGAGGAGGCCCTGATGGCGATCCGGGTCCCCGAGGCGCTGTGGGACGGCTGGTCCACGTTCGTCTGGCATCCCTCCCTGCTGGATACCGCCGTGCGGGCCTGCTTCATGATCGGCCTCGGCAAGAACGATCTCAACGCGACGCTGCGGATACCCTTCTCGCTGGGATCGCTCCGCGCGTTCGGGAGCGTGCCGAAGGCGTGCCTCTCGTATGCGCGGTTGGTGAAGAAGCACGAGAACGGTGATTACGTCGCCGATATCTCCATCCTCGACATGGACGGGGTAGAGCTTCTGCGCTTCGAGGACTTCTGCTTCAAGCGGTTCAAGGCGCAGCCTGTCGCGGAGCCCAAGAAGGAAGAGGCGCGCAGGCTGCCGCTGTACCAGCCGGTCTGGGAGAGGACGGAGCTGCCGGCTGTGGAGGTGCGCGGCGTGCGCGACCTCGGTGCGCGCGGTGGGGACCGGCGGATCCTGGTCGTCGACACCACGCGTGACTGTCGCGACACGCTGGCCGAGCACCTGTCGAGGAACCACGGCATCCCCGGGGAGGACGTGATCTGGATCGAGCCGCATGGGGCGTATCGTCCCATCTCGTCCGTGCATGTGCAGATCGCCCCCGGAGAGCTCGGGGACGCGCGAAAGCTCCTGGCCATGCTCGAAAGCGCGGGGCGGCGACCGACGGACGTGCTTTATGCGCTGCCCTGCGCGACGCCCCAGGACGACGAGGCCGGCCTGCCGGGCGATGAGGGGAGCCTCGCTCAGGGACTGAACCGTGGGCTGCACGGCCTGATGAGCCTGGTGAAGGCGCTGATGCAGCAGGCGCCGAGGCATGCGGTCCGTGTCGTCGCTTGCTTCCCCGAGGACCCGCGCGCGCTGCCGCTCCACGAGACGATCGCAGGCCTCGCGAGATCGATACCTGGCATCGCGCCTGCGGTGTCGCTCGTCACTGTGAGAGTCGACGCCACGCAGCCGTCACGTGCCGGGCGAGAGGCGCTCAGTCCGTCGCTCCTCGCCCGCGAACTGCTTGGCGGGGCACCGAACGGGACGGAGATCCTCTACCGGTCGGAGGAGCGGTTCACCCGGCATCTCCAGCGCCTCGAAGACGCCGACCGGCGCGCCTCGGGGCCGACGTTCAGGCAGGGCGGTACCTACCTGATCACCGGGGGGCTCGGCGGGATCGGTCTCCAGATGGCCTCCTTCCTCGCGAGCCTCTGTGGTGCCCACCTCCTGCTCCTCGGGCGCTCCAGCCTGGATGCACGCGGCCTGGAGCGCCTGGCGACCTTGCGGGAGACCGCCGGGAGCGTCACCTACCTGCAGGTCGACGTCGCGGACCGGCAGGGACTCGCGGCGGCGCTGGAGGAGGCCCGGAGAGGCGTGGGGAGCCTCCACGGGGTCCTGCACTGCGCCGGCCTTGCCGGGGAGCCCTTCACCCCCGAGACGACGGCGGCGAGCTTCGAGCAGGGGATGCGCGCGAAGGTCCACGGGACCGTGAACCTGGACCTCGCGACCCGGGACGATCCGCTGGACTTCTTCCTGCTGTTCTCGTCGCTATCGTCGTTTCTCGGCGATTTCGGGAGGGGGAGCTATGCCGCAGGCAACCGCTTCCTCGACGGGTTCGCTGCATGGCGAGGCCACCTCGAAGCCGGGCAACGAAGACACGGCAAGACGATTTCCGTCAACTGGCCTTACTGGAAGGAAGGCGGCTTCCAGGACGACTTCTTCCGGGACGAGCGCGGACGGGCCCTCTATTTCGAGCACGGCGGGTTCACCGCGATCACGGCAGCCGAGGGCCAGGCGATCCTGGAGGAGGCGCTCCGCCTTGGCAGCCCGCAGGTCGTGGTCGCACCGGGGGATCGTCGGAAAGTCGAGCGTGTGCTGGGGGTGACGGGAGGAGTGCCGCTCTCGATGCCCTCCGCGACGGATGCGCGAGAGCCGGTTCCGCCCTTGCGCGCTGCTCGCAGGGAACCGGTGCCGCCCCTGGCCCAGGAGCCGCCGCGCGCTGCTGCCAAGGAAACGGCGGCGGGGTCAGGGAGGGAATCGGCAGAGCCCGTCGCGATCGTGACGGGCGCGGTCCGGTACCTGACGGGGTTGATCTCCGAGGCTACGGGCGTCGCTGCCGCGAAGATCGATGCGGACGAGGGCCTCGGGGCCTACGGCATCGACTCGATGATCATCATGGACATGAACAGCCGTCTGCGGGAGGACTTCGGCTCGCTCCCCGGCACGCTGTTCTTCGAGTACAGCACGGTCCGGAGCCTGGCGGGGTACTTCGCCGAGCACCATGGCGACAAGCTGCGGGGCTTGCTCGCCGCGCGCTTCGGGGTCAAGGCGCCCAGGGGAGGGGCATCTCAGGTCCACCGCGCGGCGACGAGCATCCCCGAGCCCGTGCACCTCCGTCCCATCCGCGAGGTCAGAGAGCGTGATCTGTCGGAGCAGCGGCCCGTCGCGCGCGAGCGGCGGGACGTTGCGATCATCGGGGTGGCCGGTCGCTACCCCCAGGCGAGGAACTTGCGCGAGTTCTGGGCGAACCTGGTGGCCGGGCGAGACTGCATCGAGGAGATCCCGCTGGAGAGGTGGGATCATCGCAAGTACTACACGCCCCACCACCCGAGGCCGGACCAGACGAACAGCAAGTGGGGGGGCTTCATCGCGGATGTCGACAAGTTCGATCCGCTCTTCTTCAACATCTCCCCGCGCGAGGCCAACTACATGGACCCGCAGCAGCGCCTGTTCGCGGAGGTGGTGTGGGAAGCCTGCGAGGATGCCGGCTACCGGTGGGATCGCACGAGCAACAGGGCAGAACTCCCCAGAGAGAACAACGTGGGCGTCTTCGTGGGGAGCATGTACCACGATTACGACTTTCTGGAGGGCCACGTCGCCACGAGCTACTGGGCCTCGTTCATCGCCAACCGCATCTCGTACTTCTTCAATTTCCGTGGCCCCAGCGTCTCGCTCGATACTGCTTGCTCAAGCTCGCTCACCTCGATCGTGCTCGCGTACGAGAGCGTGCGGAAAGGGGAGTGCTACGCAGCGATCGCCGGCGGGACCAACCTGTCGATCCACCCGAAGAAGTACGCGAGGCTGAGCCAGCTCAACCTGCTCTCGAGCGAGGGGAAGTGTCGGAGCTTCGGCGCTGGAGGGAGCGGGTACGTGCCCGGCGAGGGCGTCGGCGCGATTCTCATGAAGTCGCTCGATGACGCGCTCCGGGACGGAGACCACATCTATGGCGTCATCAAGGGTGGCGCCCTCAACCATGGCGGCAAGGTCAATGGGTTCACGGTCCCGAACCCCAACGCCCAGGCCAGCCTGATCCTGGATGCGCTGCAGAACAGCCAGGTGAGCCCCCGGAGCATCTCTTACGTGGAGTCACACGGCACGGGCACCGCCCTGGGTGACCCCATCGAGGTTGCAGGCCTCACCAAGGCCTTCCGGAGACACACGCAGGACTCGCAGTTCTGCGCGATCGCTTCGGTGAAGTCGAACGTGGGCCACCTGGAAGGCGCTGCGGGGGTCGTGGCGGTCACCAAGGTGCTGCTCCAGATGCGGTACGGGACCCTGGTCCCATCGCTGCACGCGGAGGAGCTGAACCCGCTGATCGACTTCCAGCGCTCGCCCTTCAAGGTCCAGCGGCACCTGGAGGCGTGGAAGAGGCCGGTGCTCCTCGACGAGGGCGGAGAGAAGGAAGGCCCGAGGGTTGCCGGGATCAGCTCCTTCGGCGCGGGGGGCTCGAACGCGCATGTCCTGATCGAAGAGTTCGTACCCGAAGGGGGCGCGGCGCGTGAAGGGGACGAGGAGGAGCCTGATCTTTTCGTGGTGCCGCTGTCCGCGAAGAACGTCGAGCGGCTGCGCGCTCAGGCAGCGCAGCTCCTGGCTTTTCTGGAGGACGCCCGCCTTCGCGACGAGGCGGTCCAGGGTGCCGCCTGGACCCAGCCGGACGAGGGGCCGGCGGTCGCGTCGGCCTCGGCGCGCGCGCGCTTCGCAGGCGTGATCCGGCCGCTGTTTGCACGATCGCTCGGAGTCGAGGAGCACCACCTCGTCGACGAGGAGCGCTTCGAGGATTACGGCGTGGGGCGCCTGGAGCAGCTCCAGGCGCTGGAGGCCGTGCAGGAGGAGTTCGGCGTGGCGCTCGACGCGACCGAGTTCCTGACGAAGGGCTCCCTGGCCATCCTCCTGGCGTACCTCGACGAGAAGCTCGGGGCGCCCGCGAGGCCGCCGAGCGAGGCGGTTTCCGAGGCGGTCGCAGCGCACGCGCTCGCCTTCCGCGGGCCGACGCTGCGCATCGCGGATGTGGCCTACACGCTCCAGGTCGGGCGGGAGGCCATGGAGGAGCGTCTGGGCTTGCTCGTCACCTCGCTCGAGGACCTTGAGCAGAAGCTCCGGAGCTTCCTGGCCCCGGAGGGCCCGGCGGAGCGGCGCGGGCCTCAGGGCAAGCGCGCCATCGAGGGCGTGTACCAGGCGCAAGGCGCGCGCAGCAAGGAGGTGCTCGGCGCATTCCTCGGCGACGAGGACCTGGCCATGCTCCTCGACACGTGGATGCATGGTCGCAGGTACGAGAAGCTCGTCGAAGCCTGGGTCCAGGGCTTCGAGGTCGACTGGAACCGCCTGCACGACTCGGACTTCATCCCGCCGCCCCGCCGGATCAGCCTACCCACGTACCCCTTCGCCAGGGAACGTTGCTGGGTGCCGGAGGAAGAGGGCACCGCCGAGGCGCCGAGAGAGGCGGGTCAGCTTCACCCCCTGCTGGGCCAGAACGTCTCGAGCTTCGCGCGGCAAAGGTTCACGACGACCCTCACTGGCCGCGAACTCTTCCTGACCGATCACGTCGTCGCGCAGCGGAAGGTCCTTCCGGGCGTCGCCTATCTGGAGATGGCATGCGTCGGTGGCGGCATCGCCGCGGAGCGGCAGGTGAGCGCTGTCAGGGACGTCGTCTGGGCGAGGCCGGTCGTGGTGGACGGCGGGCCCATCACGCTCGATGTCGACTTTCACGCCGAGGGTGACGGCGCCCGCTTCGAGGTCCGCAGTCACGATGACGACGGGCGCCCGGGCGTGTTCGCGCAGGGCCGCGTGATCTACGGGGCCGCGAACGGCGCGAACGGCGCGCACCTCGCGCCCCCGGTGCACCGGGAGCTGGAGGCCATCCGGGCCCGGTGCCGCGAGCGCGAGGACGGCGCAGACTGCTACCGAGCCTTCGCGAAGCTGGGCTTCGCCTATGGTCCGAGCTTCCGGTGCATCCAGGAGGTCTGGCGGAACGAGCACGAGAGCCTGTCCCTGCTGGAGCTGCCTCAGGAGGCCGTGCGTGGGCTCGACGCCTTCCGCCTCCACCCTGCGCTCATGGACAGTGCGCTGCACGCGTTGATGCTGCTTTCGAGCGAGAGGGGGGCCGAGCCTCAGGTGCTGGTGCCCTACTCCCTGGGCGCGCTGGAGCTGTTCGGCCCGCTCACGAGCCGGTGCTACAGCCTCATCACCTCCAGGAGCCGGCTGCCTTCGAGCGAGTCGGAGGAGAGGCGGTTCGATGTGGAGATCCTCGACGAGCAGGGGAGGCTCCTTGCCAGGCTTACAGACTTGGTGGTGAGGCCGTTGCTCAAGGGCGCGCCCCCACCCGAGCGCCTCTACTACCGGCAGGTCTGGAGTTCGTCCCCGCAAGGCGCTGCGCCCGCGGGGGCCACTCCGAGGGGGCCGCTCCTGGTCTTCGAGGGACCTGGCGATGGCGCCTCCGCGTGGAGTGAGGCGCGGTGGACCCAGGTCGTCCGGGTGAGGCCCGGGAGCGGCTTCAAGGACCTCGGCGGTGGGCGTTTCGAGGTTGCGCCGGGGAGCCTGGACGATCATCGCCTGCTGCTCCGGACGCTCGACGACAGGGGCATGGCACCGGCCTGCGTGGTCCATGCCTGGTCTCGCCCGGCGTTCGACGCGACCCTTGGCGTGCTCGCCGAGCAGCTCGAGCTTGGCCTCCACTCCATGTTCGCCCTGTGCCGGGCCCTGGTGGAGCGGAGGGGGCAGCAGAAGGTTCACCTGCTCTACGTCTACCGGGAGAGCCATCCCGGCGCGGAGCCCCCGTATGCTGCCGTGGGAGGCTTCCTCCGGAGCCTTCGGCAGGAGAACCCCCACCTCTTCTGCAGGACCGTCGCGCTTTTCCCCACGGAGAGCGTCGCGGAGGTGGCCTACCGCGAGCTTCAGCCGGACCGGATCGCCGAGCGCGCGGTGGAGGTGCGCTACGGCGAGGGGCAACGCTGGGCCATGGACCTGGAACGGGTCAGGGCGATGCCTGCGCGCGAGCCCCCGCTGAAGCGTGGGGGCGTGTACTTGATCACGGGCGGCGCGGGCGGTCTGGGCCTCCTTTTCGGGGCCTTCCTGGCGAATCACCACCAGGCCCGCGTCGTGCTGTGCGGTCGCTCCGCGCTCGGCGAGGACAGAGCCGCCGAGCTGCGGCGCATCCAGGAGAAGGGCGGAGAGCTAGTTTACCTCCAGGCCGACGTCGCCGTACGCGAGGAGGTGGACGCGCTGCTGGCGACGATCAAGGCCTGCTTCGGTGGGCTCGACGGCATCCTGCACAGCGCCGGCGTGGCGAGAAATGCCTATGTCCGCAACAAGTCCCGGCGCGACATCGAGGCGGTGGTGAGTGCGAAGGTCTTCGGAACCGTGAACCTGGACGCGGCGACGAAGGACGAGAATCTCGCTTTCTTCGCGCTCTTCTCCTCCATCTCGGCCGTCGTCGACATCGTCGGTCAAGCCGATTACTCGTTCGCGAACAGGTTCCTCGACGCCTTTGCGTCATGGCGCGAGCTCTCCCGAGCCGCGGGGCAACGCCGCGGCAGGACGCTCTCCATCAACTGGCCGCTCTGGAGCGAGGGCGGCATGAAGGTCGACGGAGAAAGCGAGCTGTTCCTGCAGACGAGCATGGGCATGACGCCGTTCGAGGCCAGGTCCGGTCTGGAATCCTTCCTCCAGGCGTTCGCGCTGGATGACGCGCAGCTCATGGTCGTGGAGGGCGATCCGCGGAAGATCGAACGGTTCGTCGTGACCGGAGGCTCCTCGCGACGAGCAGCGCACGCGAGCGCCCCTGGCGATGCACTGGAGCGTCTCCGGGCGGAGATCCTGCATCGGGTCGCCAGGTTCCTGCAGATGGCTCCGGAGAAGGTGGGGCTCGACGTCCAGCTCACCGATTACGGGATCGACTCCATCACCTCGATGGCTTTCGTCAATCAGCTCAACAAGGAGCTGGATCTCGCGCTGTCGCCGGCGATTCTCTTCGAGTTTTCGACGGTGGAGTCTCTCGCCCGCCACCTGTACGAGCACCACGGAGAGAGCCTGGGGCGGCTGGTCCCCTTCGTGGAGCCCTTGCCTGCGACGCCACCACCGCGCGAACCACGTCTCCTTCCCCTCTCGCACGGGCAGCAAGCGCTGTGGTTCCTGCATCAGCTCGCACCGGAGAGCGCTGCGTACCACATCGCCCTCACGTTCCGCATCGCATCGCCGCTGAACCTCGTCGCGTTCCACGATGCCTGGAGGCTCCTCGTGGAACGACACCCCGCGCTGAGGACCACGATCCAGGCGCGTCAGGGAGTTCCGATGCAGGAGATCCATGACGCCCCGGAGATGTTCTTCGAGCACGTCGACGCGCTCGAATTCTCGCCTGACGAGCTGCGGCGAGAGGTCGAGGAGCGCTACCGGCGACCCTTCGATCTCGCGCGCGGTCCGCTCGTGCGCGTGCATCTCTTCCGGTGCGCGGGGCAGGACCACGTCTTCCTGCTGAACATGCACCACATCGTCGCCGACGCCTGGTCCGTCTGGACGCTGATGCGGGAACTCGGCGTGGTCTATCCCTCCCTCGACAAGGGCGAGAGCCCGTCGCTGCCGCCGCTCACCCACTCCCATGCCGATTTCATGTCCTCGGAGAGGAGCATGTTGAGCTCGGGCGAGGGAGACCGTCTCCGGGAGTACTGGCAGCGCACCCTTGGGGGCACGCCGCCCGTCTTGAACTTGCCCGTCGACCACCCCCGTTCGGTGAGCCAGACGTTCAACGGCAGCTCGCGGTACTTCACGCTCGACGCGGTGCTGAGCCGCCGGCTTGCCGCGCTCGCGCAGCAGGAGAGGGCCACGCTGTTCATGGTCCTGCTCGCGGCCTATCAGATCCTGCTCCATCGCTACACCGGCGATGACATGGTGTGGATCGGCTCTCCGACCTCGGGGAGACGTGACGATCGCTTCAACGATGTCGTCGGGTACTTCGTCAATCCCGTCGTTCTGCGAGGCGATCTGAGCGAGCGCCTCACCTTCCGCGCCCACCTGAAGCAGGTCCGGGAGACTGTGCTGAGAGCGCTGGAGCACCAGCACTATCCGTTCCCTCTGCTGGTCGAGCAGCTCAACCCGGATCGACGGACGGGTCGCTCTCCCCTGTTCCAGGCCGAATTCGTCTTCCAGAAGGCGCACGGTCACGGTGACATCATCGGCTTGCTCTCGCAGGAGCCGGGGGTCCGGACGACCCTCGGGGGACTCGATCTCACCTCCTTCCCCATGGCGCAGCAGGAAGGTCAGTTCGATCTCACGCTCGAGATGATGGAGCTCGGCACCACCTTGTCCGGGTCCCTGAAGTACAACGCCGACCTGTTCGACGAGGCCACCGTCGCCCGGATGGTGGGTCATTTCCACGTCCTGCTGGAGAGTGTCACGGCCCATCCGGACCTCGACGTCCCGGAGCATCCGCTCGTCTCCGCCGGCGAGCAGCGCCGGATCCTTGAGGACTGGAACAGGACCGAGGCCTCCTATCCGGCGGACAGACCTGCGCATCGGCTCTTCGAGGAACAGGCGAGGCTCCACCCGGAAAAAGAGGCGATCTTCTGCGGAGGGCAGCGTCTGAGCTACCAGGCGTTGAATGCCCGATCCAATCGCCTGGCGCGCCGCCTCCGAGCCCTCGGAGTGGGTCCAGAGATCCTGGTGGGGATCTGCGTACCCCGGTCGCTCGACATGGCGGTGGCATTGCTGGGCGTGCTCAAGGCGGGAGGGGCGTATGTGCCCATGGACCCGACGTATCCAGCGGACCGCCTGACCTACATGCTGGAGCACGCGAAGGTCGGTGTGCTGGTGACCTTCCAGGGATCTCCGGTGACCACCTCGGGCGGTGCCGTGTCGACGCTCTATCTGGGGGATCCCGAGGCGTGGCAAGAGGATGGGGACGGCGCGGACCTGGATGTCGACGTGCTGCCGGACAACACGGCGTACGTCATCTACACGTCCGGCTCGACAGGCGTACCCAAGGGAGTCCTCGTCACCCACCGCGCTCTGACCAATTTTCTGTGCTCGATGCAGCGGCGTCTGAGCTTCGAGCGGTCGGAGCGCCTCCTGGCCGTGACGACCATCTCGTTCGACATCGCTGCGATGGAGCTGTACCTGCCGCTGATCACCGGCGCTTCCGTGGTCGTGGCGGATCGGGACTCCGCCGCCGATGGGGCGTCCTTGCAACGAATGCTCGCCACCCACGAGATCTCCTCGATGCAGGCGACGCCTGCCACCTGGCGGCTGCTCCTGGCTTCAGGCTGGAAGGCTAGCGCGAACCTCACCGTCTTCTGCGGAGGAGAAGCCTTGCCCACCACCCTGTCGCGGCAACTCCTGGAGAACGCGAAGGCGGTCTGGAACCTCTACGGCCCCACGGAGACGACCATCTGGTCCGCCCTCGCCCCCGTCACGCACGCCGCATCTCCTCAGCTCGCCGTCGAGCCCATCGGCGTGCCCATCGACAACACGACGATCTACATCCTGGATCGCGGCTTGCGTCTCGTTCCGCCCGGCGTCATCGGCGACGTGCACATCGGCGGCGATGGGCTAGCGCGAGGCTATCTGGACCGGCCCGGCCTGACTGCGGAGCGGTTCGTCCCCGATCCTTTCGGCTCCGGCGCGCGCCTGTACAGGACCGGAGATCAGGGGCGATTCCTCGCGGATGGCCGGATCGAGTTCGTCGCCAGAGGGGACAAGCAGCTCAAGATCCGCGGCTTCCGCATCGAGCCTGGCGAGATCGAGGCTGCGCTGAAGAAGCACAGCGGCGTGAGCGATTGCGTCGTCCTCGGGCGGGACGACATGGGTTCGGAGAAGGCGCTGGTGGCGTACGTCGTGACTCGGTCGGGCGATGAGCCGCAGCCGAGAGAGCTGCAGAGCTTTCTGCGGAAGTGGCTCCCGGAGTACATGATCCCCGCGGCATTCGTCGCTCTCGACGCCCTTCCTCTGACGCCGAACAACAAGGTGGACCGAAGGGCCCTCCCCAGGCCGGACCGTGCGGCGTCGACCGTCGAGGGGGCGTATGTCGCTCCGCGCTTTGCCACGGAGGAGACCCTGGCCGGTCTCTACCGGGACATCCTCGGCTGCGAGCAGGTGGGCATCCACGACGGGTTCTTCGACATCGGGGGAAGCTCACTGCTGGCCGCCAGGCTCATTTTCCGGATCCAGGAGACGTTCACCATACCCCTGCCGGTGAGCTTTCTGTTCGAGCATTCGACCATCGCGGATCTCGCAGGCGCGATTGAAGCGATGAAAGCTGGGGAGAGCACGATGCCACGTCACGGTGAGGACGACGGAGCGCGCAGCGCTGGTGTCGAGGCGCGGGAGCCCGATGCCGACGACACACGCCTGCTGCGGATCTTCGAGAGGCTGCGTGGCGACGATCTGGATCTCGATGAAGCCAAGCGCTTGATGGACATGAGTCTATGAACGGCAAGATGACGGAATCCGAGATCCTCGAGCTGGTCAAGAGCGGCCGGATCACCTCCGAGGAGGCGCTGCGGCTCTACAAGGAAGCAAAGCGAGGAGCGAGCCCACCGGTCGGCGCGACACGGCCCGCGCGGACCGGCAGGCCAGTTGCGGTCATTGGCATGTCGGGTCGGTTCCCGGACGCCCTCAGCACCGATGAACTCTGGCAAAACCTCCGCGCGGGGCGGGATTCGATCCGGGAGATCCCCGCGGATCGCTGGGATGTCGAGCAGATCTACGAGCCGGGGACCGCCGGGGCGGGGAAGAGCATCAGCAAGTGGGGAGGCTTCCTCGCGGGCATCGACCGTTTCGACGCCGACTTCTTCGGCATCTCTCCCCGCGAAGCGTTGCTGATGGACCCTCAGCAGCGTCTCTTTCTTCAGGAGGCGTGGACCTCGCTCGAGGATGCGGGTTATGCCTCCCGCGATCTGCAGGGCAAGAAGTGCGGCGTCTTCGTGGGTTGCGTGACGGGCGACTACCTCACCCACCTGCGTAGCGAGGGGACCGAAGCCGATGCCTACAGTCTGACCGGCAACACCGCGTCCATCCTGACCGCACGCATCTCCTATTTCCTGAACCTGAAGGGCGCATCCATTGCGGTGGATACGGCCTGCTCCTCGTCGCTCGTCGCGGTTCATCTAGCCTGCGAGAGCATCAGGAACGGCGACAGCGAGATGGCGCTCGCGGGCGGGGTCATGGTGTTCAGTACCCCCGAGCTCTTCGTGCTGGCTTCCAGGCTCGGCGGGATGCTGTCCGCGAGTGACGGCCGCTGCAAAGCGTTCGACAATCGCGCAGACGGGATTGTCCTGAGCGAGGCCGTCGGCGTGGTCGTCCTGAAATCGCTGGAGGCGGCCATTCGCGATGAGGACCACATCCATGGTGTCATCGTGGGCTCGGGTGTGAATCAGGATGGCAGGACCCCTGGGATCACGGTGCCCAGCGCCTTCGCCCAGGCCGCGCTCGAGACAGAGGTGTACGAGAAGTACGGGATCAATCCCGAGACGATCGGTTATGTCGAGGCGCACGGCACCGGAACGAAGCTGGGCGATCCGCTCGAAATCGAGGGTCTGACCGCGGCTTTCCGGAAGTTCACGAAGAAGCGCCAGTTCTGCGCGATCGGCTCGGTGAAGACGAACATCGGCCATGCTCAGATCGCGGCCGGCATCACGGGTTTCATCAAGGCACTGCTGTGCGTGAAGCACCAGGAGATCCCGGCGTCACTGCACCTGCAGACCGAGAACGAACACATCGACTTCAAGAGCAGCCCATTCTTCACGGCGGCCCAAGCGCGCCCGTGGCCGGCTCCCACCGGACACCCGAGAAGGGCGGCGACGAGTTCCTTCGGCTTCAGCGGCACCAATGTGCACATGGTGGTGGAGGAGCACCGGGGCCTGACCGCGTCTACCGCAGCGCCAGAGGAGGGACCCTGGGTATTCGTGCTGTCGGCGCGGAACCGGGAGCGGCTCGAGAGTTACGCAAAGAGGTTCGAGGATTTCCTGGAGGGTTCGGCCTCCGTGTCTCTTTCCGACCTGACCTACACCTTGCAGGTGGGCAGAGACTCCATGGAGGAGAGGCTGGCGATCGTGGCCGCGAGCGTCTCGACGCTGAAAGAAAGGCTCGCCGCCTTCCGGCGTGGTGAGCCGCGAATCGAGGGGCTGTTCCTCGGGACCGTGAAGAACGAGCGGAAAGGAGGGGCGCTGAGCGCTCCGGGCGACAGGCTCGACGAAGCGGCTGCGGCCGCGCTGGCCTCCCGGTGGGTGGCAGGGGGTCTCGTCGACTGGCGTCAGGTTCACGGGAGCCAGAGACCCCGGCGCATTCCTCTGCCCACGTATCCGTTTGCACCGAAGCGTTACTGGGTCAGTGGCGAGAAGGGTTCGTCGCGCGCGGAAGAGGCCTATCGCGGGGTCCACCCCCTGATCGAGGCAAACACCTCGACCTTCGCCGAGCAGCGATTTTCCAGGCAGTTCTCCGGGAGCGAGGTTTACCTGGCCGATCACCTCGTTGCCGGGAAGAAGACGCTCCTTGGTGTTTCGCACCTGGAGATGGCGATTGCGGCGGGGGAACTGTCCAGCGGGAGGAGGGTGACACGGATCTCCAGCGTCGCCTGGGTGAGGCCGGTCATCGTCACCGATGGGCCCCGAGAGGTTCACATCAGCCTGTTCCCGGAAGCTGATTCGGTCAGCTACGAGGTGAGCGGGCCGGGGGACAAGGGGACGAACGTGCTCTATTCCCAGGGCAAGCTGGGGTACGAGGACATCGCGTCTCCTCCTCCTGTCGATCTGGAAGCGATCAAGGCCCGATGCGCCAGGAAGATGACGGTGGAGGAGTGCTACCGGCTCTTCAGTGACAACGGGCTCGAGTATGGCCCTGGCCTGAGGACGCTGAACGCACTTCAAGCGAACGAAACCGAGGCGCTGAGTCTCCTGGAGCTTCCCCGGCACCTGCATGCGGATGCCCCTCGGTACGTACTCCACCCTTCGCTCATGGATGGCGCGCTTCAGACTCTGCTGGGTCTGATTGGAGACATGGGCTCCGGCGACAAGCTCTACATCCCGTACTCTCTGGGCGAGATTGACGTGTTTCGTCCGCTCCCGCAGCGATGCTACGGCCACGCGACGTTCGCGAGCAACGCCGGGGCATCCGAGTTCGGCGAGAAGCGGATGCATATCGACATCCTGGCGGAGGACGGCCAGGTCCTCGCGAAGCTCAAGAACCTCTCCTACAGACCCTACGGGAGAGAGACCAGGCCACGCGAGCGGATGCGTTTCCGGAGCGTCTGGCGCCCCTCCTCCCTCGCCGAGCGCACCGAGGCCGCAGCCGACGTTCCCGTTCAGGGAGACCAGGTGCGTCCGGTCCTGCTCCTGGACCGCTCCGCCGAGAGGCGCGCCCCCCTGGCCGAGCAGCTCGGCAGAGAGGTCCTGCTGGTGACGCCGAGCGAGACCTTCCAGGCGAACGCGGATGGCAGCTACGGGATCGATCCAGCGAACTCCGACGATTATCTGGCGCTGTTGAGGTCCCTGAGGGCGGCCGGCAAGGAACCGGGTCTGGTCGTCCAGTTCTGGTCACGGGGAGACGTGAAGCCCGCCATCGAGGGGGTGCAAGAGCGTCTCTCGATGGGCTTTCACGCAGCTTTGCTGCTGGCCCAGGGGCTGCTGCGAGAGCAGGTCGTGGCGCGGCTCCTCTTGGTCTCCCTCGAGGACGGCGCGCCAGATCCGGTATTTCGAGGGCTCGGCGGGTTTGCGAAGACGCTGAACGTGGAGCACCCCAGGTTCTCCTGCAAGACGGTCAGCCTCCAGTCTCCGGGTAGCTTCGCGCAGATCGTCGCCCATGAGCTCCGGTCCGAGGACGTCGAGGTCCGCTACGAGGACGGGCAGCGGTTTTCACGCGTCATCGAAGAGCTTCCCTCGGCCTCGGGGCCTGCCATCAGCCCGGCGGCGGACGCGGGTGGAGGCGCGGGCGCCGTCGGTCCGAAGGAGGGCGGCGTCTACCTGATCACCGGTGGTGCAGGCGCACTGGGCCTTCATCTCGCCCGGTTTCTGCGATCCCGTCACCGTGCTCGGGTGGTGCTGGTCGGCCGCTCACCCCTGGACGGCGAGAAGGCCCAGGCGGTCGCGCTGCTCGATCAGGGGGAAGAGCAGGTGCTCTATCTTCGCGCGGACGTCGCGTGCAAGGAAGACGTCGAGAGGACCATTGCGGAGGTCCGCGCCCGTTTCGGCAAGATCGACGGCGTCATCCACGCCGCAGGGACGCTCCGGGACTCCTTGCTGAAGAACAAGAGCAAGGCCGATGCGGACGCGGTGATCGCCCCGAAGGTTCTCGGATGCATTCACCTGGACGAGGCGACGAGGGCCGAGGCGCTCGACTTCTTCGTCCTCTTCTCGTCCATCTCCGGCCTGATCGGGAACATGGGTCAGTCGGACTATGCCTATGCAAACCGGTTCCTCGACCACTTCACCGACTGGCGCGAGGAGCAACGGAAGCAGGGGCGGCGCTCCGGAGTGAGCGTGTCCATCGACTGGCCGCTGTGGCGGGACGGTGGAATGCGGGTCGACGCGGAGAGCGAGCGGTTGCTCGTCGGCAGCATGGGCATCGTGCCCCTGTCCACGGACGCCGGTCTGGCGGCCTTCGCCGAGGCTCTTTCGCTGGGAGGCGACAACCTCTGCGTCCTGGAAGGGAACAGCACCAAGATCCGACAGACCCTGAAGCTCTCGCGCGCGAGCTCGGCCAAGCTCGCGGACGGGCCAGCACTGGACCCGCGGCTGGAAGAGAAGCTCGGGGCAGACCTCCGGGCGATCGCGGCGAAGATTCTCGCGAGAGGAGCGAGCGACATCGATGACGATGCGAACGTGGGTGATTACGGCTTCGACTCGATCACCTTCATCGAGTTCGCGAACCAGCTCAATGGCCGCTACGACCTCGGCATCACCCCGGCCATCTTCTTCGAGAATGCCACGCTCGGCTCCCTCAGCCGACACCTGGCCCAGGAGCACGGCAGCAAGATCCAGCAGGCGATGCACCTGGCTGCACCTTCCGCGGACACGACAGCGCGACAGGTGGTCGTGAACGTTTCCCCGGAGCGCGCGTCCACCACCCCGAGGGACAGGGACCAGAACCGCTTCCAGGCGTCCGTCCCGATCTCGCGGGACAGACACCACGGCAGGCCTCCGGAGGCCGCTGCCACCAGGTTGGCGCCCACGCGGATCGCCATCATCGGGATGAGCGGGAGGATGCCTCAGTCTCCCGATCTGGGAGCTTTCTGGAAGCATCTGGAGGCTGGAGACAACCTTGTCACCGAGGTTCCCGGGGACCGCTGGGACTGGAGGGATCATTACGGCGATCCGGCGAAGGAGCCGAACAAGACGCGGGCGAAGTGGGGCGGCTTCATGCCCGAGGTGGACAGGTTCGACAGCCGGTTCTTCAGCATCTCCCCCCGCGAAGCGGAGCTGATGGATCCCTCACAGCGTCTCTTCCTGGAGACGGTGTGGAGCGCGATCGAGGAAGCAGGCTACAGGCCTGCGGCGCTCGCAGGCCGCAAGGTGGGGGTCTTCGTCGGGGTGGGGGGCATCGATTACCTGGATCTGCTGACGAAGGCGAACGTGGACGTGAAGGCCTACACCTCCACGGGGATCGCGCATTCGATCCTGGCGAACCGGGTCTCTTACCTGCTCGACCTGCGCGGCCCGAGCGAGCCTGTCAATACGGCCTGCTCGGGCTCTCTGATCGCGATCCACAGGGCGGTGAGGGCCATCCAGAGCGGCGAGTGCGAGCTGGCAGTCGCTGGTGGGGTCAACGTCATGCTCAGTCCCTTCTTGACCCTGGCCTTCAGCGACGCCGGCATGCTCAGCGACGACGGCGCGTGCAAGACCTTCGACAGGAACGCCAACGGCTACGTCCGCGGCGAGGGGGTGGGGGCGCTCCTGCTCAAGCCCCTGGACAAGGCGATCGAGGATCGCGACCACATCCATGCCGTCATCCTGGGTACGGCCGAGAACCACGGCGGTCGCGCGACCTCGCTCACGGCCCCCAATCCCTCCGCGGAGGCGGAACTGCTCGTGGACGCCTACGAGCGCGCGGACGTGGATCCCGCGACCGTGAGCTACATCGAGGCCCACGGCACGGGGACTTCTCTCGGAGATCCCATCGAGATCAACGCGCTGAAGCTCGCCTTCTCCAGGCTCTACGAGCAGCGGGGCAAGCGGATGCCCGGGGAGCCGGTATGCGGCGTGGGATCCGTGAAGACCAACATCGGGCACCTCGAATCCGCCGCGGGCATCGCCGGCATCTTCAAGGTGGTCCTCGCGATGAAGCACCAGAAGATCCCCGCGAGCATCCACTTCAAGGAGCTCAACCCGTACATCCAGCTCGATCGGAGCCCTTTCTACATCGCCCGGGAGACGCGCGCCTGGGAGCCCCTCGGGGAAGCGCAGGATGGCCCCCGCCGCGCGGGGGTCAGCTCCTTCGGCTTTGGCGGCGCGAACGCTCACGTCGTGCTGGAAGAGCATCGAGGCTCGAGGCCTCCATCCGTTCCAGGGAGCACGCGGCGAGCGCTCGTGGTGCTGTCGGCCGCGAACCAGGACAGGCTGCGGGAGTACGCGAGGAGGCTCGCCGTGTTCCTGCGAGATCGTGGTGCGCGGCCTTCGCTCGCGGATCTTGCCTACACCCTGCAGACGGGCCGCGAGGCCATGGCAGAGCGGATCGCGCTCTCCGTCTCCGACCTCGACGAGCTGGAAGAGAAGCTCGCGCGGTACGCAGAGGCTGTGACGGGCATCGAGGGACTCCACGAGGGCAATGCCAGGAAGAGCAAGGATGCGCTCGACATGCTCCTGAAGGGGGATGAAGGTCGGAGCCTGATCGATGTCTTCCTCGCGAAAGGCGACCTCTTCAAGCTGGCGCGCCTCTGGGTCGCCGGGGTCGAGCTGGACTGGCAAGCGCTGCATCGAGAAGAGCAAGCCTGGCGCGTCCCTCTGCCGACGTATCCTTTTGCGCGGGATCGTCACTGGATCCCTGAAGCCGATGTCCCCGCCGTGACGGCGGCCCCTGCGGAACGGGTCGCACTGACCGGGGTCGAGCAGAACTCGGGTGGTCACCTCGGCCCGGTTCAGGAGGTGGCTCCGGGCACCGCGCCTCCGGAGTCGTTCGAGCGCATGCGCATCGAGGAGACATGGCGAGAGGAGGCGCCTGCACAGACCGCAGCGCCTGCCAGAGAATCCATCCGGAATCTGGTCTGCCTGCTCTCCGATCCGGAGCTCAGGCGCGGGTTCTTCGAGTCCATGCGAGCCCTCGCGCCGCAGACCAGAGTCTTCTTTCTCGCTGCGAATGCCGTCCATGAGCAGGCGTTCCAGAGGATCGAGCAGGAGCACGGTCCACTGGACGCCATCGTTCACTTCGTGGCGCTGGAGGACACCCGCCTCCTGAAGGAGCCCGCCGCGATCGTGCCCGTGCTCCAGGCTATCGCCGGCCTGAAGTCCCGGCCCGGTGCCCTGGTGCTGGCCGGGGCGACCTCGGACGCGCTGGAGCGCTGCTACCTGGAGTCCTGGGTCGCCCTGGAGCCCTCTCTGCGCTGGGTATTCCCGGGTACGCGTGCCTTCGTGGTGATGCGGGAGGATCGGGGGCCGCAGCCTGGCCCCGTGATGAAGGACTGGGCAGAGAAGGTCTGGGTGGAACTCGTTGCAGGAGGGGCGCGGAGCGTCTTCTACCGGGATGGGAAGCGCCATGTCCGCGAGCTCCAGATCCTGGATGAACGGTCCGGGGGACCGAGGAAAGAGGAGAGCCGTCCCGAAACCGGCGCAGCACGCGACGCGGAGCGGGTCACCTGGCTGATCACGGGCGGATGCAGCGGTCTGGGCTACCTCGTCGCGACCCACCTGGCGAAGACGCGACTTCACCCTGTCGATGGCCGCTCCCTCGTGAATCTCGTCCTCTTGGGCCGGTCGAGCTTCGGTCCGGAGCAGCAGGCCAAGGTGCGTGCGCTGGAGGGACTCGGTGCTCAGGCGATGTACCTGCAAGCGGATGTGTGCGATCCGCGGCGCATGGAGGCGAGCTTGAGCCCCGCGAAGGAGCGCTTCGGGCGCATTCGACGGGTGATCCACGCGGCGGGGATCGCGAGCGCAGCGTCGCTCCTGGAGAAGGAGGTCACGGGCTTTCAGGAGGTCCTCGATGCGAAGGTGCAGGGCGTCCTCGTGCTCGACGAGGTGCTCCAGGGGGAGCCGCTGGAGCTGATTTGCTACTTCTCCTCCAGCTCAGCGATCCTGGGCGATTTCGGTTCTTGCGACTATGCGATGGGCAATCGCTTCATGATGGCGTACGCCCATCATCGCAACGCCTTGCGGGCTCGGGGGGAGCGTCAGGGTCGCGCCGTCGCGATCAACTGGCCCCTCTGGAGAGACGGTGGCATGGGCTTCGGTGGGGTGAGGAGCGATGCGACGCGTGGCTCCGACGAACAGCTCAAGCTCTACCTGGCCTCGAGCGGTCAACGTCTCCTCGAGACCGAAGAAGGGCTGAGGCTCTTCGACGAGATCGTGGATGGCGGTCGGACGCAGGAGCTGATCTTGGTCGGACAGCCAGCGCGCGTCCGCCGCCTCCTTTCGTTCTCGCCTCCGTCGGTGAGCACTTCGGAAGCCACGCCGCGTGAAGCAGAGGTGCCGCAACCGAGACACGAGAAGGCGAGGACGGCGACCCGGCAGAGGCCGGAGCTGCGGGGGCTGAGCGTGGAGGCGTGTGTCGTCCAGGACCTGGTGGAGCTGAGCAGCAAGCTGCTCAAGGTCGGCCGTGACGCTCTGGACCTGGACACCAACCTGGCCGATTTCGGCTTCGACTCCATCGGGCTGAGCGACTTCGCGCGCCGGCTCTCCAGTCTCTATGGCCTCGACATCTCGCCGACCGTGTTCTTCGGCCACTCCACGCTGGAGCTTCTGACCAGCTACCTCCTGACCACCCACGGCGAGCGGATGCGCGAGGTCTACCGACCGGAGCCTCCGCGCGCAGTTCCCCGGGAAGAGGTCCCCGAGGGGGTGCCCCTGCATGCGGCGGCGAAGTCCTCGAGGGGGGGCGAGCCAGCGCTGGACCGGGAGCCGATCGCGATCATCGGCATGAGCGGCAGGTTCCCGCAGGCCCGCACCATCGAGGAGATGTGGGCCGTGCTGGCCAGCGGTCGCGACACGGTGACCGATGCTCCCGTGGACCGCTTCGAGGAGGGGGCCCTCGGCGACCACGGCCAGAGCGAGCCCATGTGGTGCGGCTGCATCCCCGGCGTGCGCGAGTTCGACCCCCGGTTCTTCGAGATCTCTCCGCGTGAAGCAGAGAGCATGGATCCGAGGCAGCGCCTCCTCCTGCAGGAAGCCTGGAACGCCCTGGAGCATGCGGGCTACGGGCCCGAACAGCTACAGGCGAGCCGGATCGGGGTGTTCGTCGGTGCCGAGGAGGGAGAGTTTCAGTCGCTGCTGAACGAGGGGGGCATCACGGCGAACCACAATGCCCTCCTGGCTGCGCGACTCTCGTATTTCTTGAACCTGGAGGGGCCGGCGCTGGTCATCAACACGGCATGCTCGTCGGGCCTCGTCGCTGCGCATCAGGCGTGCCATAGCCTGTGGAGCGGTGAATGCGACACCGTGATCGTGGCTGGCGTCAACCTGATGCCTTCGCAAAGCCTCTATTCGAAGATGAGCGACGCGGGCATGCTCTCGCTAGACGGGAGGTGCAAAGCCTTCGATCGGCGCGCCGATGGAATGGTCCCTGGAGAGGCCGTGGCAGTGCTCGTACTGAAGCGGCTCTCGCAGGCGCAGGAGGACGGCGACCCTGTCCGGGCCGTGATCCGCGGGATCGGGATCAACCAGGATGGCCGGACGAACGGGATCACCGCGCCGAACCGCGTCTCGCAAGCGAAGCTCCTGCGGGCGGTGTACGAGCGTCACTCCATCGATCCGGGGGACATTGAGTACCTGGTGACCCACGGAACCGGCACCAAGCTGGGGGATCCCATTGAAATCTCCGCACTGGACGATGCCTTCAAGGCCCTGTCGGAGGGCGCCGGTGCGAAGCCCAGGTCGTGCGCGCTGACCTCCACGAAGACCAACTTTGGCCACAGCTTCGCCGCGTCGGGCCTGGTGAGCATCATCGCGCTCGTGCAAGCCTTTCGCTACCAGACGATTCCGCAGAGTCTCCATTGCGAGGAGGAGAACGAGCATTTCGACTGGGCCAACAGCGCCTTTTACGTGAACAAGGCGAGCCGACCCTGGGCGAACGCTCCCGGGAAAGAGCGCCTCGGCGCAGTCAGTGCCTTCGGAATGAGCGGCACCAACGCGCACGTGGTGTTGCAGAGCTACTCCCAGAGGATGGCGCCGCATCGACAGGACGATGCGCCCTGTTACCTGCTCGCCACCTCCGCGAAGACCGAGGAGGCGCTTCGGGCGAGGTTCCGGGAGCTCATCGAAGCCTTGCAGAGCCCCCGAACGCTCGAGCAGGGGCTTTCTGCCGTGAGCTCCACGTTGCTGGAGAGCCGGCATCATTTCAAGCATCGCCTGGCGATCGTCGTCCAGGATCCCGAGGACGCGGTGCTTGCGTGGCGCCGCTTCGAGGCGAACGAGAAGGCGCCGAACCTGTTCGTCGGGAAAGTACCGCGACATTTCACCGGACAGAGAGCGATCGCTCGTCATGCGCAGGAACTGCTGGAGCGAAGCCGGGCGCTGAGGAGCGATCCAGAAAGCTACGAGGAGGTGCTCCTCGCACTCGCCGAGCTTCACTGCCAGGGCTACGCGCTCTTCTTCGGGCGGTTGTTCGGCGACAGAAGACCGCCTCGGGTCGATCTGCCCGGCTATCCATTTGCCCGGGAGACACACTGGCTCTCTGACCCTCCAGACCCCGGTGGGCAGCGCGACCGCGCTCGGTCAGAGACGTTGCGGGTCTCCCCCGTGGGCGGCTCACCTTCCCCGATGAACGTTTCCAGAGCACCGGCGCGGCCGCGACGCCCGGAGCAGAGGGGCCTCAGCGTTGCGCAATGCGTGACGTGGGAACTCAAGGCAATCACGAGCGCTCTCCTCGGTGTCCAGCGAGATCAGCTCGACATCGAAGAGAACCTGTCCGAGTTCGGCTTTGACTCGATCAACCTGACGGAGCTCGCCGCGCGACTGACGGCTCATTACGGTGTCGAGATCACCCCGGCGGTGTTCTTCGGGTATTCAACGCTGGAGGCGCTCTCGAAGTACCTGGTCGATGAGCACCCCGAAGCCGTCCAGCGGTTGTACGCGGAAGAGGGCGAGGGCGAGGGCGAGGTTGCTGGCTCTTCCCCACGTCACGGCCCGCGTCGCGGCGAGGAGGCCGCGGCGGAAGCGGGGCCACGCGCGAGGGGCGACGTGGGCCGGTCGGAGGAGTCGGCGAGGCGAGCGGGATCATGGCGAGGGGTACGGGACGCCTCCTCCCGCGATGCGGAGCCCATCGCCATCGTCGGCATGAGCGGCCGCTTCCCGCAAGCCCGCGACATCGAGGAAATGTGGGGGATCCTGGCGCAGGGTCGTGACGTCATCGAGGAAATACCCGCAGACCGCTTCGACTGGCGCGCGTTCTACAGCAGCGCCGAGCGCGCACCGGGCAAGACGAACTGCAAGTGGACTGGCTGCATCCCCGGGATCGACGAGTTCGACCCGCTGTTCTTCGAGATCTCGCCGCGCGATGCCGAGAACATGGACCCCAGACAGCGCCTTCTGCTCCAGGAGGCGTGGAGGGCGCTCGAACATGCTGGCTACGGCGCGCGTCAGGTTTGCGCTTCCCGGATCGGAATGTTCGTGGGCGCGGAGGAGGGCGAGTACCAGCGCCTGGTGAAGGAAGGCCTCACGGGCAACCACGATGGCGTCATGGCCGCGCGGCTTCCCTACTTCCTGAACCTCCACGGCCCCGTCCTGACCCTGAACACGGCTTGCTCGTCGGGGCTCGTCGCTGTCCACCAGGCCTGTCTCAGCCTGCGTGCTGGCGAGTGCGACGCAGCCATCGTGGCCGGGGTCAACCTGATGCTCACCCCGGAGCCGTACCTGAGGATGAGCGAGGCGGGCATGCTCTCGCCAGACGGGAGATGCTTCGCGTTCGACCGCCGGGCAAACGGCATGGTCCCCGGCGAGGCGATCGCGGTCGTGGTGCTCAAGCCGCTGGCGGATGCCGAGCGTGACGGCAATCCGATCCTCGCCGTCCTGAGGGGGACGGGCGTCAACTACGATGGAAAGACGAACGGGATCACCGCGCCCAGCAGCGTGATGCAGGCTCTGCTGCTGAAGGACGTCTACGAGCGCTTCGGGATCGACCCGGGGCACATCGAGCACATCGTGACCCATGGGACAGGGACGAAGCTCGGCGATCCCGTGGAGTTCAAGGCCTTGAGCGATGCGTTCAAGGCCGTGATGGGGCCGGCAGACGCGCACCGCCAGGCGTTCTGCGCGTTGACCTCCAGCAAGACGAACTTCGGGCACGCGTTCGCGGCGTCCGGGCTCCTGAGCCTCATCGCGCTCGTGCAGGCCTTCCGGCACGAGCAGATCCCACCGAGCCTGCATTGCCAGGAGGAGAATGAGCACCTCACCCGTGCGGCGGGGCCCTTCTATGTGAACAAGGCCCTCACGCCTTGGCCGGCGCGCGACGCTCGTGAACGTCTGGGCGCGGTGAGCGCCTTCGGGATGAGCGGCACCAACGCCCACGCAGTCCTGCAAAGCTATTCATGCAAGCGTGAGGGGATCGAGCGTCGCGCGCCCTACCACCTGCTCGTGGTCTCGGCGAAGAGCGAAGCGGCGCTGCGCGAGCGGATCCGGGATCTGAGCGCGGCCATGCAGGACGAAGCGATCCGCGCGCAGGGACTCGCGAGCGTGAGCCACACCCTGATGGACGGCCGCCATCACTTCCAGCATCGCGCTGCGATCGTGGTCCAGGACTTCGACGACGCCGCGCGCGTCTGGGATCAGGTCGACTCCCGGGAGAGGGTCCCGAGTTTGTTCCGTGGGAAAGTGCCTCGAGAGGTGACCTGCCATGAACTCATCCGCGCTCACGTGGTGCGCGAGGCGCAGGCGCAGAGCCGGTGGGCGAGCGAGGCGCCGTCCCACGAAGCCAGAGGCAAGTACCAGCAGATCCTGTTCGCCCTCGCGGACCTGTATTGCCAGGGATACGAGTTCTCCTGGGAGGAGTGCTTCGGCAATCCCGTGCCGCGCATGATCGCATTGCCCACCTACCCGTTTTCGCGAGAGCGTTACTGGGTGTCGGAGCCGGGAGCCGTGTCGCTCAGGGGATCGGCGGTGGAGAAGGTCGGCGAGGAGAGCGCCCCAGCCGCTCATCCTCCGGCCCAGGGTCGGGCGTGGTCGAGCCCTTCACACCCCGACGCGCAGGCGGCCACCGAGCGGCTGTTCTTCGAGGAGAGCTGGCAGGAGCGTGATCTCGTGCGCTCCCCGTCGGACGTGAAGACCCTGCTCTGCTTCCTCTCGAGCCCGGAGCAACGCGCGGCCTTCGTGTCTGCAATGAAGGATCTCGCGCCCCGCGTGACCATCGTCTTCGCCGCTGCGCACGACCAGAGCGCATACGCAGAAGCCCTGCGCGAGGCCGAGAAGCATCACGGAAAGATCGATGCGGCGATTCATCTGGGCGCGTTCGAGAATCCCGAGTTCATCCGGGATCCAGCCGCCCTCCTGGCGCTGCTGAAGGCCGTGTCCTCTAGCGCGACGCGGCCCCGGCGGATCCTCCTTGCGGCTCCCTTCGAGGACGGGCTCGGACGGTGCTACGTCGAGTCCTGGATCGGCCTTGAGCGCTCGCTGGGGATGGTTCTCCCGGGCACCCGTGTGTACACGGCCATCCTGGATGCGGCGGCGTTCCACAGCGAGCCGGCCATTCGCGTCTGGGCGGCGAACCTGTGGGGGGAGCTCTGCGCGCAGCACCCACGAAGCGTTCTGCTGACTGGCGGCAAGCGCCACGAGCTCGTGGTCCGAGAAAGGCACATGAGCACGGGGGTGAAGCCCTCTCTGGCGAGCGCAGGCGCGGGCAGGACGTACCTCATCACAGGGGGACTGGGTGGGCTCGGGACTGTCTTCGCAAGACACCTCGCCGGGCAATCGGGGGACGGCCCGCGGTCGAACCTCATCCTGATCGGCAGGGCACCTCTCACCGCGGAGCGTCGTTCCGTCATCACCGAGCTGGAGCAACTGGGCTGCCGGGTGCTCTACCTGAGGGCGGACGTGTGCAATGCGGACCAGATGAAGGAAGGGCTGGCCCAGGCCAGGGCGACGCTCGGCCCGATCCACGGCGTCATTCACGCTGCAGGCATCGAGAGTGCCCGCAGCATCTTCGAGAAGGACGCGGAAGAATTTCGGAGGGTCATCGACCCGAAGGTCGGCGGAACGCTGACGCTCGACGAGGTCCTCGCCGACGAGCCGCTCGATTTCATCTGCTACTTCTCGTCCAGCTCGGCCATCCTCGGTGACTTCGGCGCCTGCGATTACGCGATGGGCAACCGTTTTCAGGTCGCCTACGCCCACCACCGCAACGAGCTGAGAAAGCAGGGGGCGCGTCGAGGAAGGGCCATCGTGATCAACTGGCCTCTCTGGCGAGAGGGGGGCATGAAGGTCGGCGGGCCTCACGGGTCAACTGTCGAGGAGAGCGCGAAGCTCTACCTGCAATCCAGCGGTCAGCGGCTGCTGGAGACGGAGGAGGGGCTCGAGGCGTTCGACCGGATCCTGCACGATGATGAGACACAGCACCTGTTCCTCGTCGGCCAGCCCGCGCGCATCTACAGGTTCCTGGGGCTTCCGGCGCGCGTCCCTGCGCCGCCCGCCCCGCGCGCGGGCTTGTCGAGCACGCACGACGCGAACCCGGCGACTCCGACGTCCGAGAGAGCGGCATCGCCCCGTGAGCGCGCGCTCTCCCAGCAGCCACCCGAGCGTGAAGCGACGGCGATCGAGGAGCGCGTGGCCTGGGACCTCAGAGCCGCGACGGGCCGCATCGTCAAACTGCCGCCCGAACAGCTCGAGGGGAACGTCAACTTCTCGGACTACGGACTCGACTCGATCGGATTGACGAACCTGGCTTCCGAGCTCACCCGCTCCTTTCCCTTCGACGTCATGCCGTCGGTGTTCTTCGGACACCCGACGCTCGACCGGTTGAGCCGGCATCTCGCGATGGAGCACCTGGAGGAACTCCGGCGCTTCTACACCGACGCGCGGCCAGGAAACGCCGTCGAGGAGGTAGATGCGGGAGCTTCCGCGTCCGAAGCGCCTGGTGGCGGCGCAGCACTTGCCAGCGATGCCTCTGTAGACAGCGACCCGAGGGCCACGCCAGCTCTTCGTGGCGATGGGAAGGATCCTCCGGAGCCCCTCGCCATCATCGGGATGAGTGGAAGATTCCCGGAAGCCCGCGACATCGAAGGGATGTGGCGGGTCCTCGCGGGTGGCGTGGATACGATCCGAGAGATACCCGCGGAGCGCTTCGACTGGAGGACCTACGAGGGGGAGCCGAACAAGGGCGGATTGAAGTGCATGTGGAGCGGCTTCATCCCTGGCGTCGACGAATTCGACCCCCTGTTCTTCGAGCTTTCGCCCCGAGAGGCGGAGAGCATGGATCCGAGGCACCGGCACCTCTTGCAAGAGGCGTGGAAGGCGCTCGAAGATGCCGGCTATGGCTCCGGCCACATCGAAGCCGGCAGGGTGGGCATGTTCGTGGGAGCCGAGGATGGCGATTACCTGTTCCTCGCGCAGGACCGGAACGTCACCTCGAACCACAATGGCATCCTCGCGGCTCGGCTCTCCTATTTCCTGAACCTGGACGGGCCGGTCATGACCATCAACACGGCCTGCTCGTCGGCGCTCGTCGCCGTGCACCTGGCTTGTCAGAGCCTGCAGCGCGGAGAGTGCGACACTGCCATCGTGGCCGGGGTCAACCTCATGCTCACGCCCCATGCCTACCTCGGAATGAGCCAGGCCGGGATGCTGTCGGAGGACGG
Organism: Chondromyces apiculatus DSM 436; assembly: GCF_000601485.1. Lineage (GTDB taxonomy): Bacteria > Myxococcota_A > Polyangia > Polyangiales > Polyangiaceae > Chondromyces > Chondromyces apiculatus. Next base: position 57,687 of record NZ_ASRX01000032.1, read on the forward strand.
CAAATGTTTTGCGTTCGACCAGAGGGCCAACGGCATGGTCCCCGGAGAAGCCGTGGCCGTCGTCGTGCTGAAGAGGCTCTCGCAGGCCGAGAAAGATGGCGACCCGATCCGGGCAGTGATCCGCGGGAGCGGGATCAATTACGACGGCAAGACCAACGGCATCACGGCCCCCAGTGGCGTCGCACAGGCCAACCTCCTGAAAGCCATCTATGAGCGTCACGGTGTCGACCCCGGAGAGATCGACCTCATCGTGACGCATGGGACGGGCACGAAGCTCGGCGATCCCGTGGAGGTCAATGCCCTCGTGGACTGCTTCAAGGCACTGCAAGGGACCGAGGGCGTGAAGAATGGGTCATGCGCCCTGATCTCCACGAAGACGAACTTCGGGCACACCTTCGCCGCCTCTGGGCTCGTCAGCCTCATGGCGCTGGTGCAGGCATTCCGCCACGAGACCATCCCGGCGAGCCTCCACTGCGAGACGCTGAACGAATACATCGACTGGAAGAACAGCCCTTTCCATGTGAACAGGGCGAACAAGCCCTGGCCCAGCGACCCCGTGCGCAGGCGGACCGGGGCGGTGAGCGCCTTCGGCATGAGCGGCACCAACGCTCACGTGGTTCTACAGAGTCACTCCCGTCACCGCGGACCCATCGCGGAGCCGGCCCCCTTTCACCTCCTCGTGCTCTCGGCCAAGACCGAAGAGGCACTCGAGGAGAGAACGCGCGACCTGGTCGCCGCTCTGCAGGACGCGGAGGTACGCAGGCAGGGCATCGAGGCCATCGGTTACACATTGCTCCAGGGGCGATTCCACTTTCAGCATCGGTGCGCGCTCGTCGTTCAGGATCTCGAGGAGGCCCTCCAGGCATGGTCGGGCATCGCGAAGGACGCGAAGGTGAAGATGCCCGGCGTGTTCCAGGGGAAGGTCCCTCGGAGCTTCGCGGGCCAGGCGGCACATCGGCGGTACGTGCGCGAGCTCGTGGGTGAGCTTGAATCGCTCTCCCAGGATGCTGGCCGCTACCGAGCGACGCTCTGCACCCTGGCGGAGCTTTACTGCCAGGGATACGACATTCCCTGGCAGGAGAGGTATGGAGAGGCGCGTCCGGCTCGGGTCCACCTGCCGACCTACCCCTTCGCCAGGGAGCATTACTGGGCCTCCGGTGACGCGTCCCCGCGCTTCACGCCTGCACTCGCTTCGGCCTTGCAGGCGACACCTGCGGTGCTTCACCCCTTGCTGCACCGGAATACCTCCAACCTCTTCGCGCAGCGCTTCAGCTCTCGCTTCACAGGCCACGAGTGGTTCCTCGCAGATCACGTCGTGCAGGGCCGAAGGACGTTGCCGGGCGTCGCTCAGCTCGAAATGGTCCGTGCCGCCTTCGAGCTGGCCTCCGGGCGGCAGCACGGGGGAGGACCAGCGCTCGTGCGGCTTGAGAACATCGTCTGGGCGAGGCCTTTCGTCCTGGAGGGCGCCCCCACAGGCGTGACCACTGTGGTGGAGGAGCGGGCTGCCCGGGCCAGAGAGATCCAGGTGTCTCTCGCGCTGACCGAGGGGCGAGCCACCGCGAGTGCCGGAGAGGTCATGACGCTTCGGTACGAGATCCGGAGCGCGCCAGTGAGCACCGAGGGCTCCACGGGAGGGCCGCCGGAGACGCCTGTCGTGCATGGTCAGGGAACGGCGGTGGCCGTGCACGGCCCGAACCCTTCCGCAGCCCCGGAATCCCTCGACCTTGCCAGGTTGAGGGCAGAGTGCAGTCGAGGCGTCCTCCAGGCTTCCCGCTGCTATGAAGCCTTCCGGCGCCTGGGCCTCCAGTACGGCCCCACCTACCAGGGCATTCAGGAAATCTTCCTGGGTGGTGATCAGGTCCTGGCCAGGATCGAGCTACCTTCCGCGCCGTTGCGCGAATCCGACGGCCCGGAGCAGATGGTCCTTCACCCGGGGCTCATGGATTCGCTCCTGCAGGCCTCCGTGGGCCTCACCCTCGACCCGAGCACGTCACGGCTCATGATGCCGGAGGCGCCTCTGGTTCCTTTTGCGGTGCAGGAGCTCGAGCTTCTCGGTCCGTGCGCCTCCACGATGTGGGCCTGGGTGCGGCCCTCCCCGGAGCGTCGCCCCACGACAGGGGGGGAGAACCCGCGGCATCGCAAGCTCGACATCGACGCCTGCGACGACCAGGGGAGGGTGCGCGTGCGCCTGCGGGGGCTCGTGCTCCGGGCGTTGCAAGACACGCGCGATCTCGCAGGAGCCCCGCGCTCCTCCCTGCCAGCACCCTTGATGCTCAGGCCAGTCTGGCAAGACAGGTCTGCCGTGGCGCGGGCCGGGGTGGCGTTCGCGAGGCGCCTGGTCCTGCTCTGCGGGGCGGACGCGTTCACCTCGCCGACGATTTCTACCGCGGCCATCGAGGCAAAGCTGAGCGGCGTCTCCTGCATCCAGTCCGGATCCGTGGAGAGGACCATCGAACAGCGCTTCCAGAGCGACACGCTGCGCCTCCTCGGGGAGGTCCAGGCGCTGCTCGGGACGAGCCGCGCTGGCACTCACGCCGGAGGGGAAGCGCTGGTCCAGGTCGTCATCCCTGCCCGCCGAGAGGACCTGCTCCTCACCGGTCTCGCCGGACTGCTCAGGACCGCTGCGCTGGAGAACCCTGCCATCTTCGGACAGGTCGTGATCGTGAGCCCGGATCAGGATCTCCTCGGGCTCGTCGAGAAGCTCGAAGAGAACCGCCATCACCCCGAGGACAGGCTCGTCCGCTACCACCGGGATACCCGACAGGTTGCAGGCTGGAGCGAGCTCGAACCTGAGGGCCTCACGGCGCCTGCGGCACGGCGCGCGAAGCCCTGGAAGGACGGTGGCATCTATCTCATCACGGGAGGCGCAGGGGGTCTGGGCCTCATCCTCGCCAGGGAGATTGCAGAGACGACGACGGGCGTCACCCTGGTCCTCGCAGGACGCTCTCCGCTCGGCGAGGCGCGCAGCGCCGCCCTGGAATCGTTGCGAGCGCTGGGAGCACGGGTGGAGTACTGCCAGGCAGACATCTCCCAGGAGCCCGCCGTGAACGGTCTGGTGCGGCACATCCGTGATGCGCATGGCCCGCTCGATGGCGTCATCCATGCTGCAGGCGTCCACCGCGACAGCTTCATTCTGCGAAAGACCGCGGTGGAGCTCTCCGAAGTCCTGTCTCCCAAGGTCGCCGGCACCGTCCATCTGGACCGGGCGACCCGCGACATGGAACTCCACCTCTTCCTGCTGTTCTCCTCGGGAGCGAGCGTCACCGGCAACCTGGGGCAGGCGGACTACGCCGCTGCCAACGGGTTCATGGACGCCTTTGCCGACCACCGCCAGGCCCTGGTCGATACCGGGGAAAGGACGGGCCGAACCCTCTCGATCAACTGGCCCCTGTGGCAGCACGGCGGAATGCAGCTCGACGCGCAGCGCGCGGATCTGCTCCGCGAGAGCGCGGGAATGACGGCGATGTCGACGGAGGCCGGGTTGCGCGCGCTGGCACGCGCGCTCGCCTCTGACCTGCCCAGGGTGATGGTCTTCGAAGGGGACAGGGAGCGCCTGGAGGCCTTGCTCCTCGGGCGACGGCTCCCGGGGCGGGAGCAGGCCGTGGCTCGAGAGAACGTCGTCCCCGCATCGAGCGCGCCTCGCGAAACCTTCACCGCCCTCCGGGAGAAGGCGGTTCAGTTCTTCACGAAGATGCTCGCCTCCACCTTCAAGCTGCCGCCCCACCGGATCGAACCGGACGCGCCTCTGGAGGCGTACGGCATCGACTCCCTCATGGTCATCCAGTTGACCAACCGTCTGGAGGCGACGTTCGGACCTCTCTCGAAGACACTCTTCTTCGAGTACGGGACCCTTCAGGAGGTGGTCGATCATTTCCTGGAGACCCGCGCAGAGGCGCTGAAGGGAGCGCTAGGGGACGATCTGGCCGACCTTGCGCGCGCACCGGCCTTGGCACCTGCCGCGCCGCTCCTCACCGCTCCAGTCCCCATGCTGGCGAGCGAGCACCCGGCCGATGGTCACGGGGGGGCGCGCGCGCATCCACGTCCATCCATGGGTCGCCCTGCTGTGAACGCCGATCCCGATGGACTGGAGATCGCCATCATCGGCGTCGCGGGGCGCTACCCTCAGGCCGACGATCTGCACGAGTTCTGGGAGAACCTTCGCGCTGGCAGGGATTGCATCACCGAGATCCCCGAGGAGCGCTGGAACCACAGCCTGTACTTCGATCCGGACAAGGGCAGGCCAGGAAAGACCTACGGCAAGTGGGGCGGATTCCTGAAGAGCGTGGATCGCTTCGATCCGCAGTTCTTCTCCATCACGCCGCGCGAGGCCGAGCTCATGGACCCGCAGGAGCGGTTGTTCCTGGAGTGCGTCCACGAGACCATCGAGGACGCCGGCTACACCCGCAGATCTCTTGCCCATGCAGAGAAGGGAGGCGCGTCGGTAGGCGTCTACGTCGGCGTCATGTACGAAGAGTACCAGCTCTACGGAGCCCAGGAGACGAGCCGGGGAAATCCCATGGCGCTCCATGGCAGCGCTGCGTCCATTGCCAACCGGGTCTCGTACTTCTTCAATTTCAATGGTCCAAGCATCGCGCTGGACACCATGTGCTCCTCGTCCCTCACGGCCATTCACCTGGCTTGCCAGAGCCTGCAGCGTGGTGAGTGCGACTATGCGATCGCGGGGGGCGTGAACGTCTCCGTGCACCCGAACAAGTACCTTCTGCTGAGCCAGGGCAAGTTCCTCTCGAGCGAGGGACGCTGCGAGAGCTTCGGGGTGGGCGGAGACGGCTACGTACCCGGTGAGGGCGTGGGCGCGGTGCTGCTCAAGCCGCTTTCCAGGGCGATCGCGGATGGTGATCACATCCATGGTGTCATCAGGGCGACCGCCATCAATCATGGCGGGAAGACGAACGGCTACTCCGTCCCGAACCCCGGCGCGCAGGGCTCCGTCATCGACCGCGCCTTCAGGGATGCGGGTATCGATCCGAGAGCGATCAGCTACATCGAGGCCCACGGTACGGGGACATCCCTGGGCGACCCGATCGAGATCACGGGCCTGAACAAGGCCTTCCGGGAGCTCACGAAAGAGAGAGGGTTCTGCGCGATCGGGTCTGCCAAGTCGAACATCGGTCACTGCGAGAGCGCTGCGGGCATCGCGGGGGTCACGAAGGTCCTTCTGCAGCTCAAGCACGGGTTGATCGTGCCTTCTCTCCACGCCGACACGTTGAATCCCAACATCGATTTCGAGGACAGCCCCTTCTTCGTGCAGCGGGAGCTCACGGAGTGGAAGCGCCCCCTGATCGAGGTGCGAGGAGGCGGCGCGGCGGGAGCGCAAGGCCCGATTGCGCGCGAGTGCCCGAGGATTGCAGGCATCTCCTCGTTTGGGGCGGGCGGGAGCAACGCCCACGTGGTGATCGAGGAGTACGTCCCCGGAGTGCGCACCTGCGTCGCCGAGCCTCGTGGGCCTTTCGTCGTCCCACTCTCCGCACAGAACGGGGAGCGGCTCCGCGAGTACGCCGCGCGCCTGCTCGCCTTCATCGAGGCGCCGCGAGGGAGCGAGAGTCGCCCACGGAGCGGCGGAGGAGAGGGGAGGCAGGCCGTCGAGCACGCAGGGCGCGTGCACCTCGCCGAGGAGGTCCGCGCGCGGCTGGCCGAGATTCTCCAGGTCGGCGCCGAAGAACTCGAAGAGGGGCAGAGGCTCGCGGACTACGGCGTGGGGCAGGATTGCCTGGAGCGGCTTCGGAACGAGCTGCGGCAGGCCTTCGGCGTGGACGTCGAGCCGGAGGACTGGAGCGCGCTGGATTCGATCGCCTCCATCGTCGCGCACCTCTGGCGAGCCCGGGAGTGGGCTCCCGGGCCCGCAGAGGTCCCGGCCTCCCGCGGCGATGGGCAGGCCACACGGCCCGACCTCGATCTCGCCGATCTCGCCTTCACCTTCCAGGTCGGGCGAGAGCCCATGGAAGAGCGCCTCGGATTCCTGGTGACGTCCCTCGGCGAGCTTGCAGAGAAGCTCAGGAGCTATCTCGCGGCGGCGGCGCTGGGTGGAGGGGCGGACCCTGGGGACGGCATCCATGCGGGACGCGCCAGACCCAACAAGGAGATCATCGCTGCGTTCACGGCCGATGACGACCTGGCGAAGGCGATCGACGCCTGGGTCACCAGGGGGAAATTCGCCAGGCTCCTGGACGTCTGGGTCAAGGGGCTGAGCTTCGACTGGCGGCGTCTCCACGGCGCGGACCTCGGTCAGGCAACGGACCGTGGACCTCGCCGCATCAGCGCTCCAACCTATCCCTTCGCCCGGGAGCGTCACTGGGTGACGCTCAGTCCGACCTCCGTTGCAGCGGAGCCACAGGCGACACTCCTTCAGCGTCCCGCCCCTGCTCCTCGGCCCGAGCGGCAGCGCGTGCGCCGAGCGCTCGACGCCGACCCGCGGAGGGACGCGCTGGACCTGCTCCTCGGGATTGCTTCGGACGTCACGAAGATACCCCGTGAGCGCATCGACGCAGACGCGGAGCTGGGCGAGCTCGGGCTGGACTCCATCATGATCGCGTCCATGAACAAGAGCCTGCAGGACCGGCTCGGTGAGCTCGATGCGACGCTCTTCTTCAAGTACAAATCGCTGACCGAGCTATCGAGCTACCTTGCGAGCGCCTTCGCTGAGGCTTTCAAACGCGAGCCGGAAGGTGCGCGAGCGCATGGTGCGGTGGCTGGTGCGGGGGAAGAGGAGCCTGCGGCCGTGGCTCCCGTCCCGGCCCCGTCGGCCCATGTGGCACCGAAGCCGAGCGCGACGAGGGGCTTCGCCGACCCGGACATCGCGATCATCGGCATCAGCGGCAGGTATCCGAAGGCCGAGAATCTCGCCGTCTTCTGGGAGAACCTGCGTGCAGGTCTGGACTGCATCACCGAGATTCCCCTCGAACGCTTCGACGTTCGCGCTGTCTTCAGCAAGGAGAAAGGGAAGAGCAACAGCATCTACTGCAAGTGGGGCGGGTTCCTCGATCAGTTCGATGGGTTCGATGCGCCTTTCTTCGGCATCTCCCCGATGGACGCGGGCGTCATGGATCCGCAGGAGCGCCTCTTCCTGGAGTCGTCCTGGGAGTGCCTGGAGAGCGCAGGGTACATCGGCCCCACCTGGCAGAGGGACCCGCGCCGCATTGGCGTATTCGCCGGCGCCAGCTTCAACAACTACCAGCTCCTGGCCGCGGACGCCTCGGTGGACCAGGCGCCGTTCTACCCCGCGGGCTCGCAGACCTACTCCATCGCGAACCGTGTCTCTTACGCCTTCAACTTCACCGGGCCGAGCTTCACCATCGACACCGCCTGCTCCTCGTCGCTGTATGCCATTCACCTGGCCTGCGAGAGCTTGAAGCGAGGCGAATGCGAGGTCGCCCTGGCGGGTGGCGTGAACCTCACGCTTCATGCGAGCAAGTACGTCACGCTGTGCGCCTCCGGCTTCGCGGCCAGCGACGGGCGCTGCCACGCCTTTGCGGCCGGTGGCGACGGGTACGTTCCGAGTGAGGGTGTGGGCACGGTGCTGCTCAAGCCCCATGCGCAGGCTGTGGCAGACGGAGATCGCATCCTCGCGATCATCAAGGGAACAGGCGTCAGCCACGACGGCAAGACGCAAGGGTACACGGTGCCGAACCCGGTCTCCCAGACGATGGCCATCGAGGCCGCCCTCCAGCAGGCCGGCATCTCGCCCGATACCCTGAGCTACATCGAGGCGCATGGCACGGGCACCGCGCTCGGGGATCCCATCGAGCTGCGCGGGCTCACCGACGTGTTCTCGAAGCACACCTCGCAGACGCAGGTCTGCGCCATCGGCTCCGTGAAGTCGAACATCGGTCATGGAGAGGCAGCGGCGGGCATCGCGCAACTGACCAAGGTCGTCTTGCAGCTCCAGCACCAGACCCTCGTCCCCTCCTTGCTCCACGGCCCTTTGAACCCCAACATCGATTTCGCAAGGTCGCCGTTCCACGTCCAGGAACGGGAAACCCGCTGGGAGGCGCCCGCGCGGGAAGGACGGACGTTGCCCCGGCGCGCCGGGATCAGCTCCTTCGGGGCGGGAGGCGTGAACGTTCACGTGATCGTCGAGGAAGCGCCGGCGCAGGCCGCTCGGGCCGCGGCCTCCCCGAGGCCGAACCAGGCCCAGGTCATCCCCTTGTCGGCTCACCTCCCGTCGCAGCTACTCCCGCTCGTGCGGAACCTCCGCGCCGCGTGCGGTGCCCCCAGCGGCACCGCGTACGCACTGGAGGACGTCGCCTGCACCTTGCAGACGAAAAGGCCGCTCCTGCGTCACCGCCTGGCGTTCGTGGCGAGGGACACCGCGGACCTCCTCGCGCAGCTCCAGCAGTACGAGACGGAGAAGACACGAAACGAGGGGTTCAAGAGCCTTCACGAGGGCGACGCGCTCGCGCTCAAGGGGGCCGCGAGGAAGCTGCACAGTGCCGAGGAAGAGCAGTTCACCGCGGAGGTCCTGCTGGAGCGCCGCGACCTTCACGAGCTGGCCCGGATCTGGGTGCAGGGGGCCCATGTTCCCTGGGAGCTCGGGTTCGACGAGGTGTCTCCGCGCCGCTGCTTGCCCCTGCCCACCTACCCGTTCCTGAGGAAGCGCCACTGGATCCCCACGAAGGCCACCGAGGGCACGCGCAAGGCCGAACTGCCGCGACAGGAGAGCGCCGAGCGCCAGGAGATGCTCGCGCGGTGGATGCTGGAGACGAGGTGGGTGGAAAGGGAGCTCGAAAGCGAGTCCCTGGGGCCCGCATCGATCGACAGACCCATCGAGAGGGTGCTCGTCCTGTCGGATGACCCTCTGCTCCTCGACCGGCTCACGTTCGCGCAAGCGACGACCGTCAAGCGTCTCCTCCCCGACCCTGGCGGTCAGGCTTCGTTCGGCGAGGCAGACCTGCGCGCGCTCCTCGGCGCGCTCGATCTCGATGCGGTCGACTGCATCCTCCTCGCACGGTCCACGCCGGACGTCGAGCGCTACACCCACGCGCGCAGAGACGACGAGCTCAGGGCGCAGCTCGCGCGGATCGAGCGGTTCATCAAGACGTTCGCGCTCACCCTGACGAAGCGAGACCTCAAGGTGGTGCTCTTGAACTGCGGCTCCGGAGACGCGCCGGATCCACTTCAGTGCACGGCGTCCAAGTACTTCAGCTTCCTGCGCTACGAGCACCTGGAGCTACGGAGCTGCATCCTCCACGTCGACGTCCTGAATGAGGCGTCGCTGGCGCGGGTCCACCGCGAGCTGAGCACGGAGACCCAGGAGACCGAGGTGAGGCTCTGGGCAGGCAAACGCTTCGTGCAGAGACTGCGACGTCTCCACCAGGAGGGCACCTCCGCGACCGCCTTCGATCCGTCCGGTTGCATGGTGGTCACCGGTGCTTTCGGCGGTATCGGCCTCACCCTGGTGGCATGGCTCATCGAGAAGGGCGTGCGCGAGCTCGTCCTCGTCGGCAGAAAGCCGCTCGACAGCGCGCTGAACCATCCGATCCTCGAGCCCGGCACGAGCATCCGTGCCTTCCTTGAGAAGCAGCGCGGCCGCGGGGTCTCCATCCACTACCTCCAGGCTGACACGAGCGAGCCCCGCGCATTGACGCAGGCGTTCGACGCCGTCAGGAAGGCGCTGCGGCTCCCTGTCACCGGCGTCTTCCACCTGGCGGGCGTCACCACCGGCATCATCCCCGTGAGCGAGGTGACCACGGAGCAGCTCATGGGCATCGTCGGACCCAAACTCCATGGCGCCTGGGCGCTTCACGAGATCACCGAGCGCGATCCGCTCCGCTACTTCTGCCTCTTCTCATCCATCTCTTCGGTGGAAGGGATGCAAGGGTTCGGCTTGAGCGCCTACGGCGCTGCGAACGCCTCTCTGGACGCGCTGGGCGAATGGCGGCGACGCCGCGGCCTGCCGGCGCAGGTCATTCGATGGACGGACTGGAGCGGGGCTGGCATGGCCGTCGAGTACGACCACGCAGCCTTCTTCGAGGCCATGGGCATGCTCATGCTGTCGCCCGATCTCGGCCTGTCCATCCTGGACGAGGTGTTGACGAGGGACATCGCCGCGAGCATCGCCTTCGACGTCGACTGGGAGCGGTACTCGCGAGCGAACCGGGGGATGCACAGGCTCCCGTTCTTCGAGGAGTACATCGCCCTCATGGAGCGACGCCCGACCGGAGTGCAGCCGCGTCGCGCCGCGCGCGCCGCGCTGCACGCTGAGGAAGGTGGGGCGAGCACGGACCAATCGCCGCCGCTGTCGCGGAGCGAGGTCACCCTGGGGTCGCTCGAACTGCACCTCATCACCCGCCTCGGGAAGCTCCTCGACCTCGAGAACCTCGACGCAGCGCAGAGCTTCTCCGATCTGGGCCTGGACTCGATCAACTCGCTCGCGTTCTTCGGCGAGCTGTCCCGGGACCTGTCTCTCGATGTCTTGCCCTCGGTCGTGTTCCGACACCCCACGGTGGCCTCTCTGGCGGAGCACCTCTTCGAGACCCTCAAGAAGGAGGCGTCCCGCTCCCATGCCCGGCGCGGCGACCCTGCGCGCGGCGACCTCGCGCGCGGAGGCCCCGCGCGCGGAGGCCCCGCTGCGGCAGGCCAGGCTGCGCCGATGGAGCACACCGCGCTGGCCGGCCCGGTGACGACACCCGCGCCGAGCGTGGAGGATCCACGAAGTCGACTCCGCGCCGCGATTGCACTGGCACAGAGCTACCTGTCGCCACAGAACGGAGCCTGAAGTGGCTGATGACCAGTTGATCCTCGAAGCGCTGCACACGATCCAGCGCTTGAACGAGAAGATCGCCTCGTACGAGGCGGGGCGCCGCGTGGAGCAGGACGTCGCGGTCGTCGGCATGTCCTGCCAGTTCCCGGGAGCGCCGAACCTGAAGGTGTTCTGGGACAGGCTCTGCGCCCGTTACGATGGGGTCACCCATTACCCGCCAGCACGTCTGGGCTTGCTCGGGCTCAACCCCGAGGAGCTGGGCACCGACGTCACCCGGATCTTCGGCGGCTACCTCGAAGGCATCGATCTCTTCGACGCGGAGCTCTTCGGCATCTCCCCGCGCGAGGCCAGGTGCATGGACCCTCAGCAGCGGCTCCTGCTGATGAACGTTCATCAGGCGCTCGTCGACGCGGAGCTGCTCGGCCGTCCTGATCTCAAGAACACGGGGGTGTTCATCTCGCACTACCCGAGCCAGTACATGCGGGCCGCGAGCCACTACGATCCGGACAATGCCCTGTTCCTCGTCACCGGGAACGCCCTGTCCATCTCGGCGAACCGCATCTCGTACCACTACGATCTGAGCGGGCCGAGCCTCGTCATCGATACGGCGTGCTCGTCGTCGCTGGTCGCGGTCGACATTGCCTGCCAGTACCTTGCGAAGAAGGTCATCGACCATGCCATCGTCGGTGGCATCAGCCTCAACCTGAACCCAGTCTTCACGAGGCTCTTGCAGGATTCGAGCATGCTGGCGCCCGACGGCAAGTGCAAGACGTTCGACACGAGCGCCAATGGCTATGTCCCTGGTGAGGGAGTCGGCGTCCTGGTGCTCTCGCGGCTATCGGACAGCCGCGCCAGGGGGGCGAAGGTCTACTCCGTCATTGCGGCGAGCTACGTGAACCAGGACGGCAAGAGCAACGGCCTCACCGCACCGAATGGTGTCGCTCAGGAGCAGGTCATCGCCAGGGCGTTCCAGCGAGCGAGCATCGCGCCGAGCCAGGTGCAGTACGTGGAGACCCACGGGACGGGGACCTACCTCGGTGATCCCGTCGAGATCGAGGCGCTCGGCAACGTGGTGAACCAGGGGCGAGCCCCGGGGCGTCCCTGCGTCCTCGGCTGCCTGAAGACGAACATCGGTCACCTGGAGCCAGCGGCCGGCATTGCCGGCTTGATCAAGGCCTCTCTCTGCATCCACCTCGGGAAGATTCCCGGAAACAACCACCTGACGACGGTAAACCCCCTCCTTCGCATGGAGCGCTCTTCGTTCGTCCTCCCCGACCGGACGCTCGACTGGACCGATCCCGAGAAGATCGCGGGCGTCAGCTCGTTCGGGTTCGGCGGCGTCAACGGCCACGTGGTGCTCAGGAGCCCGCCCGAGGACCTTCGGAAGGGGAGGGGAGACCTGCTGGCGACTTACCCCGTCCACCCATTCAACGCGAAGTCCTACTGGCTACAGCCCACGAACGGCGCGAAGAAACCCGACAAGAGCGGGGGGACCGGGGAGAAGCTCCTGGACTTCCAGGCCGTGGACGCGCCGCCGGACATCCTGCGCGTGCTCCTGCGGATCGAGGGGTGGAACCTGCTCGGCATCGGCGACACGGGCAACTTCCACATCGGCTTCTACATCGAGACGATCTACAGAATCTTCGCGGAGCGACTCCAGGCGAGGAGCATCCTCATTCATTCGATCGAATTCCTGCGCCTGCTCTACGTCTCCCGCCCGGTGAATACCCTGATTCAGGTTGCCGTGAGGGAGGGTGAACGGGGCGCCTACGAGTTCGACTTCTACTTCAGGTACGAGGCCGAGGGGTCCACGTGGGTACGGGCCGCGAAGGCCTCGGTCTCCCCTGCGAGCGGGGAGGACTGCGGCGCCGTCCCGCCCAGAGCGCTGGGGAGCGCGCCGATCACCTTGGACGAGGGGACGTTTTACGAGCGGTACACGGCGATGGGCTACCCGGGTATGGGCTTCGTACGGGTCGTACAATCGTCGGAGATCCATGCGGACGAGAGCTTCTCGACGTTGCGCTTGAGCTTCGATGCCAGTCGCTACGGCCTCGGCGTACACCCTGGGTTCCTGGACGCGGTGCTCCAGCCAGGGTTCTTGATGAAGGGGGCCTCGACTGGCGTCCTGCACATGACGACGGTGATGAGGGACATCTCGATTCGAGGCCCGCTGACCTCGAAGGAGCATTACGGGCTGTACACCAGGCTCTTGCCGAGCGCGGAGCCGAATCGCTTCGCGATGTCCTGGTCCGTGTATGACGCGAAGCAGGAGGTGGTCATCGCATGCCGGGAGACCACCCTGCAGAGCTTGACCCAGAACGAGAGCGCGCTGGAGTCGCTGGCCGCCTTCGACCCTGGTCGCGTCGAGCGCCTGACGCCCCGCCACCTCCTCGAGGAGATCGGGGCCTTGCTGGAGACCGATCCAGCCGAGATTCCTCTGGATCGTGAGCTTCTGGAGCTGGGGATGGACTCGCTCATGATCATGAAGCTGCAGTCGATCCTCGACCGGTTCAGCTTGCCTATCAACAACCTCTTCGAGGTCACGGTCCGGGATCTCCAGCGGCTCATCGTGAAGCACCACCCTTCGTGGGCGGAAGACGCACCTCCCGCAAGCCCAGGGCGCGAGCTGGTGAGCCCCTCGTTCGACAAGGACAGGTGGGTGCGGGGCCACGAAAAGCCCGGGGCGCGCGTCCGGCTTTACTGCTTCCCCTATGGCCATCTCTCCGCCTCGATGTTCCGGAACTGGGTCAAGACCTTTCCGGACCACATCGAGGTCAGGCCCATTGAGCTGCCGGGCCGCGGGGACCGGTTGAAGGAGCGCCCTCTGGAGCATCTCTCCGACATCGCGGAGCGCCTCACCGACATGACGCGCGATGATCTGCAGCGGCCTTATGCGATGCTCGGTCACAGCGCGGGCACGTTGCTCGCCTATGCCTGGTGCTCGCACCTGCAACGGCGAGGGCTGCCAGCCCCACAGGTCCTCTTCGCAGGGGCCTTCAGTGCGCCCTGCCTTCCTGCGAACCCGGTGGTCGTGGCGCTGAAGGAGACCTACCGCAACCACGGGATCTCGCACATCCCCACGCTGGACGAGATCCTGGACCCGCGTAACCACCGCTTCGTCGAGAGGGTGATCGACGCGCTGCTCGATTCGATGAACAGCGCCGGCCTGTTCTCCCTGACCCGGGATTTCATCCGCGCCCAGCTACATGCAATCGTTGCGACGTTCCGCACCGTCGAGACGTTCGATCCGGGCCAGGTCTCTCCGCTTCACATTCCCATCGTCGCGCTTCATGGAAGACAGGACGCTCAGGTCTCGGAGGGTGACATGCGGGCGTGGGAGCGCTTGACGACGCGAGCGTTCCTCTACCAGGAGTTCGCGGGCAACCACTCGTTCATCAATGCCGAACAGAACGAGGGCGAAGTCATGGCCCATGTCGTCGGGACCTTGAGCGCGCTCTCGCTGGGGGCGAGAGGGTGAGACCAGCCTTCTGGTCACGGCGCCCCTCCCGACCGGCGTGACCCTCCCCTTCAACTGAACCCGGGGCCCGCATCCGCGGGCCCTTTCAACACGGTCAGGACTCCACGTCGTGAGTCCCTTCAGCGGGTCGAGCCGCCAGGGCTCAGCTCGGCATATGCAGGACTCAGCGGATGGTTCCGCCCGCGATCACCGCCGCGGAGTACTTCGCATCGAAGAGCGCGGCGGCCTCGTCGAACTGCGCCTTGGAGATCGCGTCGAGCGCCTGGATGGAGGGCGCTCCCTCGAGCTGCGCCCTCCGCGCCCGGACGGTCGCGAACGCGCGCACGTCCTTCGCACAGACCGCCGGATCAAGGCTCTGCGGATCGAGAAAGAGCCGCGACCTCTCCTTGGCTTTCGCGGTGTCCTCGGCTCCAGGCGGCTGCGCGAGGATCGTGGCCACCTCGGTGCGCATCCGCGCCGCGGCGGGCTCCGGCTGCTCCGTCGGCCCGACGGGCCCCGTGATGAAGAGCAGCTCGGGGCGCCTGACCGGGTCATAGCGTGCCTCCCACGTGCGGGTCTGCGAGGGCTCGCCCGAGAGCCGCGCGGCGAGCACCAGGAAGGCGGGGTAGAGCGGATCGGACAGCGCCGGCGCGGGGACGACGATGGCGACGGCGGTGGGCGCGTCGCCCATCACCAAGGTCCCTCGGACGGTGGCGTCCGCCGCTTCGCGCGGCGCGGGCGGCGTCCCGGCCGGGAGGGGCCCGAAGGCCGCCTCGACACGCGCGCGGGACTTCTCCGCGTCGAAGCGCCCCGCCACGACGAGGCGCGCATTGCCCGCCGTCATGTGCGCCTGCCAGAAGGCCTGCAGCTCGGCGAGCGTGATCGCCTCCACCTCGGCGGCGATCCCGAGCCGCTTCCCGTTGCCGCGCGTCGGCCGCAGGGCCTCCTCGGCCAGGCTCATCGCCGTCGCCGCGGCGTCGGCCCCTTGCAGCTTCGCCAGCTCTTCGAGCAGGCGTGCCCGCTCGCGCCCCAGGTCGGCCTCGGTCGGCGTGGCCCGTGACATCCACGCCGCCACCTCGTCCAGCTCTTCGAGGAGCTGGTCGCCCTGCGCCACGACGGAGTACAGCGTGTGGTCGTCGCCGACCTCGACCACGCGTGGGGACCGCCCCGCCGCGCCCGACGTCGCCAGCACGCGCCCCGCGAGCTGCGCCATGCCCGACCGCCCCGGCGGGTCGTGATCGATCCCCAGCCGCACGAGGACGACGAGCGCCGCCGAGTCGCTGCAAGGCCCGGCCACGAGGTCGACCTGCAGCCCGTTCTGCAGCCTGGAGGACCGCTCCGTCAGGACCTCGGCGCGCCCCTTGTCGCCGCCGGAGCACTTGCACGAGGCCCCCGTGCCCACCAGCGCGGCCAGGCAAAGCAGCACCCCAAACGATCTCGACCTCATCGGGCGCGGATTCTCGCGCGCACATGGCAGGGCTGTCCACTGAGCAACGAGCCTCACGCCTCACCCTCGCCAGCAGGCTGCGGGCCCAGCCCTGCACCTGCAGCCGCCCGATCCGCGCCTGGGCCACCGCCGTGACAGGGGGCCGCGGACGCGACACACACCTCCCAGTCCATGCGGAAGGGGTGCCAGGGCCAGGACCACGCGCGCTCGTCCCAGGTGCTTGCGTCCGAAAGCTCGTCCGGGGACCTGCGCGTCGTCAGCCAGGCACAGGGGAGGGGACCCTCGGTGTGCTTGCCACGCGCGTAGGCCCCCGGGGGCCGAACGGTCGTGACGCGATCGACGCGCCGATCCACGGCACCGACGCATGGCGATCCTCTCCGTCGTGGTGATGCGGCAGTCGGCTGAAATCGGCGGTGGGTGCGACGACCGCATGCGCGCTGTCCACCACGAGGGCGTCGAGGTGAATGGGCGCGAGAAGGAACGAGCGCCGCAGAAGGCTGGATCGGCGCGTCGTCCGCGCGGGCTCGGTGCTGCTAGTCTCTGTCCATGCCGCTCCCTGGCAGTGTAGGCACGGCCCTGTCCCGCGACGCCTCCAGCGGCCCCGTCTGGATGGTGCGCACGGGGCGCGAAGCTGCAGCGCTCGCGCTCGATCACGACGGCCTGCTCGACAGCGAGAGCGTGTTCCTGGAAGACGTCCACGCTCCGGACGCCGACGCCTTCTCGAAGCGCGCGGCGACGTTTCTGCGCGACCACGACCACGACGCCTTGCCGCGGTTCTTCGACGCGTGGACCGCGCGCGATCGCACCATCCACCGGTTCTCGCCGCAGAGCGGCTGGAATGGCCCGATCCGCCACATCCTCACCCACCGCACCGCTGGCGTCGACGGCCGGAAGTACCTGGAGCAGCACCGCGCGCGCGGCGCCGGGTTGCCGCCTGCCGTCGCGCTGCGCATCGTCGAGCGCCTGGCCGACGCATGCCGGCTGGCCCACGCTGCCGGCGTCGGGCACGGCGGCATCTTGGCCCCGTCGGTCCGCGTGCGCCCCGACGGCAGGCCCGTGCTGGAGTTCTGGGGGGGCGGGCGGAGCATGGTCGGCAACCTGGGCCGCGATCATGAGCACCTCTGGGCCGGCGTGCGTGACCTGCTCCGCGCCGCGTCGCCGAGCAGCTCACCCGCGGGGGACGTGTTCGCGCTCGGCTCGCTGCTGTCGCTCCTGGTCACCGGCGCGCCGGCCCACCAGCTCGGCGCCAGCCGACAGCAGTACTGGTCGCCTTCCTCGCGCGCAGAAGGCTTCGCCTGGCTCGACGACGTGGTCGGCCGCGCCTGCGATCCCGGGCGGGGATTCGGGATGGACGCGGGCGCGCTCCGCGAGGCGCTGGCGTCGCTGCTGGACGAGCGCAGGCCATCCCCCGGGCGGGTGCGCGCCGACCTGCAGGGTGGCGATCTGAGCACCTTCGCCGAGCTCGTCGCCTGCGCGGACGCGCCGAGCGCAGGCCCGCTCGCGGGGGAGGCGGGCGAGGCCGTCGCGCGCCACGTGCTCGGCGCCCTCGCGCGGGAGAGGCCGGTGCCCCTGTTCGCCGAGCTGGTGCTCGCCGTGTGCCCCGAGGCCCGGCCGCTGGTGCGCGCCTTCGCCCTCGACCGGAGCCGGAGCGCGTGGGCCCGCGACGTCGCGCTCACGCTCCTCGCCCTCAGCGACGACGCCCAGGCGCTCGACGTCGCGCTGACCCTGGACGCCGACATCCCGGGCTCGCTGACGCGGGTGGGCTGGTCCGCGCGGCCGCAGCTCGTCACCCTCGGCGGCGCGGTGTGCCCGCATGCGTGGAGCTCGCTGCGGGGCGAGCCCACCTCCGACGAGCACGGCGCCTTGCGGCGCGAGTGCCCCGCGTGCGGCGTCGTGGTCACCGCGCGATCCTCTCTGGGAATGCGATGGCCATGGCCGCCCCTCTTCGCCTCCACCTCCGACCCCGAGGGCCCGCGGCTGTCGGTGGTCTCGGCTCACGGCGTGATCGAGAGCGACCTCCCCCCCGGCGTGCCGCACTACATCGGCTCGGAGCCGAGCTGCTCGCTCCACGTCAAGCCGCTCGCGCCGCTCGCGCCGCTCGACCCGGCCGATCACGCGGCCTTCTACGCGATGGACGCCTCGCGCATCGCCTTCACGGTGGGTGGAAGGACCCCTGACGGGACCGAGCTGCGCGGCGCGGTGCTGGACACGAGGCGCGCCGACGAGACGCTGCGCATCGGTCCGCTCCTGTTCGTGGCGACCGCGCCCGGGCAGGTGATGGTCCGCGCCGACGATGGCGTCCAGGTCACGGTGCGCGGAGCGTAGGCAGGGGCGCCGGCACCTGAGCCGGGCCTTGGCGAGCTGTTGCTGGCGCCCTACCAGAAGACGCGCGTGTCCCGTTCGGCCATTGCCCTGAATGGCATCAAGACCCGGCGCCGCAATGCGCAGGCCGCCAGCGAGGCGGACGAGACGCAGGCTGCGACGCCCGCCTGAACGCGCCCTGCGCGGCCGCCCCTCGTCCCGGTCGCGGGGCCTCTCTTCGCGGGAGGCAGGACGTGTCCCCGCCTCGGCGTGGGGTGGACGTCGGCGGCGGGAGCGAGGCAACTTTACGCACCTCGTGGGATCGACTACTGACCGAGAAGCTGTGCACCGCGAAGCGTCGTGATACTGCGCTCAGCCCCTACCATCACGTGTCGTCCCGTCCGAGCGAACAAAAGTCGGGGCGAACAAAAGTCGGGAAATGCTGATGATGGTCCGATCTCCCTCCGGCGCGCTGGGGCCTGAATGACGCTCTGGGAGCTGATTCGCAGAGAGTCCAGCGGGGAGGGCCGTTCGCTCATCGCCTCGGCGACCCTGGCGGGAGGGGCGAACGCGCTCGGCATCGCGCTGATCAACGCTGCCGCCACCGAGGGAGGCGAGAAGGTGCGATCGTTCATCCTGATCGCGCTCTGCGTCTTGCTGTACATCGTCTGCTCGCGGCGCACGTACCACCGCACCACGGCGATCATCGAGCAGGCGCTCAAGAAGATCAAACTGCGGGTCATCGACAAGATCGAACGCGCAGATCTCCAGGGAATCGAGCGGCTCGGGACGTCGGAGATCTACGACCGCATCACGGAGAACATGTCGGTCGTCTCGGACTCCGCCGGGATCACCGCGAACTTTCTCCAGTCGCTGTGCATCCTCGCGTGTGCCTCGATCTACATCCTCTCCCTGTCACCGCCGGCCTTCATGCTCCTGATGCTGCTGAATGGCGTGGGCATGATGCGGTACTTCGCGCGGAACACCGAGATCGGCGAGCACCTCAGAGAGGTGGCCAGGAAGCGCGTCACGTTCTTCGACCAGATCACCGACATGCTGAAAGGCGTCAAGGAGATGCGGTTGAGCCGGAGGCGCGCCCAGGATGTTCGCCAAGACATCTCGGTCACCACCGAGGAGCTGCGCTCGGCCACGGTCAACGCCAACAATCTCTTCAATGACAACTTGATCCTCGCGCAGTGCGTGCTGTTCGTGCTGCTGATCACGATGGTGTTTGTCCTGCCCCAGCACGTGTCCATCGACAGCGTGAAGGTGACGACGCTCGTCGGAGCGGTGCTGTTCTTCTGGTCTCCCCTCGGCGGCGCGGTGGGGGGCATGCCTGCGTACAAGCGGTCGAACATGGCGCTGGCGAACATCGAAGCGCTGGAGGAGAAGCTCGAACGCGCCGCGCGCGGCGTCGTTCCACCGGAGAAGGCGGAGGATCCCTGGAAGGGCGAGTTCTCGACGATCGAGATGGACGACGTCAGGTTTGCCTATGCCACCGAGGCGGATGAGCACGCCTTCCAGATCGGGCCGATGAACCTGTCCATCACCAGGGGCGAGGTGGTCTTCGTCGTCGGCGGCAACGGTAGCGGCAAATCGACCTTCATGAAGGTGCTGATGGGGCTCTACCCGGTGACGAGCGGCACCCTGTGCCTGGATGGGACGCAGATACGGGCCGAGAACGTCGCGTCCTACCGCGAGATGTTCTCCGTCATCTTCGCGGACTTCCACCTCTTCTCCAAGCTCTACGGCGTGCTCGACGCTGACGAGCAGCTCGTGCAGCGCCTCCTCAAGCAGATGCAGATCGCCGACAAGACGTCCTATGTCGACGCGCGCTTCACCACGCGCTCCCTGTCGACGGGTCAGCGCAAGCGGCTGGCGATGATCGTGTCCCTGCTGGAGGACCGGCCCATCTGCGTGTTCGACGAGTGGGCAGCCGACCAGGATCCCGAGTTCCGCCGGTACTTCTACGACGAGCTCATTCCGTCGCTCAAGGCGCGCGGGAAGACTGTCATCGCCGTGACGCACGACGATCGCTACTTCCACTACGCAGACCGGGTGGTGACGCTCGAATACGGGCAGGTGAAGTCCATCGAGGAGCACGCCACCCGGTCGAAGGCCGCCCCGGTCGGCTGAGCCGTCGCCGGGATCGCCATGACCCCAGGGAAGACGCAGATGCCGCACGCGCAGGCGCCGGACGCGGAACCCGCCCATCGCCTGCTCCGCTGGGGGGGGCGAAGCTCGATGCCGCACCGGCCGAGGCTGCATAGGACGGGGAAGCGTGGGGGCCGATGGGCCCCAGGGGGTAGCGACCATCGGGAGCGCAGTGGCCGACAGGCCCCTGAGCCAGGGTACGCAGTACCTAAAAGGTGACGCGGGCGCCGAAGCGCCAGGTGCGTGGCTGCTGGTAGGCGGTCGGGTTGCCGAAGTTCGGGTTCTTGTCGTTCGGATCGAAGGGGGCGCCGTTCAGGTAGCGGACGCATTGATCGACGTTGTCGGGGCCGTCGTTTTCGCCGGTGCAGGGGAGCACGTTCGCGAGCGTGTAGCTGTTGTCCGTCGCGATGGCCGCCTGGAAGTTCATGATGTTGAAGACGTCGACGGCGAGCAGGAGGTCGCTGTCCTTCGCGAGCCGGAACCCGTAGCCGAGGTGGCCGTCGAGGCTGTGGTTCCAGGGGAGCCGCTCGCCGCTGCCGCGCGGCAAGAGGAACACCTCGTTCGCGCCGTACCGGGACTGCGTGCCGAGGAAGTTCGTCGGGCTGCCCGACTGGGTGCGGGCGGTGAGGCCGAGATCGAGCAGCATGCCGCCCGGGATCTCGAAGGTCTTCGCGCCG
Organism: Chondromyces apiculatus DSM 436; assembly: GCF_000601485.1. GTDB lineage: Bacteria > Myxococcota_A > Polyangia > Polyangiales > Polyangiaceae > Chondromyces > Chondromyces apiculatus. Next base: position 78,440 of record NZ_ASRX01000032.1, read on the forward strand.
AAGATCTTGATCTCGTGGGTGCGGTCGCCGGGGAGCGGCCCGGTGCGGTTCACGAGGAGCGACGTCACGTCGAAGTCCGTGTTCATGTTGGGATCGAGCTGACCCGTCTCCGGGCGGAAGAGGCCGGAGTAGTTGCCGCGCAGGTACGAGACCGTGTAGCTCACCTGGGCGAGCCACAGGTTGGTGAAGGCCTTCTGGAAGAAGACGGTCACCGCGTCGTAGTCGCGCGTGGCCTCGGGGACGTCGGCGGTGAAGCCTCGGCCGGGGTTGCCGACGAAGAAGGTGCCCCCCTCGTCGACGCTCATGGTCTCGATGATGGCGTTGAGCCAGCGCTTCGTGTAGGTCAGGCCCACGCGGCCGCTGTCGACGACCTCGAGCTCGCCGCCGAGGACCAGCTCGTCCGAGGACTGGGGGCTCAGGTCGGGGTCCACCACCGCCCTGTTGGCGTTGAACGGGAACGAGTACTGGTTCGGGTCGTACGGGGCGCCGATGGGGAGCCGGGTCGAGGGGTCGAGGCACCCCTCGGCGGTCGACGGATCGCGCGGATCGCAGGCTGAGGCGGGGCGAATCGAGATGAGGCTCTGCTCCCTGCCGAAGAGGCGATCGACGATGTTGAGCGGGACGCTCTCGTAGTAGCGTGCGTAGCTGGCGAAGAGCTTCGAGCGGCCCTCCTGGGTGACGTCGTAGATGACGCCCAGGCGCGGAGACCACTGGTTCGCCAGCACCATGCCGATCTCGCCGTCGTTGGCGATCAGGACCTGGGCGTCGTAGCGGACCCCGAGGTTGAGGGTCACCTTGTCGAGGATGCTCCAGCTGTCCTGCACGAAGCCCCCGACGGTGGTCGACAGCGACGTCACGTCGTACGCATCGACGATGTGGTAGTCGTCCGGCCGAGGGCCGCTCAGGAAGCCGAACACCCCGCTGTCCACGAAGGCCGTGCCGTCGACGCTCTCGATGAGGAGCTGTCGCCCGCTCAAGGTTTTGAGGTTCTGGTACGTCATCAGCTCGCCGTCGATGCCGGCCTTGACCACGTGGTGGCCGAGCCCCTCGAAGAGGGCGGTGACGACGCTCTTGAGCTGGAGGCGATCGAGGGTGGACTCCTTGAGGAAGTTCGGGCCCCCCGCGTAGTAGAGCTGCACGGGGCAGGGGACGCGGACGTCGTCGAGCGCGCCGTCTTGGTCCAGATCGGTCGCGGCGGGCTGCAGGGCGCACCTCGCGGCCTGGTCCGCCGGGAGCCGCTCGAAGTCGGTGATCGAGTGGTAGGGGCCGATGCGGCGGTAGACGACGGCGCGGGTGCCGGCGTAGCCGCGCTGCGTGCCGGGCCTGCTGCCGTCGGAGGGCAGGATGTCCTGATCCTGGTGGTGCCAGCCGAGTGTGGTGTCGATGAGCAGCCGCTTGTTGTCGAACGCCGTGGACCACTTCAGCGCGACGTCGAGCGCGGTGGCGACATACTTGTGGGCGGAGTTCGAATAGGTGCTGGAGAGGTTCAAGCCGGGGCGCCCCTCGACCGCGTCGCTCGCTGGCGCGATGCCGAAGGTGCCGTCGCCGCCGGAGACGCTCGGCGCGCCGTACACGCTCAGGGTCAGGCTGTTGTCCTGGTTGACCTGGTAGGTGAGTTTGCCGATGAACTGGACGCTCAGCGCCTCGGCGCGGTAGCGCTGCGTGGTGCCCGGGATGCGGTCGGTGAGGGTGAAGCCGTTCTCGTCGGTGAGGGGCTGATCGTTCTCGTCGAAGCCGCGGATGCTGTTCAGGTTGCGCTCCAGCTCGCGGCTCGTGAACGCGAGGTCGACGCCGGCAAAGAACCAGAGCTTCTCCTTGACGATAGGGCCGCCGAGTTCGAAGCCGTAGTCGCGGATGGAGGAGAGGCGGTGGTCGGTGGAGACGGTCGAGCCCTCGCTCTTCACGGGCCTGGCCTGGCCTGCGAACACGCCGGGGGTCAGGTTGAAAAAGACGGAGCCCTGGAACTCGTCGCCGCCGCTCTTGGTCACCACGTCGAGGACGCCGCCGGTGGACCTGCCGAACTCGGGCATGTATCCGCCGCTGATGACGTTGATTCCCTTGATGAACTCGATGGTGAGGGGCGTGCCGACGACGCCGTAGGCCGGGTCGTTCACCGACAGGCCGTCGATCACGTACTGGTTCTCCGGCGACGTGGCGCCGTTGACCGACGTGCCGTAGGTGTCGGCGCGGGCGCCGGGCGCGACCTCGGCGACCGCCTCGAAGGAGCGCTGCGCGCCGCCCTTCGAGGAGGGCGGCGCGACGGCGAGCCGGCGCATGAAGTCCTGGTTGATGTTCTGGCCGGTGGAGCTCGATCCGACGTCGACCGTCGGCGCGCGCCCGATGACGACGATCGGGTCTCCCGAGTCCAGGACCGTGGGCAACAGCTCCACGTTGACGCGGATCGTGGTGCTGGTGCGGAGGGCGATCCCGCCGCGCGCGTAGGGCCTGAAGCTCTCCCGATCGAAGCGGAGCGTGTAGTTGCCGGGCGGGAGGTTGGGGATGCGGTACTGGCCGGAGCCGTCGGTCACCACGATCTGCTCGCCCTGCAGCTCCGGGGCGGTGGCGGTGACGGCGACGTCAGCGATCGGGGCGCGGGTCGAGGCGTCGACGACGCGGCCGATGAGGACCGAGTTCCCCTGCGCGAACGCGGGGAAGGCGACGAGGAACACGGCGGCGACCACGAGGAGCGCCACCCCGAGGCCTCGCAGCGTGTGCGACAGCCTGGTTCGCGTGTCGGTGACGTGCAGGTTCACGAGCCCCCTTCAGATGCGTGCTGCGCGGCGCGGCGACCCTAGCATGGGTGCAGCGCCAGCATTCCCACGATCAATAACAACATCACCTGTTGCAACAACAAGACCTTCGAGCCGAAGTACCAGATGCGCGCGACAAGCAAGCTTGCGGGCCCCGTCGGTCGCGCCGCACCAGAACTCCAGCCGGGTATTGACGTCGCGTACGACGGCGCGGGGGCGCTCATGTCGAGACAGCGCTGGCGCTCCACGCCGCCGGGCGATTACCTGTACCTCACCGGCATGGATCTGAAGCTCGACTGGACCCAACGTTACGCGCACAAGGTCTGCACCGCGGCCGAGGCGATCCACACCATCCAGCGGGGCCGCCGCATCCTCATCGGCTCGGGCGCGGCGGAGCCCACCGTGCTCGTGGACGCGATGGTCGTCGCTGGCGAGCACCTCGCGGACAACGAGATCGTCCACCTCATGACCGAGGGCCCCGCGCCGTACGTGCGCCCCGGGCTCGAAGGCCGCTTCCGGCACACCGCCTTCTTCATCGGCGAGAACGTTCGTGACGCGATCCACGAGGGCCGCGCCGACTTCATGCCCGTCTTCCTCTCGGACATCCCGCGGCTCATCGTCGAGCGGCGGGTGCGCATCGACGTGGCCCTCATCCAGGTGAGCCCGCCGGACGCCCATGGCTTCGTGAGCCTCGGCGTCTCCGTCGACATCGTGCGCGCCGCCGTGGACTCTGCCGGGCTCGTGCTGGCCGAGGTCAACCCCCGCATGCCGCGCACCCACGGAGACTCGTTCCTCCACGTGGATCGCATCGCCCACCTCGTGCCGGTCGACTACGCGCTGCCGGAGCGGATCCCCGAGCCGCTCGACGCGATCGACGAGGCGATCGGCAAGCACGTCGCCACCCTCGTCCCCGACGGCGCCACCCTCCAGACCGGCATCGGCAGGATCTCGCACGCGGTCCTCGCCGCGCTCCGCGACCGCAGCGACCTCGGCGTCCACACCGAGATGCTCTCCGACGGGGTGATGGATCTCGTCCAGCGCGGGGTGATCACCGGCCGGGCGAAGACGCTCCTCCCCCAGAAGATCGTCACCTCGTTCCTGCTCGGCAGCCGAGAGCTCTACGCGTGGGCGCACGACAACCCGGCCCTGGAGATGCGCTCCTCGGCGTTCACCAACGACCCGTTCACCATCGCGCGCCACGACCGGATGATCGCCCTGAACTCCGCGCTCGCCGTGGATCTCACCGGCCAGGTCGCGTCGGACACGCTGTCGGGGAAGTTCTTCTCCGGGATAGGCGGCCAGGTGGACTTCATCCGCGGCGCGGCGCGGAGCCGCGGCGGAAAGCCGATCATCGCGCTCCGCTCCACGGCGAAGCGCGGCACCGTGAGCCGGATCCGCCCGGCGCTCGAAGAGGGCGCAGGCGTGGTCACCAGCCGCGGCGACGTGCGCTACGTGGTCACGGAGCACGGCATCGCTGACCTCTGGGGCCGCAACATCCGCGAGCGCGCGCTCGCCCTCGTCGAGATCGCGCACCCCGACCACCGCGCCGCCCTGCTCGACGCCGCGAAGCAGCGCCGCTACGTGTTCCCGGACCAGGTGGTCCCGCGCGCCGTGTCGCCCATCTCCGAGGCGCACCTCGCGCGCCTGCGCTCGGGAGAGGCGCTGCTGCTCCGCCCCGTGCGCCTCTCGGACGAGGGCGCGCTGCAGGACCTCCTCTACCACCTCTCCGACGAGAGCATCTACAGGCGCTTCCTCGGCTTCAAGCGCGCCCACCCCCACGAGGAGATGCAGCGCCTCGTGAACCTCGACGACGAGCTGAGCATGGGCATCGTCGCCTGCGCGCGCGAGGAGGACCGGGAGACCATCCTGGCCATGGCCCGCTACGACGTCGACCCCAAGGACAACCTCGGCGACTTCGCGGTCGTCGTCCGCGACGAGGCGCAGCGCAAGGGCGTCGGCACGGCGCTGCTCCGGCGCCTCATCGAGATCGCGAAGGCCCGCGGCGTCGCCGGGTTCAAGGCCGACGTGCTGATGGAGAACAAGGCGATGATGTCCGTCTTCCAGCGCAGCGGGTTGCAGCTCGTGGTGACCCCGGAGGGGACCGGCGTGTACCACGTCGTCGCCCGCTTCGCGCCGCCCGGGAAGCCGTGAGCCGCATGGGCTTTCGGTTTCACGGATGTTCCCATCGAGGTGGGGGCGACATGGCGGCGCCCCGTGACGATGCACTGTCCGGGCTCTGCCCCGGTGAGTCGCGTCGGCGTCGGCGCGGGGTCGCGACCTTCCGCACCATCGTCGCCCCCTGACCCTTCCCGCGCATCCCCTGCGCAGCAGGTTGCCCATCCTGGTGCTCCCGCGCGGGGAGGCTCCTCTGGACACGCCGCAACCCTGTCGCCCCCACGCGCCGTGGTTCCGTCGCCCGGTCAGGCTGGGGCCTCCCCCGGTGGAAAGGGTGTCGTCGGAGACCGCCCGCACCTCTTCCCGGCGGGGAGAGGCTCTGCCGGCGCCCGCCGTACCCTTTCCCCGGCGGGGAGAGGCTCTGTCGGCGCCCGCCGTACCCTTTCCCCGGCGGGGAGGGGTGCGGGCGGTCTCCGACGACACCCTTTCCCCGGCGGGAAGGGTGCGGCAGGCGTCCGCCGACGGGCGTTCTTCCACGGCGGAAAGGGTGGGGGCGGGCGCCGACCGCGCCTCTGCCGCGGGGGACATGGGTGACGGGGACCGGCGTACCTCCTTCCGCCTCCGGAACAGGTGGGAGGACGCTCCCACCGCAGGGCTCCCGGTGCGGGAAGGCGCGGGGGGATGAACCCGACGTACCTTCTCCCGCGGCGGACATGCCAGTGTCGGAAACCGACAGCACCTCTTCCCGGGTGGCGGAGAAAAGTTCGGGATCCGCTTCCACCCTTTCCGTCGGTCGACGTGGCGGCCTCGGCTCCCGGCGCAGCCTGCGCGGGTGGCGCCGTCAGGGCTGCGGACATCGACAGCCTCTCTCCAGGCGGGGGAGGGGCTCGTCGGTGGGCCGCACGACATCTGCGCGAGGTGGACCGGAGGCTCAGGCAGAGCGCTCTTCGGCGTGGTCCCGGAGCAGCTCCCGCGCGATCACCACCCGCTGGATCTCGTTCGTCCCCTCGTAGATGCGCGTCACCCGGCAGTCGCGGTACAGCCGCTCGATCCGGTACTCCCGCGAGTACCCGTAGCCGCCGTGGAGCTGGAGCATGGCGTCGACCACGCGCCCGCAGGCCTCCGATGCGACCACCTTGGCCATGCTCGACTCCATCCGCGCGCGCTCACCGCGGTCGAGGAGCAGCGCCGCGCGCAGCGTCAGGAGCCAGGCGGCGTCGAGATCCATCCGGCAGTTCGCGGCCACGAACTGCGAGTTCTGGAAGTCGAGCACCCGCTCCCCGAAGGCCCGGCGCTCCGCCGCATAGGAGAGGCCCTCGACCATGGCGGCCTCGGCGATGCCGAGGCACTGCGCGGCGATGCCGATGCGGCCGGCGCCGAGCGCGCCGAGGGCGAGGCCGTAGCCTGAGCCCGGGGCGCCGATGAGGTTCTCCCGGGGGATGCGGCAGTCCTCGAAGTGGAGGGCCACGGTCCCCGAGGAGCGCAGGCCCATCTTGTCCTCCTCGGCGCCGACGGTGAGGCCCGGGGTGCCGCGCTCGACCACGAAACAGCCGATGCCGCGGGCTCCGCCCTGGGGCTCGGTCCGGGCGAAGACGAGGTGGATGCCCGCGTGGGCGCCGCTGGTGATCCACATCTTCGAGCCGGTGAGGACCCAGGCATCGCCGTCGAGGCGCGCGCTCGTGCGGAGGGTCGCGGCGTCCGAGCCGCCCTGGGGCTCGGTGAGGGCGAAGCTCGCGGGCCCCAGCGCTCCTCGCGCATACGGCCTGAGCCAGCGCTCCCGCTGCGCCTCGGTGCCGTGATCGGCGAGGATCTTCGTGGCCAGGTTGCTCGAAGCGAGGATGACCGCCGTCGACGCGCACGCCTCGGCGATGGCCGCCATGGCCAGCACGTAGCCGACGTTGTCCGCTCCGGAGCCACCGTCCTCCTCGGGCACCTTCATCGCGAGGAGGCCCATCTCCGCGAGTTCGGGGAGGAGTTCCGAGGGAAAGACTGCGGTCTTGTCCCGCTCGGCAGCCCCCGATGCGACCCGCTCGCGCGCGAAGGTGCGGGCGGACTCCCAGAGGAGCCGGTGCTCGTCGGTGAGGGCGAGGGCGAGGGAGTTCAGACGATCGGGGGACTGGAGCATGCCGCGCACGGTGCCACCTGCGGGCAGCGCTCTCAAGATGCCGCGCTCCCTGCGCTGCTGCCGCCGCTGCGGCCCCGGATCTCGTCGAGGATGGCGTCGATGGCCTCACGGCGGTCGGGCCGGAGGCGGGCACGGCCGCCGAGGAGCGGGGCCACGGCGGCCTGCCCGAGCGCGAGCAGCCCCTCCCGCGCCGCGCGCGCGACCCCGGCGTGGGGGTGGAACAGGCGCTCGGCGATCGCCGCGGCCGACTCCGCATCGCCGCCGAACGCGAGGACGCGGAGCGCCAGGCGCACGGTCGTGGGATCGGGGTCGTCGAGCAGCGCCCGGGTGGCGCGGAGGTAGCGCTCGCGCGGGGCCAGCGCGCGCAGGAGGCGGTGCGCGTGGAGGCTCACCCGGCGCGACGGGGAGCGCACGTGGCGCTCCAGCAGGGTGAGGACCCGCTCGCGCGCGGAGGCGGAGAGGGGGCCGTCGCGGTCCGCGAAGTACGTGAGGAGCAGGCGCGCCTTCTCCGGATCTGCCACGTCGAGCGCCGTGTCGAGCGCGCGCTCCACCGCGGCGCGCAGCGTCGGCGCGAGGAGCGCCAGGAGGCCGGGCGACGCCGCTTCGGCCTCGGCGAGGGCGCGGAGCGCCGCGGCGTCGGTGGGGCGCACCATCCCCGAGAGCACGCGCGAGACCAGCGCCGGTGGCTGCTCGCGCAAGGCGTCGAGGATCGCGCCGAGGACGGCGTCGCGGTGTGTGCCGGACAGCGCAGGCGCGAGAGCGCGGAGGAGCACCTGTGCGTGCTGCTCGTCGTACCAGTCGGTGAGGCGGGCGAGGAGCGACAGGGCTCCAGGAGAGGGCTCCGCCGACGCCCACGCCGCGATCGATGGCCCGAGGCCCGCCGCATACAGGAGGCCCGCCCCCGCCGTGCGCGAGGAGAAGCGGAGCCAGGCCCCGATGGCCTCGGGGCTGCGGGCGAGACGCGCGAGGTCGGCGAGCACCGCGGGCAGGGCACCCGGCGCGCCGACGACATCGAGGAGCGCGACCTCACCGGCGCGGAGCCGGGCCTCGACATGCGGCAGGACGTGGGCAGCGGGGAGTGCACGCAAGGCGTCGCGGGCTGCGGCGGAGGCGCGTGGATGGGGAGAGGACCGGAGCGCGAGCAGCAGCGGGACGCGGTCGGCCGGGGGGAGCGCCGCCAGCGGGCCGAGGAGGCGGAGCGCCTCGGATTCGGTCGTCGCGCCCGCCACGGCCGCGGCCACAGCAGGGGCATCCTGCGCATCGAGCGCGAGGTGGAAGGCACCGTGGAGCGCTCCCGCCATCCAGGCATCGCGCACGCGCGCGCGGTCGTCACGGTCGCCGGTGCGGGCGAGCGCCTCCGCCGCGGCCTCGCGGACGTCGGGGTGAATGTCACCGAGCCGCGACCGGAGGAGCGCCAGGTCCGCGCTGCGCATGGCGGTCAGCGCCACGAGCGCGCGCGCGCGGACCTCGCCGCGCGCATCGCCCTGCGAAAGCTCGCGGAGCGCCGGTGCGGCGACCTCGCCGAGGAACGCGAGATCCACGAGCCCCGGCGCTCGCTCCAGGGGGCTCTCGGCCACCCACCGCTCTGCGAGCGCCCACGCCGCGGCGGCCCCGGAGCGTTCGGCCACGAGGCGGGCGACCACCGCGAGGGAGAGCGCCTCCCGACCCTCCAGCGCCGCGCGCAGCTCCTCCTCGCGCCCCGCGTCGATCCACGCCCGGAGCAGGGCAGGGCGTTCGGCCGGCGGCGTGGACGTGAGCGCCGCCTCTCCCGCGAGCCGCAGCACGGAGGCCGCCCGGGCGCGCACGGCGGGGCGCAGGTCGAGGCTCAGGGAGCGCGCGGTCGCCGGGCCGCTCCGCTGGACGAGCGCGGCGAGCAGCGGTCCATGGCGTGGATCGAGCGCGCCGCGGCCATCCACGAACGGGAGCACGCGGCACAGGACCGAGGGATCCGTCGCCGTGGCGAGGAGCGCGATGGCATCACCGCGCGTCACGGCGTCGAGCTGCGGCAGGAGCGCGGCGAGGACGCGCTGCTCGGGCACCGTCAGCCCCGCGGCGCCGAGCGTGTCGATCCCCGCAGCCCCCACCGCCTGGATGCCGGTGACGAGGTCTGGCGACGGCGCCGCGGTGAAGGGGGCCTCCCGGAGCCGCGCCCGCAGCGCCGCGGCGCCGCGTAGGTCGTCCGCGCGCGCGAGACCTGTCCGCAGCGGGTCCTGAGGCGCCACGTCAGCCTCGCGCGGGATGCGCTGCCCGGCGCGGCGGCGGCGAAGCTCGGCGTCGAGTTCCCCGCATGTCCCCGCGCGGTGGGCGCCGTTCACCGCATACGCCTGCTGGAGCAGGACGGTGGGGAGGTCGGGCCGGCGCGTCACGAGCGCGGCAAGCTCCGCCGGCGTGAAGGCGCTCGCGAGCGTGGACGCGAGCAAGGCCTCGCTGCGCGGCTCCCCTGCCGTGGCGAGCCGCTCGACGAGCAGCGCCCGATGGAATGGCCCCGCCAGTGCGCGGAGCGCATGCGCGACGAGATCCCGGTAGCCCGGCTGGTCATGGCGCGCGAGCACCTCGACGAGCGCCGGGATCGCTGCCGGGTCGCGGCTTCCGACGAGCGCTTCGGCGGCCGTCTTCTTGAGGTTCATGTTCGGATGCGAGAGCCACCCGGCGATCGTCGCCCCGGTGCCGGGCACCGCGGCGCGCCCGAGGGCGATCAATGCCTGACGGGCGACGGGGTGCGGCGCCCCGGGGTCGAGGTACGGCACGACCCAGGCGGCGCACGCCGGCCCCGCTGCTGCGAGGCAGGCCAGGGCGCGCTTGCGGATCTCCGGGCTCTCCCGCCGCAGGAGGGGCCGCACCACGCGGACGAGGTGCGGGTGATCATGACCGATGACCGCATCGAGCAGCAGGGTGGTCTCCGCGACGGAGTCGGGCCGGGGACGCAAGCGCCGCAGGGCAGCCTCCGCGACGATGGCCGCGCCGGGATCCGCCGCACCCTCCAGACACGCGAGCGGCGGCTCCGGCGTGGCGAGGCGCTGCCCCAGCGCGCGCAACGCCGCGACGGTGACCTCCCGAACGCCCTCGTCGCCATCGGTCAGGAGCGCGGCGAGTGGGTCGATCGCGAGCGGTCCCCCGGTGCGGCCGAGGGCGCGGATCGACGGGGCGCGGAGCGGGTGCCCGGGGGCCGCCGCGATGGCGGCGAGCGCCTCGATCTGCCCTGCGCTGGCGTACGCCGGCAGGGCTTCGAGCGCCTCCGCGGAGATCGCTCCCCGCAGGGCGGCCGCCGCGAGCACCTGGGGGGAAGGATCCAGCCGGAGAAGGACGGAGAGCGCCCCCGGGAGCCAGGGTGGTGGCGCCCCGTCGAGCACCTTCTGCAACCGCGCCACCGTGGCGGCGCCGCCCACCCGCCCCAGGGCCTCCAGGCACGCCTCTGGCTCGGCATCGAGCCTCGCCAGGATCACGGCCTCGGCCGCGCGCTCCTCCAGCCTGCCCAGCGCCCGGATCGCGGCCCGACCCAGGACAGGATCGGCCGCGCTCCCCGCCAGCTCGACGAGCCGCCCGAGGGTCCTCCGTGTCCCGAAGGCCGCGAGGAGCCGCGCGATCCTCTCCTTCGACGCCGCCCCCGAGGCGTGCTGGTCGATTGCCGGGACGAGCGCATCGGCGCGGCTGCTCGTGCACTCCGCGGCGGCTTCGAGGGGCAAGCCGTCATGGGCGAGGACGAGGGCGATCAGCCGGCGTGCCTGATCCTCGTCGGGTGAGATCCCGCGCCGTTTCAGCCCGCGCAGTGCCTCGATCGCTTCGCGGCCAGCCCCTGGAGGATCCTCCTCCGCCAGAGCGAGCAACGTCTCTGCATCCTCTGCATCGCCGAGCGTGCCGAGCGCGCCGAGCGTCGAGATGGCCGCGCGCCGCGCGGAACGGGCCACGGCCTTGCCCGTCGCGAACCGTCGCACCCAGGCCCTGTCACCGCGTGCTGCCGCGAGGCGCACGGCCGCGAGCGCCACCTCTTCCCCCTCCATCCACGCGGCGAGTGGCGGGCACGGCAGGCCCTGCGCCCAAGGCTCCGCGGCCAGCCCGAGTGCGCGTGCCGCCACGGCCTCGGACGAGCGCCGCGCGATGTCGAGGAGCACCTCCTCGGCGGCTCCCGGGGAAAGAAGCGCCCCCGAGAGCCCGGCGCGCGCCATGGTGATCGCGATCTCCTGCATCGCCGGCTGCAGGTGGCCCGCTGCCCGGCGCCAGAGCCCGGAGGCGAGCGCGCGCTCGACGGGCGCGTCGGCGACGGCGCGCAGATCCAGCGCCGTCGCCTCGCCACGCGAGAGGCGCTCTGGCGACGCGAGGAGCTGCGCGCACCGGAAGCGGCACGCGATCTCTGTTGGGAGGTCTCCAGGGAACTCCGGGATCTCCAGGGGCAGGCCCTCGATGACCAGCTCGGCGAGCACTTCCTGCGCCTCGTGCGCGAGCGTGAAGAGGGCGCGGGGCACGCAGCCCGCGAGTGTGCCAGGCTCGTCCTCGCCTTCTCGGACGCGTGTCGCGAGCGCCGTCGCCGCGGCCAGCGCCTCGGCTGGATCGGCCGAGATCAAGCTCTCCCGGAGGAACGCGAGCGGCGGACGGAGCGTGCCGAGCATCCAGATCCGGACCTCGGCGCGCACGGCTTCGTTCGACACCGCCCCGCTGGGGTCGGAGACGGCGCCGCGGCCTCTGGCGAAGGGCTCCATGGAGGGGTCCGTACCCCAGGTGGGTGCCCGGGACCAGCGCCGGAGAACCGGCGTGCGTCGCGTCCCGCATCCCCGGATACGCGCGTGAAGATTGCGTACGCCCAGGCGCGTGCGTCGGCGCGCATTCAGCTCTACAGCCGGACCGCTCTTCAATGCACGTTTCGGGTCGATCCCATTCGAACAAGCGCCATTTTACAGCCGCGCGACGATGGCGCGATAGCGCAGTGTGCGGCCGTCATACCATAATGAATGTGCGCACGGTCAAATCGCTCGCACCATGCAGCCTGCTCCGATAGGGTCGTCGACACCCAGACTGGCAATCGGGCCTTTCTGGTGAACTGGAGACATCGCAATGGCAATCAAGTCCAAGAGCACGAAGGCGCCCGTGGCAGAGAAGTCGGGCGAGCAGGAGCCGAAGATCAGCGTCCGCAAGCTGACCATCAAGACGAACGTCAAGGCCCAGCAGAGCCGCGGCTACGCCGTCGCGTCGACGTCGAGCTGACGATCGACGTCCGGCGGGGTCGCGGCCGCGGCCTGAGTCCGGGCGATTTCGTCCCGTGTGATTGCCCGGGGGGTGGTCCGGCGCCGGCCTGCCTCTCGGGCTCGTTTCGAGGGCCGGCGGGCAATGCAATGCCCGACGCAGGATGAGGCTCCAGACAGAGCGGGTCCCGATGCCAGCTTCGAAAGAGATGACGACCATAGGGCTCGAACGGCTGATCGAGCCCGCCTCGCTCGACGATTTTCGCGAAGGAGACGCCTGGCGTTATCCCCAGCTCGGACGCGGACCGCTCGCGCGCTTCCCCGAGCTGCTCGCCATTCCCGAACTCTTCGACCTGTCCCGGCTGGCGGCGGTCTACAACGACCCCATCCCGGTCTGGATGCCGGAGCGATGGATGAAGAATGCGGCCCACCGCGGGCTCTACGGGACGTTCTTCGCGCCCGAGTCCGCGCTGCGCCTGCACCGGCTCGGCGCGACCCTCTTCTTCCCGAACGTCGAGCGCTTCATCCCCCAGGTGCGGCCGCTGCTCGCGCGGCTCGAGCGGGACCTCGGCGTCGTCGACGTCTACAAGAAGAGCGTGTTCAACGTCTTCGCCTCCGCGCCCGGCGCGGGCGCGGTCGCCCATTTCGATCCGGAGATCAACTTCGCCGTCCAGCTCAAGGGCAAGAAGCGGTGGTGGATCTCGGACAACACCCACATCCAGTTCGCCCCCTCGGCCTACAGCGTGCTCGACACCGAGGCCACCATGGGCCCCGCCTTGCGCGCCGCCTGGGGCACCGCGCCCAGGCCGAAGAAGCTGCCCGGGAAGCCGCGCGTCCTCGACGTGGAGGAGGGCAGCGCGCTCTACTTCCCCGCGGGCTGCTGGCACAAGACGAAGACCCTGGAGGAGTCGATCCACGTCGTCCTGGCCATCTGGCCGAAGAGCTGGATCGGCGTGCTCGCGGACCGACTCCGCGCCTCGTTTCCGCAGCGGGTGTCCTGCACCTCGTCTCAGGCGGAGCGCCTGGTCGAGCAGGTGACGGAACGCATCACGGCGCTCCGCGCCAGCGACCTCGTCGAAGGTCGTCGTCCCCGCCAGGCGCGCGCAGGGCGCCGTTCGGAGGCCCGATGAGCGACTTGCTCGGCTTGCACCGGCTGGTCTCGCCCATCCCCCTCGACCGGTTCAAGCGCGATTGCTGGGGGCGCAAGGCTGCCGTCGCGCGTGGTCCCGTGGGGCGCTTCGGGGCACTCTCGGACTTGCCGGAAGTGTGGAGCGCCGAGGCGCTGGTGCTCGCCCAGAGGGGGCCGATCACGGTGGGTTATCCCCGGCCGTGGCTCCGCGGCGTCCGCCCCGCGGTGGCGCCGACCGCGGACTACCCGGCGGGCGAGGGCCTGGTCCTTCATCACCTGGGTGCGTCGCTCTACGTGCGGCATGTCGAGCGCCTCGATCCTCGCCTGAACAGGGCGCTGTCGAGCCTGCGCGGGACCGTCGGGTCGACGACGCAGGTGCGCTGCGACGTCCTCCTGACCGGCGGAGCCTTGCCCGCAGATCCGTCGCTCCCAGGCGGCCCGATCTTTCTGGTGCACCTCCGCGGGGAGCAGCGCTGGAAGGTCGACGGGGAAGTCCTGGGCGCGACCCCGCGCGCCGCCCGCCCCGGTCCAGCACCGCGCACGGCTGCGCGAAGCATGCAGGACCGCCAGGCCCCGCGGCGCGCGCCGGGCACGCGGAGGGGCACGGAGGTGTCCACCCGGCCCGGCACGGTGCTCTACCTGCCGGGGGGAGCGGCTCGGCTCACGGCGTCCACCGAGGGGGCGATGACCCTGGTCCTCTCGGTGCCTCCCCTGTCGGCCATCGAGCCCGTCCTCGCGCGCGCCACGGAGATGCTGCTCCGGGTCGAGGCCCTCCGCGCCCCGGCCCTGGTGCCGCCCACGACCTCGGGCAAGCGGAAGTCCCTCGCGTCTGCAGGGGAGGCCTTGAAGTCCCTCCCGGGGGCGCTGCGCGGCCTCGACCCGCGCCGGCTGCTCGCGGCGAGCCGGGGGCGCCGCTTCCTCCGGACCCCGGGCGTGCGCGCGAGCCTGCGGCACCTCCCCGGCCAGGCTGGGACCTCGGTGCTGAGCGTGCGCTCCCGGCGCGAGCCCCCGACCGAGGTGACGCTCGACGCCACCTTCGCCGAGGCCTGCGCCTGGATCCTGGAGCAGCGCCCCGGGTTCTGGGAGCAGGACGCGCGCCTGGCCCTCGGCCTCGACGGCGAGAGCCTCACCGGCTTGCTCGACGCCCTGCAGCAGGCTGGCCTGCTGCACGAGCGCAGCGCGTGAGGTGTCCACGTGAAGGCGGCCAGCAGCTCCGGTGATCGCCTCTCGCCTGCGGTGCGGAAACGCCGGCTGCGTGGTGGGGGCTGGCTCTTGCTCGGACCTCACCTCTCGGTCTTCCAGGTCGACCGGTTGCCCACCGCGCGCGCGCCGATGGGCGAGGCCGACCTGCAGCTCTTCCGTCAGCTCGGGCTCATCGTCCCCGCGGCTCTCCCTCCCGCGCCAGCCCGTGCAGCGCGGCGAGGGGCGCCGGAGCGCGCGCTCCTGCCACGCTTCACCGGCCTGGTCGTCGTCCACCCGAGCGCCAGGGGGAGGGCCGCGGCGGCGCTCCTCACCCGCGCCCTGACCGACGTGCGTGGCGCATTCACCGCGGCCACCCCGGCGGTGCTGCGCAAGGCGCCCGCAGGGAGCCTGGTGATCTGGATGGGCCAGACCGAGCCCACGGCGCCGCGCGAGGTCGTCGAGCCCCTCCTGCGCCGAGGGCTGCGGGTGCTGTGGTGCGGTGAGAGCACCGCGGGCCTCCAGGTGGGCCCCATCTTCGAGACGGTCGCGGACGTGCAGCGCTACAGCGAGGCCACCGCGCAGCGCGGCACCGCGGAGGCGCTGCGACGGCTCGGTTTCCGCGAGGCATGGCCTCTCTCGCTCCTCGATCGCACCCTGGCCGATCCACGCCCCGTGGCCCGCGCGATCCGCCGTGTCATCGTCGAGCCGCGGAGCTGCGTGCTCCTGCCCTCCAACCGGAAAGTCATGCTCTGGACCGAGGTCCGCTCCGGATCGGTGCCGTACGCCGAACTGAAGCGTCGACAGACATGGCCGAAGGGCCTCCTCGCCGATCTGACCGTGGAGCGCCTGCCCGGGGGGGCCTTCATGGCCACCTGCGCCACGCCGTGCCGCGGCATTGCGTCCCTCGAAGGGTGCAACGGCAAGGGGCTCGACCGGCGCCATGCCTTGCTCACCGCCACAGGTGAGGCCATCGAGCGCTTCTCGGCCGCCGAGGTTGGCCTGCACCTGACCCACGATCCGCCAGCTCCGAGCGCGTATCCCCTGAGTGCCTTCCACCCGCGCGAGGACCGACGCTACGAGGCTCACCTCCTGGCTGGCTCGCCCGACCTCGCTGGCTACCCGGCCGTCGACGAACTCACGGGTCGGCAGACCCGCGTCCCCGAGTGCCTGGTCCCGTTCCCCTACCTTCCACCCCGCAACCGCCCCGCCTTCTCCAGCGACACGGCAGGCCTCGCAGCCTTCCCGGATCGTGACGGGGCGATCCTGCGCGGCGCCTCCGAGATCCTCGAACGGAACAACTTCTATCCGCATTTCCTCCACCAGCGCCCGGCGCTCCAGCTCGGCGCCGAGCGCGGCGCGCTGGGCCCGCGCGTGGCCGATCTCGTCGCCCGCCTCGAACGCCGCCTCCCCGCGCGGGTGTGGCTCCTCGAATACCCCGAAGCCCACCGCCTCCCCATCGTGCACGCCTTCCTGCTCGACCTCCGGGCAGGGCACATGAGCCGGGGAACCGGCGCCGGGGGCAGCCTCGCCCACGCCGCGGAGCGCGCGCTGCTCGAAGCCTTGATGACCCGCGCCCAGCACGAGCACCTCCGCCAGAACCCCGAGCTGCGCGCGGAGCCCGGCTTCCGTGACTGGGCCCACCCGGCGACGGTGCGCGCCCTGGCGGCGTACCTCGAACGCCAGCCCAGGGCTGCCAGCACCTCTCACCCTGCCCCGGACGACGCGGCGCTCCTCGACCGCATCAAGGCTTTCCTGCGCGCGGCCGAGATCCCGCTGCTCGTGGCGGATCTCCCGTGCCCGGTGCAGGGCTGGTCTGCCGTGCGGGTGCTCCTCCCGGGCATGACCTGCCACGCGCACCCCTCCCGCAGCGCTGGCGGGCGCGTGCTCCTCGACGCCCCGCTCCGCGTCGGCATCCCGACCTGAGCGCCATGCCATGCCAGGACTCCGTTTCCCAAGCTCGTCCCCGGTCCTCGGCTCGGCGTTCGCGCGAAGGCACGGGGGTAGCGACCATCGGGAGCGCAGGGACCGAAGGTCCCTGATCCAGGGTACGCAGTACCTAGGCGTAGAGGTAGCTGGTCAGGCGCTCGTGGGGCACCCTGGCGAGCAGCAGCTCGAGCACGTAGCGGGCGACGATCTCGGCGGCGTGGTTGACGCGACTGTCTTGCCTGGCCACCTCCACGAAGTCGGCGCCCACGATGTGCAGGTGGCGCGCCGCGTGCTGGATCAGATCCAGACCCTGGTAGTACCCGATGCCGCCCAGCTCTCGCGTGCCCGTCTCGCGCGCCAGGTGTGGCGCCATGCAGTCCACGTCGAAGCTCAGGTACCAGGGCAGATCGCGCGGGACGCCCGCGAAGACCTCCCGCGGGGAGCGACGCGACAGCTCCCGCGCGCTCACGAAGCGGATCCGCGGATCGGTCCGCTTCCGGTGCGTGGCCGGGATCACGTCGAGTGTCCGCAGGCCGAGCTGGAACAACCGGCGGATGCCCGGCTCGCGCATTGCCAGGGCGAAGACGCTCGCGTGCGAGTGCGGCCCGGACTGGCTCGGATCGAGGTAATGGTCATGGTGGGCATCGAAATGGAGAATGCCGATCTCCGGGTGGTGGCGGAGCAGCGCCCGCAGCGGGAACAGGGAGATCGCGTGGTCGCCGCCCAGGGTGACCGGTACGAAGCCGCGCTTCAGGGCCGCGTCGACCACGAACTCGAGGCGCGCGCCGAACGCGGCGAGCCCTTCTCCGGGGACCCGCCGCACGTCCCCCAGATCGAGCGTGGCGAGCGACTGCGGCAGGGTGTAGACGCGTCTCGCGTCCACATCGAGCAGGCGCGTCTCGGCCTCCACCGCGGACGAGGGCCCGAAGAAGCGGAAGCGCTCGCGGATCAGCGCGGGCCCGTGCTGCGCCCCGGAGGCGGCGTGCGAGCCGTGCTCGGAGGGAGCGCCGATCACCGCGAAGGCCCGCTCGGGCGTGCGGCGCTCCAGATCGCGGAGCCCGCCGGGCGAGCCAATGGCGGGGCCTCGCCCCACGCCGACGAGCGGCCCCTCGTCCCAGTCCTCCGCCTCGGCCTCGGGCACGAGCACCCGCGCCGCGAGGAACGCTTCGAGATCGCCCCTGGCGACCTTCGACAGACGTGAGAGGTGGGGCAGGGGAGATGGCTCCAGGAAGGGATCCAGCGCGCGGGCAGCGCGCGCGCTCACCTTCAACCTCAGCCCGAGCCCGTCGTGGAGCAGCAGGTAACCCCGACCCTCTCGCTGGCAGATCAGCCCTGGCAGAGCGACGTAGCGCGGGGCAGTCATGAGCCGATACCTTACCGCTCATCGCGACGCGTGTTCGAGAAGAGTCGCGCTGCTGACGAGGGGCTCCTCGCGTGAACCACCGACCGAGCCACACGCACTTCATCGTCCCCGAGACGCTGCAGACGTCGACCACGGACTGCGGCCCCGCCGCGCTCCGATCCCTGCTCCAGGGTATGGGCATCCACGCCAGCTACACGCGGTTGCGCGCCGCTTGCCAGACCGACGTCGACGGCACCTCGATCGATGGCCTCGAAGAGCTTTGCCTGTCCCTCGGCCTCGACGCCGAGCAGATGGTCGTCCCCCGCGATCACCTCCTCCTCGCGCCGTCCGGGATCCTCCCCTGCATCGTCGTCGTGAAGAGCCGGCTCGGACCCCACTTCGTCGTGGTGTGGAACCGCGTCGGACCCTGGGTCCAGACCATGGACCCCTCTTACGGGCGCCGCTGGCAGCGCGTCTCGGCCTTCCTGAGCACCCTGATGCCCTTTGCCATGCCCGTCGACGCCGCGGCGTGGCGCGGCTGGGCAGAGACCGACGAGTACCGCGGCGCTCTGGAGGCGCGCATGACCGCGCTGCACCTGAGCGAGGCCAGACGGAGAGCCCTGCTCGAACGCAGCCTCTCCGACCCCACCTGGCGCGGGATCGGCACGCTCGACGCCTCCCTGCGGTTCACCGCCCAGCTCGTGGCCTCGCGCGGCCTCCAGCGCAGCGACGAGATCCTCCGCTTTCTCGACGCCATCAGCGACCCCGCGCGCTCCGACGACGTGGCGATCCCCGAGGCGACCTGGTCGGTGCGTCCCGCGACACCAGGCCCGGAGGGGGACGAGCAGCTCTCCCTGCGCGGCGCCGTCGTCCTCCGCGTCCGCCTCCCCTCGGCCGATGCTCCGGCGCCGGCCGACGACGAACCGGCACCGGCCGACGACGAACCGGCGCCGGCCGATGCGGACGCCTCAGGGTCTCCCACCGAGAGCCCTCAGGATCGCGCCCGTGCGCTCGTCGACAATGCTCCCTCGCTGCGGCAGCACCTCGTCGACCTCCTGCGCGCGGACAGCCCACGCGAGCGCCTGCTGCTCCTCGTCCTGGCCCTGGCGGGCTCGCTTGGCCTCGTCATCGAGCTCGTCCTGTTTCGCACCCTCATCGACCTCGTCGGGAGGCTGGGCCTCGCCAGCCACCGCGCGCAGGCCCTCGCGGTGGTCCTCGTCTTCTCCCTGGCCTTGCTCCTCCTCGACATCCCCGCGATGAGCCTGGTCCTGCGGGCGGGCCGCCGCCTGGAGCTTCGCCTCCGGCTCGGCTTCGCAGCGCGCTTGCCCCGGCTCGCCGACGGCTACCTGCAGAGCCGCCTGGTCTCCGACCTCGCGGGTCGCATTCACCACGCCACCCGCATCCGCCAGCTCCCCGACGTGATCTGGCAGCTCTTCCGCGCTGGCTCCGAGCTGGTCGTCACCGCGGCAGCGCTCGCGTGGCTCGACCCGCGGCTCCTCGCCCACGTCCTCGCCGTCGTGGCGGTGAGCCTGCTCGTGCCGCTCGTCACCTACAACCCCGTGCAGGAGCACGACTACCGCGTCCGCACCCTGAGCGGCAGCCTGTACCGGTTCTACCTCGACGCCCTGCAGGGCCTGTTTCCCGTCCTCACCCACGGCGCGGAGCGGGGCGTGCAGAGCGAGCACGATCAGATCATGAGCCACTGGGAGGCCGCCTCCCGCGCGCTCCTGCGCGTGCGCATGGGCGCCGAAGGCCTCCAGCTCTTCGTGGGACTCGGCGCGGCGGTGTGGCTGGTCCGGACCCACCTGGAGCACGCGCGGGACAGCGTGGGCAGCGTCCTGCTCGTCGTCTACCTCGCGCTGAGCATCCCCGCCCTCGGCCAGCGCCTCTCGCTGCTCACCCGCCAGCTCATCCGGCTCAGGAACTACAGCTTCATCCTCCTCGAAACGCTCGCCGAGCCGCTCTGGCGCCTGCCTCCTCCCGACGCGCCTCACCCCGCACCCGCGCGCTCCAGCCCGCGCCCACCTCTGCGTCCGACCGGCGTCCAGCTCGACCTGCAGGATCTCACCGTCATCTCCGGCGGCAAAGAGCGCCTCTCCGCACTCGATCTCACGGTCCTCCCTGGCGAGCACGTCGCCATCGTCGGCTCTTCGGGCGCAGGCAAATCCAGCCTCTTCGGCCTCCTCCTCGGCTGGGTCGAACCGACGCGCGGACGGCTGCTCATCGACGGCGAGCCGGTGACCCCCGCCGCCCTCGCGCGCCTCACCGAGCAACTCGCGTGGGTCGACCCGGTGACCCAGCTCTGGAACCGACCGCTCCTCGACAACCTCGCCTACGCCGCGCCGGGCAGCAGCGTGGGCGCCGCCATCGACGCCATGGACCTGCGCTCGGTCCTCGAACGCCTCCCCCAGGGCCTCCAGACACCGCTCGGCGAGGGCGGTCGCCTCCTCTCCGGCGGCGAGGGCCAGCGCGTCCGCCTCGGCCGCGCCTACCTGCAGCGGGACGTGCGGCTCGTGCTCCTCGACGAAGCCTTCCGCGGGCTCGACGCCACGGTCCGGCAGCGGCTCCTCGACGCCGCGCGTGCCCGGTGGCGGGACGCCACCCTGCTCTGCATCACCCACGACATTGCAGAGGCCCTCGCCTTCGATCGGGTCCTGGTCATCGAGGACGGCCGGGTCGTCGAGGACGGCGCCCCCCAGGTGCTCGCCCGCACCGAGGGTTCCCGTTACCACACCCTGCTCGCCCTCAAGGAGACGCTCCACGACGCCCTTGGCTCCGCCGCGTGGCGGCAGGTGGTGGTCACCGGGGGCCGCGCCGACCAGCACCGAGAGGCGCCATGAGCGCGCCCCTCCAGCGCGCATGCTGGCCGCTCGAACGCCTGGGGGACGCCGCGGTGGCCCTCGCCGAGCGCCTCGGGCTCTCGCAGGCCCAGCCGCACCTCGGCGCGCCTCCGCAGGACGCCGATCCCTGGACGCTGACGCGGTGGCTCGAAACGCTGGAGCCAGCTCTCCACCTGGAGTTTCACCCCGCCGAGCCCTCGCTGCAGCTCCTCGGCACCATGCTCACGCACCACCTGCCGGCCCTCGCCCTCCTGCCGGCGGCCGAGGGAAAGGGCGTGCTGGTCCTCCTCCGCGCCACCGGGCGCCACCTCGTCCTCCTCTCGCCCGAGGGGCACGCGATCGAGGTCGATCGCGACGAGATCGCCGACGCCCTCAGCCACGCGGCCGTCGCCGCTGCCGCGCCGCACCTCGAACCCCTCCTCGATCTCGCCGCCGTCCCTCTCCGCCGGAGACCTGCCGCGCGGCGCGCCCTCCTCGTCGACTGGCTCGGCGAGCAGCAGGTCGCCCAGCTCTGGCGCGTCCGCATCGCGGCGGCAGCTCCCGTGCGGCGACAGGCCAGCCACGCCCACCTGCCGCGCCTCGCCGCGCTCATCGCGCTCGCCTTCGCCGCCTACCAGATCCTGCTCCTCCTCTCGTGGTGGATGATCGGCAACGGCGCCTTCTCCGGCCGCCTCCACCCCGGATGGATCACCGCCTGGACGCTGGTGCTCCTCTCGTCAGCGCCCTTCCTGCAGGCGTCGGGCTGGCTCCAGGGGCGCGTCTCCATCGCCGTCGCCCGCCTCCTCAAGGCCCGCCTCTTGCGTGGAAGCCTCTCCGTGGATCCCGATCGCCTCAAGCACGAGGGCATCGGCCACCAGATCGGCCGCGTCATCGAGGCCGAGACCTTCGAGCTGCTCTCCCTGAACGGCGGATTCCTCGGGCTCCTCGCGCTCTTCCAGCTCCCGGCAGCGGCGACCGTGCTCGCGCTCGGCCCGGGCGGCGCCCTCCAGGTGGCCGCGCTCCTCGCCTGGAGCGCCTTCACCGCCGTCAGCGCCCTCCGGCTCTACCGCGCGCGCCTGCGCTGGTCCCACCGCTCCCTGCGCCTCACCCACGACACCATCGAGCGCATGGTCGGCAACCGCACCCGCCTCGTCCAGCAACCCGAGGCCTCCTGGCACGACGAGGAAGATCGCGATCTCGCCTCGGTCGCCCAGGCCGCCGCCGCCATGGACCGCGGCGAGGTCATCATGCGCGCCGTCATCCCCCGCGGGTGGCTGGTCCTCGGCGTGGCCTCGCTGCTCCCGGCGACCCTCGCAGAGGCGCTCCCCACGGCCCGCCTCGCCGTCGGCCTCGGAGGCGTCCTGCTCGCGTACCAGGGCTTCTACCTGCTCTCCCAGTCCCTCACCCAGATCCTCACCGCGCACGTTTCGTGGACCCTGGTCCGCGACATGTTCCACGCGGGCGCCGCGCCTCCCCGCGCCGTGCCGGTGCGCCCTCACGCCGAAGACGCCGCGCCCACCGCGCCCACCGTGCCCACCGTCCTGCATGCCAGCGGCCTCGGCTTCCGCTACCCCGACCGGGCAGCGCCAGTCCTCGACAGGTGCAGCCTCACCATCGCCCGGAACGACCGGATCCTCCTCAGAGGGTCCTCGGGCGGCGGCAAATCGACGCTCGCCTCCCTCCTGGCCGGCCTCCGCGAGGCCCACGAGGGGACCCTGCTCCTCGACGGGCTGGATCGCCACACGCTCGGCCGCGAGGCCTGGCGGCGGCGCGTCGTGCTCGTCCCCCAGTTCCACGACAACCACGTCTTCACCGCCTCCTTCGCCTTCAACCTGCTGGTCGGGCGAAGGTGGCCGGCCCACGACGAGGATTACCGCGCCGCAGAGGCAGTCTGTCACGGGCTCGGCCTCGGCAAGCTCCTCGAACGCATGCCGGGAGGCCTGTCGGAGATGGTCGGCGAAGCCGGCTGGCGCCTCTCCCACGGCGAACGCAGCCGCATGTTCGTCGCGAGGGCCCTCCTCCAGTCCCCGCGCGTCCTCATCCTCGACGAGAGCTTCGGCGCCCTCGACCCCGAGAACGTCCTGCGCTGCCTGGAGTACGTCACCCGGCAGGACTGCAGCCTGATCCTCATCTCCCACCCCTGAGCCCCATGTTCCAACGTGCACTGCAGGCGCTCGAATCCGACTCCTCCCGCGCGACCATCCTCGTCTCGGTGGTGGGCGCGGCCCTCGTCGCTGCCTGGACCTCCTGGCTCTTCTGCGGGAGCCTCCCGGTCTACGCCGTGAGCACCCAGGCGCGGATCGAGGTCGTCCCTGGCCCCTTCCCGGTGCAAGCCGCAGTGCGCGGTCGGCTCACCGCCATCCACGCGGAGATGGGCGACGAGGTCGCGGAAGGCGCGCTGCTCTTCGAGCTCGACAGCGCCACCGAGCAGCTCGCGCTCAAGTCTGCCGAGCGCCGCCTCTCCGCCCTGCGCCTGGAGCTTGCGCCTCTCCGCCGCAAGGCGAGCGCGGTGTCCGACGCCACGGCCAGGCAGCGCGAAGCCGCCCGGGTCAGCGGCCTCCAGGCCGAGGCACGGCTCGCGGAGATCAAGGCCACCGAGGGCTACCTGGAGCACAGCAGCCGCAGCGTATCGACCCTCGCGCAGATGGGCGCCATCGCCGCGCTCGAAGAGAAGAAGGCCAGCTCCGAGCTGGAGAGCATCATCGCCGCGCGCCGTGCTTCCCAGATCGAGGTGGTCCGCAAGGGCCTGGAGATGCGCCTCGGCAACGCCGACAGGCAGGCCGACCTCGCCGACATCGAGCACGAGATCGCCGCCCGGGAAGGGCTCTGCGCCGAGCTGGAGGTCAGCATCGAGGCCCTCGAGCACGACATCGCGCGCCGCACCGTCCGCGCCCCCGGCGCAGGCCGCGTCGGCGAGCTCGCGAAGCTTCAGCTCGGCGCCTGGGTCGAGGCGGGCGATCGTCTCGCCTCGATCATCCCCCCGGGCAGCTTCCAGATCGTCGCTCAGCTCGAACCCGACGCCGCCCTCGGCCGGATCCATGCCAACCTCCCGAGCCGCGTCCACCTCGACGGCTTCCCCTGGACCCAGTTCGGCATGATCGAGGGCAGGGTCCTCCGCACCGGCAGCGAGGTCCGCGACGGCCTGATCCGCGTGAACCTCTCCATCGACCGGATCAACCCCGTGATCCCCCTGCAGCACGGCCTCCCGGGCGTCGCCGAGATCCTGGTCGAGGAGACCACGCCAGCGGAGCAGATCCTCCGGTCCCTCAGCCGCTACCCGTAGTGCCCGCGCCCGCCTGCGCCGCGTCGACCCGCTCCAGCACCCCCTCGGTCAGGAGCACCTCCAGCGCCTCCCGCGCCTCCTTCCAGGCCATCCCAGCGATCGACCCGGCCCGGAACGCGCCCCCTCCCAGCACCTCGCGCACGAGCGGCGCGAACGAAGCCGGCAGGTCGATCTCGCGGTCGCCGACGCACAGGTGAATCCCTGCGCCTTCGCCCTCGCCCTTCCCTTGCAGCGCGCTGACAAGGTGCGGCGCGACCACGCGCAGCAGGTCCCCCTTCCGCACCGGTCCTGCGTGCACGGGCGCCGGCGCGGGGCTCCCCTGCGCCACGAACCGCCGCCAGACCCGCGCGAGCTGCACGTCCCCAGCATCGACCTCGCTCAGCATCGCCCGCAGCTCGTCCAGCCGCGCCGCGAGGTACGCCGCCACCGGCCCCGGGACCCCCTGCATCACCCTCCCGGGCGCGATCGTGCTCGCCGGCAGCCCGCGAATCCAGGCGTCGTTGTCCTCGAAGCAGGACCAGAGCCAGCGCTCCAGGAAGGCCGAGAACGACAGCGGCACGAAGTAGAGCACCAGCCCCATCGAAGGGCTCCCGGCCAGCGTCTCGTGCCAGTGCCCTGCGGGCAGGTAGAGGACGTCCCCGGGCGTGAGCTCCACCTCCCGCATCCGAGCGGTGGGCGGCGCGATCTCGGGGAAAGGCAGATCGCCGAGCGGCTCCCCCGTCCATTCCACCTTCCCCGAGGCCTCCAGCACCGCATTGGCCCTGGGCACGGAGACGGCGGGCTCCTCCGAGTAGCGCCACACCTTCGCCCCTTCCACCTGCAAGGTCAGCACCGCCTGCGCGTCGAAATGGGTCGTCAGCCCGTGCCCAGCCGGCGAGACGTAGCAGCTCATCCCCACCTGGCCAACGCAGCTCAGCTCGTGCTTCGCCGCGCTCACCAGCGCTGCCAGTGCGTGATCAGCGCGGTGAATGTCGTGCACGCACACGCTCGCGCCGGCCCCCAGCAGGGTGTCGACCTGGTGAGGTGCGATGGGAATCTCGACGGGACCTTCGTGCGCAGGAGGGAAGATGGCGCGCAGACTGAACCCCTCGGCGCTCCCCCCGCGCGTCGCAGCGTGCCCCTGCGCAATGGCGCGGGCGAACCGCTCCCGGTCGAAGAAGGCCTGGACCCGTCGGCGCTTCGCCGCTCCTGCGGGCAGGTGCAGAGGCTTCCGGTCCGCGTGCTCGGAGGCGAACCGCGCCACGCTGAGAGGCGCCAGCAGATCGGCCAGCAGCATCGGCGCGGCGACCTCGCTGGCTGCCCGCGCCGTCGCGCGCCCCGGGGTCGGTTTCGTGGGTGCGCGTCGCGTTCTCTTGGCGGTGCTCACGGGAATTCGCTGACCTCGCTGAGGCGACAGCATAGGAGGAGGCTCGGTACGCACGCACCGTCCTCCAGGCAGCGGCACATCTCGCGGTCAGGTCGTGATGCGCGTGCTCCGCCGTGGATCCCCTGACCTGTCTATGACCGCACGCCCAGCTTTGCTAAGCGGGGGTCTCCCATGGAGATCGCAGCCCATCTCGAGAGCCACCGCGCCGCCCTCACCGGCCACTGCTACCGCATGCTCGGTTCGGCCGTCGACGCCGACGACGCCGTCCAGGAGACCATGGTGCGCGCCTGGCGGAGCTTCGAGGGCTTCGACGGACGCGCTTCGCTCCGCACCTGGCTGTACCGCATCGCCACCAACGTCTGCCTCGACGCCCTCGCCGACCACGCCCGCCGCGAGCGCCGCGAGCGCCGCGAGCGCCCCGTGGAGACCGGCCCCGTGTGCACCGTGGACGACCCCCTCCTGGAACGCCCCCGCACCCACTGGCTCGAACCCGTCCCCGATGCCCGCGCCTTGCCCGCCGAGGGCGACCCGGCCGAGATCGCGATGCTGCGCCAGAGCATCCGCCTCGCCTTCGTCGCAGCCCTCCAGCACCTCCCCCCAAAACAGCGCGCCGTCCTGCTCCTCACCGAGGTCCTCGGCTGGTCCGCCGCGGAGATCGCCGAGAGCCTCGACCTCTCCGTCCCCTCCGTGAACAGCGCCCTCCAGCGCGCCCGCGCGACGCTCGCCACCCGCGACCTCGGCGAGGCGCGCGCGTCGCTCTCCGGCGACCAGTCACGGCTCCTGGAGCGCTACGTCGACGCCTTCGAGCGCTACGACGTCGACGCCCTCAGTCTGCTCCTCCGCGAGGACGCCACCCTCTCCATGCCCCCCTACGACTTCTGGCTCCAGGGCCGCGCGCCCATCCGGAGCTGGCTCCTCGGCCGAGGCGCAGGCTGCCGCGGCTCCCGCCTCATCCCCACCGCCGCCAACGGCGTACCCGCCTTCGGCCAGTACCGCCCCGGCCCCGAGGGCAAGCCCCACCAGCCATGGGCGCTCGTCGTCCTGGAACTCTCCGGCGACCAGATCGTGGCCTGGAACTCGTTCCTCGACACCGAGACCTTGTTCCCGCGCTTCGGCCTGCCCCGGTACTGCGTACCCTGAGTTCAGGGACCTTCGGTCCCTACGCTCCCGTTGGTCGGTACTGCGTACGGCACTTCAGGGACCTTCGGTCCCTACGCTCCCGTTGGTCGCTACCCCCGTCACTTCGCGCGAACGTCGAGCCGAGGATCCGGGACGAACTCGGGAAACGGAGTACGAACCACCAGCGGCTGCGCGCCCCCCCGACCGCGCTTCAGCCCCTCAGGTGGTCGACCCTGCCGCTCGGCTTTATCCCGCGATTGTCTTGGGATCCATCCAGACGACCTCCCAGTGGTGCCCGTCGAGATCGTAGAAGCTCCAGCCGTACATGAAGCCGTGATCCTGCGGCTCCATGGCGTGGGTCCCGCCCGCCTCGATCGCCGTCTTCACGATCGCGTCCACCTCTTCCCGGCTCTCGCACGACAGCGCGAACATGCCCTCCGTGGCCCGGGACGTGTCGCACTGCTCCTTCTTCGTGAACGTCTTGAAGAACTTCTCGGTCAGAAGCATCGCGAACGCCTCCTCGCTGATGATCATGCAGGTGGCGTTCTCGTCGGTGAACTGCGCGTTGAACTTGAAGCCGAGCTTCGTGAAGAACTCCGTCGACCTCTTCAGGTCACGAACGGGGAGGTTCAGGAACAGCTTGCGGGAACGGCTCTCGATCATGGTCATCTCCTTCTTGCTTCTTGGACTTCCGCGGGCTCCGGAACTCATCGGTCACCCCTCGGATTTTTTTCGGGCCCGCGTCGACGTCCCGGCTGGACCCCTGGAACTCAGGTCCGCACCTCGCTCATGTAGCTGCTCGGCTCGCGGCAGAAGAAGAGAATTCACCCGCTCCTCCCCCGGCGAGCAACGCCGATCGGCCCCTGACCACCCGAGGATCGATCATTCGATCGACATCGAATCGATCAAACGATCCATCCAGAGGCTGTTCGCGCACCTTGCATCGCGTCAATTCGGGCCGATGAAGGTTTACTCGGTCAACTCGATAGATTAGGTGAGGACCCAGCTCACCGCCTGGCGCCGCGACCTGGGCTCATCTCGATCGCACCACACGCGCCCGTGTACCTTGCCGCCATGCCTTCGCTCCGCCGCGCGCAGAGCCCGGCTGAACCGCGTCGATCGAGGCCAGTTCCATGACCCTCATCGATCTCATCTCCGGAGAAGCCGAGGACAAACGCTTCCGCATCCTCGCGGCCGCGTCCCTCGCCGGTGCGGCGAACACGGCCACCGTGGCGCTCGTCAATGCCATCGCCCAGCGAAAGAGCGGCGGCGCGACGCTGGGCGACTGCTTCCTCTTCCTCGCTCTGATCGCCGTCTACGTCGTCGGCTCCAGGTACACCTGCCACGGCGTCTCCGCCACGCTCGAGGACGCGCTCCACCACATCAAGGTGAGGAACCTCGAAAAGATCGAGCGCGCCAGCTACGAGGCCATCGAGCGCATCGGCACCGCCGAGATCTACGACCGGATCTCGGCCAACGTCTCCCGCATCTCCAGCTCCGCGGCGCTGATTGCCAACCTGCTGCAGTCGCTCTTCATGTCCGTCGCCGCCGGCCTCTACATCGCCACGCTATCCCTGCCGGCCTTCGCCTTGCTCGTGCTCCTCTTCGGCGCCGGCATCGCGCTCTTCTACCAGAAGGCCAGGGACATCGCGCAGAACCTCCAGGCTGCCTCGGCCATCCGAATGGGCTTCTTCGAGCAGCTCACGGACCTCTTCCAGGGCTTCAAGGAGGTCAAGCTCAACCAGCGCCGCGGCCGCGAGCTTCGCGAGGACATCCAGGGGACCTCCGGCTCCCTCCGTGGGGTGACGACCACCTCGAACAACGCCTTGCACGACCACTGGCTCTTCGCCCAGTGCAACCTCTACGTCGGCCTCGCCGCGCTCATCTTCGTCCTGCCGCAGCACGTCGAGGTGGAGGCGTCGGTGGAGCGCCTCCTCATCGGCGGCGTCCTCCTCGTCTGGGGCCCCGTGGTCACCTGCCTCGCCGGCTTCCCGGTCTACCTGGAGTCCAACGTATCGCTCGCCAACATCGAGGCCCTGGAGCGGAAGCTCGACGCCGCCGCGTCGGAGGACGAGGCCCCGATCGATCCCTGGAAGGGCCGCCTCACCCGGGGAATCGAGGTGAAGGACCTCGCGTACACCTACGCCGCGGCGGGCGCCCAGGAGAGCTTCCACATCGGCCCGCTGAGCCTCGACATCGCCGCCGGCGAGATCGTCTTCATCGTCGGCGGCAATGGCAGCGGCAAATCGACCTTCCTCAAGGTGCTCACGGGCCTCTACCCGCCGAGCGAAGGCACCTTGCGCGCCGACCGCTTCGCCGTCACCCCGGACAAGGCCCCCGCCTACCGCGAGCTCATCTCCGCCATTTACTCGGACTTTCACATCTTCTCGAAGCTGTACGGGCTCCTCGGCGTCCCCGAGTCTTCCGTGAGCCCCTTGCTCAAGCGGATGCAGATCGAGGACAAAACTTCCTTCGCCGCCGACCGGTTCACCAGGGTCGACCTCTCGACGGGCCAGCGAAAACGCCTGGCCATGATCGTGACCCTCCTCGAAGACCGGCCCCTCTGTGTCTTCGATGAGTGGGCGGCCGACCAAGATCCCGAGTTCCGCAAATACTTCTACGAGGAGCTGCTCCCTTCCCTCAAGCAGCAGGGCAAGACCGTCATCGCCGTGAGCCACGACGACCGCTACTTCCATTGCGCGGATCGCGTGGTGACCATGGAGTACGGGCAGATTCGCTCGATCGAGTCACCACACCACCCCGGGGCGGCGATTCCAGGCGCCCCGAGCGCCGACCCTCGACCCGCATGAGGATGGATTCATTTCGCTGGTCCGGCCATGACCATCATTGAGCTCGTCGCCAAGGAAGCCAGGCCTGAACGCCGCAAGATCATCGCGGCCGCGCTCACCAGCGGCATCGCGAACGCGATCGTCCTGGCCATGATCAACCAGGTCACCCAGGAGGGGAGCCGCGGAGCGAACGCGCAGTTCCTCACCCTCTTCGTCTTCGCCGTCGTGCTGTACATCGTGGGAGCGAGGGCCAATTACCACCGCACCACGACCGTTCTCGAACGCGCGCTGCACCGGATCAGGACACGGGTGGTCGAGAAGGTCGAGCGCGCCGACATGGAGAAGCTCGAACGCATCGGCGCCGCGGAGATCTACGACAGGATCACCGACAACGTGGCCGTGATCTCGGAGTCCGCGGGACGCCTCGCCTTTTTTCTGCAATCGCTGTGCATCATCGCCGCGAGCACGCTCTATCTCGCCTCCATCTCCCTGCCCGCGTTCGTCCTGATCGCGCTCCTGATCGTCGGAGGGTTCACGCTTTACGCGAGCAGAAACCAGGAGATCAGCGCGTACTTCATCCGCGCGGCGCAGACCCGGCTCACCTTCTTCAACCAGCTCACCGACCTCCTGGAAGGCTTCAAGGAGGTCAAGTTCAGCCGGCGCCGCGGGCGCGAGCTGCGCGAGGACATGGTGCAGACCTCGGGCGCCTTGCGCGACGACACCAAGAAGGCCAACGCCCTCCTCGACGACAACTTCATCTTCGGCACCTGCGTGCTCTTCGCCGCACTCGGCGCCGTGGTCTTCATCCTGCCGCTGCGGATCGAGAGCCTCGGAGAGAGCCAGCAGAAGCTCATCGCGGGCATCCTCTTCGTCTGGGGGCCCCTCGGTGGCTGCACGGGCGGCCTCCCGGCCTACCTCCGGTCCAACGTCGCCCTCTCCGCCATCGACGATCTGGAGCGGAAGCTCGACGAGGCGCTGGAGGCCGGAGGGGGGAAGGCGACCGAGGACCCCTGGCAAGGGCGCCTCGCCACGGCCCTCGAAGCCCACGAGATCCGGTACTCGTACGGCGACGGCGGCGACGGCGGCGACGGCAAGGCAGCCTTCCGCATCGGCCCCATGAGCCTGCGCATCGCCGCGGGCGAGACCGTGTTCATCGTCGGCGGCAACGGCAGCGGCAAATCGACGTTCCTGAAGAACCTCACCGGCCTCTACCGGCCGCGGTTCGGCTCCCTCAGCGTCGACGGCGTCCCGGTGACGGAGGCCAACGTCGCGGCCTACCGCGAGCTCTTCTCGGCGATCTACTCGGACTTCCACCTGTTCTCGAAAGTCTACGGGCTGACGGGCGTCGCGGAGCCGAAGGTGCACGCCCTGATCGAGCAGATGCAGCTCCAGCACAAGACCTCGTTCGCAGGCGACCGCTTCACCCGGCGCGATCTCTCGACGGGACAGCGCAAGCGCCTGGCGATGATCGTGACCCTCCTCGAAGACCGCCCCATCTGCGTCTTCGACGAGTGGGCCGCCGACCAGGACCCCGAGTTCCGCAAATACTTCTACGAGGAGCTGCTGCCCTCCCTGAAACAGCGGGGCAAGACCGTCCTCGCCGTGAGCCACGACGACAGGTACTTCCATTGCGCGGACCGCGTGATCACCCTGGAATACGGCAAGATCCGCGCGATCGAGCCGGGCTCCGGGAGCGCGTTCAAGCCCCCTGCGACGCACTCCGCCACGAAACCCGGTGCGTGACGAGCGCCCTGCGCGCTTGATCCGAGACCCCGCTGGAGGGGTCGAGCACCCCTGCATGAGCCATCGGTTTCAACCATGACGAGCATCGCGAACACAGCCCCCCCGAGACCGGAAGAAGCCCCGCAGGGCCGCGACGAGACCGCAGCCGTCGGCGCAGGCACGCGCCCGGCCGCCCCGGAGGCGCAGCGCACCAGCCTGGAACGGGCGATCCTGGACTCGGGCGTGATGGCCCTCAGCGCCGCACAGGTCGGGTCGAGCGGTGATGCCTCGTCGCGCTGGGCGCAAGGGGCGACGACCATGCAGGTGGATGCCGTCCCCTGGAACACGCGAATTCCTGGTCGCGTCCTCGCATCGTCCGGGCAATTCGGGCTCTGGCTGCTGGATCGAATCGGCTCCAATCGCGCCCTGTACAACATTCATTTCAGTATTCACATGGAGGGACCTGTCGACGCGTCATTGCTCCAGCAGAGCATCACCGCGATCGTTGCGCGTCACGAAGTCCTCCGGACGACCTTCCACGACGTCGAGGGCGACTTCTTCGGCCTCGTCATGCCCCCCGGCGATGTTGCGCTTCCCCTGGTCGATCTCCGCGCCATCAACCCCGACGCGCAAGGGGCGCAGGTCTCTCGTCTATCGGCCGAGCATGGTGCGGCGGCCTTCGATCTTACCCACGGGCCGCTCGCGCGAATGACGCTGGTCACCTTGAAGGACGATGAGCACGTCCTCCTTCTCACGCAGCACCACACGGTCACCGACGGCTGGTCGCTCGGGATCCTGGTCGTGGATCTGTTCGTTCATTACCGCGCGCTTCGCGAGGGTCGGGCGCCGCGTCTCTCCGAACAGGCCATCACCTACGGAGACCACGTGGCACGGCAACAGGCTCCAGCGCAGGTGAGGCGCCTGGCGGCGCTGACCTCGTGGTGGCAGCGCCGCCTCTCGGCTCTCCCCGAACTCGAACTGCCATTTCGACGCTCGATCGCCTCGCCCACGTATGCCGGTGATTCCGTGGCGTTCGCGTTCTCACCCGCCCTGGTCTCTGCGCTCGAATCGCTCGCAGCGCAGCACGGGTGCACCCTGTTCAGGGCACTGCTGACGGCTTGGGCCGCACTGCTCCACAGGTACACGGGGCAGACCGACTTTCCCATCGGTACGGTGACGGCCATGCGGCGAGACCCCGAACTGCACCAGCTCGTGGGCTTCCTTGCGAACACCCTCGTCCTGCGCTGCGATGTGGATCCTGCCCAGACGTTCGTCGCGCTGCTGCGGCGCATGCGGGCCGTCCTGCAGGAAGCGCTGGAGCACGCGGACGCACCGTTCGATGACGTCGTCCGCGCCGTGGGCGCTTCGCGGCAGGGGCGCCTCAACCCGCTGATCCAGGCGGCCCTTGTGCTCGCCAACTACTCGTTCCCAGATCTGCAAGCAGGCGCCGAGCGGTGGACGCCGACCTTCGACAAGATCGACGCCGGTGTGCTCGGTGTGACGAAATTCGAGATCTCCGTCACCCTCCGCGTGAGGCCGGAGGGGGGGATCGACGGAACGCTCGATTACGCCACGGATCTGTTCGACCGACCCGCCATGGAACGGATGGTGGGGCACTTCGAAGCGCTGATCGCTGAGGTGGTGACCGATCCCTGCAAACCACTGTCCGACCTCTCATTGCTGACGGACGTCGAGCGCAGGCACGTCCTCGTCGACTGGAACGACACGGCGCGTGATTTCCGACGTGAGGCGTGCGCCCACGAGCTGGTCATGGATCAGGCCTCGCGGACGCCGGACGCCCTCGCGGTGCTCGTCGACGACGAGGCGCTTACCTACCGTGACCTCGACGCGCGCTCCAGCCAGCTCGCGCACCATCTGCGTGCGCTCGGCGTGGGCCCCGAGGTCCTGGTCGGGCTCTGCGTGGAGCGGTCCATCGACATGGTGGTGGGCCTCCTCGGCATCCTCAAGGCCGGCGGCGCTTACGTGCCGCTGGACCCCACCTACCCGGAGGAGCGGCTCTCGTTCATGCTCGCGGACGCGCGGGCGGGCGTGCTGCTGACGCAGGCGCACCTCGCGGCGCGGCTACGAGGCTCCCCGGCGCGGCTCGTGTGCCTCGACGCCGACGCGGCGGCCATCGCCGCATGGCCCCGCACGGCGCCTCCCACGCACGCCACTCCGGAGAATCTCGCCTATGTGATCTACACGTCGGGCTCGACGGGCAAGCCGAAGGGCGCCATGAGCACCCACCGCGGGCTCGTCAACCTCGTGGCGCACGAGACCGAGCTCCTCGACATCCGACCCGGAACGCCCGTCCTTCAGTTCGCGTCCATCGCCTTCGACGCCTCCGTCTCGCAGATCTTCGGGGCCCTCTCCCGGGGCGCGCAGCTCGTCCTTGCCTCGCCCGAGCAGCGCCGCTCCAGCGCCGCCCTGATGGCGCTGCTCCAGGCGCGAGAGGTGGAAGTCGCCCACCTGCCGCCGAGCGCGCTGTCACTCCTCGACCCCGAGGCGCTGCCCGCCCTGCGCGTGCTGATGGTCGGCGGCGAAGCCTGCCCTGTGGCTGCTGCCCTGCAATGCGCGCCCGGGCGCCGCTTCATCAATTCCTACGGCCCCACGGAAGCGACGGTCACCGCCTCGTACTGGGAGGGCAAGCTCTCGCCGGACACGGCGGTGCCGATCGGTCGGCCCAGTGCCAACAACCGGCTTCACGTCCTGTCGCCCGCGCTTCACCTGCTCCCGGTTGGCGTACGCGGCGAGCTGTTCATCGCCGGCATCGGCGTCTCACGAGGCTACCTGGATCGCCCCGCCCTCACCGCCGAGCGATTCCTGCCCGACCCCCACGGCCCTCCCGGCAGCCGCATGTACCGCACCGGGGATCTGTGCCGCTGGCTCGAAGACGGCGACGTCGACTTCCTGGGCCGCCTCGATCATCAGGTGAAGATCCGCGGGTTCCGCATCGAGCTGGGTGAGATCGAGGCGGTGCTCGGGCAACACCCGGCAGTGCGCTCCTGCGTGGTCGTGGCACGCGAGGACGTCCCTGGAAACAAGCGCCTCGTCGCGTACCTGGTGCCTGCGACGGAGCCCGTCGCGACCACTGCCCTCCGCGAGCACCTCAAGGCGAAGCTCCCCGACTACATGGTCCCGGCGGCGTTCGTCGTTCTGGAGGCTCTACCTCTCAACGCCAATGGCAAGATCGACCACAAGGCATTGCCACTTCCGGAAGAACGCCCCGAGGAAGAGCGCTCTTTCGTGGCTCCACGAACGCCCGTGGAAGAGATCGTCGCCGTCGTCTGGGCCGCGTTGCTCGGCGTCGCGCGCGTGGGCGCACAGGACGACTTCTTCGCGCTGGGCGGGCATTCGCTGCTCGCGACCCGGCTCCATGCGCGCCTTCGCGCCACGTTCGGCGTCGAGCTTCCTCTGCGGGTGCTGTTCGAAGCAACGACGGTCGCAGCGCTCGCCGCCGAGATCGACGCGGCGCAGCGGGGAGGGCAGTTGCTCGACGACGCTCCGCTCGTGCGGGTTTCGCGCGACGCCACGCTACCCCTGTCTTTCGCTCAGGAACGACTGTGGTTCCTCGATCGGCTGGAGCCGGACAGCCCGTTCTACAACATCCCCACGGCCATGCGCCTCTCCGGGCCGCTCGACGTGGACGCCTTCGCGCGCAGCTTGCGCGGGCTGGTGCGGCGGCACGAAGCGCTGCGGACCACGTTCCCGACCCGCGATGGGCAGCCTCACCAGGCCGTCGCCCCGGAGTCCACGTGGTCCTTGCTCGTCCAGGAGGTGCAGGCGTCCGACGTCCCCCGGCTGGTCGACGAGGAGGCTCGGAGACCTTTCGATCTCGCCCGAGGGCCGCTCTTCCGGGCCACGCTTCTGCGGGTGTCGGAGAGGGAGCACGTGCTGCTCGCGACGATGCACCACATCATCAGCGACGGCTGGTCGATGGGCGTGTTCATGCGCGAGCTGGGGGCCCTCTACGAGGCATTCGCGACGGGGCAGCCGTCGCCGTTCGCCGAGCTGCCCATCCAGTACGTGGATCACACCGTCTGGCAGCGGCGGGTCCTGACCGAGGCACGGCTCGACGAGCAGCTCTCCTACTGGCACGGCAAGCTCACGGGGGCTCCGGCGCTCTCGCTCCCGACCGACTACCCCAGACCGCCCGTGGCGTCGCATCGCGGCAGCTCGCTGGCCTTCCAGCTCCCGCGTGACCTCGCCGATGGCCTGCGCGCGCTGAGCCGCAAGGAGGGCGCGACGCTGTTCATGACGCTGCTGTCGGCCTTCGCGGTGGTCCTCGGCCGGCACGCGAACCAGGCGGACTTCTGCGTCGGTACTCCCGTCGCGGGCCGTTCCCGGGAAGAAGCCGAAGGTCTCATCGGCTGCTTCCTCAACACCCTCGTCGTGCGCGCCGATCTGTCTGGCGAGCCCACCTTCCGCGCGCTCCTGGCGCGCACGCGGGATGCGGCCCTCGGGGCCTACGCGCACCAGGATGTGCCCTTCGAGCGGCTGGTGGAGCGGCTCGGTGTTGCGCGGAGCCTCGGGCACAGCCCGCTGTTCCAGGTGATGTTCGTGCTGCAGAACGCGGCGACGGACACGCCGCGCTTGCCAGGCCTCGTGGTCTCCACCGAGGAGGGGACGACGGGCACGGCGAAGTTCGACCTGACCCTGTCGATGCAGGAGCGCCCCGAGGGCCTCTTCGGCGTCCTCGAATACGCGACGGATCTGTTCGAGGCCGCGACCATCACCCGC
The DNA here is from genome assembly GCF_000601485.1 of Chondromyces apiculatus DSM 436. Lineage (GTDB taxonomy): Bacteria > Myxococcota_A > Polyangia > Polyangiales > Polyangiaceae > Chondromyces > Chondromyces apiculatus. The sequence continues at coordinate 114,021 of NZ_ASRX01000032.1, forward strand.
CTCGCAGCGCACCTGGAGGTGCTCCTGCGGGCGGTGGTGGAGGACCCGGGGGCGACGATCTCCACGCTGCCCCTGCTGACCGACGCGGAGCGGCACCGCTTGCTGCTGGAGTGGAACGATCCGGCGGCCAGCTACCCCTCGGACAGGAGCCTTCCCGAGCTGTTCAGAGAGCAGGCCACGCGGACCCCGGAGGCCATCGCGCTGCGCTGCGGGGACGAGCAGCTCACGTACCGGGAGCTGGACGCGCGGTCCAACCAGCTCGGGCACCACCTGCGCGCCCTCGGCGTGGGCGCCGACGTCCTGGTGGGGCTCTGCGTGGAGCGGTCTGTCGAGATGATGGTGGGGCTGCTGGGCATCCTCAAAGCCGGCGGCGCGTACCTGCCGCTGGATCCCTCCTACCCGAGGGAGCGCCTGGCCTTCATGGTCGAGGACACCCAGGTGCCCGTCGTGCTCACGCAAGCGCGCGTGGCGCAGGTGCTGCCCGGGAGTGACGCAAGGCTGGTACGGCTGGACGCCGACTGGGAAGAGATCGCGAAGCAGCCCGCGACGCCACCCGCGCACGAGGCGAAGCCTGGCGATCTTGCCTACGTCATCTACACCTCTGGCTCCACGGGGACGCCCAAGGGGGCGATGGTCGAGCACCGGCAAGTCGTCCGTCTCTTCACGGCGACGGCCGCGTGGTTCCGGTTCGACGCGCGCGACGTGTGGACGATGTTCCACTCCTACGCCTTCGACTTCTCGGTCTGGGAGCTGTGGGGCGCGCTGCTTCACGGCGGCCGGGTGGTGATCGTTCCGCACGACGTGAGCCGAGATCCCGAGGCCTTCCACGCGCTCCTGCGCGCCGAGAAGGTGACCATCCTCAACCAGACCCCGTCGGCATTCCGCGAGCTGATGCGCGCGGACGCTGCGGCATCGCCCGAGGCGCGCGCTGCGCTCTCGCTGCGGCAGGTGATCTTCGGCGGCGAGGCCCTGGACATCGGAGAGCTTCGTCCCTGGTGGGAGCGTCACGGCGACGAGACGCCCCTGCTCGTGAACATGTACGGGATCACCGAGACGACCGTGCACGTCACGTACCGCCCGCTGCGCAAGGCAGACCTGGCGCGGCCGTGGTCGAGCGTGATCGGGCGTCCCATCCCCGACCTCCAGGTGCACGTGCTCGACCCGTCCCGGAAGCTCGTGCCGATCGGCGTCTCCGGCGAGATGTACGTCGGCGGCGCCGGGGTCTCGCGGGGCTACCTGGGCCGGAGCGCGCTCACCGCGGAGCGCTTCGTCGAGAGCCCGCTGGACAGCCGGCAAGGCGCAAGGCTCTACAGGACCGGCGACCTCGCCCGCTGGAACGAGCACGGGGAGCTGGAATACCTGGGCCGGATCGATCACCAGGTGAAGATCCGCGGCTTCCGCATCGAGCTCGGCGAGATCGAGTCGGTGCTCGGCCTGCACCCCTCGGTGCGCACCTGCGTGGTCGTGGCGCGCGAGGACGTCCCGGGAGACAAGCGCCTCGTGGCGTACGTGGTGCCCGTGGAGAGCGGCGCCTCGGCGAGCGCCTACCGCGAGCATCTGCGCGCGAAGCTGCCCGACTACATGATCCCCGCGGCATTCGTCGTCCTCGACGCCCTGCCGTTGACCCCGAGCGGCAAGGTGGACCGCAAGGCCCTGCCGGCTCCCGACGGGCGGCTTGAGGACGCCCTCGCGTTCGTCGCGCCTCGCACGCCTGTCGAGGAGATCCTCGCCGGGATCTGGGCGTTGCTGCTCGGGCTCGATCGGGTGGGGGTGCAGGACAACTTCTTCGAGCTGGGTGGGCACTCGCTGCTGGCGACCCAGGTGAGCGCGCGCCTGCGCACGGTGCTCGGGGTGGAGCTTCCCCTGCGGGTGCTGTTCGAGGCACCCACCGTGGCAGGTCTCGCCGCGCAGGTCGAGGCGGCGCAGCGGGCAGGCGCGGTGCAGGAAGACCTGCCGCTCGTGCCTGTGCCGCGGAGCGCGCCGCTGCCGCTGTCGTTTGCCCAGGAACGACTCTGGTTCCTCGACCGGCTGGAGCCGAACAGCCCGTTCTACAACATCTCCTTGATCGTGCGCCTCTCGGGCCCACTCGTCGTGGGCGCGCTCGCGCGAGGCCTGCGCGCGCTGGGGCAACGTCACGAGTCGCTGCGGACGACGTTCCCGAGCCTCGAAGGGCAGCCGTACCAGGCCATCACCGAGGAGCCGCGGTGGTCCCTGGTCACCGTCGACACGCCCCCTTCGGACGTGCAGCGGCGGAGCGAGGAGGAGGCGCGGACGCCCTTCAACCTGGCGGAGGGACCGCTGTTTCGGGCGACGCTCCTGCGGTCCTCCGACCAGGAGCACGCGCTGCTCCTGACCATGCACCACATCGTCAGCGACGGCTGGTCCATGGGCGTGCTGGTGCGAGAGCTGGGGGGCCTCTACGAGGCCTTCTCGGCAGGGCAGCCCTCGCCGCTTTCCGAGCTGCCCATCCAGTACGCCGACCACGCCGTCTGGCAGCGCCGCAAGCTGCAAGGAGAGACCCAGGACGCTCACCTGGCCTACTGGCAAGCGACGCTCACGGGCGCGCCCTCGCTTTCGCTTCCCACGGACCGTCCGCGGCCGCCCGTGGTCTCCCACCGGGGCAGCACCCTGACCTTCCAGCTCCCCCGCGATCTCGGCGACGATCTGCGGGCGCTGAGCCGAAAGGAGGGCGCGACGCTGTTCATGACGCTGCTGTCGGCCTTCGCGGTGCTCCTCGGCCGTCACGCGAACCAGTCGGACTTCTGCATCGGCACCCCCGTCGCCGGGCGCTCGCGGGAAGAGGTCGAAGGCCTCCTCGGCTTCTTCATCAACACCCTGGTGCTGCGCGCAGATCTCTCGGGCGAGCCCACCTTCCGTGCGCTCCTGTCGCGCACGCGCGAGGCAGCGCTCGGGGCCTATGCGCACCAGGACGTCCCCTTCGAGCAGATCGCCGACAAGCTCGGTGTCGCCCGGAGCCTCGGGCACAGCCCCTTGTTCCAGGTGATGTTCGTGCTGCAGAACGCGCCGACGGACGCGCTTCGTTTGCCGGGCCTCGTCGTCTCGACCGAGGAAGTGACCACGGGGACGGCGAAGTTCGATCTGACCCTGGCAATGCAGGAGCGCTCCGAGGGTCTCTTCGGCGTGTTCGAGTACGCGACGGACCTGTTCGACGCGGAGACGATCGCGCGGCTCGCCGGCCACCTCGGCGTGCTGCTGCGCGCCGTCGTGCAGGATCCCGACGCACCCATCTCCACGCTGCCCTTGCTGACCGACGCCGAGCGGCACCGCCTGCTGGTGGAATGGAACGACACCGTCGCGGAGTACCCCTCCGGGAAACGCATCGAGGCGTTGTTCATGGAGCAGGCCTCGCGCACGCCGGAGGCCACTGCCGTGAGCTGCGGGGACGAGCAGCTCACCTACGGCGCACTCGACGCGCGCTCCAGCCAGCTCGCGCATCACCTGCGCGCCCTCGGCGTGAGGGCCGGGGTGCTCGTGGGGATCTGCGTGGAGCGGTCCATCGACATGGTGGTGGGGCTGCTCGGCATCCTCAAGGCGGGCGGCGCCTACGTGCCGCTGGACCCGTCCTACCCGAGGGAGCGGCTGGCCTTCATGGTCGAGGACACCCAGGTGCGGGTCGTGCTCACCCGGTCGCAGGTCGCGCACGTGCTGGCCGGGACCGACGCAACCATCGTGCGTCTGGACGCCGACCGGGAGGAGATCGCGAAGCAGCCTGCAACGCTCCCCGCGCACGGAGCGACCGCCAGCGACCTCGCCTACGTCATCTACACCTCGGGCTCGACCGGCAAACCCAAAGGCGTCTCCCTCTCGCACCAGGGCCTCGTGAACCTGTGCACGTGGCACGCACGGGCGTACGGGATCGCGGAAGGAGAGCGCACGACCCAGGTGGCGGCGCCCGGGTTCGACGCCTCCGTGTGGGAGATCTGGCCGACGCTGGTCGCGGGCGGATCGCTGCTGATCGTGGACGAGGCGACGAGGCTGTCACCGGAGGCCCTCGCGCGCTTCCTCGTCGCGCAGAACGTCGCCGTGGCCTTCCTGCCGACACCGCTCGCGGAGGCTGCCCTGTCCGTGTCATGGCCGAAGAGCGTGAACCTCCGAGCGCTGCTCACGGGGGGAGATGCCCTGCGCCGACGTCCTCCGGCGGATCTGCCCTTCGCGCTGGTGAACCACTACGGTCCGACGGAGTGCACCGTGGTGGCGACCGCGGGCCTGGTCACGCCGGCAGGGCACGATGTCCCGCCCATCGGCAAGCCGATCGCGAACACCAGGGTGTACGTGCTGGATGCGCGCCGCGCGCCCGTTCCCATCGGCGTCCCCGGAGAGCTGTACCTTGGCGGCTCCGGTCTCGCGCACGGCTACCTGAACCGGCCGGAGCTGACGGAGGCGCGCTTCGTGCCCGATCCCTTCAGCGCGGCGCCCTCCCGCCTCTACCGCACCGGAGACCTCGTGCGGTGGCTGCCCGACGGCAACCTCGAGTTCCTCGGCCGCGTCGACCACCAGGTGAAGCTGCGCGGCTTCCGCATCGAGCTTGGCGAGATCGAGGCGGTGCTCGGCCTGCACCCCGCGGTGAGCGCCTGCGCGGTCGTCGCGCGCGAGGACGTCCCCGGGAACAAGCGGCTCGTGGCGTACGTGGTCCCGAGAGGGGAGGGGACCTCGCCGGAGGTGCTGCGTGTCCATCTGGCGGCGACGTTGCCGGAGTACATGGTCCCCTCCGCGTTCGTCGTGCTGGAGGCCTTGCCGCTCTCGCCGAACGGCAAGCTCGATCGCAGGGCCTTGCCTCTGCCGGAGCCCCACGCCGACGACGCCTCCAGCTTCGTCCCGCCCCGCGCCGGGGCCGAGGAGATGGTGGCCGAGATCTGGAGCGGTCTGCTCGGGATTGGCCGGGTGGGCGCGCAGGACGACTTCTTCGCGCTGGGCGGGCACTCGCTGCTCGCCACCCAGGTCATCTCGCGCCTCCGCGCCACGTTCGGCGTGGAGCTGCCGCTGCGCGCGCTCTTCGAAGCGCCCACGGTGGCCGGCCTGGCGGCGCGCCTCGACGCCGCCGGAAGCTCGCGGCTGACGCTGACGCGCGCCGAGCGTCCCGATCTCCTGCCGCTCTCGTTCGCGCAGCGTCGCCTCTGGTTCCTCCAGACCATGGACGGCCCCAGCGCCACCTACCACATCCCGCTGGCGCTCCACCTGCGCGGCGAACTCGACGTGTCGGCGCTCGCGGCCGCGCTCGCAGACGTGGTGGGCCGCCACGAGAGCCTGCGCACCGTGTTCCCCGTGGTCGACGAGGTGCCTTACCAGCGCGTCCTCGACCTGGCCGCTGCCCACCCGCGGCTGGCTGTCACCGCGACGAGCGCCGCCGCCCTGCCAGCCTTGCTGACCGAGGCGACGCGGCGCGGCTTCGATCTCTCGGTCGAGCCCCCGCTCCGCGCCGAGGTCTTTGCCCTCGGCCCCGACGAGCACGTCCTGTTCCTCCTGCTCCATCACATCGCCGGCGATGGCTGGTCGATGGGCCCGCTGCTCGACGATCTGGCCACCGCGTACCAGGCCCGCCGCGAGCTCCGCGCCCCTGGCTGGGCGCCGCTGCCGGTGCAGTACGCCGACTACACCCTGTGGCAGCTCCGGCTGCTCGGAGACCAGCGCGATCCGAGCAGCCTGTTCGCCACCCAGATCGCCTACTGGGCCCGAGCCCTCGCCGGGGTGCCGGAGCAGCTTCCGCTGCCCACCGATCGTCCACGCCCCCTGGTGCCCTCCACCCGCGGCGGCACCGTGCCCATCCGCCTGGGGCCTGCCTTGCACCGGGGCCTGTTCGAGCTGGCCCGTCAGCGCGGCGCCAGCCTCTTCATGGTGCTCCAGGCCGGCCTGTCCGCGCTCCTGTCGCGGCTCGGCGCGGGCGAGGACATCGTCCTCGGGAGCCCCATCGCTGGCCGCACCGACCATGCCCTCGACGACCTCGTCGGCTTCTTCGTGAACACCCTGGTGCTGCGCACCGACACCTCGGGGGACCCCAGCTTCACGCAATTGCTGGGTCGGGCGCGCGAGACGGCGCTCGGGGCCTACGCGCATCAGGACGTGCCCTTCGAGCTCCTGGTCGAGGTCCTGAACCCCGTCCGCTCCCTGGCGCACCACCCGCTGTTCCAGGTCATGCTGGTGCTGCAGAACAACCCTGAAGCCCACCTCGACCTGCCGGGGATCGCCGCATCCACCGTGCCCGTGGCGCTGGAGACCGCCAAGTTCGATCTGCTCTTCGCGCTGGGCGAGCGGCGCGGCACAGACGGCAGTCGCGAGGGCATCGAGGGCGTGCTCGAGTACGCGAGCGATCTGTTCGACCCCGCCACGGTCGAGGCGATGGTGGCCCGGTGGCTGCGCTTGCTGGAGGCGGCGGTGGCCGATCCCGAGCTGCCGCTCAGCCGGATCGACCTGCTCACCACCGAGGAGCGCCAGGCGCTGCTCCGCGACCACAACGACACCTCCCGCGCACTGCCCGAGGTCAGCCTGCCAGCCCTGTTCGAGGCGCAAGCCCTGGCCCTGCCGGAAGGGACAGCGGTGGTGTTCGACGACGCCGCGCTGACCTATGCCGAGATCGACGCCCGGGCGAACCGGCTGGCGCACGCGCTGATCGCGCGGGGCGCTGGCCCGGAGCGACGCGTCGCCCTGCTCCTGCCGCGCACCCCGGACCTGATCGTGGCGCTCCTGGCGACGCTGAAGGCGGGCGCGGCCTACGTCCCGGTGGATCCGGACTACCCGGCCACGCGCATCGCGGCGATGCTGGAGGATGCCCGGCCCACGGTGCTGCTGACGAGCCGGGCGACAGAGACGGCCATTCCCCACGACGTGGCCGCGCCCAGGCTGGTGGTGGACGACCCCGCCACCGCTGCGGCGCTGGAGCGCTTCCCCACCACCTCCCCGACCGACGCCGAGCGCACGGCCCTGCTGATGCCGCAGCACCCGGCGTACGTGATCTACACCTCCGGCTCGACGGGGATTCCCAAGGGCGTGGTGATGTCCTGTGGCGCCCTGGTGAACCTCCTGTTCTGGCACCAGAGCGCCCTGCCGAGCGGTGCAGGCACGCGCGTCGCGCAGTTCACCGCCCTGAGCTTCGACGTGTCGGCGCAGGAGATCCTGTCCACGCTTTGCTTCGGCAAGACCCTGGTGGTGCCCCCCGACAGCGTGCGCCGGAGCGCGGAGCACCTGGCCCGCTGGCTCACCGAGCACGAGGTGGAGGAGCTGTTCGCGCCGAACCTGGTGGTGGAGGCGCTCGCCGAAGCTGCGATGGAGCAGGGGCTGACCCTGCCGGCCTTGCGCGACATCGCCCAGGCGGGTGAAGCGCTGACGTTGAGCCGTCAGGTGCGCGAGCTGTACCGGGTGCAGCCCGGTCGTCGCTTGCACAACCACTACGGCCCGACCGAGACCCACGTCGCTACCGGCTGCACCCTGCCCGCCGATCTCGCGGCGTGCGCGCTGCCGGTGACCATCGGCAAGCCGATCCACAACACGCAGGTGTACGTGCTCGACGGGCGCCTGAACCTGGCGCCCGCGGGCGTTGCCGGCGAGCTGTACATCGCTGGCGCCTGCCTCGCCCGGGGGTACCTGGACCGCCCAGGCCTGACGGCGCAGCGCTTCGTCGCCGACCCGTTCGGCCCACCCGGCGCGCGCATGTACCGCACCGGCGACCATGCCCGCTGGCGCAAGAACGGCGCGCTGGAGTTCCTCGGGCGCCTCGACACCCAGGTGAAGATCCGGGGCTTCCGCATCGAGCTCGGCGAGATCGAGGCCGCGCTGACCGCGCACCCCGAGCTCTCGCAGGCCGCAGTCGTCGCTCGCGAGCACCACGCTGGCGGGAAGTGGCTCGTGGCCTACGCCGTCCCCTTCACGCACTGCACCCCGCGGCCGGAGGCGCTGCGCGACCACCTGCGCCAGCGCCTGCCCGAGTACATGGTCCCCGCGGCGGTGGTGGTCCTGGAGCGCCTGCCCCTCACTCCCAACGGCAAGCTCGATCGCCACGCGCTGCCCGCACCGGATCTCGGCCTGGAGGGCGCGAAGCGGGGGCCGCGAACGCCCCAGGAGCAGATCCTGTGCGATCTGTTCGCCGAGGTGCTGGCCCTCCCCGAGGTGGGCATCGACGAGGACTTCTTCGCGCTGGGCGGGCACTCTTTGCTCGCCACGCGGCTGATGGGCCGGATCCGGGCCACCTTCGGCGCCGAGCTGCCCCTGCGCAGCCTGTTCGAGGCGCCGACCGTGGCCCGGCTGGCGCCCCAGCTCGACGGCGCGGAGGAGGCGCGGCTTTCGCTGACCGTGCAGCCGCGCCCGGAGAGGCTGCCCCTGTCGTTCGCGCAGCGGCGCCTGTGGTTCCTGCACCAGATGGAGGGCCGCACGGCGACCTACAACCTGGCCCTGGCGCTGCGCCTGACCGGAGCGCTGGACCGGAAGGCGCTCGAGGCGGCCCTTGGCGACGTCGTGGCCCGCCACGAGAGCTTGCGGACCGTCTTCCCGGAGGTGGAAGGCACGCCTCACCAGGTGATCCTCGACGCCGCCTCGGCGCGGCCCACGCTGTCCGTCACCCACGTCGACGAGCCGGGGCTGAGCGAAGCCCTGGCGTCCGCCGTGCGTCACGGCTTCGACCTGTCCACCGAGCCGCCCTTGCGCGCCGCGCTGTTCGCGCTGGCTCCAGACGTCCACGTGCTCTTCGTGCTGATGCACCACATCGTCGGCGACGGCTGGTCCATGGGACCGCTGACGCGCGACCTCGCCGCCGCGTACACCGCGCGCAGCCGGGGTGAGCCCCCGGCGTGGTCGCCGCTCCCCGTGCAGTACGCCGACTACACCTTGTGGCAGCGAACGCTCCTCGGCGAGCAAGGCGACGCAGGCAGCCTGTTCACCCGCCAGCTTGCCTACTGGACCCAGGCGCTGGCCGGGCTGCCGGAGCAGATCGAGCTACCCACCGACCGCCCCCGCCCGAAGGTGGCCTCGCACCGGGGCGGCGCGGTCGCCGCGCAGTGGGACGCGCGCTTGCATCAGGGCCTCGCGACCCTGGCCCGCCAGGGCGGCGCCAGCCTGTTCATGGTGCTCCAGGCCGGTCTCGCCGCCCTGCTCTCACGCCTGGGCGCGGGTCACGACATCGCGCTCGGGAGCCCCATCGCCGGCCGCACCGACCACGCCCTCGAGGGCCTCGTCGGATTCTTCGTGAACACCCTGGTGCTGCGCACCGACACCTCGGGCAACCCCACCTTCCGGCAGCTCCTCGCCCGGGCCCGCGAGGCGGCGCTCAGCGCCTACGCCCACCAGGACGTGCCCTTCGAGGTCCTGGTCGAGGCCCTGAACCCGGCGCGCTCGCTCGCGCACCATCCGCTCTTCCAGGTCATGCTGGGCGTGCAGAACGCTCCCCAGAGCGAGGTTGTGATCCCCGGCCTGCGCGTCGAAGCCGTGGAGACGGGCAGCACGGCCAGCGCCCGCGTCGACCTGACCATCAGCCTCTCAGAGCGGCGCGGAGAGCACGGCGCGCTCCTCGGCATCGAGGGCGCCGTCGAGTACAGCAGCGATCTGTTCGACCCGGCCACCGTCGAGACGATGATGGCCCGCTGGGCCAGGCTCCTGGAGGCGGCCGTGGCCAACCCCGACCAGCCGATCGGCGACATCGGGCTGATGACGGCGGAGGAGCGCCACGAGCTGCTGGTCGCGCGCAACGACACGGCGCAGCCGGTCGATGTCGTCTCGTTCCCGGCCCTCTTCGAGGCGCAGGTGGAGGCGACGCCCGGCGCGATGGCGCTGGTGTTCGAGGACCAGGAGCTGACGTACGCGGAGCTGAACGCCCGCGCCAACCGGCTGGCGCACGGGCTGCTCACCGAAGGGGTGCGGCCCGAGGACATCGTCGCCCTGGCGCTGCCACGCTCGCCGGAGCTGGTGATCGCCATCCTGGCGGTGCTGAAGGCAGGTGCGGCGTACCTGCCGGTGGATCCGGAGTACCCGGCCGCGCGGATCGCCTTCATGCTGACAGACGCCCGTCCGGCGCTGCTGCTGACCAGCCGCGAGACGCCTGCGGCTGCCCTGGCGGGCCTCTCCATCCCCAGGCTGGTGGTGGACGGCGCTGCCACGCGCGCAATGCTGGCGGAGCAGCCCGGCCGGAACCCCGACGCTGTGGCGCTGCCGCAGCACCCTGCGTACGTGATCTACACCTCTGGCTCGACGGGCACCCCCAAGGGCGTGGTGGTCAGCCACGCGGGCATCGCCAGCCTGGCGACGACGCACGTCACACGCTTCGGGGTGGGCCCGGGCAGCCGCGTGCTGCAGTTCGCCTCGCCGAGCTTCGACGCCTCGTTCTGGGACCTGTGCATGGGCCTCCTCTCCGGCGCGGCGCTGGTGCTGGCGCCGAAGGAGCAGCTCCTGCCAGGCGCGGCGCTGGCCGCGCTGACGGCCCGGCAGCAGGTCACCCACGCGACCCTGCCGCCCGCCGCGCTGGCGGTGATGTCCCCGCGAGACGGCCTGCCCCCCGGCATGACCTTGATCGTCGCTGGCGAGGCCTGCGCGCCGGACCTGGTGGCCACCTGGGCCGCAGGGCGGCGGATGGTCAACGCCTACGGTCCGACCGAGACCACGGTGTGCGCGACCTTGAGCGAGCCCTTGCCGCCGGTGCCGCACGCGCCGCCGATCGGGCGGCCGATCGTCAACGCCCAGGTGTACGTGCTCGACGCGGGCCTGCAGCCGGTGCCGCCGGGCGTCGTCGGAGAGCTGTACGTCTCCGGAGCCGGCCTGGCGCGGGGCTACCTGGGCCGCCCCGGCCTGACCTCGGAGCGCTTCCTCGCCAGCCCGTTTGGCAGCGGCGAGCGGATGTACCGCACCGGCGACCGCGCCCGGTGGACCGCCGGGGGTGACCTTGAGTTCTGCGGCCGCGTCGACGCGCAGGTGAAGGTCCGCGGCTACCGCATCGAGCTCGGCGAGATCGAGGCCGCGCTCACGGCGCACCCCGAGATCGCGCACACCGCCGTTATCCTCCGCGAGGATCGCCCTGGTGAGAAGCGGCTGATCGCCTACGCCGTCGCCGCCGCGGGCGCGGCCCCCGAGCCCAGAGCGCTGCGCGACTGGCTCACCGGCCGCCTGCCTGACCACATGGTGCCGGCAGCGCTCGTCATGCTCGACGCCTTGCCCCTGACCCGGAACGGCAAGCTCGATCGCCAGGCGCTGCCTGCTCCCGACCTCGGCCTCCTCAGCGCTGGCAGGGCACCGCGAACGCCCCGCGAGCAGCTCCTCTGCGACCTGTTCGCCGAGACGCTCGACCTGCCCAGCGTCAGCATCGACGACGACTTCTTCGAGCTGGGCGGGCACTCGCTGCTCGCCACGCAGCTCGTCAGCCGGGTCCGGGTTACGTTCGGCGTCGAGCTGAGCGTGCGCAGGCTCTTCGAGGCTCCCTCTGTCGCCAGGCTCGCGGAGCACCTGGACCGGAGCGACGCCGAGCACGTGCGGCTCCCGCTGCGCGTGCAGGCACGCCCTGACGATCTCCCGCTGTCGTTCGCGCAGCGGCGCCTGTGGTTCCTGCACCAGATGGAGGGCCACACCGCCACGTACAACATCCCGATGGCGCTCCGCCTCTCCGGGACGCTGGATCGCGCGGCGTTGGAAGCGGCGCTCGGCGACGTGGTGGCCCGCCACGAGAGCTTGCGGACGGTGTTCTCCCAGATCGACAACACCCCCTGCCAGTTGATCCTGGCCCCCGGGGAAGCCCGCCTCTCGCTGCCCGTCACCCTCACCACCGAGGCTGACTTGCCGGAGGCCCTCGGGGCGGCCGCGCAGTACGGGTTCGACCTCTCCAGCGAGCTTCCGCTGCGCGTCGCGCTGTTCGCGCTGGCCCCCACGGAGCACGTGCTGCTGCTCCTGCTTCACCACATCGCCGGCGACGGCGCGTCCCTGGCCCCGCTGTCGCGCGACATCGCGACCGCATACCGGGCCCGGCGCGGGGGCGAGGCTCCGGCGTGGGCGCCGCTGCCTGTCCAGTACGCCGATTACACGCTGTGGCAACGCGCCTTGCTGGGTGACGAGACCGATCCCGCCAGCCTGTTCAGCCGTCAGCTCCTCTACTGGACCCGGACCCTGGCCGACCTGCCCGAGCAGATCGAACTGCCCGCCGACCGGGCCCGCCCACCTGTCGCCTCCTTCCGGGGCGACTTCCTGCCGGTCACGCTCGATGCAGGCCTGCACCGGGGTCTGTCGCAGCTCGCCCGTCAGGGCAGCGCCAGCCTGTTCATGGTGCTGCAGGCTGGCCTGGCGGCGCTGCTCTCGCGGCTCGGGGCGGGGAGCGACATCCCCCTCGGCACCCCCATCGCCGGGCGCATGGACCGGGCGCTGGAAGATCTCGTCGGCTTCTTCGTGAACACCCTGGTGCTGCGCACCGACACCTCGGGCGACCCCACCTTCCGGCAGCTCCTCGGCCGGGTGCGCGAGGCGGCGCTCAGCGCGTACGCCCACCAGGACATGCCGTTCGAGCACCTGGTCGAGGTCCTCAACCCTGCCCGATCGCTGGCACATCATCCGCTCTTCCAGGTGCTCCTGGCGGTGCAGAACGTTCCTGCGGGCGCGTTCGATCTCCCCGGCCTCCAGGTCTCGGTCGTGCCGACCCGCACGGGCACGTCCAAGTTCGACCTGGGCTTCAGTCTCTCCGAGCTGCGTGGCGCGGACGGTAGCCCTCAGGGCCTCGGCGGCTACCTCGAATACGCCACCGATCGCTTCGATCTCGGCACGATCGAAGCGCTGTTCGCGCGCTGGGTACGCTTGCTGGAGGCAGCCGTGGCCAACCCCGACCAGCCGATCAGCAGCATCGCGCTGCTCACGGCGGAGGAGCGCCACGAACTGCTGGTGGCGCGCAACGCCACGGCGCAGCCGGTGGTCGCGACCCCGTTCCCCGTCCTGTTCGAGGCGCAGGTCGAGGCAGCCTCTGGAGCAGTGGCGCTGGTGTTCGAGGACCAGGGGCTGACGTACGCGGAGCTGAACGCCCGCGCCAACCGGCTGGCGCACGTGCTGCGTGCGCGAGGGGTGGGCCCCGAGCAGATCGTGGCGCTGGCGCTGCCGCGTTCGCCGGAGCTGGTGGTCGCGATCGTGGCCGTGCTGAAGGCAGGAGCGGCGTACCTGCCGGTAGATCCGGAGTACCCGGCCGCGCGGATCGCCTTCATGCTGACAGACGCCCGTCCGACGCTGCTGCTGACCAGCCACGAGACGCCCGCGGCTGCCCTGGCCGGTAACGCCACGCCCCGGCTGGTGGTGGACGACGTTGCCACGCGCGCGGCGCTGGTGGAGCAGCCCGACCGGAACCCCGACGCTGTGGTGCTGCCGCAGCACCCTGCGTACGTGATCTACACCTCTGGCTCGACGGGCACCCCCAAGGGCGTGGTGGTCAGCCACGCAGGCATCGCCAGCCTGGCGAAGGCGCACATCGAACGGTTCGGCGTGAACGCGACGAGCCGCGTGCTGCAGTTTGCCTCGCCGAGCTTCGACGCCGCCTTCGCGGACCTGGCCATGTCCCTCCTCTCCGGCGCGGCGCTGGTGCTGGCG
>NZ_ASRX01000033.1 GCF_000601485.1 Chondromyces apiculatus DSM 436
GCTCCGCCCGCCGCCGCTCCGCCCGCCGCCGCCCCGCCCGCCGCCGCCCCGCCCGCCAAGAAACGCGCCCGCCGACCCTCCTGACATGGGGTTGTCAGCGCCCTGCGCCATGGTGCAGGCGTCCCTCGCGGACACCCATCAGGAGCAACTCCCATGCGTTACAAGATGTTCGGCCAGCGCACCGGCCTCAGGGTCTCCGAGATCGCGCTCGGCGCCGGCATGTTCGGCACCACCTCTGGCTATGGCGCCCCGCCCGACGAGGTCCACCGCATCCTGCGCAGCTTCGCCGACGCTGGCGGCAACTTCATCGACACCGCCGACAACTACCAGCTCGGCGAGTCCGAGCGCCTCATCGGCGAGTTCATCGCCCCCCACCGCGACGCCTTCGTCCTCGCCACCAAGTACAGCCGCGGCGCCACCGCCTCCCCGGCCCTCACCGCCCTCGGCGCCAACCGCAAGGTCATGGTCCAGTCCGTCGAGGCCAGCCTGAAGCGCCTCAAGACCGACCGCATCGACCTCTACTTCGTGCACATGGACGACGGCGTGACCCCCGTCGACGAGATCGCCCGCGGCCTCGACGACCTCGTGCGCGCCGGCAAGATCGTCTACGCCGGCCTCTCCAACTTCTCGGCCTGGCGTGTTGCCGCTGCCGCCCGCACCGCCGACCTGCGCGGCTGGGCGTCCATCGCCGCCGTTCAGCTCGAGTACAGCCTCCTCCAGCGCACCCCCGAGCGCGAACTCCTCCCCATGGCCAGCGCCTTCGGCCTCGGCATCATGGGCTGGTCCCCCCTCGGCGGCGGCCTCCTCACCGGCAAGTACCGCAAGGGCGAGAAGGGCCGCGCCACCGACCTGAAGGCCAGCGTCCTCCACGACACCCCGGCCCAGGACGCCGTGCTCGACGTGCTCCTCGCCGTCGCCGCCGAGATCGGCGCGAGCCCCGGCCAGGTCGCCATCGCCTGGGTGCGTGCCAAGGGCATCCTCCCTGTCATCGGCCCCCGCACCCACGCCCAGCTCGACGACAACCTCGCCGCCACGCGCCTCACCCTCGCCGACGACCACCTCCGCCGCCTCGACGCCGCGAGCGCCGTCTCCCTCGGCTACCCCCACGAGCTGCTCGGCACCGCCGAACAGCGCGCCGTCATGACCGGCAACCGCTGGGACCAGATCGACCACCCCGACCGCCCCGTCGCCTGACGCCGAGGAGCCCTCCATGGCCGCCTACATCGTCTTCCTCCGCGAGCGCACCCACGACCCTGCGCAGCTCGACGCCTACGCCCGCAAAGCCCCCGCTGCCAGCGCGGGCCACGCTCTCACCCCTCACGCCGTCTACGGCCACCACGAGGTGCTCGAAGGCCACGACGTCGAGGGCGTGGCCATCATCGCCTTCCCCACCCTCGCCGAGGCCAGGGCCTGGTACGACAGCCCCGCCTACCGCGACGCCCGCGCCCACCGCCTCCGCGGCGCCGACTACCGCGCCGTGCTCGTCGAAGGCGTGTGACGCGAGGCACCGCGCGGTGCCCCTTCGCTCCGTGACCCCGAAAGCCCTGTGCTATCACGCCCCCGGTGCACGTGACCGCCGGCCGCAGCCTCCCGGGCTCCGGCCGACGCAGCGACTACAGGGAGGATGACGATGATCAGAGTCAGTGCGTTCCGCTGGGTTCCGCCCTTCGCCCAGGGCCTCGTCCGCGAGCTTCGGGTCCGCTGGGCCCTCGAAGAAGCAGGCATCCCTTACGAGGATCTCCTCATCGGCCCCGAGCACCAGCGCACCCCGGAGTACCGCGAGATGCAGCCCTTCGGTCAGGTGCCGGCCTACGACGAAGACGGCCTGGTGATGTTCGAGTCCGGCGCCATCGTGCTCCACATCGCCGAGCGCTCCGAGGTCCTCATGCCCACCGACCCTGTGGGCCGCGCCCGCACGCAGACCTGGATGTTCGCGGCCCTGAGTTCCATCGAACCGCACATCCAGAACCTCTCCATGATCGACATCTTCCACACCAACGAGGAGTGGGCGAAGCTCCGCCGCCCCGGCGCCGTCGCCATGGTGCAGCAGCGCCTGCAGGAACTCGCCACCTGCCTCGGCGACCGGGAGTACCTCGAAGGCCGCTTCACCGCGGGCGACCTGCTCATGTCCACCGTCCTGCGCATCCTGCGCAGCACCGACATCCTGGAGCAGTTCCCCACGCTCGCCGCGTACCGCACGCGGTGTGAAGCGCGGCCCGCCTTCGAGAGGGCGCTGGCCGCACAACTGGCTCCCTTCGCCGCGAACGCGCCCCCCGCCGCGAACGCCGCGCCCCCCGCCTAGCCCCGCCCCTCCCCGATCCCTGCCCCGCGCCCCGGCCCCGTGCGCTGCTTCAGCGCACGGAGGGCGGGGCGTCTCCGATCAGATCTCCCACCTCGCCGACGCCGTGCAGCTCACCGCGTCCAGGGCCCCGCTGTAGGTCAGGGGGACGAGGAGCTGGCCGCCAGAGGCGGCGATGAACACCCCCGGCGTGGAGATGACGGTGCGGTCAGGCGCACCGCCGAGATGGTGCACGACGATGGTGATCGTCGCGTCATCCGACACGGTCGTGGATGAATTGTTGACGAGCTGGGCATTCGGGTTGAACAGGCTCGGATAGGTGATGCTGCACGCCAGGGTGACGGTCTTGAAGATCGCCTGCTCCGCCTCGCCCACCGCTTCCGCCTCTTCCTCCGAAACGTCTCCCGCCTCGACCTCCGTGACCTCGTCGCCCTCGACCGGGGCCGTGCAGCCGGTCATCGCGAGCAGCCCGGTGAGTGCGACGAGAGAGAGCAGCGCCTTGATCATGACAGGTACTCCGTGATTCTTCGTGTGTCGTGTTCGCGTCGTGGTCGCGTCGCGGCGCCGCATGCGCCGTCGCGCGGTCGCAGGAGGTCATTGCAGCCCTCGGGCCAGACCCGTATCGCGCCGGTTTTCCCTGACTTCGGCCGCCACGCCCCACGAAGAAGCCTCGTGTCCCGTGACGGCGACGGCCCTCCCTGTCCCGTGACAGCGTCGCGTCACGTGACGCCTCGTGCCCCCGGCTTTGACACGCCCCGACGGGTGTTGCTATCCACCCGCCCCGGGGTGCTGAGGGACGCGGCCATCATGGCTCCTGCCGCAGCACCACGAACAGGGAGGATGACGATGATCAGAGTCAGTGCGTTCCGCTGGGTCCCGCCTATCGTCCAGGGCCTCGTCCGCGATCTCCGGGTCCGCTGGGCCCTCGAAGAGGCGGGTCTCCCCTACGAGGAGTTCCTCATCAGCCTCGGCCCCGAGCACCAGCGCACCCCGGAGTACTTCGCGATGCAGCCCTTCGGGCAGGTGCCGGCCTACGACGAGGACGGCCTGGTGATGTTCGAGTCCGGCGCCATCGTGCTCCACATCGCCGAGCGCTCCGAGATCCTCATGCCCACCGACCCCGTGGGCCGCGCCCGCGCGCAGTCCTGGATGTTCGCTGCCCTGAGCTCCATCGAGCCGTTCATCGTGAACCTCGCCGAGGTCGACGTCTTCAGCCCCAACGAGGAGTGGGCGAAGCTCCGCCGCCCCGGGGTCGTCGCCATGGCGCAGAAGCGCCTGCAGGAACTCTCCACCTCCCTCGGCGACAAGGAGTACCTCGAAGGTCGCTTCACCGTCGGCGACCTGCTCATGTCCACCGTCCTGCGCATCCTGCGCGGCACCGACATCCTGGAGCAGTTCCCCAACCTCGCCGCCTACCGCGGGCGGTGTGAAGCGCGGCCCGCCTTCGAGAAGGCGCTGGCCGCACAACTGGCCCCCTTCGCCGCGAACGCGCCCCCCGCCGCGAACGCCACCGCGTAGCCCCGCGTAGCCTCGCCCCGCAGCACTTCGAGGTGCGTGCTAGAGGTGGGCCCACGCACCTCGCCCGCCGTCTCGCCCCGCCACGCGCGCCCCTTCACACGATCCCCCGCATGCGCAGCTCGGACGTGCGCACGGGCTTGTACACCGCAGGAGCGCCGAGCTCGAGACGCGCGCGGACCTCGTCGAGCGGCAGGGTGAGCAGCGCCTCCCAGTCCTGCGCCGGGAGCCATTCGGCCGCGCGCCCGCGCCGGAAGCCGTCCAGCAACAGGTCGCTGATCCCGAGCGGGAACGTCTTGGCCAGCCCTGCCACCACCAGCATCGCGATCGCCGTGTTCCAGTGCTGGCCCAGGAAGAACGCCAGCAGCGCCAGCTCACCGACCACATCGCCCTGGTAGCCCGTGGCCGCGTGCCACAGGTCGTGCGTGTCGCGCATGCGCCGCTGCACGTACCCGATCTCCGTGTCGTGCTGGTGCATGGCGCTCGGCGCGCTCGCGTCCCGGATCCCTTCGGCGGAGATCCCCTCCCTCTCGACGAACTCCAGGTACGCGCGCCCGAGCGTCCCCGCCGGGAGCGCGCGCAGCGCCGCGCGGTCGGCGAGGAGCGGCACGATGTCCCGGCGCTCGCCCAGCAGCGCGCGCCCTGTCTCGCAGCGTCGAAACCCGCGCAGCAAGCGGAACGGCGCAGTGCCCGCCATCGCGTCGGTCAGCGCGAAGACCATGGGCAGATCATCGGGATCGCGGAGCAGGACCCGCACCGCGCGGAGCGCACGAGGCAGGTCGTACTGCGGAAGCACGAGCGTCATGGATACCTCCTTGATGTACTGACGGGACAGCCCACAGGGCCACGAAATTCGCAGGTGGAAGCGCCCTACTCCCGGATCACGCGCCCGAGCAGCTTCCAGTACGAGACGGGCGCGACGCGCTCGATCACCGAGAGCGCGACCGCGTCATTCCCGACGAGCACCCGCGCCTTCCGTCGCTCGACGCCGCGCACGATCGTCTCCCCCGCCACCTCGGGCGGCAGCCTGAGGTGCTTCTTGAACGCCGCGCGCTGACGCGCGACCTCCTCGGCGGGAGCGCCGGATGGCGCGCGGGCGCTCTCGGAGATCGCGGTCGCGACCCCACCCGGATGCACCACGGTGACGCCCACGCGCGACCCTTCCAGCTCGTGGCGCAGCGACTCCGAGAAGCCCCGCACCGCGAACTTGCTCGCCACGTACGCCGCCTGGCCCGCCGGAGCGATGAGCCCGAACACGCTGGACAGGTTGACGATCCGCGCGTCGTCGCTCGCCCGCAGCACCGGCAGGAAGGCGCGCGTCATGCGCACCACCCCCCAGAAGTTGATGCTGAACAACCACTCGAAGTCTTCCTCGCTCACCTGCTCGAACGTCCCCCCCACCGCGACCCCGGCATTGTTGACCAGCAGATCGACGCGGGGGTGCTCGCCCGCGATCCGCGCCGGGAAACCCGCGACCGCCTCCCGATCGGAGACGTCGAGCCGGTGCTCGCTCACCCGCAGCGCGGGCGCGCGACCAGGGCGCGCCGTCTCCACGAGGCGCGCCGTCTCCGCGAGGCCCGCTTCGTTCACGTCGGCGAGCGCGAGGTGGCAGCCCCGACGCGCGAGCGAGATCGCGATCGCGCGGCCGATGCCGCTCGCGGCACCCGTCACCACCGCGGTGCGGCCTTCGAGGCGCAGCCGGTCAACCATGACTCACCTCCGTCGCGACGAGCGGATGCACGGCGCGCGCGGCCACCCCCGGCTCGGCCACCCCCGGCTCGGCCCTCACCGGGTCGACCCTCACCGGGTCGGCCCTCACCGATGCGGCCGTGGCAGCGCGCCGAACGTGGCTGGAGAACCGCAGGTTCGGGTCCGCCACCGAGCCCTCCCGGAGCAGCTTGGCATCGGCCTCGTAGTCCATGGTCATCAGCCACGGCGCCCGGTCACCCTGGCGCGGCAACGTATCGATCGACCGCTGCACGTAGCCCGCCGCAAAGTCGAGCAGCGGCCGCCGCGGCATCTCCGGATCGCCCAGCTCGGGACGGCAGATGGTGTGGCCCTGGTCGTCCATGTACCCGAGCAGCCGGCAGAAATGCTCGCACAAGAGGCCCACCTTGAGCGTCCACGAGGCATTGGTGTAGCCAATGGCGAACGCGAAGTTCGGCACCCCGCTGAGCATCATCCCCTTGAACGCCACCGTATCGGGAAGGTGCACCGGCACCCCGTCCACGGTCATCGCGATGCCCCCGAACACCTGGAGGTTCAGCCCGGTGGCGGTGACGATGACGTCGGCCTCGATCTCCCGCCCCGACTTCAGCGTGATGCCCCCCTCCGTGAACGTCTCGACCCCGTCGGTCACCACCGACGCGCGCCCGCTGCGAATGGCCTTGAAGAGGTCCGCATCAGGCACCACGCACAGCCGCTGATCCCACGGATCGTAGGGTGGGTTGAAATGCTCGTCGACCGGATACCCCTCCGGGAGCTGCTTCGCATTGATGTGCCGGATCAGCCGCCGCGCCAGCCGCGGGTAGCTCTGACAGAGCCGCCAGATCGCGCGCTGCATGGTGACGTTCTTCCGCCGCGTGATCTCGTAGGCCTGCTCGGCGGGCAGGTACTTCCGCAGCAGCTTCGCGATGGCATCCCCCGAGGGCCTGGGCAGGATGTACGTGGGCGTGCGTTGCAGCATCGTCACGTGCGCTGCCTTCTCCGCCATGGCCGGCACCAGCGTGACCGCGGTCGCGCCGCTCCCGATCACCACCACCCGCTTCCCCGTGTAGTCGAGATCCTCGGGCCAGTGCTGCGGATGAACGATCGGCCCTCCGAACCGCTCGGCGCCCTCGAACCGGGGCGAGAACCCCTGGTCGTAGCGGTAGTAGCCCCCCGCGCAGAACAGCCACCGACAGGCGATCTTCAGCCGCTCGCCGCTGTCGCCGCGCTCGACGTCGACCACCCACTGCGCCTCCTCGCTCGACCAGGCCGCGCCGAGCACCTTGTGGTGGAACCGAACCTTCCGATCGATCCCGTTCTCCGCGGCAGCCTCGCGCAGGTAAGCGAGAATCGCGTCCGCCCCGGCGATCGCCTTGTCGCTCACCCACGGCTTGAACGCATACCCGAACGTGTGCAGGTCCGAGTCGGAGCGGATGCCGGGATAGCGGAACAGATCCCATGTGCCCCCGGTCGCCCCGCGCGCTTCGAGAATCGCGTACGACGTCGATGGGTGCTCCTTCTGCAGGTAGTAACCCGCCCCGATCCCCGAGATGCCCGCGCCGACGATCAACACGTCGACGTACTCGTGGGGGGTTGTGACGCGCTTCGTGGACATGCTGTGCTCCATGGCTTGGCCGGAGTTCCGGCATTGCCGAGGTTCCGGCATTGCCCAGGTTCCGGTAGTGCCGGGGTTGAGGCCTGGCGGGTCGAGCCCACCCCTGCCTGCAAGACGAACCGTGGAGAAGCATGCCCCGAGGAGCGGGGTGCATGCCGCCCCAAAGTTCGCTAGGAGTGGTGCAGGATGCACCACCGCCATGAAAAGCCGGGCGCGTGGCCCTGGCCGCGCCCCTCGAAGCGTGTGCGCGAGTTGATCCGGCGCGGCGCCGAGATGGTGCTGAACGGCCCCCCGGAGTGGCTCGAAGAAGTCGACCGCGCGACGCTGTCCATCGAGAACATGAAGGCCATCGCCGACGACCCCGTCCTCGCCGCGGCCACCCGCCGCACGAACCGCGCGAACCTCTTCCACTGGGCGTCCTCCAACCTCCGCGACCCTGGCGCCCCGGTCGCCGCCAACCTCGGCGCCGAGCCCCTCGCCATCGCCCGCGACCTCGTCCGCCGCGGCGTCACCGAGTCCGCGCTCCACGCCTACCGCACCGGCCAGAACGCCGCCTGGCTCCGCTGGATGTCCATCGCCTTCGACCTCACCTCCGACCCCGACGAGCTGCGCGAGCTGCTCGAAGTCTCCGCCCGCTCCATCTCCTCCTTCATCGACGCCACCATCGCCGACATCTCCGCCCAGATGCGGGCCGAGCGCGACGAGCTGACCCGCGGCACCCACGCCGAGCGCCGCGAAGTCGTCGCCCTCCTCCTCGACGGTGCCCCCCTCGACACCCACCACGCCTCCCAGCGCCTCGGCTACAAGCTCGACCAGCCCCACCGCGCCGCCGTCATCTGGAGCGACCAGCCCGAGTCCGACCTCGCCTCCCTCGAAGCCGCCGCCGACGCCCTGACCCGCGCCACCAGCACCCAGCGCCCCCTCCTCGTCGTCGCCAGCGCCGCCACCCTCTGGGTCTGGGTCCCCGGCGCCACGGAACCCGACCTCGAACGCCTGCGCGCCGCGACCCGCCACCTCCCCGCCATCCGCATCGCCCTCGGCTCCACCGGCCGCGGCATCGAGGGCTTCCGCCGCAGCCACCTCGACGCCCTCACCACCCAGCGCATGGTGGCCCGCCTCAGCTCCGAGCAGCGCCTCGTCACCTTCGACGAAGTCCGCCTCGTCGCCTTGATCACCCGCGACCCCGAGGCCGCCGACCAGTTCGTGAAGCACACCCTCGGCGACCTCGAACCCGCCAGCCCCGAGCTGAAGGCCACCCTGCTGACCTTCCTCGACGAAGGCTGCAACGCCTCCCGCGCCGCCACCCGCCTCCACACCCACCGCAACACGTTGCTCCGCAGGCTCGCCCGCGCCGAAGCCCTGCTCCCGAGACCGCTGGAGCAGAACCGCATCCACGTCGCCGCCGCACTGGAAGTGCTCCGGTGGCGCGCGAGCGGCGCGTGACATCTCCGGCCGCGCCAGACCACCCTGGAGCACCTCGACCCTCCGCGGCAGGGTGACCCTGGCCTGGTGCAGGAGCCGCTCTCGACACCGACGTGACGGTCGTGCCACAGTCGTGTCGAACGAGGGAGACCAGGACGAAGGCGCGGGGGCGCTCCTTCCACGTCCGGCAGTCACCTGCGAGAAAGGTGGATCCACCCATGGGCCTCGGAGATCCTCGCAACGTCTTCATCACGCACGACATGCGCCGGGTCATGGCTGACCCCTATGCCATGGCGTTCGCAAGGCAGACCCTGTTCGAAGCCAGGCCGCTGCTCCGCTACGCGCAGCTCAGCAACGAGGGCGTGGTGCGGGAGCTCGCCGCCACCCCTGCCGCCGCCGTCGCCAGCCAGGTGACGCTGCACTTCAACGGCAGCTTCCTGGTCTGGCGAGAGGCTCAGCGCGGCAGGATCCAGAGACACTCGTGGAGCGCCGTCTCGGGCAGGCCGGGCTACCAGGACAAGAGCCACCAGGGCCTCGCCGACCAGGGCCCCATCCCCGAAGGCGCCTGGATCGTCCGGCAGTCCGAGTACCAGTCTGCCGTCGACCGCTCGTTGTGGGAGAAGACCAAGAACGCCATCGGTCGCGGCAACTGGCCGGGCGGGGCGCGCTCCTGGGGCCTGCACCGGGTGTGGCTGCACCCCAAGCCGGGCACGGAGACCTACGGCCGCAGCGGCTTCTCCATCCACGGCGGGAGCGTGCCCGGCTCCGCCGGCTGCATCGACCTGACCGACCAGATGGAAGCCTTCGTGAGGCTGTTCCTCGCCTGCGGGAGAGACCTCGACCTCACGGTCGCATACCCGTAGGCCCTCGCGCGTCGCGGAAGGCAGCAGCGCCTTCAGAACCCCCAAACGACAGCACCGGCGCACGCCTTCAAGGCGCCGCCGGTGCTCCACCCCATGCAGGGGTGTTGTCTACGCCGTCAGGTGACGGCTCTCAGCCGCGATTGCGGCCCGCGCGATTGCAAGCCCCCGTCGCGCTGGCGGGCATCATGCTTGGAGGCAATCGATCAACCCGCGACCGACACGGGCCCCTCGTCCTCCCAGTGAGCTGCGGCCTTCCTCACGCCAGCCTGCTTTGGCGCCGCGGCCCCCGACTTCCCCGGCTCATCCCCAGAAGGAGCAGGCGTCTCCGGCTTGCCGGACCCCTCCGCCGCCTCCTTCTTGGCCTTGCGGGTCAGCTTCCCCTTCTTCGCCGGGGCGAGCTGATAGTCGATGACCTGGTTCAGCGCATTGAGGATCTCCCCACGGTCCGGCGACACCTTCGCGCGCCGCCGCGCCTGAGCCGTGATCTCCCCGATGGCTGCCGCGATGTCGTGCCCGAGCACGTAGACCGTCTGCTGCAGGTTGTCCGTCATCTGCTGTGCCGCAGCGAGGAACATCAGCACCGTGCGGTACTCCGTGATGCGCGCGCGGAGCCGCTCCACGTCGCCCTCGTTGAGCCCAGCCAGCTCGATCTGTGCCTCTGTGAGGACCATGATGTTGTTCATGGCCCTGTCATGGTGATTTCGGAGCTTGAGCACCTTCGACAGGTCCGCGCCGTCCACGTACTTCAGTAAAACGCCGCGCGCGTCGATGTGCATCTCACCCGGATCGGGTTGAGTAGGTCCAGCCACTGTCCATTCCTCCCAGTTGATAGGGGATTGGTTGCCCTCGGACGACCATGTCCGGGTCATCCAACCGCTGCGCAATCTGCTCTGCGATTGTTGACCTGTAAATAGGGGAGAATGCAGAAACTGAAAATAATCTAGGCACGGCGTATGCGTTGGTTTCGTGAGAGCCGCGCGTGACGAGGAGCGAGATGAGGAAGGAGAGCGAAGGAGGAGAGCGGGATGTGTTTGGATGTGTGCTGTCGAAAATTGGACGCTTGGTGGGCCAAAATCTGGAACGGCGATTGCGTTGGCTTGGATCTGAGGGGGGCAGGGGCTGAGGAGGGCGCCGTGGCGTCGAAAGCCTGCTCCGGAGGTGGTATCTAAAGTTAGACGCCTGTGGGGAGGATTGCTGGAACGGCGATTGCGTTTGGGTGGAATCGCTTCCGGCTGGAACGCCGGGCGTCATCGATGAGGGGCGAGGGTGTCATCGATGAGGGGCGAGGGTGTCATCGATGAGGGGCGAGGGTGTCATCGATGAGGGGCGGGGTGTCGTTGATAAGGGGCAGGGGTGTCGTCGATGAGGGGTGAGGGTGTCGTCGATGAGGGGCGGGAGTGTCATCGATGAGGGGCGAGGCGGCCATCGATGAGGGGCGAGGCGGCCATCGATGAGGGGCAGGGGGGTCGAGAATCAACATCGACCCGCCACATACGCCGATCTTGAGGCCGTACCTGGGGGGCGAGGTGCTGTCCCCCTCTACCGCCAAGCTGGA
This sequence comes from Chondromyces apiculatus DSM 436, assembly GCF_000601485.1. Taxonomy (GTDB): domain Bacteria; phylum Myxococcota_A; class Polyangia; order Polyangiales; family Polyangiaceae; genus Chondromyces; species Chondromyces apiculatus. Next base: position 10,977 of record NZ_ASRX01000033.1, read on the forward strand.
TCGTGGCGAGAAACTCGAGATGTACCGACGTGGAGGGCGTGGCATGGATATGGCTCGTGGGCCCGCGCACCAAGGTGCTGGAGGTCCACCACCAAGGTGAGGACGGGCGGTATGCGAAGCAGGTTGAGCACCGCGGGAATGCGGTGGTGAGTGTTTGCCCGGAGGTCAATGACCGGCCAGACCGAAATCTGCTTCCCAGGGTCTTGCAGTCCGACCAGGCCGACACATGTTCTGGGACCCTCAAAGATGGGCAGGGGTAGAGGAGGCCCAGGGTACCCGTATGCAGCTTACAGACCAGCAGCTTGGCTTTTACAGCGAGAACATTCTCGCTTTCAGCCGTGAGGACAAGAGGAAGTACCAGAGTCAGATAGATAACCTGAAGGAGAAGTTGACGAACGCGATTCATGCGAACTCGTCACTGCGGATCACGAAGATCAATCAGGCAGGATCCTGGCGCAAAGGCACGGCCCTCAAGCCGAAAGATGGGTTCGAGATAGACATCGATCTCATCGTCTACCTCGACGTAGCCGAAGCGACTCGTTCAGATGTCAGCACCCTGCACGGGATAATCGTCGGTCTCCTCCGTGACGTTTACGGCTCGAAAGCGTCCGATGATTTCAAAGAGAGCAAGAAGACCGTCGGCATCGAGTTTCGCACCTCAGGGTTGAAGGTCGACCTGGTACCGGTCATCCCGGTGCAGTCGCCTGCCGACTACGTGTGGCAGCCGGAGGTGGGTGGCGGCGGATCCTTCTTGACCTCGCCGACCAAGCAGCTTGGCTTCGTCCTCGCGCTGAAGGACCGCGACCCGCGGTACACCTCCGTGGTCCGCCTCCTCAAGCGGTGGCGCAACATGGCGGAGCTCAGAGACGAACTCTCGTCGTTCACGCTGGAGCTCATCTGCGCACACATCGTCGGTACACAGGGCCCTCCGCCCCGGATCGAAGAGGGGTTGCTTCGCGTGCTGACCTACATCGCGACCACGGAGCTGAAGCAGCCAGTCTCGTTCGCAGACGCCATCCGATCCTGTCCTTCGACGGCGAGCCCCGTGCGGATCTTCGATCCGACGAACAACGAGAACAACGTGACGAGCCGCCTCGGTGAACAGGAACGCCGTACGATCGTCGCTCGTGCCGCTGACGCACTGGAGACACTCAACTACGCGAGGACCGTGGACGCCAAGGGGACCACCATGGAGTGCTGGAAAGAGGTGTTCGGTCCCTCTTTCAGGATCGAGGAGGTCTGACGGTGGCGACATATACCGAGACTGCGACCTATACACGCACTGACGTGGCCAAAGTCTTCGAGAGTTTCGAGGCAGACCTCTGTCTCATCGCGAGAACGACCGGCCTCTATGAAGAAGGCCATGCTCGTACGATTGCGCATGACTTGCGGATGTGCGCCAGCCATGCGTATCTGAAGAAAGCGCACATCATGCTCATTGGTAGTAACGGGCAGACCAAGCGTGTGCATGAATATGAAGTGTCAACGGATGCGTCGAGCTGGGATGCGCAACGACCCGCGGGTAATATCTGGCAATCGCAGCCAGGGGACCAGCTCCAGGTTGTGATGTGCTGGAACGAGGCGTGGGCCTGCTTGCAGTCAGATCGGCAGGAGCAGTTCAGGAAGCAGCTCAAGCTTCAATGGTCAGCATCCAAGATCGACACCTCCCACCCTGGACTCGTGACGGTGACCACGCGCACGTACACGAGCAATGCATACGGATTGAAGAGAGAAACGCGAGAGAGGCCCTGAATGAGCGATGTACTTCGTTTCGAGCTGGACTGCGAGCTTCCGGATCCAGGTATCCGGGAGAGGACGGAGCGTCTCATCGGATTCGAACCTCGCTTCGAGCGCGCGCAACGTGACCTCCTCATGCTGCTTGCACCAGATGAGATCCGGCGCTGGAGCAAGAGGAAGCACCACCGTGAGCTGCCGGTGTGTGGGATCCTTGCAGACCGCTACCCGCTCATGATCTTCCACGGAGATGTCGGGACCGGGAAGACGGCGACGGCCGAGGGGATCGCCAACCGGATCTCCGGCGCGATCGAACAGAATGCGCGGCTCATGAAGCTGAGCACCCGGGTTCGCGGCCGCGGTCTCCACGGCGAGATGTCGAAGCTCGTGGGTGAAGCGTTCGATGCCGTTCGCGCAGCCGCAGGCAACAAGGGGCGCGTGTTCCTGGTCATCGACGAGGCCGACGCGCTCGCCGCGTCGCGGGAGGGTGCGCAGCTTCACCAGGAAGAACGCGCAGGAACGAACACGCTGATCCAGAAGATCGACGAGATGCGCGCCTTGAAGGGGCGGGTGCTCGTCATCCTCTGCACGAACCGGCTGCACGCGCTGGATCCGGCCATCGTGCGCCGTGCTGCGAGGATTGAAGAGTTCACGAGGCCCACGGAGGATGAGCGACGAGAGCTACTCCGCCGCGATCTGGATGGTCTTGAACTCACGGAACGTGATCTCGAACGTCTCGTAGCGGCGACCGGTCCAGACCCGAAGACCGGTCGGCCTGGCATGACGTTCTCGGATATCCGGACGCGCTTTCTGCCTGCAGCCGTATCTGAAGTGTTTCCAGAGCATCCCCTTAGCTGCGACGTACTCCTTCGCGTCGCGAAAGCAACGATGCCAAGTCCCGCAATCGTGTGAGCCACGGGTAGCGTGGAATGAAGCGTCAGGATGAGGCACATGTCGCTGGAAGGTAAGTTCGTCGGGATCGACGGAAGCGCCGCGCCCGAGGCCGACCCGGGGCTTCGGGCGCGCTCCCATCGCATGATACGAATGCTCGCGCGCAACATCTTCGCCGCTGGCGGAGGCATCGTGACGCTCGTCAACGGCGACCCTAGGGTTGACGAGGGTGACCCGGATAGCGCGCTGATTTTCATCTGGACGCTGCTCGCCGAGGTTGACGCATACAAGGATCGGCCCGGCGACCGGCTGCTTGCTCGTGTCGTCGGCTCGCCGAAAACTCTCCTCGAGCGAATCCCTGCTCACCAGCGCGATCTCTGGAACCGCCTCGTCGACTCTGGTCGCGTCCGGATGACCCTCGTGGAGGATGAAGCCCATTTCGGGGGAAACCTGCGAGAACAGCAGTGCACTCTGGCCGATGCGCTCGTGGTGGTCGGTGGAGGTAAAGGCGTCTCACATCTTGCTCACCGCCACATGAGCCTCGGCCACCCGGTGATCCCTCTCGATGCGCAGATCGGAGGTATGAGCCATGACGGGGCAGGCGCTGCAGGCCTGAACAAGGAAGCGCTGGTCAATCCAGGCCGTTTCACACCCATCGCGTCCGAACAGTTTCGCCTGGAACTGTCGCGGTTGTCCTTTCACCTCGGCGAACCGCTCTCCGTGGACGAGATGGCGGGGCGCCTGGCCAGGCTTCTCGCGAAAGTGCTCGAACCGCCTCCTCTCACCGCCGCGCTGACAGCCGCGCAAACGATTTCCGTCACTCAGGGTTCGACGGGACCTCAGAGCACCGAGGTCACTCTCACTGTTCGGAACGTGGGCAGCGGCCCGGTCGACTGGCCTCAAATCGAACGTGTGTGTCGCGAACAGATGACGCTGGGTGGCGGGCCATGGCGTACTTCTGAAGAGCAGGCCAGGTTTGCACTAACGCGGGAGCAAGCAGAGCGGCTGCTGGATGGCGCGCATGAAGGGCTACTGGACCCGTGTGCTGGCCAAGGCAATGCCGCTGTGCTCGAAGTCCATTTCGGTTCCGAGCGAGTTTATGAGGTGTGCCCAGCCCTGACCGTAACCGGCGCAACAAGCAGGGACGTTGGCTGCGCCAGGATACGTCGCGCTCTCGCTCAGACGTCTGTGCTCATGGTAACCGTGACAGAGACTGAGAGGGACGCACTACTGGCGCAAATGGTGCCGGCCGGTCGCGCGAAAGAAGTCCTGCGCGGTTCAGTCTCGGAGGCTTCGAAGGTTACATTCCGAGTCGGGCAACTCGGCAGATACCGAGTCGCCCATGTCGAGACGACGATGGGATCGGCCGCGCGCCGCGGTGCGCTCCTCACAGTGAAGAATGCATTCGATGAATTGAAGCCCAAGGCAGTGATTGCTGTGGGGATTGCGTTCGGCATGAAGAAAAAAAAGCAGAGGCTTGGGGACGTTCTTGTCGCTGAAACAATGGCCCCCTATGAACTCGCGAAGGTCGAGAGCGGGGGCTCGATACAACGCGGACAGCAGCTTCCATGCGGAATTCGTCTTTCGGAGCGGTTTGCAGCCCGGATCGATGACTGGAAGCTGGAGCGCTGGGGCGTACCCGTCGGGGTGCATCAAGGTCTGGTGCTATGCGGCGAGAAGGTGATAAACCACGACAAATTCCGTGACGAGCTGGCTGCGTCATACCCCACTGCAATCGGCGGTGAGATGGAGGGGGCGGGTGTTTACGCGGTCGCGCAGAATGAGGGTGTCGAGGCCATCCTCGTCAAAGGTATTTGCGACTGGGCTGACGGCCACAAGAACGATGCGTCACAGCCGTTTGCAGCCCATGCGGCAGTGTCGTTGGTCGAGCATGTGCTGGGCAAACCAGACGTGCTCGGCGTTCTAGGCATTAAGGAATGCGCGCCCTCGAGGAATGGTAGGACTAGATGAACGGCGAACGGACATGCCTGGGAAGAGATCCGCGGCCGTGCTTGCGGCGCGCCGCGGTGATTGCCGATGCGCGTGCGCTCTTTGCCGCGCCCCCTTCCTGAATCCTGAATCACCTGCCTCGGTCGCGCAGGATCCTGCCTTGACCGGCTGAACGCCTGTCGATGGGCCATGCGGCCCCCGCCCATTCGCCTCGCGCTACACGGCGCGGATGCTGACCGGCACGAACTTGTGGAATGGGGTGCGGGCGAGGGGGTCGCAGTGCTCGCTCGCGGTGAGGCGGTTCAACTGCGGACCGTTGGGGGGGCCGCCCTGGTAGCGCATGCCGTAGCCGTGGGGCAGCGTGACCATGCCGGTGCGGAGGGCGTCGTCGAGCTCGATGGTGACCTCCAGCTCGCCGCGCTCCGAGGCGCAGATGGCGCGTGAGCCGTCGGTGAGGCCGTGGGCGCGGGCGTCGTCGGGGTGCATGCGCATCGCGCCGTCGCGGTCGACCCGGCGCCATTGCGGGTCGCGGTAGATCTGGTTCGCGTTGTAGGAGCGGCGTTCGCCCGCGAGCAGCACGAAGTCGTGGGTGGGGAGCGGCTCGTCGACCAAGGCATGGAGCGCGGTCAGCATCTCCGGGACATCGAGGTGGATGCGGCGATCCGCGTGGCGCAGGAAGGACCAGGTGTCGTCGTACTCGTGGCGGGTGAACAGGGTGCCCTCGGGGCGATCGAGGATGGCCTGGAACAGGTTCACGCCCAGGGTGAAGCGGTTGCCTTGGTGGCCCGCGGCCCGCACGGCGCGGGCGTCTCGCGAGGCGACGCCCAGGGCGAGGGCGAGCAGCGGCGCGGCGGCGGCGGGCGAGACGCGCCCGTCTTTCGCGCGCGCGGTGGTCAGCGCACGGCCGAGCGTCCGGTAGACGATGGAGGCGGCGAACGGCGCCCACCGGGGCCTGGCGGTGAGCGTCGCCCCGAGCGCTGCGAGGAAGCCCGCGTGCCTGGTGAAGGCGGGCTCCTGCCTGGCGATGCGTTCGAGGAGCGGGAATGCGTCCGGGATTGCGCCCATGGCCGCGAGCAGGCGGGTGTAGATCTCGGGCTCGGGCAGGGCCTCTCCACGCGGAGGGAAGAGGGGGTGACGGAGCTGGAAGGCGTTGTCGGGGAACTCGAGGTTGAAGCCGGTACATTCCCACTTCTCGAACTGGGAGGCTGCCGGGAGGACGTAGTGGGCGAGGCGCGCGGTCTCGGTCATGGCCACGTCGACCACGACGAGCAGCTCGAGCTTGCCGAAGGCGCGCTCGTAGGCCTCCGTGTCGGCGCCGCTCATCACCGGGTTGGCGCTGTCGACCCACATGGCGCGGAGGCGGTCTGCGCCTTCGTGCTCGATCTCGCTGGGGAGGATGTTGGGCGGGTAGAGCCCCGAGATGGGGAACATCCTGTGGCGCGCGGTCCGGACGTGCCTGTCGCTGCGCTCGTCGGTGTGACCGAGGATCGGCAAGAAGTGCGAGTGGAAGCTGTTGCCGCCTCGCTTCCCGAAGTTGCCGGTGACGAGGAAGAGCAGCTTTTCGAGGTAGGAGTTGAGCGTGCTGTGCAGGCTCTGCTGGATGCCGAGATCGGCGCGCACGCAGGCGCTCTTCGCGGTCGCGAAGCCGCGCGCGACCCGCTCCACGTCGGCGAGCGGAACGTCGGCGATGCGCACGAAGTCCTCGACGGGGACGGCACGCAGCGCCGCCTCCAGGGCAGGGAAGCCGGTGCAGCGCTCGCGGAGGAAGGCGCGGTCGTGCAGGCCTTCGCGGACGATGATCGCGAGGATGGCCGCCATGAGGAAGGCGTCGGTGCTCGGGCGGAGCTGGAGGTGGACGTCGGCCTGGCGGGCGGTCTCCGTCTTGCGAGGGTCGATCACGACCATGGTGCGCGCGGGGTTCTTCTTGAGGTCGCGCAGCGTGTCGCGCGCGTTGGGGATGCCGTGGGCCTGGAAGGGGTTCGTGCCGATGAACATCACGAACTCGGCGTGCTCGACGTCCTCGGTGGTGTGGCAGCGCTGGTCGCCGAACAGGCGGCCATTCAGCCAGAAGTCACCCGTCTTCTCCTGGGCGAGGGCGCTGTAGACGAAGCGGCTCTTCATCGCCTTGCCGAGCTGACGGCTGTAGGCGCCCCCGAGGTGGTTGCCTTGGCCTCCTCCCCCGTAGAACGCGAAGGCGCGGCCACCATGGGCGTCACGGATCGCGTTGAGCCGCGCGGCGATCTCGGAGAGCGCCGTCTCCCACGACACGCGCACGAACGTGCCATCGGGCTGGCGACGTAGCGGGTGCTCGAGGCGATCGGCGTGGTCCTGGTAGTAGGTGAGCCGCGCCGCCTTCTGGCAGAGGTAGCCCTTCGAGACCGGATGCGCGTCGTCCCCACGCACGGTGCCGATGCGGCCGCCGCTCGTCTCGACGCGCAGACCACAGTTGCGGGAGCAGAGGATGCAGGCGGTTTGCTCGACTTGAGTCATGGGAACACGAACGCTATCCTATTACCCACCATCATGCGATACCAGCCTGAGCACAGGGACCGGTCGAGGGCGAAGCTCGTGAGCGCGAGCGCTGCCCTGGCGAAGCGGGCTGGCTTCGGCGCGTCCGGCATCGACGCGCTGGCGAAGGCGGCGGGGCTCACGAGCGGTGCGCTGTACAAGCACTTCGCGGGCAAGGACGCGCTGCTGTCCGCCATCGTGGAGCACGAGTTCGCGGCCACGACAGCGCGGTTCGCGCGCCTCGACGCCGGGCAGGTGCTGGTCGCGGTCGACGCCTACCTGAGCCTCGCGCACGTCCGGCACCCCGAGGGCGGGTGCCTCCTGCCGTCGCTCGCGCCCGAGGTGGCCCGCGCATCGAGCGCGACACGCGCGATCTACGAGGAGAAGCTGGCGGAGCTGACGTCGACGCTGGAAGCCAAGGTGGGCGACCGCGCGCAGGCCGCAGCGCTGCTGGCGCTCTGCGTCGGCGCGGTGGTGGTGGCGCGTGGTCTGGAGAGCGATGCCGCGCGAACCGAGATCCTGGAGGCGGCGCGCACGAACGCACGCCGGCTCCTCGTCGCACCTGTCGCTGCGCCTATCGTTGCACCTGTCGCTGCGCCTGTCGCTGCGCCTGTCGCTGCGCCTGTCGCTGCGCCTGTCGTTGCACCTGTCGCTGCGCTGGAGCGCGCTGAGGAGGAGCCGACCGCGCGATGAGTCCCCGCGGTGACGCGCTCGGTGCTCACGGTGTCGTGCGTCGTCGGCCTCCGGATCAATCGCGCAGGATCCTGCCGGAGATGACGCCGTTCCCGATGTGGACGGCGCCCGGGACGCTCGACTTGAGGATGCAGACCGCGCTCGGGCCGTGGAAGCCGGGCGGGGCGTAGGTGAAGGACTGGCAGGCGGCGTCCTGGGAGCACGCATAGGCGCAGTCCACTTCCCAGCCCCGGCTGAGGTTGAAGACTGCGTAATCGCCGCCGGGGCGGTCGTAGCCGACGTCGAGCTGGGTGCTGACCGAGGGGCTCCGGCAGGGGGACTGGCCGAGGCTCTGGCCGTCGGTGTCGGAGGCCCAGAGGGGGCTGCCGCCAGGGGAGTAGACCACGGCGTTGCCGTCGGACTGCATGTCCATGACCGAGCCGGGGTGGCCCCAGGTGTCGGACGACCAGATGGGGACGCCATCCCAGTCGTACATGACGAAGTTGCCGTCGGTCTGCATGGCGACGAAGTAGCCGCTGCCCACGGTGTTGGTCTGCCAGAGATAGCCGGTGCTGCCGGTGCCGCCAGCGACGACCAGGTTGCCGTCCGATTGCATGCGCATGCGGTAGTAGCAGCCGGGAGCGGTGACGCGCTGGCCGGGGAAGAGGAACTCGTCGGGGCTGAGGGTGCCGTCGGCCTGCGCGATGCTCGGCGCGGCGGCGAGGGTGGAGACGGCGAGGGAGAGGGCGAGGGCAAGCTTCTTCATGGGGGTGTCCTTCTCGTGCGAATGGCTGGTCGGAGCCGGTGTCGTGCAAGGGCATTCGCAAGGGGCGGGCCAGCGATGCGGCGCGCGGGAAGGCGCTGGAAATGGGTGGATCCGGCTGCGCGCAGAGGGGAACGGCGCCGGGAGGATGGGGAGGCTGGGCGGGGTTGGGCTGCGAAGGGAGGGCAGGTTGCGCGGGGGCTGCGCGACTTGGGCGGGGGAGGCGCAGGGCGCCAGTTCACGCGAGGCGGGGACGGCGGTGAGGTAGGGGCGCTGGGTCAGGCGAGGCGGGGGACGGCGCGCAGGCGGGGGGCGGCGCGGAGGCGGGAGATCTGCAGGGCGAGGCCGGCGGCGAGGGCGAGCACCAGGCTGGACTGCGCGGCCAGGAGGATGGGCGCGTTGAGGCTGGGGGCGATGGGGGCGCCGACGGGCAGGCGGGTCAAGGTCTCGGTCACCCCGGGCAGGAGCACGAAGAAGAAGCTCACGCTCAGGCTGATGGTCTCGACGTAGCGCCGGGCGAGGGCGGACCAGGGCAAGTACGAGGCCGAGATCCCCGCGGCGAGCGCGAGGAGGGTCATCAGGATAATACCCAGGCCGACAGGGGTCTTGAGGACGCCGAAGGCGGTGAGGGCGCCGAGCAAGGTGGCCGCGAGGTAGACCTTGCCGACGCGGGTCTCGGGAGCGATGCGGCCGTGGCGTGCGAAGGAGGCGATGCCGGTGGGGATGGCGGCGAGGCTGATGGCGGTGTGAACGATGCCGAGGGTGGAGAGGGTAGACATGGCGGTGCGTCCTTCGGATGAGGGGGGGGCCAGGCCGCGCGACATCGTCTTCTCCCAGGGGAGACGGATGCTCCAGGGGAGGCGGATGTCGGCGGGGGGCCGCCGGGTTCGTTTCAGCGGGTTTCCTTGCTGTCGGGGGTGAGACCCGGCAGAGGCGCAGGCGTTACACGGGCGACCGTTTTTTTTGTGGAGGGGGTGCGGGAGGGGGCTGGGGAGGAAGGCTGACGTACCTCGTCGGCCTTTTTGCCTCGGGGCGCCTGGCAAGTCCGCCAGTGCCGCCATGGCGCCGCCAGGTCAGATCGTCCGGATCGAGGAGGGGCAGCGCAGCAGGTCCGTCAATTCGCCATGGCGCCGCCAGGTGTGGCGCTCGCCGTGAATGTCAAAAAGCACGGGATTCCTCGCTGATATTGCGTTGCCCTGCGTGGGCACGCCGTCTGCCAGCGCGGTGGTCACCCCGAGGAGGAGACCCTGTGCCTTCGCTGACGCATGAAGCCCTGCTGCTGCTGTTCCGGAACCGACCGACGCTCGCTGCGGAGATGCTGCGCGAGATGTTCGGCGTGCCCGTTCCACCGTTCACCGAGGCGCGGGTGGAGCCGGCGGAGCTGACCGAGATCTTGCCTGCTGCGCGTCACGCCGACCTGGTGATCTTGCTCCTCGATGGGCGACCGGTGCTGGCCATCGTGGTGGAAGCGCAGCTCTGCCGTGATCCGGAGAAGCTGTTCACCTGGCCGGCGTATGTGATGGCGGTGCGTACCCATTACCGTTGCCGCGCGTGCTTGCTGGTCGTGACGACGGACCCTGCCATTGCGAGATGGAGCGGCAGACCCATCGACCTCGGGCCTCCAGACTGGACGCTGCGCCCTTACGTGCTCGGCCCTGATTCCGTTCCAAAAATCGTCGTGCCACGTGAGGCGCGGAAGCGTCCGGAGCTGGCGGTGCTGTCGGTGATGGCGCACGGACGGAGCAAGGATGGATTGCGGATGGCGATTTCTGCGCTCACGGCTGCGGCGGGACTCGACCCCTCGCAGCAACGGTTGTACATGGACGTGGTGCTGGCGTCGCTGAATGAGGCGGCGAAGCGAAGCCTGGAGGCCATGATGAAGAGCGGCTATCAGTACCAGAGCGATTTTGCGAAGAAGTACTACAAGCAAGGCAGCGTCGAGAGCGGGACGCACTCGGTGCTGACCGTGCTGGAGGCGAGGGGGCTGGAGATTCCTGAAGAGGTACGGACACGCGTCCTCGCCAGCCAGGACCCCGACGAGCTGACGCAATGGTTGCGGCGCGCGGTGGTCATTGAGGATGTGCGGGCGCTCTTCTCTCCGTCCGCGCCCTCCTCCTGAAACGTCCTCTCGAGAGCTGACGGGAAAAGCGTCGCGAGCGCCCCGCGGCCAGGGAGGCTGACCGAGGAGTCCTCTGGGATTTCGAGGGAAGCTGACCGAGGACGCGGGGCGCGCAGCATCTGGGCGGGGCGGCTCAGAGCAGGTCGTAAAGCTGGGTTGTGTTGATCGGTGTGCCGTGCTGGGGAGGGCTGATCGTGCTCCCTCCGGCGATCAGCACCTTGGAGGAGGTGGGGCCGAGGGGGGTCGCGGTGTGATAGGCACGCCCAGCGTCAGACGAGGTGATGGAAGAGACCGTGCCGGTGAGAGGGTAGAAGGTGCGAGATGTCGTCCAGGCGTAAGGATAGGCGCTGGTGCTGATTCTGTAGCCCCCAGCGATGAAGTGGGTGCCGTTCGGGAGCGGTGAGAGCGTGCCGCCGAAGAAGCCGCCTTCAAAGGCGAGGGAAGGCACTGTGGACCAGGCGCCGAGCGTCGGGTCGTACACCTCGGCGCGCTGAAAGCGATACGGGTATTCCTCGTAAGGCTCGTAGAGGTACTCATAATCGCCGCCGACGAGGAGCACACGGCCGTCGGCGAGGAGGGAGGCGAGCGGCTCACTGTGATCGCGCTGCGTGGCGATCGTGGCGCTCCAGGTGTTCAGGGTGGGTTTGTAGATCTGCGTCAGCCTGAGGCGGGTCACCAGCACCCTGCCATCTGCGAGGCGCACGGCGGCCCCGGCGCGCATCGCAGGGTCCATCGCGGCGCGGGAAATCCAGGTGTTGGTGGCTGGGTTGTAGAGCTGCGTGCTGTTGTTGTCGCCGCTGGCCACGAAGACGGTGCCGTTCGCGAGCAGCGTGGCGGTGTGCTTCGTAGGGGCGGTGATCATCGCCCCGGTGGCAGCCCAGGTGTTCGTCGGGGGGTCGTACAGCTCGGCTGCGCCAGCGCCGATCAGCAGTACCTTGCCGCCCGGGAGGAGGGTCGCGGTGTGGCCGCTGCGGCTCGACGTCATGCTGGCTGCGACGGACCAGGCGTTGAAGAGGGGGTTGTACAGCTCGATGCTGCTCAGCGCGCCCGAGGTGCCCGTGCCGCCGGTGACGAGGACGCGGCCGTCGTTCAGCAGGGTGGCGGTGTGGCTCTTGCGCGCGGTGAACATGGGGGCGGCAGCGGTCCAGGAGGGATCGATGAGGACCTCTTCCCCGCGCACGTCGTCGACGCGCAAGGTGAGGTGCGTGCCCTCGACGCCGAGGTGGACCGGGAGCTGCCGGCCTCCTTCGGCGTAGGCGCTGGGAGCGGTGACCCAGAGGCGCGCGACGCCGCGCACGTCGTCGAGCCGCACCGCCGTGCCGTGGAGAGAGACGGACGCCGCGCCTTCGATCTCCCAGGAAGCGACAATATCTCCCGAGCGTGCGACGCCGCGCCCGAGGTGGAGCCATTCTTCCAGGCCCGCGGCGGTGACGGTCCAGAAGGAGGTGCCTCCGGCGCGTGCGTAAGCGATGGCGTGCTCGGCGCGGTGGGCGTCGCCGTGCATGTCGAGCTCGCGGACGCGGACTTCGAAGCCGTCCGGGGAGCGCATGACGATGGGGGCGGCGCCAGCGCGGGGGAGGTGCGCCTCCACGCGGAGAGGGCCGCCGCCGGGCGTGCCACGGAAGGTGAAGCCCTGCGCGGAGGCCTCGAAGGTGTCGTCGCCAGGGACCCGAAGGACGTGATCGGCCTGCGTCTCGAAGTGCAGGCGAAGGGCGGTCGCTGCCAGGGCTCCCGCGCCCGTCGCGGCGACTTCGGGTGACAGTGCTTCGTCGTGGGTCGGGTTGTCGTCCAGCGCGGGGGTGTCGAGCGCATCGCCGCCGTGCTCTGTCACGATGCAAGCTGCGAGTCCGACGGGGACGAGGCTGATCAGCAAGAGCCGGGTGGTGCGGGTGTGCGTGGTGAGGTGCTTGGTCATCCCGGGGTCTCCTGTGGTGTGCCGGCACCTGGTTCGGTGGGGCGCCGGAGCGTGGTCGTCGTCTGGGGCTCGCGCGGTGGCGCGGGTGCTCCAGCATTGCTTCCCGCAGGGTAGAGAGCGCGTCTGCGCTTTGCAGCCCGGGAGAGGCGAGGACCGGGGCAGGACGCGAAGGAAGGGGAGAGATGATGGGACGGTGTAGGGGCCTCGTGCCTGGGACGGCAGCGCGGGGAGAAGTGGGCTCAGGTGAGCCGGGGGCGGCGCAGGGCGCCAGGCTCAGGTGAGCCGGGGGCGGCGCAGGGCGCCAGGCTCACGCGAGTCGGGGGACGGCGCGGAGGCGGGAGATCTGCGTGGCAAGGCCGGCGGCGAGGGCGAGCACCAGGCTGGACTGCGCGGCGAGGAGGATGGGCGCGTTCAGGCTGGGGGCGATGGGCGCGCCCACGGGCAGGCGGGTCAAGGTCTCGGTGATCCCGGGCAGGAGCACGAAGAAGAAGCTCACGCTCAGGGCGATGGTCTCGACGTAGCGCCGGGCAAGGTCGGACCAGGGCAGGCGCGAGGCCGTGACGCCCGCGGCCAGCGCGAGGAGCGTCATCAGCACGATGCCCAGGCCGACGGGGGTCTTGATGACGCCGAAGGCGGTGAGGGCGCCGAGCAAGGTGGCGCCGAGGTAGACCTTGCCGACGTGGGTCTCGGGGGCGATGCGGCCGTGGCGCACGAAGGAGGCGATGCCGGTGGGGATGGCGGCGAGGCTGATGGCGGTGTGAACGATGCCGAGGGTGGAGAGGGTAGACATGGCGGTGCGTCCTTCGGGTGAGGGGGGGCCAGGCCGCGACATCGTCTGCTCGGGGAGAGGCGGATGTCGGCGGGAGGCCACCGGGTCGGTTCAGCGGGTCTTCCTCGCTGTCGGGGGGTGAGACCCGGCAGAGGCGCAGGCGTTACACGAGCGATCGGTTTTTTTTGGAGGGGGCCGGAGAAGGGGCAGGGGAGGGGGCCGGAGAAGGAGCCGGCGAGGGGTCTTCGGCGCGGTGGGACTCGGCGAGGAGGGCGCGCTCGACGGCCATGCGGAGCTGGGTGCGGCCGCGGTGGAGGAGGACGCGCTGGTTCTCCTCGGTGATGCCGAGGGCGGCGCGGGTGGCCTCGGCGTCGAGGCCCTCGACGTCGCGCATGGTGACCACCACGCGCTGGCGCTCGGGGAGGGTGTCGAGGGCGGCGGTGACGAGAGCGGCGAGCTGGTGCTGGGCGAGGGTGGCCTCGGGGGTGACGTCGGCGGGCCAGGCGGCGGGGGCGGTGCGGAAGCGGCCGATGCCGGTGAAGAGGCCTTCGAGGGGGTCACGGTCGTCGTCGGCGAAGGCGGAGAGGGGGACCTCGCGCTTCTCCTTGGCGGCGCGGGTGCGGGCGCGGTTGAGGGCGATCTGGAAGATCCAGGTGTCGAGGCGGCTGCGGCCGTCGAAGCCGGGGAGGGAACGGAGGACGCGGCCCCAGGTCTCCTGGACGGCGTCCTCGGCGGCCTGGTCGTCGCGGACGATGCGGCGGGTGACGGCCATGAGGCGGGGGTGGAGGCGCTGGACGAGCAGGAGGTAGGCCTGCTCGTCGCGGGCGAGGAGGTCCTGGACCACGCGCTGGTCGTCGGGGTGCATCACGCGGGCGGGTCGTCCGGGGACAGGGAGGGAGAGGGGTCGTCGTCGGCTGCGGGGGCGTCGGGGGCGTCGGCGGCGCCGGGGAGCGCAGAGGCGTCGGGGGACCAGCTCCGGAAGGTGGCGAGGGCGCGGTCGCGGTCGCGGTCGGGGAGCGTGGGGGTCGACTTCAGGGCGGCGAGGTGGTGGCGGACGGCGCGGAACTGCGCGACGTAGCGGCGGCAGGCGGTACACCAGGCGAGGTGGAAGCGGGCCTCGGCGCGGCGCAGGTCGGAGACGTGGCCGTCTTCGAGTTCCGAGAGGTTCCGGGCGAACTGTTCACAGGTGAGGAACACGGGTGCTGGGACCCTCCGACCGAGGGAAACGTTACACGAGGTCGCGACGTTTCAGAGGTCCAGCGTCGAGCAGCAGGGTGGGAGGGCCCCTCCGCGCAACGGCCGTCAGTCGTTCTTGAAGACGCCGACGCTGCCGAGGTCGCGGTGGAGGAGGTGGACCTTGAGGATGGCGGCGAAGGGGTGGAAGCCGAGGGCCTCATAGGTGGCGAGGAGGAGGGCCCCCGCGTCGTCGCGGAGGTCGTCGGCGTCGCGCCAGTGGAGGTAAAGGCCGAGGGCGTGGGCGTGGGCGGGGCGGCCCTCGGCGAGGTCGCGCTGGGCTTCCTCCAGGGAGGCTTTCAGGTGGGCGGGGGAGGGGTCTCCGTCGTGGGCGAGGCTGAAGCCGGGGACACTGGAGGGGACCGTGCCGGCGTCCGGTCGGAGGGCGAGGGGCGGGCTGCCCACGGGGTAGCGGTCGGTGCGGGGCCAGGGGCACCGGGGCTCGTCGGCCGGGGCGCGCAGGGCGGCGCCCGGGTGGGGCGGGGAGAGGGCGTCGAGCGTGTCGAGCGCGTCGAGCGCGTCGAGGTGGGCCTCGATCACGCGCAGGCAGCGCCAGATCTTGAGGGCGAAGTGCCGGTTCTCGTCGTTCTCGAGCGTCGCGAGCTCCTCCAGGATCTGCTGGGTGGCCTTGGCGATCTTGCCGCGGAGGAACGCGGGGATCTCGGGATCTGCGTCCAGCCAGGTCTCGGCGCTGTCACGCGCGTAGTTGTGGGCGATGACGGGGAAGTGGTCGGGGCTGTCGTACCAGAAGCCCCAGTGAAGGCCGTCGGAGTCGCCGCCGAGGAAGGCGACGAACTGGGGAGCGTTGCGGCGGTAGCGCATGTCGAGGCGCGCATCGAGGGGGCCCTCGCCGCCGGGAGGGACCTCGTCGTGCATGACCGAGGCGTCATGGGTCTCGCGTGAGAGCGCGTCGGGGGCGAACCACCCGGAGATGCCCGCGAGGCGCACGGAGAGCCCTGCGTCGAGCCAGTCGCTGCCGCGGGACAGGCCAGGCGGGGACTCCCAGAGAGGATCCGGTGGGTCCTGGGGGAGGTCGCCGAGGGCCGAGACCAGGGCGGCGAGATAGGCGATGCCCGAGGGGAGCTTGAGGCTGTAGAGTTGCTCGTAGTGCGCGCGGACGCGGGGGAGCTGCGCCGCGGCGGCCTCGGCGTGCACGGCGACGCGGGCCTGGAGGGCGTCGGGGGCGAGGCCGAGCGCCTCGGCGAAGGCGTCCCAGCCGTCGTCGATCGGGAGCTGGGGCTCCGGGGGGATCTCGAGCTGGGCGGCCTCGGGCTGCAGGGTGTCGAAGGCGTCGGCCCATGCGGCGCGCCGGGCATCGAAGGCGTCGAGGCGGGCCTGCCAGTCGTGCGCGTAGAGGGCCTCGCGGGTGACGAGGAGGTTCTCCTGCTCCATGACGTTGACGAGGGTGTCGCCGGACCAGGTGAACAGGCGGACGTTGGCCCAGAGGCCCTCGTCGCTCCAGAGGGGCTTCGAGATGGGCACGTCGAGCGAGAGCTCCGCGCGCTCGTCGCCGCGCTGCACCATGGCCGGGAAGCGGTCGAGGAAGTCGTGGAGGTGGCGCAGGCCGGCGCCGAGGGCGCAGAGCTGGGGAAACCGTTCGTAGTCGGCGTCCTCGTCGACGACGAGGTACTCGGGTTCGAGGACCACGGTGCCGCCGGTGGAGAGTTCGAGGGCCGGGTGACCTTCCTCGGAGCGGGTGAGGGTGGCGGTGCAGTCGGGGCCGAGCAGGGTCTGGAGGAGTGTCTCGAAGAGGGACATGGGATGAGGGCCGCACGGGCGCGGTGATGAGGGGGAACTCGTCGGTCACGAGCCTTCGAGGAGCAGGCACCAGGGCAGCGGTGGTCACTGTACCATCGCAGGATGCGCTCCCCCCGGTGGTGTCTGGCTCTCGCAGTCCTGGTCCTCGGCGCGTGCAGCAGGAGCCCAGCCGCCAGTCAGCAGGTGCCGGGGAGCGCGACGCCCACGGCCAGCACCCCCCAAGGCGGCGCTCCCGCAGGGGCCACGGATGCGCAGGGGAGGGTGCGCCTCGAAGGGACGGTGGTCGCCCCTAGCGAGGAGAGCCAGGGTAGAGGCAGGAAGGTGTTCAGGGGGGTGCTGCTGCGGCGGGACGACGGGAGTGAGTGGGTCATCGCCGAGGGGGCAGAGACACCCCTCCACGCAATGGACGGGCGCCGGGTGCGCGTCGAGGGGATGGCCTACGAGCCCGAGGGTCAGGCACTGGTGCTGCGTCACCTGCGGGTCGCGGTGCTGACCATCGCGGACCTCAAGGAGGATGCGCCCTATGTGGAGGTGCGGAGCGAGGAGCGGCTCGAAGGGAAGTTCGAGCCGTTCACGTATCCGGAAGGGACGAAGCTCGCGGGCGAGAGGACGATCCTGTTCATTGCTGCCGGAGGGGAGAGGTTCCACGTGGCGCACATGCCGCTGAAGGAGAGGGAGGAGAGGCTCCTCGGTCGCGCCCTGACGGTCGTGGGCTTCCGGGTGGAGCCGTCGCGCTTCATCGCGCGTCCGGGGGGGCCGTACCTGTGGATCCAGGACATCGAGGAGGGGAAAGGGCAGGCGCCTTGAGGCGAGCAGGGTAGGCTTGCCGGACCTGGCGTCGCCCCTGCACGGGCAGGGCGCGGCCGTGAGGGAAAGGTGATCCGGTGGCCTTCACGCTGAACGTCAATGGGAAGCCGCAGGTGGTGGAGGCCGAGGAGGACACGCCGCTGCTCTACGTGCTGCGGGACGAGCTGGGGCTGAACGGGGCGAAGTACGGCTGCGGGGTGGGGCAGTGCGGGGCGTGCACGGTGCTGAGCGACGGGGTGCCGCTGCGCTCGTGCTTCGTGCCGGCGGCGTCGCTGACGGCGCGGAAGATCACCACGCTGGAGGGGCTGCGGGGCGCGGACGGGAAGCTGCACGCGCTGCAGCAGGCGTTCCTGGCGGAGCAGGCGGGGCAGTGCGGGTACTGCATCCCGGGGATGATCATGGCGGCAGCGGCGCTGCTCGGGGTGAAGGCGCGGCCCTCGGAGGCGGAGATCCGGGCGGCGCTGGACGCGAACCTGTGCCGGTGCGGGTCGCACAACCGGATCGTGCGGGCCATCCAGCGGGCGGCGCAGGAGATGGGGACATGAGCGCGCAGCTCGGGCGGCGGGCGCTCTTGCAAGGGGCGCTCGTGCTGGCGTTCTCGCTGGGGGTCGAGGAGGCCGCGACGCAGGGGAAAGGCGGCGCGAAGGGGAACAAGGGCGGCAAGGAAGGGGAGGGCGGGAAGGGCGGGAAGGCAGGGGGGAAGGGCGGCCTGCCAGGAGATCTGGCGAGGAACCCGCAGCTCGACGCCTGGTTGCGGATCGGGGCGGATGGGAAGGTGACGCTGCAGGTCGGGAAGGTGGAGCTGGGGCAGGGGGCGCTGACGGCGCTCGGGCAGATCTGCGCCGACGAGCTGGACGTGGATCTCGCGCGGCTGACCATCGTCTCGGGAGACACGCGGGTCTGTCCGAACGAGGGGACGACGACGGGGAGCCAGTCGATGTCCGAGGGAGGGACGGCGGTGCGGCACGCGGCGGCCGAGGTGCGGGCGCTGCTGCTGTCCATGGCCAGCGCGCAGCTCAAGGTGCCGGCGGAGCGGCTCACGGTGAACGACGGGACGGTCGCGGAGCGGGGAGCGCGCGCGGGGCGAGTAGGAGGAGCGGGGGGAGCGGGGGGAGCGGGGGGAGCGGGTACCGGAGCGGTGACCTACTGGAGCCTGGTGGGCGGGAAGGCGCTGAACCGGGAGGCGCAGGGCGGGGTGGCGCTCAAGGCGGTGGAGGCGCGGCGGTACATCGGCAAGGCGGTGCCGCGGCGCGACCTGCCGGCGAAGATCACGGGGGAGGAGATCTTCGTGCAGGACCTGCGCCCGGCGTCGTTCGTGCACGGCAGGGTGGTGCGGGCGCCGTCGTACGGGGCGACGCTGGTCGAGGCGGACGAGGCCGGGGTGGCGCGGATGCCCGGGGTGCTGAAGGTGGTGCGCGACGGCGACTTCCTGGGGGTGATCGCGGGCAAGGAGTGGCAGGCGGTGAAGGCTGCCGTGGCGCTGAGGCACTCGGCGCGGTGGCGGGAGACGGCGGCGCTGCCTGTCGATCCGTATGCGTGGCTCGTCGCGCAGCCGGCGGAGGAGGTGGTGATCCAGGAGGTGGCGCGCGGGGGCGGGGAGGCGCCGGTGCGGACGGTGGAGGCGACGTACCGGCGGCCGTACCAGATGCACGCCTCGATCGGTCCCTCGTGCGCGGTGGCGGCGTGGGATGGGGCAGCGCTGACCGTGCACACCCACAGCCAGAGCGTGTTCGCGACCGCGCAGGCGATCGCGCGGATGCTGGGGCTCGCGGCGGACAAGGTGCGGGCGGTGCACATGAACGGGTCGGGGTGCTACGGGCACAATGGCGCCGACGACGCGGCGGCCGACGCGGCGCTGCTGGCGCGGGCGCTGCCGGGGCGGGCGGTGCGGGTGCAGTGGTCGCGCGAGGACGAGCACGCGCAGGAGCCGTACGGGTCGGCGATGGTGATGAAGGCGCGTGCCGGGGTGGACGCGAACGGGGACGTGCTCGACTGGTCCTACGATCTCTGGTCGACGACGCACAACACGCGGCCCGGGGGCCATCCGGGGAACCTGCTCCCGGGGCGGTCGCTGGCGAAGCCGTTCGCGCAGCCGGCGCCGAGGGCGAGCCGGCCGCCGAACTTCTCGGCCGACCGGAACGCGATCCCGCTCTACGCCTTTCCGGGGCAGAAGGTGACGACCCACTTCGTGAGCGCGATGCCGCTGCGGGTGTCGGCGCACCGGAGCCTCGGGGCCTACGCAAACGTGTTCGCGCTGGAGTCATTCGTGGACGAGCTGGCCCACGCGGCGAAGGTGGATCCGGTGGCGTTCCGGCTGCGGCAGATGAGGGACGCGCGGGCGACGGCGGTGATCGAGGCGGCGGCCGAGCGGTTCGGCTGGGGGAAGGCGCGGGAGGGGCGGGAGGCGGGGCACGGGCGGGGGATCGGCTTCGCGCGCTACAAGAACGTGGGGAGCTACTGCGCGGTGTGCCTGGAGGTGGTGGTGGATCCAGGGAGCCTGGCGGTGAAGGTGACGCGGGCTGTGGTGGCGGTGGAGGCGGGAGAGGTGGTCAACCCGGACGGGCTGGCGAACCAGATCGAGGGCGGGGTGATCCAGGCGCTGAGCTGGAGCCTGAAGGAGGCGGTGAAGCACGATGGGGCGCGGATCGTGTCGCGCGACTGGAGCAGCTACCCGATCCTGACGTTCTCGGAGGTGCCGCCCGTGGAGGTGGCGATCCTCGACAAGCCGGGGCAGCCGTTCCTGGGGGCCGGGGAGGCAGCGCAGGGGCCGACGGCGGCGGCGCTGGCGAACGCGGTGTTCGAGGCGTGCGGGCTGCGGGCGAGGGAGCTGCCGCTGACGCCAGCGCGGCTGGGGGCGCTGCGGCAGGAGGCGGGGCCGGTGAAGTAGGAGGCGGGGCAAGCCTGTGCCGTCGCGGTGTTCGCGCTATGTCTGAGGGCATGCGCGCTGTCTTCATCCGAACACCTGGTGGTCCCGAGGTCCTGGAAATCCGTGACGTCCCCGATCCCGAGCCTCCGTTCGGGCACGTGCGGGTGCGGGTGCATGCGGCGGGGGTGAACCGCGCGGACCTGCTGCAGCGGGCAGGGGCGTATCCGGCGCCGCCGGGCGCGCCGCCCGACATCCCGGGGCTCGAGTACGTGGGGGTGGTGGAGTCGGTGGGGGCCGGGGTGCGGCGGTTCTCGGGCGGGGAGCGGGTCTACGGGCTGGTGGGCGGGGGGGCGTATGCCGAGAAGGTCATCGCCCACGAGGGAGAGGTGGCCAGGGTGCCGGAGAACCTGTCCGACGAGGAGGCCGGGGCCGTGCCGGAGGCCTTCCTGACGGCGCTCGATGCGTTGCTGGTGCGGGGTCGGCTCGTGGCCGGGGAGCGGGTGCTCATCCACGCGGTGGGGAGCGGGGTCGGCACCGCCGGGGTGCAGATCGCGCGTGCGCTGGGGTGCACGGTGATCGGTACGAGCCGCACCGCGGACAAGCTCGAACGGTGCAAGGAACTCGGCATGGACGCCGGGGTGGTCGCGGAGAAGGGCACGTTCGCGGACAAGGTGAAGGAGGTGGCCGGAGGGGGGATCGACGTGGTGCTCGACCTGGTGGGCGCTGCGTACCTGAAGGACAACCTGGCCGTGGCGGCGCCGCGGGCGCGCATCGTCTGCGTGGGGCTGACGGGAGGGACGCAGGGAGAGATCGACCTCGGGGTGCTGCTGCGCAAGCGGATCGAGATCGTGGGGACGGTGATCCGCGCGCGGGAGCTGGCGGAGAAGATCGCGCTCGCGCAGCTCCTCGACAAGACGATCGGTCCCTGGCTCGCGCGCGGCATGGTGAAGCCGGTGGTCGACAAGGTCTTCCCGCTGGGCGAGGCGAAGGAGGCGCACGCGTACGTGGCGTCGAATGCGTCATTCGGGAAGGTGCTGCTCGACGCGCGCGACGCGCGGGGCTGAGCCGGGGGCGGACTGGTTGCAGCCTCCGGAGCCGCCGTCGTCGTCGGAACCCCCCGGTCCCTCGTCACCGCCGGTGCCGTCGGAGCCGCCAGCGCCGCCCGAGCCACCCGCACCACCGCCGCCACCCGTGCCCTCGGAGGGGATCACGAAGGCGCCGCAGTAGCGCTCGACGCTGGCGAGCGTCACCGTGGAGCTGATGGAGAGGGCGTGGCTGCCTCCCGCGATGAGCACCGAGCCGTCCGGGAGGAGCGTCGCCATGTGGTCATGGCGCTTCACGGAGAGCGCGCCCGCGGCAGACCAGGTGTCGGTCAGCGGGTCGAAGAGCACCGCCTCCTCGGTTCTGAAGTAGTCCTCACTGCCGCCGGTGCGCAGCACCTTGCCGTTCGGCAGGAGCGTCAAGGTCATGCCGCCGGAGAGCTGGTAGCCCAGGTTCTCCTCGACGGGCGTCAGGGGGACGTACGCCGCGAGCTCCGTGGCAGGATCGTAGACCTGCGTATACGGGGCGGTGAGGATCCTGCCGTCCAGCAGCGGCACGGCTCGACCGCGGAACGGGTTGACGAGCAGCTCGCCGCCGGTCTCCCAGGTGTCCGTGGCCGGATCGTAGGTGTGGACGGTCTTCGGATCAGGGAGATCATCGTTCCCGCCTCCCAGGAAGACCACCTGGCCGCTGGGCAGGAGCGTGGCCGTGTGGCCCTGTCGCGCGGTGGGTATGGGCGCGGTGGCCACCCAGTCTGCATCGCATTCCCCCGAGCGCGTGAAGATGCCCCCCGTGGGCCCATCCGCCTCTCGGACGAGATCTCCGTTGCGCTGCCCTCCGCGCCGCAACCGAGTGCCGTAAACACTGCACTGCACAGGATCCCTGAACGCAGGAACACGAACTGACGACGATTCATGGAAATACCTCCTCGAAGGGGCAATCGCACCCGGTGGTTCGAGTGAATTCGTAGCTCTATCATGCGCGCGCAAGCACGTTGAAGACGGGTGTCATGCCTGAGATGGGCAGACGCAGACGTGGCGCTGTGCGGAGGTAGGCGCGTGGCTGTGCGCCAGTGTGTGCTTCGAGACGGGCAGAGGCGCCGCGCGGGAGAGCGCGGTGGTCCCTGGACTGGAGAATGGCAGGGTGGCGTGAAAGAGCACTTCTGACGAAGTTCTTCGGAGAGGACCAGGCGGGACGGTTCGGCTGATATCGTCGGAGGATGTCCACTTTCCCGCCGGGACCGAGCAGCCAAGTGCTGGGCATGATCAGCTACCTCCGGGACCCGATGGGCTGCATGGCACCGATGGCGCAGAAGTACGGCGATCCGTTCTCCTTCCCCGGCAACCCTCCTCTGGTGTGCGTCGGTGATCCCGCTGGCATCCGGGCCATCTACACCGCGGAGCCCGGTACGTTCGCGCCGCTATCGAGCGACTTCGCCGTGTTCCTGGGGCGCACTTCGCTGCTCCTGCTCGGAGACGAGGAGCACCGTCGGACGCGCAGGCTGATGACGCCGCCTTTCCACGGAGCGCGCATGCGCGCCTACGGGGAGTCGATGTGCCGCCTGGCCGAAGCGCACACGGTGGACTGGAAGCCGGATCAGAAGGTGAGCGTGTACGAGGTCGCGCAGCAGATCTCGCTCGACGTGATCTTGCAGGCGGTCTTCGGGGTGAGCGAGCCGGAGCGCATGAAGGAGCTGGCGACGCTGCTCCTGGATCTCTTCAACGGGATCTCCCCGCTGATCGCGCTCTTTCCGTCGATGCGCCGTGAATTCGGAGGGATCGGTCCCTTTGCCTCGTTCAAGCGGCGACAGCGCCTCCTCTACGAGCACCTCGACGCGCTGGTCGCGGCCGCGCGTGAGGACGGGTCACGCGAGGACATCTTGAGCATGCTCGTCCAGGCCCGCTACGAGGACGGTCAGCCGATGACCGAGGAGGAGCTGCGTGATCAGCTCCTCCTGCTGGTGGTCGCGGGGCACGAGACCACGGCGGCCTCCATCGCGTGGGCCTTCTACGCGCTGCACAGGCCCGAGAACGCCGCGGTGCTCGCGAGGCTGCGCGACGAGCTGGACGCGCTGGGGCCCGAGCCGGGACCCGAGAAGCTCGACAAGCAGCCCTACCTCGATGCCGTCTGTCAGGAGACCCTGCGCCGCTTTCCGCTCGCCCCGGCGCCGGCGCCTCGAAAGCTGCTGCGCCCGATGGAGCTGCTGGGCTACTCGCTGCCGGTCGGCACGGGCGTGGGCGTGGCCATCGGGGTGACGCACTTCCGCGAGGACCTCTACCCGGAGCCGATGCGTTTCCTCCCCGAGCGCTTCCTCGAACGGAAGTTCACGCCCTTCGAGTTCGTGCCCTTCGGCGGTGGGGCGCGGCGCTGCCTGGGCGCGGCCATGGCCAGCTACGAGATGCGGCTGGTGCTCGCCACGGTGCTGCGGCGCTACCGGCTGCGCCTCGCGTCCCTGCGGCCCGACAAAGGGAAGGTGCGCGCCGCCAATGCAGCGCCCGCGCACGGGGTACGGATGATCGTGGAAGAGCGGCTGGCGTAGCCGCATCGGCTCACGGCGCCGGGCAGTGGGCGCCGGTATCGATCCAGGCCTTGATCAGCTCTCCGAAGGAGGCCTGGGTCCCCGGGGCTGGGTCGCGGCCGGGGCCCGGGTTCCAGGCCCAGCCGACCAGGGTGTCCTCGGCCATGTGGTGGTGAATCTCAGAGAGCGTCTTGCCGCCATTGCGGTGCGGATCTTTGAGCTGGGCGCAGATGTGGCCGAGGCTCTTGCCCACCCAGGCCATCTGGGCAGGAGCGAGCGCCCATTTGGGGTGGCCGGGGACGCTGGGGAGGGTGGCGCCGAGGAGCGGGGTGTTGGCGGCCTGGTGGCAGGAGGCGCAGGGGAGGCCCGCGACGCCGTGACCGTCAGGGCCGCCGGAGACGGTAGGTACGTGGAGGCGCAGGTCCATGCCCTGGCGGGGGACGCCGTCGGAGGGGTGGCAGTTGGTGCAGCGAGGATGGGCGATGACGCGGCCGGCCTCGGTGAAGAGGGCGACAGAGCGCGCAGCCGGGTCGGTGATGCTGGCGAATGCGGAGGCAGGTTTGAGGGGCTGATTCTGGGCGGCCGCGGCCACGGTCGCAGGGGCGCGCGCAGGGTCCGAGGGCTGCTCCGAGGGAGGTGAGGGTTTGCAGGCGGTCAGCAGGGCGCCGGTGAGCACGAGGCGAGAGACGAGGGGAGCCGTCTGGAGAAGGGAGGAGAAGCCGCGGAGGGGGCTCGGAGGCGTCACGGGTCGGAGCAGGGTACAGTCTCGTGGCCCATCCGTCGGCTGGATCTGGGGGAGGGCAGAAAGATCGCGCCCGTGAGAACCCATTTTCGTACGCACCTCAGCTACCTGGCCCTCGATCGCGCAGGGGCGATGGTCCGGGATGAGCCCCAGGTCCTGGTGGTGGATAGCGGGCTCGATTGCGACACGTTCAATGTGGTGGCGGGGGCCCGGTTCGAGGGGGATGACGCGGAGGAGGCGATTGCAGGGATCGTGTCGGGCTACGGGGGACGGGCATTCTCCTGGTGGGTGGGGCCCGGGGATGGGCCGGAGGACCTGGGGAGGAGGCTTCTGCAGGCAGGGCTGGAACCCGTCGAGGCGGAGACGGCGATGCGGCTGGAGCTGGCGGCGCTGCGGGAGCCGTCGGGGTCGCCGCCGGAACTGCGGGTGGTGCGGGTGAGGACGGTGGAGGGGCTGGGGGACTTTGCGGCCGTCAATGCTGCCAACTGGTCGCCGCCGGACCCGCTGGTGATGCAGTTCTACGGGGAGACGGCGCAGGCGGCGCTCGCGGAGCGCAGTCCATTGCTGTTCTTCGTGGGCTACGTCGAGGGCGCGGCGGTGGCGGCCTGCGAGCTGTGCCTCGGGGTCGACGCGGCGGGCATCTACAACGTCTCGACGCGCGCGGCATGTCGAGGGCGGGGCTACGGGTCGGCGGTGACCCTGGAGGCGCTGCGGGAAGCGCAGCGGAGAGAGATGGCCGCGGTGGAGCTGCAGGCGTCGGCGGATGGGCTGCGCATTTACGAGCGGCTGGGGTTCCGCCCGGCAGGGCATTACCAGGAGTTCAAGCCGCGGAGCGGGGAATCAAGGGACGGATGATGCGTCGGGTGGGGAGTCGGGAGCGTCGTCGTCTCCGAGGAGGCTCTGCACGGAGAGTTCGACGGCATCGAAGGGTTCGGCGCGGACGCGCTCCTGACCCTCGGCTGTGTGCACCAGGAGGTAGCCCTCGGCGGTCCAGCGGTAGACCCAGAGGACGGCTACGTCAGGGTCGAGGATCCAGTAGTGCGGGACCTGGTTGCGGGCGTAGATACGGAGCTTTTTGAAGAGGTCGTTCTGCTTGGTGGAGGGGGAGAGGATCTCGGAGACCCAGTCGGGTCGGAGAGTGACAGGGGTCTCCCCAGGGGGGCGCGGGAGGCGCTCGCGGCGCCAGCCGGCGAGGTCGGGGCGGAGGACCTGGTGAGGCTCGAAGGCGATCTCCACCTCGGTGGCGAAGACCCATCCTCCAGGACCGCGGCCACGGGCCCGGGGACCATAGGCTGCGCCGATGTCACCGGCGAGTTCGACCTGAGCCGCGCCGTGGCGGAAGCTGGGGAGGGCTTTGCGGACCAGCTCTCCGTCGATAATTTCGTGGAAGCGGTCCTCCGCGGGAAGTGCGAGGAGGTCAGCCGTCGTGGCGCGATGAATAGAGTGGGCGGCGCTCGCCATGGGCAGAAGGGTACTGCCATGGCGAGGAGGCAGCCAGTGCCCGTCTGGCGAACCGCACGCGAGCTGGAGATTGTCAGAAGGTGCCGGAGATGCCCGCGTAGCCGCCGCCGGTGAGGGGGGTGAGGGCGAGGTCGACGGGGAGGGGGCGGCGGGCGTCGGTCTTGGCGCTCGGGCCGGAGGTCAGGAAGAGGACGGTGGCGACGCCAAGGGAGACGACGCCGACGCCGACGCCGATGTCGGCAGCGAGGAGCTTGGTGCGCACGGCGCTGACGTCGGTGTCGTTGCAGCGCGGGGCGCAGGTGTCTTCGAGGTCGCTCTTCTGGGTGATGCCGAGGATGCCGAAGGTGGCGCCGACGCCGAGGCTCGCGATGCCGATGCCGCCGAGGACCCAGACGAGGCCGGGGGTGCCGCGCGATGCGGTGGTGTCGTCGGGGAGCGCCGAAGAAGGGCCGGAGGCTGTGCTCGGCGGTGGTTCGGGGGCGAAGGAGACGCTGATGGCGCGGAGCTTTTCGCCCTCGCGGATGACGTGGCGCTGTTCGATGGGGTCTGCGCCGGGGATCTCGAAGCGGAGGAGGTGCTCGCCAGGGTCGATGGGGAGCGCCGTGCCGTCGAGGCGTTCGTGGGTGAGCTTGCCGTCGATCTGGAGGCGGACGTCAGCGGTTTCCCGGCCGTCAGGAGCCGTGACGTGGAAGACGACCGTGGGCTGGCTGTCCTCGATCTCCTGGAGCCAGCGGGTGCAGTCGCCGCGGACGACGGCAGGGCAAGCGTCGGCGGCGCAGAGGACTGCCTTGTCGCGCGCGGCCTGGAGCTTGCCGTCGCTGCGGAGGGACTGGGTCTCTTCGTAGGCAGTGGCGCACGCGCGCTTGGTCTGCGCAGCGGTGGGCTTGGCGAGGGAGGAGGGGAGGAAAGCGGTGGAGGTGAGGGCGGTGAGCGCGAGCGCGACGAGGCAGGGTCTGGGCACCGCGTGGGTCACATGCACTCCGGCTTGATGCGGCGGATGCCGCGGGAGTCGACAGTATAGGGGGGGTTGCAGGAGGGGCGTGCCGGCTTCGTGCCTGGGGTGGGCCTGGCGGTGCCCGGGGAGGGAGGTTGCGCAGGTGCAGAGGGGCCCGCGCTGGAGGCTGCAGGGGCGCTGCTGGGAGGCGCGGAAGCGGTGGCGGAGGCTGAGGGGAGCTGCGCGGAAGGGGAGGGGGATGGCGCAGGGAGAGGGTCGGGGCCCGACGGGGAGGGGGCGACGGTGGATGCGGCCGACGTGGCGGTGGAGGTGCTCGTGGGAGCGGGATGGCCGTCACGTTTCAAGGTGAGCGCCGCGGTGGCGGCGAGGCCACCGAGAGAGGCGGCGACGATCACGAGGGCGGTGACGCGGAAGGTGCCAGAGCGGGAGGGGGCACCCGGCGTCGGGCTCGGGGCGGGGTGATGCGGCGAAGAGGAGGTGGTGCCGCCGGAGACGTGGGTAGCGCTCCAGCCAGGTGGCGGCGTGAGGGCTCCGTTGCCGCTGGAGGCGCTCGCGTGAGGGTGCTGCTGGCCCGCGGAGGAAGGAGGCGCAAGGCCGGGCTGGGAAAGAGGCGTGAGGCCGGGCTGGGAAAGAGGCGTGAGGCCGGGCTGGGAAAGAGGCGTGAGGCCGGGCTGGGAAGGAGGCGCAAGGCCGGGCTGGGAAGGAGGCGTGAGGCCCGGCTGGGAAAGAGGCGTGAGGCCAGGGGACGAAGGGGGTAGGCCGGGGGAGGAGGGAGGTGAGCCGCCAGGGCGTGAGGATGCGCCAGGAGGGATCAGGGAGGCAGGGCGGGAGACGCTCTCGATCTCCTGGACCTGGCGGGCGCGCCGGGAGAGGGCGGCGCCGGCGAGCTGGTCGACCCAGGCGCCGATCTGGCGGGGGGAGGCGATGCCGACGCTGTCTTCGAGGGCGACGGCCATGTCCCAGGCGGTGGGGAAGCGGGCGTCGGGATCGAGGGCGAGGCCGCGCATGATGATGTCGTCGAGCGCCGGCGGGAGGTCAGGGACGAGCTGCGCGGGACGGGGGATCTCGCCCTGGATGACCTTCATGAGCAGGGCGCCTTCGTTGTCGCCGGTGAAGAGGCGGCGTCCGGTGAGCAGCTCCCAGAGGACGACCGAGGCGCCGTAGACGTCGGTGCGCGCGTCGACAGGGAGGGCGCGGACCTGCTCGGGGGCCATGTAGGCGAGTTTCCCTTTGATCTGGCCTTCGCGGGTGGTGTGGATGCGGCCGCGCGCCTTGGCGACGCCGAAGTCGAGGATGCGGGGGACGCCGTCGACGCCGACGAGCACGTTCTCGGGGGAGACGTCGCGGTGGACGATGTGGAGGGGCTCGCCCAGCTCGGTGACGGCGATGTGGGCCGCGTGCAGGCCGTGGAGGACGGCGGAGACGATGCTGGAGGCGATGGTGAGGGGGGCGCGCCTGTGTTGATCGCGGTGCTCGCGGTGCTCACGGTGCTCGCGGTGGGCGCGGATGAGGCGCGCGAGGCTCTCGCCCTGGATGTACTCCATGACCAGGAAGAGCTCGTGGTCGAGGGAGACGACGTCGAGGGTGGGCACGACGTTGGGGTGCTGGATGCGGGCGGCGAGGCGCGCCTCGTCGAGGAACATCGCGGTGAACTCCGGATCCTCGGCGAGCTGGGGGTGGAGGCGCTTGATGGCGACGGTGCGCGAGAAGCCGGCTTCTCCGACGAGGCGCCCGAAGTGGACCGTGGCCATGCCGCCGGAGGCGATGGGGCCGTACAGCGCGTAGCGGCCCACGATCCGTTCGGCTGAGCGCTGGCCGGACACGTGGTGACCGTACCAGATCCCCGCGCGTGTGTGCGCGGTGGCTCAGGGCTCGCGTTTGACGAGGAGCGCCGTGAGGTCGTCGATCTGCGGGGCGGCGCCGGCGAAGTCGCGGAGCATGGAAAGAAGGGCGGTGAGGATCTGGTCGACAGGGAGGGTGTGCACGCGGTCGAGGAGGGCGGCGACACGCGCGGTGCCCAGCTCTTCGCCGGCGGTGTTCTGGAACTCGTAGAAGCCGTCGGTGAGGAGGACGAGGAGGTCTCCGGGATCCATGCGGAGAGGCGGGGGGGGATCCATGTGAAGCTCGTTGAACATGCCGAGGGGCGTGGTGGTCGGCTCGTGCCACTCGGCGCGGCGGTCGGCGGCGCGGTAGTGGAGGACGGGGCCCTGGCCCGCGGCGTGGAAGCTGACCTGGTGCTGGAGAGGGTCGAGGACGCCGAGGAACGCGGTGATGAAGCGGTCGCCCGGGAGGTCCTGCACGAGCTGCTGGTTGATGTGGTTGAGGAGCAGGGGGAGGTCGGCCGAGAGGCGGAGGCCGAGCCGGAGCATGGAGCGGAGCTGGGTGATGTTGAGCGCGGGGCCGATACCGTGGCCGGTGGCGTCGGCGACGAGGAGGAGCAGGGGAGAGTTGTCGGAGCGCTCGTCGAGCTGGATGACGTCGTAGATGTCGCCACCCGTGGCGTCCGCAGGCTGGTTGTAGACCGAGAGCATGTAGCCGTGGCAGCGGGGGAGGCGGCGCACGAGGACGTTCTGCTGGATGTCGCGGGCGATGGCGAGGTCGTGCTGGAGCTTGAGCTTGATCATGCGCTCCTCGAGGAGGAGGGTGCGCTGGATGGCGACCGCTGCCTGGGCGGCGAGGAGTTCCGCGATGGTCTGGTCGTCGAGGGTGAAGCGGTTGCCGCTGGTGTTGAGCATCTGCAGGACGCCGACCAGCTCGTGGTCGATGCCGATGAGGGGGACCGCGATGAGGCAGCGGGTGCGGTAGCCGGTCTGGCGGTCGACCTCGGGGTTGAAGCGGGGATCGGCGTAGCAGTCGTTGACGACGATGGTCTTGCGGGTGCGCGCGCACTCGCCGGCGATGCCGCGGCTCGCGGGGAAGCGGATGGAGGTGCCCCCGGTGGCGACGCGGGAGTACAGCTCTTTCCGGGGGGCGTCGTAGAGAAAGACCGTGCCGCGGTCCGCGTCGAGGACCTCCCGACCGGTGTGGAGGATGAGTTCGAGGACGTCGTCGAGTTCGTGCTGCGCCGCGAGCCGCCTGGAGACCTCCAGGATGGAGAGGAGCGCGGATGCGTCGACGAGGGAGGGCATCCGGTCGCGCATGTGGGGTCGAGTGTCGTCGAGGCACCCGGCGACGGTCAAGGTAGCGGCTGCGGTGCTGCTCTGCGTCGTGCCTTGCTCCGATGTCGGATGGAGGCGCATCGGGAGATCGCTGAAGCACGAGGAGAGGCCGGCTGGTGCGTGGTGGAGCGCACGGTCGCTGGGATACACCGCACCAGACAAGCGCGCGCGAAGAGCACGGTGCAACCGGTCGATCGGTGCCCGAGGCGTGCACGACTTTCCATGCTGACGGCCCCAAGGGCGAGGCCCTGATCCTGCTTGATGAGCTGGAGAGCGGCCGGGTGTGCGGCCGCCGGGCATGCTGACTGAAGAGAGGATTCACCATGGATACGTCGGAGCGATCGGTCTCGGTCTGGAAAGAGGAGGTCACGCCCCTCGCTGCGCCTCCGCTGGAGGAGAGCACCACCGCAGACGTGTGCATCATCGGGGCTGGGATCGCGGGGCTCACCTCGGCCTACCTGCTCCAGCGCAGGGGCGTGAACGTGGTGGTGCTGGAGCGGGGCGCCATCGGGGGAGGGCAGACGGCCCAGACCACGGCGCACCTCGCGAGCGCGATGGACGATCGCTTCGAGCAGCTCATCCGGTTCTTCGGGACCTCGGGGGCGCAGCTCGCCTACGAGAGCCACGCGGCGGCGATCGACACCATCGAGGCGATCGCGCAAGGGGAAGGGATCGAGTGCGACTTCGCGCGGCTCGATGGCTACCTGTTCCTGGGGCGCGACCAGGATCCAAAGGATCTCGACAAGGAGCTGGATGCCGCGACGCAGGTGGGTTTTCCAGGGGTAGAGAAGATCGAGCGCTCGCCGCTGCAGAGCTTCGATACGGGGCCTTGCCTGCGCTTCCCGCAGCAGGCCGCGTTCCACCCGCTGCGCTACGCGCTGGGGCTCGTGGCTGCGGTGCTGCGCGACGGGGGCCGCATCTACGGGGGGACCGCCGTGAGTGACGTGGAAGGCGGGGACGTGCCCACGGTGACCACCGAGACGGGCCTGACGGTGAAGGCGAAGGCGGTGATCGTGGCGACGAACACCCCTTTCAACGACAGGTTTTCGATCCACACCAAGCAGGCTGCCTACAGGTCGTACGTGGTGGCGCTGCCGGTGCCGGAGCTGGGGGTACCTCGGGCCCTCTACTGGGACATGGAGGACCCGTACCACTACGCGCGGCTTCACCGGCTGCGTCGTGAGGACGGGGGCTACTCGGAGATGGTCATCGTGGGGGGAGAGGACCACAAGACGGGGGAGGAGGATGACGCCGAGGAGCGCTACGCGCGGCTGGAGATGTGGGCGCGGGAGCGGTTCCCCGTGTCGGGTGAGGCGATCGCCAGGTGGTCAGGTCAGGTGATGGAGCCGGTCGATGGGCTGGGCTTCATCGGCGCTGACCCCGGGCACAGCAAGAACGTGTACATCGCGACGGGAGACTCGGGGCAGGGGATGACCCACGGGACCATCGCGGGGATGCTGCTGAGCGATCTGATCGCGGGGCGCGAGAACCCCTGGGCCGACCTGTACAGCCCGCGGCGGAGGACGCTGAGGGCCGTGGGGGAGTACGCGCGGGAGAACCTCAAGGTGGCCCGGCACTACGCGGAGTGGCTGGAGCGGTCGCCGATGGCAAACGCGGACGCGATCCCGCGGTGCGGCGGCGCGGTGCTGCAGCGCGGGATTCACAAGCTCGCGGTGTACCGAGACGAAGGGGGCAAGCTGCACGAGCGGTCTGCGGTGTGCACGCACCTCGGTGGGATCGTGCACTGGAACAGCGAGGAGCGGAGCTGGGACTGCCCCTGCCACGGGGCGCGCTACGCGCCGACCGGCGAGGTGCTGCAAGGGCCTGCCGTGAAACCGCTGGAGGAGGTGCCGAGCGAGGGAGAAGGGATGGAGGTGCTGGAGACACCGGAGCTGCCGGAGCCGGCCGAGGCGCTGCACCGGAAGGCATCCTGACGCGCAGGAGGGATTTGCTACGCGGTGAACTCGCTGGGGAGGGCTGCCCAGTTCTGGGGAGCCCTCACGGCGTAGCTCAGGGCGAGCACCTCGATGAGGACCACCCGGTAGATCTCGTGCACGTCATCGACATCGACGTCGTTCGCGTTGGCTTCGAGGGCCGCGTCGAGGTGCTCCTGCACGAAGGCGAGGACGTCAGGTTGCTCCATGGCGATGACGTCGTCGGAGTCGACAGCTTCGGCAGGGTCGGAGAGGCGGATCTGCTCGTCGAGCGCGAGGGCTTCCTCGACGCTGCTCAGGCCAGTCTCGGTGACTTCCTGGAGGTCCTTGCTGAAGGTCTCGTCGAAGGCGAGCCAGATGGCGAGGGTCAGGAAGTAGCCGAGTGCGAGGGCCGTCTCGTCGAGGGGGCGTGAGAGGACGGTGGAGATGCGCTCGGCGAGGGCTGGCTGGGTGCGCTCGAAGCGGGTGAACGCATCGTCGAGCTTCTGGCGAGAGTCGTCGTCATCCTCCGCGAGCTGCTCCTCGATCTGCTCCAGGACCCGGCCTGGAACCAGGGCGTAGGAGGGGACAGGGCGGATGGCAGCACGACGGACCCACACCCCGCCCACGCTAGCACACGGCCACGGGAGGCGAGCCATCTCTGTAGATCGCAGGGCTCAGGGAGCGATGCGTCGAACACTCGACGCTGGGATCCACCCCTCGCTCGCTCCCCAGCGGACCTCGACGAGGCTGCCGCTGTGACGGCCGACCTCGACGGAGGCTCCTTCAGGGATGGGATCGCGGCCGAGCGTCTTCCCAGTCTCGTCGGCGAGATAGGCCTCCTGCGCGACGATGACGCCGGGGCGCGTGGTGAGGCGGAGGTGACGCGCGAAGAGCGCGAGGGGAATGAACACGAGGAGCGCGACCAGGGCTGCAGGAGCGAGCACGCTGCCCGCCACGTGCGCAGGGCCCGCGGGGCGCTTGCGCAGGCGGATGCCCACGGCGAGGAGGACCGAAGAGAGGAGGGCGGCGAGGCCCCAGGTCTGCTCGGTGGCGAGGCCGACGATGACGCGGTCGAGGGTGGGCCTGACCTCGACGGCATCCTTGGCGCGACGTGAGCGGCGGCGGGTGATCTCGGCGCGCACCATGTCGAGGGCGCGCTCGGTCTCGACGTCGTCAGGGCGGAGGAGGAGCGCTTCCTCGAAGGCCGCGGCAGCGCGACCGAGGTCGCCAGGGCGATCGGCCTTGGCGCGGGCGCGGAGGGCATAGGCGAGGCCGCGGTCGTAGCTGGCGTCGGGGTGGACGAAGCCGCGGTCGGCGAGCGCTTCGAAGACGTCGATGGCCGCTGCGTAGTCGCCCCGGGTGAGGGCGGCGGCGCCGTCGCGGAACATGTCCTCCGGCGCTGAAGGGGCATCCGCCTGGGCGTGTGCTGCGGCGGGGGCGAGCAGGGCGAGGAGGAGCGCAGCGCGCGCGAGCAGGGGGCGGCCTGGGGTCGTCAGGGGCGCTTCCATCGCGCGAGCTCCGTGGTGGCGGTGCGCGCTCGCTCGACCAGCTCGGCCGCGGCTGCGGCGGTGGCGCTCGGGTCGAAGCGAATGGCGTCGCAGTCGGCGAGCACGTCGCGCGCGCGGGTGGCGGTGCCGCGATCGATGCCCTCGTTCATGAGCGCGTCGACGAGGGCGTCGATGAGGATGCCCCGGGAGAGCAAGCCGGTCGCTGCCTCGATGGCGCGGTGGATGGCGCGCTCGGAAGCTGCCGCTGTCTCCTTGGCGTCGCCTCGGGTGGCGGCTTCTCCGGCCTCGCGGAGGGCGTCTGCGGCGAGCTTGGCCGGGGGATCGCCAGCGGCGCGGCGCTCGCGGACGCGACGGGTGATGCGCTCGCCAAGGCCCAGCAGTCCAGCGAAGAAGGGGGGCGCCGCGAGGAGGCTCCACAGGGTGGGGCCTTCGAGCCGGGGAGGTGGCACCGGCGTCCACGCGGTGAGCGAGGCGCGAGGGGTCGGGAGGGAGGCGAAGGGATCGCGGCGGTCCAGGGTGTCCGGGGTGGCCGAGGGGGTGCCCGAAGCGGCGGGCGCTGCTGTGGGGGTCACCGGAGTCACGTCGATGACGCCAAGCTGGGCGCGCTCGACGACGTAGCGGCGCTGCTCGGGATCCCAGTAGGGAAACTCGAGGGTGCCGAGATCGACCTTGCCGCTCTCCTCGATGCGGACCACGTAGCCGAAGGAGCGGTAGCCGGCGATGACGCCGCTGCGCGGCTCGAGGGTCTCGCGCTTCTCGGGGTCGAGCCACTCGATGCCGGTGCGCGCCGGGACGCGCAGGGTCTGCGGGAAGTTGCCGGAGCCGGTGACCTTGAGGGTGACGGCGACGGAGCCGCCCTGGGAGATCTGGCGGGGTTGCACCGCGGCGCTCAGGCTGAAGCGGCCCACGTCGCCGAGGCGGTAGCCCGGCGGGCGTCCGTCGGTGGGGGGCTCGGTGACCTCGATGGCGATGTCGTTCGATTCGCGCAAGACGCGGCTGCCGATGCGGCGTCCCGTGATGCGCGCGGTCATCGAGCCAAGGTTCAAGGTGCCGGCCTTGAGGGGAAAGAGCGCGACCTTGTCGAGCAGGCGCACCTCGTAGCGGCGCCCGCCGGCGCGCGCGTGGGTGGGGGAGTCCGTGCCAGGGTTCTTGAGCAGGGGCACGCGCATGAAGTCGGGCATGGGCGCTTCATGCCGCTCGGTCAGCTCCAGGCTCTCGCGGTAGTAGAGGTGGAAGGAGAGGGTGCTCTGCTCGCCCACGACGACGCGCGTCTTGTCCGTGGAGGCGCGCAAGAAGACGGTGGGATCAGGCGCCGTGGGGAGGGCGAGCTCGGTTGAACCCGGGTCGTCCTCGGCCTGCTCGGTGTCGCCGAAGGGGTTGGCGTCGAAGGGGTCGGGGCCACCGAAGGGCCAGGGGAACTGTCGGGGAGGGCCCCCGGGGAGGAGCGAGGGAAAGCCGGGGCGCTGGGTCTGCCTTCGGCCCGTGGAGGGGACGACGCGGACGGTGATCGGGCTGGCTGTGACCCGACGCCCTTCCCAGCTCACGGAGGGGGCCGGGATGGTGAAGTTGCCCTGCTTGCTGGCGGAGAGCTGCCAGGTGGCGCCGAAGGTGCGCTTGACCAGCGCGCCGCCGGAGCGAAAGTGAGCGGTGGTGCCGGTGGAGACGCTGGGGCCGCCGACGATCTCCATGCCGGCGGGGGCGCGGAGCTGGGGTGAGCTGGGGAGCTGGGTCGACTGATCGACGGTGGTGCGGACCTCGACCGAGAAGATCTCCCCGACCTCCACTTCCTGCGCGCTGGCCCGGGAGGTGAGGTCGAGCTGGGCGAGCGCGTCGCGGGGGAGGAGTACGCCGAGGAGGGCGAGCAGGAGGACGGCGTGGCGGCGCAGGGGAGATCCGTGGTCCTGGGAGCGCATGGTCACTTGTCCTCCATGACGGCGCGGCCTCGCCGGACTCCCCGGTTCTTCGCCTCTTCTTCCTGGTAGGTGGGCGCCTCTTCGAGCTGGTCGAGGACGCGCTCGTCCTGGCGCGCTTCCTGGGCGGACTGCGGAGGTGGCTGCTGAGGGGGCGGCTGTCCTCCTGCGTCCTGGGAGCCGCCATCGTCACCGCCAGCGTCAGGCTGCTGATCTTGCGGGCCGCCGTCGTCGCCCGCGTCCTCGCCGCCGCCGTCGTTTCCGCCGTCGTCGCCGCCGTCGTCGCCCGCGTCGTTTCCGCCGTCGTCGCCGCCATCGTCGCCGCCGCCGTCATCGCCGCCATCCTCACCGCCGTCCGGGGGCGGCGGGGGGGAGTCGGGGGGGGCGTCCGGCGCGGCGTCGCGCTCCTGATCCTCGATGCGCCGCAGGGCGATCGCGCGGTTCCACGCCGTGTCACGGCCGATGCCGTCGCCGCCAGCCTCTTCGAGGATGCCGGGGATGATGGCGAGGGCCTGGTCGTAGAACGCGACGGCCTCCTTGTAGCGACGCCTCATGAACTCGAGGTTCCCCGCGAGGTAGCGGGCGCGGGCGCGGAGATCGGCGGGCACGGTGGGATCGGCGGCGATGGCCTGCACCAGGATGAGGGCGCACTCGATCTCGACGGCGCGCTGTGCAGCCTGAGGATCGTCCTCCTCGGCGCCAGCGTCGCCGAGTTCCTCTTCGCCGAAGCGGCGGCCGTAGCGTTCGGCCATGTAGAACAGCGTCAGTCCGAGATCGAAGGAGCCGTTCGGCTTCTGGCGCACGGCGTCCGGCAAGCCGATGCCCGCGTCGCTGCACTGACCCGTGCCCAGGTAGCGGGTGAGCACCTCCTCGGCTGGCTCGATGCGGCCTGCGTCGAGGTGCTCGATGGCCTCATTCACGGCCGGAGAGTTGCGCTCGAACGGGGACGAAGGGTCCCAGCCGCTGCAGCCCACGGTCGCCGAGAACGCTGCGCCGGCGAGGCAGGCGACGGCGAACCCTGCGATCAAGACGCGCCGGACGAGATCACGCGACGGCACGGTCGACCTCCGCAGGTTTGTCGTCGGTTCCGCGTGCGCCGAGGAAGGCGTCCCGCCTGCGTCGGGCAGGAGGTGGCCTGCGCGGGGTGAAGCGGCGTCGCGGCCCGTCGGTCACGAAGACCTCGGCGATGAGGAGGGCGATGGCGAGGCCCAGAGGATAGAAGTAGACGTCTGCGTAGACGGTCTCCACCCGCTCTGCGTACTCGTTCGTCATCTGCCTCCGCAGCTCGGCGGCGATGTCTTCGATGCCCGTCGAGCCCTTCTCGGCGCGGACCAGCTTGCCCCCGGGGGTCGCCTGCGCGATCGAGGCGAGCTGGGCTTCCCCTTCGACGGTGAGGGCGGTGGTGAGGGGCTCGCCGCGCCGGTCCTTGCGCCAGCCGACGATCCGGCCATCCTCGCTGATCTCGGGGATGGGCTCCGGGGTGCGCCCGCCGATCTGCACGACGTGGATGGTGGTGCCCTCCGCGCCTGCAGACTGCGCCACGGCCGCCGGGGCGCCTTCGAGGTCCTCGCCGTCGGTGATGAGCAGGATGATGCGTTTGTGGTCCTTGGATTTGGGGTCGTTCTTGAGGAGATCGCGCGCCGCCTCCAGGGCACGCGCGATGGCGGTGCCGCCCACGGGCATGTCGTTGGGATCGAGCTGACGCAGGAACTGGGCGATCGCCGCGCCGTCGGCGGTGAGCGGGAAGCTCATGGGCTCGCCGGCGAAGGCGACGGCCGCGAAGCGGGCGCCTTCGAGGTCCTTGATGAGCCGCGCCACCTCGACCTTGGCCCGGAAGATGCGCGACGGCTCGACGTCGCGCGCGTACATGCTCTTCGAGTAGTCGAGCACGACGACCACGTCGACGTTGGTGGCGGGCACGAGGCGCGTCCCCTTGCCGTACTGCGGGCGGGCGGCTGCCACGAAGGCGAGGGCCGTGGCGAGGACGAGCAGCACCCCTTTCCAGGCGCGGCGCTTGGCGGGGTCGCTGGTGACGAGCGCACGCACCCGATCCGGATCGCCGAACCGCTTGACGGAGCGCGCGGCGCCGAAGCCGCCGAGGACGAGCAAAACCCCCACGAGGGCTGCGAGCGCGGTGCCGAAGAGCCAGTAGGGCGTCGCGAAGATCACGGGAACCTCCGGAGCAGCCAGGCGCGCAAGAGGGCGTCGAGGCCGACGAGCACCGCTCCCGGGAGCAGGAGGAGCGGGAAGAGGTCCTCGAAGGAGGCGATGGAGGCTTCGAAGCGCGTCTTCTCCAGCGTGTCGAGGACGTCGTGCATGCTGTCGCTGAGGGCCTTGGCGTCTGTCGCCACATAGGCTTCTCCGCCGGTCTTCTGGGCGATCTTCCGGAGCAGCTCGGGGTTCACCGGGAAGCGCTGGCGCGCGTAGCGGGGCTGGCCGAACAGGTCCACGCCATCCTCGACGTCGACCTCGTCGGCGGTGCCGATCTGGATGGTGTGCACCTTGGCGCCCAGGCCTGCCGCGAGGTCGGCCGCGTACTCGGGCGAGATGGATCCCGCGTTGGAGTCACCGTCGGTGATGAGGATGATGACCTTGGAGATGGCGTCGCTGCGCCGGAGGCGAGCCGCCGCCGTGCCCAGGGCGTCGCCGATGGCCGTGCCGCTGCCGTCGATGACGCTGAGCGACATCTTGGAGACGAGCTGGGACAGGAGCGGATAGTCCATGGTCGGCGGCGAGAGCACGTAGGCCGCTTTGCCGAAGACGATGACGCCGATGCGGTCGGTCCTGCGGCGGCCGATGAAGTCCTGGAGGACGAGCTTGGCGACGTCGAGCCGGGTGAGGCGCTTGTTCTTGGGGATCCGCGGCGCGCCGGGCAGGTCGCTCTGCTTGGCGTCGAGCACGGCGCGCATCGAGCCGGAGAGGTCGAGCGCCACGACGATGTCGATGCCCTTGTCGTCCGCTTGCTGGTCGCGGAGCACGCTGACCGGTCTGCCCATGGCCAGCACCAGCATGGCGACGGCGATGGCGCGGATCGCGCCGGGCAGGTCGCGGAGATGGCTGCGGATGCCGCGGGGACCGGTGAGCAGCGGGGAGACGGTGCCGAGGCGCAGGCGGGGCTTGCGGGCGTCCTGCGCGAAGATGCCCCAGTACCAGACGACGGGCACGACGAGGAGGCCGAGGAGCAGCCAGGGCTGCTGCCAGGTGGCGCCAATCCAGGCCTCGCGTCGGGCAAGCCAGGGGTAGACCAGCGCCGCTCCCGCGATGAGCAAGGTCGCGAGCACGGCCAGGATCACGCGCTTCGCGGTGCTCACGGGGACACCTCGTCAGGAGGGGAAGGGGGCGAAGGGCGCGAAGCGTCGCTACCGGAGGTGTGGATCGTGCTGGTCGGCGCGGGGCCCTGCTGGGGGACGGTGCGCCGCACGATCTGCTCGCCGCGCTCCAGGGCCTCACGGCAGTCCTGCTCCGTGGGCTGCACCCGGGCGAACTTCACGAGATCGCAGTCGGAGAGGAAGTCGCCGATCTCGGGCAGCACCAGCACGGGTGGGCGTACCCGGCGCAGGAGGGAGCGCATCTCGTCGCTGGTGGTCTCCAGGCCATCGAAGCCGTAGCGGGCGCCGAGGTAGCGCCTCACGCAGTCGCTCACGCGGTCGAAGAACTCGTCGGTGCGACCTTCCGCGAGGAGGCTGGAGCGGCGGAGTGCCGAGAGCTCCTCCATGGCGGCGATCCAGGGGAGCTTGGGCGGAGGGGCGTGCACCACCCTGGGCCGCTTCATCCAGCGGCGGATGAGCCAGGCGAGGATGAGCGCGAGGACGGCGCCGACGAGGGCGGCGATGGTGGCCTGCCGGGCCAGCGCCCAGTCTTCCCGCTGGGGGCGCGGCTCCGGGCTGGGGCGCACCTTGGGGTCGACCTCGTTGGCGATGGGGTCCTCGACGATGATGCTGTGCAGCCGGGTGCATACCGTCACGACCTCACCACTCGCGCGCGCCACGGCGACAGGGACGGGCGGGAGCTGCATGAGGTTGCGGCCCGGCTTCGGGGGGAGCGCCACGAAGGGGACCGTCACCACGGTGGTGACGCGCTCGCCCGTGGCGGCGGGGTCGGGGCGCGCGATGGTGGGCGCGGTGTCGGCGGTGGCCTCGGGGAAAAGGAAGCCGGCCTCGGTGAGGGCGCGGGCGGCGTCGCTGTCGCGCTGGAGCTTGAAGCCCTCGGGGAGCACCGTCTCACCCTTGCCGTGGGTGACGGTGATGGTGAGGGCGGCTGCGTAGCCGCTGAAGCCGCCAGCGGGGAAGGTCTCCTGGATGTCCGGCCGGGTGGCGCCGGGAGGTACGTGCTCGGTGCACGAGACCCAGGTGCGCTGGGCGCCGGCTCCTGGCGCGGCGCTGGCTCCTGGCGCGGCGCTGGCTCCTGCTGCAGGAGCCGACGCTGGCGCGGTGGTCGGTGCCACCACGGGAGGCGGCGGGGGCTCGTCGTCCTGAGGGGGGGCGAGCTGTGTGGCGCCGCCGTCCGGGGGGTCAGGCTGGGCGAGGGCTGGTGCGGCTGCCACGAGCGAGGCCGTGGCGACGAGACACGCAGCGCGGGAGAGCCAGCGCAGCACGCTCACCTCCGGATCCTCCGCGCGCGACGGGCGAACAGGTCTCGTATGGGGTTCACGTAGCTCTCGCCCACCTTCACGATCACCGCGTCGAGCGCCAGCTTCTTGAAGAGGCGGTCACGGTCGGTGCGCAGCTTGCGCATGGCCTTCTTGTAGTGGTCGCGCACCGCGGGGTCGCTGGTGTCGACGACGATTTCCTCGCCGGTCTCCAGGTCCTCGAAGGCGGCGAGGCCCACGTCGGGCAGCTCCTCGTCGCGAGGGTCGACGATCATCACGGGGATGACATCGTGCTTCGCGGCGGCGAGGGCGAGCGCCCGCTCGAAGCCGGTGGCGAAGAAGTCGCTGACCACGAAGGCCACGCTGCGGCGCTTGGCGACCTTCACCAGGGTCTCCAGGGCGAGCTTGAGGTTCGTGCCGGTGTACTCGGGGTCGTGCCCGAGGATCTCGCGCACCACGCGGAGGACGTGCTTGTCGCCCTTGAGGGGTGGGACCAGCCGCTCGATGGCCTCGGTGGCGAGGACGAGGCCCACGCGGTCGTTGTTCTTGATGGCGCTGAAGGCGCAGAGCGCGCAGATCTCGGCGGCGATCTGGGCCTTCGAGGAGCGCCGCGTCCCGAACTGCTCGCTCTGGGAGGCGTCGACGACGAGCATCACCGTCATCTCGCGCTCCTCGACGAAGACCTTCACGAAGGCCTCGTTCATGCGGGCGGAGACGTTCCAGTCGATCCAGCGCGGGTCGTCTCCAGGGGCGTAGGCGCGCACCTCGCGGAACGACAGGCCCTGCCCCTTGAAGACGGAGTGGTACGAGCCCGAGAGTTCCTGGGTGGCGAGCCTCTGCGTGCGGATCTCGATCCGCCGGAGCTGCTTCAGAAGCTCGGCCGGGAGCGGCTTCGTCGGGCGCTTCTCGACGGCTGCCTCTGCCGCCGTCCCCGGCGCCTTCTTCTCGGTACTCCCCGCAGACTTGTCCGCTCTGCGCGCGTCGGCGGGGCGGGTCACGGCACCTCGACCACCTCGAAGACGCGCCGCACGATCTGCTCGGCGGTGACCTCCTCGGCCTCCGCTTCGTAGGTGAGCACCATGCGGTGCCTCAACACGTCGGGGCCGATGGCCTTGACGTCCTCGGGGGTGACGTAGCCGCGGTGGCGGAGGAAGGCGTGCGCCCTGGCGGCGAGGGCGAGGGCGATGGAGGCGCGGGGGCTCGCGCCGTACTCGATGAGGCTGCTCAGGTCGCGCATGCCCTTCTGGGCGGGCTCCCGGGTCGCGAAGACCACATCGACGATGTAATCCTTCACCCGGTCATCCATGTACACGTCGCGCACGACGCTTGCGGCCCGGGCGAGTTCCTCGGGGGTGGTCACCTTGCTGGCCTTCACCTCGATGGGCGCGGTGGTGCGGTCGATGATCTGCCGCTCCTCGGCGCGGGCGGGGTAGCCGACCTTCACCATGATCATGAAGCGGTCCACCTGGGCCTCGGGGAGGCGGTAGGTGCCCTCCTGCTCGATGGGGTTCTGGGTGGCCATGACCACGAAGGGCCGGGGGAGGGGATAAGTGGTGTCCCCGATGGTCACCTGCCGCTCCTGCATGGCCTCGAGGAGCGCGCTCTGTACCTTGGCGGGCGCGCGGTTGATCTCGTCGGCGAGGACGAGGTTTGCGAAGATCGGGCCGAGCTTGGAGGTGAAGTCGCCCTTCTGGTGGTTGTAGATGACGGTACCGATGAGGTCCGCCGGCAACAGGTCAGGGGTGAACTGGATGCGGGAGAACTTGGCCTCGATGGCGTCGCACA
The DNA here is from genome assembly GCF_000601485.1 of Chondromyces apiculatus DSM 436. Lineage (GTDB taxonomy): Bacteria > Myxococcota_A > Polyangia > Polyangiales > Polyangiaceae > Chondromyces > Chondromyces apiculatus. Next base: position 52,544 of record NZ_ASRX01000033.1, read on the forward strand.
GGGTCCTGACCGTGAGGGTCTTGGCGAGACCGGGGACGCCTTCGAGGAGCACGTGGCCGCCGGTGAGCAGCCCGATGAGGATCCGCTCGATCATGTAGGTCTGACCGACGATGACCTTGCCGACCTCGGTGACGAGGTTGTCGACGAAGGCGCTCTCCTTGGCCACCAGCTCGTTCAGGGCACGGACGTCATGCATGGAGGGCTCTGCTTACAGGCTTGATGCCCTCGGGACAACCGGAGCCGCGCGATTATTCCTGGGGAGGGGAGGGTGGGCCCGAAGGCCACCCGAGCCCGGGCCAGGGACCGGGAGGGGCCCGGTCCGGCTGGATCATTCCTTGTCGAGCTTGCCCACGATGTTGAGGTTGAACATCGCGCCCATGTACTTGAGGTGGGGCCGCACCTCGAGGTCGACCTTGTACCAGCCGGCGTTGCCCGCCACGTCGCTGACCTTGACGCGGGCCCGGCGCAGCGGTCGCCGGGAGCGGACCGCGGGCGTCACCACGTCCATGTCGGAGACGTACTGGTTGAGCCACGTGTTGATCTCCTGCTCGAGATCCTGGCGCTCCTTCCAGTTTCCAATCTGCTCGCGCTGCATGACCTTGATGTAGTGCGCGAGCCGGCTGATGAGGAACATGTACGGGAGCTGCGTTCCGAGGCGGTAGTTCATCTCCGCGGTGCGCCCCTCCTCACTGAGGCCGAAGTACTTGGGCTTCTGGACCGAGTTGGCCGAGAAGAAGCATGCGTTCGTGGTGTCCTTGCGGAACGCAAGGCCGATGAAGCCCTCTTCTGCCAGCTCGTACTCGCGACGCTCCGTGAGCAGCACCTCGACCGGGATCTTGGTCTGGATGGCGCCCATGGCCTCGTACTGGTGGAGGACGAGGCCGTCCACGGTGCCGCCGGAGTTGGGTCCGACGATGTTGAGGCACCAGCGGTTCCTGGCGAAGCTCTCCGCAAGGCGGGTCGCGAAGGCGTACGTCGGGGTTCCCCACAGAAAAGCCTCGTGCTGCCCGACGACGTCTTCTTCGTAGGCGAACGCCCGCACGGGCACGGTGCTGGGGCCGTACGGGAGGCGGAGGAGGAACCGGGGCAGGAGCAGGCCGACGTAGCGGGCGTCCTCGGTCTCGCGGAAGGCGTTGTACTTGATGTACTGAGGGCCCTCGAACATGGCCTTGATCTCCCCGAGGTGCGGGAGGTTCAGGTAGTTCTTCTGCCCGAAGAACTGGGGGCCTGCCGCGGCGAAGAAGGGTGCGTGCGACATCGCCGCGACCGAGGCCGTCTTCTGGAGGAGGGCAATGTCCTGGGGGCTCGGGCCGAAGTCGTAGGTGGAGATGATCGCCCCGAAGGGCTTGCCGCCGAACACGCCGAACTCGGCCGAGTACACCGTCTTGTAAAGGCCGCTCTTCACCACCTCGGGGCTGTCCTCGAAGTCTGCAAGGAGGTCTTCCTTGGAGCAGTTGAGGATCTCGACGCGGATGTTCTCGCGGAACTCGATGCGGTCGATGACGAACTTCAGGCCCCTCCAGGCCGCCTCCAGGCGCTGGAAAGCAGGGTGGTGCAAGATCGCGTCGATCTGTCGAGAGAGGCCCGCGTCGATCTCGGCGATGATCTGGTCGACGAGGGAGTTGTCGATCTTCTCGTCGGCGCTGCGGCGCCGGACCACGTCACCGACCACGGCTCGAACACCGCGCCCGATGGCGTCGTAGTCCTCGTGACTGGGCTGCATCCGCGAGCTCGCCAGGATCTCCTCCAGCATCGTCCTGGCGATCTCGGGCGTGACCTCGATGGGCTGCGCTTCCATGGGCGCCAGCTTGCCACGACCCTCCCCGGAGGTGAACGCCTCGGGGGGAGTTCAGACCCTGGGTTCCAGGGGGCTGCGCCACGCCTCTGCGCCCGTGCGGTCCCCTCCTGTCAGTCCGCCAGGTGTGGGCCACGATGCTGGAGGTCTCGCCCCGCGGTCCCGTCCGGTTACGAGCCCTACCTCCATTGTCCTACCCCGACCCGGGTTACCTCCGGTTCCACTTTCGCCACCGGGCTTCCCTCACCATCATCCTCGCTGCTAAGGAGAGGCCGAGGGGCGCTGGCCTCGGGCAGCACCTTCAGGGTCCGCGGGGCGTTCAGCCGGTCCAGAAACTCCGCGAGCCGTTCTCTTTCTCTTGTCCCGCTGGAAGTCCTCTAGCATCGTCGGGGAGCGCACTGGCATGGACCCGTGGGGCGACGATTGGAAGGACGAGCACGACGGCTTCGCGCCGGGTGACATCGTCGGCAAGTACGAGCTGCTCTTTCCTGCGGCCTCGGGCGGCATGGCCACGGTGTGGGCCGCTCGACGCAGGGAGGCGCATGGCTCCGGCGCGGAGCACATCGTGGCCGTCAAGCTGGTCTCCGACGCGCAGCACAGCGACTCGGACGCCCGCGCCATGTTCCTCGACGAGGCGCGCGCGGCGTCCCTGATCCTGCACCCCAACGTGGTGGAGATCTTCGCGTGCGGCGAGGTCCGGGAGCGGCCGTACATCGCCATGGAGTGGATCGATGGCGAGTCGCTGGCGAAGCTCGCCTCGGTCCAGAATGCCAGGAAGTCGCTGCTGCCCCTGAACTGGGTGCTGCACGTCGCCGTCGCGGCGTGTGCAGGTCTGCACGCTGCCCACGAGGTGCGTGACAACACGGGCGAGCTGCTCCACCTCATCCACCGCGACGTGACGCCTCAGAACGTCATGGTCGGCTTCGATGGAACGGTGAAGGTGGTGGACTTCGGGGTGGCGAAGTCCAGGGCTCAGACGCAGGTCAGCCGCGCTGGCGTCATCAAGGGCAAGACGGCCTATTTCTCACCGGAGCAGGTCTCGGGCGAGAACATCGACAGGCGCAGCGATCTCTTCTCCTTTGGCTGCCTGCTGTACCTGCTCGTCACCGGACACCCTCCGTTCCGCGGGCGGGGCTTCATGGAGGTGATGGCGCAGATCACCACCAGGACGCCTCAGGCGCCCATCGAGATCATGCCGGATCTCCCTCCGGAGCTCGACCGGACCATCATGAAGGCGCTGGCCCGGGATCCCAACGATCGCTACCAGACGGCGGCGGAGCTGCGGAAGGATCTGGACAAGGTACGCGCCAGCCTGGGCGAGCGCCTGTCGAAGAAGGAGATCGGCGCGCTCGTCTCGTCGCTCATGCCGGGGGTCGCCGAGGAGCGCAACGACAAGATCGTGACCGCTGCCGAGGAGCTGGACCTTCATCCCCCCCGCGAGGAGGGAGATGTGGAGAGGCCGCTGCGGCCCGAGGACGCGACCGAGGTGATGATGCGCAGCGTGGCCCTGCTGTTCGCAGGAGGGCCGGAGGGGCCGTCGTCGAACGGACCGAAGTCGGTGCGCCGCGGGGGCGACCCTGCCTCGCTGCGGAAATCGGATCCGAGCCTCTCGCGCAGATCGGACCCGGACCACCCCGACCACCCCGCCAAGGTCGACATCAGCCTCGCACGGAAGTCGGATCCAGGGGCCTCGGGGAACAACCCGAAGACGGGCAGCTCGGGCGAGCCGCTGTCGAGCCGCGAGCCGCTGTCGAGCCGCGAGCCCCGGTCGACGCGTGAGCCGAGGTCGACGCGTGAGCCGAGGTCGAACCGCGAACCCACCTCCGATCGTGGCCCGAAGTCGACGCGCAAACCTGGCGCAGTCGTCGAGGAAACCGGCGGGAAGGCGCTCGCGCGGAACGCTCCCACGCCCGTCCCTCCGCCGAAACGCGGGTGGGTCCCGTGGGTCCTGTTCGTCCTGATGCTGATCGTCGCCGTCGTCGGGGGCATCGGCGCGGCGATGCTCGCGCGCGGAAACTAGGGGTGGCTCACTCGATGATGGTGCTGCACCCGAGCAGGATCTGGATCTTGGCAGAGTCCTGCTCCTTCAGCGTGGCGCAGGTCGCTGGGCACAGCGTGATGTGCGACGGGTTGCCGGGGACGTCGTAGCGCCACCCCGCGCCGTCACAGGTCGCATCCTGGGGGAGCAACGCCGGCTCACCGCCTCCGAGGGTCAGGAGCACGTTGACGCTGGTGATGGCGACATCGCCGCTCTCCACCTCGGATGGGATCTCGTACTCGCAGGGGAGCGCTTCGCCCGTCACCTTGGTCAGGGCGTCCTGGAACTCGGCGGCCACGTTGGTGGCGCTCACCAGCACCGCCTGCCCCGTGCCCCCTGCGGCAGCCACCTGGTTGGCGAAGGTCTGGGCGGCTCCCGGCAGCCCGATCACGTAGGTGAACACGGGCGGGTTGTACTCGGCCCCCGTCGAGGCGAGATTGGCGATCACCGCTGGATCTTCCGGGTTCACCCCGCTGCACGTGCCCGGCGGTCCCTGGGGCTGTCCATCGGTCACCAGCAGCACCGCCGAGGCCTGGTCGGGGTTGTTCTGAGCCACCTCGATGCCCTTGAGCAGCGCACCCCCGAGCGCCGGGTAGATCGGTGTGTTGAAGCCATCCGGCGCTTCCGCCTCCAGAGCTTGAACGATGGCCGCTGCGCTGTCGGGCAAGGGGCCATAGGCGACGGTGGGCTCCTTGTAGGCGTTCTGGTCGCACGCAGGCACGGCATCGGCATCACGCGGGAAGAACCGCAGCGCCACGCGGGTGCCGGCGAACCGAGCGTCGTTCAGGAACGCCGTGAGCCCCACCTTGGCGCTCGCCCACTTGTCGCCGGCCATGGAGGACGACTTGTCGAGCAGGATGTAAAGGTTCAAGGGGACCGAGACGGCCTCCTCGGTGACCAGCGCGCACGCGGCGTCCGGGTCCAGGCCGGTATCGGGCGGAGGATCGAGGATGCCAGCATCAGGCTCCTGGTCTCCCGTTGTCGCGGTCGAGCCACTGACGCCGGAGTCGGGCGAGCAGGCGCCGTGGAGCGCGGCGGTGAGCAACCCCAGCGGGGCCACGAGAAGGAGGCGGAAGGGGAGGGAACGCATGGCAGACTTGCGGCGAGAGTACCGCACACAGCGGATCTCGGGGGGAGCGAGCAGAGATTCGGGGGCATCTTGCCGGCCGTTTTATGATGCCGCGTGTCATCGTCATCGCCGCACAGGTGTCCAGGGCCCTGCCCAATTCGCGCCACTGCGCTGCTAGAGGCTTTGCAGCCGCGCCGGACAACGGCATCATCCGGCGATGCGCGCCCGGCTCCTCCTCGGCTCCTCCCTTCTCTCGTTCTCCCTGCTGGCCTCCTATGGCTGCGCCGAGAGCGACTCCATCACCACGCCGACGGGTTCGGGTTCAGGCTCGGGTGGGGGCAGCGGCTCCGGCGGGGGCAGCACCACGACGAGCACGACGAGCACGACCTCCACGAGCACGACCACGACCGGCGTCGGCGGGGAGGGCGGCGCGGGGGGCATGGGCGGCGAAGGGGGCGGGGGCACGGGGGGTCAGGGAGGCGAGGGTGGCAGCGACCCCTGCGCCCTGGGTTGCCCGGACGGGTTCTGGGACATCGACGGCAACCCGCTCACCGGCACATGCGGATGCGAGTATGCGTGCGAGCAGACGTCGACGTCGGCAGACCCCATCGACGATGACTACGGCGACGACAACTGCGACGGCGGCGACGGCGTCACCGAGCAGTGCGTCTACGTCTCGGCGAGCCAGGGGAGCGACACCAACGCCGGGACGCGCCAGAGCCCGATGCAGACCGTGGCTGCCGCGATCCAGACCGCGCAGATGGCGGGGGTCCCGGCGGTGTGCCTCTCCGGCGAGACCTACACGGGGACGATCACCGTGGTCTCGGGGATCAGCATCTACGGCGGCTTCGACCACAACGACCCCGACTTCAAGTTCCGGCGCAAGGAGAACGTGATCACCACGGTGCGCGCGACTGGCATCGTGTTCGACGCTCCCCAGATCGACATGGAGACGCACCTCGAAGGCTTCACCATCGAGGCCCTCCGGTCGACGACCCCGGGAGACAGCACCTACGGCGTGCGGCTCGGCGGTGGTCTGGGGGATCTCTACGTGCGTTACAACCAGATGACCGTGCAAGGCGGTCAGGACGGCGTGAACGGCGTGAATGCGGTCCCCCACGCGGTTTCCACTGCCTCCTCGGGGAACGGGGGACAGGCCGCTTGTAACGGGTGCAGCACGATGGGCGCTGGCGGTCCCCAGACCATGTGCACGGAGTTCGGTGGGGCAGGGGGCACCGGAGGTCTCAACAACAACGGGGGCCTGAACGGCTCCCCCGGCAGCGGCAGCACGCCCGGGGGGAGCAGCGGGGCCTCGTCGCAGAGGTGCTACACGACGAGCCCTGGGGGGCAGTCGGGAAGCACGGGCGCCTCTGGCCAGCAGGGGGCGCCTGGCGCTGGTGGCGCGGTGCTCGGAGCGATTCTCAACGGCTTCTACCTGCCGTCGAGCGGCGGAAACGGCATGCCCGGGATCAACGGCAGGGGCGGCGGCGGCGGTGGCGGTGGCGGTGGCGGCTCGGAGTGCTTCTACCAGTTCGGCACCTGCTTCAATCAGTGCAACGCCGACCGGGGCGGCGGTGGTGGCAGCGGAGGCTGCGGTGGTCTTGGCGGGGCGAACGGCACCGGAGGTCAGGGAGGCGGTGGGAGCTTCGGCGTCTTCGTGGCCTCCGGCCGCGTGATCGTGACCGACAACTCCATCACCACCAGTGCCGGCGGTCGCGGTGGCAATGGCGGCAACGGCGCCGCGGGGCAGGTGGGCGGCGGCGGCGGACCTGGTGGGAGCGGCGCAGACGACGCTGGTTCGGGCGGCAATGGCGGCAACGGCGGCAACGGTGGCGCAGGTGGTCCGGGGGCAGGTGGGGGTGGCGGTCCGAGCGCCTGCCTCGCGCGTGGAGGCGGGGTGACCTTCACCTTTGGCTCCAACACCTGCGTCGCCGGGGTTCCTGGATTCGGTGGGAACGGCGGCTCCAACAGCTCGGGGGGAGCCGCGGGGGCAGGCCAGACCGGCACGTCCGCGCCAAACCTGCAGATCAACTGAGCTGCGCCACGTGCGCCGGCGCCCTGAGTTGCGCCACGCAGACTGAGCCACCTCCCCGAAGCAGGACGCCAGTGTCAGGGATGCGGGGCGTCCGCCTTCGGCAGGCGACCCCTCCGGGACGAGCCCGGCGCCCCTGCTGATCCAGGAAACGACGCTTCAGAGGGCCGTTGAAGGACCAAGGAACAGGTCCTCCAGGCCAGTCTTCCTCCGGGCACAACCGTTGCTCTGCACCCCCGTTCGAGGCTGTTCGGCTCGGCTTTTCGGAGGTGGATGATGCGACGTTTCTCGCTGGGGCGCAGCGCGTGGCTCGTGATGGTGATCGCTGCTGGCGCAGGGTTGATCGGGTGCGGTGACGCCGGGGGCGATGGCGGAGATCCCCCGATGGATTTCGACGAATCCGCGCCGGCATGGGAAGGCGGAGAGAACAGCGCTCAGGCTCCACCGCAGAGCCCGGATGAAGAAACTGAGGAGACCTTCACCTGTGTCGGGCTCGACGAGTCCGGCCCCAAGGTCCTCTACCTCTCGGCCGACGACTCCAACTCCATGGGCTCTCCCGCGCACGTCCGCGAGATGCTCAGGCAGGGGGCAGAGCCTCATCCCTACTCCATACGGACCTACGAGTTCCTCAACTACTACGGCATCGCCTACGACGCTGCCCCTGAAGGGGAGCTGCGGATCGTGCCCCAGATGCAGGCGGGGGCGGAGGCGGGCTTCTACGACCTGCAGATCGGGGTGCGTGCCCCCGACGCAGCCCTGATGCGACGACCGATGACGTTGACGTTCGTGCTCGACACCTCGGGCTCCATGCAAGGGGAGCCCATGGAGCGGCAGCAGGCCGCGGTGCGGGCTCTGGGCGCGAGCCTCGCGGAGGGCGACATTGTCAACCTCGTCACCTGGAACACGACGAACGCGACGGTCCTGAGCGGGCACATGGTGAACGGCCCCGATGATCCGCAGCTTGAAGCTGCCGTCGCAGGCCTGAGCGCGGATGGGGGCACGGATCTGGAGAACGGGCTCGCCTACGGGTACGACCTCGCGCAGCAGCACTACGGCGCCGAACGGATCAACCGCCTGATCTTGATCAGCGATGGTGGCGCGAACGTCGGCGTGACCTCGGCGGAGCTCATCGCGAAGCACTCTGCAGATGCCGACCAGGAAGGGATCTATCTGGTCGGCGTAGGAACCGGTCCGGCTGACGGATACGACGACATGCTCATGGACGCGGTGACCGACAAGGGGCGCGGCGCCTACGTGTACCTCGACAGCGTCGAAGAGGCCTGGACGGTGCTCCACGATCGCTTCGACGAGACCATGGAGGTCGCCGCACGCGGGGTGCAGGTGGAGCTGACGCTCCCGTGGTACTTCAGGATCGAGAAGTTTTACGGCGAGGAGTACTCGGAGGACGCCGAGGAGATCGAGCCGCAGCACCTCGCGCCGGGTGACGCGATGATCTTCAACCAGGTCGTGCGGGCGTGCGACGCCGAGCTGATCGATCTGCAGGACCCCGTGCGGGTGACCGCGCGATGGCAGACGCCGCTCACCTACGAGGAGCGAGAGGCGACGGTGGAGACGACCGTGGCCGAGCTGCTCGAGGGGAACAAGGCTCAGCTCCTCAAGGGGAACGCGATCATCGCCTACGCCGAGGCGCTGAAGGACGGGAGCCACGAGGTGCTCCAGGCGGCTCACGACACGGTGGTAGCCGCCAACCCGGAAGGGACGGACCCTGAGCTGTCCGAGATCGCCGACCTGCTCGAGATGCACCCGGCCTTCTGACGCTCCGGGACCGAAAGCGGCCAAAACGCGGCCGAAAAGCCCCTCCTCCGGCGGCCAAAACACACCCGTCGAGCCCGTCGGAAAGCCGCGCAAAATCTGCATGGCTGTCAGCTTGCGAAGGGGCTGGAAACCTACGCCGCGCTCCACTAGAGGTCAGGGGTCGATGAGTACCATCGCTGCATCCTCCAACGCCCAGCGCCTCGCGCTCTTCTACCGTGAAGTCATCGGCAAGAAGATCGCCATGGCGCTCAGCGGCGTGGTCCTGTTCGGCTACGTGGTCATTCACATGGCGGGCAACCTGCAGCTCTTCGCAGGTCGCGAGCAGATCAACGACTACGCCGCCAAGCTCCACAGCTCGGCACCCGTGCTCTGGGGCGCGCGTGCAGTGCTGCTGACCGCCGTGATCGTCCACATCTACACCGCCATCGCGCTCACGCGCCTCAGCTATGCGGCCCGACCCGATGGCTACCGCAAGAAGGGACATCGCCACTCGAACCTGCCGGCCCGCACGATGCTGTGGAGCGGCATGGTGCTCGCGGCGTTCATCGTGTTCCACCTCTTGCACCTCACCACGGGCACTGCGCACCCGCAGTTCCAGGACCTGAAGCCCTACGACAACATGGTCGCCGGCTTCCAGATGCCGGTCGTGGCGCTGTTCTACGTGATCTCGGTGGTGCTGCTCGGAGCCCACCTCTACCACGGCGCCTGGAGCATGTTTCAGTCGCTGGGCATCAGCCACCCGCGTTACACCCCGGCGCTCAGGAAGTTTGCGGTGGTCTTCGCCTTCCTGCTCACCGTCGGTTTCGCCGTCGTCCCGCTTGCTGTCCTCTTCGGCGTGGTCCGCTGAGGTCGCCCCGGAGGCACACCAGAGATGCAGCTCGACGCTAGAATCCCCGAAGGTCCCATCGACAAGAAGTGGGACAACCATCGCTTCCGCCTCAAGCTCGTCAACCCGGCGAACAAGCGGAAATACAACATCATCGTCGTCGGCACCGGCCTCGCTGGCGGCGCCGCCTCCGCGACGCTCGCGGAGCTGGGCTACAACGTCAAAACGTTCTGCATCCAGGACTCACCCCGGCGCGCGCACAGCATCGCAGCGCAGGGTGGGATCAACGCGGCCAAGAACTACCAGAACGACGGCGACAGCATCTACCGCCTCTTCTACGACACGGTGAAGGGCGGCGATTACCGCGCCCGCGAGGCCAACGTGCATCGCCTCGCCCAGATCAGCGTGAACATCATCGACCAGTGTGTCGCCCAGGGCGTGCCTTTCGCGCGCGAGTACGGCGGCGTGCTGGCGAACCGCTCCTTCGGCGGTGCCCAGGTGTCGCGCACCTTCTATGCGCGTGGGCAGACGGGCCAGCAGCTCCTCCTCGGAGCCTACCAGGCGCTCATGCGTCAGGTGGCGCTCGGCAAGGTGAAGCTCTACCCGCGGACGGAGATGCTGGATGTCGTCGTCATCGACGGGAAGGCGCGCGGCATCGTCACGAGGAGCCTCGTCGACGGCAAGACCGAGGTCCACCTCGCCGACGCGGTGGTGCTGGGTTCGGGCGGCTACGGCAACGTCTTCTTCCTGTCCACGAACGCCAAGGGCTCGAACGCCACGGCGATCTGGCGCGCCCACAAGAAGGGCGCCCTGTTCGCGAACCCCTGTTACACGCAGATCCACCCGACCTGCATCCCGGTGTCGGGCGACTACCAGTCGAAGCTCACCCTGATGAGCGAGTCGCTCCGCAACGACGGGCGCATCTGGGTCCCCTTGAACAAGGGAGACAAGCGCACGCCGGCAGAGATCCCCGAGAGCGACCGCGACTATTACCTGGAGCGCCGCTACCCGAGCTTCGGCAACCTGGTGCCGCGCGATGTCGCCTCCCGCAACGCCAAGATGGTGTGCGACGAGGGCCGTGGCGTGGGGCCGACGGGGCTCGGCGTCTACCTCGACTTCGGCGACGCCATCCAGCGCCTCGGCAAGCGGACCATCGCAGAGCGCTACGGCAACCTGTTCGACATGTACGAGCGCATCACCGGCGAGGACCCGTACCAGGTGCCGATGCGCATCTACCCGGCCATCCACTACACGATGGGTGGGCTCTGGGTGGACTACAACCTGATGAGCACGATCCCGGGGATGTTCGTCCTCGGCGAGGCGAACTTCTCCGACCACGGCGCGAACCGGCTGGGCGCGAGCGCGCTGATGCAGGGGCTGGCGGACGGGTACTTCATCATCCCCTACACCATCGGTGACTACCTCGCGTCGACGAAGCTTGAGAAGGTCGACCAGAAGCATGCAGCCGTGAAGGACGCGGAGCGTGGCGTGAAGGAGCGGCTGGAGCGGCTTCTCGCAGTGAACGGCACGCGCACCGTCGACTCCTTCCACCGCGAGCTCGGCAAGATCATGTGGGAGCACTGCGGCATGGCCCGCAATGCAAAGGGTCTCACCGAGGCCCTGGAGACCATCCCCGCCCTCCGCGAGCGCTTCTGGAAAGAGGTCCGCGTGGGCGGCACCGGAGACCTGAACCTCGAACTGGAGAAGGCTGGCCGCGTCGCCGACTTCTTCGAACTCGGGGAGCTGATGTGCCGCGACGCGCTCGTGCGCGAGGAGTCCTGCGGCGGTCACTTCCGCGAGGAGTACCAGACGCCGGAGGGTGAAGCGCAGCGTGACGACGAGCGGTTCACCTATGTCGCTGCGTGGGGCTGGGGGGGAGAAGGCCAGAAGCCCGAGCTCCACAAGGAACCCCTCGAGTTCAAAGAGGTCAAACCCAGCCAGCGGAGTTACAAGTAATGCGTCTGAAGCTCCATGTGTGGCGGCAGAAGGGGAAGAGCGCCGAGGGATCCTTCTCGTCGTACGACGTGCCCGACGTCAGCGAGCACATGTCCTTCCTCGAGATGCTCGACGTCCTGAACCAGAGGTTGATCGAAAAGGGCGACGACCCTGTCTCCTTCGACCACGACTGCCGCGAAGGCATCTGTGGCATGTGCGGGTTCATGATCAACGGCCAGGCACACGGCCCCCTCAAGGGCACGACGGTGTGCCAGCTCCACATGCGCCACTACAAGGACGGCGACGAGCTGTGGCTCGAGCCGTGGAGGGCCGCAGCGTTCCCGATCCTCAAGGACCTGATGGTGGACCGGAGCGCCTTCGACCGGATCATCGCGGCGGGCGGATACATCTCGACGCCCTCCGGGAGCGCGCCGGACGGCAATGCCATCCCGGTCCCCAAGGACAAGTCCGATCGGGCCATGGATGCGGCTGCGTGCATCGGCTGCGGGGCTTGCGTGGCTTCCTGCCCGAACGCCTCGGCGTCACTGTTCACCTCCGCGAAGGTGACCCACCTGAACCTGCTGCCGCAGGGCGAGCCTGAGCAGGAACGCCGCACGCTGGCGATGGTGATGCAGATGCGCGCCGAGATGTTCGGCCACTGCACCAACGTCGGTGAGTGCGAGGCGGTGTGCCCCAAGCAGATCAGCCTGGAGAACATCGCCAAGATGAACCGCGACTACGTGCAGGCGGTGTTCAAGTACCGGGAGCCTTCCGCCGCCAGCGGGTCTGGCTGACGCACACCGCGACACCGGCCGCTCGACCCTGATTCGAGCCGGCCGGTGCTTCACGACACGGCGACGCTGCTCAAGGCGTGTCGGTGCAGGACGACCCGAGCGCCGGCAGACCCCAGTGCCACTGCTGGAACTCGATCTTCGGGTAATACATCACGAACCCGAAGCACATCTCGTCGCTCGTATCCTCACCGAAGCTCACGGTGGATGGCGTCGGGTTGTTCCAGGCGCACCGCGTGCTCACGACATCTCCCGGCTTGAGGACGGTGCTCAGCTCCGTCCAGGCCTGGCTCTCGAAGTTCCATGGATTCGCAGCGCCGAGGTTCACGGCAGCACCATCCCCGCCCGGGTAGAGCGTCGTCGAGATCTGCGTACCCAGCTTGTGCATGTGCGGCATGCCAGACACGATGGTCATCTCCGGGATGTACGAAGGAATGGTCAGGTCGCAGGTGACATCCTGCGTTCCATTGGCCGGGATGCTGATCTGGGTGGTGCCGAACGCCATGATGTCGGCGTCGTTGTCCCTGAGGTCCGAGGTGGTGCAGAGGCGGTAACCCGAGCTGTCTCGCTCTCCGGAGAGACCCATCAGGTTGCTGTAGTGAACCTGCAACACGAAGTGGGCCGTACCCTCGATCGGGAAGCCTGCCTCCGCGGGGAGCACGAGGTCTTGCCCTCCAGGAGCCCACACGCCCATGAGCTGCCCCATGGATGCATTGCCGCACGGCTGGGGCTCCGAGGGGAACGATGAGTCGGCTGCGAACAGCAGCATGTGGTGCACGATGGTGCTGTTGTCGATGAGGGGCGAGAGCGTCGTGATGTGACGCTTGCCATCGAGCTCCACGGTGACGCCGTAACACATGTAAGCGTCTTCCACCTGCTGCGGCATCTCGTACGGTGCAGTCGGGGTGAGCTCGACGTCGGGCGTGCACCCGATGGGCTGCCCAGCCCCGCTCCCCCCGGCACCGCCGCCGCCGTCCCCTCCGCAGTTCTCGCCGCTCGCAGGAGCACCGGCAGCGATCCAGGCGTCGAGCGTGGCGGCATCGTCTCCGACCACCCGGGCATTGGGCGGCGGCGGCATGGGCTTGTCCTCGTCGTGGATGCGCGCCCCGATCATCTCGTACATCGGCTTCCCGGAGTCGCTGAACCCAGGCGCGTGCAGGTCGTCGTGGGTCACCAGCGAGAACGGCGCGCCGAACTTCGGCTCGCTGCCGTGACACGAGCGGCAGCTCTTCTCGAGCACGGCGTCGACATCACACGGGATGCCGTTGCTAGCACCGCTGCCTCCAGCACCGCCTTCACCCTGGCCGGCGCCGGCGCCCGTGGTGTCGTTCCCGCCGCCGCCACAGGCCAGGATGAGGCCTGGCAGGAGCGCAAGGAAAGCATGAGCTGCTCGCATGAGAGATCTCCTCCGGAGTGGAGAGGGAGATCTACCATGGCCGGAGTGCGTCGACAGGGGGACCTCTCTCCCGGGAAATTGCCGTCTTCGTTGAGGTATTTCCCCCTCCCTGCGGACACTTCTGCGGCGCGATGGCCCAGGCGCCCGGATGATCGCTGCGCGAACCCGCGAACCATCCGTCATGCCGCGCGAGTGCCATGAGGATGGGAAGAACATTGTCCCACCACGCGATTCCACGTGTTGACGCCTTTGCCAGTTCCCGGCAATGGTATCGGCTTCATCGCGCTGAATGACCGCGCAGAGCCGGTGTGCTGCGCACATGCATTCGGGGCGAGACTATCGGACCCGTGCTCCTCGGAGCGGCAAGCTGCCTCTTCTCCGAAGGTGAACGCTCATTTCTCGGTTCGTCACAAGGAGAGTCCATGATTCGAAAGAAGCTGCTTCGGGGTCTGTGTCTGACGTCGCTGGTCATTGCCGCTGCCGCATGCCAGGGGCCTGGCGACGATAGCGACATGGAAGGGGACGTGGCGAGCACCCCTGATGAGCGAGGCGCGGACATCCTGGCGCATCTCGCGGCCCTTCCCGAGGCGCGCGTCCTCCACCTCGACGCCGCTGCAGTGCCGCGCTTCGTCATGGGTGACCTCGGCAAGATCGAGGTCGCTACCAGGGCGGCTGATACCGATTTCCGCGCTGCCCTCGACGCCCTCGCGCCCGTGTTCCGCGCGAATGCAGAGGAGCTGGTCCTCCAGAAATCGAGCACCGACGAAGATGGCGTCCACCACTTCCGCTTCTCGCAGGTGAAGAACGGGCTGCGGGTCATCGGTGCAGAGCTTCTGCTCCATGCACGAGACGGGGTGATCCATGCCGCGAACGGCAATGCCCGCGCGGATCTGAACGCCGCCCGGGTGCCCGAGATCGACGAGGCCGACGCACGGCGGATTGCCCGCGACGCGACGGAGGCCATGGACGTGGCGGTGAAGGACGACGTCGAACTCGCCTACCGCGTGAGCGAGGTGAACACCGACCGGCTCGACCTGGTGTATGCGGTCGACGTGATGGGCATGCAGGAGGATGGCCTGCCTCTTCACGACACCGTGCTGGTGGACGCGCTCGACGGGACGATCGTGCAACGCTTGCCGCACATCCACGCGGCCCTGACCCGGAACGTGTACAGCGCTGGCGGCGGCACCACCCTCCCTGGCACCCTGGCGCGCAGCGAGGGGCAGAGCGTGGTCGGCGATGGCGTCGTCAACGCCAACTACGACTGGCTCGGCGTGGTCCACGATTGCTACTCCACCCTGCTCGCGCGCGACTCTTACGATGGTCTCGGCGCTCCCATCACCAGCACCGTGCGCTACGGCGTTAACAACGTGAATGCCTTCTGGAATGGCTCTCAGCTCGTCTTCGGCGGCGGCAACGGGACGACCATCGCGAACCTCGCCTCGGCGCTGGACCTGACCGCCCACGAATTCACGCACGCCGTGACCCAGTCCACGTCGAACCTCGCGTACACCGGTGAATCCGGGGGCATCAACGAATCCCTGAGCGACATCATGGCGAGCCTCTGCGAATGGAACCTCGACGGCAAGGTCGTCAGCGCCGACACCTGGAAGGTCGGCGAGGACGTCTGGACGCCGGCGATCTCGGGCGACGCCATGCGCTACATGAACGACCCGGCGCTCGACGGCGCGTCCGCCGACCATTATGCCGACTACCACGCGGCGATGGCTGTCCACCACAGCTCGGGCATCTCCAACCTGGCGTTCTACCTGCTCGCGCAAGGCGGCACCCATCCCCGCGGGCAGACCTCGGTGAGCGTCACCGGCATCGGCATCGAGAAGGCCGCCAAGACCTTCCACCGCGCCAACACCCAGTACCTGACCTCGACCGCGACGTTCCTGGACCTCAAGGCAGCGACCCAGGCCGCCTCCACCTGGACCCTCGCGCTCCCCGAGCGCGACCAGGTGCTCCTCGCCTGGGAAGCTGTCGGCGTCGGCACGCCCAACCCTGCCCCCCTCACCAACAACGTCGCGGTCACGGGCCTCGGGGGCAAGGAGGGGAGCGTCGCCTACTTCAGCCTGAATGTCCCGGCGACCGCGAGCAGCCTCACCTTCACCATCAGCGGCGGCACGGGCGACGCCGACCTCTATGTCAGGTCTGCATCGCTCCCGACCATCTCCACTTACGAATGCCGCCCGTATTTGCCTGGCAACAGCGAGACGTGCACCATCACCGGCATCCAGCCCGGCACGTACTACGTGATGCTGCAGGCCTTCACGGCCTATGCCGGCGTCTCGCTGCAGGGCTCGTTCACGGCGCCTGCCGGTTACCAGCACCTCGTCATCAACGAGATCGACTACGACAACATCGGCACCGACGGCGCCGAGTACGTCGAGGTCTACAACCCCACCGGCGCCACGGTCGATCTCACCGGCCACTCGCTGGTGTTCATCAACGGCGGGGACAACACCGCGTACATGACCGTCGACCTCGCCTCGGCTGGAACGCTCACCCCGGGTCAGTACCTCGTCGTCGGCTCCACCGCCGTCACCACGCCGGCAGGGGCGAAGAAGATCGCCTGGTCGGGGGCGCAGTCGAACCGCATCCAGAACGACAAGGAGGGCGTGGCGCTCGTCCGCGGCAGCGCGGTCCTCGACAAGCTCTCCTACGAGGGCGGCATCACCGCCGCCATCATCCCGGGTGTGGGCACCGTGAGCCTCGTCGAGGGGACCGTCCTCTCGTCCTCGGTGGCGGACAGCAACACCATCGGCCTCACCCTCGGCCGCACGCCCAACGGACAGGACGCTGACAACGCCAACGCCGAGTGGCAGGTCTCGTCGACGCTCACGCCCGGCGCTGCCAACCCGTGATCTGAGCCCAGCGGCGAAGCGGTCGCGCCCCTCGGAGGCACCTCACCGATGAGCGCGTCACGTGCGTCACGTACGCCAAGACGCGCGCCAGACGTGCGCATCGTGCGCATCGCGGACGAGTGCGACCGTCTTCCCCGCCACCATCCGACACGCCTCGCGTACATCATCGGCGTACTTCTACCGCCGCCTCTTCCAGCAAATCCGGCCATTCACCTCCTTCGACCACAGCACCGAGCGCGCTTGGCGTGACCGGTCGGCACGGGTACGCTGCCTCATGGTCGGCGGTAGGGCGTGGCGCTCGGGTTCGCGCGGGACCCAGGGACGAAGCTCACGCCGGCATTGACGAGAGGGCTCATGCAACCTGGGCAGCACATCACCGCCACCCTGAGGCTCGTCCAGCCCCTGGGCAAAGGGGGGATGGGGAGCGTGTGGATCGCGGATCACCTCGGGCTCGGCACCCAGGTCGCCGTGAAGTTCATCGCTCAACAGCTCCTCACCGACGAGTCACTGGTCCAGCGCTTCCGGCGCGAGGCGATGGCCGCCGCGCAGATCAAGAGCCCCCACGTCGCGCAGGTCTTCGATCACGGCGTCACCGCCGAGGGCATCCCGTACATCGCCATGGAGCTGCTCGAAGGCGAGCTGCTCGGCAAGCGCGTCAAGCAGTTCGGCCCCCTCAGCCCGCGCGACACCGCGACCGTGATCACCCAGGTCGCCAAGGCCCTCACCAGGGCCCACCAGCTCGGCATCGTCCACCGCGACATCAAGCCCGACAACATCTTCCTCACCACGGTGGACGGAGACCTCATCGTCAAGGTCATCGACTTCGGCGTCGCCAAGCAGGGCATGCAGGAGGACACCGGCATGACCACGACGGGCAGCATGGTCGGCACGCCCCTCTACATGAGCCCCGAGCAGCTCTTCAGCGCCAAGCACGCCGACCACCGCGCCGATCTCTGGTCGCTCGCCGTGGTCGCCTACCACGTCATGACCGGGCGCATCCCCTTCTCGGGCGACACCCTGGGCGCCCTCTCCGTGGCGGTGCACACCGGTTACTACCCGCCCCCGAGCACCGTGCTGCAAGGCCTCCCCGCCTCCGTCGACGCCTGGTTCCAGCGCGCCCTCCAGAAGGACCCGGCCCACAGGTTCCAGTCCGCGCGCGAACTCGCCGAGACCCTTGAGCGCGCCGTGAACGGCGCTCCGTGGACCGCCTGGACCAGCACCGCCCTCCCTGCCGCGGTCGTCGGCCCTCAGGCGTCTTATGGCCCCGGCCTGGGCAGCTCGGCCCCCGGCGCACCGAACGGCACGGTGGGCAGCTCGGCCCCCGGCATGCCCGTGGGCATCACCCCTCCGCCGGGCGCCCTCTCGAACAGCGGCACGCCCATCGCCACCGGCACCTACCCCAGCGTCGCGCAGGGCAGCGTCGCCATGAGCGCCGTGACCCGCGCGGGCTCTGGCGGTCGGCACATGGCCGCGATGATCGTCGCCGCCGCGATCGCCTCGGTGGTCGGTGCCGTCGGCGCCGTCCTGCTCTTCCGCGGCGGCGCCCCTGCCGCAGGCGAAGGGTCCACACCCGCCGTGACGACCGTGGCTCCAGGTCTCGGCGCGCCTCCCGCGCCCTCGCTCCCGGCCGTCGTGGCGTCGTCCGAGCCCGAAGCTCCTCCGACGGCCACGCCGAGCGCCACCCCCACGACCAGCGCCACCGTCACCCAGGCGCCTCTCGCGCAAGGGACGGGGGCCGCGCAGGCCCCCTCGGGACGGCCTGCTCCAGGCGTGGGCGGCACCAGCAAGTCCACCCCGAGGCCGACCCCCATCAAGGATACCATCGGCTTCTGACGCCCCCTTCCGGCCTGCCGAGTAGCTTGATGATCAGACGACTTCTTCGCCCCTGTCTTCCCTTGCTCCTTTGCGCTGCAGCGCAGCTCCTCCCCGCCACCGCGGACGCCGCGGAGCCTTCCGCCGCCGACCGCGAGACCGCCCGCGGGCTCGTCATCGAGGGGCGCAGGAAATTCGACGCCGGAGATCTCGAAGGCGCCCGCAAGGCCTTCCAGGCCGCGCACGACATCATGGGCGTCCCCACCACGGGCCTCGACCTCGCCAGGGCCCTCGCGCGGCTCGGCAGGCTCGTCGAAGCGCGTGCCATGGCCCTCGACGTGGCCCGCATGCCCGTCAAGCCGAAGGAGCCCGAGGCCTTCACCGAGGCGCGCCCCGCCGCGGCGACGCTCGCCGAGGAGCTGGAGAAGCGCATCCCCGGCCTCGAGATCCGCGTGAAGGGACCCTCCGAGGCCGCCGCCATCGAGGTCCGCGTGGACGGCGAGGTCGTCCCCCAGGCGTCGCTCTCGTTCCCCCGCAAGGTCAACCCTGGCACCCACGCCGTCGAGGCAGAGGCCCAGGGGTTCGAGCCGGCCCGCAAGGAGATCACCGCGGCCGAAGGCGCGACCATCCCCGTGGAGCTCACCCTCGCGCCTCTGCCGGGTGGCGTGTCCATCGGCGCGTCTTCCTCCACCTCCCCTGCCGACGTGAGCGACGGCCCAGTGCCCCTCTGGGCCTGGATCGCCGGAGGCGTCGGCGTCGTCGCTCTCGGCGCGGGCGTCTACTTCACCATCGACCACGTCGGCGCGCGCGGCGACGTCGACGAGGGCTGCCCGAAGGGCGCGTGCAACCCCGAGGCCTTCACCGCCGATGACGTCGACGCCCTCCACGCCCGCTGGAACCGCAGCCTCGGCCTCGCCATCGGCCTCGGCGCTCTGGGCCTCGCGGGCGCTGGCGTCGCCGTCGTCGGCTTCACCACCGGCAGGCGGCGCAGCGTCGACACCACCGGTTTCGTCCCATGGGCAGCACCTGGCGCGGTCGGCGCCACCTACCGAGGAGCATTCTGATGAAGCGACCTGCGGGCCTCCTTCTGGCTCTCGCGCTCGCGGCGGGTACCTCGCTCGGGTGTGCCCCCGAGCTGCGCCTCGGCGACGTCTGCGCCGACGGCGCGGTCACGGCGGGTGAAGCCTGCGACGACGGCAACAGCGTGCCTGGCGACGGCTGCGACGCGGCGTGCGCCGTCGAGCAAGGCTACGCCTGCTCCGGCTCGCCGAGCACCTGCGCGCCCATCTGCAACGACGGCTTCCTCGTGGCCGGCGTCGAGTGCGAGGGCGGCGACCTCGGCGGCCAGACCTGCGAAGGTCTCCAGTTCCAGCGCGGCGATCTCGCCTGCAACGCCGACTGCACCTTCGACACCAGCGCCTGCATCCCCAACGAGGACTGCAACAATGGCGTCGACGACGACGGCAACGGCACCGCCGACTGCGCCGACGCCGCGTGCGCCGGCGTCGCCCCCTGCGACGGCAGCGGCGAGGTCGTCTGCGACGACGCGCAGGACAACGATCACGATGGCTTCCTCGACTGCGACGACGCCAGCGACTGCCAGGGCCTGGGCATGTGCATCCCGGGTGAGACCCCCCTCGGCGGCTCCTGCCAGACGTCTCACGAGTGCCAGGCCAGCGCGAACGACCCCTTCTGCATCGCAGAGGCGCGCTTCGAGGGCTGGACCGACGGCTACTGCTCGGAGTTCTGCGACATCACGAACGACGACTGCCCTGCGGGCGGCTCGTGCTTCGACACGGGCCTCGGCAACGGCCATGGCGTGTGCCTCCAGAGCTGCACGGACTCCGCCGAGTGCCGCCCCGGCTACACCTGCAACGCCTTCGGCGTGCGCAGCATGTGCTGGCCTGGCCTGGAGATCTGCGACAACGGCCTCGACGACGACAACAACGGCGTCTCCGACTGCGATGACGACAAGTGCCGAAGCTTCGCCGCCTGCGCACAGTGCGGCGACGGCTTCGTCTCCAGCAACGAGCAGTGCGACGACGGCGGCACCACGGGCGGCGACGGCTGCGCGGCGGATTGCCGCCTCGAAGGCTCCAGCGAGGTCGAGCCGAACAACAACTGCCTCGAGCCTGGGGGCCCGCTAGGCGTCCCCTCCGTGGTGCACGGCACCTCCTCGGTGTCGGAGAACGACTACTACGCCATCAACGTCCCTGCCCGCGCCGACCTCAGGATCCGCGTCCACAACGTGGAGCCCTGCAGCTCCTACCTGTCCTGGAGCGGCTCGAACTGCAACACGACCCAGTTCTCCTCGTGCGATCAGCTCGACAGCATCCAGTATCCCCGGCTCAAGGCCGTCCCCCAGGGGATCTATTACGTGCGCGTGCGGGGCAACACCAGCACCATGACCGACATCCCCTACACCCTCGAGGTCAGCTACGACGCCCTCTGCGGCAACGGCGTGGTCGAGGGCAGCGAGCAGTGCGACGGCGGCTCCAACTGCACCGCGTTCTGCCAGTTCCCCACCACCTGCGGCGATGGCCTGATCGAGGGCAACGAGCAGTGTGACGACGGCAACACCCAGAACGGCGACGGCTGCAGCAGCACCTGCCTCCTCCTTCCGAACGCCGAGCAGGAACCGAACGACATCTGCGGCCAGTCGAATGGCCTCTTCTTCCCCGACGCCCTGGTGAGCGGCGCGATCAACCCCGCTGGCGAGTCCGACTACTTCGCCTTCCTCCTCAACGAGCGCGCGGACCTGCGCATCGAGACCTTTGGCGCCGGCGGTCCGGGCACCTGCGGCGCCGACACCGTCATCGTCCTCTCCCGCGGCAGCGGCTGCGGCGAGTACCTCACCGAGAACGACCAGGCATACGAGAACGGCACCTACTCCGACTGCTCGCTCATCGAAGCCTCGAACTACCCGGTGGTGCGCGACCTCGAACCCGGCAACTACTTCGTCCGGGTCTTTGGCTACTTCCCCGAGCAGTCCTTCAACTACACCCTCCTCGTCTCCAAGAACGTCTGCGGAGACGGCCGGAAGGGTGGCATCGAGGAGTGTGACGGCGGGCCTGACTGCACGAGCGACTGCAACCTCATCACGGTGTGCGGCGACGAGGTGCGCGAGGGCAACGAGCAGTGCGACCCCTCCGACGTCGTGACCTGCGGCCTCACCTGCAACACCGTCCGCCCGCCCGAGACCGATTGTCAGGACCTCTTCGACAACAGCGGCAACGGCCTCACCGACTGCGAGGACCCGGACGACTGCAGGAAGCTGCCCGTCTGCACCCCGGGCGCCGGGGCCATCGGTGGCCCGTGCACCGCGCCGAGCGACTGCCAGGCCACGAACGAAGACCCGATCTGCTTCCCGTACGGGAACGGCTACTGCTCGGAGTTCTGCAACCTCCAGATGAACGACTGCCCCACGGGCGCTGTCTGCATCAACTACTGGGGCTTCGAGAGCGGCGCCGGGTCGTGCATGAAGGCGTGCACGACCGTCGCCGAGTGCGGCCCGGGCCAGTTCTGCGCCGGCAACTTCTGCGCTCCCTGACGGACATGGCGGGGGCCCGTGCCCCCGCCGCGCACCGCTCACCGCAGAGAAGGGTTCACCCCTCCTGGACGGTGACCTTGATCATCTTCACGGGCGTGGCAGGCCTGTCGTTCCGGTCGGTCGGGGTCTGCTCGATCTTGTGGACCACATCCATCCCCGAGATCACCTTGCCGAACACCGGGTGCTTCGACGGCCCAGGCGAGAACCAGTCGAGGTACGCGTTGTTCACCGTGTTGATGAAGAACTGACAGCTCCCGCTGTTAGGCCGCCCCGTGTTGGCCATCGACAGCGTCCCCGGCTCGTTCGACAGCCTGTGCTGCGCCGGGTGCTCGTCCTGGATGGTTCCCTTCGGGCTGTCGCCCGTTCCGGCGCGATCCGACTTGGGGTCGCGGCTGTGGGGGCACCCGAACTGGAGCATGAACTGGTTGATCACGCGGTGAAAATGGAGCCCATCGTAGAACCCGCTCTTCGCCAGCTCGACGAAGTTGCCGGCCGTGATCGGCATCTTGTCGACGTACAGCTCGACGGTGATGTTGCCGAGCGAGGTCTCGAGGATTGCAGTGGGATTCGCCATGCGGCGCAGGCTAGCACGCCGTCCTGAGAGGGCCGCAAGCGCCTCCTCAACCCCCGTCGGCCCGCAGCCGCGCCCGCAGCATCAGCGCGCCGATCATGTCTTCCTCTGCCTCGGAGCGCTTCGACCAGCCGAGGGCCAGATACCGGAGCAGCTCCCCGAACCTCGGCCCGGCCTCCACGATCGCCCCGTCGCGCTTCACCAGCGCCAGCCGATCCCCGTCCGACGCCAGCGCGATCACCCCCTGCGCCGTCGCCCCCGTGAGCGCCGACCCCGTGAGCTGCGCGATCGGATACCACCCCTTCTCCGCCGCCTTGCGCACCGCGTCCTCCGCCTCGACCCCCGCGAAATCGTCGCCCCGCAGGAACCTGAGCGCCCCCTCCACCGCCCCAATGGACAGCTCCCGGTAGAGGTCCCGCGGGTCCGTCGGATCCGCCCAGTCGTACGTCCGCGCGAACGCCTGGTACGCCTCCGGCGCCGCCACCCCGGCCACCTCCCGCACGGCCTGCGCGCCTCGCCCCTCGACCCGCCGCAGCGCCCCGTTCAGCCGCCGCACCTCCGCCGTGATCGCCGCCGCGTTCGCCTCCACGAGCCGCACCGTGACCCGCTGGTCCGCCGCGAACAGCGCCCCCACCAGCGCCGGGAGCACCGCCACCCCGAGCTCCCTCGACACGAACGTCGACCCCCGGTGCTCCCGCGCCGCAGCCTCCAGCGCCCGCGCCTCTTCCTCGTCGCTCGCTCCGGCCCGCAGGTCGACGTCCAGCGCCCGCGCCTCCCCTGCCTCTGGCGTCTCGAACCCCACCTCCACCCCCTCGTCCCCCTCGTGCACGAACCGCCGCTCCACCCCCCGCGCATCGAAGCGCCACGCATCGTCGTGCAGCGCCGCCTCCGTGTACGTCAGCGCGTAGATCACCGCCTCTGGATGCCCCTCCTCCCCGGCTGCGTCGACCACCCCCAGCGCCGGCGAGAGCTCCTCCTCGAACAGCTCGCAGGCGTGCTCGAACTCCTCCTCCTCCGCGCCTCGGGGCACCTTCCTCCCGCTCCCGTAGAAGGCCACGCTCCACCCCGGCAGCCCCGGGAGGGGCGCGGTGAGCAACCGCGGCGCGGGCACGTCGAAGCCCCCGAGCGCCACCGCGAAGCCTTGCGACAGCGCGCGCTCGGAGACCAGGTCGGGGCGGTAGATCAAGGCAGCAAACGAGGTCGTCATCGGTGTCGGTCCCGGGCCGACTATACCCGGTGTGCGGCCCTCAGCGCTGCCGCAGCGCGTACTTCACTCCATCCTGCAGCGAGCCGAGGGTCAGGATCCCACCCAGGTCCACCCCTTCCGTCACCAGCGAGCGCGCCATCGCCGGGCTGATCCCGGTCAGCACCACCTGCGCCCCGAGGAGCCGCACCGCCTGCGCCGCCTTCAGGATCGCGCTCGCCACCTCCGCGTCGAGCACCCCCGCCGCGGTCACGTCCAGGATCACCAGGCCCGCGCGCCGCCCGGCCACCCCCTCCAGGATCCGCTCGAGGAGCTGCCGCGCCCGCACCGGGTCCACCGCCCCCACCACCGGAACCACCAGCGCGCCCTCGCTGAGCGGGATGATCGGCGTACCCAGCTCCCGGATGGCCGCGCGGTGCGCCTCCAGCACCCGCTCTTCCGCCCTCCGCTGCGCCGTCACGTCCATCGAGATCCCGCCCACTGCGCACACCCGTCCCTCCTCGTCGCGGATGGGGAACTTGATGGAGCGGTGGACGTGCATCCCGTCCTCGTGGGGCGCCGACTCGTCCACGTCGTGCACCGCGCCCGTCTCCATCACGTGCGCATCGGTCACGTGCCACTGCGCGACGACCTCGGCCGGAAAGAAGTCCCCCTCCGGCCGACCCACCACCTCGCCTGGCGACAGCCCCAGGTACGCGGCGCCGGTCTGGTTGATGAACAGCATCTCCCACGCGCCAGCGGTCCGCCCGTAAACGAGCCCCGGCACCTGATCGATCACCGCCTGCAGGACCCGCTCCCCATGGCGCACCGCCTTCTTCAGCTCCGCGACCTGACGGTGCAGAGCTGCGTTCTCGGCCTCCAGCGAGGCACGGTCGTGATCACCCTCGGGCATGATCCTCAACGTATAGCGAGCGGAATGCCCGGTGATCCAGAGGCGCCGCGCAGCGGTACGGGCGCGTACGTGTAGAAGAATTCGTACGACCGCAAACCATTCCACCACCACGCCTGGTGTGCTGCGGCGAGGTCAGCGGCCAGCTCGGAGAGCCGCATCGACTCGTGCATGTACACCCCGCTCTTCACCAGCAGGTGGTGGTGCACCGGCAGCTCCAGCCCTGGCGCGGGCGGCGGACCTGGAGGCGGGTACACCTCCAGCCCCCAGTTGTCGGCGCCCACGCACGCCACCCCCTTCGCCGCGAGCCACCGCGCCACCTGTAGCCCGATCCCGGGCTCTGCCATCCCCAGCTCGGGCGTCAGGTAATAGCCGTCGGTCCCGAGCGAGAACCGCTCTTCCCAGCCCGTCACGATCAGCACCACGTCACCGGGGCCGATGTCGTGCTCGCTCATCGCCTGCGCCTGCAGCGTCTGCAGCACCATCGGGAGCGTGATCTCCTGGCCCGCCGCGAACGACTGCCCGTGGTTCGCGTACCGCTTCACGTCGAGCAGCACCCCCCGCGTCACGATCGGCTTCACGTTCTCCACGCCGAGCCGCGCCAGCCCCTCCGGCGTGATCGTCTCCGCCCCCGTGAAGCGGTTGTAGAACAGCACGTCGTCCGGAGCGCTC
Organism: Chondromyces apiculatus DSM 436; assembly: GCF_000601485.1. GTDB lineage: Bacteria > Myxococcota_A > Polyangia > Polyangiales > Polyangiaceae > Chondromyces > Chondromyces apiculatus. Next base: position 77,770 of record NZ_ASRX01000033.1, read on the forward strand.
CCGCCTGGAGGGAGGATCCCCGCGTGACCCAGCGCATCGAACTGCGTCCCCGTCTGCGGGATCTCCCCGTGCACAAGCTCCGTGAACAGCCGCTGCCGCCCGAGCTGCTGCACCGGCTTCGCCTCCATGCTGATCCCGGCGTTGCCGGGGAACGCAGGCGTCTCTGGCGAGTACTCGTGCCCGAGCGCGTACACCTTGCCCTTCTTGATGAGCTTCTTCGCGTCGAGCACCCGCTCTGCCGTCTGCAGGTTCGACGCCCCCTGCTCGTCGTCGGGTCCCCAGGGCGAGGGGCCCGGGTAGGGGTCGTACGCGGAGCCTCCTCCGCCAGAGCTGCCCGATCCCATCGCGAGGCTGACCGTCAGCCCCCCTGCCGCGAAGGATAAGGCCAGGAACGGAACCATCCTCTTCAGCGCGCGCACCATGGTGGACCTCCCGGGGACGTTCGACCCGGGAGCCCCCCAACCCCCGGAACCAGGTCGAACTACCCCACGCTCTCTTGGAGCCTAAACGACTTCCAGAAGGCCCAGCAACCGCGCCGCGATCCCCGCCGGATCAATTCTCGGTGCTCACCTCGAGGATCTCCTCCAGCGCCCGCGTCTCGTCGTTCCAGTAGGACGGCGTCCCGAAGTGCGGCCATGTCCGCGGAAAGATCGGGTCGTGCCACCGCCGCGCGAGCCACGCCGCGTACCGTACCATCCGCATCCCGCGCAGCGGCTCCACGAGGCGCAGCTCTCCCCACGAGAAGCTGCGCATCTTCTCGTAGCCCTCCACGAGCACCGCCCGCTGCTGCATCGCCTCCGCGTCCCTGCCTGGCGCGATCAGCCACAGGTCCTGCATCGCCGGGCCCACCGCCATGTCGTCGAAGTCCAGCACCCGCAGCACCCCGTCGCGCAGGAGCAGGTTCCCGAGGTGCAGGTCCCCGTGCAGCCGGTGCACCTCCACGTCCCGCATCCGCGCGTCCGCGAGATCCGCGATCCGCCGCGCCGCGCCGGCATACCGCCCCGCGATCCCCGGCGGCAGCACCCCCCGCCCCTCCATCCACGCAAGCTCCTGCCGCACGAAGGTGTTCGCGTCCACGCGCACCCGGTGCACCCCGGGCCGCGCCGCACCCACGTTGTGCATCCGCGCCACGAGCATCCCCAGCCGCTCCAGCAGCCCGTCATCCAGCTCGTCGGGCGCGCGACCCCCCATCCTGTCGAAGAGGCAGTAGTAGATCCCCTCGATCTGGCGCAGCGTCCCCCCTTCCGGGAAGGCCCGCGGCGCGCACACGGGCAGCTCCTCCTCCGCCAGCTCCTGCAGGAACTGGTGCTCCTCCAGGAGCTGCGCCTCCGTCCACCGGCCCGGTCGGTAGAACTTCGCCACCACCCGCGTGCGGTCCTCCCGCTCCACCTCGTACACCCGGTTCTCGAATGAGTTCAGGGGGTAGCAGACCGGGTTGCAGGGCACCCCCGCGACCTCCACGGCCTCCAGCACTTTCTGGGGAGTCAGCGAGAAGAACAGATCGTCGGCAGCGGGAGCATTCACCCACGCTACCTAGCGCGCGCTTGCCCTCGCGGCGAGCTTCCGGTCACGTTCGACCTCTGCCCGCCGCGTCAGCGGCATGGAAGTCCGCGGTCCACCGCGAAGGTGTCAGTCTGCCGGCCAGGGGTCCGGCGGCTCGGCGGGCTCGTAGGGCACCGTCGTGGACTCCACCTGGATCAGGTTCTGGATGAACATGTCCACGTAGCGCAGGTCGTCCTCCACGTCCGGATCGGGCGTGGTCTCGAGCCACGCCGCCACGTTCGGCCGCAGCGCCTCCAGCGTCCGCCGCGCAGTCCGAGGATCGCTGTCGTAGGCCAGCTCTGCCGCGAGCTTGAAGCCCGCGTACAGGTTCAGCATCACGAACCCCTTCTCCACGGTCTTGTCGGAGAAGTACCCCTCCGAGGGCGGCGCGTCCGGCGTGTTCGGTGCCGTGATCTCCGCCTCCTGCGTCACCAGCGTCCCCGTCAGCGGGTTCGTGTACGCGAGCGACAGCGACCCCACTGCGTGCGGGTCCGTCACGCCCGACTGGTTCGCGCGCGGCACCAGCTCCAGCAGGATCGCCCCGCCGCCGCCCCGCCGCCCCTCGGAGATCGGCTCGTCCGAACTCTCGCGCCCCGCGAGGAACAGGCTCGGGATCGAGATCTCCCCGCCGCCCTCCGTGGCCTGCCAGCCGTTCGTCCCGTAGACGCCGCGGATGGTGTATCCGCCGCCCACGGTCACATCGAGCTGCGCGTCGAGCGCCACCGGCACGAGGAAGGTCTGCACCTCGTCGGCGAACACCTCCTCGACGGCCCGCGGATCTTCCAGGAAGTAGAAGTTCCCGGCGCCCACCTCGCTCAGGTCGCGCATCACGTCGACGTCGAACTCCGTGCCCACGCCGATCGAGGTGATCCCCACCCCGAGCCGCGCGTACGCCTCGGCCAGCGACCGCAGCCTCCCGGGGTCCTCGATCCCCGTCGTGGCCACCCCGTCGGACATGAACAGCACCCGGTTCTGGTAGGCCGGATCCCGGTGCGTCTCCGCCACGCTGAGCGCCGTGAACAGCCCGTCGTACAGGTTGGTGTTGCCCGCGGGGGTGAGGGCGTCGAACTCCGCGAGGAGCAGCTCCGCCTCGCTCGCGTTCACGTAATCGAGCACGACCTTGGCCTGGCTGGAGTACGTCACCAGCGAGACCTTGTCGGTCGGCCGCAGCACCGGGACCATCTCCGTGAGCCCGGCCTTCAGGTACGTCATCGGGGCGCCCGCCATGGAGCCGCTCACGTCCACCGCCAGCACCACGTGCAGGGGCGGCCGCTCCAGCGTCGCCACGTCGATCGGGCTGTTCAGCCCGATCTGGATCAGCGTGCAGGTCGACCCGCTGATCATGTTCCCCATCACCCCGAGCAGCCCGTGCATACACACGTCGCCGCCGCACGAGGGCGTCGGGTAGTCGAGCTTGTGCTCCGCGAAGAACCCGAGGTCGTCGAGGGTGCTCGGCCCCGGGATCCCGCCGTCCTCCAGGATCTGCCGGAACAGCCCGAAGTCCTGGGCGCCTCCCTGGGAGACCCCGGTGCTCCCGGGCGTGTTCGGGCCCGCGTACTCTGCTCCCGCCAGGTCCGCCTCGGAGCTCGAGCATCCGGTGAGCGGCAGCGCCGCGAGCCCCAGCACGAACGTCATCTTCTGGATCATGGTTCGCATCTCGACTCTCCTCAGGGCGTGGCGGGGGTCAGGGGGATGACGAGCACCGACTCGAAGTGGCGCCTCGTCACACGGGAGGGCGCGCACTCGGTGTCGCGGATGGGCAGCTCCTCGGCGCGCACCACGTGGAGCGTGCCGTAGCCGTCTGCGAGTTCCGCGCTCTGCCCGGCCCGGAGGAACGTCGCCCCTTCCGCGGACCCGCCGAGGAGCGACACCTCCAGCGGGATCACCAGGTTGCCGCAGGCATCGTGCGACCCGGTGCAGGAAGGCACCTCGTCCGCGGAGATGGAGGGCTCCTCCGCGGGCGTCGGGAGGAACGCGAACGCCTGCCGCGCCACCATGTTCCCGCGCACCACCATCACCCCCACCGTGTCGTTCGACAGGAAGACCCCCTCGGCGAACGACGCCTCGTCCTTGGTCTCCGGCGCGGTGAACGAGGAATCGAGCGTCTCAACCTTCAGCGCATCCCCCACCTGGAACGGCTGGGCCCCCTCGGGCACGCACAGGTAGAACGGCGCCTCTCCCCCCTCGCTGAGCAGCGTGAAGCGGTGGCACCCGTCCGGAGAGGAGTCGATCGCCGTGATCTCTGCCCCGCCCACCGGCGGCGCCGACCACGCCACGCCCACCGTATCCGGCAGCGGCGCGCACCCGGGTCCTGGCGCGGGCTGCTCCACCGGAGGCGCGTCGTGCACCGCCACATGCTCGGCGAGCTCCAGGCGCCCCAGCGCTTCGTCCATGCGCATGAAGATCATCCGGCCCTCGTCGGGCGCCCGCGTCTCGGTCGAGAGCATCGCCGCCGGGAACTGACCGGCCGACCACGCGAGGAGCTGCATGGGCAGCCCGTCCGCGTCCACCAGGTAGGCATCGCAGGTGCTGTTCTGCAGCGGCAGGGCCCTCCCGGGCTCCAGCAGCCAGGTCTCCGCCGGCCCGAACATCTCCCGCGAGAGCGTGCGGGTGGGATCGGCGAGCATCGTCAAGCAATCCACCTCCACCGACTCCTTGAGCGGCCGCACCCGGACGACCCGCTGCTCCTCGGTGTCGTTGCCGAGCACGAGCGACGCGATCTCGGTCGCGGCTGGCCCGTCCGTCGGGATGCACTGCGAGGGATCCTCGTCACAGGGGTCGGGCATGCTGGTCGCCATGCAGGCCATGCCTCCGGCCACCGCGGCCACCCGGTGCAGGATGGGCCGCTCGTCGACCTCCGCCCGCATCGCCGGCACCAGCACCTGCCACGCGGCGAACAGCGCCGGCAGCGCGATGAGGTCCTCCGCGTCCACGACGATGACCCAGGGGAACGGCGTGAGCGCCATGAGCCCCTCCACCGCCCTCGCGAAGGCCGGCGAGAGGTTGATCGCCGCGAAGACCGCGCCCGTCGCGAGGTGCGCGCCGATCAGGGCGCCCTTCGAGGAGAGGCGGAGCAGCGCCGCGAGCAGGGCTGGTGCGACGATCAGGCCGGCGAAGTCACTGAGCTTGCCGGTCATCCACCCGGGCAGGAGGCCCGAGCCCTTGAGCAGGTGATCGTTGACCACCAGCAGCGTGAGCGAGAGCAACCAGAGCGGATGGAGCAGCGCGCGCTGCGCTTTCACGGAAGGATCCATGGGGGGAAGATCTCCTGCGGTTGAAGCGAAGGATGTCAGCGCAGTATGGGCGACCCACGCCGAGAAAACCGTGCAGAAGGAAGCCGTTCAGAAGAAAGCCGTGCAGAAGGAAGCCGTGCAGAAGGAAGCCGTGCAGAAGGAAGCCGTGCAGAAGGAAGCCGTCAGGGACAGGTCAAGGAAGCTCAAGGATCGAAGCCAAGAAGCCAGGCCAAGCAAAAGAGAAGGAAGCCCAGCGAGTCCTGGGGATGGCAACCCTTGTGCCATCCTGCGCGGCTTGCCGCGGCTTCCCACAAACCCTCGATAAATGAGCGATCCGCATGTCTTCTGCCCGGCGGGCCGGGGCAAGCGACCCTGGCAGCCGTGTCAGGCGTCCGGCGGCCCCTTGGATGTGGAAGACGTGGAGGGGTGGCGGAGGCTCGAAGGGGCGGACCCGAGGTATGGGGTGCAGGAACCCAGGCGCTCGGCGAGGGAACCCCGGCAGGTCCCGGGACGGATGCCGGGGATTGGCATCCCGGACGCCAACGGCTGGGGTGGTGGACCCCGAGTGCTGGCATCGAGCACGCCAAGGGTTGGCCTGGAGCACGTCAACCGTTGGCATCGAGCACGCCAAGGGTTGGCCTGGAGCACGTCAACCGTTGGCAACGCGGACGTCAACCGTTGGCATCGTCGACGCCAAGGGTTGGCCTCACGAGATCCAAGTCTGTTCAGTGGAGACCCTTCGAAATGGAGTCCACCACGCCAAGGGTTGGCATCGCGGACGTCAACCGTTGGCATCGTCGACGCCAAGGGTTGGCATCGCGAGATCCAAGCTTGTTCAGTGACCCCCTCAGCGAGGGGCAGCGTCGACGCTGCCGCCGACCAGGTCTCACGCTAGACGGGCACGAGCACCAGCTTGCCGAAGACCTGGCCCGACTCCAGCCGCGCGTGCGCCGCGGCCGCCTCCGCGAGCGGCAGGGTCGCCTCGATGACCGGCTTCAGGTGACCAGCGGCCACCAGCGCGAAGACCTCCTGGAGGGCGGCCGCGAGGCGTGGCGCGTCCACCGAGTTGAGGCTCAAGGTCGAGAGCGTCAACGAGCGCTGGAACCCCGCCAGCAGCGCCATCCCGAAATCGGGAGGGGGGAAGCCGCCCGCCGCGCCACACAGCACCATGCGCCCGTTCTCCTTCAGCTTCCCCAGGAACGTCGCCAGGTCGGGGCCGAGCACGTTGTCGAGGATGACGTCGAACGCCTCGGCACCGGTCGCGGCGCGGTCGAGGATCTCCACGGCACCCAGCTCCCTGAGGCGCTGGCCGCGGTCGGCCGTGGAGGTCGTCGCGGCCACGATCGCTCCTGCGTGGGCGGCGAGCTGCGTCGCCATGGTCCCGATGCCGCCGGCTGCGCCCCGGACGAGGACCCGCTCGCCGGGCACGAGCCGCGCGCGCTCCAGGGCGATCTTCGCGACCAGCGCGTTCACGCCCAGCGCCACCGCATCGACGGCGCTGATGGCGTCGGGCAGCGGGATCAGGGCGTCGGCGGCGAAGACGGCCTGCTCCGCGTAGCCACCCGTCTGCACCGGGGCGAACACACGGCGACCGCGCCACGCCGGATCGACACCAGTGCCCAGGCCGGCCACGGTGCCCGCGACCTCCAGGCCCGGGACGAAGCCGCCCTCGGCCGGCGCGGTGTAGGCGCCCCGGTACGCGCCGGTGCGCATCAGGATGTCGGCCAGCCCGACGCCCGCCGCTTCGATGGTGATGAGTACCTGGCCGGCCGCTGGCGTCAGCGCCGGCACGTTTTGCAGGACCAGGTTCTCCGGTCCCCCGAAGTCACGAATGGTGACGGCCTTCATGGTGTTACCCTTCCCGGGTCGGCGACTCCACCGCGTGAGCTGGAGCGCTACAAACGGAACCCGGTTCCGGATGATTAAGCGGAACCATGTTCCGTTTGTCAAGGAACGTCCTGCCGTGCGTCTCAGCGACCCTCCCCCCAGCAAGCCCCTGCGCGCCGATGCCCGGCGCAACCGCGACGCCCTGCTCGCCACGGCACGCGACGCCTTCGTGGCGGGCGAGCTCGATGTGCGGATCGAGGAGATCGCCCGGCGCGCGGGCGTGGGCGTGGGGACGCTGTACCGGCATTTCGAGACCCGTGAGGCGATGATCGAGGCCGTCTACCGGCAGGAGATCGATCGGCTCTGCGGTTCCGCGGCCGAGCTGCTCGACGCCCTCCCCGCGGACGAGGCGCTGGAGGCCTTCCTGCGCCGGCTCGTGGACCACATCGCGATGAACCTCGGCCTCGCCGCCGCCCTGACCGCCGTGATGGGCTCCGCCTCCCCCGCCTTCGCCCATGGCAGCCAGAAGCTGCTGGAGGCGCTCGGGTTGCTGATGAACGCGGCCGCGGCTCTGGGCAGGATCCGGGCAGACGTGGCGCCGAAGACGGTGCTGATGGCGCTGGGCGGGGTCTGCGCGGCACACGGGCAGCCCGGGTGGGAAGAAGGGGCGAGGGCCGTCATCGCCTTGCTCATCGACGGGTTGCGGTTCGGGGTGGCGCCTGGGCCCGCAGCTCGGTCTTGAGGAAGCTCACGAACGCCGAGACCTTGAGCGGCACCTGCCGCCGCGAGGGCATGACGGCGTAGATGCCGCCGCTCGGGAGGGCGTGCTCCGGGAAGAGGCGCACGAGACGCCCGGCCCGTAGATCCTCGCGCACCAGGTGCTCGGCGATCGCACCGACCCCGGCGCCCGCGAGCAGGAACGCGCGCACCGCCGAGGGGCTGTTGGTCGCGACGCGGCCGCGGGTCTGCACCGTCTGCTCGACCCCATGCGCGTCGAGGAACGTCCAGCGGTTCGGGCTCCGCAGCGCCGTCAGGGTGACCCACGCTGCCCGCGAGAGATCCTCGGGCACCGCCAGCGGGGGCGCGCCACCCAGGTACGCCGGCGCGGCGCAGACGACCTGCTCAAATTCGCCCAGCATCGAGGCGACCATGCTCGAATCGGCGAGCCAGCCGATGCGGATGGCGACGTCGAGCTGCCGCTCGACGAGGTCGAGCACCCCGTCGTCGGCGATGAGGTCGATGTCGACGCGCGGGTTCTGCTGGGTGAACTTGTGGATCAAGGGGGTCAGGAGATCGAGGGTGAGATCGAAGCTCGCCGTGATCCGCAGGAGCCCTGAGGGAGCGCGCCGGAGCTGCTGGATCCGGGCGTGCACCTCGCGCGCCTGGGCGAGGATGCTCGTGGCCGACTGCAGGTAGACCTCCCCGGCCTGGGTGAGGCTCAGGCGGCGCGTCGTGCGCTGCATCAGCGTCACCCCGAGGTCCTCTTCGAGGCGCCGCACGTGCTGGCTGACCATCGATTTGGTGAGGCCCAGGGTGCGCCCCGCCTCGGTGAACGAGCCAGCCTCGGCGACCGCGACGAACACCGCCATCCGGTTGAGATCGACCTCGGCGCTGCGCATTGTGCACCGATGCTACACAGTGTGTTCGAGGACGGCCGATTGTTCGGAACGCGCCGCGGGTGCACCTTCAGGGGCACCAGGAACGACGCCGGAGCGCGGCCCCTACCGCGCGCTCCTCCGCGCGCTCCTCCAACGCGAAACTCCGACCTTTCACGCCTCAAGGATGTGATCCATGCGCCCTTCGTTCATCGCGTGCAGCCTCGCCCTCCTCGCCTCCCTGACCACCGCCTGCGGGTCCTCCGACAGCGAGGGCGGGTCCCCCGAGGACGGGGACACGACGCCGCTCTCGCTCCAGACCTTCTCCGGCTCCGAGGGCGGGTTCTACGCTTCCTCGACCCTGATCCTCGGCGAGACCGACGCCGTGCTGGTCGACGCCCAGTTCACCCTCAGCGACGCGGGCAAGCTCGCGGACATGATCGAGGCCACCGGCAAGGACCTGCGGACGGTGTTCATCACCCACGCGCACCCCGACCACTACTTCGGCGTCGAGGTCATCCAGGAGCGCTTCCCCGAGGCCGAGGTCCTCGCGTCACCGGAGGTGGTCGACCAGATGAAGGCGCTCGGGCCGCAGAAGCTGGCGCAGTGGAAGCCCGTTTACGGCGACGACCTCACCTCCGCGCCGCGCGTGGCCGAGCCCTTCGACGGCGACCACCTGGAGCTCGACGGCCAGCGCATCGACCTCGTGGCCCTGGAGCCCGGCGAGATCGAGCACGCGACGGTCCTTCACCTCCCCTCGACCGGCGCCGTGATCGCCGGGGATATGGTCTACGCCGGCACCCACGTGTGGCTCGCGGACGCGGACGCGGCGCACCGGCAGGGCTGGTTGCGCAACCTGGAGACGATCAAGGCGCTCGCGCCCACGGCCGTCGTGGCTGGCCACAAGGCGCCCGGCAACGACGACGCGCCCGCGCTGCTCGACACGACCGCGGCTTACATCCGCGACTTCGATGAGGTCGTCGCCGAGAGCAGCACGGCGAGCGACGCCGAGGAGGAGATGCTCGCCAGGTACCCCGACTTGAAGCTTCCGGTGATGCTCGAGTACTCGTGCGCGGCGGCGTTCCCGGCGCCCTGAGCGACAGGCGCGCGTCCTGCGTCCCCTTGTGAAGCTCGTGTGACGCGGCTCTCCATGTCGTGGCGCCCGTCGGGTTGGAACTGCAGTGCGCACCGTCAGGAGAGTCCTTCCGCCCGTACGCTTCTGCTGAAACGGCGCGCCCCGGAAACGACCGTCCGTGGTTCTTTTGGTAGCCCAAATTTGTGCACATGCGCGCTTCGCGTGGTACCGCCTCCGCATGAGAACGCAGCCTGCGCTGATCCTCTCCGTGACCCTCCTCGCTGCTACCGCGGTCGGATGTGGCTCCGACCCGCAGCCGCCCGCCAAGACGGGCGGTGACACGGGTGTCCCCACCGCGAACGCGGTGCCCACGGCGGCCGTGCCTCCGAAGCAGGTGGACACGGCCACGCCGTCCAGCGGCTCGGTCCAGATCGAGGACAAGATCCTCAAGGCTTGCGGCGACATCCCCCAGGCGCGGTTCGCCTTCGACTCCACGTCCATCGAGGGGCCCGCGGCGACCGCGCTCGATGCGCTGGCGCGCTGCTTCGTGAGCGGGCCTCTCAAGGGCAAGAACATGCGCCTCGTCGGGCACGCCGACCCGCGCGGCGAGACCGAGTACAACCTCGCCCTCGGGCACAAGCGCGCCGGGAGCGTGGGGGAGTACCTGGGCAAGAAGGGGATGGAAGCGTCGCGAATTGCGACGACCTCGAAGGGGGAGTTCGAGGCCACCGGCGTCGACGACGAGGGCTGGGCCCGGGATCGCAAGGTCGAGGTCTTCCTGGCCGAGTAGGCGGTTCGCGCAGCCCGCGCGGGTCGCACAGGCCCGCGCAGGTCGCGCTGCCAGGTCGCGCGCGAGCACCCCTCGTTCTCCGCGAGGAGCGCCGCGCGCCTGTGATACGAAACGGGATCCCGGCACGCGGATCCCACGGCTCCCGCTGGTCGAACCCCCCCAGGAATTCATGGCCCTGCAGAACGCCCCCGAAGCCGCTCAGGCCGTCCCGATCAAGCTCGACCCGGTCTCCCTGGTCCTCCACTCCTCCGGCCCGGTGTTCGTGGTCGTGTGGATGCTCATCGCCGCGGCGGTGCTGGTCTGGGTGATCACGGTCCTGAAGCTCATCCAGATCAGCCGCCTCTCCATGGCCCAGGCCCGCTTCGAGAAGGACGCGGCGCACGCCCACACCGCGGACGCGCTGTTCTCCCTGGCGCAGCGGAACCCCGACGCTCCCGGCGGGCGCGTGGTCCTGGAGCTGAGCCGCCGCGGCGGGAGCGTGAAGCTCCTGGAGTCGGTGGCGAAGCGCGCCATCGTCACCGAGTCGCAGCGGGCCAGCTTCCTGATGCCGGCCCTCGCGTCCATCGCCACGGCGTCGCCGTTCATCGGCCTCTTCGGCACGGTGTACGGGATCATGGACGCCTTCCTCCGCATCGGTCAGCAGAAGAGCGCCGCGCTCCCCGTCGTGGCGCCAGCCATCGGCGAGGCCCTCATCGCCACGGCCATCGGCCTGTTCGCCGCCATCCCGGCGCTCGTCGCGTACAACGCCCTCAACAAGCGCGTGGACGACCTGCTCTCCGGCGTGGAGGCTGCGGCCGACGGCTGGGTGGCGGTGGCCGCCGAGACCTCGGCGCAGCCGGCGGCGGTCGCGGGCGCGGTCGCAGGGGCGGCTGCGGGGGCACCTGCCTTCCCGAGCGTCAACGCCGAGCGCGACCTGCGCGAGACGGCCCCCATCCCGCTGCGCCAGGTCAGCACCAACCGCCCCCCGCCCCCTCCTGGGGGATCTGCCGGGCAGGGGCGCTGAGGTCACCATGGGCGTCTCGGTCGGCGGAAGAAGGCGGCGCGGCGGCGGGTTCACCGACATCAACGTCACGCCCCTCGTGGACGTGATGCTGGTGCTGCTCGTCGTCTTCATGGTGACGGCGCCCCTCATCACGGCGGGCCTGCGCGTCGAGCTGCCGAACGTGGAGGCCAAGGAGGCGCCCACCAAGGACACGAAGCTCGTCGTCACCGTGACCAAGGAAGAAAAGATCCTTTTCGGGGAGGACGACGTCACAGCGAACGTGGAAGACGTGCTCGCTCAGAACGGCCGGGTGCAGAAGGAGAAGGAGCTGTACATCCGCGCCGACAAGAACGCCCGCTACGGGGCCGTGGCCCGGGTCGTCGCCGCCGCGCGGTCGGCAGGCGTCGAGGGCCTGAACCTCCTCGTCGAGCCCGAGATCGAGGGCGCCGACAGCGCCGGGGCCGCGCCGGCTCCGGCCAAGCCCTGAGCCCATGAGCCACGCGGGAAGCGACGCGAACCCCCGGGCGCCGCAGGGGAGCCACGGTGCCGGTCCTGCTGGTGCCGGTCCTGCTGGTGCCGGTCCTGCTGGCGCCGGCCCTGTCGGTGCTGCTCCGCGCCCGCGCAGCGACATCCGCCCCCTGGACCTGGCGGTGGCGCTGTTCGTGGGGCTGGCCATCCAGGTGGGGGCCGCGGTCGCCATCTCCATGGCCGACCTCAACCGCCCCGCCGAGATCCCGGAGCTCGACAAGGGATCCGAGAAGCCGGTGCGGGTGATCCCGGTGCTGGACCTGGACGCCCCGGCGCTGAAGCTCGGCGGCAAGAAGGTGAATTACAAGCTGCCCGACCGCTGGGTGAAGCAAACCCCCAAGCCGCGCGTCGAACAGCAAGCGTTCGTGACACCCAAGGCCAGCAAGGAAGAGAAGGACATCCCCGCGCCCGAGATCAAGGTCGCCGACGCCGGCACCGAGATCCCCGAGCCGGATGCGGAGGTCGCCAAGGAGGTCGAGGTCATCCTCGACGCCGCGATCGACGTGGAGGTGGCCAACGTCGACACCGAGGGGCACTCCGACGGCGTCGCCGAGGGGACCGAGACCGACCCCCTCAAGGCGCGCGCGGTGGACCTGTACCTCGCCCGGGTGCGCTCCTGGTTCTCCAGCCGCTTCCGCGTGGGCGGCTCGGGCCTGCCTCCCGAGGAGCTGACCAAGTACAAGCCGAGCGCCGTGATCGTGCTCTCCGGAGGCACGATGCAGAGCTACACGTTGAACCCCAGCGGCAACGCCGCGTTCGACGCCGCGGCGCGCGCCACCCTGGAAGGCGCCCGGGGCCAGTCCCTCCCGTCGCCGCCCGAGAACTACCCGGACCTCGGGAGCAAATCGATCGGCGTCACGTTCGTCTGCACGGAGAAATCATGCGACTAGTCCGCTGGTGCACCGCCCTCGTGGCCTCCGCGTGCGCCGTCCTCGCCGCCGCCGCGCCGTCGTCCTTCGCGCAGGGAACGCCGCAGGGAACGCCGCCGGCGTCTGCCGGCGGTGACAAGCCCCCGAACCCCGACGAGCTGCTCGGCCACATCACCGTCGTCGCGGGCGCGACCCGCCCCCTGCCCAAGGTCGGCATCCTGCCCTCGCTGGCGAGCGACATGGAGGACGTCACCCTGCGCTCCGTGGTCCGGCGCGACCTCGACCTCTGCGGCGAGTTCGAGGTGCTGGACGACGACAAGGCCCCCGACGGCCTGTACCTCTCCGACTCACCGGTCGACGTGAAGGCCTGGTCGCAGAAGGGCGTCGAGGCCGTCGTGAAGCTCACCGGCAAGAAGCTCTCCGCCGACAAGGCCGAGCTGCGGGCCCAGGCGTACCTGGTGCGCTACGGCGACAAGGCCGTCTTCGACCGCCGCTTCCAGGTCCCCCTCGCCGACCTGCGGTCCGAGTCGCACCGCCTCGCCGACCTGGTCATCGGCGCGCTCACCGGCCAGAACGGCGGCTTCGCCAGCCACATGACCTTCGCCTCCGGCTCGGGCTCGCTGCGCCGGGTGTTCACCATCGACGCCGACGGCCACGACGCGAAGGCGATGTCGCCGCCCGACCGGGTGGCCATCGCGCCCGCGTTCGGCAAGGGCGACGCGCTGTTCTACGCGGGAAGCGGACGCGGCGAGGAGTACCGGGTGTACACCGCGTCCGGGCAGGGGCCGATGCCGCTGTCCGTGAAGGGGTCCGTGTACGGGCTGGCGTTCTCCAAAGACCGCGCGCAGGTGGCTGCATCCATCGGCGTGGGCTCGACCATCCAGGTGTTCACGGGGCCCGACTTCGGCAGCCTCAAGCCGGCGTCCCCCATTGGCATGGCGCTCCACCCGGCGTTCACGCCGAGCGGCAAGCTCGCGTTCGCGGGCGAGGGCAAGTACAGCCAGCGCATCTTCGTGGACGGCAAGCCCATCTCCCCCGATGGCCTCTTCGCGTCCGCGCCGACGTTCTGCAACCACCCCGACGGGATCAAGGCCATCTTCGCGGTGGGCGTGGGCAAGCAGACGGACCTCGTGGCCTCCGGCGAGACGGGCGGCGGGCTGGCCCGGCTGACGCAGAGCCAGGGAAGCAACGGTTACCCGGCGTGCAGCCCCGATGGGCGCCTCGTGGCGTTCTTCTCGACCCGCAAGTCCGGCGAGGGCCCCGGCCTCTACGTGATGCGCGTGGACGGGCTGCGGCCGAAGCGCATCTCGAACCTCACCGGAGACTCGCTCCGGTGGGACCCGCTGCCGCCCGGCAAGGGCGTCGAAGTGAAGAACTGATCCCGATGAAGCACTGACCCGGCGCCGCCCTGGCTTCTCCCGGCGAGCGCCGGAGATCAGGGCGCCGCGGGATTGCGCGGGATCACCACGTCATCGGCGATGATGTGGCCCCAGGGCTCGTCCGTGTCGTCGACGATGACGATCCGGCCGCGCCTGCCGGCCATCTTCTCCGTCTTCAGGGACGCGGGGCGCAGCTCCTCGTCGCTCTTGCCGCAGGCGCGCGAGACGATCTTCCCGTCGACCTCCAGGCCCACGAAGGTCTTCAGGCAATCACTGCCGCCGCCCACGAGCACCGAGATGGGGAAGGAGGGGATCTCGATCTCGGGCAGGACGATTCTCCCGGTGAAGGCGTCCTTGCCGTGGAAGCTGTTCACGAACCCGGTGCCCTCCATGCCGACGATCGGCATCTGGGTCGGGAGCTTGCCCTTCACCGTGCCCGGGCCGAACGCCTTCCCGGTCACGGTCGAGCCCTCGGGGAGCGTGTCGAGGCTCCAGCGCGTCGCGATCAGCGCCTCCAGGGCCTCGCGGTCCGGGTCGCCGAGCGGCAAGGTGGCCTCTGCCTCGTGCAGCAGCTCGCCCGTGGCGGGGGTGCGGGCAGGATCCAGGTCCCGGATCCGGTCGCGCACGTCCCACTCCGGGGGCGGGAAGTAGATGGCATCCACGAGCACGCCAGCGCCCGGGGTGGGGTCGGCGTCCTCGATCCGCAGCACCGCCTCCTTCCCCTGCTCGTGGCTCAGATCCAGCGAGACGGGGTCGAGCCGCTCGGTGCTGGACGGCTTCACCTGGTGCGCCACCTCGCCGTTCACGAGGAGCTTCACGGTGATCCTGTCAGACGTCGTGCCGCCCAGCAGGAAGCGCAGCTCCGCCGCCTTCAGCGTCCCGAGCGCCAGCTCCAGCGTGCCAGTCCCGCTCCCGGCCTCTGCGCCCTTGCCGTCGTCCGCGCCTTGGCCGCCCTTGTCGGCGTTCGCGCCCTTGTCGGCGTTCGCGCCCTTGTCGGCGTTCGCGCCCTTGTCGGCGTTCGCGCCCTTGGCGTCCGCGTTCCTGTCGACGTCCGTGTTCCTGTCGACGTCCGTGTCCTTGCCGTCGTCCGTGCCCTGGTTGTCGTCGTCGCCCCGGTCCACGTCTGCGCGCTCTTCGACCGCAGGGGGACGCTTCTCCGGGACGGCCGTCGGCGCAGGCATGGAGCTCAGCCACCCTCGGCCCGAGGCCCCCGGTGGCCGCGCCCCCTGCACCACGCGCAGCGCCTCTCCGGTGCGGGTCGCGTTCGCCGGCAAGGTCTCTTCCTCGAAGTCCGCCACGGCGCCCAGCCGGAGCGCGAGCCGCGCCAGCACCTTCTCGCGCACCGGGTTCCCTTCCAGGAACTTGCCGTAGAACCTCGCCGCCGCGAGGGCGCGCTCGCGTGACATGCCCTTCACGTACTGCTCGACGTCCCGCTCGGGCTGCGGCACCCGCACGCCGGGGAGCTTCGACAGCCGCTCGTGCCACACCGGGTCGAGCCGGGTGAAGTAGAGCTTGTCGGACCCGAAGCGCACCACCGCGGCGCTCTCGAAGGAGGGGTCGGCGCGGTGCTTCACGTCGAGGATGGCGCCCTCCGCGATCAGCTCCTCGGGGGTGGCCGCCTTCTCGTGGCCCGCGCGCCCGCGCTTCGTGACCTCCTTGTGGGCGATGTTGCGATTGGTCAGCCCGAAGACGTCGATGATGGGAAGCCGCGAGTAGTAGCCGAGGATGCCGATGCCGTTCGCCGCCACGGGCACGTCGGCGCCCTGGTCGGCGAAGAACTTGCGGTAACGCTTGCCGGAGCCGAAGAACCCGCTGGCGAGCACGATGGGGAAGACGCCCTTCACGCGGTAGTAGCTGGGCTCCATGGCGATGCCCCAGCGGACGGTGTTCCCCGGGATGAGGCGCACCGGCAGGAGCGCCGCCGCCACGCCCGCGACCATCGCCCCCACGGTGAGCCGCTTCCACCACGCGCGCGTCGCCAGCGCCAGGTGCCACCGCAGCGACACCTCCACCGCCACGGCCAGCACGGGCAGGAGCGGGACGAAGAAGCGGTACTCCATGAAGTCGCCGCCGACCTTGATCACGTACCGCGCGAACACCGGCACCACGAGCAGGGCGAACACCCGAGCGCGCGTCTCCTCGCGGTTCCTCGGCTTCCCGAGCAGGGCGAGGGCCGCCGCGGGCAGCCACGCCCACGCCCCCGAGGCGCCCAGGAAGTGGCCCGCATAGAGGAACCCCTGCTTCCAGTACGCCGAGCTTCCCAGCTTGGCGTAGTAGGTGTTCGGGAACATGTCGCCGTACACCCGCCAGCGGATCAGGAAGTAGGGGACGTAGATCAGCAGGAACGGCGCGGCGTAGGTCATGTACCGCCGCAGGTCGAGGCGGCGCCACAGTGGCCGCCCGCTCCCGTGGATCAGGTCCTCGATCACCAGCGTCACCCCGAAGCACCCGTAGAAGAGGGCATGATCGGGGCGCATCAAGGTGGCCGCGGTCAGGGAGAGGCCCGCGAGCAGAGGGCCACGACGGCGCGTGCTCAGCCAGACCGCGGCGATGACCAGCGTCGCGGCGGGCATGGTCTCCAGGCCCGAGCTGGCGAACGTGTAGAACGGCTGCGCTGCCGCGAGCGTGAGCGCCGCGAACGGCAGGGCAGGGGGCTCGGGGGCGAGGCGACGCACGGTGGCCGCCACGGTCACCAGCGCCAGGGCGAAGGAGATCAGGCACCCGAAGAGCGCCACCGTGGGGATGTCCAGGCCCAGCCAGCCTGCGCCGCCGAGGGCCGCGGTCCACAGGAAGTTGGTGTAGCCCTCCACCCACTCGCCCCGGTTCCACACCAGCCCGTGGCCCTCGGCGAGGTTCTGCGCGTACCGGAACGAAATGAAGGCGTCATCGCACAGGAACACCAGCTTCCAGCCGAACCAGAGTCCCAGGACCACTGCACCCAGGCAGGCCGCCCGGTAGACCCAGCGGCGCCGTGTCTCGTCGAGGCGCCTCGTGAGCGCCTTCTCTGCTGCGAAGGCGCCCGCCACCATGGCGAGGAGCCCCACGAGGAGCGGCAGCCGCTCGCGGATCGCTGAAACCGAAGCAAGAAAGATCTCGTGACCCATCGGCGGCGCATCCTAGTACCGCGCTCCCGGACGCCACCGGCCTTTTGAGCCCTGCGCCGTCCCGGCTGCTCCAGAACGGCGCGCTGACTCCGCTCCAGAACGGCGCGCTGCCGCTGGAATGACGCGCGCGCGGGCGCCGTTCTCCGGGGAAGGGCCCCCCTTTCCAGAACCCGGGACCGCCTTACCTTGGTGCGACCGGCACTCACTGCCGCTTCTTTGGCCCGCCCGGGAACACCTCACTAGATTCGGCCTCACTCTGGCAGGTGGGTTGCATCGTCCCGGAGCGGCTCGCGTCCCATCGGTGACGCCGGCCCGCAGGACGACGGCCCTGCAGGCGCGGCGGCGCGGAGAGAAGTCATGACCTGGTCCACCAACATGCGCGGCGTGATCGTGGCCGTGGGGAGCCTCCTCGGCGGCCTGGGCTGCGACGCATCCGGTTCCATCCCCGAAGAGATCCTGAGCGAGCGCGGTGGCTTCGCCAATCCCGCGCAGCGCCTCGCCTCCGACAGCGAGGGCGATTACTGCGCCGCCGAGATCCTCCGCTGGCAGCACGACGCCAGCACGGAGACGCTCGTCCTCGCCGACGCCCGCGTGCTCCTCGGCTGCTGCGGCCGCCGCGGCGCCCGGGTCGAACGGGTCGACAGCCTCATCGAGCTCACCGAGGTCGACGCGCCCGAGACCTCGGGCCGCTGCGAGGGGACCTGCGCCTATGACGTGGCGATCAAGGTGCCCGCAGTCCCGGCGGGGCCCGTCGTGCTGCGCGTGCTGCGTGACGTCACGGACGCGCAGGGCGGCCCGGAGCTGGTGTGGCAGGGCACCCTCCACCTGGGCCAGGGGTCCGGCGCGATCACCGTGCAGGATGAGCCTGCGGATGCGGCCTGCCGCGAACGCTCCACCCAGAGCCTCGACGGCACCTGGATCACCCAGGCCTCAACCCTGACTCCCTGACCACCCACCCCGGGGGTCATCCCCTTCACCCTGCGTTCAGCTCCTGGCCGAGCCACTCAGCCGGTCGTCACCGGTGCCGCGAGGTCGCCTTCAGTCGAAGCGCCTCACGGTGTGCGCGTGGTTCAGGGGGCCGTGCCCGTGGCCCAGCCCCGGGGCCGTGAGGATCGCCTCCCGCAGGTAGCGCCGCCCCCGCGCCACGGCTGCCCCCACGGCCAGCCCCTGCGCCAGGCCCGCCGCGATGGCCGACGCCAGCGTGCACCCGGTGCCATGGGTCGCCCGCGTCTCGATGCGCGGGTCCTCGAAGATGGTCTCGCTCTCCGCGGTGCGCAGGACGTCGGTCACCACCGGCCCCTCGGCGTGTCCGCCCTTCAGCAGCACGGCCGCAGGCCCCATCGCCTGGAGCGCCCTGGCCGCCCTCCGCATCCCGTCGACGCCCTCGATGCGCTCGCCGAGCAGCGCCTCGGCCTCGGGCAGGTTCGGCGTCAGGATGGTCGCCCGCGGCAGGAGCAGGGTGCGCATCGCCCCCTCGGCCTCGGGCTGCAGGAGCCGCGCGCCGCCCTTCGCGACCATCACCGGGTCCACGACCAGCGGCACGCCCGGCGCCATCCGGTCCAGGGTCCGGCTCACCACCTCGATCACGTCGGCCGCGTGGAGCATGCCGGTCTTGATCGCGTCGGCCCCGATGTCTTCGAGCACCAGCTCCATCTGCTGCGCCACGAACGCCACCGGGGGCGCGTGCACCCCGAAGACGCCGCGCGTGTTCTGCGCCGTCAGCGCGGTGATCACGGTCGCCCCGTAGGCGTCGAGGGCCGTCACCGCCTTGAGGTCTGCCTGGATGCCCGCGCCGCCCCCCGGGTCGGACCCCGCCACGATGAGCACTCGTCCCTTCATGCTGGCCGCGCACCCTGCGCCACCTGTTTCTTCAGCGCAAGAGCGCCCGCTGCGCACGTGGCCCCTCCCACAGGCCTTGTCCCCTGCGCGGCGCGCCCTGACACTCGCGACGGATGCAGCCTTCCGCGAGACCTGGGGTGCAGCTCACGGCCGAACGCATCGGCCAGCGCCACCAGGGCCTCGGCCGCGCCCTCGGCATCCTCTCCCTGCTCAGCGCCACGCTCCCCATGCTGCTGAGCTTCTGCTTCCAGCTCGCCCGCTTCTTCGACGACGACCCCTTCCACCATCTCAGCGAGGCATGCCTCAGGCTCATCGCGCCGGGGATACTCGCCGCCTTCGTCCTCGTCGTGCTCAGCGTCTCCGCGACCAGCATTCTCAGGGGTAGCCAGCGCCCTGCGCGCATCGCCGTGGGTCCTGACGGCCTCCGCGTCCTCGACGGCGGTCGGCGCCACATCCCCCGCGCCGAGATCCAGACTGCCATCCTCGTCCCCGGCCATCGCCCCCGCGTCGAGCTGCGCCTCCGCGGCGAGCGCTTCGTCCACGTGAACCTGCAGCGCGAGGACGATGGCGTCCGCCTCCTCGCCGCCCTCGGCTTCGGGCCGAGCCTCCGCCGCGTCGCCGTCACCCTCGGCACCCCCAACCGGCAGCTCGCCGCCGGGTGCATCGGCCTACCGCTCTCGTTTCTGGGGTGCTCGCTCCTCGTCATGACGCTCGCCTCCGCCGGCCATGGCGGCTCCTGGGTCCCTGCGGGCCTCGTGCTCGGCACGCTCCTCGCGACCTTGCTCCTCCACCGCGCTGCCCGCCCCACCCGCGTCACCGTCGGCAGCGACGGCATCCTCGCCGAGCGCCCCTTCACCCGCCGCTGGATCCCCCACGCGCACCTCACCCGCGTGCAGCGCTGCGACGACCGCCTGCGCCTTTTCTACACCGGGGGCGCCGCGGTGCCTGGCGCGCGGGAAAGCGCCGAGCAAAGCGCATCACACGGCCCACAGGACGGCACCGAACCTCGCAAGCCCGCCACCCGCACCCTCGACCTGCCCATGTCTGCCGACCTCGTCGACGCCCTCGCCCGTCGCATCTCCGAGGTCCAGGCCATGCGCGCGGTCCCGTCCGACACTCCCCGCGGCACCGAGGCGCTCGAACGCGGCGACCGCGACGTCACCGCCTGGCGCGACGACCTCCGCCGCCTCCTCGCCCCCGGGACTTACCGCGCCGCCGCCTCGCTCACCCCCGAGGACGCCCTCTTCATCCTCGACGACGCCTCTTCTCCGTCGGCCCGCCGCATCGGCGCCGCCCTCGCCCTGCGCATCGCCGATCACCCCGACGCCCGCGAGCACATCCGCGTCGCCGCCGACACCACCGCCGACGACACCCTGCGTGTCGCTTTGGAAGAGGCAGCCGAAGCCGACCTCGACCTCCCCACCCTCGCCCGCCTCACCCGCTGACCTGTGCCCTCTCCTTCCACGCGCCCCGAGGTGCAGCTCACCACCGAACGCTTGGTCCACCGCTACCCGGGCCTCGCGCACTTGCTCGCCCTGCTCACCACCCTCGCCCTCCTGCTGCCCTCCGGGGCTTACGTCGTGTTCTCCCTCGCCCGTTCCTCGTTCGGCACGACCACCCTGGGGCTGCTGGAGAGGCTCTCCCTGGATGGGCTGGGCTGGGGCATCGTCATCGCCCTCCTCCTCGCGCCCGTCGCCTTCCTTGCCTCCTTCATCCAGGTCTCCCTGCGCGCAACGACCACCCTCCGCGCCGACGAACAGGGGCTTCACCTCACGGCACATGGCCGTACCCGGCTCATTCCCCGCCGCGTCATCCAGGGTGGGATCGTCGTCCCTGACGCCATCCCCCGGCTCGACCTCAACCTCACCGCAGGCCGCACCCTCTCGATCGCCCTCCAGCAGGAGGAAGATGCCGCGCACGTCCTCGACTCCCTCGGCGCTGGTCCCGAGCGCCGCCGGGTCGCGGTCTCCGTCGGCAGCGCCCACCGCGAGCTCGCCGCTGGCTGTCTCGGTTTTCCTGCTGCCGCGATGCTCTGGAGCGTGGTCACCACCATCGTCTCCCAGACGATGTTCGCCATGGGGAGCACGGCCGCCCCGCTCCTCGACCTGAGGAACCTCGGCCTTCCCATCACCGTGATCCTGGCCATGGCCACCGTCTGGGCCCTCCGCCGCCTGGTGCGCCCCACCCGCGTCGTCATCGGGAGTGACGGCGTGCTCGTCGAGCACCGCTTCAAGAACACCTGGATTCCCTTCGCCGAGCTGCAGGAGGCCAGCGCGGCCTTCGACGCGCTCACCTTCTACCCCCGTGACAGCGATTCCCCGGTCATCGAGCTTCGCCTGCCCGAAGCCGTGGCCGAGGGCCTGGCCAAGCGCATCCGGGCTGCCAGGGATGCTGGCGCCACCGGAAGTGCCGAGGCCCGGTCCACCGAGCTTCTGGAGCGCGGTGGCCGCGGCCTCGATGCCTTCCGCGCCGACCTCCGCAAGCTCCTCGCCAGGGGCGCTTACCGGCAGAGTGGCCTCACCTCCGAGGACGTCCTCGCCACGCTCGCCGACGCCCAGGCCCCCCGGGAGCGCCGCATCGGGGCGGCCATCGCGCTGCGCATCGCCGAGCACCCCGAGGCCCGCGCGCGCATCCGCATCGCCGCCGAAGCGTCTGCCGACGACACCCTGCGCGCCGCCCTGGAAGAGGCTGCCGAAGCCGAGCTCGACCTCCCGACCCTCGACCGCCTCACCCGCTGACGCGCCTCGCCCTCGCCTCACCCCTTTCCGCGGCGCACACTCTCCTGGAGCCGCATGCCCGCCGACCCCGAGACCGCCCCGCCCCTCGACGTCCAGTGCCCCCGCGTCGCCCGCCGCTTCCCCCGCGTCGGCCACGGGTTCGGTATCGCCGCCCTCCTCGCCTTCTTCCTCCCCCTCGGCCTCGCCTGCGTCTCCACCCTCCTCCACCCTCTCCTCGGCACCCCCGCGCTCCTCACCGAGGGCGGGAGCACCCTCGACCTCTTCGGCACGAGCATCCAGATCGCCATCGGCCTCGCCGTCGTGGGCGCGGGGCTCGTCTCGTCGTCCGGCTTCGCCCCGAGCCCTGCGCGCCTCATCGCCACCCCCGACGCCCTCCGCCTCGTGCGCGGCCGCCGCGAGCGCGTCATCCCCCGCGCCCGCATCACCGAGGGCATGATCTCCCCCGTTCACGGAGCCCGCGTCGAGCTGCGCCTCACCACCGGCGAGGATCTCGAGCTCGACTTCCCCCACGAGCGCGACGGCGAGCGCCTCCTCTCCCTGCTCTCCCTCAACGCGCGCCACCGCCGCGTCTCCATCCTCCTCGGCAGCCCCAACCAGCAGATCGCCGCCGGCTTCGCCGCCCTGCCCATGTCCATGATCCTCTGGTCGACCATCTTCATGTCTCTCTTCGACGTCGACCACCCCGCCGTCGACGCTGGCTGGATCCTCGCGGGCCTCCTCACCGCGGCCTTCGTGCGCCACGCCGCGCGCCCCGTCGAGGTCACCGTCGGGCGAGATGGCCTGCGCATCCGGCGCCCCTTCCGCAGCCAGTGGATCGCTTACGCCCAGCTCACCGACATCGTCGTCTCCTTCTCCGGCTCCGAGACCGAGCTCCTGCTCCTCCGTCGACAGGGGCGCCCTGTTCGCCTCCGCGCGCTCCCCCACATCCTGGAGAACCTCCACAGCCGCATCCGCGAGGCCCAGGCTCTCGAGCAGCGCGATCCCACCCGTGCCGCGCCCGCCCTCGAACGCCACGGCCGCCCCCTCTCCGAGTGGCGCACCGCCCTCGGCGCCCTGCTCCACGTGGAGCCCGGCTACCGCGCCCCCCCCCTCACCCCCGACGATCTCCTTGCCGCCCTCGAAGACCCCGTAGCCCCTCCGGACCGCCGCATCGGAGCCGCGCTCGCCCTCCGCAGCGCCTCCCACCCCGAGGCCCGGACGCGCATCCGCATCGCCGCCGAATCTTCGGCCGACGATGACCTCCGCATCGCCCTCGAACAGGCCGCCGAAGACGAGCTGGACGACACCACGCTCGAACGCGCCCTCCGCTGAGCCCACCGTCGCTGCGCGCGCCATCGCCGTCGCTGCACGCGCTCCACGCCTCTCCTCCGCGGCATGCCCGCCGCCCCGCACCCCGCACCCCGTACCTCGCGCCCCGCACCTCGCGCCCCGCACCTCGCGCCCCGCACCTCGCGCCCCGCACGCTTCCTGCCGCGCCCGAACCGCCCAGCAGCTTGACGGCCGAACCCGTGCCGCGTCTCCTTGTCCCGTGGCACGCATCCTTCCGCTGGCGCTTCTCGGCGCCTCCCTCTTGGCGTCCTCCCTCGCCTTCACGGGCGACCTCTCCGCCCAGCCCGCGCAGCCCCGGTCCGCGCAGCCCTTGCCCCCGCTACCCCCTCCCGCACCCGCGTCTGCGCCAGCCCCTGCCGGAGCCCCCGACCAGCTCCCCGCCGACCGTGCCCCCTCCGCGGGAGCCCCTCACGCTGCCGGCGCCACGGCTGCCCCGCCTGCCGCCATGGCCCCCCTTCCTCCAGCCCCGGGCCAGCCGCCTCCCGGTTATGGCCAGCCGCTTCCCGGTTATGGCCAGCCGCTTCCCGGTTATGGCTACCCACCGCCGGGCTACGGCCAGCCCCCTCCTGGCTATGGTTACCCTCCCCCGGGCTATGGCTATCCGCCCCCCGGCTACGAGGCTTACGACACCGACGGCTCCCAGGGACCTCCCATCACCATGAAACGCCGCAGCATCGGCATGATGGTCGGTGGCATCGTGCTCGTCTCCGGGGGTGCCCTCGCCACCACACTGGGGTCGCTCATGCTCTTCTCGTACCAGAGTGTGGATTGCGCGTGCCCTTCCAGCGGCTACTGCTCCTGCGGAGATACGGGGGGGGATGATGGTGGGGCCGCGGCCCTCATCATCGGTGGCCTGGTCGCCATCGGCGGAGGCATCCCCCTCATCGTGATCGGCGCCAGGAAGGTCCCCGTCATCGACCCTGCGACCCCTCCCGAGCCTGCCCCTCCCCAGGCCACCCTGCTCGTGGGTCCTGGCAGCTTCACCGTGCGCGGCCAGTTCTGATCCCTACCCACGGTCGCCTCGCGCTGGCGCTCCCGTTCAGCCCAGCGGAGAACCCGCCCCCGGCAGCCGGTAAAATTTCCCTGCCCCGCTCGGTGTCGCCTGCACGGTCGGTGCAGGTCAAACGTTTGACGGCCTGGCGGCTGCTCACTATGTCTGTGGACCATGCTTCACGCGCAGCTCTTCACGCCTGCTCTGGGAGCGCTGCTCCTGGTCCTCGCTGGCTGCCTCGATGGAGGGCTGGTTCCTCGCAAGCCTGACGCGACAGGCTCGGGAGGCAGCACCTCGTCGGCCGCGCCTGGCAGCGGTGGTGCTGGCAATGGCGGCGCGCCGGGGAGCGGGGGGAGTGACGGCGGCGCTGGTGCTGTCAGCAATGGCGGCGCCGGAGGCATCGGCAATGGTGGCGCAGGTGGCACCGGCAATGGCGGCTCTGGCGGCTCTGGCGGCACAGGCGCGGGTCAGGGAGGCACAGGCGGTGCCGGGCAGGGTGGTACGGGAGGCGTGGGCGCGGGTCAGGGTGGCGCTGGGGGCACGGGAGGTGCGGGCGCGGGTCAGGGTGGCGCTGGGGGCACGGGAGGTGCGGGCGCGGGTCAGGGTGGCGCTGGCGGTGGGGGAGGCGCAGGCCAGGGAGGCGCAGGCGGTACGGGAGGCGGGGGCCAGGCAGGTGGGGGAGGGCAGGGGAATGCAGGCGGGGCAGGGGGCACAGGCGGCGTGCAAGGCGGGTCCCTCAGCGCCCGTTGAGGGTCTCCACCGGCACAAGGAACCTCATGACCGACGACAGAGACCCCGCTGAACCCATCGCCCGCCGCTCTTACGCCGCCTTCGCCGCGCGCTACGCCGCCATCGCCCCCACCAAGCCTCACAACGGCCTCTACGAGCGTCCGGCCACCCTGTCCCTCCTCGGCGATGTCCAGGGCCTCCACGTCCTCGACGCCGCCTGCGGCCCTGGCATCACCAGCGAGATCATCGCCCGCCGCGGCGCCACCGTGCACGGCTTCGATGTCACGCCCGAGATGGTCTCCCTCGCCCGCGAGCGCTGCCAGGGCCTCCCGGCCGACTTCACCCTCGGCGACCTCTCCGCCCCTTTCGACTGGCTCGACGACGCCCGCTTTGACAAGACCATCTGCGCCCTCGCCCTCGACTACGTCGAGCACCTCACGCCTGCCTTCCGCGAACTCCACCGCGTCACCCGCCCTGGCGGAACCCTCACCTTCTCCATGGCCCACCCCATGGGCGACTGGCTCCACGACGCCATCCGCGGCGACGCCCCCTACCACGAGCGCCGCCGCTTCGGCCTCCACTGGAGCGGCTTCGGCGAGCCCCGCCCCTTCATCGAATCCTACCGTCGCCCCCTCGCCGAGATCCTCAACGCCCTCGCCGACGCCGGCTGGATCCTCGACCGGACCCTCGAACCGCTCCCCTTGCCCGAGATGAAGGCCGTCGACCCGCGCCTCCACGCCGAACTCTCCCTCTCCCCTGTCTTCCTCTGCATCCGCGCCCGCCGCTGACCGCGCGAGCCTTTCTCACCCCCGCGCCCGCCCTTGCAGCCAGCTCGCCCTCGCCGCGCCCCCGTGCGATCTCTCCCGCCTCCATGACCTCCCCTGTTGACCGCACCGCGCCCCCAGCCGCCGAGATCCTCTTCGACGGCCACGACCTCCGCGCCTTCACCTCCCTCGACGGCACCCCTGCCCGCTGGAAGGTCCACGACGGTGCCTTCGAGGTCGTCAGCGGCGCGGGCGACCTCCTCTCCCGCGTCCACGCCGACGACGCCCTCATCCACCTCGAGTTCCGCTGCCCTCACCTCCCTCACGCCCGAGGACAGGCCAGGGCCAACAGCGGCGTCTACATCCAGGGCCGCTACGAGATCCAGATCCTCGACTCCCATGGCATCGCCATTCCAGGCACCGGCGATTGCGGCGCCGTCTACGACCAGATCGCCCCCCTTACCAATGCCACGCTCCCCCCGCTCACCTGGCAATCGTACGACATCGTCTTCCGCGCCGCTCGCCCCCACCCTGGCGACCTCTTCGAACCCGCCCGCCTGACGCTCCTCCACAACGGCGTCGTCATTCACAACAACGCCGTCCTCCGCACCCCCACCGCGGGCGCCCTCGACCCCCACGTCTTCACCCCGGGCCCCCTCCGCCTCCAGGACCACGGCGACCCCGTCCAGTTCCGCAACATCTGGCTCCTGCGGCTCCCCCCCAGCGGCTCCGACCGCTACGAGCCCGGCTGACGCCTGCGTCCCGCGCCGCCCTCTGCGCCCGCCCTCTCTTCCCTCCGTCGCGTCACCTCGTAGAGCACCGGCAGCACCAGCAGCGTCAGCAGCGTCGACGACACCACCCCCCCGATCACCACCGTCGCCAGCGGCCGCTGCACCTCCGCCCCGATCCCGGTGTTCATCGCCATCGGCAGGAACCCCACCCCGGCCACCAGCGCCGTCATCAGCACTGGCCGCAGCCGCTGCGTCGCCGCCTCCTCGATCGCCTCTCGCATGGGCGCCCCCCGAGCCAGGAGCTGCCGGATCGTCGACACCAGCACCATGTCCCCCAGCACGCTCACCCCTGAGAGCGCCACGAACCCCACCCCGGCCGCCACGCTGAAGGGGATCCCCCGCGCCCACAGCGCCACCACCCCGCCCACGGCCGCGAATGGCACCCCCGAGAACACCCGCAGCGCGTCCAGCACCCGCCCGTATGTGAAGTACAGCAGCGCGAAGATCAGCCCCAGCGCCACTGGCACCACCACCGCAAGCCGCGCCTGTGCCGCCTCCAGGTGCTCGAACTGCCCCCCGTACCGCACGTAGTAGCCCACCGGCAGCTCCACCCGCGCGATGGCCCCCATCGCCTCCTGCACGAACCCCCCCACGTCCCGCCCCCTCACGTTTGCTTGCACCACGATTCGCCGCTTCCCCCACTCCCGCTGGATCGTCGTCGGCCCCTCCACCTGGGTGATCTTCGCCAGCCGCGCCAGCGGGATCCGGTCTCCGCCCGGCGCCGTCACCAGGATCCGCCCCACGCTCTCCGCGTCCTTCCGGTAGCGATCCTCGATCCGCACCGTGATCGGAAAGCGCCGCTCCCCCTCCTGCAGCACCCCCACCTCCCGCGTCCCCAGCGCCTCCACCACGTCGAGCACGTCGCGCGCCGCGATCCCGTGCCGCCCGATCGCCGCCCGGTCCACCTCGATCTGCAGCACCGGCTGCCCCGTCACCTGCTCCACCGCCACGTCGGCCGCCCCCTCCACCCCTTCCAGCACCCGCCCGATCTCCCGCGCCTTCTCCTTCAGCACCTCCAGATCGTCCCCGAACAGCTTCACCCCCACGTCGCCCCGGATCCCCGCCACCATCTCGTTCACCCGCATCTCGATGGGCTGCAGGAACGCCATCCGCATCCCTGGCAAGGCCGACAGCGCCTCCTGCATCGCCTCCACCAGCGCCTCCTGCGTCTCCGCGCGCTGCCATTCCTCCTGCGGCTTCAGCGTGACGAACACGTCCGACACCTCGATCCCCATCGGATCCGTCGCCACCTCCGGCGTCCCCGTCCTCGTCCACACCCGCGCGATCTCGTCGGGGAACGCCGCGAGCAGCACCCGCTCCACCTGCGTCCCGTACCGCACCGACTCCTCCACCGACACCCCCGCGAGCCGCACCGTGTTGATCACGATCGCCCCCTCCTGCAGCCGCGGCACGAACTCCGACCCCAGCCGCGTCGCCAGCACCCCCGCCCCTCCCAGCAGCACCACTGCCCCGCCCAGCACCCCCCACCGCCACCGCAGCGCCATCCCCAGCACCGGCCGGTAGCCCCGCTTCAGCCACCGCACCAGCCGGTTGTCCCCCTCTGCATCCCCTCCCGCTCCCTCTCCCTCCGTCGCCTTCCTCCCCGCTTTCCGGCGCCCCAGCACCAGGCTCGCCAGCACCGGCATCAGCGTCACCGACAGCACCATCGACCCTGCCAGCGCGAAGATCACCGTCAGCGCCATCGGCCGGAACATCTTCCCCTCGATCCCCTCCAGGAACAGCACCGGCAGGTACACGACCATGATGATCAGCTCCCCGAACATCGTCGGTTTGCGCACCTCGATCGCCGCCTCCCGCACCACCTCCACCGCGCTCCGCCGCCCCCCGTCTTCCGCGAGCCTCCGCTCCGCGTTCTCGACCATGATCACCGAGCTATCCACCACCAGCCCGAAGTCGATCGCCCCGAGGCTCATCAGGCTCCCGGTGATCCCCGCCCGCACCATCAGATCGAACGCGAACAGCATCGACAGCGGGATCGCCGTCGCCACGATGAGCCCCGCCCGCAGGTTCCCCAGGAACACGAACAGCACCGCCACCACCAGCGCCGCCCCCTCCAGCAGGTTCGTGCGCACGGTCTTGAGCACCCGTTCCACCAGCTCCGTCCGGTCATACGCCGCCCGCACCACCACCCCTTCCGGCAGCGTCTTCTTGATCTCCTCCAGTCTCCCCCGCAGCCGCGCCGTCACCTCGTGGCTGTTCTCCCCCATCATCATGAAGCCGAGCCCCAGCACGATCTCCCCCCGCCCATCCGCCGTCACCCCTGCCCGCCGGATCTCCCGCCCCTCCCGCACCCGCGCCACGTCCCGCACCCGCACCGGCACCCCCTCGAA
This sequence comes from Chondromyces apiculatus DSM 436, assembly GCF_000601485.1. Classification (GTDB taxonomy): domain Bacteria; phylum Myxococcota_A; class Polyangia; order Polyangiales; family Polyangiaceae; genus Chondromyces; species Chondromyces apiculatus. Next base: position 106,226 of record NZ_ASRX01000033.1, read on the forward strand.
CGCGCGCACCACGATCTCCTCGATCTCCGCCGCCCGCGTCACCATCCCCACCCCCTGGATCAGGCTCGCCTCCCCGCCTTGCTCCAGCGTCCCCCCGCCCACGTTCGCGTTGTTTCGCTCCAGCGCTTCGATCAGCGCTGCCAGCGTCAGCTCCCGCGCATGCAGGGCCACCGGGTCCACCACCACCTGGACCTGCCGCTCATCCCCGCCCCACGCATTCACCTCCGCCACGCCCCGCACCGACCGGAGCTGCGGCTTGATGATCCAGTCCTGCACCGTCCGCAGCTCCGCGAGGCTCTTCCCCCCATGCGCTCCGCTGCCCCCGCCTTCCTCCCGCCCCTCTGCCTCCACCGTGTAGTGGAAGACCTCCCCCAGCCCCGTCGCCACCGGCCCGAGCTCCGGCCGCCCGATTCCTCCGGGCAATGCCACCGTCCCCAGCCGCTCCGCCACCACCTGCCGCGCCAGGTACACGTCCGTCCCGTCCTCGAACAGCAGCGTCACCTGCGAGAGCCCGAACCGCGACAGCGACCGCACCTCCGTCAGCCCCGGCAGCCCCCCGATGCCTTGCTCCAGCGGCGCCGTGATCTGCCGCTCGATCTCCACCGGCGACAGCGCTGGCGCCACCGTATTCACCTGCACCTGCACCGGCGTCGTGTCCGGGAATGCATCGAGCGGCATCCGCCGGAATGCAATCACCCCCGCCACCACCACCCCGAGCGACACCAGCACCACCACCAGCCGGTGCCGCAGCGAGACCTCGATGATCCTGTTCAACATCAGTCGACCTCGCAGCACCCCGCCCCGATGCTCTCCTTCAGGGTCTCGGTCTTCAGCAGAAAGCTCCCCTGCGTCACCACCGCTTCCCCTGCCCGGAGCCCCCGCGTCACCTCCGTCAGCCCTCCCTCCCGCACCCCGATCTCCACCCGCCGCGTCTCGAACTCCTCCTCCGACACCTTCACGAACGCCACGAGCACCCCCTTCGCCCGCTGGATCGCCGCCTCCGGCACCATCACCGCCTCCCGCACCCCCGCCGCGATCCTCCCTTGCCCGTACAGGTTCGCCCGCAGCGCCCCGTCCTCATTCGCCAGCGGCACCCGCACCCGCGCCGTCCGCGTGTGCGGATCCACCGCCGGCGCGATGTACGTGATCTCCCCCTTCAGCGTCCGCCCTGGCAGCCCATCCAGTGTCAGCGTCACCCCTTGCCCTGCGGCCACCACCGAGAGCTCCCCCTCCGGCACCTCCAGCTCCGCCCACATCCACGACGTATCCACCACCTCGAAGAGCACCTGCTCCGTGTTCACCATCCGCCCGATCGTCGCATTCCTCTCCGTCACCACCCCCGCGATTGGACTCGTCAGCGTGTACCCCCCGGCCCCGCCTCCGCTCCCTCCCAGCACCGACAGTGCTGCCGCGATCGCCGCGTGCTCCCCCCGCGCCGCGTCCACCTCCTGCCGCGCTGCCAGCACGCTCTTCTGCGACCCCACCCCTTCCTCCAGCAGCGCCTTCTCCCGCTGGTAATGCTGCTCCGCCACCTCCACCCGCGACCGCAGCGCCCCGAGCCTCGCCCGGTCCGCCCCCACCTCCGCGCTGTCGATCACCGCCAGCGTCTCCCCCTTCTTCACCCGCGTCCCCACCTCCGCCTTCAGCCCCCGCACCACCCCTGCCGACCGCGCATTCACCTGCGCGAGCCGCGTCCCGTCGTAGAGCACCCGCGCGGTCGTCACCACCCCCCCGGCGCCCTCCCGCACCACCGCCTTCACCGTCTCGATCCCTGCCTGCGCCGCCGTCCCTTTCTTCTTCAGCCGCACCTTCAACCCATCCGCCGGCGCCCCATCCGCCCCCACCTCCACCGCCGGCTTCCCCCCTCGCTCCGGATGGCAGATCGGACAGATCGACTCCGGCAACCCGTGCTCTCCGCACCAGTCCCCCTTCGCCTGGAACACCGCCGCGAGCTTCGGATGGCACTTCGTGCACAGCACCTCCAGCACCCCGTGCTCCTTGCACATCCCCTCTGCCGCCCCCTTCTCTCCTGCTGTCTCGCCTCCCTCGCGAGCCTTCCCTTCACCTTCCCGCGCGCCTTCTCCGGCTGCCTCTCCCCCGACCCTCCCCACCGCCTCCCTGTCCGCAACCTGCCGCTCCTCACCACCTCTCCGAGCGCACCCGCAGGCCATCCCCACCACCAGCACCGCGAGCGCCCACGCCATGCACCACCGCGCGCGCCCCCCGCCCATGCGCCGCACCCCTGCTCGCGTCCGCATTGCTCCCACCTGCATCCCTGCCCGCGTCCGCATTGCTTCCATCCGCATCCCTGCCCGCGCCCGCCTCGGCTCCACCCGTCGCCTCCCGGTCTCCCCGGATCTCAGGCCCTCAGGCCCTCAGGCCCCCTTCGGCGGCCGCACGATCTTCAACGTCGGATTGCACTTCAGGCATTGCGACTCCGGCAGCGCGTGCTCCTCGCACCAGTCCCCGGTCGCCTTGAACGCCGGAATCAGCTCCGGATTGCACCGACTGCACTGCGACTCCGGCACCCCGTGCTCCCCGCACCAGTCCTCGTGCGACCCGGGCTTCACGTCCTTCCCCGCGTGCCCTGACCCCTCTCCCGCCCCCTCCTTTGCCACCCCGGACCGCGTCTCGGTCGCCGCCTCCTTCTGCCCCTCCCCACCGGGCGCCTTCGAGCACCCCACCGCACCGAACACGACCACCGCAACCACCGACACCTTGAACCAACGCATCATTTTCCAGCTCCTTTCCAGACGATCTCGAACACCAAGCACCCGAGCCGCGCGCACGCACCCGAGCCGCGCGCACGCACCCGAGCCGCGCGCCTTGACCGCGCACCCCTCGCGCATGCGATCCCCGGCCCACGCCTGCATCGCGCACGAGCCCCTCGACCGCGCCTCTGCCTCTTGCGCTCAGCCCACGAGCACCACGGTACCCGTCAGCATCCCGCCTTCAGCACCCCTGCGGATCCCTGCCAGCCCCTGCACGCGCACCCGGACCCTGGCCCACGCGACCTCGCGCGCGCCCGACCCGACCCGCACCGCACAGCGACCCGCAGCGCTCACCGCAGAGCACGGCGCGCCGAGCGATCACCCCACCGCGCGTGGCACGTGCAGGATCTCACCCGGATCCAGGACCGGCGGCCCCTGATCCTCGCACCACCACACCATCGCCCCCGCGAGAGGGCTCGCGATCACCATCCCGAGCGCAGCCGGCGCCACCGCGCGCAACGCACTCCCCGCACACGACGCCCCGCAGTCGATGGGACACGGACAGCGCTCGTGCCCCTCGTCCCCGTGCTCGTGCCCGTCATCCCCCCCGCGTGCACCCGCCTCGTCCCCGTGCGCGTCGCCCTCATCCCCGTGCGCGTCGCCCTCATCCCCGTGCGCGTCGCCCTCATCCCCGCAAGGCTCCTCCCTGCAGGGCTCCCCGCAGCCCCCGCCCAGGCACGGAAACGCGAACGCCAGCGTCGACTGCCCGACGAACACCGCGAGCACCAGCGCAGACAGCATCCGGACCACCAGCCGGACCTTCCGCCCTCTCACGCTTGCCCGCCGTCGCCTCACCATCGACCGCCCCCAGGCTACCCTGCTCCGCCCCCCACCTGCTACCCACCGTTACGCGCCCCTCCCGCATCACCCTGTCCGCCCCGCATTCCTCTCCTCGCCAGCCAGCCCCTCCCGCCCCTCGCCTGCGCTACAGTCCCCCCGTGGACGCCGCCCTCCAGCAGCATGTCGACCAGGCCCTCGCGCACGCCCGCGCCGCCATGGCCGCCGGCGACCTCGACGCCGCCTGGCCCCACCTCGAACGCGCCCACATCCTCGGCCAGCGGGGCGCCTGGCCCCACGTCCAGGCCCACTGGCTCATGCTCGCCTGGGGCATCCGCCGCCGCTCCCCGACCGAGATCTTCGGCCAGCTCATCCGCCTCGCCCTGGCCGCCCCCGCCTCCTGGCTCGGCACCTACCCCACCGGCAACACCGGCGGCGCCAGCGTCAGCATGTTCAAGCCCATGCCCATCCCCCCCGACCTCCAGCGCCTCCTCGACCCCGAGCCCCCCTCCGCCGCCCCCTGATTCTCTTCCCGGCCGCCGTTTCTCCGGCAAGATGCGCCCACCCTTCATGCGCATCGACGTGATCGTCAACCGGAACGCCCGCGCCTACCGCGCGAGGCCCTCCCTCCTCGCCCGCATCGCCGCCGTCTGCGCCTCCCGCGCCACCCTCCACACCACCACGACCCTCGCCGACCTCCACCACGTCGCCCGCACCATCGTCACCCGCGGCACCGACCTCGTCGTCATCTCTGGCGGCGACGGCAGCCACATGGCCGGCATCACCGCCCTCGCCACCGCCCTCGCCACCGCCCACCCTGCGCCCTCAGCGCCTGCGGCCACGCCGCCCTCTGCCTCGCAGGCGAGCCCTTCTCCTCACGCCTCTGCCGCCGCGTCCTCAGCGCCCCCAGGGCCCCCAGCGCCCTCAGCGCCCTCAGCGCCTCCCGCGCCCTTCTCCCCCGCGCTCCCCCCCATCGCCCTCCTCCCTGGCGGCACCGTCTCCACCGTCGCCCGCAACTGGGGCATCTCTGGCGACCCTGCGCGCCTCCTTGCCCGCCTCCTCGCCCGCTACCACCCCTCGCTCCCTCCGCCCGCGCTCATCCAGCGCCCCACCCTTCACCTCCGCGCCCTCACCCCCACTGCCGTCGAGACCCGCATCGGCTTCATCTTCGGCACTGGCCTCGTCGCCCGCTTCTTCGACCACTACTACGCCTCTGGCGACCCCGGTCACCTCGCCGCCCTCAAGATCGCCACCCGCATCTTCGCCGGCTCCTTCCTCGACGACCCCTACGCCCGTGGCGTCCTCGACCCGCTCCCCTGCACCCTCGACATCGACGGCCGCACCCTCGCCCCCGGCGCCTGGTCGCTCATCGTCGTCTCCGTCGTCCCCGACCTCGGCCTCTCCCTCCGCGTCACCCACCGCGCGGCCGAGGACCACGACCGCCCCCACCTCGTCGCCACCCCCTTGCCCTCACGGCAGCTCGCTCCCCGCGTCACCCGCGTCCTCCGCGGCCTCCCGCTGGGAGGGCAGGGGACCATCGACACCCTGGTCACCACCGCCCGCCTCCGCGCCCCCCACGGCCTCCCCTACATCCTCGACGGCGAGCGCTTCCACGCCCACGACCTCACCGTCACCGCCGGCCCCCACCTCCACATGCCCGACTTCCTCCCCCCGCGCCGCCGCCCCTTGTCGCTGCGCTGACGCTCCTTGTCGCTGCGCTGACGCTCCTTGTCGCTGCGCTGACGCTCCTTGTCGCTGCGCTGACGCCACTCCCGCGCGCTATCTCAGGATCAGCGGCGGCTCGGCGCTCGCAAACGTCGCGAGATACCCCCCGTCACTGCAGTGGCCATTGGTGCACGGACACCACCCCGGCTCACATTCCTTGTGAACGACGAGCGGGCCATCACGCGCAATCTGCTGCTTGATCTCCGCCGTGCTCATCCCCCACAGGCGCGCGCACGCGACCCTCCGGTCGGGCGCGTCGACGGAGCCCGCCAACCTGTCGTCCTCGATGATCCGCGTGGGCCGCTCCGGGCATTCGACCTTCGCCGCCGCGTGCGTCGCCGCATCGTCCCAGGAGAACCTCCCACCCGGGAGCCCGTGCACCAGCAGCAGCGGCCCATGCACCCTGTGCGAGATCTCGCTGTGGCAGGGAGACTCGGTCCCCTCGAAGGCCCCGTGGCTCAGCGCATCGAGCCGGCCATCCCCGTCGACGTCCACGATGCCTCTCCGAGCCTGCCCTCGCCAACCCCTCCACCCTACGGCTCCCCGCCTCCCGGCAGCCACACAAACCACACCCCCCGCGCGGCTCCCGACCCCTCTACGACGCCACCATCGCCTGGCGCCTCCGCGCCATCACCGTCACCCTCCACAGCGGTACCCTCGCCCCCGACCCCCGCACCGACGACCGCACCCAGCTCTGAACCGCACTTCTTTCCATTTCAGAAGCCGAGCGGCCGAGCCGTTATGCAGGTCCCGCAAGCGATCAAGGCTGCCGTGCAATAGAATCAACGAAGCCGTCGAGGTGACCGTGCACGGCGCGCCGCCCGGTTTCGTGACGGCGCCCATCACCATTCCGGCGGGTAGCGACGCAGGTCAGCTCGCAAGTGGGGGCTCTGGGTACGCTGGTCGCTGGTACCACGTTCACACTCGACCTCATCGCTTCGTCGGGCACGCTGGTACGGACCGATTCCGCTCCTGCCCTGGTGACCGGCGTACCAGGCTCCCTCGATGCGTCCTTTGGTGCTGGGGGGATCAGCGTGTGGACGGTTGCTCAGGATGCAGGAGTTCTCATGCCTTGAGCACTCCCGACGATATCGCCATCTATCGTATGAAGGATGATGGAACCCCCAGAGACGTCGCTGGCGATGAAGGGAAGATTCTGGTCGACCTCGGGGGTGAGGAGCAAGTGCTGGCCGCGGAGCTCACGCAGACCCAGCACGTCGTCGTCACGGGCACGCGAGAGGATCAGCTTTTCGCCGCGCAGATCAATGCCGACGCTGGTCATCTGGAGAGCGGGTTCGGCGCTGGAGCCGGCTGGATCTTGCCACCCCTCGGACCTTCGAACTCCAGTGGCGAGGCCCTCGCGATCGACCCAGCGGGCTCCATCTTCATCACGGGTTGGGTGGAGGCTTTCAGTGATCGAGACCTCGTGTTGCTGAAGCTCACGAGCACGGGTGAAATGGATCCATCGTTCGGCACGGCCGGCCACGTCATCCTGGAGAGAGAAGGCAGCCAGCAGGGCGTCGCGCTGGCTATTCAACCAGATGGCCGGATCGTCGTGGCTGGCGAGACCGACGTCGGAGGCTCGCGCGCCGTGGTTGTCCTGCGGTCACCGCCGACGGCAGGTTGCTCCTCGCTGGTACCCGCGAGAACCAGCCCGTCAAAGGCTTCGTCGCGCGGGCGTGGAACTGACGCCCCGAGTCGTCCGCTGCACTCAGGAACGCGTCCCGGCCTGGATGCGTTGCACACCTCGTGCAACTTGCTGCCTTGAACCTTGAGCTGAACCACCCCGCGGCAGACCACCTTGTCCACCTCCCGCGAACACCGCGGCGTGGACGTGCGAGGAATGCACGGCGCCATCCCGTCAATCCCCCGGCGCGTCCCCCCCTCTCCATCGATGCTTTCACGAAATGAGCGAACCCCGCGCTCGCCACCGTGGGATCGCAATGGGCACGGGGAATGCAACTGCACGGTGCGACTGAGGCCATGGAGGAAGGAGGCCGCCATGATCTTCCGGAGTTTTCAACCTCGTGTATGGGTTCCCAGCGTCGTCGCCGTCGCGTCTGTCGCCGCGCTCTGCCTGACTGTCCCGGCCCAGGGTGCCGTGAACACGGTGGAAGCTGCCACGGTTGACCCCGCGGCCCCCGCCCCAGCTCAGGGCGCCGATCGTGGCGGAGGGCCCACGCCTCCCGACAAGCACACGGTCTCTGGGTGTACCCTCGCCCCCCTGGGTCAGGTGTGCATCTTCGTGGATGGGTCACCGGGGACCACCAAGGTCTTCAGCGCGATGGTCGTGCGCCACAAGTTCGACCCTGGGATGATCTGCCATTTCAGCGGCAAGGTGACCATCACCAGCCCCGAGGGGAAGGTGCTGTGGAAGGAGTCGAAGAGCCTGAAGAAGTGCGTGCCCGGTCGCGCCTACTTCAACTGGAAGGTCGATGACAGCTTCCCGTCGGGCTCCAAGGTCTGTGCCCAGTTCAACGAAGACGGCAGCCAGCAGGGCGGCAAACCCTGCATCACGCTCAAGAAGAAGTAGCCCCCGCAGGCGCAGCGCCTCGGCCACCGAACGGCCCGAGAGGCGCCCCACGCCTCTCCCGCGTCGACGGTAGAGCCACCCTGTCAGCGTCCCAGCACCGCGCGCCCCGACCGGCAGCCACCCGAAGGCATGGCCGGATCTCACAACACATTGACCGGAGCTCCCAATGCGCCCCCTGCGAAAGCGCGGCATGGTGGGCGAACAAGCGGCGCCACCACGCGCAGCCTTCCCACGGCCTGCCGCGGACACCCCACCACGCGCAGCCTCCCCACGGCCTGCCGCGGACACCCCCCGCTTGCCCCAGGAGCACCATGGACACCCTTTCCACCGGCCGCGTCGCCGAAACCCTCCAGCGCCTCCACGACGAAGCCGCCAGAGCCGACCACGCCTTGATGAAGTCTTTTGAGGGCGCCGATCTCCACGAGCAGATGGTCAAGCTCGTTCAAAGAGAGCAGACCGAATACAGGGAGATGTACCGCACCTACGCCGACAACTTCCTCAGCGTCTCCCCGCAGCTCGGCCGTTTTCTCTACAGTTGCGTGAGAGCCTGCAAGCCCACCCGCATCGTCGAGTTCGGAACCTCCATGGGCATCTCCGCCATCTACATGGCCTGCGCCCTCCGCGACAACGGCGGCGGCGTCCTCCTCGGCACCGAGCTCGAACCCTCCAAAGCCGCCCGCGCCCGCGAGAACCTCAGCGCCGCCGGCCTCGCCGACTTCCTCGACCTCCGCGTCGGCGACGCCCTCGAAACCCTCCGCGACCTCGACGCCCCCGTCGACATGCTGCTCCTCGACGGCGCCCTCACCCTCTACCACCCCGTCCTCAAGCTCCTGGAACCTCGCCTCCGCACCGGCGCCCTGATCATCGGCGAGAACGCCATCGAGGGCATCGGCCCCTACCTCGAGTACGTACGCAACCCCGGAAACGGCTACTTCTCCCAGCCCATCCCCTTCCAGGACGCCCGCGGCAACGAATTCACCGTCGTCACCCGCTGACGTTGCCGCTGACGTTGCCGCTGACGTTGCCGCTGACGTTGCCCCTGGCCGCGACATACCTCGCCGGCGACATCCCCAGACACTTCCGGAACATCGTCACGAAGCTACTCGCGCTCTCGTAGCCCAGATCCATCGCCACGCTCTGGACCGACGCCCCCCGCTCCAGCCACTGCACCGCCAGCACCACCTGCAGTTGCTGCCGCCACCGCCCGAAGCTCATCCCCGTCTCCTGCACCACCAGCCGATTCAGCGTCCGCTCCCCGACCCCCACCCGCCGTGCCCATTCCTTCCTCGTCGCCCTGTCCGCTGGATTCCCCGTCATCATCGCCACGAGCCTGCGCAGCCGCACATCCCCCGGCATGGCAAACCGCAGCTCCGACGCCCGCGCCGCGCCCAGCTCATCGAGGAGCACGCTCACCAGCCGCGCCTCCGCCCCATCGCGCGCATACGACACCGGCAGCTCCGACGCCCGCAAGAGCAGCTCCCGCAAGAGCGGACTCACCGCCATCGCACAGCACTCCGACGGCAGCGCCGCAGCCACCTCCGGCTCCACGAACACCACACACCCCTCGAGCGGCGCCCGCCCTTTCAGCGCATGCCTCGTCCCGCCCGGAATCCACAGCGCAGCTTGCGGAGGAACGACCCACAGCGCATTCGACGCCTCACACGTCATCTCCCCCCGGACCATGAGGAACAGCTCCGACTTGCGGTGCGCATGAACCCCCACATCCATCGTGCCCGTGGGCACCGTCAACCCCACCGCGACGGCCGGCTGAGGAACATCATCCGGGTCGACGAGGTCAGAGATCTCTGTAGCGCGAGGCATGGGGATCGCTCGATTGTGTGGCGTATTCGAGAGAGACTCTGTCCGTGCCGCGCAATGCGGTCAAGTCTCCTCACGCTCCGGTCCCGACGGCGGAGGGGCGCGTCTTGCTGGCAGGCAACAAGCAGCGCGTACCCTCGTCCATGCCCGCAGTGCTCACGCAATACCCGCCCGCCCAAGAATGGAAGCCTCTGAACCGCCTAGGGGCGATCGAGGGCAAGCTGGGTCCGAACGCAGGTCTCGAACCTCAGGCCGGACAACCAGCGACGACAGGTTCGAGGGGCGCTCTGCGCTCCTGCCCCACACCCCAACCACAGAGAAGCGCCCCTCTGATGCACCTGAGCACCCGAGCAGCCTGCCGTGTCTTTATGGGCCCACGCGTGCGCCTTGAACAGCGGGACCCTTCGTCATTATTCAGGTGCCTCGTAACCCTACACTGACTGTGCAGTTTCCAAGGGTGCACATGAGTGGTCTTGGGTATGGATTCCGCACCTGTACCTCATACTTGGTGTCTCATCGGAGTACTAAAATCAGGGGTGCAGTGGCAAATCGGAGCGCCAATCGGTAATATAGATGTTGCAGGTCTAGGTTACGGAACCCGATATTCCGGGGTGGGCGGAGCACCATTTCGCGTCTCGGTTCGTTGTTCTTGGTTGCTCCAGCGATGACGATACGCCCGTTGATCCACGCAGTGCCTGCGCCGGTATAGGGTCACCGGGAGGTATCCGCCACATCCATTTGGGATTGGCTGTGGATGGCTAGCGTCTCGTAGGCGCCGCACCAGGCTGTTCAGGAGTTTTTTTTTCTGGACGACCAATCGAGGGAGAGGTGTGCCCTCGGGGCCATGGTGAAGCTTTGGTGCCTGTCACTGGCGCTCTTGCGACATAGTCGACGGGCATGAACCACCGATTGGATTCATTCGCCCTGCTGAAGCATTCAATTAGAGGAGCCATTGTCCATGCGCCTAAAGATGCGGCATTTACCGCTACATGCGGTACTGCTGCTGGCTTCCTGTCAACAATTCAATCCTGAGCCCGCCCCGCAGGGAGAAGACCCGTTACCCCCTCCCTTTGGAGACGAGGCCGGCGCAGCCGGCCACCCAGGGCACGATGGTGGCGTCACCTCCGCAGCGAGCGGCGGTGCCGACGAGAATATGGGTGGGAGCAACGAGCAGACCAGCAGCGGAATCGGCGGTGCCACTGCCTCGGGCAGCGGTGGCGACGGAGGGAACACGCCCGCTGGCAGTGGCGGAGGCAGCAGCTCTGCGGGGGGAGGCGGCTTCAGCGCCGCCGGCGGTGCCAATGGCGCGGGGGGCACGGCGGGCTCGGGAGGCCATGGAGGCAGTTCTTTCCCCGCTACCACCTGCCTACCTCAAGGCAGCGCCGGCCCTCCAGCACCCCCTGGCACCCTCTGCCCTGACGCGGATCCCTGCAATGGAGACGAAGCGTGTGACGGCGCTGGTCAGTGCGTGACTGCTTTTTTCGGCCTCCTTCGATGATGCCAATCCTTGCACTTTCGATGCTTGCGATCCGGTGAATGGCATCACCCATACCGCCTGCGCTCCCCTTGACCGTACGGTGACGACGCTCCCGGCGGCCGGACTGGCATTCCTGCTGGATAGCCCTGCGCCCATCCAGATGGGTGCCGATCCTGCGCTGCTTGCGCCACATCGCGCCTCAGGTCTTCGCGGGAAGGTTCTCTCTGTCGATGGCAGCCCGCTTGTGGGCGTGACGATCTCCCTGCTCAACCACCCCGAGCACGGCAGCACGCGCACGTTCGCAGACGGGGCTTTCACGATGGTGGCGCAGGGTGGAGGCCCCCTCGTGATCACCTACCAAGCGGATGGGTACTTGCCCGCTGCGCGTCAGGTCAACGTTCCCTGGCAGGGCTATGCCCACGCCCCCGACGTCGCACTCGTTCCGCTCGACCCTGAGGTGACGTCAATCGACCTCGATACTGCGCCCCCCTATGCAGAGGCGCGCGGCAGCATCATCACAGATAACGATGGCATTCGTCAGGCCACGGTCCTGTTTCCTCCGGGCACAACCGCGGCGTTGCTGCTTCCTGATGGCACGCTCCAGCCCACAGCCACGCTCAGTCTGCGCGCCACGGAGTACACAGTTGGCGATCGGGGGCCTGAAGCCATGCCGGCTGACTTGCCGCCGACCAGTGGCTATACCTACGCCGTTGAGCTCAGTGCTGATGAAGCGCTCGCGGCGGGGGCCGTCAGTGTTGAATTCAACCAGCCGCTGCCTTTCTACGTCGACAATTTCCTCGATTTTCCTGCCGGCGCAGTCGTGCCCATGGGCTACTACGACCGCATGCGTGCCGCCTGGGTTCCATCCAGGAACGGACGCGTCGTTCGAATCATCGATAACGCCGCCGGACTCGCTCTCCTGGATACGGACGGAGACGGAGCGCCCGATGATAGCGCCACCCTGGGCGTGCTCGGCATCACCCCTGACGAGCAGGTGAAGCTCGCTGAACTCTATGGGCCTGGCCATTCGCTGTGGCGCGTTCCGATTCAGCACTTCACGCCGTGGGACTGCAACTGGCCCTATGGATTCCCCGAGGATGCATGTGTCCCGCTCAGCCTCACCTGCTTGGCCGACGGGGATGCTGAGGAACCGAGTTCGACCACGGCCGCTGGACCGGGGTCGAGCGGGAGTGGCGCCGCAGGCGGCAGCGGCGGCGCGGGAGGCAGCGGTGGTGAAGGGGGGCGAGATCCTGACCGCGGCGAGCCAGAGCCGATGGCCTGCGAGGAGCAGGGGTCCATCATCGACTGCGAGAACCAGGTGCTCGGCGAGTCCATCCCTCTGGCAGGCACCTCATTCTCCTTGCATTACCGCAGTGACCGCGTGGCCGGGCACCAGGGGCGCAGCACCCTGACCATCCCGCTGGCGCGAGGCGGCGTTCCTGCCTCCGTCAAGCGTATTGACCTCGTATTTGAGATCGCCGGCCGCCGTATCGAGCAAGCCTTCCCCTGCCCTTGCGCGCCCAGCAGAGAGATCACGTTTGCATGGGATGGCAAAGACGTCTTTGGCCGGGAGACCCAGGGAGAGCAGCCAATCACCGTGCGCATCGGCTACGTCTACGAGGGCGTGTACCTGGCGCCCTCGGACTTCGCACCAGCATTCGGTGCGTTCGCCGGGGAAGAGATCTCGAACAGCCGCACCCGCCAGGAGGTCACCACCTGGAAGCGATGGGAGGGTCGGCTGGGTGGCCTCGATGCCCTCGCGCTCGGGCTTGGAGGCTGGACGCTGAGCGCGCACCACGTCTACAGCCCGAGCGTCGAGGTGCTCTACCTCGGTGACGGCCGCCGGCGCACGGGCGCCGCCCTCCAGGCCGAGCTCCGCACCGTGGCAGGGAACGGCCAGAGCATCGGCCCTCTCGGAGATGGAGGTCCCGCCAGGAATGCGCCCCTCGCCACGGTGTCCGGCGTGGCCGTCGGTCCCGATGGGAGCGTCTACCTCAGCTCCACGGGGCACGCGCGCGTCCGTCGTATCGCGCCCGATGGCACGATCTGGCCGGTGGCCGGCACGGGTACAGGTGGCGGCACTGGCGACGGCGGCCCCGCGGCACAGGCTCAGGTCCATGTGCCGCGCGGCCTCACGCTCGGCCCTGACGGCAGCCTCTACATCGCCGAGCAAGGCGGTCACCGGATCCGCCGTGTCGCGCCTGACGGCACGATCACCACTGTCGCGGGCTCTGGACATCAGGGCTTCTCGGGCGACGGCGGGCCTGCCACCCAGGCCCGCTTCAGGGGGCCCTTCAGCGTTGCCGCAGCCAGCGATGGTACCCTCTACATCGCCGACACCCAGAACCACCGCGTCCGCCGCGTGGGCATCGACGGCACCATCACCACCGTCGCGGGCAACGGCACTCCCGGCTTCTCGGGTGACGACGGTCCCGCCACCGAGGCGCGCCTCCACAGCCCCCGCGGCGTGGCCGTGGCCCCCGATGGCAGCCTTTACGTCGTCGACCACCAGAATCACCGCGTCCGCCACGTCGACCGGCGCGGCACCATCAGTACTTACGCCGGCACCGGCCAGGCTGGGAATACCGGCGACGGCGGCCCAGCGCTGGCTGCACGTCTCCAGAGCCCCAGCGCCGCGGTGCTCGGCCCGGATGGCACGCTGTTCCTCGCTGACAGCACGGGCTACCGACTGCGCCGCATCTCCCCCGGCGGCGTGATCCATCACGTGGCAGGGACGGGCGTCTGTGCCTCAGCCATCCAGGAAGGTCAGCCGATCCGTTCTGCCGAGATCTGCCTCGCCGCTCAACTCGCCTTCGGCCCCGATGGCGCCCTCTACCTCGCCGAGATGAGCGAGTCTTCACACCGCGTCCGCCGGATGGCCCGCTCGCCCATGCCCGGCGTGGCGCTCGACGAACTCCTGATTCCGGAGGGCGATGGTCGTGAAGTCTACGTCTTCAACGGCGTTGGTCGTCACCTGCGCACCGTCGACGCCCGCACCGGCGCGACGCGGCTCACGTTCCACTACGAGGCAGCAGGCCTCCTGAGCACAGTGCAGGATGGCGAGGGAGACGCGGTGACGATCTCTCGTGCGGCCAGCGGTGCGCCCGCGGCGATCACGGGCCCCTTTGGGCATACCACGACGCTCACCCTCGATGCCGCTGGCTCCCTCGCCACCGTGACCAATCCAGGCAGCGAGACCACAACCCTGAGCTATGGACCGGGCGGCCTGCTCACGGGGCTCCATGACGCCTTGAATCGCGCCCATGTCTACGCCTACGACAGTGCAGGGCGGCTCCTCGAAGACACCGATCCAGCCGGCGCAACCAAGATCCTCTCCTCATCGACGAACTCTGGAGGCCGCACGGTCACCGTCACCTCCGCGCTCGGTCGCGTCGCCACCTATGCTGTCCAGCGTCCCGGAGCTGCCGACGCCTCCCGTGCGATCACCACCGCCACCGGCCTGACCGGCACCGCCTCCGTGGCCCCCTCCGGTCAGACCACCACCTCCCTTCCCGACGGCCGCGTCCTCCGCTGGACCCAGGCTCCTGATCCGCGCTTCGGCATGCTCCTCCCGTTCCGGAAGCAGGAGATGCTCACCACCCCAGGCGGGCACACGTTCACCGTTACCCGTTCTCGCACCGCGACGTTCGCCGTGCCCTCGGATCCGACGAGCTTCACCGCACTCCAGGACCTCACGACGTTCAACGGCAAGACCTTCAGCGATCTCTACACCCGCAGCACCCGCACCACGACCCTCACCACTCCCGCAGGCCGTCAGGTCGTGAGCACCAGCGACCTGCAGGGCCGCGTCGTGGAGGTCGCGATGGGGGGAATGCACCCCGTGCAGCTCACCTACGATGCGCACGGACGGCTCGAGATCGTGACGCAGGGCCTCCGCACCCTGACCCATGCCTACGGCCTGGATGGATACCTCGCCAGCGTGACGGATCCGCTCGGCCAGGTGGAAGGCTACCTGTACGACCCGGCGGGCCGCGTGGAGCAAGCCTTCCGCCCCGACGGAGAGGTCGTACTCTACGACCACGACCTCGCCGGGAACCTCCTCTCCGTCTCACCGCCAGGCCGGCCCGCGCACCTCTTCGGCTACACCGCGCGTGACCAGCGCGCCTCGTACGAGCCGCCGCAGCCCGCCACGGGCGCGGTGACACCGAACACCTGGGCCTACGATCTCGATCGCAAGCTCGCCACCTCGACCCTCCCCGGCGGCGCCACCCTGACCCACACCCGCGATGCGGCAGGTCGGGTGAGCGAGACCAGCTTCCCGGGCGGCGCCATCACCCGCACCTACCACCCTGCGACCGGCCAGCTCCAGAGCCTCAGCGGCCCGGCAGGCGTCTCACTGTCGTTCGCCTACGATGCCCACCTGCTCACCGATGTGACCTGGTCGGGCGTCGTCGGGGCCACGCTGCATCGCGGCCACGACGACGACCTCCGTGTCACCCAGGAGCGCATCAACGGCGGACCGGCCGTAGTCTACGGCCACGATGCCGATGGCATGCTGACTTCTGCAGGACCGCTGGCGCTCACGCGTGATCCCCAGAATGGACAGCTCGCGACCCTCACCGCCGGCATCGTCGTCGAGACGCTCGTCCGTGACGGCTACGGCGACATCACCGCACGCACCGTGACCGTCGACGGCACCCCGGTGCTGTCCGTGACCTACGTGCGTGATGCCCTCGGCCGCGTCGAGGAAAAGACCGAGACCCTCGCGGGGACAACGCACATCGACGGCTACGGGTACGACCTCGCGGGCCGCCTCACCGATGTTACTCGCAACGGCGTGCTGGTCACGCACTACGATCATGACGAGAACGGAAACCGTCTCGCCCGGGTCACCCAGAGCAGCACTGACACCGCCACCTTCGACGACCAGGACCGCCTGCTCACGCATGGCGCCCTTGTCTTCACGTACGACGACACCGGCGCACGGCACATCCGCGCGAACACCACCACGGGCCAGACCACCACCACAACCTACGACCTGCTCGGCAACCTGCGCCAGATCACGCTCCCGGACGGCACGGTCATCGACTACGTGGTCGATGGCCTCAACCGTCGCGTGGGCAAGAAGGTCAATGGCACCCTGGTCAAGGGTTGGCTCTACCGGGACTCCCTGCACCCTGCTGCCGAACTCGACGGGAGCGGCGGGGTGGTTGCTCACTTCATCGACGGCGATCGGCCCAACGTCCCCGAGGTGATGCTCAAGGGCGGCGCCACATACCGGTTGGTGACCGACCACCTAGGCAGCGTCCGTCTGGTGATCAACGCCCTGACCGGCGCCATCGTCCAGCGCATCGACTACGACGAGTCTGGGCGCGTCCTGATCGACACCAACCCAGGCTTCCAGCCTTTCGGATTCGCAGGCGGCCTTTACGATCCTGACACGAGGCTCGTGCGATTTGGTGCTCGTGACTATGATGCGGAGACAGCTCGATGGACTGCAAAGGACCCGCTGCTCTTTGAAGGCGGAGACACGAACATCTACAGCTACTGCGGTGGAGATCCGGTCAATCGTTTTGATCCGACCGGTCATTTTGCCATGCTCGCGATCCCGGCGGTGGCTCTTGGCGATCTCCTGGTGGTCATGGTGGCTACCGGCATCGTTCTCGCGGATGCACCATCGGCAATCGAGGACCTATGCACGTCGGCGAAGTCATTTGTCGACAAGCTGCCAGGTGATCCCGCGTGGAAGCGGCGCTGTCGGAAAGTCAAGGATATGTGCATCAAGGACTGCGGACCGTTCCTCGATAGTGGTGAATACGATGGCGCGCCACACCACAAGTGCATGAAGGAATGCCTTGACCAGTACGGCTGCTGGGGCGTCGAGTACTAACTCTTAGCGGTCTGGTGAGTAATCGTGAAACGAGATGCCGCTGAAAGAATCTCCGCTGTGGCCATGGAATGCTCTCGGAAGACCGATGAGTCCATCCGTCATGTCGTCAACGAAGCCAGCGAGGAGGTCGCAAAAGCGTACAAGCGAGTCGCAGGAAGCATCATGGGGAACCTCTTGACCGAGGTGCTGGCGCCGATCTGGATTGAGCACGAGGAGCTGGCGCCCGAGTGGTACCGTCAGAGTCGTTCCGCGAAGCCTTCAAGGCCCAAGATCAAAAAAGAGCTAAGGGAAAGGCTACTGGCAACCCTGGACGAGGTGGAACTGTCCGTGAAGTCGACCATCCCTATCGCCGAGAACGCATGCGACGAAAAGTCAGCCGCGCGTTATCAAGAAGGCATCGACGACATTGTAGACTACATAGTCATCGCTCGCTCTTACGTTGAGACGCTCGAACAAGAACCATAGAATACCGGGTTCATCTTCAAAGAGCGTACCTGCCTATCATTCCGCTCTCCCTTTAAGGCAAAGCCGGTGAGGCACGTCTGGAGCTTCCCGGGGCTGCATCACCACTTGGCGCTGGTCATCCTCGCCGACCAGTTCCGGGCGCTTGAACGGAGTCGCCCCTCCGCGGTGCCGCCGGCTCCACCTTTGGCCACGACCTCCGTCCCATCGCTTGCTCTGATCTCTGCCCAGCCGTCTGCCACCACTACAGGTCTGGCAGTCCCCCCCCTCAGCCGCCCACGAACACGGGCAAGCCCGCGCGCACCGCGTACGACATCGCCCGCGCGCTGCGGGCGGAGGTTACGTGCGCCACTTGTCGCCTCTGCCCCGTCTGCCTCCAGAAGCCAGTACGCAGCAGAGAACTTGACCCAGCGAACTGGCTTCGTCGGTGGGCTGGGTAGTATTGAGCGCCACCCTCCGAAACGGGGCAGAGCCGCGGAAGGAAGGGCAGCCCTTGCGGGAGGGTGTGCCTCCTGAAGCGCCGCCTCACCTCCGCAGCCCTTCGGGCAAGCCTCACTCGACCTTGCAGCAGAACGTGGTCGGCTCCGCAGGCAGGACCTGGCCGACGAACTCGCCGCCGCTGGCAATACACACGTCGGGCTCCGACTCCTTGATCTCGCCCCTCAGGCTCGCGTAGCGATCGGGGCCCGCGTTCGTGACACAGCCTTCGTGCGCGGGCCCTACCACCGTGCCCTGAATTCCGAGCGCACACGCGCTGCCCCTGCTGAGGCTCATGAAAACTCGGCAGTTGCTCGCTTCCGGAAGCTGGCAACTGCAAGGCGTGCACGAGGACTGATCATTCACGGCGCCGTGGAAGCGGCGCAATTCCGGGTAGTCGTCGGGGCACGTCGATGCCTCACCGTCCCTGAAGAGGCATTGCGCAAAGCCGTCGGGCGGGTGCGCGTCGCAGACCCCCGAATTTGCCGGGCACGGGCCAGGCGCTGCAGCGGGCGTGCATGCCCGCGCGAATGTGTCCCAGGAGAAGCTCATGTGCTTGTCGACGTGAGGGACAAGCGGCAGACATTCTGAGCGCGTGGATCTCCGGAAGAAGACCGAGATCGGATCCTCGACCGGAGGAAAGGAGAAGCACGAGCCATCCCAGTTCGGCGGCACGAGGATGTCGACGAGCGGACCCACGCAATCGGGCCCCGCGGCGCTGATGCTGAGGCTCTCGGGAAACCCGCACTCGGGCGTGGTGCAGGCGCATGCGTCACAGGTTCCACTGGTGCGCAGGTCAGCGTGGCCTTCGTAGACAGGTGCGGAGATGTTCTCGGGGCATGGCAGCGCCTCGGCCTCGGTGCCCGACCAGAGCCACACAGGTCCTTGCCAGCCCAGGGGCGCATCATCAGCGCATTCAGCGCCGGGGCAAAGTGCGTGAGGCACGATTGGAGCCTCGGGGAGTGACATGTCTGCCTCGCAGGACACAATAGACATCGAATAGAGGCAAAAGCATGCAAGGGACGGCAATGTACGAGGGCTACTTCGCATGGCGATTCCCTTCCGCGACGTAGGTACAAAAGACCCATCACGCTGGCGCTTGCCACGCGTGTCGGATGCACGACGCAGTACCACGGCCGGTACGAGCACGACGCACGATCGTCAATGCCCCCGCGAAGCGGCATAGCATTGCGAAAGAGTCGTGAGAATCGCCTCGCTCTCATCCCGAGGTCGCTCACGCTATCGAGACCCCTCGGGTGGATCTCAGCCCCTTGCCCCACCGCGCAACAGCAAATCTCACTCGGCTGGGCGGCAGCAGAACGTGACTGGGTCTTGGAGCGTGGGTGTGCCATGCAGTTGACCACCTTCCGGGCTGCAAGTGCCTGGCTCGTCGACATCGAACGTAGTCTCCACGCTGGCAAGCTGCGGGGGTGAGCCGGGCAGGGCGCCACACACCGCATTCTCCAGAACTGGCGATAGCTCATGTTGACTGCTCGTACAACTCGCGTCCCCGTGAACGCGCAACGTGGCATCACACGTACTCTCCCCCCATCTCCGGCAAGTGCACAGCGTGCACAGCGTCGTATCTCTCACCCCGCTGTAGAACCGCGTTCCCTCCGAATACCCCGGCGGGCACGTCACCTGGTCTCCGACCTTGACGATGCACTGCTCGAAGCCTTGCCTGGGCGCGACGCTGCCGGGCACGCAGACCGTCTCCTTGCCCTCGCAGGGCTCCATCGGCTCCAGCGACCCGCACGCCTTCGCCATCCGGTTCCAGGTGAACGCCGCCCTGGGGAGCTGGTGCACCACCGGCTCGCACCCCCCGACCCGCGTGGGCCCCACCCGGATCGAGGTCGGCGTGTCGATCGAACCGATCGACACGCACGATCCATCCCAGCCCTCGGGCACCTCCACCGACTGCAACGACCCCCCGCACGTCCCATCGCTCGTGCTCACCTCGACATCTTCTGGAAGCTCGCACGTCGCTGGCGAGCACTCGCACGGCCCGCACGCACTGAACGTATTCAGCCCCGCGTACCCCTCGTAGAGCGTCATCGGCGCATCCGCGGGGCACTCCGGCGCCTTCCCGTTGGCCCCCTTCCACACCAGGACGGGACCATCCCACCCGATGGGTGCCGGCGGAGCACACGTCCCGTAGAGGCACTCCCCGCAGGGATCTTTGCACTGCCGACACGGTTCCTTGCAGGTGTAGAAGCTGATGTAGCCGGTGGTACACGAGGGCGCGACCAGTGCCACGCCCACGCCCACGAGGAAGAGTCGTAGCGCGTTGTGCAGCAAAGAAGACGACACGAAAGCTCCGTGGTTCGGGGGTGAATGCTGCAGTTCAAGCGGTGATGTCACGAGAGCCTGCGGCAGCAGCACGTGATCGTCCGCGCAGACAAGGGCCGGCGACGAACACCTCGCCCCCGGCAATGCGCACCGTCAGACACCGCCGCCTCGAACATGCCGGGCTTCAGAGAGCATCACCGCTGCCTCGCGCGAGACAACCACCTCGTGCGAGACAATCACCGTCTGAAGTCGGCAAGACCTTGCGATGGATGACAGCGATGAAGCGTCATCTCGCATCAGCGATTCCCTTTCATGGGGCAAGGCACACGTGGACCGATCGCACGGGGACCTCCCCTGTGCGCCGCACGCTGCATGCTGTACCACGGGCAATACGACTACGTGCCCAGATCCACTTCTCGCCCTGGAAGGCACAAGGGCATTGGTAGCGTGTCGCAGAATTTGCCTCTTACATCCCGGCCGCCTCGAATGCGCGCCACCATCCCTGTCCATGAAAGCGACCGCGCTCCTCCCCCTCCTCGCGCTCGCCCTCTTCCCAGCCTGCCCCGCCTGTCGCAGCGACCCCTCCGACCCCGCGCCCCTCGCCACCTCTGCCGCCCCTTCCGCCTCCGCCTCTGCCCTTCCCACCCCGACCGCGCTCCCTGCGCCTTCCGCCTCTTCATCCCCCACCGCCGACCCCTGCACCGGCCCTGGCCCGCTCGCGTGCCGCCTCCCTGCGCCCGAGCCTGGCAAGTATACCCCTCCTCCCGACACCACCGAGCCCACCAGGCGCCCCCTCGGCACCATCGACGACTGGGTCCGCGACTACGCCGGCGGCAGCGCCCCCGAGACCAAGAAGCCCCCCCGCCTCGGCCTCCTTGCCGACGTCCCGCACCTCCCCCCTTCCACCCTCGTCTACGTGCGCTCCGGAAAGCTCCTCCGCGTCACGCTCCCTTCCGGCAGCGAAGCCACCCTCGCCACCGGCCCATTCACCATCTCCCAGCCCCGCTTCACCCGTGATGGACGCACCCTCTTCTTCCTGAGCAACCGCGACGGCGGCGTCGACAAGATCTTCCGGATGGCCATCCCCGCGCCCTCCAGCGCTCCC